>NZ_KB890497.1 GCF_000373105.1 Neolewinella persica DSM 23188 | reverse complement strand
CCCTGCAACAACTGCAACGTGAGCGTAGCGAACCCTGCAACGTGAGCATAGCGAACCCTACAACATGCGCGCAGCGCACAACGTTTATTCCCCCAAACCAACAAACTACTGAAATGAGATACCTTTTATTCACCCCCGTACTTTGTCTGTTGTTACTAAGCTCTTGTAATCAGGCCAAAGTCAAGGAACTCGAAGCAAAACTCGTTTCCAGTGAACAGCAGCGGGAAATGCTGGATACCCAACTGGAAAGCGTACAACGCACCAATGGCGACCTTCTGGACCGAATGGAGGACCTCTCCGTCATCAGCAAGGAAGGTGCCACCAGCATCCGGGAGAGCCTGCAAAGCATTAGCGGGCAAACCAGTTACATTAAGGACCTGAACCGCTCTATTCAGCGAAAAGACAGCCTCAACCTGGCACTGGTCATGAACCTGAAACGCTCACTTGATCAGGTGGCAGGAAACGATATTCAGGTCGAAGTCCGTGGTGGAAAGGTTCACGTTAGCATCAGCGACAAGCTACTCTTTGCCTCCGGCTCCGCCCGGGTCAATACCGCCGCTGAAAACGTATTGGCGAACATCAGCACCGTGCTTAACGACCACCGGGACCTCAACGTAATCGTGGAAGGACACACCGACAATGTACCCGTAAAAATAAATGGCGTACGGGATAACTGGGAACTTTCCACCATGCGTGCTACCGCCGTTGTCCGCAAGCTAACCGAAGACTTCTACGTAGATCCTTCCCGCCTTTCCGCCGCTGGCCGGGCAGAATACGACCCTCGTGGCGACAACGACACGGCCGAAGGCCGTGCCAGCAACCGCCGTACGGAAATTGTCATTACGCCGAATCTTGACGAATTCTTTAAGCTGGCTAAGGATGCCGGCACTGCCGGTTAAAACACCTTAGGCGTTTTGGCAGACGAAAACTCGCTGCGCTCGTTTTCTTGGTAGACGCAGCTTCGCTGCTGGTAGTGGGTATTTTGGCAGGCTGCCGTATGAGGCAGCTCGTTCAAATCGTACGGTCACCTACCCTGCTACATCTACCAAGGAACCAAGTTCAGCGAGGTTCCTTCTGAAAAGACTTCGCCTTTAACATCAATTTACATCAATTAACAAGTAAGGTTATAGGGTTGAACTCACTACCGATACTTTCGCAACATGAAGAGAAATCACATGATGCGACTGACCACCCTTGTTCTGCTACTGTTCTTTGCAGCCAGCTCCACCAGCTGTGCACAACAGGATTCGACCCGGACGGCGACCACTTCAGGACAAAAAACCTACCTGCCGGAAACAACGTCTATTTCAGAGGTTTTGCAGGCCAACGATCATCTCCCGATTGAGCAGCGGGTAGCGCTATATCGACGGCTGAGAAAAGAAAATCCCAAGGCTTACAACTTCTGGAATGAGGATGAGCTGACCATGTATGGCTACCAACTGCTGTGGAGTGAGCAGACCGCCGATGCGCTGGAAGTTTTCAAATTGTTGGTGGAACAGTTCCCCACATCGGCCAATACGTACGATAGTGTAGGGGAAGCCTACCTGGCCTTGGGCAACGAACAATTAGGCCTGGTTAACTACCAGAAGGCCGTGGCTATGGACCCCGATAACTTTAATGCAGCAGACATAGTTCAGCGAATACTACATCCGGAAGATGTACCAAAAAGAGACGAAGAAAAGTTCGCAGAAGTGTATTCCGCAGTGGAATACCAGGCTGATTTAGATCAGCTATCGGCAAGGCTTTTAAAAGTCCACCCCAACGCGCTGAAGTTCATCACTGCCGAAGCCTTTCAGGCGTTGGTCGCTAAGAAAAAAGCCCTGATGACGGACCAAACGACTTACGCTGAATTTCGTTGGCACGCTGCGGAAATCATCGCAGCATTGAATTGTTCCCATACGTCTCCCGGTCGTTTTTCGTTGGAGAGCCAGATGTTGCCCGTAGAGCTCCGGTTCCCGGTTCAGACCAGACTGGTAGACAATCAGCTGTTCGTTGTGGACCCAATGGAAAATGAAGACAAATTGGCGATCAAAGATGAAATTCTGGAAATTAACGGTCTACCCGTCGCCAAAATAATAGAAGAAATTTACCGCCGGGTTCCGTCCCAGGGCTACGTCGAGACAACGAAGCGGCACGAGTTCAATTTCTGGGGAACTGGTATGATTCCCTATGCCCTTAATTTTCCGGAACAGTACGAAGTGACCGTGAAGGGTATGCAGTTTCCGATAAAGTTGCACGCTGCGGAATCAGTACGCAACCATTTCGGCAATCCGGCGATCAAGCCTTGCAAAAACGAGCTGTGTTTCGAAGTACTGAAGGAGAATAATACTGGCATCCTGACCATATCCTCCTTCAATTTCTATCCTTGGAATAACCTGGATGTATTTCAGACCTTCATCGATAACACCTTCAAAGAAATCGAAGCAAAGCGCATTGAGCACCTGATCATTGACGTGCGCTACAACGGTGGGGGCTCTGTGGAATCAAGCATCTACCTATTGCGTTATCTGAATGATCAAGCCTTCACCTACGCCTCAAGAGCCGAATTTGAAGGAAAGAGGGAGATCGGCGAAAGCGAGAAGGTCCAGCAACCATTCCCAAAAACCTACAGGGGAAAGCTATACTTCCTCATCGACGGTATTGGTAACTCGACCACGGGCCATTTCATGTCGCTGGCCAAAGTCTGGAATTTGGGTACCATCATTGGGGAAGAACTAGGCTCTAACCAATTTTGCTCCGCTGGACAGGTCGTTTGTCGTTTGTCTAATACCCGGATGATGTACTTCGTAGCTAACAATACACACGTAACAACTGCCACTTCTCTACCGGATGAGCAGGGTATTCTGCCGGACCACCAGGTTACTCAAAGCATTGAGGATTACCTGGATAAAGTGGACACGGTTAAGGAGTTTGCGATTGGGCTAACGCGGGAATAGACAAAAACTCGCTTTGCTCGTTTTCTCGGTAGACGGCCTACGGACTTGGTAGAAGGTAGATTGATAGGCTACCAAGCGCGAAGCGCGTCTACCAAGGAACCGAGCGCAGCAAAGTTCCGTCTATTGAGTTAGCGCTACGAGCTCCCGCGCATTCTCCAGCGCCGAGTCAGATGGAGGGTTCTGGGAAAGCATCACCGCAATGGAACGAATCCGCTCCTCCTGATTGAGTTCCTTCACCTTTGTGATCGTCCGCTCGGCGTCTTCGCGATCCTGTTTGTAAACGAAGTAATGGCGATCAGCCCGGCTGGCTACTTGTGGGCTGTGGGTGATGACCACCACCTGGTGATGCCGGCTTAGATCGGTCAGGATACGTCCCATTTTCTGAGCGACGTCGCCGGAGACGCCGGCGTCAATTTCATCAAAGATCAGGGTCGGCAAATGCATAGCCTTGGCCACCAGGGATTTGGTGACGAGGGCGAGGCGGCTCATTTCGCCGCCGGAGGCGGCGGCTTTGATCGATTGCAGCTTGCCCCCCTTATTGGCACTAAAGAGAAACTGTACCTCGTCAAGACCATGTGGTCCGGGCTGTTCCAGTGCCTGGAAGTCAACGACCAATTGGGCATTTTCCATGCTGAGTTCAGCCAGTCGCTCCTGTACTTGTTGACCAAAGCCCGGAGCAACCTTCTGGCGACCTTTCCGAAGCGCTGCACCAGTTTTCATCAGCGCCTTTTCCGTCTTTTCCTTTTCTGCCGTCAATTTCTCGATTTCACCATCAAGGTTGGTAAATTCGAACAATCGGTCAGAGAGCTCATCATAAATAACGATCAGCTCCTCCACAGTAGCCACGGAGTGCTTGTTCTGAAGGCGGTATAACAAATTCAGCCGTTCTTCGACCTCTTCGAGCCGCTCTGGGTTAACTTCGGTTTCTTCACCGAAAGATTCCAGGTCGGAGGCAATCTCATCTAATTCCAGGCGAATACTTTCAAAACGGTCATAAAGTTCTTTCAGTTTCGGATCACCAGCAGCCAGTGGGATAAGTTTCTGGGCGATGGTGGTTAACTGATCGGAAACACCATTGTCTCCTTCGGTCAGGTAATGAAAAACGCCAGAGGTAAGCTGCTTTATTTCGTCCGCATTGCTCAGGCGATGCCGTTCTCCTTCCAACCCTTCCTGCTCCCCCGGGCTCAGATCGGCTTCGCCGAATTCATTTACCTGGAATTCCAGGAACTCCTGCTCCCGGCGGGCCTGCGCCCGGGATTCGTTTAATTCGTTGAGCCGCCTTTGATGAGCCTGAAGCGTAGTATACAATTTCCGGTACGTATCGACTTCCTCTTTTTGCCCGGCCAGTGCGTCCAGCAGCTCTAACTGGAACGCCGTATTATTAATGTAAAGCGTATCAAATTGCTGGTGCAGATCAATCAAGGTACTGCCAAGCTGTTGCAGCACTTTCAGGTTAGTGGGCGTATCGTTAACGAAGGCCCTGCTCTTTCCCGATGGGGTAATCTCCCGACGGATGATCAGCTCATCATCATAATCCAGGTCCTGCTCCTGAAAAAATGCTTTGAGATCGTAGGCCGCAATATTAAATCTTCCTTCAATAATACACTTACGGGTATCGTCAAATAAGGTCTTACTGTCAGACCGCCCACCAAGAATCAAGCTCAGACCGCCCAGCACAATTGACTTTCCGGCCCCAGTCTCTCCGGTAATAATGCTCAAACCATCAGCAAAATCAAGCTGTAGTTCTTCGATGATCGCATAATTGCGGATGTGCAGGCGTTGAATCATGGATAAAAATTGTTGGTAAAACACAAATTTACAAACACTTGGGTTAAAACTTGTTCCTTTTTCTTTTTCTCTCAAAAAACCGTGATAACGGCAGGATTGGCTCTAAGTTTGCACCCACATAAAAAGAAAAAACTATATGCGCCTGACGCTATTTATCGCTATTTCTCTGATTTGCTTTTCCTGTTCTTCTGATTCCAGTTCCGGATGGAAAGCACTTGACCTGATGAAGTACAACGTCCCCGTTACTATTATGGCTCCCGACAGTGCTAAAGTAAAGGCTACCAATCTTTCAGGAATCATGCAGGACGTGACCATTAAGAGCACGGACGATTATTATTCCATTCAAGTACTCGCCAGCCAGGCCAGTACCGACGATATGGCACGCCTGAAGGCGGAACAACTCCAATTGGTCCGCGACAACCGTTACTTCGACAGTGTTCTGTCGGAAGAACCCAACGGTTTCATCTTCCTCAACAAGATCGATACCCTATCACTATACGGCTTTCGACACATCATTTACCAGGGCGACCAGGAGTTCGTATTCCAAAATTCCTTTGATGGTATTTTCACCCTGGAGCAGGTTGAAGCCATGTATGCAGCCGTAAAGCAAAAGAAGTAGTAACTGATGAACATCTCAATAATTCTTAAAGGCATGACCATGGGCATCGCTGAGGCCATCCCTGGTGTCAGTGGTGGAACCATTGCTTTCATTACGGGAATCTATGAAAGGTTACTTCGTGCCATTGGTAGCATCCTCGGGCCAGAGGTCATTGGCGCTTTGCGCCGTGATGGATTGGCTGCAGCTTGGAAAGCCGCTGACGGTGGCTTTATCCTCCAACTAGGCATCGGCATGGTGGTTGGCTTAGGTGTTGCCGTCATGACAATCACCGAGCTACTGGCGGCTTACCCACCGGTGGTCTGGGCCTTTTTCTTTGGCCTCATTATCGCCTCCGCCATCTACATCGGTAAACAGATAAAACAGTGGAATGCCGTCGCTATCGGTCTGCTGATTATCGGCGCCATAACGGCCTATTACCTGACGACAATCAACCCAATGGCCGGAGGAGACAACCTCCTTTTTGTGTTTGTGGCTGGCGCCATCGCCATTTCGGCATTGATTCTTCCCGGCATCTCGGGCTCCTTCATCCTGCTGCTCCTGGGAATGTACACCGTTATTTTCACCGCCGTCAGAAACATTGCCACGGGAGATACCGGCGCCTTGCTGATTGTAGCGACGTTTGGCCTCGGCTGCCTGGTTGGCCTCGCAGTATTCAGCCGGGTGCTCACTTATACCTTCAAAACATGGCCGAACCAGACACTGGCTATCCTGACGGGATTCATGCTTGGTTCGCTGCGTAAACTATGGCCCTGGCGCAATGCGCTTTCCATGCGGGAGAATAGCAAAGGAGAAATGGTACCGTTACTGGAAACTCCCGTCATGCCGGGAGCGTACGAAGGAGAAAACACCTTTGTTATCGCCGTTATCATTGCTTTTCTGCTTGGTCTGATCGTCGTTTATTTGATGGACCGGTTTGCGCCGCCAGTGGAGGAAGAAATGGAAATTCTTAAAGAAGCCTAGGGCGCGGCCGCGGGTGCAGATATACGGTAAAAGGAGCCGTGACGTTTTCTGCTCGCTACGCTCGTTCACCGCTCCTGCCGTCGCTGGGGAGGGGTGACTCTTCGACAGTTACTTTTAGTAAGAATCAATGGATCTTGCCTATTCATACAACTACCTATCCACGAATGAAGTGAGCAGCCTCGTGCGGCGGCCTTCCGACTACCAGGCGTAGCGTCAGCCCACTACCGAGCGAAGCGAGTGCGATAGCCAAATCGAATATCAAGCATCGCACATCAAATACCCCATATCCCATGACCTACGGACTAATCGGCTACCCAATCACCCACTCCTTCTCCAAACCTTATTTCACCGATAAGTTTGCAGCGATGGGACTCGCTGACACGCATCAGTATTACGATTTCCCTATGGAGCACTTCCGGGGATTCGATGAACTGAAAGCCAAATATCCAGACCTGAAGGGATTAAACGTCACCATCCCCCACAAGCAAAACGTCCTTCCTTTTCTTGACCGGATTGACCCTGCAGCTGCCAGGATCGGAGCAGTAAACTGCATTCGCATTGAAGCCGACGGTTCCACCACCGGTTACAATACCGATTACATGGGTTTCCAGACCGACCTGCTCGATCATCTCCGGGAAGCGAACTGGACGCAGCAGGCCTTCGGCCTGCCCACCAACGATGACCTCCTCGAAATTTTCCTGGAAGAAACCAGTGCGCTCGTACTCGGCACCGGTGGAGCTTCCCTTGCCGTCCATGAGGCCCTACGGGAACTCGGCGTGACCACGCTCGCCGTCAGTCGTACCGCCGGCGAGGACAGGGTCACCTATTCCGACCTTAGCCCCAGCCTTATTGCCGATCATCACCTGGTCATCAACACCACGCCATTGGGCATGGCGCCAAAGGACACTACGTTTCCGGACATCCCTTACGCCGCATTGTCTCCCGCACACTTCTGCTACGACCTGGTCTACAATCCTGCAACAACGCTCTTTCTGAGTAAGTCTGCTGCCGCTGGGGCCAGTACCGGGAATGGGATCAGAATGTTACATCACCAGGCGGAAGCGGGGTGGAAGCTGTGGGGAGCATAGCCGAAAGCTGCAGGCAACGGTTTCCTTATTTAGCCCCCTTACCCCAGCAGCGACGGTTTCCGCAGTAAAGTACCCACATAAACCATCCCACCAATCGCCAAGCCAGGTAGGGGTACATCTCCTAGAATCAACTCCCCGACAACGATTCCGCCAGCGTAGGAACAGAACAGGAAGAATCCGATGTTGCTGATCCTGGGAATCCAATACAGGACGACAACACCCATCTCGATCAGACCGATCACAACGGCATGCTCCGCCATACCAAGCTGTTCCAGCAGGAGGTGGATTTCATTATTAGGGAAAAACTTGGTTACCCCAGACCCGAAGACGGCTAAAGAGGCCAGGATAGAGAGCAGGTAGCCAACGATGCGCCGGATTTTAGAGATACCGGGTTCGTGGAGGGTAGACATTGTCATGGTAGTTTAAGGTTGAGGTTCGGGGATAAACCTTTCCGGGCAATAATGGTTCGGACAACTCCTACAAGATCACATTAACTTCCCCGAGCCTCCAACGCTTCGAAAAAGAATCCCTTCTATGGACTTTCCTACCCTGGCCACCTTTTTCTCCGGAGTCTCCTTTATTTTTTACGGGGCGGGATGTCTGACGACCTCGCACATGAAGAGCGAATTTATCCGCTACGGTTATGACCGCCAGCGGGTATTGACTGGCTACCTTCAGCTACTAGGAGCCATGGGCCTACTCATTGGATACTGGACCTCTCCCTGGCTGGCCTTTGGAGCAGCCTTAGGTTTGGGCCTGATGATGGTGTTTGGTTTCGGGGTACGATTAAAGATCAAAGATGGCTTCTGGGCGTCATCTCCTGCCTTCCTCTACGCCGTATTGAATCTCTACCTGAGCGTGCATTACGGTAGCATCCTGTAACCACTGTCAGAAAGACACAGGCTCATTACCCATAAAAGTATTGACCAACTTTACGCCAGGGCACAGGACTAATCGACAGTCGGCTGATGAGTCACCTTAATGTAGGGTATACAGCTTACGTAAACCAATAAAGAACGAGCGGAGCAACTTGCTGCTCCTGCATTGTCTAGAGTGCATTTGCGTCGTAAGCAATGACCAAACACATCACCAAAAATAGCGCTGCGGGAAAAGACTTTATGAGCGGATCACTAATCTTAAAGTGCATCGTGATTGAGCCAGCCAACAGGACAGCTAGCCCGACGGCGGCCGGAAATTGAAGCATTGGAAACCAGATACCTGCGATCAACAGTAGGGCAAGAACAACCTTTGCCGTTCCAATCACGTAAACCGACCAGACGGGTAAACCATAGGCCTGAAATTCTTCGAAAATCGTGGTGGCATCGCCGCCACGCCAGCGAGTAGCTTTATTATATTGTACCAGCCAGACGTTCAATATACTGAGACCGACGATGAGCTGGAGAGCGATGATAAGGTAATCCATTACTTGAATAGGTTTTGGTAGCAGCTGACATTAGCGGCAATTTCTAGAGTTGCCTAACACGAAAACCCGAATGCGGTTTACTACAATATTACAGCTTTCACATCCGCCGCAGCTTATTAAGCAACAATGCCATCTTCAAATTCAACCGACTTCCAGCATTAAAAAACTGCCCATCAAGTGAAAGGTGGCCCTGGTCAAGCTTAATCTCGTTCAGCGTCGTAAAGGTAACCGCGCCAGCTGGCTGCAGTACGTTTTTCCAGTAAAGACCAGCATCGGTAACGGCAAAACCATTCTTGGCCTGACTCAGCAGACTCTGATCGCAGATCAGGAATACGCGTTCATCCTTTTTTGCACGGATGAAAGATTTGGTGGCGTTGCGTAAGGCACGGGAAGGCATCGACACAAAATCAGTATAGACCAGTTCGTTTTCCTCCTCGAAGTCAAGATAATCCATCACCACCTTGAAAATGTTGGCTGTTTCCCAATCAATGCTTTGATGGCGAAGTAACCGTTGCGGTAAAACGCCCTCACTTAGGTCGCCAGCCGTTTCCACGATGAAATACTCAGACAAATCAGCAAACGTATCGTGTAGTCGGCGTTGTGCTTCCTTCTTAGTGTGCACACCGTGGTTCAGCCAGTTGAGGATTCCCTTCAGACTACCATCACGAAGCCTTTGAAACTCTGTGCTTTCCTCCATCCGGGCGATGTACTTCCTGAGTTTACGATCATCGAAATAAGCCAGAATCTGGGCCTGGAGGTGTTCCCGGAAATCATTTTTAAGTTCGCTGAAGGACCACTGCCGGTTATTAGCAGGGGCAGATTTCTTTTCGTTTTGATCCTCATTTTTGTCGTTGCCGGAAGAAACTGTATTGGAAGTTTTTTCAGAGGACTTAACCCGGCTGCCCGGTCCTTCAATTGGTTCGTTTGGGGATTTGGTTTCCGGAGCTGGTTTGGCGGAGGGGCTGGTTGGTGCCGCAGACTCCCGGGTAAACCGGGTATCCAGTTCGTTCGGCCATTCGGCCAGATCTTCCAGGATTAGGACTTCCTCCACGGGAGCTTTCCCACCAGTTTCCTCTGATTCTTCGGGCTGCGGGTGCCCGCAGCTGAAGCAAAACCGGGCCATGGATGGGAGAATACTCTCACAATCGGGGCACAATTTAGTCGCTTGACGAACGGGAGTTTCTTCCACCGTATCATCGACAGCCTGCTTGGCCTGAACGTCCATCGAAGCATCTGTTGAAACAGCAGACTGTTGCACCGAAACAGGAGAGACATCGCCGGGGGCAGGATCAGCCTCAAAAGCAAATTCAAAGGAGGATTTCATGGTTTCCTTCTCAGTTTTCCCGGTAGGCAGACTAGATTTACTGACCACCGGGGTGGACACCATACCGTCTCCAAAATCAACTTCGAATTCAATTTTACTACGGTCATAAACCGGTTTTACTGCAGGTCGGGGAGTTTCCAGCTTCCGCGCATTGTTCTCTGGCCTGGAAACAGGGGAAGGCTTTTCTGTGAAAGATGCTGGCTTTTCATTCTTTACACGAGAGGAGGCTGCAGGAGAGGAGTTATCTCTTGGAGCGGCCGTACCCTTTTTCGCTCTTGCCCGGGCAATGAAGGCCTCCAACTCGGAGAGTTGGTTTTCCGATAGGCTGGTTTCCCCATCTTCTTCAGTATCGACCGACGTAGTCAGCGCATTTTCGCCGGTCTGGTATAGGGGTGTTTCATCTACTCTCAGGTTGTAATTCGGTAGTGTTTCAAAGACGGGTTCATCTGCCAGGCTAGGGAAGTCATCTTCCCATTGGCTACGGTTGCTTTCCTCACCTGAGGATTCAACTGCTTTAGCTGGAATATCGACGACCTCGTAGGCCTCACGCAACAATAAGGTGCGGGCAATCGCCTGATCACCGGTTGTTTCACCGGTATCAACGAAATCATGTTTAACTAAAAAAGCAATCGCCCGGGCATTGTAATACCGAACGGCAACGGAGACCGCCCGGTCGCGACCAATAAAATTAGTTGCTTCCTCCATTAATGCGGCGGCAACCCCTTTTCCCCAATAGGCGCGTTTTACGATGATCTGGCGCAGGTGAGCGTAAGCTGCCGGAGTTCCATCAATGATCAGGTAGCCAGCCAGAGTACGACCTTTGGGTTCGATGGCTACGAACACCGCAGTATTTCGCTCTTCCAGTGCCCGAAGGACTTCGGCCCTTGCACCTTCTACCAAAGCGTCATTTTCAGCACGCTGGGCAACAGAGAGTTCAGGCCGGTCAAAAGCCGGGAAGATGGCTTGCCAGACGAAAGTCTCGAGGTGAGGGAAATCTGATTCCCTTGCGGGGCGGAGGATCATGCTTTGTAGTCTTGTAGTCTTGTAGTCTTGTAGTCTTGTAGTCTTGTAGTCTTGACAAATATACGATTTAAACTTCAATTTGTTTTCACATTTAAAATAAAACTACAATTATTGCTTATTTTATTTCACGCAGCATTCCTGATTTACGTATCTTAATCCTTACGCTTAATTTAGATGACTGCCCTTTGCTCCGTTTCCCGTTCCTTGCACCTGCGATCGCGCCTAATTATTTGCCTTCACCCACTGCGAACTGTATATACTCCATTGATGAGCACATTGAGCCCTTTTATACAGTAGCTCTTCAAGACAACAAGACGACTAAAGCAGGAGACTATTTCCCGCTTGCGGTAGCTCTACCAGACTAAAAGACTACCCAACTACAAGACTATTTTCCTACCTTCGCATCATGCCCGACCAGCGCATCATCCACGCCCCGGAGCGCTTCGCTCTTACCATCGAACGCCTCTGCCGTCACCTCATCGAGGAGCACGGGGACTTCAGTAATACCTGCCTGATCGGAATCCAGACCGGCGGTGTGGAACTGGCCGATCGGCTGCGCCTGCGGCTGGCCGAAATGGGCATTACCGGCTTCAAGTATGGTAAACTGGACATTACTTTTTACCGCGACGATTTCCGGACAGCAAAAGGTCCGCTGACCCCTCAGACGACGGAGATTGACTTTCTGGTGGAAGACAAACGGGTGATCCTGGTCGACGATGTACTGTACAGTGGCCGTACCACTCTTTCCGCCCTGACTGCGCTGAACCACTTTGGCCGCCCCGCCCAGGTGGAGCTCCTGGTCATGGTCGATCGCCGCTTCCGTCGCACCCTCCCCATCAGGGCCAACTACCGTGGCCTTTCTGTAGATACCCTCCACGACGAATACGTCGACGTTCAATGGGCCGAAACCCATGGCGTTGATCAAATCATCCTCACCAGGCAGCCAGCGCAATAACTTCATGGCCTCAGACCAACAACTATCCACCAAACACGTTCTCGGCATCAAGTACCTGCTGCCGGCAGACGTAGAGCTCATCCTCGATACTGCGCGGGAGTTTAAGGAAGTCATCAACCGGCCGATCAAAAAGGTACCCAGCCTTCGGGACACTACCGTCGCCAACCTGTTTTTCGAAAACAGTACCCGTACCCGTATCAGCTTTGAGCTGGCCGAAAAAAGGCTTAGTGCAGATACCGTTAACTTCAGTGCTGCCAGTTCTTCCGTCAAAAAAGGAGAGACTTTGTTGGATACCGTTAATAACATCCTCGCCATGAAAGTGGACATGGTGGTGATGCGGCATCCCGCGCCTGGCGCACATCATTTCCTTGCCTCGAAAATTGACGCCAGTATCATCAACGCTGGTGACGGCACGCACGAGCATCCGACCCAGGCCCTGCTCGATGCCTACTCCATGCGTGACGCCGTGGGCGGAGACATGCGGGGTAAAAAGGTCTGCATCTTCGGGGACATTACCCACTCCAGGGTGGCGCTTTCCAATATTTTTTGTCTGCAAAAACTAGGTGCCAGGGTTCGCGTATGCGGGCCTCCTACCCTGATCCCTAAACACATCGGTAGCCTGGGAACGGAAGTCAGCTACGACGTCGAAGAAAGTCTTGCCTGGTGCGACGTAGCCAACGTGCTGCGCATCCAACTTGAACGACAAGACACCAAGTTCATCCCTAGTTTGCGCGAGTACAACCGGCATTTTGGCATCACCCGCGAGCGAGTGGATAAGCTGGACAAACCGGTAGTCATCATGCACCCAGGTCCGATCAATCGGGGCGTTGAAATCGATACCTCCGTTGCGGATTCTGAGCATAGCATCATCCTGGAACAGGTAGAGAACGGGGTGGCGGTGCGGATGGCGGTGTTGTATTTGCTGGCGGCCCGGCGGAAGGAGATTTGAGGGCTTCGTTGCAGGTAACCATTAAGGGCATTAAGAAAATTAAGGGCTACACTAAGAAAAGGGAAGATTTAATAAATCATTCAGACGTCGTGTACCCCCAAATAATCTTAGTGTAATTCTTACTGCCCTTAGTGTCTTAGTGGTTATTCTCTGCCTTATCTTCCCCCCAGTGCAAAACTCCTCCACCCCATACGCCCGCATTGCCCTGCTCCTGATTTTTTCGGCCATGGCCATAACCTCGCTGGTCCGCAATGAGGTATTTCAGGGTACCACCAACGTCATCAACTGGGACGGGTACGGCTACTACGCTTACTTACCCGGGGCTTTTGTGTACGGCGACATCTCGGAGTATGCCTTCGCGGAGGACCACTTTTCGTCCTACGAGGTCAGCAGCGGCATCTACCAGCTGATGGAGCTGGAAAACGGCAGCCGATTCCCCATCTACAATATTGGTCTGGCGGTCGTCTGGACGCCGGCCTTCCTGATCACCCACAGCATTACGGCCGTTACGGGAATTGCGGCGGCCGACGGGATGTCTTATCCCTACCAGTTGATGGTGGCCCTGATGATGTTACTGTTCGCCTTTTTGGGTTTGCTCAACCTGAAGCGGTTTTTGGCGATCTATTTTTCGGACGTTGTGGTGGCCCTGGTCTTGCTGGGGATCGGTTTAGGGACCAATATTTTTTACTACATCGTGGAGAACCCCGACATGACGCACGGGTATTTGTTTGCCTTGTACGCTATGTTTCTTTATGCATTTGCGCGGGGATTTTGTTCCCCGGCACTTGTGCCGGATGGTGCTGTTCACGGCACAAGTGCCGGGGAACAAGAAAGCTTCCCTGGAGGAAAACGAAAGTACCTAATCTACTGTGGCTTACTCGCTGGTCTGATGTGCCTTATCCGCAGTTCCGAGATCGTGGTTTTTGCCATTCCGGCGTTTTATGGGTTGAAGAACTGGGCAACGTTAAAACGAAATTTTTGGCGGACGCTGCCCATCTTCGGCATCGCGCTGGCGGTCTTTTCGATCCAGTTAATCTACTATAAAGCAGGCACCGGAAGCTGGTGGCAAAATGGGTATGCAGGATTGGGTTTCGACTGGCTTTCGCCGCACCTGTACGAAGGGTTTATCGGGTACCGACGTGGCTGGCTGGTGTACACGCCGCTGATGGCCTTCGCCTTAATGGGTATTGCGTGGCTACGTAAAGATTGGCTTCTGCCTATCCTGATCTTCACGTTGGGAAACGTTTATCTGCTCTTCAGCTGGCACATTTGGTGGTATGGGGATACGTTCGGGAGTCGGCCAGTGACGCAAAGCTATGCGGTACTGGCCTTGCCATTGGGGGCTTTGCTGACGTGGTTGGTGGGCGGGGCCGCAGGTGCCAGGGAACGGATAAAAGGAGCAAAGGAAGAAGGGGCAGGAAATGCTCCTCGACGTCGGTTTATTGCGCCTTTACTCCTTTTAGCCCTTATCCCCTTCATCGCCCTTAACCTCTTCCAGCACTGGCAGTACAACCAGCGGATTTTACCGTTGGATTTTGTCAATAAAACCTATTATTGGCACGTGTTTGGCAAGGCGGAGTTGGATAAGCACGATCGGGTGTTTCTGGACATTAACGAGAAGATACCAGATGGTAAGCTGACCTACACCCCACTTCCCGGCATCAATGAACCCCTGGCGGTTCCGCCCAAGGCCCGGCAGGAATTTGTGAACATCCTTGAAGAAGACCTTATTCTCGGCTATCCGGACCAGGTGATGTGGCTCCGTGGCAATATTCATTATTCCTATTTCGGCGACAGCTTCGATAAGTGGAAATTCCCCAGCGTAGTAATGGAACACAAACGGGATGGCGGCGCTAAAAAATGGATACAGGTGAACATCCCCCGTGCCATGGCCACCCCGACCCGGGATTCTCTAAAATTCAACATCAGTTTGGAAGACATCCAGTCTGGGGACAAAGTGAAGCTCTATTTCTGGAACCTTAGCCAAGACAGCTTAATGGTTCATTGGGGAGATTTCAAATTATTACATGAATAACACGATGCGGTAGCCCCCCGCTTTTTCTTAGTGTAGCCCTTACTCCCCTTAGTGTCTTAGTGGTTCAAATCCTCCTACCTTCCTTAGTGTAGCACTTAATGCCTAAATGCACTTAATGGTTCTCTAACTTCCCCTACCCCCGAATAAAAGCCCATTCCTTAGTCTTCACAAACTCCAGGTCGAGGTCCTTCAACATCTGCAGTGGCACCACCACAAAATGAGGGACTTTCTCCAGCAGCATTTCCAGATTACGGGAACGAGCGTAATCGTTGATTCCCACTACGAGCAATTGCCGGCTTTCAGCCGACTGGCCATTAAACCTAAAGTCATTGGGCAAAAAACCGAATTCCACTAATTTATTGACAACGGGCTGTAGTCGCTCGTCCGGCAGCTGGCAGCTGCAACGCACCCACTGCGCCCTGATTTCCTTTCCTTCATAGTCTGTCCAACTCTCCTGTACGGTCTGCCAGTCGTAGTACTCCGTAAGCCGGGTGTCTTTGACGATCCAATACTCAATCTCCTCGCCTTTCACTTCCGGCCGTAGGACATCGATAGCATTACGACCGTCCTTGGCCTGTACGTATACCGCCGGTTGGTGAAAACCGTTGCGGACCATTATCCTTTTTACCTGCTGACGCTCCAAACCCCGTCCTCGGTACACCGGTAATTCCCGGACGTAGGTGCGGTTGATTGGTTCCAACCCACCTTCCCCTGTCCTTACGTAGCAGTTACCGGAATAGGCATCTATCTGAAACTGGGCTTGCAGCAACGAAAAAGAAGAAAGAATAAGGACTAGAAAGGTAAAAATGAAGTTATGCATGCGGTGGTCGTGGTTGGTCTCTTTAGTAAAACTGACGGACAGCCAGTAAATTACTATTTAACGGGACTTCGGAGGGCGAAGTTTCACTTCCGATTGAAGAACACCTCATCCTTACGAGCCGTCCGACCGCCTTCGCTCAGGGACGCGAATAGAATAAAACCAGGTCTTCTGACCTGGCGATTTTGTTCCTGCTGCCGCCAAAAATCGTTTGCATAGCACCGCTACGGAAATATTTTTTGGTGACAGCAGGGGCAAAATAAGACGGTCAGAAATCTGGTTTTATTTGGTTTGCGCCCTGTAGTTCTTAATGCCTTAGTGCCCTTAATGGTTATACTAACGACTCCTTGCTTAGTGTAGCCCTTAGTGCCTTAATGCCTTAGTGGTTCCCTGACTATTTGACCATCTGACTCCTAGACTCTCTGACTATTTTACTACCTTCGCGGTATGTCCAACTTCGTTGTTTCCGCCCGTAAGTACCGCCCCGTCCGCTTCGATGAAGTAGTGGGCCAGCAGCACGTATCGGGAACACTGAAGAATGCATTGCAAACTGACCACCTGGCCCACGCCTTCCTTTTTTGTGGCCCTCGTGGGGTTGGTAAAACCACTTCTGCCCGTATTCTGGCCAAGGTGTTAAACTGCAAAGATCGCACGGAAGACTACGAGCCCTGCAATGAGTGTAACAGCTGCGTTTCCTTCAACAATAACGCCAGCCTCAACATCACCGAGTTGGATGCGGCCAGCAACAACTCGGTTGATCATATCAGGGCACTGACCGAACAGGTCAGGTTCCAACCACAGCAAGGAGAGTTTAAGGTATTCATCATTGATGAGGTCCATATGCTCAGTCAGGCTGCCTTTAACGCCTTCCTGAAAACACTGGAAGAACCCCCTCCCTACGCCATCTTTATCCTGGCTACTACGGAGAAGCACAAGATCATTCCGACCATCCTATCGCGGTGTCAGATCTTCGACTTCAAGCGTATCCAACCTAAAGACATTATTGTCCACCTTCAGGGAATTTGCGAAAAGGAAAACATTACCGCTGAGGAAGATGCCCTGCACATAATTGCGCAAAAAGCTGATGGCGCCCTACGGGACGCCCTGTCCATCTTTGACCGTATGGTCGCCTCCAGCAGCAGTTCCATCACCTACGATGCGGTCATTGAGAACCTCAATGTTCTGGACTACGACTACTTCTTCCGCGCCGTAGATTATATCCTCACCGAAGATCGGGGAGGAATGATGCTGCTGTTCGACGAAGTACTGGGCAAAGGCTTTGACGAAGACCTCTTTCTGAACGGCCTTTCGGCCCACGTCCGTGACCTGCTGGTTTGTAAGGACCCTGAAACGCTTAAGCTCCTCGAAGTAGGCGAACGCCTGCGAGAACGTTATCACCAGCAAGCGGCCATCAGTCCTCCGGACCTGCTATTGACGATCCTGAACATCGCCAATGAGTGCGACCTCGGTTTCCGGCTGGCGCGTAACAAACGACTACACGTGGAGATGAGTTTGCTGAAGATGACCGCCGTCAGGCGGGCTTTCCGCAATGAACCCACCGTCATTGCTGCTGCTGGTTCCGTCCCTGCACCTGCGGCTGCGCTGGAAAAAAAAAGTCCTGACCCCACCCCTTCCGTAAGCGTTGAGGCCAGTAATGGCGGAGAACTGGCCGCACCGGAAAAGCCAAAACCCGAGTTGGATGCACCGGAAGAGCCCGGTGCGGCACCTACTCCGCCTCCCGCCCCCACTACAGCGTTTGCTACCGTTGACCTGGATGGAATGATGGCAGAAATCACCTCGCAGGAAGACACCGAAGATGCCGGTGAATTACCGGAACTTACTGAAGAATCTCTTCGTACTGCCTGGGACAATTTCCTGACCAAAAATGCCGGCTCCACCCTCGCGGTGAACATGAAAAAGGCCATTCCAAGCCTGAAAGGTGAAGAGGTTCATGTACGGATCGGCAGTCAGCGGGTAATTGCCTCGTTCAGGGAGGACGCCAGCCTGATCAATCATCTTCGCAATGCTTTTCGGCGGCCCGGCCTGATCCTCATTTTAAAGGAGGACGCGACCCTGAAGCCCAAAAAGTCTGAGGTAAAAAGAAGGGTCACCGCAAAGGATAAATTCCTGGCGATGCGGGAGAAAAACCCGGCCATCGATGACTTGCGGAAGCGGTTTGATTTGCGGCCGGAGGAGTAGTTCATAGTTTAGTAACGCGAATCAAGCGCTAAAATAAGTACTTATCTGTTGAAACAATCGCGTCAGCAATCAAATGATGAATAATTGAAGGAGAGAATAATTATTAGCTGAATCCCAAGCTATTTGTAAAGTAAAAAGACTCACTTTAGCGCTTGATTCGCGTCAGTAGTCTAGTAGTCCGTCGGACTATACGAGCGCAGCGAGTTGCCTTGTGCGGCAGCACTATTGACTATTTAACTATGAACTAACGACCAGACCATAAACTAAAAGCCCACTACCCAGGCCCCCTCAATATCAGACACCAGCTCCGGCCCAAGATTACACCAGGCCCCGCCATCATCCAGAATCCAACTGTCTGAGGAAATAAGGACAACTTCATTTGGCAAAGCGATCAGTTCTTTATCGGGATTGTAGGCCAGCTCGACAGTCCAGTTGAATCCATGGGTTTCGGCCAGTTCGCGCAGCATGGTTTTCAGCCGGCCCGAATTAGAGACCGGGGTGTCAAAATACCAGGTAACCCCGCTGGCCGCCCGCAATGCCTCCCCTACCCTGATCAGTGCCGGCACCGTATGCTGCACGTGTTTGTAGGTACCGTGGACGCTGGCCAGGTCACGTAACGTTCCATCCCGGCCGGCAAGGATGAGGCCGCCGCCAAATGCGCTTTCCAGCAGGATCAACAGGTTAAAGCCGTCAATCGCGATGGCCTTACCAGTAATCTCTTTTAAGGAAATTTCCCGTGTCTTGCGGGCAGTAATTTTCTCCCCTGTGGCTGCCACCCGCCCCACCGCCATGCGCTGGCGTTTGTTCAGTCGGTAATGATTTCCGACCAATTGCAAGGCCGAATCCGGCCCGTACCCCCGGCCAAGGAGCCAGCCGAGATCATCGGTGGCCTCCCTTAGCGCCGGGAAAAACCTGGGAGCAAATAATTTTTTATCGTTGGGCTGAGGGCCTCGGTTACGCAAGTCTTACTCTTTTGGAAGTTCCAGTAGTTCTACGTTGCGGAAGTCGATCGGATGACTCTCTGCCTGTAGGGAAATATAGCCCGAGGTGAGAATTTCGCCGGTGCGTTTCAGCCACATATCTTTGTCGCGGGCAACGCCCCAGGCTTCAAACATCCTGCCCTCTTTATCCCAGCCTCCCAGTTGGGGTTCGTTAAAACTGAGTACAGTATCCCCCTCAATCAGGAAGTGCATGGCCTCTCCTCCCAGCACAACGGCTTCGGCACTTATCCACTGATCGCCATCGTAGGTTTTTGAACTGGAACTAATGCAGTGTTGGTGGTTGATGGTATCCCCCATGACGACAGAGGTGCCCGGCGTACAAACATTGGCCGTTGGGCGGTCCTTTCCGTCACTAAGTCCACCAAGTAGTTGCAGCTCCACAGAAACGGGGAAGTCCTGGTCGAATTCATTGCTGGCTGCGGATTGCGAGTGAAGCATCACCCCGCTGTTGCGGACATTCCATTCAGCACCGCCCGGTGTTTGCTCGCCGGTGAACCGGTAATCAAAGCGGAGTTTATAGTGGCTGTAGGGGACTTCGTAGTACATGTGTCCGTAGGCGTCGTCGAATGTTTCGTACTCGTCGTACTTGATTCTCAGCATATCATCTTCCCAAACGAAGGTGTTCCGAAAGTTATCGTTCAGCTCCCGTCCCGACATCTTGATGTCCCAGCCCGTAAGATCTTTGCCGTTAAAAAGGGGTTGCCAGTTCTCCACCGGTGGTTCGGGCATGTCCTCCGTTGTTGTTTTAGTATCCTGATTGGAGCAGGCGGTAAGCAGGAAAAGGCTGGTAAAAAGAATAAATATGCCTTGTTTCATGATCGTTTTTTTGCCCTTTATTTAGAGGTGGTAAAGAAGTAGCCATTAAGGTAGCAAATCTGAAGTTTAAATATAGTATCGAAGCCCCAGCTCCGGGCTTATCAAAAGATCGTTCCCTGGCCGGGATGCCCGGCGGCGGCAAAGCTAATAATTCGATTGCTGGTGCGACTGTTTCAACAGATAAGTACTTATTTTATCTCTTGACTCGCGTCGATAGTACAACGGACCGATGCAAAATGAATCACATCGGTCCGCTATCAAAACCGTTTCCTTACTGTAGAGTAAAGCAAATTAGTTCACGTAAAGCTTTTGGAAAGGTACAATGACGCCACCAGCATCCAGGTTGTTCAGGGTCCGTAATTGGTCCGTCGTCAGGCCGTACCGGCGAGAGATAGAAAACAGACTTTCTCCTTCCTGTACCAGGTGAAAAGCGCGGTTTGCGGCCGGCTGCTGTGTGGCGGGTGGAGCCGTGGCACCAACCGGTGTCCCATAGGCATTGGGTACGGGTTGTGGCGAGTTATACTGGTAAGTATTCGGGGCCGCAGCAGGCGCGGTCGCAGGTGCAGGGCGTGCATTGTAAGTAGCAGGGTTAGATACGTCTGGCGCGGCGGTGCCGCGACCTTCCAGCTGCCCCATCGTTGCCGAAGGTGGTGCTGCTGCATTAGGCACAAACTGTCCGAAATTAGGATTGTTCGTAATCGTCATTTGTGCTGGTGCCTGTGGGGTGGTCATGGCTGGAACGGGAGCCGTTTGTGGGGCCTGGTAGCCTTCGGGCGTACGGTAAGCCTGGGGCGTGGGGGCCGGTGTAGTGGCCTGACCGTAAGCTTGCGGCGTCGCTACTGCTGGTTGTCCGTAACTCTGAGGTACTGCTGCAGGTTGACCGTAACCCTGGGTCGCCGGCGGTTGGTTTCCATAAGCGGCGGGCTCAGCAGAAGGCGTGACCGGGACGGGGGCCGGGCAGTTGCAATCGCTGGTTTTGAGCTGTGCTCCTACCTGAGCAATGTCATTGGGGCCAAGTTCATTCATCTCCCGGAATTTTGCGGAGGTGAAGCCATACTTCAACGCTAAACTCGCTACGGTTTCACCTGGCTGGACAATGTGAATATCTTCTCCATAAACCGCGGTTTGGCCACTGCGGGGTGTCTGGGCAGAAGAACCATAGGCTACGGGTGCAGCGGGAGAAGTACCATAGGGTGTCGGTTGTGCGGCACCAGGGTTAGAATTGGCGACAGGGCCGGCGTTGTAGGGGATGGTTGGAACGGTGGGATTCAGCGCAACGGCGTTATTGGCCGCAGTGACCGGGGTTTTAATCGCCAATTGCTGACCGGGGAATACGGTATTTCCAGTCAGTCCGTTCTGGGCTTTTACGGCATCTACCGTAGTACCATATTTACGGGAAACGGCGAAAAGAGTTTCTCCTTTACTTACCGTATGGGTAATTGTTTGCGTGGGCACGGGCGTAGTTGGGTACGCCTGTGCGTAGGCCTGAGACTCTGGCTGAGGATCATTGCCATAGTAAGGTTGCTGCGGCTGTGGCTGTTGGTTACTGTACGGCTGTGGGCCTTGTTGTCCCTGACCATAATACGGCTGTGGGGTTGGGGCCGGCGTATTAGCCTGCGCCGTCTCACTGGCACAAACGCTGGCCAGGTAAGTATTTACGGGAATACCATTGACCTGACGTACAGAGATTACACCACCGGAGGTACTGATACCGTCGCTGCCTAAACGCCGCTCGTAAACACCTAGCTCCGGAGCAATCTTAAAATCAATGACGGGATAAGAAGCTCCTGGCTTCAGCTGTCGAAAGAGGTAAATGCCCGTGCAAGGGCTGTTCTCACGACCTTCGAAGTAAACCTTGGCACCATCGTTGTTATAGGCGAGGTTTTCACCAATGATACCATTTTCAGTATCAAACTGATAACCGGAAAGCGGAGAGCTGTAGGTAAAATTGGCACCGCGCCGCTGAAGGGTCGAGGCCATTACTATCGGTTGGATAATGTACTGGTTATTGGCTGTAGGCAGAAGGATAAATACCTGGTCTACGCCACCATTGACACGGTTAGCTAATTCAAGGTTCAACCTCGGATCACCACAATAGATATAGCCCTGGGGGAGATAGTTCTGTACGGTGGCTCCTTCAGCTCCGGTTTCCAGCATCAGACGATCACCTCCCTGAAAAGAAAAATGATAAGCAAAATAATTCATCCGGGGTTGAGCCGCAACGGCCTGTTCATACTGGACGCGGTCGCCACAAGTACCGTCAAAGAGAACGAATATCTGTTCGGCCTGTAGGGAACCTGTCGTCAGCAATAGCGCGACGATCAGCGTAGTAAAGCTTTTCATTTTGGGATCGTTTTGGTGTAGCAAGTTGGTTTAAAGCTGATACAAATATAGATGTTTTCTATTTATAGCTTTGTTTTTTTAACGCATTACAGGGTTGGATGTTGTCAGCCAGCACGCAACTCTTTGCCTATCTTCGCCACCGAAAATCACGTACCAACCCACCCTGCAAATGGCAGCAACTACCTACGAAACTGTAATTGGCCTAGAGGCCCACGTTCAACTCGCTACCGAAAGCAAGGCTTTTTGTGCTGATCGTAATCAATTTGGCAATGAACCTAACCGCAACATCAGCATGATCAGCCTGGGGTACCCTGGCACCCTGCCCATGCTGAACGAGCGGCAAGTCAGGTTTGCCGTCAAACTTGGTCTTGCGCTTGGCTGTAAGATCAACCGGCGCAGTACGTTTGACCGAAAGAACTACTTCTACGCCGATTTGCCTAAGGGATACCAGATTACCCAGGATGAGTGTCCGGTTTGCATCGGAGGCGCATTGCCCATCCGAACGCCTTCTGCACCTGCGTCCGCGCCCAAAAGAACCATCAAGCTCCACCACATACATATGGAGGAAGATGCCGGCAAAAGCATTCACGCAGCGGGGGAACCTTTTACTAAAGTAGACCTTAACCGGGCCGGAACACCGCTTCTGGAAATAGTAACGGATCCCGATCTGCGCTCAGCAGAAGAAGTAGACGGTTTCATGACTGGAATGCGTCAGTTAGTACGCTGGTTGGGCGTCAGTGACGGAAATATGGAGGAAGGCAGCCTCAGGTGTGATGTCAACGTCAGCGTGCGCCCCGAGGGTCAGGAGGCGTACGGCACCCGTTGCGAAGTCAAAAACATGAACTCCATGAAGTTTGCCCGCCAGGCCGTAAGCTTCGAAGTGAAACGCCAGATTGCTCTGATCGAAAAGGGAGAAAAAGTACAACAACAAACTCGCCAATTTGACCCGGAGACCGGCACGACCAGCGCCCTGCGCGATAAGGAAGACGCACACGATTACCGTTACTTTCCAGACCCTGACCTGCCGCCCGTTATACTGACGGAGGGTTTCATCAATGAAGTGAGGGCCGAAATTGGTACGCTCCCCTGGGAAGCTTACGATCAATTAATCGATGACCACCAAATCAGCCCGGCAGACGCAGCGCAGCTCAGTGAAGACCGGGAGAATTATGAAGTTTTCATTACCTATGCTGACGCTTCCCCTTCGGTTACCGACCTTACAAAGATCTGGGTCAATCGTCTCATGCCCTGGTTGACCGAGGAACGCCTGTCCCCTTCCGAGCTTCCCCTCACCCCCGAACAGATTGGATTGTTCGTTGAACTGATCCTCGCTGGCGATGTAGCGGCTTCCGTTGCCACCTCCAAACTGCTGCCCGACCTGCTGATCAGCCCCGGAGATCCAATGCACCGAGCGGAAGAACTTGGTCTCATTCAGAATACTGATGCCGATTTCCTGGCCGGACTGGTTAACGAAGTCATTGCCGAATTCCCGGATAAAGTTGCCGCTTACCGAAAAGGCAAAAAAGGCCTGATGGGCTTCTTTATGGGGGAAGTGATGAAACGAAGTAAGGGGAGCGCCGGGCCTCAGGATACGCAGGCGCTGCTTCGTCGTGCGCTTGAGTAGACTGGAATAGTGGGTAGTGCTGCCGCCGGGGAATGCTCACTACGCTCGTCCGGCGTGGGAGTAACCATTAAGAACACTAAGGGCATTAAGGGTAGTAAGAAGGGCTACACTAAGGCCATAGTCTTTCTACCAGGTAGGGAGGGGGGTAACCTAGTTTCTAATACCGTTGTAAGAGGTCCCTCCGGTGTAAAAAGTATTCCTCATTAGGATTGTACCGCAAGCCTTCGGAAACAAAATCCCGGGCTTTCTGGTATTCCTCCATCCGGAAATGGTAATTGGAAGCGGCGATGAAGGCCGTAAGCGTCCAGAGGCTGCGTTTCTCTCCGATGGGGATGTCAACAAGGGCCTGGCGAAAGTGGTTGAGGGCATCGGTGCCGCCATGCAGGTCGTCGGCCTCGTAACGGTCCCGGACCTTCCAGGCCAGTTCACGCAGCAATAAGTCGGCGAAGCGATCTTGCTTACGGATGAAGGGGTCCCTGGATGCTGCGGACTCGACGGCAATGGTAAATTCCGATCCGGTAAGTCGCGTGCGGCGTAAAGCATCGATCACCAGTTCTCCTAATACAAAACGCATGGTCTCGTCGTTGGGGGCCTCAGCGAAGAGGCTTTCCGCCAGGCGCTGAGCCAGGTCCATTCGTCCATTAGTGAAATGATGACGCAGGAGCCGATACTGCTGAAGATCCGTGAGATTTTTAGCCCAATCTTTCTTGCCCGTGGGCGCGCGTTGCAGGTAGTTGCCCAATAAGTCAGCGGCTCCCCCCAGGTTGTTTTCTGCCAACAATAGCCGTTGCTTTTCGTCGAAGTGCTGGAGGATGGCCGCGGGTAGATACCGGTTGTCCGGTCTTTCAGCCCATTGTTTAAAAAGTGTATTGATGTCCCCTTCCACATCAGGCTGGGTAATGGCTTTAAGCTGTAGTTCCGAAGCTTTGCGCAAGACCAGAAATGCCGGGCGTTCCTCCTTCTGCAGGGCCAACTCCAGTAAGTCAATGGATTTCTGGTAGTTTTTAGCTTGGTAAGCACTTTGTGCCCTTCGGTAAAGCAATAAGGCAGAGAGCTGACCGAAGGAAAGCTTTTTATCCGGCGGATAGTAATACCGTTCAAACAATTCATTGACCTCTTTCGCTCCGATGTTCGGCAAGTTGTCGATGATGGTGGCGCGGAGCAAGTCCAGATAATCACGGCGGAAAGAAGCTTCCATCTCGTCCTTATGCTTCTCGTGGCTGGGTTGGTACGAAGTAATGGCACGCCCGGAGGGATCAGCGATCAGGTAGGTCTCCCAATGGTCTACGTAGACCTCGTATTCAACATCAAAATACTCATAGGCCAGGGCGGTAAGGACCGCAGCGGTTACATCATTGTAGTTGCCATTTCGAAAAGCGTCGGCCAGGTCAGCGTTCGGAGCATAGCTACGTAAGTAGGTCCTATGCAACCGATTTTCGATCCGCACGATCTTCTTCTTAGTGCTTTTCTTATCGACTTTATCCCCTTCCAGTTCTCTAAATAATTGGCTGACACGTTGATAGAGAAACTGCCGTTCATTGACGGTCGGAGCGTCTTCACCCGGTAGGATGAGGCGGAGCCGATTGGAAAGCTCATCGGCCTGCAAAAGCGGCGTGAGGGCTAGGAAGAATAAGGCGGTAAGCAGAATGCGCATCTTACGAGAGAGATTGACTGGGAGGGTGAAGATACGGGGAGGAAGGGGGAAAAGATAGAAAGAGGAGAAGGGAAAAGGAAAGTCCTCGCGGTGACGGGCCTCCTCTAAAGGAATACTCAGTGGCTTCCCTCCTCTTCCCTTATTTTATTTCCCTTTCTCCCTTTTCCCTTAATCCCTTACTCCGCCTTACCATATTTCTCCCGGTAAAGCTTAGCATGGTGATACACATGGCCACTGATAATGAAGCCCAGGGCACGAACGGAAGCGGGACCGCCACTCATTGTTCCGAGCCGAATAAGGTCTTCCTCCGTAAAACTATTGAACAAGGCTTTAGTGGCAGCTCTCACCGTGCGGAATTCGTCGATCATATCCCGGAAGCGGCGATCAGAAACGTTTGCAACGGCAGCATAATCGTTTTGCTCGAAGCCAGGCAACGGTGTAACGTCTCCCCGACCAATACGGAGGGCGCGGTAGGAGAATATCCGTTCCGTATCGATAATGTGCTGGAGACTCTGGGCGATGGTCCATTTGCCCGGAGCATAAGCATAATTGGTGTGCTCCTCCGACACATGTGTAAGGTACTCAAGCAGTTGAGCCTCACTTTCATCCAGCGCGGAGCGCAGGCTAAGGTCATCGACATACCCAATGTAGTTGGCGTAGTATTTATGGTATTCGTTCGATTTCAGTTCAGTAATGCGCATGGCTTCATTATTTGGCGCGAAGGTAAAACCCGTAAGCCGGATCATGGGAGCCGATGACCAGAATTTAGGGGAGCCAGGTGGGCGACTGGTGGAGAAAAGGACGAAAGAACTTCAGTTTGCGCCATTTGTTGTTCATCTCACCCTTTTCCAATGTGGAGGGAACGCCCCATAATTTATTATCTTCCGCCCGCTAACCCATAATCAACTACTGTATAAAACTCCGATCATGACAAACATCAAAGGCCCCGCCATCTTCCTGGCACAATTCATGGGCGACGAAGCCCCCTTCAACTCCCTCGACGGCATTTGTAAATACATGGCCGACCTGGGCTACAAAGGCGTACAGATCCCTACCTGGGACAGCCGCTTGATCGACCTTGAAAAGGCCGCAACATCCAAAACCTATTGCGACGAGCTGAAAGGTAAGATCGCCGATCATGGACTGGTCATCACGGAGCTGGCCAGTCACCTGCAGGGGCAATTGGTCGCTACCCACCCCGCCTATCAGAAAATGTACGAAGGCTTTGCCCCCAAAGAAGTGGCTGGCAACGCCCAGGCGACCCAGGATTGGGCCGTGCAGCAAATGAAATGGAATGCCAAGGCCAGCCAAAACATGGGCATCACCGCCCACCCCACTTTCCCCGGCGCTTTGCTTTGGCCCTACCTCTACCCATGGCCGCAACGGCCCGCCGGCCTGGTGGAAGAAGCCTTCGGTGAACTTGCCAAGCGCTGGAAACCGATCCTCGACGTATTCGACGAGTGTGGCGTGGACGTCGGCTACGAACTCCACCCCGGCGAAGACCTCTTCGACGGCACCAGCTTCGAACGCTTCGTGGAAGCAGTAGACGGCCACCCCCGGGCACAGATCAACTATGACCCGAGCCACTTCGTACTGCAGTGCCTTGATTACCTCGAATTCATCGACATCTACCATGAGCGGATCTGTGCGTACCACGTAAAAGACGCGGAATTCAACCCCACCGGCCGCCAGGGCGTCTACTCCGGCTACGCAGGTTGGGCCGACCGCGCCGGCCGCTTCCGCAGCCTCGGCGACGGGCAGGTGGATTTCAAAAGCATCTTCTCCAAACTCAGCCAGTACGGCTACGACGGATGGGCGGTGCTGGAGTGGGAATGCGCCATTAAGAGCAGCGCGCAGGGCGCGGCCGAAGGCGCGCCGTTCATCACCGATCACCTCATCGAGGTTACCGAACGTGCGTTCGATGATTTTGCGGATGCGGGGACGGATGCGGCTGCTAACCGGAAGATTTTGGGACTGGGATGATGGGGTTCCACCGTTTAGGTAATTATTTCACCATTAAGGCATTTAGGGCTGCTTTGCAGCTGGGCCATTAAGGGGATTAAGGTGGGAGCGCACTAGTGAGGAACTCATGTACCGAACCGACCTTCGCAAGATTATTAAGCAAAGGCTTCGCTCGTCGGCCGAGGCGGGAGGAACGACCTGACTCGTCCGCCGAGGGGAGCCTTTGCTGACAATCCCGGCCGAACCTTCGCTGGCCGAGGCTCGGTTCCGACCAGATCCCTCGGCGGACAAGCCAGCTCCTACGTCGCGTCTCGGCCGACGAGCGATCTTACTATACCTGAGCTGGTAAGTGAGAAACCTCGCCACCAGCCCGGAGAGCTTCTATCTTTGCGCCATGATCAGATATATTGGCGTGCTGCTTTTGGGGACCTTGCTGTTGGGTTGTGATGGGGAAGACCCGGCAACTAAACAGGAATGTTATCAGTTGCCGGTGGGGACGCATTTGCCACGATTAGCTAAAAGTCCTTATGATCTATTACTCTCCTACGTTTTCTCTTCAAAATCAGAAGAAGACACTTTGATGTTTACCAAAGCAAATCTTCTATCCGAAGCAGTATTCCTACCCTTAGCAAATGGTAATGATTGGTTCATTAACTGGGCTGATTTTCCATCTGTAGCTTATACTGGTGAGACCGTTCAGCATGGACCTGAATTATTCTACCATTTCCTGCAATACAGCGCTGAAGGAACCTACGATTACGACATTAAATTCCGGCTTCATAACGGCGGCGGAGACATTGATAATCATCAGAAACTCCACCAAGACACCGTCTCAGCAGAGCACGGTTTTCTCTCTTCAGCAGCGATACCGGGAGGTGGTTTGCAGGTGACCTGGCTGGACGGCCGCTACACCAAAGTTCAGGAGGGCGGGGCCGCAGGTGCAGGGGAAGCTGAAGCGCAGGGTGACAACCACGGCCACGGTGCCGGCGGAGCAATGACCCTCCGCACCAAAACCCTGTCTGATTCCATCAGCGTAGAGCTCGACCACCGCGTCTGCGACTGCTGCAACACCGCCACCGTCGCCACCAAAGACCTGACGATGGTCGCCTACCGCGACCGCTCCGAGCATGAGATCCGCGACATCGGCTACGTCATCAAACCCACCGGAAGGGAATGGTCTACTCCAAAGCTCGTACACGCCGACAACTGGGAGATCTCCGGCTGCCCGGTCAACGGCCCGGCCCTCGCAGCAAACGATGCCGGAAACATTGCCGTCATCTGGTACACTGCACCCGCGGACCGCGCCCAAATCCTGTTCAGCCACTACGATGCCGCGCTCGACACCTGGGCTCCCCCTACCCTTCTTGATGACAACACACCCCTCGGCCGCGTCGACCTCCAACTCGCCGAAGACGGCACTGCCTACGCCACTGCCCTCACCACCAAACCCGATACTGACGATGCCTACCTTACGCTGTGGACCATCAGCCCAACTGGCGAAGTAAACAGGGAAGACCTAGTGACCACCTCTGCCGCCCGCTCCTCCGGCTTTCCAAAAATTGCCTTATTTCAGGACAAGCTGTACTGGGCACGGACGGTACCGGGAGAAGAAAAAGGACAGCAATTTGTGGAGGTTTGCTGGCGGCAGCAGCAACTTCAGCGATAAATCTGCGTCTTTACTAGCGTGCACCAGGTGCACATCCTTAAAAAAGCACCTCGTAATCCATCATTTTATGAAGACACTAATCTTACTTTGTTTCTTTCTCACCTTACCCCTAACGGCCTGGGCTCAAAAAGCAAAAGAAGCCGCCGCCGTCACTTACCCAGCCATCAGCGCAGACATCATTGCCCGACGAAAAGACGATCAAAAACTCCGCTTCAAGTACATTAAACTGATCCAAAAAGGCAAGCAAGCGACCAAAAAATTCAAAGCCCTGACGGAAGAGTTACAAGCCACCGACCGTGACAATACCAACCGTATGCGGGAGATTATGGCAGAGATTGGCTGGCCTACTTACGATAAGGTCGGAAGGTATGCCAGCAATACCGCCTGGCTTTTGGTACAACACGCTGACCGGCAACCGCAATTTCAGGCACAGTGTCTCCCCCTGCTCAAAGCTGCCGTCGACGCGGAGCAGGCCACGCCGTCCAACTACGCTTACCTGTATGACCGTGTCCGAAAATCCCGTGGAGAGAAACAATACTATGCCACCCAGCCTGCAGACAACCGCGTAACCGGTGAAAAGTCTTTCGTAACCATTGAAGACGAACCAGGCGTACAGCAACGACGCGAAGCCATGGGCATTGAACAAACCATCAGTGATTACGCCACCTCCATGGGCTTTTCTTACCAGGTGCCTGATGTTGAAACCGCAGAAAAAAGAGAGAAAGACCGCCAAAAGATGGTGGCTGACTATCTCGGCAAAGCCAGGGCTGCAGTAGTCGTCGGTGATCACCAGGAAGCTGCGGAGAACTACCTCCACGCCTCCTTTTACTACGGCTACTTAACGGCAGAAGACTACGTTGCCGGCGCCCGCGCAATGGCACTTGCCGAAAATAAAAGCTACGCCAGTACCGCTATCTATCACTTAATGAAGGCCGCTTTACGGGGCTATGCTGGTCATGCTTCGTTTGCGACTTCCGAAGATTTTGCGTTCCTCCGTACGGCCAGACCCGAAAACTGGTCGGACCTGATGGCTTTAGTTGGCGAGGTCAATGGTGAATAAATGTTAGTGGAAATTGCCCGGCCCCTAGTCGTACCACTTCTGTATCACCAACACCCAATCGTTTCCCCGCTCTGCGTCAAAAGGTGGGTCAAAAACCAGGACATCACCTTCCTTTTTTGGTGTAAATCCGAAAGATTCGCCAGTCCGGGGATCAAACCAACTGGCTACAAACCGGGGGGGAATCCGACCAGCATTTAGCCGCAATACATCGCCGTAGGGCGTATAGGCGACCACCAGGTCGGCCAGTTCGGTACGGGCGACCAGTACCTCCCGCCCCGAGCTGTTGGGGGGAGCTTCAAACAGGTTGAAATCCGGAGACAGTTCCCAGTAAGGGAGTGTTACCATTAGTTTGCGGACGTGACCGACCTGTGCGGCAGCTGGCCAGTGCAGGGCTTCGTGCCAGTCGGTACGAGCAGAAGAAATGGGCTCGCGGCCGGGGCGCCACATTTGCCAAATGTTGTGGTTACCAAAAGTGTGGCCAGCGGAGCCGGCAAGAACGCTCCACCAAGCTGCTTGGCGGGTGTCAAAGTCAGTAAACCAGCCGTTCACCGGGCGCCAGTTAACGGGATGGTCCTCGTAGGCTGGCTCTCCGTTGATGACGGGTTTATCTGGTGCCGCAGACTTCATTTTTCGGGGAAAGTCGTAGTTCTGTTTGTCGTCCAGACGGCCGTGGCCGGACTGAAACATATGAAAGTCGATCCACTCATCCTCGCTGAAAAAATCGGTTGATCCGAAACCGCCCTGCGGGTGATAGGTAATCAATTGCAGGTCTTCGACCGCCACGCGCAAGCCTTTGGCCATGGCCCGGATGATGGCCAGGTCTTCCGGTTCTTCGGGGTTTCGGTCGCCGCCAAGAATCCAGATAATGTTGTTATTGGCGTAGCGCAGACCGAGGTAATTGGCGTAGGTTTCTGCGTTTTGCGGGTTAAAGATCTCTGGGCCTACGCCCCACTTTTTATTGAATTTATCGCCCCAGGTGGGGAGCAAGCCGAGGAACAGGTCCAGGCTGTCGGCGATTCGGGCGGCAAAATCTACGTGGAGAAAGTAGTCTTCGTTGGGGCGGGCGGGGTCCAGTTCGGTCAGTGGAAGATCGCCCTCGGTGTTGGGGACGGTTAGTCCGTCGAGTTCCGCCAGGGCGACACATTGAATGACGTTGAAGCCTTTACTCGCCCGGTCGATGAGGTAGTCGCGAATTTCCTGCTCGGTACAACGATGCAACAATTCCCAGGCAGTATCCCCCAGGTAGAAAAAGGGCGCGCGGCTGTCCGAATGAACCAGGTGGGTACCGTCCTCGCTTATATCAAGGCGAATTTGGGCGCGGACGCAGGTGCAGAGGGACAGGATTAAAAAGCAGAGGGCGTAGCGCATGGTTGGTCTGTTGGTCTGTTGGTCTGTTGGTCTGTTGGTCTGTTGGTCTGTTGGTCTGTTGGTCTGTAAAGAAAAAAACTTATGAGGAACAACCAAGCATTCGGCAATAAACTTTGCCCATAAAAAACCGAATTTTGCACCAGCGGCCGCGCCCTGAACGGATAGGGCCGAAGGTCCGTCTCTTGTAGCAAGGTCGTTCACGGCCTTGTTTTCGTTAATAACCTTACGATTACCCTGGACCGCACACCACCAATTAGCATCAATTGCAGGACCACGTCGTACCTTGCCCCCGCAATTCAACCTCATGCCCTTCACCCTAAATTGTAATGGCCGCCTTCTCGTTGCCGATCGCCCTTTAATCATGGGCATCCTGAACGCAACCCCGGACAGTTTCCACGCGGCAAGCAGGATTGCCTCCGTCCAGGAAGCCGTAGACCGGGCCGGTCGAATGCTGGAAGACGGTGCCACCTTCATCGACGTCGGGGGCATGAGCAGCCGTCCCGGTGCCGCCATGATCACGGCCGTTGAGGAAATCGATCGCGTGATCCCGGTGATCAACGGGATCATGGCTTCTTTTCCAGCTACCTACGTTAGCTGCGATACCGTTTACGCCGCTACCGCTCAGGCAGCCGTGGCGGCTGGCGCCGCCATGATCAACGACATCAGCGCCGGTAAGTTTGATTCAGATTTATTTAAAGTACTACCTGAACTCAAAGTTCCTTACATACTGATGCACATGCCAGGAAAGCCTGCCGACATGCAGCGATTTACCGACAGCTATGGGGAAGATGTTGTCACCGCAGTATTCGACTTTCTGGGGGAGAAACTGATCCAGCTTCGGGAAGCCGGCGTCAATGATGTGCTGGTAGATCCGGGCTGGGGTTTCGGGAAATCGGTGGCGCAGAACTATGCGTTGCTGAAAAACCTGAATGCCTTCAGTAACCTGGGCGTACCGATCCTGGTCGGCATCAGCCGGAAATCTTCCATTTGGCGGCCGCTGGGGATTACTGCCGCAGAAAGCCTGAGCGCAACGACTGCCCTGCATCTTTTCGCCCTGCAACAAGGTGCAGACGTCCTTAGAGTACACGACGTAAAGGAAGCAATGCAGGCCGTACATTTGTGGGAGTTACTCAAGGAATAATACCGGGTTGAGCGACTGTGTCGTGATTATTACCATCGCTCCACCCGCTAAGGAAATTTACGAAATACCAATAAGCATCATGGCAGAGCATCAACAAGGCAACCCCAACACCCGCAAAGGCGACAGCGGTGGCGTCAATAAGACCCAAATGGTAATCGTCATCCTGATTGCCGGAATTTTAGGGACACTTGCTTATAAATCTTACAGCGGCGGCCCCGGCGGATTCCTATCGGGTCCGGCAGAGTACCAGCTGCAATACATGCCGGCGGACTTCAAGATCAACCTGGACGCCGAGACTGCCCTGCGGATCCTGCAGAACCCCCGACGGTACAAACGTGAATTTGATCAGCTGGTGTACGACATCAACACCGATATTCTGCAACACGTTAGTCGCAGGATGGGCTTAAACGACAGCTTGCGTACGGAGGTTATCAGGGAATATGACGCGCAGCATCCCGAATTCGCGGTCCTCTACTACAATGATTTTATGCGAATGCGCGATTCCTCCGCAGCAGTTTACGAAGCCTGGTATGAGGAAGGCGGCGGAAAGTTGATCCAGATTTTCGAGGAGGTTGCGTCCAACTACACCTGCTTCATTGTCAACAAAATATTGGCCGTGGTCATCCGAACCCGCAACGGAAACATCCTGGCTAAGGGGGCCGACGTTGACAACCCCTGTAAAGTGGCTACGGGAGAAGCCCTCAAGCCTCTAATGGCTCGCATGGCAGAACGAGCGGCGATTGACGACTTCAGTAAGAGTAAGGGGATGTTTCAAGAGAAGGTCGAGAACGTGATCGGGGAACTGGCAACGCGGGAGATCAGGGATAAGAAGGGGATCAGTAAACAATTACAGACCTCCATCTGGGGCGTAAACGTTTCAGAAACGGACGTAGAAATTACGGCCATTTCCATCCTGAAAGTTGGGTTTCGGCTCGACAGCTATTTCGAGGTTGGCCTTGATGAGGGATCCAGGACGGTTACCATAACCCTACCGGAACCTACCATTCTTAGTCATGAGGTCCTCCCTAAAGTCGAGAAACTTGACATTGGTTGGATGCGGGAACTCGAGAGTGTCAACATTAACGAAGGAGTCAATAGCCTACGGGAGGCCTTCCGGCAGGAGGCACTGGAATCCGACGTCATGATTAAAGCCAAAGTTCAGGCGCAGGACCTGATGAATACGATGTTCCTTCCCCTGGTACGGAATATCGGAAAGGATTACAAGATTGAAGTACGGTTCCGGAATACGCCACAGCGGGAGACGCAGGGGGAGTTGGGCTAAAAAGGCACAAAAGAAATTATCCAGGGCAGAAAACCAAAGGTTTTCTGTGTCCTCTCTGATTTCTGTGCTCTCTATACTTTCCGTGCGTTCTAAAGCAACCTTTTATCAATAGCTATTTCTACCTTCGCCCCGAAATTATATAGTATGCAACCCCTACCCCTCAACGTATTCAAATTTGGTGGTGCCTCCATCAAAGACGCCTCTTCCATTCGCAACGTAGCGTCCATTCTAAAAAGCTTCTCCGGCCAGCGCTTAGTGGTGATCGTTTCTGCAATGGGGAAAACTACGAATGCTTTAGAGGTCATCTCCCGGGCCTACGCCGATGGCGAAGTAGAGCTGGCAAAGCAAAAGCTGACCGAGTTACACAACGCGACACTTACAACCGTAAAGGAGCTGTTTGGTAAAACCCCACCTACCCTGGAAGCTTCGCTCAATGACCTGTTTGTAAGTGTAGATTGGGTCTTTGATGACCCACCCAACGAAAGCTACGACTACGACTACGATCAGATCGTTTCTCTGGGAGAACTGATAAGCAGCCACATCGTGGCTGCCTTCCTGAATCATGAGGGAATGCCCACACATTGGCTCGACGCCAGAGACTGCATCATCACTGACAATACCTATCGCGAAGGCTGGGTCCAGTGGCCTGAAACCCAAACCAGAATCATTAAACAAGTACCTCCTGTTTTGGAGGAAGGAAAGATGGTCCTGACCCAGGGATTCATCGGCTCCACAACCGAGAACTTCACGACCACCCTTGGCCGGGAAGGTTCCGATTATTCTGCCGCCATTTTCAGCTACTGCCTCGACGCTGAAGCCATGTCCATCTGGAAAGATGTCCCCGGCGTATTAACTGCCGACCCCCGGCTGTTCGACAACGTATCCAAGGTAGATCGCCTTAGCTATAAGGAGGCGATTGAGATGACCTACTACGGTGCCAGCATCATCCACCCCAAGACCATCAAGCCATTGCAGAATAAGAGTATCCCGCTCCACGTCCGCAGTTTCGTAGAGCCAACAGCTACGGGTACGGAAATATCCGATGAGGCCGGTGATAACTATCCTCCGATGGTGGCCGTGGAAAAAAACCAAGCGCTTGTCAACATCAGCACACGGGATTTCAGCTTTGTGGCCGAGCACCACATCAAGCAATTATTCGAGCACATCACCACGACCCGCCTGCAGGTAAACATGATGCAAAACACGGCCATCAGTTTCAATATTGTCGTCAATGATATTGATGATCGTATCGAACGGTTCCGCAAGTTGGTGAACGCTGAATTCAAAACGACCGTTGACCGCGACCTCGAGCTGATCACCATCCGGCATTACACCACCGAAGTAGCCAACAGTATGCGCCGTGGCAAAGTCCAACTGCTCGAAGGACGTATGCCGCTTACGCTGCAGATGGTGGTCAAGGAAGTACCGGTAATGAGCCGTAAGGCTTAAGCACTGCGCGCTTTTGTTACAGCGTCGCTTCGCTCCTGTTGCAAAAGTTGCGGGGTTGCAGTTGTTGCGGCGACATCCCAAAAGAATAAGAAACCTGCAACTACTGCAACCCCGGCAACGTGAGCAGAGCGACTAATCGCTTTACTTCCGCACAAATCGCACAGACGTCATCTCTTTACCTTCCAGGTAACGCATCAGGTAAACACCCGTAGGTAATTCAGCTACGGAGAATGGCGTACCGTCGGTAACGCCTTCGCGGCGGAGTACCTCGCGCCCGCTGAGGTCCATGACCCGAACGGTAAAGGGCGCATCAGAAGCAGTTGCCCGGTGAAGGCGCAACATCCCGTTGGTCGGGTTTGGCGCAAGTGCCGCTGTAGCAGAGTTGCCACTGAAAGATACCGTGACAATGTCGGAGTAGCTGAAGCTGCCATCTACGTCTACCTGACGTATCCGGTAAATATTCCGGCCGGTGACCGGCAGCTCATCGATGAAGTTGTAGGACTGAGCGTCGGTAGATTCACCGGCGGCAGTAACGCGGCCAATGGCTGAGAAAGTACCTCCTTCATTCGTAGAACGCTCTACTTCGAAGTAATCATTACCACTTTCCGAAGCAGTTATCCAATCAAGGACAACCGTCTTATCTGCCGGTGTGGCTTCAAAAGACAACCATTCTACCGGCAGCTCGAAGGCCGGTAAGACGTAGCCCCGATCCGTAAGAATAGTATGGATTGACAGCAACTCGGCGGCCGTACATTCGGGAATGGCACGGGCAGCTAAGTAAACGGCGTTGGCCGCATCATTCTGGTTGGAATTGCCGTTGGTCATGGCCAGGCCTTCCCAGAAAATAATGTCGGTTTTGCGCTTGCCGATGGCATCCCATACTTGCATCATAGAAGTAGACCAAACCTGGCCCTGACCATGCGGCAAACCTAATGGAATGTTGTTAGACCAGGTCGTAGAAACGCCGCAGCTGCGGCCATTCCAGAATTCATTGTGGCCGTCCCAGTTAAAAATCCAGAAGTATTGTGGGTCTGCTGGAGTCCAGTCTCCAAGACCACGGTTATAGGATGCCGCCCAGTAATCACCACAGCCTTCGCTGAGGCCCTGTTGCTGCGAGAGCCCACCCATGGTGATCCAATCGTGAAGACCGTGGCCGAGTTCGTGATGCACCACATCAGAATCTTCCGCATCATCAACGCCACCATCACCCCAGGCAAGGCGTTGAGAGCCACCTACGTAATGGGAATTATCGGCGTTGTTCAAACCCGAGGGGTCACACTTTACACCACCCGGATAATCAGTTGGGCGGACGTCAATCCCCAGGTCTTCGTTGAGGTAGCGCATCGACTCGTCGATGTGGTAGTATACGTTTACTGCCTCAAACGCATTGTCTGAACGGTTAAAATCCCAAACGTTAGTGGCCTGTTCGAAGACCCCACGATTGGGCGATTCTTCGTCAGTAATTTCACACCAGGGTCCTTTCAGGAAGTACATACCGTTTTCCAGCGTAATATCGAGGAGGGTAACAGTCACCTGTTCAGCCAGTAGTTCAGGAGAATCCGCGTCGTCACTATCAGAGAACCCGGTATCCCCATAACTGGCCCCAGCGGAAGAAAGAGGGTCAGGTACCCAAATGTTACCGGTTCCGCTCACCATCATGGTAGGGAAGGGCACGTATTCAGGTGTTGTACGGTGCTTGTGGTAGGCGGCGATGTCGGTCACACGAAGGATTTCGCCGTTTTTAGCATCCACAAAAACCTCCCATTCCCCTAAGGGCTCCATGGCTACCAGGCTGACACGGTAAGCCAGTTTGGCCTCACCGGTTTTATTCATCACAATTTTCAGGTCGTTGAATTCATCGGTGATGCGTCCCTCCGTATTGAGATAATCAAGGGTGATGGTGCGGGCCTGGTCGGCAGAAAGAGAAGGTCTGACTTCGCGCAAGTCGACATCCTTCACAAAGGAGTTGTTCACCATCACTACGCTACGATCTGGCTTGATGGTAAGCGACACCTCACCGCCATGTACAGGAACACCCTGCCACTGCTGATGAAACCGGACGGTAGTTCCTACCCGACGCGTAGGGGTTCCGAACACTTCAAGGTTGGCCAGATCGCCTGAAGTAAGGCCCATTTTGTCTTTATAATAAGCCAGAAAATCTCGTGCCATAACTTCCGGAGTACCGGGGACGGGGCGGTAGAAGCTTTTATACATTACCTGCACGGCACCGGAGGTAGCATCTACCCGGTCCCAGCCCTGGATGTCGTAAGCCTTTTGGGTAGGTTCGCCAAAAGCAACCGGGCGGGCGGGCATTGCTTTCTGTGCCGAAAGTGCCAAAGAAAAAAGTAGGAAGGCCACAAAGGTGACTACCCGAAAGAAATGATAACGCATACTAGTCTAAGTTCTGATGAAATTGAAGCCAAAATATAGGAAAGATGACTAACCTATCAATTTGGCGCTAAAGTTGAGGAATAAATTTGACATCCTTTTCTATTTAGGGACGCATAAGTTGCACAAAGTCTGCCCGAATACATACAATGTTTCACTAAACGGCAATTTTACCGCATAGTCATGAAGTTCAAAGGCCAGGGGTAGCTTGTCCGGCGGAGGTTCTTAAGGCGGGGACGCGGGTGCCGTGAAAAGGTAGAAAAGCAGGGTTACCGGTTATGTACTAAAAGTTAACATGGTTGAAGCATTACCTTTGCGCAATGACTTTTGCCGACTTCAATCTAAACAACCAACTTCAGCAGGCCCTGGCTGATATGGGCATTACTAAACCCACGGCCATTCAGGAGAAAACCTTCGGGCCAATCATGGCGGGAAGGGATGTAATCGGTATTGCCCAAACGGGTACGGGAAAGACCTTTGCGTACCTCTTGCCGTGCCTTCGGCTCTGGCGATTCACCAAATCTCCGTTTCCTCAGATCCTGATTATTGTCCCTACGCGCGAACTCGTGGCGCAGGTAGTGCAAGAGGTGGAAAAGCTGACCGAATTCATGAGCGTTGAGGTAGTTGGTGTTTACGGTGGCACTAACATCAAGAAGCATAAAGCGGAAGTTGAAGTTGGCGTAGATGTGGTGGTGGGAACCCCCGGCCGGCTGGGCGACCTGCTGAAAGATGGCGTCCTGAAGTTGAAAAATATCAAGCAACTCATCCTCGATGAAGTAGATGAAATGCTGGACCTCGGTTTCCGGCACCAACTCAAGGACATCGCCGATTTTCTTCCTAAAAAGCGCCAGCACCTGTTCTTTTCTGCTACGATGATCGACGACGTGATGGCGACCATCAGCGAGTTCACCGACTACTACGAAGTCATCGAAGCCGCGCCCTCCGGCGCGCCCCTCGAAAACATCGATCAATACGCCTACGAAGTCCCCAACTTCAACTCAAAGGCCAACCTGTTGGAGCTCCTTCTGAAGGAGGATGCAACGATAGAAAAGGTATTGGTCTTCGCCGCAACGCGACGCCTTGCCGACGCCCTTTATGAGCGCATGGAGCCCGTCTTCGGTGAATCGGTGGGCGTTATCCATTCCAATAAATCCCAGAACAACCGCTTCAATACGGTAGCTTCCTTTGAGGACGGCACTTACCGAATGCTGATCGCCACCGATATTGTTGCCAGGGGGTTGGACGTTTCCTCCGTCACCCACGTCGTCAACTTCGACGTTTCGGACAACGCCGAGAAGCACATCCACCGGGTCGGCCGTACCGGCCGCGCGAAGGAAAAAGGGGTGGGCATTATGTTTGTCGCAGAACAAGAGCAGCCATCCAAGCAGGACATCGAAGCATTGATGGGCCAAGAAATTCCGATTCATCCACTTCCCGAAGGATTAACGCTATCAGATGTGCTGATTCCGCTTGAAATAGAGCCGGAATTCGTTGCCGAAAACACCGAATTTATCTCCATTGACCCCGATCGGGCTGCCTTCCACGAAAAGAGTGAAAAGAACAGCAAAGTGGCCGTCCGGGAAGGCCGGCGGGATAAGATGATGAAGAAATATAAAAAGCCGATCACGCGGGGGCAGAAGCCTAAGGGCTCTAAGAAGAAGAAACGGAAATAGTCAAGGAGTCAGGCAGTCAAACAGTTGGCGCGAATGCACTCCAAAGTTCTGACTCTGACTAACCAATCGACCAGACAATTCCCGGTTCTGGCCGCAGTTCATATCTTGCCCTGAAAGTCAGGTCTTTATTCGTGCGGTCATCCGGGCTCAGGATAAGGTCGGGGATGGTCAATCCGCTTTTATTAAAGCGGAGGTATTGAGTACCAAAAACATGTATCTCGGTGGTCAGTGCCAGCGAATATTTGCTCTCCAGCGCTTCGTCGCTTATTTTAAGCGAGACTTCAGGAAAAGTCAATTCCGCAGTATTCAAACTGATTTGTTCCGCCAGCCCCTGTCTGCTTGATTCCATTAAGGCACCCAGAGCGATGGGCTCTTGTACCCCGATCATTGCACGATACCTGATATCCATTGCCGCAAGTTCAACCACGATGCTTTGAGGAACGAGCAGGGCGTCCGACCTGAGTTGTTGGAGGAGATTTACGGTGATGGCTACCTGGGGTTCTCTTTTCAAGGTATTCTGCATCGTTTCACTTAGCAGGATGTCATAGACCTCTGGCTCTGTCAATTTCAGGGTACTGGCGTCTGCTTGCATTATCTCCCGCAAGTAGGGGGCGAAAGCAGGTTGTGCAAAAATATGGAGGATGGACCGGTAACTTTGATCGTTGATCTCGACCAGCGTCAATTGTAGTTGTTGCGGGTTGAATACGGACAGCAGTGGCAGGACCAACGTAGCATAGGGGCCGGTTCCGGCGTACAAAAGCTGAACGGGGCCATGCCGCCGACGCAGTACCTCCCGGACGGCTTCTGCCGTTCCTTTGATAAACCGCTTGGTCCGCTCCAGGTCATCGACACAACGTACAGCCCACTCCGTGGCAACGGCCAGACCAGCAGTTAAGTGGATGTCTTTGCGATAGACGTTGTTCCCAAGGTCTAAGGTAGTCAGCTCCTGCAAATAGCGTTTGAAGACTAGGGTGGCTGATTTGAGTTCGTGATAATCTAACTCATCGGCCAGGTATACATCGGCGATTTGGCGTAGCTGTTGCACGGGCCGAAAATACTGAAATAGTTGCAGATTGCACTGAGCAGGGCTCAGGTTACTTCTAATCGTTCAATCCTTTTCCATCAATAATTTTGGGGATATATTTTTCTATCCTTGAGGTACGTGTTTTAGCTTGTTTAGCTTTTGTAAAATACAGTAAATACCCTCTTTTCCGACCGGGGGTTAGCGCTTCGAAGGCGGATTTCAAGTCCTGGTTGCTGTCCAAAGCTTTTTCAAATTCAGCCGGCATCTCAAATTCAGCCGTCTTTTTCATTTTCACTTCTACCCCAGCCTTCTCCACTTCAATTGCTTCGAAAATATAGGTTTTAATGGTTTGCTCCAACCTGATTACATCTTCCAAATCAGCAAACCTGATCTGGCGGGCAACCTGCACATTCTCTGTCTGCTGCACCAAGATGCCTTCGGAATCACTCAGCAGCACTCCTTTATGAAACAGCAGGGCACAATACGCCTTAAATCCGTGAATCAGCACCACATTACTTCCTTGAAAGGTGTAGCAGGGGTGCATCCATTTGTACTCTTCGGTGAGTCCGCAATCAAGACAGATTCTTCTCAACAAAGTCATCTCCGCTTTCCATTTTTTTGCTTTGTCTAGAAAGTTATCAACGGCTGGATTCATTGTTTCAGTTCTATTGATTTACAAAGAGAATTTTCTAACAGCGGGTTTAAAAATTCATGCCGCCGCGAAATTGCTCCGCTTGAGTCTGGTTTCAATCAGTTGGTTTCAGACTAACAGCACTGAGAACAGACCAGTAGAGTTAGTCCTTTATCTCATAATCGATGTCCAGCTTCCGGAGGGACCGGAACGCGGAGCTTTCGTTAAAGGAGACTTCGATCTCTACGGCGGAGCCTTCGATCAGGATATCGGTCAGTTCGTTGGCGAGGTTATAGTCTACGCCATCGGCGATTTCTTCAATGGTGCGGGCGATGGCGCGGCGGTCGGGGCGGTCCTGGTTGCAGGATAGGAGGTTGAGTTTCATGCTGTTTTAATTTGTGGTAAATATAATATATTTTAAACAAAAAACAGGCTTTTGTTTCTTCTTGAAGGTGTCTACCAATTTGCACCATGTGGTGTGGGCCTTACCTGTATTTTTTTTTCAAAAAAGACCGGTGTGTCCAGCCGCTCATCCGATGCATCTTTTGACCTGGCGCAGCCGGGCAAAAGTTCATCGGATGTGTCGGACCAGCTTGGGTTAAGTGCTTTTTTTACTCCTGCTTCAACTCCGCTCAATACTGAATTTACTACCGTTTCTCTTGTTCACGCATTTTACACATCCGATGTAGGGTGATAAAAATTTGCGATACAATGCAAACGCTAGAAATCGCTCGTCGGCCGAGGCGGGAGGTACGACCTGACTCGTCCGCCGAGGAATTTCGGTCCTTTCCGTGCCACTCGGCGGACGAGTCAGGCCCAAGGGCCACCTCGGCCGACGAGCTAAAACCTGCCGCTGCAAATAAGATTTTTATCACCCTACATCCGATGAACTTCCTGCGGCTACGCCAGCAGAAAGATGCATCGGATGAGAAAATGCTACAGACGCGTTAATTGAAAAATCAATAAATGCAGGCCTGCGATACAAAGCTCTCCGAGCTGAGCCAATGCTTGCTAGCGCTCGTGCTGGCCATCAGCTTCGTTTGGGTAATTCAGTGAAAAGCGGAGGGAAACCTTATATTGCCCTTCCAACTCTCCCCGCACCTGCGGGCCCGCCCTACCCTGTTTTTAATAAAACACCCAACTACTCCCTTGAAGGTCATAAACATCTCCCCCGCCCAGGCCCTCCGCCCTGCTTTTCGCAAGGCCAAAGTCAGCCGCGCCCACATTGAGCGGATGAAACACGAGCTACCGCTTTTGCTGGATCGTACGGCCGGAAAAGTCAGCGAATCCACCCTGCGCGGCCACCTGGAAACCTTCCTGCACGGCGTCGCTTTTCCGATCAACGAATTCCTGATCCAGAGTGAGGTGCGGCGCATGGATACCGTGATCCACGACGGGCCGAAGCGCAAGGGCCCCGTGGGTGTCATCATCGAGGCAAAAACGATCGACAATCCGCGCGAGATGTTTTCGGCCAGCAAGCCCAACGTCAAGGCCCTACACGAACTCGCCCTCTACTTCATGCGCGAGCGCCACGCCGGCAACACCGCCATCAAGCAACTGCTGATTACCAACGGGGAGACGATCTACCTCTTCGCCGACGCCGAGTTCGAGCGGATCTTCTAGAACCGGAAAACCTTCCGCAAGCAGGTGCTGGCCGCCGACGCCGACGGCGGCAAGAACAACCCCATCGTCTACGAGATTATCGAACGCCACGTGGCCGACTTGCAACGGGCTGGAAATCCACGAAGTGTACAAATACAACTACGAGCCGCTGCTGGGGCAGCTGCGGGAGAACCCCGACAAGGTCCGCACCTGCGACAAATCCAACGATGAGCTGCGGGCGGACCACATCCTGGGGGCGATCTTCCGGGAGGTGGAGTTGCGGCATTTCCGGGACGACATGGTGAGTATGTCCCGGACGGTGGCCGAGGATTTGGTAAAGGCCAAGGGTAACGTGACAAAGATCAAGGCGAAGCAGGCCAACGTTGTTTCCGGCTCGGGCGGTCAGGTAATCCATGAGGCGGCCGGAGCTGCGCAGCCCTTCATCGGCTACCTGTTTGAGCGGGAGCATATTCGGGTATCGTTGGCGTGGCTGGCGCTGGCGGGTGCGGTGGGCATGGCCATTTACAACTTCGTCCCCGGTTTGCGGGACTACGCCTTCTTGATCTTTGCCATCGTGACGTTGTACGGGTTGTTTGTGGGGTTGCAGCGGCAGGGGAAATTTTACCGGTTTGCGCGGTGGGCGTTCGGGCTGGGTTTTGGATTTTTGAGTGTGCTCACTTCACTGCCCACGTTTGAGGGCGTGATCCGTACCCGCTACGAGGAGGATGGCGGCATGGTTAACGGAATATTTCACTTCCTGCTCGATACGCCGCCTTCGCTGAACGTGGTGATTCTGGTGCTGACTACGGTTATTGTGCTGGTTTGTTTGTGGCTGCAGTATCGGGAGGATAATAAGGCTTAGGGCAAGGGTGTGTTGGTGGTTGATTTCATCCGCTAAGGGCTATGCCCCGAGAGAACTTTGTCTGTAACCGCAACAGGTGCAATAAAGCTCCGCTTTATTCTCGGGGCCGGAGCCCCTCGCCCTTAACCTTCCAATGCACCTGCGGCCCCGCCCAAATAGGAAGTATGCAGCGAAGCCAAAAAGTCGCCTCCCGACACCCCCACCGGCAACCCTGAGAATGCCTGGTTGTTCTCTTTCCGTAATCCGGCGAGAAGACACAGCAGGATTGCTTACTTTTGCCCCCTCAAATAAAATTTACCATGAGCAAAGAACCCTTAAAGACCGTCATCATCGGCTCCGGCCCCGCCGGATATACCGCTGCCATTTATGCCGCACGTGCCAACCTCAGCCCCGTACTGTACACGGGTAAGGAGCCCGGTGGCCAGCTGATGATCACGACCGACGTGGAGAACTTCCCCGGTTACCCCGACGGCGTTATGGGCCCTCAGATGATGGAAGACCTCCGTAAGCAGGCCGAACGGTTCGACACTAAAGTTATTTATGAGCTGATCGACAAAGTCGACTTCAGTGGTCCGGTGCATAAGATCTGGACGGAAAGTGGCGAAGAGATTCATGCCCACACCGTTATTATTTCCACGGGTGCAAGCGCCCGATGGCTCGGTATAGAAAGCGAGCAACGCCTGATGAACAATGGCGTAAGTGCCTGTGCCGTCTGTGACGGCTTTTTCTACCGTGGCAAAGAAACCGCCATCGTCGGTGCTGGCGACAGTGCCGCCGAGGAAGCGCTTTACCTGAGCAACCTGTGCCCGACGGTACACATGTTCGTCCGCCGCGACGAAATGCGGGCGTCGAAGATCATGCAGGATCGGGTGAAGAAGCAAAAAAACATCAAGATCTACTGGAATACGGAAACGGAAGAGATTCTGGGCGATGAATTCGTGACTGGTGTGCGCGTATTCAATAACAAGACCGGCGAAAAGCAGGAGATTCCGATCGAAGGCTTTTTCGTGGCCATCGGCCACGTGCCGAATACCGCGATTTTCAAAGACTGGATCGACATGGAAGACACCGGCTACCTGATTCACCAACCGAACTCCACGAAGACCAACGTCCCCGGTGTATTCGTTTCCGGAGATGCGTCTGATCACGTATACCGTCAGGCCATCACGGCTGCGGGTACGGGTTGTATGGCTGCGTTGGATGCGGAGCGGTACCTGGGTTCGATCGGCATCATCTAGAAATAAGGTAAATAAGGCGAATGAGGGAATAATTGAATAAGCTGCCGCAGGTACCGTTCGCGGCGCTGCGCTTGCTCACCTTGTCAAGTAGTTCATCGTCAAATAGTCTATAGTAGCTACCGCTAGTGCCGTTCGCAGCGCTTCGCTTGCTCACCTTTTGTGAGCTTTCTTTACCTAAACCAAATAAATGGGAGAATACCAGACTTCAAGGTCAAGGTATTCTCCCATTCTTTTTATTCCATTATTCACTCATTCTCCCATTCACTCATTTTCTCACTTCTACCCCTTTCGGCAAAAACGGACTAGCATCTCCCCCACCCTTGATTATTTCCCGGACGATGGTCGAACTAATATGGGAGTAAGCCGGCTGACTGATGAGGAAAACGGTTTCCAGGCCATCTCCGACAATGTCGTTGAGTTGGGAGATGGTCTTTTCGTAGTCGAAATCGCTGGCGTTACGTAAACCACGTAGTAAGTAGCGGGCATCTATTTTATTACAGAAGTGCGCCGTTAGGCCTTCGAAGCTGCTTACTTCGACTTTGGGCTCGTCGGCAAAGACGGCTTTGAGCCATTCCAGGCGTTGCTCCAATGGGAAGAGGTACTTCTTCTGGGTATTGACGCCAACGGCCACCACAATTTTATCGAATAAAGGGACGGCCCGGCGAACAAGTTCTGCGTGTCCCGTAGTTATGGGATCGAAGGAACCGGGGAATACTGCTACTTTGATGGGGCTATTGGTCATGTTGGTGCTACTGGACTATTGGTCTGTTGGGGCGACAAAATACTACTAATGGCTGGTCAAACTTTAATTTTCGGGCAACCCAATTTTAGAATAATGGTTGCTTCCATAATTCTACCCGTTAACAAACTGCTTACTGAAAGTGTCGAGTTATCCGACGTCCTTTTATTCGCAGGAAATACCCGGCGAGTGGACCAAAGTACTATTCAGCAAGACTTAGGTGGTAGTTGAGTCCAATGATTTCAAAATGTCAATAAAAGCTAGAAACATGAATAACGAAAAGAAAAACGTATTAGTAGCCGGCGCGAACGGTACCACGGGCAGGATCATCATAGAGTTACTGCAAGACGCTGATAAATACCGCCCCATTGCCATGGTTCGCGAACAGGAGCAAAAAGATCGGTTTGAAAAGAACCAGGTCGCTGTAGTTCTGGCCGACCTGAAAGAAGATTTAAGCCACGCAGTAAAAGACGTAGATATAGTAATTTTTGCTGCCGGTTCTGGTGGCAAAAAGGTCATCGAAGTAGACCAGGAAGGAGCGAAGAGATTAACGGATGCTGCTAAAAATGCAGGTATCCGGAAATTCGTAATGCTCAGCTCCATGGGAGCCGACGACCCCTCGGCTAGTGACGATCTTGAAGACTATTTGAGGGCGAAGCAAAACGCTGACAAGTATTTACGCGCCAGCACTTTAGGCTATACCATCGTGCGACCTGGAAGCCTGACGGATGAAGCAGGTACGGGTAAAATTCAGCTAAAGGAAAAGTTGGCAACCCAGGGAAGCATTTCTAGGGCAGACGTAGCTAAAACCCTCGTTGAAGTTCTGGAAGACGGTACAATGCAAAACCAGACTTTCGAAATTATAACCGGGGACACCCCCATTAAAAAAGCGGTTCGACCTTCCTGATAACAACGATCAGGTTTACATTTAGGGAATGAGGTAGGGCAGACCGATAACAATAGAAGTCCAAAATACAAATCCTATCTTGGCGCCATGACCAACCAACTCAACGATCCGCGTACGATGAACGGCTGGGCCCTGTTCGACTGGGCCAACTCGGCTTTTGCCCTGGTGATTACTACGGCAATTTTCCCGCCCTACTTTGCGGCGGTCATCGACGATAAGTTTACCGTTGCGGGTTTTGAGTTCAGTGACAGTTCGTGGCTTACGCTTACGATTACCATCAGCTATTTGATCATTGCTGTGCTTTCACCGTTGTTGTCCGGCATTGCGGACGTTGGTGGCCGCCGCAAAGGTTTTCTGAAGTTTTTCACCACCATGGGCGGGGTGGGTTGTATTGGCCTTTTCTGGTTCAATGGCATGGATACGTTATGGCTGGGTACCATCGCCTTTGCGATGGGATTGATTGGCTTTGCTGGCGGCCTGGTATTTTACAACAGTTTTTTACCCGTCATTGCCACCCAGGATAAGTTCGACAAGCTAAGTGCCAAGGGCTTTGCGATGGGCTACGTTGGGTCAGTACTCCTGCTCGTGCTGAACCTTGCGATGGTACAGAAGCCCGAGTGGTTTGGCCTACCGACGGAGGGGACGCTGGCCGTCCGCCTTGCCTTCATTACCGTTGGTATTTGGTGGCTGGTTTTTGCGGCCATTTCACTGGCTCGTTTGCCGGACGACGTACGAAAATCCGGTACCAGCTTTGCCGACATGGCTGGTCAGGGTATGGCAGAGCTTCAGTCCGTTTGGACGCGGGTAAGCAAATCCACACCCACCAAAAGGTTTTTAGCCGCCTTTTTCAGTTACTCCGCAGGGGTACAAACGGTCATCTTTTTGGCCTCCATTTTTGCGGCCAAGGAGCTTGGCTTTGAAAGTAGTGAGTTGATTTTGGTGGTATTGATTTTGCAGATCGTGGCCGTGGGCGGTGCCTACCTGGCGGCATCCGTCAGTAAACGCTACGGCAATAAGGCCAGTATTTACTTCCAACTGATCATCTGGTTTTGCATTTGTCTGGCTGGGTACTTCGTCCAGGGAAAGACTACCTTTTATGCCGTTGCTGCTGCCGTTGGCCTGGTGATGGGCGGCATCCAGAGTATGAGTCGGTCGACGTACGCCAAGTTAATTCCTACGCGGGAAGACGTGACCTCCTACTTTAGTTTCTACGACGTGCTAGAGAAGGTCGCCATCGTAGGAGGTACGGCCATTTTTGCCATCCTGGACCTGATCACGGGGAGCATGCGGATGAGCCTATTGGCTTTGTCTTTGTTCTTCGCGTTGGGGATGGTGATTTTGTGGGGGTTTCACTTGCCGGAAGCAAAGCCAGTTGAAAATGATCTAACGGAAGATTTGATTGATGAAGAGTAGGTAGTGGGTAGTTTCGGCGAGAGAAGAATTATTTTTTACCATTAAGGCATTTAGGGCTGCTTCGCAACTGGGGCATTAAGGAAGTTAAGAGAGGATGGAATAACAGCCCTGCTCGCTTCACTCGAACGATGCACTTCTAAGTCCGCAATAGTTGGTAGCCCTCCACCCGTGGTTTAGCTTTGCCCTGACGGACCAAAAGTCCAATACCACCAACAGACCAATAGTACCAATAGACCAACTTGCTCTTCTCCTCCCTGATCTTCCTCACCCTGGCCCTTCCCATCATTTGGGGCGGAAGCCTGGCCTTACCTAACCGATGGCAGAATGCCTGGCTGCTGCTGGTGAGTGTGATCGTGTATGCCTGGGGAGGCGTAAGCTACACGGCGGTTTTGTTGGGGAGTATTTTGATGAACTACGTGGTTGGTTTACAATTGACCGGCTTACATAAGCGGCGTTGGCTGATTGTGGGAGTTATTGCCAATCTGACGACCCTTGCGGTATTCAAGTACACGATGTTCGCCGTTGGCGAAGCCAACGATCTGCTGCGCATGATTCGGATTCCAGCCTTTGAACTGCCGAAAATCGCGCTGCCGCTGGGGATCAGCTTTTATACTTTCCAGGCCATGTCGTACCTGGTGGACACGTACCGGGGTGCCACACCGCCGCAACGCAACATCTTTCGGCTAGGGCTCTACATTTCGTTTTTTCCGCAGCTGATCGCGGGGCCGATTGTGCGGTACCAGGATATGGACCGGCAGATTTCGGAGCGGCAGCGGAGTTGGGAGATGACGGCGGAGGGAATCCGCCGTTTTTTAGTCGGTTTGGTCAAGAAGGTGCTCATTGCCAATACATTGGCTACCGTGGCAGACGAGATCTTTGCGCTGGACTTCGGCACCATGGACGCCTTAACTGCCTGGGCCGGTGCTGTGCTCTACGCCGGGCAGATCTATTACGATTTCAGCGGGTACTCCGACATGGCTATCGGGCTGGGCATGTTGTTTGGGTTCCGGCTACCGGAGAATTTCAATTACCCCTATGCCAGTAAAAGCATTCGAGAGTTTTGGCGGAGGTGGCACATCACGCTTGGGGCGTGGTTTCGGGACTACCTGTATGTCCCATTAGGTGGTAGCCGGGACGGATATTGGCGGACAATGCGCAATTTACTGCTTGTTTTTCTGGCCACTGGTTTTTGGCATGGTGCGGCTTGGGCGTTCGTGCTGTGGGGGCTGTGGCACGGCCTGTTCATTGTATTAGAAAGACAACGCTGGTGGCCTGGTGGCAACGTCGTTTATGCCTTTGTCGTAGTGCTGCTGGGCTGGGTACTGTTCCGGACGGAGTCGGCGGCGTTGGCCGGGGATTACTACCTGGCGATGTTTGGGCTGAACGGGGATACGGTGGCTTTTGACTGGGGTTTTTACTGGAATTTGGAGTTGACGGTGGTGGGGATGGTGGCTTTGGTTGGTGCTTTTGGGGGTGGGACTTTGGTTTATCGTAAATATGTAGAAGTACGACAGGCTAATAGTAAATATGTAGAAGTACGACAAAACGTAAGTAAACGTATAAATACGGATAACCCAGCCCCCAAAACCAAGGCCCTCTACCAATTTCTCGACATAATCCATCTCTTTACCCTCCTAACCCTCTTCCTCCTCTGCCTGAACGCCCTGGTCAACAACGCCCTCAACCCCTTCATCTATTTCCGATTCTGATGACGAAAATATTCCACTACGGCCTGCCGCTTGCCTTCGGTCTTCTACTCTTGCTGAGTTGGACGGATGCGCTCTTTTGGGGGGCGGGGACGCAGGTGCAAAGTTTTGAGAACAAAGCAGCAGTGAAGACCCCGGTCTTCCGCCCTGATCTCCTGGACCCCTTCCCCCGCGACGCGGAGGCCTACTTCAACGACCAGTTCCCATGGAAGGGCCTTTTTCAACGTTTCAACGCCAAACTACAGGCCCTCACTAACCGCCGCTCTCCCCTACCCGACCTGGTGGTGGTCGGACAAGACGAATGGCTCTACAAAGGCGGGCTACAGCTCGACATCTATCGGGGCAAACGCCGTTTTACGCCCGCAGAGCTCAATCAGGTAGTCGATGAACTCCTGGCCAGAAGAGACAGCATCCGGGCCAGAGGAGGCAAATACTACCTCGCCATCGCCCCGCTGAAACACCACATTTATCCGGAGTTTCTGCCGGACCACGTCCGGCCCCTTAACCAGCAATACGCCGCTCGTCAACTGTACGCCGCTCTCGATCAGACAGAACTACCGTACATAGACCTTCATACTCCGCTGCGCAACTTTGCCCTTAACCACCTGCCCCTGCACCTGCGGCCCCGCCCCGAAAAGTATTCCGCTAAGAACGACCTCTATTTTCGCACCGATCATCACTGGACGGTCAAGGCCGGACTCCTCGCCGCCCAAACCATTACCGACCGGATGATCGCCGACGGCTTTCCCCTCCAGCCCCTGGACACCTCCACCTATACCATCAGCGTAAAACCAGCTAAAGGGATGACCCTGGCACAGATCATCGGCGCCGACCGGCCCGATCAGGATTTCTCCCAAACCCTCCACCACGATTGGACCACAAAGGAAGTTCCCCGTGCCGACATCACCATTCCCGATAGGTTTCCCTACAAGCAAAATTACGTCCGCCAACGCCTGAAAACTAATGCCCGTGACCGTACCGAACTTCCCTCACTTTTCGTAAACCGGGAAAGCTTTGGCGAAAACCTAATTCACCCGCTAAGCGAACATTTCAGCTCCACCTTCTTCCTCTTTGATGAGTGGAAACACCACCTCAACCTCCCCGATTACGACCGGGAAGGCGGAGATATTTACCTCCAACTCATCTGGGAAGGCTTCTTGTTTAACCTGCTGGAAATTCCACAGGATGACGGAAAGTGGTGAGGTGAATAAGGTTGTTAATTGGTAATTGTTGCTTTCGCGGTAATCAGGAATCACCATTTAATAATCAGGAATTACTCGTCAACAACTCCCCCAGCACATCCCGCGCTTCCCCAACCTCGCGGCTGTAGCCAAAAACAAAGAAACCGCGCAGTTCTTCTGCCATTAGCTCCAGAACCTGACGTACCTGACCTTCCGGAGGCCGCCCGCCGTAAGAAGCCCGGACCGATCGCAAATAAGCCACTAAAGGCCAGTACACCACCCCATCATAACCCTGTGGGGAAGTAAAATAAAACGCCTCCCCGATCCGGCGTAAACCGTCCTCATTGGCCCAGGGCCGGTAAGCCAACAACTGGCGCAGCAAATCCGACACCATGGTGTAAAACTGAAAATCGACCCGGTCCCGTTCCCGGTTCAGCTGGCTGATGATGTACAAGGTCAGGTTTTCGAGTTCCGTCCGGGGCAGATGCGTCAGGGCCAGGACTAACTCCGGTACGTCCTCGATCCGGCCACCCGCAAAGCGATGTGGAAACCGATCCAGGTAAGCCTGAAACAGTCGATCGTAAAGCCGGAAGCCAACTTCGTCGGCGTCGATGTAAAAGACATAGCCTGCTTCCCGGGATGGCCGCCAAAACATCAAGCGCTGCCCAATGGCGGAAGCACGGTTGATTTGGCAACTTAGGTAGGCCGCCAAACGAGTCGTCGGCAAAGAAGCAGAAGGGCGTAACGCAGTACTTTCAGACATAATAACGGGTGTTTGATGTTGTTGTAAAGATACGAAATTTAAAACAAAATAACACCAAATAAGGTGCTTAATTTGTCACAATGAACTATTTGATTACACATTTTGTCTTGCCCAAATTTTCCGTACGGATGACAAATTGCCCCCCGATGCTAACTCAGGAGCCGTTGGACGCAGTTTTTGCCGACTGCGTCAGGTAAAAACGATCCATCCGACAGCGAACAATGGCCCGGGCGGTCGTCCGACCAATTCTTTTAGCCTGGCGTAGCCGGATAAAAGTTGGTCTGACGACTTAGACTTGTGTAATTTGTTCTACACACGTATCTCCTCCAAGCTAGCCCAACTATTCAATCAAGCGTACCTTACATCACATCACATCCCATGCCACTGCCCTCGCCCACTCCCTTCCTTCACCAGCTATTTACGTTCTTAGAGCCATCACCGGGTGCACTCGACCATCTAGTGCTCGACCACATCTGCTACCGGGTCGCTACCGTATCCGTCTATGAGGATTTACGAAGCTCCTTATTAAAGGATAACAGGCTCTTGGTAGAAAGCCCGATCAACGGCCGACGGATCGCCACCTTCCGGATGGCCACGCCTTTTCGGTTTAAGCAGCGCGAGATCTGGCTATTAGAACTACCAGAGCCTAAACCGGGCAGTCCCTACCCCGAAGGTTATGAACACGCTGAATTCGTCACCGACCGTCCGCTGCCACAATTTGAGACCTGGCTGGTGGAGCATCTTGGCGTTACCGAAGATGAACTTGACCGAAAAGGACTAACTAAGCCCCTTAACGCCGACCTGCGCCTACGTTTACCCGCTGGCCTAAGCGTGAAATTTCACGAGTTACCCCTCGACCGGGTCATTGAAATTGAGCTGGCAGGATGATGTTTAAAGGAATATACCAGTGGCTGACAACTACTGAGGTGCTGTAAAAAACGCACCGCGTTTTCAAAAGCCCTCTCCCTTTGGATAAGGTTAGGAGAGGGTTTCCTGGGGAACCTCACAATATCTCCACCACATTAAACCTTACATCCAAAGATTATTATCTTGCCACCCCTTATATTCAAACCCCACATCCCACATGAAACGCCGTAACTTCCTGGCCACCACTACCGTAGCCGCACTGACAGCCTCCCCGATTGCCAATCTCTTCGCCCGGGGCTATCGCCCCGCAGACGACGGAAAATTCACCCTTCTACGGGGTAACGTAGGTTATTACACCAATCGTGGTGGCACCATTGGCGTCTACCTGCCGGGCGGAATGCCCGAGGGCGGTGTCATCGTAGACACCCAATTCCCTGAGTCCGCCGGAGCACTGCTGGCCGACCTCAAAGCCAAAGGAAAGCTGGCCCAGCTGGCCGTGCTGGCCAACACCCACCACCACGGAGATCATACCGGCGGTAACGGCGTTTTTGCGGAGATGGCCAGTACCCATGTAGCACACGCACGGGCCAAAAAGAACTTAATGGATAACCTGGCCGAAAACGATAAAGCAGGCACGGTTCCGCTCCCTTCTACTGTCTTCGAATCAGGCTGGTCCACCAACCTTCCCGACGGCAAAGAAACCATCAGCCTCCGTCACTTTGGTGAAGCGCATACCGGCGGCGACGCCGTCGTTCACTTCGAGAATGCTAACGTGGCCCACCTCGGCGACTTACTGTTCAACCGGCGCTTCCCCTACATTGACCCCAAGGCTGGCGGCGACATTCGCAATTGGGCTTCGGTCATGAAAAAGATCCGGAAGTCCTACGATAAAGACACCCTCTACATCTTCGGCCATGCCGCCGATGAATACCCGGTGGTGGGTACCTCCAGCGACATCAAGGCATTTGAACTCTATTTGAAGTCCCTGCAGAAATACGTCAAAAAAGAAAAGAAAAAAGGCACCAGCCTGGACGACCTGAAGGCAAAGACAATCATCATTCCGGGAGCTCCGGAATGGAAGTTTGGGGAACGACTTCGCGACGTCAACTTGTCTTCCATGTGGGAACTTGTTTAGGCGAAAAGTCACTACGCTCTTTTCTTGCAGACGGCCGCTTCGCGACCTTTTAGACAGCACTTCGTGCCTTGTAGACGCTTCGCTTGTAGGCTGCCGCAGTTGGCTGCTCGCTACGCTCGACTGATCACCGAACGCTTCCTTAATGTAAATCTTATTGCCTTAGTGACCTTAATGGTTACTCCAAAACAGCCTACCAAGAAATAGCCACGCCGTCCCGGAAAAACCCGCCACTAGGCCCATCATCCGGCAACAAAGCCGCCCAGAGAATGCTGCTGGCACCTTCGGTCACGTCACGTGGCGCTTCGGGGCCACCCATGGCCGTACGGACCCAGCCAGGGCATACGGAATTAACCTTGACGTTGGTGCCTTCCAGGTCAGCTGCTAATTTGAGCGTAAGCATGTTCAGCGCCGTTTTAGACATGGAATAGGCGGGGGTTCCTGGCCAGGAATCAGCAAAAGAACCGGAGCTGCTCGAGACGTTGACAATACGTCCCCCTTTGCTTTTTTTCAACATCGGCATCAATGCCTTACTGACACGCCAGGGGCCGATGGCGTTGACGCGCAGGGCTTCTTCGACGATGGCGAAGTCGGCGTTTAGGGTACTCTGAAAGGTGTCATAATGGATTCCTGCGTTATTTATCAGGACGTCGAGTTGAGGGTAGTTTTCGTTGAGGTATTCGGCGAGTTCGGCGATGCTTTGTCCGTCGGCCACATCGAGTTGATGGAAGACGACATCGAGACCTTGGTCCCGAAAAGCCTGCGCGACCTCCCGCCCGCTTTCAGAACGGCTGGTGAGAATGACCTTAAAGCCTTTCCCGGCAAGTTGACGGGTGCTTTCTTTGCCTAGGCCGCGGTTGGCGCCGGTTACTAAAGCTATTTTTTGGGTATCGGGCATATTTATTTTTTTTAGCGTTCTGTTTTCAGGGCGGGGTCGCAGGTGCAGCGGCTGGTTGAAGGCAAAGTACTGACCATGAGCAGCAGACCTGAGACAGAAATCAGGAAACAGCCAAAGAGCCATGTAACACAACGCTACCTTTGCTTTATGAAGCTTAGACCAACATCAATACTAGCCATAACCATACCGGCACTGCTCTGGTTGACCTTCGCCTGCTCCTCCGTCCGATCTTTGCATCCTGCGGCCGCGCCCACCCCCTACGTCATATTAAAACTGGACGATGCCTGGTTTGAAAACGACTTAGTCCACCCCGGCTGGACACAAGTCTTAGACTACCTCAACGCGAAAAACATTGTGGCCACCATCGGCATCGTCGGCGAACGCATGCAGGATGGCTCCCCCGACTACTACGCCTGGCTACAAGCGCAGGACGCACGCGGCCACGAGGTATGGAATCATGGCTGGTGCCACTGCAAACCCGTGGTGGAAGGCCAGGAAGTTCGGGAATTTCTCGGGACCAGCTACACCCACCAACTTCGGAGCCTGCAAAAAACACAAGCCCTCCTACTCGACAAAACAGGCCTGCGAATGACCACCTTCGGTGCCCCCTACAACGCCGTTGACACCAATACCGCCCGTGCGCTGGCTGAGCTGCCGGAGCTGACCGAATGGCTGTACGCACCCAATAACATCGTTACCACCAAAGCGAGATACCCCCGGATTCCGGCCTTAAACCTGGAACAGCCCGTACACGTCCCGAACCCCGACAGCCTGATCGCTGCCTGGGAACAATATCAGCACGAGCCACTGATTGTGCTCCAGGGACACCCCCGCAGCTGGGTCGCGGATGCCTCCAGAATGGAAGACTTTAAACGGATCATTCAGTTCCTGGAAGCTAAAAAGGTTCGGTTCATCACGCCCCGGCAGTACCGGGAACTGATGCGCTAAAGCGTAGATGAAACCTTCATGAGGTCACGGCGGGATTGAATCAACTTGCCCCGGATGAGGCGGAACGCCAAAATCCGGGGTAAAAGAAGGGGCATTAGTTTGGCGACACGATGCGCCGTTACGGTCATATCTCTTGTCTTCCTCCTGGTAAAAGTCCGCTTCGCGACCTTTCTCCCGGGGTGAATATAATTAGACCACTCCGTGGTCACTTGTTCACCCATAATTCCCGGAAACCTCTAATAGCAACTGCCGAAGAAAGCAACCTATAGCGCTGACGCCTTATAGGCAACTTCCAAAGTTGTGTAACCCTTGAAATTTCCTACCTTTCGCCATCAACACACTAGCACCATGCTCCCCATCGTCTACCTCAACGGCCAGTACCTTCCTAAAGAAAAGGCCGCACTCAACGTCGCCGACCTCGCGATCCTGCGCGGCTTTGGCATTTTCGATTACTTCCGGTACGCCGACGGCCAGCCCCGCTTCATCGAAGATCACCTCGACCGCTTTTTACGCAGTGCCAAACTGCTGGCGCTTGACATGCCCGTCAGCCGCGAAGACCTTCGGAAAACCGTCCGGCAACTGATCCAGCGCAATGGCGGTGGAGATGGCGGCATCCGCTTTGTGCTCACCGGCGGCTACGCGCCGGATGGCTACACCCCCACCAACCCCAACCTGGTGGGGATGGCCTACCCGTTCAAGGGCCACTCTGCCGAGGAGTACGAGCGCGGCATGAAAGTTCATCTGCATCACTACGAGCGCCAGTTTCCTGAAGTGAAATCCATTGACTACCTGGAAGGTATTCGTATACAGCCAATGCTAAAAGCCAAGGGTGCCGACTACGCCCTGTACGTCGACCGTGACGCAAACGTCCGCGAGAGCGACCGATCTAACTTTATGATCGTCAAGGACGGCACCCTAATCACACCGGGGGAGAACATTTTACGTGGCATCACCCGCCTTCACCTATTGAAATTAGCTGGCCAACTCGGTATTCCGGTCGAAGAGCGCGTAGTCTCCGTCGCCGAGTTGAAGGCTGCAGACGAGGCAATTATCTGCAGCTCCATGAAGGGGGCCATGCCGATTACTTTTGTGGATGGACAAACTGTGGGAGCTGGCAGACCAGGTGGCGTTACACAAAAAATCATGTCAGCCTGGCCAGAATACATTCGGACGGCAAATATTTAAACTGCCATCAAGTATCATTTAAAAGACTACCTTATTGCCACACTGTAAAATACCCATAGAAAAATAATGGCCAATCTTCAATTAGGTACTATCGACGCCAACTCTTCATTTTCTGAAGTTGCGCTCAAAAGCTATATGGCTTCATACGGATTTTCGAACTATGGTCCTAAAGCCCTCATAAATTCAAGATTACTTGCAGACGATAGGAATTCTAATAACCGTTGGATCAAAACTCTTACAAAGAATAAGAATAATGAGGTAGTTAAATTAACCCAATTCCTCAAAAAGGCAGGCTTCATGCCAAATGCCAGCCATGACGGTTTTTTTGGCTACGTAACCCAGGCAGCAGTACGGCTGTTTCAGGAGTACGTACGAACGAGGGACCCTGATTATGACCCCGGAAAAGGAATTTCCTATCCCGATGGGATCGTAGGTCCTACAACCTGGAAAAACATCGCTCGCTGGGAAAAGCTGTGGGAAGAAGAAACAAAGGATAAAAAGACGCACAAAGCAAAACAGGCTGATTGGGCCAACCTTCCTAAGGAGAAGGAAGAAGCCGTTCTTGCTAAAACGTGGCGGGACCGCTTCAAAAAAACAGTAAAGCACCTTAAGAAAAACCCTGGTGCTCTTGAAGCCGCAAACAGGCGATTCAAGGGTAAAACAGATAGCTTACTACCCGAAGACTGGAAGTTCCCAAAGGACCAGCCGCTGTTGTTCGGAATCAGGAGATTTGCCAATGAAGACAACCACGAAATAGTTGAAGTAAAGAAGAACAATAAGATAAAAAAAGAAAAAAGAAGACCAGTTGACGATCTCTTTGTCCTCTTAGTCAATGGCCACAGCTTTATATTTTATGGTTCTACTGACTCTTCCGTACATATGGCTAAAAAAGAGCAGGAAGCCTACCTCATCAATGGTCAGCACCTTTACCAGTTTAGCTGGCATATGTTGTCAAGTTCATCTAAGACGTACCGCGCATTTCGCCCCGCCGAGCATGGCGTTATGATTATCCGGGACACCTCTGGCGCCGATGCGCTCACGGAAGAGAATATTAAAGCAGGCCCCGATCAGTCGGCCAACACAACGATCAACATTCACTGGTCAGGCTTGGGGCTGAGTAATTGGTCTGCAGGTTGTCAGGTTATTGCAGGAAGCAGCTACCTTGACAGCTCAGAGAGCCTCCAAAAGTGTAATTCCTTCGCAGCAAAAAAAACCAGTCTCCTTGGCACAAGTACTAAACCTAAGGGCGGATTACGAACCAAGGGCGCTTACAATATGCTGATGGATCTTATCTTGGTTTACGGTCGGAACTCCAGATGGAGCCCTTGCCTGCCGCTTCGCTACACCTTATTCTCCGCAGATGACATGGTCGCTGCCGAGGCTATTTCGTACCAAAAGATTGCCGGCCTCCGTAAAAAATTAAAATAACCATTAACCCATACTACTATGTCATTTATTTCCGATCTCATCACCCTCGACGTTATAACCGTCACGGGAGATATGACCATCATCACCAAGAAAAAAGACAGTGGCGACTCGAGTAATAAGAAGCCTGACTTTATCATTGATTTCAAACAACTTTTTGGCCGCGAAGGCGGTAAGACAACCATCAACGGAAACTTACGGGTTATTGCCGCTACCCACGTTGAAGTGGATAAGGACACCCTAACCTTTGTCGCCTCTGACCTCAATGAAAATGAGCGGGAGTTGTTGGATATGCACCTCAAAACGGTTGCTGCAGCGGGGGAAGCCCGCGCCAACATCGTTGCCCGCCTCAAGCCTTTATTCAAGCGGGAGGGAAAGTTACCGGGGGCAATCGAATAAGCCTCGATGGCCTCATCCACAGTCAAAGCCTTCGTCTCCTCGTGCCAAGCCTTCTCCGACGGCTCCTCGGGCGATAAAGATATTGCCACCTTACAGAAGGTAGCTGAACGGCAAATGCCGCTGCAGTACAGTATGCCCTTTCCTGAACCAGAGGTAAGCCAGGTTGCTGCCGACCGGAAGGAAGATGCCCGAAACCTACGTGCGATTTGGCACGAGCTGGTGCAACACCTTCGTGACCTTCGGTACCTCAGTGAAGCGCAGTTCATTTTTTACCATAAACACAAAAAAAACATACTAACCGATCCCCGGCTGCAGGACCCGGTAGTGGGAGGTGTACGCCACTATTTGGCGGAAGAGAAACAGTGGCCGGAGCTGAAACACATCCTCCCCCCCGGAGGTACTGTTGACCGACTTTTCTTACAAGCCCATCTAGCCACTATCGTCGACCGTATCGGCTTTCACACTTGTTGGGATGGTGCCGGAATTGTACCCGATAAATATAAAATTGGCGAACAATCGGTTTTTAGTCGCGCGCTTAGTTATCGGTTGCGTACCCTTTCTTCGTCCCAATTCGATCTTGGGCCATTATCTGACTATTATAGCGGGGAGAACCTTGATGTGCTGAATACAATGTTCGAGGAAGGTTTTAACGTGACAGGAAAAGCCAGAGAGCAAAGTATTCCGCGTGGCTTCTGGACTAAAATGACAAGTATAGACGCCCTCCTGGTCTCTTACGTCAACAATACCGAACAACGCAAAAAGAACCCTCCCCTACGGTATCAGTTAGTTCCTCCTGAAGCCGACACCTTCGTCTTACTGGAAAAGTTGACGCCTAAAGATTTCAGAAACGAAAAAGCCACTAAAGTATCTAATAAGTACTACCACATCCCAACGGTAAACAGGATCAGAAGAGGCGCGCGCAAGAAAAATCATCGGCCAGATAATGGCCTGGACATCCGGCTATTGCAAATCAAGCTCTGGCAAACAGGCTACTATACAGGAACAATTGATGAAAAGTGGGAGGCCCTTTCCCACGTTGCATTGAAACACTTCCTCATGGACGAGGCGGACTTCACTGCCGAAGCCATTGACCCTGCACCTAAAGACCCCGATAAGTTTGAAAAATTCCTGAAGAAAAAACAGCCGGAAACCGCCCGAAAAGTACGTTCCTTATTAGTTAAAATTAATGATGACAACGAGGTATACGCCGCAGATTTCATCGCAATCATTCAGGTTTTCACTAATAGAATTGCGTCGAGGGAAAGAGAAATGGTCAAGAGTACAAACCTGGACGATGAGGAGGATATGCTGCAAAAACTCCCCGCCAAAGCGGGTATCAGCAACGAAGCTTTCGACAGCCACATCCTGGGGGAAACCGGTGTAGGTGAACTCTTCCCCGACAATACCCTTCATACCAAACGCCGGGTATCCTTTTTCCGTAAGGTCGGCGGCTTTATCGTCGGTGGTCTTGAAAAAGTCGTTGACTGGCTAAAGAAAAGTATTAAGGTAATTGGTGAGGCACTGAGCAAGTTACTAGGCCCCGTTTTCACTTTCATCAAAAAGATGTTGCGCCCGATTCGCAATGCCATTGACCGATTTTTCCAGGGCTTCAAGTACCTTTCGCATTTCGTCTTTGGCCGTCCGCTGGTCACTGAAACGGCTCCGGCTACGGCCACGGAACCACCCCGCATTTTTGCTACCAAATTCCAGCTTGATTTCGATGCCATCAATTACGTTCCTGCTGGCTTTGGTCCCGAAGAACCTGGACAACACGCTTCCCATATCAAACGTATGCAGGAAGATATGTTATACTTTATCGACAGCGCCCTCTGGATCATCAGGGCCATTGGAAAGTTAACAAGCCCGGGGGGCTGGGTCTGGCTTGGGTGGCAGATTATGAAAAGTATTGTTAAAGGGGTACCGGTGTTGAATGAACTCTGGCAGAATAAGGATGTGGTAGTAGCGTAGTGCAAAAGAAAAAGCCCGCCAACACTAAGTGTCAACGGGCCTTCCCATTTTACGTTCCGGCAAAGCCGGACGGATATCAGCTAATCGTTCAGTTCAACAGGCCAATAGTCTAATGAACCGATAGACCAACTTTACTTCCCATCCACTTCCTCAAACTCAACGTCCTGCACATCATCGGCAGCACCTTCGCCTGAGCCTCCGGCGGCGTCAGTACCGGCGGTAGCATCGGCACCACCAGCTTCCTGCTGAGCCTGGTAGATGTCCTGGCTGGCAGCATTCCATGCAGCCGTCAGGGTTTCAGTTGCAGCGTCAACCTTGGCCAGGTCTTCGGATTTGTGTGCGTCGCGAAGTTCCGTCAGGCTGGCTTCGATGGCAGCTTTCTTCTCCTCCGGGATTTTTTCACCGAATTCCTTCAGTTGTTTCTCCGTTTGGAAAACAAGTTGGTCTGCGGCATTGAGCTTCTCCACACGCTCCTTAGCTTCCGCATCAGCATCAGCGTTGGCTTCGGCTTCTGCCTTCATCCGTGCGATATCCTCTTCACTGAGACCGGTACCGGCTTCAATTTTGATGCTCGTTTCCTTACCGGTGCCTTTGTCCTTAGCGGATACCTCCAGCAGGCCATCGGCGTTCAGGTTAAAGGTTACTTCAATCTGAGGCGTGCCACGTGGCGCTGGTGGAATATCTCCGAGTACGAAGCGACCGATTGGCCGGTTGTCCTTACTCATCGAGCGTTCGCCCTGCAGGACGTGGATTTCCACGCTCGGCTGGTTATCCGCGGCCGTTGAGTAGACCTTAGACTTCTTAGAAGGAATGGTCGTATTGGCGTCGATCACTTTGTCGAACATACCGCCCATCACTTCGATACCGAGGCTCAGTGGCGTTACGTCCAGCAGGAGTACGTCTTTTACGTCACCGCTCAGGACACCACCCTGAATGGCAGCACCAATGGCTACTACTTCGTCGGGGTTTACGCCTTTGTTAGGCTTCTTACCAAAGAATTTCTCTACGGCTTCCTGGATCCGTGGGATACGGGTAGAACCGCCAACGAGGATCACTTCGTCGATATCGTCTTTGCTCAGTCCGGCGTCCTTCAGTGCCAGTTCACATGGCTTGAGGGTACGCTGTACCAGGTCGTCGGCCAGTTGTTCGAACTTCGCGCGGCTGATCTTAACGACAAGGTGCTTAGGCACACCATCTACCGCCGTGATGTAAGGAAGGTTAACCTCCGTTTCCGTGCTGGAAGAAAGCTCGATCTTAGCTTTTTCAGCGGCCTCTTTGAGGCGCTGCAGGGCCATCGGATCCTTCGTCAGGTCGATGTTTTCCTGATCCTTGAAGGTATTCGCCAAAAAGTCGATCAGCACCCGGTCAAAGTCATCACCACCGAGGTGCGTATCACCGTTCGTTGATTTTACTTCGAAGACACCGTCTCCAAGATCAAGGATAGAAATATCGAACGTACCACCACCGAGGTCATACACGACGATGGTCATGTCCTTACTCCGCTTGTCGAGGCCATAGGCCAGGGCAGCTGCGGTGGGTTCGTTGATGATCCGGCGGACTTTAAGGCCGGCAATTTCGCCGGCTTCCTTCGTCGCCTGACGCTGGGAGTCGTTGAAGTATGCAGGCACCGTTACTACGGCTTCCGTTACTTCAGTACCGAGGAAATCCTCAGCGGTTTTTTTCATTTTTTGCAGCACCATGGCGCTGATCTCTTGTGGCGTGTATAGACGGCCGTCAATGTCGACACGGGCAACGCCGTTGTCACCCTTCACGACTTTGTAGGCCACGCGGCTTACGTCGTTCTTGGATTCATCGAAGCGCATACCCATGAAGCGCTTAATAGAGGCTACAGTACGCGTCGGATTCGTGATTGCCTGACGTTTAGCGGGCTCGCCGATTTTGCGTTCGCCGCCGTCCAGAAAGGCTACGATGGAAGGGGTCGTGTTACGTCCTTCTTCGTTGTAGATCACAGTGGGCTCGTTGCCCTCCATCACCGCCACGCACGAGTTGGTTGTACCGAGGTCGATACCAATAATCTTGCTCATACGATTGTATATTTTATGGTTGTAAGTTGAAAATCTTGTCGGCCATTACAGGCAATGTCCGTGCCGCATGCCAAAGACAGGGAGGCGGGTGTCAGTTTTTCCGTCGGTCCTTGGTATGAATGCCAGGACTGTCATTTTTTATGACTGAGTTGCGACATTATGGCAGGTCGCGGGCGATTCGTAAGGCTTTCCGGGCGGGGACGCGGGTGCAAGGGGAAGGATTAAGTAGCAAAAGGGTTAAGACCGCTCGTCCGCCGAGGCGGCCCACAGGGCCTGACTCGTCGGCCGAGAGGGCGTAGATGGTCGGAATCTCTCGGCGGACGAGTCAGCTCCTGCGTCGCGCCTCGGCCGACGAGCGCTTCCTCGAAAGCCTCCTGATTTGAAATTCTAACCACCCTACATCCGATACATCTTTTGCTGACGCAGTCGCAAAAGTTTCGCTTCGCGTCTACTACGTGGTATCGGATGCATAAAATGCTGGCGGGCACGCAATTCGACACATCGGATGAACTTCCACCCGGCTACGCCAGGCTGGAAGATGCATCCGATGAGCAAATCGCTCTAAACCACTTCGGACCAGCACCTTTCTCTCTGCGCCCCAAAACCCTTCCCCTGCACCTGCGGCCCCGCCTGAAAAGTGAGTGGGAGAATAATTGAATGTGTGAATAACTACCGCCACGACTACGCACTTCGCTGTGCTACTTCGGCCCAGGTGAGCAAGTACAGTGCCGCAAACGGTACTTGCGGCAGCCATTCTCTTATTCTCTACCTTGCGCCGCCCCAACAACTCCAATATGGCCACCCCCCTACAACTAAAAAAAGCCCTACTAACCCATTGCCAAACCCAAACGGACGAACGGATTACCGGCATCACCGACGCGCTGGCCGGCATCGAAACCGCCCGAAACGGAGAAACCAAGTCGAGTGCCGGCGATAAATTCGAGACGGGGCGCGCCATGATGCAGATGGAAGAAGCCAAACTGCAAGGTCAGCTGGCTGAGGTCCTTAAGGTCCGCCAGGTCCTCGATCAAATCAAACCAGAAACCTCCTCCGGACGCATTTCTGCCGGTAGTCTGGTAGCCACCAACCGGGGCAACTACTTGGTCGCCATTGGCCTGGGCAAAGTCAAACTGGAGGGAAGAATTTTCTTCTGTACCTCTTTGAACGCCCCCATCGGCAAAGCACTGCACGGCCGGGAAACCGGAGACACCTTTACTTTCAACGAACTCGATTTTGAAGTGCTGGGAATCGTATGACGGTTGATTCAGAATACTTATTGACTGCTCAAATCAAAGTAATGCACTAAAAGAGGAATTCTCCCAATTTTATTTACTGGTCATCAATTCAACACTGACCGAGATCAAATAAAGTAAAAGCCTCCTAAAGACTCAAGTTGTGCAACCTGTTGTACACACCAGCCGATGTAAACGAGACCTGTAGTCTAAGTCCTTAGTTACCTTAGCCAATTCTCTTTACTGCCCCCCACCATGACAACACGCCTGCTACTTTTGTGCCTTTTTACCCTGCCGAATATAATATTCGCACAGGTTCGCCTCAACGAAGCCGTCTCTTCCAACAGCATCTTCCTGGATGAAGATGACGACTCTCCCGACTGGTTTGAACTCTATAATCCAGGCACACAAACCGTTGACTTATCGGGTTACACCTTGTCAGACAAAGCCGACAACCCCGGCAAGTGGACCATCCCCAATGGATTGACCTTAGCCCCCGATCAATATGCCTTCTTCTGGGCCTCAGATAAGGACCGGTCCGACGTGGCTTCTTACCGCACCCTCGTCAACCGGGGTGATGATTTCCGCTACCTCATTCCCACTGGCTCCGTTGACGATTCCTGGACAAGCCCCTTTTTTGACGACGCAGCCTGGGCCGAAGGTCCAAGCGGCTTTGGCTACGACGACGGCGACGACGCCACGATCGTACCAAACGGTACAAGCTCAGTTTTTCTGCGCCGCACCTTCACCGTCAACACCCTGGAAAACCTGAAAGAACTGTTCTTCGACGTTGACTTCGACGACGGTTTCGTGGCTTACCTCAACGGCACAGAAATTGCCCGGTTCAACATGGTCGACAGCCGGCCGGCCTGGAATGCATTTGCCAACAACAACTACGAGGCACGCATTTATGGTGAGGGTATCCCGCTTCGGTTTGTGGTGGCCGATCCTGCTTCCCTTTTGGTTGCCGGGGAGAATCTACTGAGTATACAGGTCCACAATGTCAACGCATTTTCGTCAGACATGAGCATGATTCCCTTCCTCACGGCCCGCTACGCCGGCCTCAATAGTGATGGGGTGACCCCTCCCACAATCTTGTCCCTTCCCAGAGCAACCCTGCACACCAATTTTAAACTGTCTGTCGACGGAGAGACCCTATTCCTGCACGACACCGCCGGGGTATTTGTGGACAGCCTCAGGGTCCATGATGTTCCCGCCAATGTTTCCATCGGCATCCCCGGCATGGGTGGTGTGCCCCGTTTGTTCCGCACCACCACACCCGGAGAACGGAACCCCGACACTGGCTTTGCCGGCCTGGCCCCCGGTTCGGTCATTTTCTCGCAAGGCGGCGGCCCTACGGGAACTTTTGCGCTTAGCCTGGCTGGCGCCGATACCCCCTATCAGATCCGTTACACGCTAGACGCTACGGAGCCAGCGGCCACTTCCCCGCTGTATACTGCCCCCCTCGCCATCAATACAACCACGGTCGTACGTGCGGCTATTTTCCGCCCCGATTACCTGCCTTCCACTACCCAGTCCGAGACTTATCTGATCGGTACCAATCACTCTTTACCAGTAGTGACGCTGGTGACCGAACCAGACAACTTCTTCCATCCGGTTACCGGCATGTATGTCCTCGGGGAAGGATACGAAGGTAATCTCCCCTTCTTCGGCTCCAACATATGGGAAGAGATTGAAAATCCGATCAACTTCACCTTCCATGAGCCAGACGGAAGTGCCAGGTTTCAATTCGACGGAGGGGTGAAAATCTTTGGCGGTTGGAGTCGGGCCAACGATCAAAGATCACTGTCTCTGTTCGCCCGTAGTCGCTACGGCGTTGATGAGATCAACTATGGCCTTTTCCCCCAACGTAGCTACACCGAATTCCAGGCACTCGTGCTCCGCAATGCCGGCAACGACAACGGATCTTCCATGCTCCGCGATGTGGTGCTGACCAGCCTGATGGAAAACTCTAACGTCGACATCCAGGCCTACCGCAGTGTGGCTACCTACCTGAACGGTGAATACTGGGGGCTTTACAACCTGCGGGAGAAAGTCAACGAACACTACCTGGCCAGCTTACACGGTCATGATCCGGACGAGATCAACATGCTGGAGTTTGATGCAGACGTGATTCAAGGCAGCAATGAGGGCTACCGGGCGATGATTGATTTTATGGCCGCCAACACGCTGACCAACGAGGCCAATTACCGGCAGGTCGCCGATCAGATCGATCTAGACAATTTCATCCAGTACTTCGTTGCTCAAATTTATTATGACAATACCGATTGGCCGGGGAACAACATTAAATACTGGCAGCCCGACGGCGGAAAATGGCGCTGGATACTCTTTGATACCGATTTTGGTGCCGGCCTCTGGAACGGCAATGCGGCTAACGCCAATACCCTGCAGTTTGCCCTGGAGGCCAACGGACCGAACTGGCCAAATCCGCCCTGGTCTACCTTCCTCTTTCGTCGGATGATGGAGAACACCGGCTTTCGCCATCGTTTCATCAATCAGTTAGCCGATGAGATGAACTCCCGCTTCTTACCAACGTCCGTTATTGAACACATCAACAGGCAGGCCGCCGCGATTGAAAGTGAAATACCCCTTCACCAGCAGCGTTGGGAAGCTGGCAATAATTGGCGGAGTGCCGTTGAATCCATCCGCCGGTTTTTCAGAAATCGAGCGCCCAGCATGAAGAATTTCGTCAAGCAGCAATACAACCTGCCGGCCCACCATCAGCTTACGGTCAGGATTACCGATACCCTGGCGGGTTACGTGGAGGTAAACAGTCTTACGATCAACGAGAATGTCTGGTCCGGCGATTACTTCCAAAATATCCCCATCCGCGTAAAAGCGGTGGCGAAAGAAGATTATACTTTCCAATACTGGGAGTTGGACATTACCTCTTCCGCTGAAGAGCTGAACATGAACATGTTCAGGCCAATGGCCCTGCGGCCCGTATTTACAGAAAATACCGACAACGTTTCTGATCCGAATGGCAGCCTGACCAGTGTTCGGGACATCGTGGTTGCGCCCAATCCATCGACCGGCCTGCTCCGCCTGAGTTTCACTGCCAGTCGGAGCACTCACCTTACGGCAACCCTGATCGACGCACAGGGCCGGGTAGTCCGGCAGTTATTCGACGCTGATTTCCGGGCGGGGACGCAGGTGCAAAGTTTCGGTTTAGGCGACGTTGCCTCCGGCGCTTACTGGCTGGAACTGCGAGAGCCAGGGGGCGGTTCCGTGGGCTTGAGGTGGCTGAAGCAGTAGTGGGTTTTGCGTATCGATTACACGATTGTTCCCCTGGACGAAGTGCGGGATAAGGGACAAACCGCTAGCGGTACGTTGCGAAGCGCTACGGTATACAAAGTGCTACATCCCCAAATCAGGCAATTGCTTCACCAAATGGTAATGAAGTGCCGCACTGATGCAGGACTTTAGCCCAGCAACTGGCACCTCCTCCTCCAGCTTAAACAGGATGGCCCGGCTGTTCTCGTATCGAAAAATATCTCCGTGTACCACCTTGAAGGTATCTACCAACTTACTGGTACATTTGAAATACATCGCGTACTGATCCGGAGCCCTGGCCTTCCAGTCCATCCTGAGGGTACTCCCTTTTTTCGTCAGGTAACTTGGTTCTCCCCATTTCAGCGTTTCCTCTATTTCGCCGATGGTGTCGCTTTCGGCGGCAACTTCAAGGATCAGCTTGCGCAAATACATCAACCGTTCCCTTACCTCCGGAGGATAAGTCTCAAACTTCGGTTCGACCCTGGGGTCTGTTTTAATTTTCAGCATAGATCATGTTAAGGTACTAATGTAGAGCCCCATTACACCGTTTTCAAAAAAATCCGCATCTTACAGAGCAAAGCACCTGCTATGAGAAACATCCTAACACTCACTTTCCTCTGCTTGACTACCCTACTTGCCGGCCAAAACCGCCAGGACACCGTTTATACCCGCTGGGGGCAGGTTTCCAACATCAAACATTTCAGCAAAATAGATACGGAAGGGGTCTCTAAATCGTACCTTTTTCAGCGCGGCCTTTCAATGGGAGACGAAGTATGGCAGCTCGACAGCATCAGCGTCTATAACGCAGAAGGGAAATTGGTCCGGACACGGTCGGCTGAAGAAATGGATTCGGGCAGCAGCCAAACTTCGGGCACGGTCCGGCAAAAAACCGCGCAACGCGTTGACCCGCTGGCGCAGAAGCGCCGGGATTTTAGTGACCGCCTTTCCGCCGTAGACATCGTTCACGTAGCGGGGCATGCCGGCACCAAGGCTACCGCAATCCTGAAGATCTGGGTTCGCGGAGAGGAAGACCTCCCGCTGCAATTCATCAACAAGCCCGATAACATCAGCCTTTCCGGCCTCGGAAAAGCGCTGCCTCCAGGGAGTCATGAATTGAAGGTGACCGTAGATATGGTTCCGGGCGTAGGCATGAAAATAATTCAGCTGGCGGGGCCAAATCAGACCTACGATATTCGACTGGCCCTGCGTGGCTATGACCTGACCGAAGGAGATTTCACTCCGTCTTCCTCTCCCGCTGAGCTCAAACAATTCGACGCCTCGGAGCGCGAGCACCTTTACCTTCGCCTCGAAAGCACCGAAAAGTTGTTGAAGTTGTACCAGGGAGACAAACTCCGCTTTCGCGTCCCCGTAGGCCGGCAAATCGATCAGGTTCCGGTTTACCATCTTCCCCCCGGTGATTATCGAATGGAGATCATTGATCTGAGCACCGGGGAGAAACAGTCTTATGGGTTGAAGCGGTAGGGAAGTTCGCTTTCGCTCACGTTGCAGGGGTTCGCTCCGCTCACGTTGCAGAAGTTGCAGGGGTTGCAGGTACAAACCCCAATGTGCCCTCAAACGATAGAATTAGAATGAAGCGCGACCCGCAACACCTGCAACCGGAGCAAAGCGACCCTGCAACACCTGCAACAGGAGCGAAGCGACCCCGCAACACCTGCAACCAGAGCGAAGCGACCCCGCAACAACTGCAACCGGAGCGAAGCGCCCCTGCAACAACTGCAACCGGAGCGAAGCGACCCTGCAACAACTGCAACCGGAGCGAAGCGACCCTGCAACACCTGCAACCAGAGCAAAGCGACCCTGCAACACCTGCAACCAGAGCAAAGCGACCCTGCAACAACTGCAACCGGAGCGAAGCGACCCCGCAACAACTGCAACCGGAGCGAAGCGACCCCGCAACAGGAGCGAAGCGCCCCCGCAACCAAACTATTTAATCGACTTATAAACCCACTTCCGCAAAGCATCCCCGTACCTACCAGTAAAAGGCGAAGTCTGCGTCATCAAAATAGCATACAGGTCGTTCGCCGGATCGACAAAGAAGAAGGTGGAGTAGGCTCCGCTCCAGTAGTAACGGCCGACGCTGTCCAGCCCATCCTCCGGTAATTCAGCGGTAACACCGAAGCCAAGCCCGAAGGTTTGGCCAGGGGCGTAGACGTTGTTGCCGATTTGGTTTTGGGTCATTAGTTCCAGGGTCTTCGCCTTCAGGATCCGTTTGCCGTTGGCCTTACCGCCGTTCACCAGCATTTCACAGAATTTACCGTAGTCGGCCGTCGTAGACAATAGCCCATGGCTACCACCGAAAACGGAATGGCCGTTGGCGGGCATCTGCATAACGTCGCGCTCCAATTCACCATCAACTACTTTATAAAGCTTTGGCATCCGTGCTGCCTGCTCGGTCGTCATATTGTATCCAGTATCCTTCATCCCCAGTGGTTTGAAAATGCGCTTTCGGAGGTAATCATCCACCGTTTCTCCGGTAAAATGTTCGATCAACAATGCGGCAATGTCAGGTGATGCGCTGTAGGACCACTGCTCTCCCGGCTGGCCGATCATGGGCAGTTGGGTGAGCGTTCGCACGCGAGATTTGATGTCCTTTTGTGGTTGGTAATAAAGTGCCCGGGCTACGTCTTTGTCGAGCGCCGTACCTCTAAGGCCGTGGCTGAAACCTGCGGTATGCGACAGGATCTGGCGAATGGTGACGGGGCTTTTGACGGGGTCCGTAAGTCCATCCTTCCCCTCATTCACGTCTTTTGCCACGCGCAGGTTACTGAACCCCTGCAAGTGCTTGCTTACCGGATCGTCAAGTTTAAAGTTTCCTTTTTCCCACAGTTGCATCAGGGCGACGGAAATGATTGGCTTGGTCATCGACATCAGGTGAAAGACGTCGTCTTTTTTCATCGCTACGCCAGCTTCCCGGTCACTCATTCCCCAGGCGCCCTGGTGGATAACTTCGCCGTCTTTTACAATCAGCGACACGGCTCCAGCAATGCGTTCCTCAGCAATTTCTTCCTGGAGAAAATCTGTATAGGCAGCAAATTTATCGGGGGCCTGGGCATTTAAAAGCTGACCGATCAATAGTAAGGGTAAAATCAAGCGCAAAGCGTTCATCTGAAGTTTTTTCTGGTAAGGTAATTGTTTTTGTGCGCGAACGCAGGTGCCATGAGAACGTTTTAAGGAGCAAGGTTGGTTTACCGGCGCAGGTCCTCACCGTGCTCTTTTCACCTGACTTAGCACCTGCGGCCGCGCCCAAAAATAAAGCCCTGAGCATTGATTGATGATAGCTAATTCTTGATACTTAATTTTGCCCCCTTCCACTTGGACAAAGAGCATGTTTAAGAAGGGTGATGGAAGCGCCTGTTGCCAAATCAACAATTAGGAATCTACAATCTCTCCAATCCCTTCTACCTTTGCTACCTTTATTCCCTTACCACATTCCTATGCGTTACTACCTGTTCTTCCTTCCTCTTTTTGCGCTCCTGTTCGTGGGATGTAAAAATGAAAAAACTGGCTATAATATTCCCAACGCGCCTTACGCTATTTCCAGTATGGATGGGGAAGCCCTGAATGTGATCGTGGAGATTCCGGCCGGCACGAACCATAAAATTGAGTATAAAACGGAGACCGGCTTCAGCAACGACACATTGCTCGGAGGCGTCACCCGAATCGTCAACTTCCTGCCCTACCCCGGCAATTACGGGTTCGTTCCCAACACCCTGATGGATCGGAATCGTGGTGGTGACGGCGACCCGCTTGACGTGCTGGTCATCTGTGAGAGCGTGCCTACCGGTACGCTGCTTCCAGTTATTCCAATTGCCGCACTTTTACTACGAGACCGGGGCGAGATCGACACTAAAATAATCGCAGTCCCGGCTGATTCGACCCTTCGCGTTTTCCAACCCAAAAACTTCCTGGAATTTGCCCTCGAACAAGACGCTGCCCGCTCCATCATCGAAGCCTGGTTCCTCAATTACAAAGGGGCCAAACAAACTGAGCTCATTCGATGGGAAGACGAGACCTACGCCTGGCGGGAGGTACGGAAATGGCGATTGGATCAATAGGGGGAAATAATGGGTAATAAGTAGTGGTGCCGCACGTCTTTGTTCTCATCGTTCGTCAGGTCCATTTTCGCCATTGTCTATCGGGCAAGGAGAAGTGGTTAGTGCTGACGCTTGTTGCTCACTTTGTTGACTTAAGCCTTAAATTGAGCGCAACGAGCAGCCACGTGAGGCAGCACTACCTACCACCCTCTACCCACTACTCACTAAACATATTCGTTAAATATTATTATCTCCAACATACCATTCCCTAAACAATTCGCGTTAAACCTTCGCTAAAAACGACCATTTAATAAGCTGTAGGCGCAAAAGGGTGTTAAAAAACCACCTGTTTCGGCAAAAAGATGATGGTTTTCCCGCATTTAAGGTGTCAAAGCCATTATTTTGCGTCTAACACATTGACTCTCCGGACCTTCATCCTGTTTTTTGACTTACATAATCCCCAACTATTACGATGAAATACTTACTGACCTTAATCGCCTGTTGTGCTTTTACCATAATTCAAGCTCAACAGTTTGAATGGAATACTAAGTCTGTAGAAGCCCACCCAAAGGAGGTGGTGACCAAAACTCCAGCTCAGGTAGCCTACGATAAAGCGTTCAACGAGCGCCAAACTGGCTTAGCGGGGATTTACAATCCAAATGCTCAAGGTGCCCGCACCGCATTTGGAGAGATTTATAACAATAGTTTCCTGACTGCGAGTCACCCAATATTGCCACTTGGTACCATCGTTAAGGTTCAGAACCTGGATAACGGTCGCCAGGCAAGTGTCCGGATCAACGATCGGGGCCAGGAATGCGCCAACTGCCTGTTGATGCTTAGTCAGGCTGCGGCCAACCAACTTGGCCTAAATTACCGTGGTCGCGTTTCAGTTGAACGGACTGGTTTCAGCAACTGGAACCCCTCACCCGCAGCCACTCAGCCGCAATCCTACGCAAACGTGCCCGCCTACGGTGGGCAGGTGACACGCCCCGTTGAAATTAATCGCGCTAATCAATGGCAATCACGCGGAGGCACCACGACCAACACGCCTGCAACGCAGCGTAATCAAACACCTCTTGCTTATGGCAATCAGGTAGTCACTCCTTCTACGGGATACAATAGTCCGCAGGTTTATGGTACGCCGTCACAACAGGCTGCAGTTTCAGGAAATTATGCTGTATTGAACGCTCCTGGTGCCACTTCGGTAATGTCTCGTGAAGTACAGCCAGCCACCGTTAGCCGGGAACCAACCACTTACAGCCGTTACCCTACGGCCACAACGCCTACCCTGCAAGCCAATACCCAGCCACGAAGCTACCAACCGGCACCTCGTGCCGCAGGCAGTCAAACACAATATTACCAGCAGCCTGCCCCCGTACAGCAGCAGCCATCTCCCGTTCAGCAGGCTACTCCTCCCCCTTCTACAGTGCTGCGGTACCAGGAATCCCGTACGGTCCCTGCCCCGGCAACTTACGCTACACCTCAGCCATATAACCCTCCTTCAGACATGACGGCCCGTGGAGTTGCAACACCGACTCCCGCCGCTACAACTCCCGCCGCTACGCAAAGTGGCTACGTTGTCCAGCTTGGTGCCTACAACAATGAACTGTACGCAATAAACCGGGTAAGTCAACTAAAGCAAATGGGGCTTAGCAACGTTTTTTACCGTGGTTTTCAGAAACCTGATGGCCAGTTCATCAACCGGGTCTACGCAGGGACTTTTCCCACCATGGCCGATGCCCAGCAAGCATCCAAGTTGATTCAGGGTAATTACCAGATTGCCGGCATCGTCTCCGCTTTGAAATAATTTAGACGCTACCTTGAAATAGGTAAAGGCGCGAATTCCGGAAACGGAGTTCGCGCCTTTGTATTTACCCGGTCAGCTATTGAACAACCGAACGAAAACTAGTTTAACCCGTTTAAAACGTAGTACTTTTCGTTACCAAAAGCCGTCAGTTGATCCGTTGGTACTCTTTCAGACTAATGCTGGCATACCATTAATTGCTGGTGTTTTTTAGGCTGGCAAGACGGCGAAACGTTTGCATAGCCGTAGCTATGAAAGTGTTTCACCAACGCCGCCAGTCAGGAAAGGGGCCCTGCAGATGGTGTGCCAAGCGTGGTTTGACTGAGCAATAGCATTGTGTGACGTATTTTGGCATCGCTAAAGATTAATGTTTTTCCTGGGCAAGATAAAGTGATAAATGAACCAAACAAGAGCACAACTACAGCCAGCAGTATTGCTGTTCCTCCTCTCTGTACTTATTTTCTTGGCTTTTGGCTGTGGCAATGGGGGAGGCAATGACCACCGAAACGTATTGGTCTTCTCGAAAACAGCAGGATTCCGACATGCTTCCATCGAAGATGGTAAAGAGATGTTCCTGCAACTTGCGGGAGAAAAAGGTTTCAACGTCGACACCACTGAAGACGCCTCCGTTTTTACAGAGGAAAACCTGTCTAAGTATAACCTCGTCGTCTTCCTTAGCACTACGGGAGACATCCTAAATGAAGACCAACAGATCGAACTCCGGCGCTTTATGCAGGCCGGAGGCAACTGGATGGGCATCCATGCCGCTGCCGATACGGAGTACAAATGGCCCTGGTATAATCAGCTCTGCGGCGCTTGGTTCCTGAGCCACCCTAAGCACCAGGAAGCGACCATTTTAGTCGATGACCGCACACACCCATCAACAAAACACCTTAATGAAACCTGGACACGCTTTGATGAGTGGTACAATTATAAAAATATTCAGGAAGGCTTGACCACGATTCTCAGGGCAGATGAATCTACTTATGAAGGTGGCGAAAACGGAGATTTCCACCCACTGGCCTGGTACCGGGATTTCGAAAACGGGCGCTCATTTTATACTGGAATCGGACATACCCCCGAAAGCTACCGTGACGCCAACTTCGTTTCCCACATCTGGGGTGGAATGGAATATCTCTGGGGAGAAAACAGTAAGCCGGTTAATTACGCGGGCGTAAAACGTACGCCCGAAACCAACCGTTTTGAGGTAGAAGCCCTGGTTACCGGAATGAAGGAGCCCATGGAATTGGAATTGCTCCCGGATGGTCGTCCGGTCTGGATCACCCGCCAGGGTGAAATCCACGTTTATGATCTGGACTTTGAAACTTCAACCAAAGTCGCTCAGCTGGATGTCTGGACAGAGTTCGAGGACGGCCTTATGGGAATTGCCATTGACCCCGATTTTTCCGAGAATAATTGGATGTACCTCTATTACAGCCCTAACGGGGAAGAATCAGTTAACAGACTTAGTCGATTCAGGTTCGCCAACAACAAATTGGATCAAGACAGTGAGCAGGTCATTCTTGATGTTCCTACAGACCGCAATAAGTGTTGTCACTCTGGCGGCAGTATTGAGTTTGGTGGCACTGGCCTGCTGCACCTTTCGATTGGAGACAATACCAACCCCTTCGAATCTGACGGTTTCGCCCCCATTGACGACAGTCGTGAAATTCAAAACTTTGACGCCCGTCGGTCCTCCGGCAACACCATGGATCTCCGGGGTGGTATTGTCCGGATAAAGGTTGAAGAAGACGGTAGTTACTCCATTCCGAAGGGTAATTTATTTACCGATCCTGCAGAAGGGCGTCCGGAAATCTATGCCATGGGCATGCGGAACCCTTTCCGGATTCACGTCGACCAACACAATGGGAATGTATACTGGGGGGACGTTGGCCCTGATGCCAGGCAGGACAGTACCGGCATGGGACCACGCGGGCATGATGAAGTAAACGTTGCCCGGGAGGCAGGTTTCTTTGGCTGGCCTTTATTCGTTGGAGACAATAAAGCCTATCACGCCCGGGATTTCAAGACAGGTACACTAGGAGCATCCTTTGACCCGAAAAAGCCCATCAATGAATCGGCCTACAACACTGGTGCACGTGAGCTCCCACCGGCACAGCCCGCCATGATCTATTACCCCTATGCTCAGAGTGAGGAATTCCCTCAATTAGGCAACGGTGGGCGTAACGCTATGGCTGGCCCCGTATTCTACCATGCGGACTATGCAGACAATGGCGGACGGTTCCCCGAGTACTACAACGGTAAATTCTTCTTCTACGATTGGATGCGGGACTACATCATGGCCGCCGACCTGGACGAAACCGGCTACGTGACTGAGTTTGAACCCTTCTTGCCCAATGAGGAGTTACTCCACCCAATGGACATGTTGTTCAGCCCCGATGGCGAGTTGTACATCATTGAATATGGCAGGAAATGGTTCTCCCGAAACAATGACGCCAGACTCCTCCGTATTCGGTACAATTCTGGCAATCGGGCGCCGGTACCAGCCATGGAAGTAGCACATACCATCGGCGTATCTCCCTTCAAACTTGAGGCCGACGCCATGAACAGCCTCGATTATGATGGAGACGACCTTAGTTTTACCTGGCTCCTTAACGATAAGGAAATCGGTAAAGGGGAAAAAATATCCCACGAGATCACTACAAATGGGGAGTATACACTAGCGGCCCTTGTCGATGACGGCCAGGGAAATACTGCCCGAAAAGAAACGTCCATCCTTGTAGGAAACAGCCTACCCGAAGTTGCCATCGCTATAGCTGGAAACAGCTCCTTTTTCTTCCCTGATGAACCGCTGGAGTACGATATTAAAGTAAGTGATGCGGAAGATGGGACCATTGATCCCGCAGCCATCACCGTAAGCCTGGACTACCTGGAAGGAGAAGATCTCGTCCAGATTGAACAGGGTCATCAGGTGGCTGGCAAGGGAACGGCTTTTGCCATTGGCAAAAGCCTGATCGACGGTGCAGATTGTTCGGGCTGTCATGCCCTCAACGAAGCTAGTATCGGGCCCAGCTACCAAAAGGTGGCCGACCGGTACCGTAAAGATCCCGAAGCCGCTAAATATCTGGCCGGGAAGGTCATCAATGGCGGCGGTGGAGTCTGGGGAGAACAGAACATGGCTGCTCATCCGGACCTAGCTCCGGGAGATGCAGAGCAAATGGCAGAATATATCCTTAGCCTCGCCGGCCCTGCACCTTACGCAGAAACACGGCCGGCAAAAGCAAGCGTCCAACTCGATAAGCATAAAGCAGGAACGCCCGGCAGGTATTATCTGCAGGCCAGTTATACTGACAAGGGTGCCGGAGATGGCCTCCCCAGGCTAACGACCAAAAAAGTGGTGGTATTGAGATCTTCGAGATTGCGTGCTGACAAATTTACCAAGGGCAACAAGGTGATGGCCTACCACGTAGAAGCGAAAGACAACCCAATGGGTGACGACGATGCGGACGTGCTGGTCGCCACCGGTGGTGGCTGGGCCAGCTATGGCGACATCGACCTGGACGGGATAAAGAATATTAAAGTAGACATCGCCCTGGCACCAAAGATTACTTCCGGGGGGACCATCACCGTCCTGGCGGGTCATCCCGTAACGGGTAAGGTAGTCGCCGAGGCAAGCATAAAACAGGGCCTATCCACCTACGGCCTGAATGAATTAATGCTTCCGGTTAAAGATGCTTCTGCTGGCGCTCAGCCCTTATTCTTCCGTTTTAAAGCTGACTCTGATGAGGCCGAGGCGGTGATGGGTGCAGTGATTTCCCTGGAGTTTTTGCGGGGAGCAGTTAGCAAATAACCATTAAACGCGAATCAAGCGCTAAAGTGGGTCTCTCTACTTTAGCGCTTGATTCAAGTATTAAGGCTAATCAATAAACAGCTTTGCATTCTGCCCTTTCACTTTAATCATCGCACTGTTGTTAGAGGCATTTGACGTTTTGAGTTCCACCTCCAAATCTGAATGATCCTTGATCTTCTTAACCGTCACCAGGTTGTCGGGAACCCTGAGGTCACCAAAACGAAGGTTGGCAAATACCCGGTAATTGGTGGGCTTGCGGAAATTAATATCTACTTCGAAAAATCGGCCTTCTACGGATATTCCACGGAAACCGGGAGCGACTTCATCGACACGGAGTTTACCGTTTTCCAGATTCAGGTCTGCACTTTGGCCGAGATGGTCTGCCACAACATTCGTGAAACGGCCATCACCACTAACGGAACCGAGTTCTTTGACGTCATAATCGCTGTTGTGGTTATCCCTGAGTTCCAATACGTCAATACGGTCAAAGTCAAAGTTGCCAAAGCGGCCCATAACTTTATATTCTCCCCCACTCTCTATTTCGAAAGTACCGTTGTGGGTGCTGATTCTTCCGTTGCCAGTACTTCCTATTGTATAGGTACCGAAACGATCATCAATTTCTACTTCCCCCAGCACTGATTTCACTTCCAGGTGGTCGTTATGGGAAGTCAATTCCAATGTCTTCACCGTCCCCATGCGCTGGCGGCAAAATCGGGTATCAAGCCGCACATCACCAACGTTACCGAACTCTGTTCTGACGTTGTGCATCGTTCCGGTCAGGTTACCTCCTATGTCCCCAATTTCAAGTTCTCCGAAGCGAACACTTAGCTTCAGACTTCCCGAAATACTACCTCCTCTGTATTTTGAATTATTGAGCACGAGCTCAAGATTTCCAATTTTCACCGTCGGATCAACATCTACCCGCTCGAACCGGGTCTCGATCTTCAGCCTTTGGGTTTCGGGGAGGTAGACGGTGGTACTAAGTTCAAAATTACGGATACCAGAAAATTTTGTGCCGTCCTGAAAGACAATCTTCATCGAATTATTATTCTGATTCCAGCTACGGACATTCCTCAAACCGGTTTCCACCAGTAAGCGTCCCCCCATTTCCTTGACCTCCGTTTGTAGCTTTATGAGAAAAGCGGCGGCATCCGTTCCGTTTTTCCCCTCAACACTCATTTCCGTAACCACCCTGATTTTACCGTCAGTTGCAGGGAGTATCGTAAGCGGGCCGCGACTTTGGGTAATGCCGACATCACCAGGATTGGAAAAGGATTCATCATAAGTTTTGGCCGCGTCCTGGGCGGTCAAACAGGAGAAAAGGAGCAAAGTGGCCAGCAGGGCACTAAATTTCAAGGGCTTGATATGGTGTACCATAATATTGTTGTTTGGCCAGATCATTTTCCAGCTGTTCGAGAAGTAATATTTTCAGTTCGTAGTACCTTATGATGGTGCTAAGCAGGCGGTCATTGGCGCCGTAATTCGGCAATTCTTTTTGGGATTCGGTTTTAAAGGAATCGAGTAAGGATATTTCTTCAAAAAACGGCGCGTAAGCAGCTCGGTCCAGTTCGTTGAGTTTCAATGCCGCCTCTTTTTGTGCGATGGTCCTCAAGAAAGCTGCTTCCTGTTTGGCCAGTTCCGGAGAAAGGTCGCTCATCACCATCGGAGCTGGTACCGAAGACTGCTGGCCGAAAAACGCTATACCCAAAGACACTACTACGAGTACTGATGCTGCGAGCAACCAACGTTGATACTTTCGTTCCCGGGCGCCAGACTTCTGTCCGGCCATTTGCTCCTCGATGCCAGTCCAGAGTTTTGGAACCGGGACATCTTCGACCCGATCCAGTTCCGATCGTCGCTGCTGAATCTGTCGTTCGAATTCATTCATGTTGCGTGATCTTTTGGGTTAAAGCGAGCCGCAATAAGTGTTTGGCCCGCCAATACTGTGATTTTACGGTGGAAACAGAAACTGCCAGGATATCCGCTATCTCCGCATGCCGGTAACCTTCCAGGAGGTACAGAGTCAGTACCACCCGACAGCCTTTCGGCAGGTCTTTAATCGCATGATGCACCTGAGTCATATCCACCTGAGGCAGCGGTGGTTCCTCAATCAGGACCTCGTCGTCAACGGGTACCAAAAGTAGTTGCTGCCGTCGCAGGTGCTCCAGGCTGAGGTTGATGGCAATTCGTTTTATCCACGTCCGTACCGACGCTTCACCACGGAACTGTGGCAGACGCTGAAATACTTTGATGAAGCACTCCTGAGTGAGGTCTTCCGCATCCATCCGGTTGGCCACCAGGCGTATCACCAGGTGAAAAACGCCATGGACTTCCCGCCGATAGAGCTCGTTTTGCGCATCGCGGTTTCCGCGCAGGCAACGATCAATCAACGTATCTTTTTCAGGGGTCCTCATACGGGCGGGTAAGCGGTCATTTGCTCATTTGATGGGAAGGGGAAGTAAAAGGTTGGAATTTGGGGGGAATTTATTTTCAGGGCGCGGCCGCAGGTGCAGAGTTCGTTAGAGGAGCACAGTGTCCGGCCGTCCGACAAATCCTTTTCGGCCTGGCGCAGCCGGACGAAAAGTTTGTCTGTCGGCTTTGGGGAAGGTTCCCTAATTCATAAGACGGCATTGGAAGGTTACCCCAACCCGTCAGACGGACTTTTTCGCGGTTGGCTCCTTCGTCGCCCCGCGAAAAAGGATCCGTCGGACGGGCGGATAATACACGTGTAGCTCCGGCCTTAGCCGGATAGCTCAGCGCAAATCAAGTCATCCTCTATAACCTGTCCCCTTCTTCCTTGCCTCAAATTGATCGCACAGGTAGGTTTCCTGAACCGTAATATCCTGGTTCAGATTAAGCACCTCGAAAAAGTCCGCCTTGCTTTTCACTTTAGAATATTCGCTTTTGCAATTTCTGAAGCACATCATAGTACCAAAAGTATCATTGCCGTATGGACTGTAGTCAGAATAGGCGCAACCATGACAGTTTTTCAGGCAGTATTCTGGTCCGATTTTCTCCTTTAGGAAATCAAAAAGCCCGTCAAAATCGCAATTGGAAACTTCGTGACCATCGCCATATAAGGTAAATTCAAACTTGATTAAATCAGCCTCAATTCCCTTATCGACCGTACAGGTGCCATCAACTTCTAAATCCTGCGCCTTGTTTTTATCTACAATTAATATCCTTAAGTCAAACTCTAGTTGGTAATTCATTAACTCAACGTAGGCTGTAGAAGGGTGTTGGTTCCCGTATTCTACAAACTCAAACTTCCCCAATGCTTTTGCTGCGTCGTGCTCAGTAACTGGGGAAAGGCCGGTGAAGGTGTTGCCCTCAAAGTCCAGGCCATCAAGGGTAATTAGGAGCGGGTACGGCTGGACCTCACATTCTGGAACGAATCTATTGACTAAGGTTCCATTGATCGTTCCGGCTTTGCCTCTGTAGATGATTGGTTGCTTCATTGTAAACAAGGGTTCTTGGATTGATCCTAATTAGGAGCAAATTTAGTCCCCATAATATTTAACGTAGCCTTTAAAGATTGAGGAGCAAAATCCGGATCCTGCCGCAGTTGTCAGGAATGCCCCCCGGTCGAAGCTGCCTCTGGCAGCGAGCGGAAGCGCCCCTCGCCCAGGGTCACTAAGCGAATCCTGGCCCAACCCCCACGAATTCTAATCGGCCCCAAATCCTGCCCGCCACCCACCGAACTTTGGGGTAACAAATCAAGCACACCATGCGTTACCTCACATTATTTTTACTTTGTTCCTCTACCCTCCTTTCTCAACACCAGGCAACCTCCAACGACAAATACGTTTGGGCAACATCTGGCCTGGTGCTGCGCGCCGAAGGCAATCCACAAGGCAAAAAGCTGGCGGTTATTCCCTACGGCGCCACCGTCCAACTGACCGGCGAATGGGGAGAAGACCTCAGTATTGACATCATCCCGGTACGCCAGCTGGACGGAGAAGAACTGCCTGGCTGGGAAATGTTGGGGCAGTTCGTCGGTGTCCGGTACGGTGAGCTGAAGGGCTATGCTTTTAACGGCTACATCAGTAATTACGATCCTAAGCCCCTTTCAGTAAATTTCCTTGCTAGTGGCGGAAAGCCCGGAGTAGCGATAGTAGATACGCTACATTTTCTACCGTCTTCGGCAGAAAGTACGCACGGAGAACTCAGCCTGCTGTACGATAATGGAATCACGATCAGCAGTTTCTGGGATAAGGTCGGTGCTGGAGAGACAATCGTGGTGCCCAATGCCACCTTGGCTGCGGGCTATCTCCTGGCCGCCAAATGGTTCCAACTTAATAATTACAACCCAAACGGAATGGCGTGGAAAAATGCTTACCTGATCAATAAAACACCTGACTCGCTAACCTTTAAAAGGGACCTGGAGGAAGTCATTATCAAAGAATACTTCGGAGTAGTCATCATTCTTTACAGCGTCGCCTGCTAACCCTGCTCTTTAAAATCCTCCCCTTGCACCTGCGGCCCCGCCCACTATTCACTCAAAATCAATAAAAATGCACCCTTCAATCAAAAATCCGGAATCGAGAATTGAGAATCGAGAATCCAAAGGTACCTTCGCGCCCATGACCGACAACGGAACATTCATCGTAGAAGGAGGCCACAAGCTCTCCGGCGAAATCATCCCCCAGGGCGCCAAGAACGAAGCGCTGCAGATCATCTCCGCCACCCTGCTCACTTCAGAGCCGGTGTTGATCGAGAACCTGCCCGACATCCTCGACATTAATAAGCTGCTCGACCTCGTGGAAGGCCTCGGCGCGAAGGTGGAACGCCTTACCCGCGAGAGCGTCCGGGTGACCGCCAAAGACATCAACATCGATTACGTGCTGAGCGAAGATTACGTCCGCGATGCCCAGAAAATTCGTGGTTCCGTGATGCTGATTGCGCCGCTGCTCAACCGTTACGGACGCGCCAGCCTGCCTAAGCCCGGTGGGGATAAGATTGGCCGTCGTCGGCTCGATACGCACCTTCTGGGCCTTCAGGCTCTTGGTGCTGACTTCAAATACGACGCCGACCGCCACATCTACACTTTCAGCACCGACGGCCTGGTTGGTACCTACCTCCACATGGAGGAGATCAGCGTGACCGGCACTGCCAACGTCGTGATGGCCGCCGTCCTCGCCAAAGGCGAAACCACCATTTACAACGCTGCCTGTGAGCCCTACCTTCAGCAGCTCTGTAAAATGCTCGTCCGTATGGGTGCCAAGATCGAAGGCATCGGCTCCAATCTGCTCCGCATCCAGGGCGTCGACTCTTTGGGCGGCACCGAACACCGTATGCTACCCGACATGATCGAAATCGGCTCCTTCATTGGTATGGCCGCCATGACCGGATCCGACATCACCATCAAAGACGTGCGCAGGGATCAGCTGGGCATCATCCCGTCTACTTTCCAGCGGCTGGGCATAAAGATGAATTTCCCCGGAGACGACATCCATATTCCCGCCCAGGATCATTATGAAATCGGTTCCTTCATCGAAGGCGGTCTGATGACCCTCTACGATGCCCCCTGGCCCGGCTTCACCCCCGACTTGATGAGTATCGCTCTGGTTACGGCCATTCAGGCCCGTGGCTCCGTACTCATCCACCAAAAGATGTTCGAGAGCCGGCTTTTCTTTGTCGACAAACTGATCGACATGGGCGCGCAGATCATCCTCTGTGATCCGCACCGTGCTACGGTTATCGGCCTCGACAAGCGGGCACCACTGCGCGGCATCAAGATGAGTTCTCCCGACATCCGGGCCGGGGTTTCCCTGCTCATCGCCGCCATGTCGGCCGAAGGCACCAGCCGGATAGATAACATCAACCAGATTGACCGGGGGTACCAGCGGATTGACGAGCGATTGAATGCGCTGGGTGCCTCTATAATAAGGGAGTAAAATATGCGATATGCGATTGGCGATATCTGATATCTGATTGGCTACCGCACGAGATCGCGCAAATCGCCTATCAAATATCACCCATCGACAAATGCATGTTTTTCGCCCATGATCATCTACAACGTTACCTCCAAAGTCGACCATCGCCAACACGCCCCCTGGCTCAGCTGGATGGAACGCGCCTACCTTCCGGCCGTAATGGAATCGGGCACCGTTGAGCGGTACCACCTTACTCGCCTACTGGGTGTTGATGAGTCCGACGGCCCAACCTATGCCCTGTTGCTGACCTTCAAATCTCGTTTGGTCTTCGACATTTATCAGGAGAAACACGCTTTGAACCACCAGAAGGCGATTAAGGATAAGTGGGGAGATGCCGTACTTAGTTTTCCCAGCATGCTGGATGTGGTATTGCAAGGGGAATAATCGGTCGTATTGGTCTGTTGGTGCTATTGGTCAGTTGGTTCTTTGGTACTTTAGCCTCAATAGCACTAACAGACCAATAGCACCAACACTATGCCAATACTTATCACGCTCCTGGCGGTACTCGCTCTACTCGCCCTCATCATCGGCCTTAAATGGCATCCCTTTATTGCTTTAGTACTCGTCGCTATCGGTGCGGGACTTGCGCTTGGCATGGGTCCGGCGGGAACGATGACGGCAGTAACCAGCGGTGTTGGCGGAACGCTGGGCGGGTTGGCGCTGATCCTGGGACTGGGCTCCGTACTGGGCGGCATAATCGCCGAAACGGGAGCGGCGAAAGTGATCACCGATAAGTTGGTAGCGGGCCGTGAAGGCATGTCGATCCTCTGGGGTTTGTGTGCCGTCGGATTTCTGATCGGAATACCGCTGTTCTATTCCGTGGCCTTCGTGATGATGGCACCGATCATCATGAGCGCTGCGGAGAAGGCTAAGTTACCGCTGGCGATGGTGGCGGTGGCTGCAGTTGCTTCCCTATCGGTCACCCATGGTTTTTTACCGCCACACCCTGCGCCAATGCTCATTTCCGACACCTATGGAGCGGACGTGGGCAAGGTCTTATTGTACGGAATCCTGCTGGGCATTCCAGCGGTGATTTTAGCGGGGCCGTTGTTCGCCCGCACCTTGCGTAATATGCCGTTCACCAAGGGAGCATTGACTTTCGAAGAGACTAATCTTCCGGATAAACTGCCATCATTTGGTGCCAGTGTGCTGTGCGCGTTGTTGCCCGTATTGCTTTTGGCGGCGGGGACGCTGGTGCAATATTTGGTTGGAGGAGCAGAAGAGGCTGTCGGGGGTATTACTGCCAATGCTGGCAATCAGGGTTTCTTCGCAGAGCTCGTCAACTCGGGTCTCTTGACCGACGCCACCATCGCCCTGCTGGTGGGTGTACTGATTGCGATGTTTGTTCTTGGCCGACAGTCAGCAATCCCCGTGGCTAGCCTGATGTCCCGTGTAAGCAAACAACTCGCGCCAATGGCCGCCGTTTTGCTCATCATCGCTGCGGGTGGTGCCTTCAAGCAGGTGCTTGTCGACAGTGGAACCAGTGAATACATCGTTGACGTGCTCCAGGGCTTCAACGCCCACCCCATCCTTATCGCGTGGCTGATCGCAGCAGCGCTGCGGGTTACACTTGGTTCGGCTACCGTAGCCGCGATTACGGCCGCGGGGATTGTCTTGCCGCTGGCGCAGAGCGGCGCTGCCAGTCCGGAACTACTGGTGCTGGCTACCGGTGCCGGTTCCCTGACCGCCAGTCACGTTAATGATACCGGCTTCTGGCTATTCAAGGAGTACTTCGGGCTGACGGTTACGCAGACCCTGCGTAGCTGGACGGTGATGGAGACCGTGGTTAGCCTGATCGGGTTAGTGGGGTGCTTGGGGCTTAGTTATTTGGTGTAGTCCTACTATGAAGGAGGTCAGGGGGACAAGTGGAGGGGTAACCATTAAAGTCACTAAGGCTTTGAGGAATATACTGAGGAGCAGGCGCCAAAAAGCAGGGGAAGGAATAACCATTAAGGCCACTAAGGAATTAAGGACTACACTAAGGAGCAGGCACCGAACGGCAGGGGAAGGAATAACCATTCAGGTCATTCAGGCATTAAGGACTACACTAAGGAGGAAGTACCAAACAGGGGGTAAAATCGCGGCCAGTTGCCAACAGAGCTATCTCGTAGTTCCCCAATCATCGTTGCTTAAGACAAGTAGGCTCGACGCAATCCCAGGTAAGGAAAGCGCCATTATGACCTGACGACGTGTACCGCTAGCGGCTGGTCCAATGTCCTGCATGCTACCCGGGATGTCTCCGGTCCGAACACCCTGGTCCCGTGCGATAACCTGATCGAGGGTTACGGGGATGCTGTCGCTGTACTGAGCCGTTGTCTCGAACTTCTGGTTGGAGGAACAGGTGAACAAGGCTGTGCAGAAGAAAAGTAAGCCTAGACATTTCATAGATTTATGGTGTTTTGCCTGTTAGAAAGGATACCTTAATCCACAATCTCAAGAATCACGGGAGTGTTTTCTCTTCCCGACCATCCTCCGATTCGCACATAAGCATATTTACCTCCTTGATAGCTGGTAAAGAACTCTCGGGTCACCTCTAAATCGTTGACGTAAAACTGGCGTGGGCGATCTCCAAGCCCCCTCTCCATTAGCATAGCTTCAAAGCCTTCTACCATTCCAGCATGAACTGCTTTATAAGTGTAGACCCAAGGGGACTTCCCCCGCCATACGTCCATTAATGGTCGCTCAATTGCGTTTATTTTACAACCTATCGCCACCGCATCAGGGGCGGGGTCGAGGGTCAATTTACTGTAGGGGGTGGGGTTGTCGGAGTAGATATTGACGTAGACGCCATCGATCATCAGGAAGACTTCGGTATTGGGGGCATTCTCCGGTTTGGGGCCGGGTTTATGCGTAGTGCCAGTCACCTCTCCCGAGGCTTCCCGCTTCAACTGAAAACGGAGTGGACCGTCGTAAACTTCCCCAACGGCAAGTTGGGAAAAGCCGGTGATCTTAGCGCCAAAGTCATCGCCGAAGTACAGCGTGTAGTCCCCTTCCAAATGTTTGCAATCCTGAAAAACCCGGAGGCCGTGATCAGGGAAGGCAGCGAGATAGGGCCGAATTTGCGCAACCTCCTGCGGTGTGGGCAGGCGGCGGAAGTAGAGATTGACCTCCGTAGGGGGAGTAGCCTCGCCCCCGGACAAGTCGACCTTAATGACTCTTCCGCTGCGTACCACTTCCACGTCGGGATAATCGTCAAGTACCTGCAGCGCATAAATCCCCATGGGGGTATCATAATTTACGGCGTGCTGAATCATTGCATTTTTGCCAAAATCGGTATCCAGCAGGAAGTCCAGCGTGACGGGGCGGTCATTATAATAGGTAAGCATGGGTTGGTCTTTCAGAAAACCTAGAGCATCGTACCACTCGCGGTAGGTACCTTCCACCGAGCTGGTACTTACTTGTGAGAAAGACCTGATGGCGCCGGGTTTAACATTCAGCAGCTTTTCTATCCGTTTTATGGGAGATAACTGGGTGCGTCCTTCCACCAGGACCTTGGGCCAGTCCGCAGCATCGAATTCCGAGATATCGACGCCGTTCAGCCTTGCTGGCTCCTTATCGTTTTCTACGAGCTCAATCCGTTTCTGGTTGACGTACACCATTAAGTTGTCAGCCATTGTTTCGGGCATCAACAGTGAATGATTGGAGGTGTAGTCTGATTGAACCTTTGTGAGTCCATATATCGAAAAACCTGCCTCCCCTGAAGGCATACCAGAATTGAAATCCATGTTTATAGCAATCGGAAAGTAGTCTCCAATTTTTTCTATCCCAAGCATAGAAACGTACTGATTGGAAGGGACCACAGTCAGTTTGTGTATTGCCCCGGCCTCCTGCTTACCGTGACTCAATTCAAGTGAATAACCTTCATCAAAAGCATTCTTAAAAACGAACAGCTTAGCCCCCGGCACCTTACCCAATATCGCCCGCAGCTGCAGGTACTCATCCACTGTCACCATCCGGTTGGTGTAAATTTCCAAAGTGGTGAGTTCTTCGGGCAGCGTATTTTGGTAATATTCATAATACGGGTCGCCGGGGTGAGCGGCGGCTTCGAGGTACTCACGACCATGTGGTGCATCGTCGAAAAGGTTTCCGTTGATGACGAGTAGGGAGACACCCAGCCAGAAGACCAGAACTACTGCCGCGACAACTGCTATAACTCGGTATTCGGGTATCCCGGTCATGCGGAAGATCCGGCTTTTTAGCGTAGGTTCAGAGAATGGCAGGGCAAGGGCGAGGCCGTAGGCGCCCTGGCTCTGGCGCACCAGGGCCAGCTGGTAGTCGCGCCGGTCAGCACCACTGGAGATGACTGCCTGATCGACCAGAAATTCCAGGTTTGCGCGCATTTTAGCACGCAGCCACCAGGCCGCTGGGTGAAACCAAAAGATGCAGAGGAAAACTTCGCTTAGGAGAATATCCAGACTATGAAGCTGCCGGGCGTGAATACGCTCGTGGGCCAGGATATGATTAAAATCTCTGTCGTCGGGCACATCGGTGCTGAAGTAAAGGTTACGACCAAAAGTGTAAGCCTGGCCAGGTTTGGCACTGGGGTGTAGCAACCGGTAAGTTCCATCTCCGTTCAGGCGCGAACGCAGGTGCAGTATCAGGATAAAAAGCAGGCGAAAGCCCAGAACCACTATCAGCAACTTCAGGCCGAAATAGTACATTTTGGGCAACATAAAAAAGGTAACAGCTGTCCGATTAGCAATAAGTATTTCTCCGCCGTTTTCATCATAACGAATTTCCTTAGGAACGGGGTCGATGGAGCCACCACCAGTAATCACGCCTTCCTCCAGGTAAGAAATCGTCCCCTGAATGCTTTGGGTCACCACTGGCGCGGGGCTGGAAAAGTTAACAAAGGGCAAGGTGACTACTGCCACCATGACCAGCAACAGCAGTAATCGGTTGAGCGAATACCGATCGGAGTAACGGAGCAATAGATAGTAGGCTGGCCAAACGGCAAACAAGAGGATGGTGGCGGAGAGAAGGTGATTCATTGGTGTTAATAAGGTTTGTGGTAGATAATTCCGGACCGGGTTTCTGTTAAAGTCGGCAGACGAACTTTTCAAGACAGGTAGCGCAGGTTGTGAAAAGAATTCGGTTGCTGACTTTGATTGATAGCTAAGTCACCTTGTTCAACGCGGCTTCTAATCAGTGATAACTTGAATCACATAAGGCCCGTTATTTACATTTTCGTTCCAGCCGGTCTGGACAAAAGTTCCTTCCGGAAAGTCCATTTCCGATAGTCTGGTTAAACTGATCAGTTCGTCATTGAGGTACACTTCGGTTCTGTCCACCGGAGCATTAGCCATATAATTTACTTTAGCCATACTCTCAACAAATGCCCGGGCATAATCTCCGGGGCTACGGAGACCAAGGTCTACAATTCTGCGTACCATCCCTTTCGGACTGCCTTCCATCCCCAGCAAACAAGCCATACGCGCATTGGGAGGCATAACCGTTCGTACTGGCATTTGCCCAAGGCTACTCGGCAAAGCATTCGGGTCGGTTGCATTACCTTCCACTCCCATCCACATATTCTTAGCGGCGTAACCGGCAAACTGCATACCGTCCTCAAATTTCACTTCCGGCTTAGGCAGAAGATTAAACCGTTCGCCGTTGATGAACACTGCCAGTTCTTCCTCAGCTAATTCAGCAGTCGCGGTTTGTGCATAGTACTGTTTCCCCTCCGCAGGACTACCATTCGTGACCGGTAAAGTCCTGACACCATCGAAGTACTCCATGCCGTTATCAGTTTCTTTGATCTCAAAAGCTGTACTGACAACTGCCGGATTATAATATCCGAAGGATTCCAATGGCAGGTCAGCCGGAATTGGTTGGGTAGTAATCCGTTTTGTCAGCGAAAAGAGGAAGTGGTGCGGTAACAAATCTCCTTCCCGCAGCGGGTTGCGGAAGACAGCCTCCTGTTTCAGGTAATGACTCAGTTGCATCAGGTAAGTCCCGGGCGCACCGTTGCACGGTTCGTAAATACTGAAATTGGTATGCGGAATCCGTTGTAGAATAGATTTGATCTGCAGGTACTCATCTGGCGTGGGGAGTCGCCGGAAGTAGAGCTCGAAACTGTTGATCTCCTCGGGAATGGATTCCGTAAAGTAGGTAGTGTACAGGAATTCCGTCGCGGAGATGGGACTGCTTTGACCTTTGAGCGTGACGTCATCAAACTGGAAAGTGTTGTACTTGGTTTCAGCCTCGCTCCCTTTCACCACCATCGCGGCTACCCCCAACCAAAACAGGAGTGCTACCGTAGCAATTAAGCTTATTATGCGATATTCGGACATTCCCGTCATCCGTGTGATCCGGCTCTTAAGGCTTGGTTCGGAAAAGGGAAGCGTGAGGGCAAGGCCGTGGGTGGCCTGGCTCTGGCGCACTAGCGCCAGCTGGTAGTCTCTCCGATCGGCGCCGGCGGAGATGACGGCATTGTCGACCAGGAATTCCAGGTTAGCACGCATTTTGGCGCGCAGCCACCAGGCGGTGGGATGGAACCAAAATATGCACAGAAATAGTTCGCTCAGGAAGATGTCCAGGGAGTGCCCCTGCCGGGCATGTACCCGCTCGTGGGCGAGCACATGGTCAAAGTCCGGACCACTGACCACATCAGCGCTGAAGTAAAGGAATTTCCCGAAGGTAAAAGCCTGTCCGGAAGTTACTCCATCGTGCAACAGTCGGTATTGGCCATTACTACTTTGGCGAGAACGCAGGTGCAGAGAAAGTAGAAATAGCAGGCGCACGCCCAGCAGTAACAGCAGTAGCCCTACCCCACCCAGATAGATAAAGGTCGTAATCTCGCCCCTTTCTACTGACCGTTCCACTATACTGTCGGGCTTGGCTAAATCAGTACTAACGGTCAACATCTCCTCATTTGGCACAACCGTCGGCGACTGGTAGGTAGTCTGCTCAACGTACTCAATCGTTCCTTGCAGACTTTGTGTAATGGCCGGAGCCGGACTCTCCAGAGATACAAATGGCAAAGCACAAACGGCTACCATCGCCAGCACCAACAGGAAGCGGTTGAGGGCATAGCGGTCGGAGTACCGCAGTAAGACCGCGTAGGCGGGCCAGAGGAGCAGGAGGAGGATGGAGGCGGTTAATAAAGTAGACATTTGGTGTGATTTAGGTAAAGACTTAGGTACTTATTTTTACTGTAGACCATAACTGCTCAACCTGATGGTTGAGGTACAGCTGCCTAAAGGCAGCTGAAAGAAGGTCATTCCTGCTCGTCGATCATCCGGAGGATGTCCTCCAGGTCCTCACGACTTAGTTTCTTGTTGCGGGCGAAGTGGGAGACCAGGGCCTTGTGGCTATCACCAAAGAAATCAGAGACGACCCGCTTGAGGTCTTTCTGAAAAAACTGCTCTTTGGAAATCAGGGGAAAGTAGCGGTGCGTGCTACCAAAATCCTCATGGCCAACGTAGCCTTTCTTCATCAGGTTGGTAATGAAAGTCGAGACCGTACTATAGGCTGGCTTCTTTCCTGGCATCTCGGCAATGATGTCCTTCACGAAAGCACGTTCCAGCTTAAAAAGGATACGGAGCACTTCTTCTTCTTTTCGGGTTAATGGTTCCATGCCTCAAAGCTATGCCTAAATATTTAGATGTACAACTATTTTTTTAGATGAACGTCTATTTTAACAGATGCCGGGTAATCAACAGACCCTGCCAATTAATCATTCTGGCTTGATTTTAGGAAGGATCTTTCCGTTCTTGTGGGTCCGCCTTACTACTCTTCTAAAGTGAATATCCTTTTACCGCATCAACCTTCCGCCCTTGATCTCCTCCTTCAGTACCGTCATCATCGACGACGAATCCAACGCCCGCGACCTAATGCGAAAGCTGTTGGGCGAGCAACCTTATCCCTTCGACATCGTCGGAGAGGCGGACGACGTAGACGCCGGTGCGAAGTTGATCAGCCAACTACAACCAGACCTGATCTTTCTTGACATTCAGCTGAAGAGTGGTACTGGGTTCGACATTCTGGCCCGGCTACCAAACATCGCCGGCGAGGTGATTTTTGTTACGGCTTACAACCAGTACGCCATTCGGGCATTCGATTTTGCGGCTCTGGGGTACTTGCTCAAGCCACTTCGCATCAGCGACTTACGGGATACACTGCGCCGCTTTTTTGATCGGCAGTCTAACCGGCCGGCAGCGGATCAACGACTGCGAACCTTCATGACCAACCGGCAGGGAGAGGAAAACCGTATGGTGGTGCCCGATGTGAATGGGTTTCGGGTACTTACCCTACCGAGCATCATTTACCTGCGGGGAGAGATCAATTACACCCGCTTTTTCCTGGAAGACAAGACCGAGTTGCTCAGTAGTAAAACACTGAAGGAATACGAACGCTTATTGAGCGGGAATGGCTTTTGCCGGATTCACCAATCCTTCCTCGTAAATATCTCCCACGTCACCTCCTACCAGAGAGGTGAGGGCGGAGTGGTTATTCTCTCCAACGGTGACCACCTGGACGTAAGCAGGCGAAGGAAGGCGGAGTTTATGCGGTACTTTGTACGATAGTTTCAGTTGCGTGCGCCTTGGGCGTGGGCCAGGCAGGCTACGTGCTTCAAAGCAAAGTCTTTTAGTTTGGAAGAATAGAAACGGGTGGATTACTGCCGTCGTCATAAAGAAAGGTCCAGGCCATCACCCTTCACTACAGAAATGTACTTCCGTAGAAGTACGGGTTGATTGAGCCACTACACTATCCTAAAAGATGTACTTCCGTAGAAGTACGGGTTGATTGAGCCACTTCACTATCCTAAAAAATGTACTTCCGTAGAAGTACGGGTTGGGTTAAATAGTTACTACCAGAATCCCCAATTTCAACCTCGAACAACCATCTTTCCTAAACCCCACCCTTTTTTGACTTTCCCTACGTTGACTAACGAAATAATACTCTATAACAAGCAAGACAGCCGGGAAACCAATGCAACAACCCTCCCTATCTTTGCTCCTCAAAAGACCACCTCCATGCACCTGCGGCCGCGCCACCTATTTAGCCTTCTGTTACTTATCCTTCCCTGCTTTTGCTATGCGCAAACGGATAAACTCCCCACCTTCCCCCAGGATTTTACCGGAAAATGGGCTGGGGAACTACAGATTTTCGGCCCTTCTGGCGTTCGTCAAACTGTCCCGATGGAGCTCCACATTTTACCAATTACCGACACCAGCTACACCTATACCATCATCTATGGAGAAGATAAAGTTGCCGGCAAACGCGACTACTACATCGTGCAAGGCCCTGATGGGCCACATCACTGGATTTGCGACGAAAAGAACACCATCCTGCTCGATGGCTACTACCTGGGCAGTACTTACCAAAGTGTATTCACCATCGGTGGCACCTATCTGATGTCCAGCGTTGAGCACCGGGGAGATCACCTGGTCTATGCTATCTTCAGCGGAAAAGAGGCGCCTGTCCGTACAACCGGTGAGACAAAACACGACGGAGAAGACATCCCTGCGGTCAATTCCTACAAAGTATCTGGTTATCAACGATCTATATTACGTCAATTAACAGAGTGATCGAACTTACTCATGGGGCACTTGCGTTTTAATAGAAAATCAAATAACCATGTTCAAGTACATCACCCCACTACTTATTCTACTGTTAGCCAGCCTATCTTCTTTTGCTCAGGACGCCAAGCCGGCACCCAACCGGGCCGCTGATCCCACCCAGGCTTACCCCATAACTAACCGGCCCCAAAATCCGGCTCTTCAGGAATTTGACGCCAGCTTCCCGGGAGAAAATGTAGGCTTTCTCCACGTATACGTCGATCCTGACATCGCCCCGGATGAAGTCTACCTGATGCGAGGGACCCCCATAAGTAGCACGACTAAAGCATTGCTCCCTGCCAAGTTTCAGCGGATGGCAGACAAAATGAATGCCAAACTTTACGGAAGCATGGCCGTAAAGGGTATTGATGAGTCTCTTTACATCCTACGAATGGAGGGACAGACCAGCGGCCGGGTGGAGATGTTCGCCATTCGAGGAAACAAGATCAAACACCTGAAGACACTCGCTTACCGCAAATGCCTGAATGGTAAATGTGATCAACTCGATAGCTACCTGACCAACCTTAATGCTGATACCAATCTGGAGCTGATACAAATCAGCCGGACCATGCGAAGGAGCGGTGAAACCGCCATGAAACGCCATGCTTTTTTGCTGAACGACCGCAACAGAAAATGGAAAAAATCTAAGCAATTGGACGTCCCATGGACAAGTGTCCGATTCTTCGATCCACGTCTGGACGATCAATAAGAAATTTGTCTGAATTATACTGCTTTGCCGGCTTCTCCCACTTGGGGGAAGCCGGCTTTTTGATTAACGTCCGGCAAGTATCAACTAAGTTCTACTCTTCCTCATCCTCTTTAATCCCCAGGAAAGGCCTTAAGTCTTTCCATAATTTTGTAGACGTATCATCCAGCACCGGCTTTCTTTCCCCCTCGCTGGTCCGGTACTGGCTTAGAATATCTAAGAGCACATTGATCCTTCCTTCTGTGTCAAAGAATTTGTTGACGATGGCTACCCGTTGATGCTCCACCAGGCAATAGCCAGATTGAAAATTCCCTTTCTCGTACCTGACCTTGTACCCCAGCTCCTTAGCCAGGGTTTCCAGTTTTTTCAGGGTATGTTTGGTCATGCTTATGGTCATGCTTAGGCTATTGGTCTGTTGGACTATTAACGCTATTGAGGAGTTGTAGGTGCAAGATACGATGGATCACTGGTGCTTAGTAGAAAACGGCATCGGCCATTCGGAAGGTGTTGGCGTGTGCCTCAATGATGGTCGCCAGGCGTTCGCTGTAACCACCGCCCATACAGACGGCAACGGGGAGGCCGCGATCCTTGCAGCACTGGAAGACGAAGCGATCCCGCTCCCGGCAACCGGCAAGGCTAACGGCCAGTCGACCCAGCTTATCTGACGCCAGGATGTCCACACCGCTCAGGAAAAACACCAGGTCCGGTAGCTCCGCATCCAAAAGATCGGGCAGCATTTTGTAGAGGGTTTCCAGGTAATCTTTGTCGGTGGTTCCGTCTGGGAAACCTACGTCGAGGTCCGACGGTGGCTTACGGTTAGGGTAGTTTTTCGCGCCATGAAAACTCAGCGTAAAGACCCGCGGTTCATTTGCAAAGATGTGGGCTGTTCCGTTACCCTGGTGTACGTCCAGGTCAATCACCATCACCTTTTGTATTTCACCGGTAAACAGTAGTTCGTTGGCGGCGATGGCAATGTCATTGAAGACGCAGAACCCCTCCCCCCGGTCGGCAAAGCTGTGATGTGTACCGCCAGCGATATTGAGCGCTACCCCCGCTCCGTTAAGCGCCAGGCGGGCACAGTCGAGGGTCCCTTGTGCGATTACCCTTCCACGGGAGATCAGTGCCTCCCGCATGGGGAAACCGATAGCCCTGGCTTCTTTAACGCTAAGGGAATTGGTCTTTAGCTTCTCCCAATATTCCGGTGTATGCGTCCGAAGGATAGCTTCCTCAGCCAGTGGCTGCGGAGCGAAGAAATTATCCTCGGTGATCGTACCTTCATACAGCAGTTGCTCAGGTAGCAAAGTGTATTTGTCCATTGGGAAGCGATGTTTCGCCGGGAGGTCGTAACGGTAGATTGGAGAGAAGGCGATTTTCAACATCGAGTTATCGAGTCAGGTTGTCGGGTTGTCAAACCGGGTTGTCGGGTACTTCTAATTATAAAGTGCGGCTAAATGTTTCGGACAAAGCCCGATAACCTGGATAACTGGACAACTCGATTCGACAACTCGATAACCTGATAACCTGTGATAACTGGACAACCAGATAACTCGACAACTGGATAAACTGAGGACTTGAAACAAAAGCCCCGCTTACCAGATGGCAAGCGGGGCTTTGTAATCGTTAGGTTGTTTCCGGAAATCCGGAGCGGGACGGCTTATGCGTCTACAACAACGTCAGAAGCGTCATCGGTAGCTTCACTGGCGGCCTCAAGGGCTTCACCGGCAGCTTCCGTGGCTTCGGCTGAGGCTTTGGCTTCACCTGCCACGTTAGCGGCAGCTTTTTTGGTTTCTTCCGTTACTGCGGCAGTATCACCTGCGGCTTCAGCGATGGCAGCATCGAGCGCGCTTGTAGGCGTTACAACGGGAGCGGCTTCTTCAGCAGCAGCTTCTGCTGCTGGCGTTTCCACCTCTACGGGCGCTGGAGCTTTGACGACCGGAACGGTACCGGAGATCTTCGCGAGGAGGTCATCCTGCTTCTTAGCTTCTGCTTCGCGGCGGGTGGCAACTTTGCCTTCCTTTGCGTCGATCCATTCCTGGAACTTCTTGCTGGCTTCCTCTTGCGTGAGGGCACCTTTTTCAACACCGCGCATGAGGTGCTTGAAGTACATTACTCCTTTAAAACGGAGGATGGCACGAACGGTATCAGAAGGCTGGGCGCCTTTCATAATCCACTTGTAAGAAGCCATGTGGTCTAACTCAATGGTGGCAGGAACCGTCATTGGGTTATAGGTACCGAGCTTCTCGATGAACTTACCGTCGCGGGGTGCGCGAGCATCAGCTGCTACGATGTGGTAAAAGGGACGCTTGCGACGACCGTGGCGCTGGAGGCGAATACGTACTGGCATAATGACAAATTATCTTTATTAGTTAAGTACCGGTTTCCTCCCGGGAAGGGACGACCGGTTTTGTCTTAGAGCGTGCAAAGATAAGACGCTTTTTATTTATAGACAGAAAAAAGATCAGTTGTGTTTAATAAAGTAGCTAATAGGCACTAAGTCCGTAACCCCGGCAACCTCAACTTCGTTGGCAGGTAGCACTTACAAGACGGCGACAGCCGACCTCAAAACACCTGTACCAGCAATCGTAGCCCTACCACGATGATCAATACGGCTGCGACCCTGCGGATCGCCGTTGGCGATAGTCTTCTCAGCGTGAGCCGCGTCCCGATCTGCCCTCCGATAAGAACCGTAATTGCCAAAGCAGCCATTAGTTGCCAGGTCACCTCAATGCCTTTACTAAATTGACCGGCCAGCCCAGCCACAGAATTCACAAAAATGAACAGACTGGTGACCGCAGCAATTTCTCTGGCAGCGGCCCAGCGCTGCAGGAAGAGTACCGGGCTGAGGAAAATCCCGCCGCCGATGCTAACCAGCCCCGCCAGGAAGCCCAGGACGGTACCCAGCAGCCCTGAGGAAACCTCCTTCCCGATTACTTGTTTCTTCTCTGGCTCCACGGATTGTTCCTCCGGCTTAGTAGCTGCCACTCCCGTCCGCCACCACATCGCCAGTCCGGCCAGCAGCAATACGACACCGAGCAGCCCCAGAAATTGCTCGCGCGGCAACGCTATCCTCCCGCCAAGAAAAGCTGCCGGCACACTGCACAACACCAGTGGCAAAGCTCTTCGCCAGGGCATTTCACCAGCTCTGACAAAATGGAAAACGCCCCCTCCGGCTACAATGATGTTGCAGACTAACGCAATGGCCCGCATCTCGGTCGTGGGTAAGGTAGCCAGTGCCAACACCGCCAAATAGCTGGAACCACCGCCAAAGCCCGCCATGGCGTAGAACAGCGCGATGAAGAAGAAGACTGGAAGAAGAAATAGGAAGTCAGCAGCCAGGGGTCAGTATTTTGAAGTCAGTTTTCAGTGATCAGCATTAAGTATCCAAGGCTCAGTTTTCAGCGATCAGCGTTAAGCATTCAGGGCGCAGTATTCAGGTATAATACCTTCCTGGTTTCTTCACTTAACATCCCGTCAAAATTACCTGAGATTAAGCTTCAACTATTATTTACCGCTCACTCAACAAGTTATCGCGAACCCGGACTTTCTTAAATTTTGCGCCTTGCTCTTCGACAAATTTGGTGTGTATAGCGTGCGTTTGGTATTCATCGTGGCCAGCCACATCGTCGAACCAAAGAATCAGCGCATAATCGAAGGAGTTGTCAGTGACATCCCGGCTGGGGGTTCCCGCTGCCGGGCCGAAGAACATCCGTTTTACGGAAGGAATGCCTTCCAGGTTCCATACCCCGGCTTCGAAGGTTTCGGCGGAGGCTTCGTCTACGTCATCGTTCAACCAGAAATAGACCGTGTGCATCAGCCCGGGTTCCGCGTCTCCGTCTACGACCTTTTCGATGTTGACTTCTTCAACCACTTCTCTTTTCTCCTGGCAGGAGTAGGTGAGTAAGCAGCAACAAAGCAGGGGGAGTAGTAATCTTAGCATGGTGGTTTTGGGGGACAATTTAGGGCTTGGTTGGTAATAAATGGAGAAGGAGAGAATCAGGGACCGCCGCAGGCAGCAGCATAGCTAATGGGAGATTTTACGCCGAAGGCTTTTACGGGCTACTGATAAGATGCTTTTCTGGCGCGGTCGCAGGTGCGAGGAGAAGTATTAAGGAGCAGGGGAGGTTACCTAAGGCTCCTTTCTCCGCACTGTTTTGTTCAGGTAGTCACGCTGCGTCAATGCTTCCTCGCAGTAATTCAGGTCTTTTTCGCAGATGTACTCCACGACTTCGACTAATCCTTTCCGAGCAGTCTGGCTAAAGGGTGCCATTTCCAGTGCAAGGTAAAAGTTATCCCGGGCTTCCTCGTAGTCGCCTTTCTGAAGGTTATTGTTTGCCGTCCTCTGATAGGATCGGTAGGCCTGTAGTCGTTGCACATCATTCTGAGGAGGCAACGTCAATATTTCAGGCTGATCGATCGAAGATAACACACCACCTGCTGCATGATAAAGCAACCAAGCACCACCGATCAACGCAATAAGGACAATTGGAAGCCCAAGTATGATCAGCCAATTTCTCTCCGAAGCTGACCTTTTATGTTCACTAACGTATCTACCCGATCGCTGGGCAGTTTCGCGGCCGCCTTCGTAAGTCATTGAGTCTTCACGTTGCCATTTACGCCATTTTGTAAATGCTTTCTTGTGTTTTTTATCCGTACCAGAATGGCCGGAAATGCGAGAAGGGCCGTGTATCATCTTTTAGGGTATTGGTGTGGTAAAGAAGTTAACCCTATCCTTAACCAATGCAAAATAGTTTCGACGAAGGAGGCCAATAATTGGCCCATGGTTCTTCCGGCCGCGACCCAGTCGCGTTGCCGAAGCAGGCGCTTCCGCTCGTGCGCGGAGCGCCCTTCGGCCGGAGGCCCATTATCAGTCTGCCTGATGAATCCAGTACCACCCACGATCACTTTCCCAAGCAAGAATCCCCCCTCCAATCTCGCTAGCAAGGAGTTCTATTGCATCAAACTGCACCTCAACTTTCCTACTGCCTAAAACATCACCATCTTCAGAGAAGGTCACTTCCTCGAAAATACCTGGGCTAACAATTCTAGAGGAATCTACCCAGCTAAAATCATTGAACAACGAGCCATATTCCCTTCCTAAGCCTAAGGTGTCTGATACTTTATTCCCTGACAGTATCGTCAAATAACCAGCGAGTCTTCCTCGACTTACACTCAGAAGGGTATCATTCAGCTGATCTCCATTGAAGTCACCAACCAATATTTTACCGAGTACAGGAGGTTCGGCCTGGGCGGGTACCGCTACTTGTGAGATTTGCGGCATGCCAACCTCGACGGGTTGATCGGTGCGGTGAATAGTACTAGGGATGACTTCTTCCTCTTCGAAAACTTCACTGTCATCTACTCTATCATTGCATCCAATCAGAAGCAATATCGCGACGAGAAGAAAGAAACGCATCAATATAATTTCTTTCATAATATGCTCAGATTTGGCGGGGTCTGAATTTACGATGTACAATTCAGGATTTCCCGCCAAGCAGCCCACACATGCTACAAGGCAATTACAAATGGTACACCTTGAATTGTACATTGTAAATTCTGATACTGACGAAACGCTCATCACCCTAACTCCAATTCTAGTTTAGCGCTAACCCCACCATCCCAAACACCACCATCATGTAAATCCAGAACCCAACGGCGATGACGTGAATGAAAGTTTCAAATTTCTTCCCTTTCCATAGTTCTGAGGAGTAGACAAAGAACTGGAAGATCAGTCGGAGCGCCCAAAAAACAGAGAGCCCCAGCGCGATTTTGCGCCCCAGTGGCGTACCGATAAGCTCCGGCGCTGAAGTGAGGCAAAGCAGACCGATCCCAAAAACGGTGATGGCGATAAAGATCATGTGCGTCTGCATCATTTGCCGGTTCATCAGACTCAGGGGCTGCAAGTCTCGCTTCCAGTTAAGATAACCGGGAATGAAAGCGTGTAAGACGGAGAGCACTGCCAAAAGAGCTCCAATAAGATTAAGATGGATCAGCATACGCAACTAGGGTAAAAGTCGTCAGAAAAGGCGTTAGCTTTTTTTCTTCAACAACAGCCAAAGCAGCGCCCTCGAAGGTTCGCCGCCAATCCTCGTGGGCAAGGAAGTGAAAAGCGCCGACGGTGTAAGCCAAAAAGTTGGCCGGGTCCCGCAGGTGTTCGGTGACGATGATTCGTCCACCCGGTTTCAGCGCCTGGCGCAGCAGGGCAAAGAACTGCGTCCGCTCGGCAGCATTTCTGATCTCATGGGCAGCCAGTAGCAAAAAGATTACGTCAACGGAACCATCCTTTAATGGCATATCCGTAGTGGAAACGGCCATCGTACCAGGGTGTGGCGCATAAGCTTCGCGTGCCCGCTTGATGGAGATCTCGGTATGAAGCTCCGGATCATAGAAATCAAACACCTGTAGGCTCGCTTCAGGATAGCGCTTAGTGAGTAAACCACTGGTTTCGTCAAATCCCGCATGGATGTTGACAATTTGGGAGCCTGGTTGCAGGTCAGGCAACCAGGTCAGCCGATAGAGGTCTGACCGGTCATAGATGTACCACGAAACAATCAGTGAGATAACCATGGTAGCTACCGCCCCAAAGGCCAGACAAAGGCCAGCCACGAACCACCAGCCACCCAGCCAGGACGCAAACCACAGACCGAGGGAAACGCCCACCACTGCAATGAGGTAAAAGTGCCAGTTGAATCTGACAATGTTGCTTACTCCCTGAAATGGTTGCCTCATGGTTGCCAATTTTCTATGATGCCCTTTTTCCAGTAATACGGAATGTTCTCAACCACAAAGGCACTGGCTAATACCGCGTTCCCGAAGCCGCGTTGCTCCAGCCAGGGCAAGACCAATTTCTCTACGGCCACCGGCCGTGGCTTCCAGTTTTGTCGTACTCCCTGAACGATGAGCACCTGCCCGGCAGCCGCGTCGTAGGTAAGCGTAAAGGGCAACGGCCCCGCAAAACGACGGGCCTGCTTCCAGTCGGCAAAAGGAGAACCGGCGGGCAAGGCCGGTTGGTCTTCGTACCTGACTCTGACGTCGAACCCGGCAGTCGGGCTAGAAACTTCGTAAAAGGGAACTTCCTCCCCCTCCTTGGCATCATCTTCCGCAAGTAATTCCCCCGAGCGATGCTGCGCTACCTCAATCAGCGAGTAGTTGTAGTGCGTCATCAGGTTCCCCATAAATTGCATCTTCCGGCTATCCGTTTGAGACTCCAGGATGTACAATCCTCGTAGTCGCTTCCCCGCCTGATTGGTATAGCGGGAGAAAATCCGGTAGCCACTCAGAAAAAAATCGTTGCCCAGGAAGCGTGGAAAGCCTTTTGGGCGAAGCTTCTCCGTTTGCACCATCGCCACGGCAACGAAAGCGTAGCGATCCTCAAAAACATCGGGAGTGAATGGCGGCGGCAACAAAGCCGCCAGCTGCTCCACTGGCAGCGCGAAGGTCAGGACCAGCGATTGCCGGAAAAAGGTTTCTACCGCGAAAGGGTGACATTTAAGCAGGTTCATACAATTCTTTAACCCGGAAACCATGGTACCAGATCAGTCCGCAAAATAACACCGCAAACACTGGATTGAAGTAACCCCAAAGTAAAAGATCAGGCACCAGCAGGCTTTCCAACGTATTCATGGTCAGGATAATGGCCATCTGTAAAACTGCAGTAGGTCTTCGCTGCCGATCAAGCCAAATCCAAATGGCCATAGCCATTTCTGAGCAGCCGATCAGTATCGTCAGCGGGCGGGCGTATGCCTCTCCCAGGATACTGGCCACAATTTCGGTATGGCGGGGCACCAGGTTGAGGACTTTGGCAAAGAGGCCGTTGGCTAGCCAGACCAGGGCGATAAAAAGAGTTAGGAGGTTAGCGCGGAGCATATTCTATGGTCGGGGACTTTCAGTCCGAGTCGGACAAGGGAGCGCAGCGACTTTGGCCGATGCTACTCCCCAAAGCTAATAAAAACATACGCTCCGGGAGCCTTCGGCGCCGTTCGCCGTCGGACTAAAAGTCTTTTACCGGGAATCCACCAAATACCCTTCCACCATTCGCACCACCTTGCCATAATTCAACAGCCCTTCATGAATCCCCTGTGCTTTCAGGTAAGTGTCGTAGGTAACGTCACGAATCACGGGAGCGATGTCCTTATACATTTCGGAGTTATCGTAGATGGCCTGCAGGTCGTTGCGAATACCGGGGGCGAGGGATTCGGCCCTCCAGGCCCAGTAGGCGTCGGGTTCCTGCTGCCGGAGCCGGCCGGCAATGCGCCGCCAGTACGCCAGTTTGAAGGCGTAAGTCAGCACCGGGTCGTTGGTTTCCTGGCCGGCGAGCCAGGCCCAGAACGTGCAGGTGCCTTCGTCGCCAAAGCCATAGGCGTGGGACAGTTCGTGGGCCATGACGGCGGGTTTTTGCAGAGGGTGCAAGCCTGCATCGATGTTTCCTTCTCCCGCCCAGGGCCAATAGACACCAGCGGTGCCCAGCCGAAGTAAGACACCTTTTGGCTTCAGCTGCCGGGCGCGCGGATGACCAGGCGTGGGGTACCCATGCTTTTGCAGGGCAGCGATCAATAATGGCCGAACGGCGTTTTCAAGATTGGCGGGCAACGCAGCTGCCGTAAGCGCGACGGTATCGTTGGAGATCTGTCTCCGAAGCGCGGCTAACTCCCGGGCTTCAGTGTAAACCCGCTCGCGGAGCTCATCGAGCGTAGGTTGATAGAGTTCGAAGCCAATCTTCTCGCTCACCTCTACCCTACCGTAGTTGAAGCCCCACCCCAGCAAGAAAATTGAGATCAAAAGGGCGACCGAATTAAGAATTCGCCGACCGAGTTTACCCCAGGCCGACCAGCTCCCTGCTTCTTTAAACCATTTCCTGCACCTGCGCGCCGTCGCCCAAATCCACCAAATTACCCCTGCCCAAAACAGGTAGAAAAGCGGTACTGGCAAGCGGGGAAGGAAAAAATCCCATAAATTCCGGACTCCGACAAAGATGCCCCTGCTATAAACAGCCTCGATAGTCGCCGCTGGCAATAACAACCTGATTACCAACAAAATAGACAGCACAAGCAATGGCCACCAGGATAAAAAAGAGATACTTTTGTAAGGCTTGATGTCGTTTCGCGTCAATTTATAAAGGGATTTTGTCTGGCAATTCAACCAAGATTGCGACCCGATGTTGTATTCCCGTGCACATTGCACAAAAAACAAAATATTACAACTATGGCTTTCGAGCTCACTGATGCAAACTTCCAGGAAAACGTACTTGATAAAAAAGGCGTCGCTGTTGTCGATTTCTGGGCAGAATGGTGTGGTCCCTGCCGCATGATCGGTCCCATCATCGAAGAATTGGCCACCGAATACGACGGTAAAGCACTCATTGCTAAAGTGGACGTAGACGAAAACTCTGAGCTCAGCGCGAAGTTCGGCGTTCGTTCTATCCCCACCATTCTTATTTTGAAGGATGGCGAAATTGTTGACAAGCACGTTGGTGTAACCACCAAGCAGGCACTGATCGACAAGATCGAAGCACAGATGGCCGCTGCTTAAGCACGACCATTGTTTGATAAAAAGAAAGCCCCGTCACTTTTTGTGGCGGGGCTTTTTTTGGTCAAGTTATCGGGTTGTCGGAGTATCTTAACCATTCTTCCCGGTAATTCGATAGATGAGCCACTGGAAACGTCTCCTATCTACCAAGGGTGTAGTTTGCCCACATCAATCGGTCCGAACACTTGAAACGGGGAAATTGTGGGCAAACTGCACCTCCCGAGGAGAGGGGCCGGGGTAGCGGGTAACGCACGCGTTGTGTAGCTATTTCGTTCTTATACCTTTTCGTTCACCTACCCTTTCTAAGTATGTCGCCCGTCTCAAGATTTTTGTTGTTGCTGTTATCGTGCATCATTTTAGGTTGCGAACACGAACACACAAATTTGGGAACAACTGCAGAATGGATAATTATCTCCGGAGAACCGTCTCTAGTTTTCAGCAAAGGAACTGTCCTTCGGTCGGTCGGGGATTCCCTGGAGATTTTCGAGCCAGGGTATACCCGCTCCACCGTTTCCTTCATTCGGGTAAAAAAAGACACTTTATACATTGGTCAAGACACTTTCCTCTACGTAAAAACGGATCAATTGTGGTCTTTTCAACGCCCCGGTGCAAAAGCTCCCATTCGGGCAATCCCCATGCGGGTAACCGATAACATCCTGGTCGATGAGATGCTCATCGGCCGGACTTTACTGGAGCAAGCAGAAGGGCCACACCAGGAAGTTTATTTAGGGGCCACGGTTATTGAAGAATTCATCAACCAGAATTACTTTAAAGTGCGGTGCTTTGGTGAAGGAGCTACGAAGAATGACATCAGGCTACAGCACAACCAGGATGGCTGGGCAGTGTGCCGGCGGTTTGGACAACCTATTTTGCAATTTTGGCAAGGAGGTTTTGGGTTGATCACTTTGGTTGACTCCGTAAAAAACCAACATCTTTACGGAAGGCAGTTTTCCACCACTACGCCGGATGACGTCTGGAAATCAGAACGACTGATCGTTCCGGAGCGTGCTTTTTCAACCGCTGAAAGCGATCGGTTTTTCCAACTGATTAATGAAGGAGAGCTGCGGTACCAGCTAACGAAGCCCTGGTCTCCGGCAGATGCCGATAGCCTTCAGGTTTACGTTGACCTGATTATGAGCCGGGAAGATAGTTTGCAGGATTACACCATCATCGTTGAAAATGAAGCGATGGCCAACAGGGCCTATTTTTTGCCAGAAGACCTGGGCCAGTTGGGGCTGAACTTTGAACCGAACTACCGCTTTTCACTCTTCGCCGGTGAACGGATCATCCGGCATGGGTTGTATAAAATATCGGCAGATAAGCGGTGGCTGGAACTTAATGGTGGCTGCGAACCAACGGCTTATTGGCACATTGATCAGTTTACTCCGGATCACCTACGGATATCTGCCCTCGTTGAAATTACCGTTTTCGCCAATTATAAAAAGACAGAATTGAAGAGCCGCCTGGCTACGTTTGATTTCTATTTAGATGATTAGGCGGGGCCGCGGGTGCAAGGAAATGGGATTAAGTAGCAAGGTCTTTAATCGGCCGACATTTCTTCCAGATTCTTACGCAAGCTGGCCAACACAAACTTATGTTCCTGCGCAATCCCCCACCCTTCCAGCGGCTTCCAGTAAAGCCGGGGATATAGTACCGATTTATAGGAACTCGTACGGGTAATCTTCGTCTGCCCTTCCTGGCGCTCAAAGGTGTAGGTGGCATCTACAAAATGGAACCACTCCCGACCGGTCAGGCTATAATCCACCACATCCATTTCCAGCACTTTACCTTTCTCGTAGCGGGTGATCTCGGCGATGATGGAACCATTGTCGAAAAGACAGTGGCGTTTAGCACCAATGGTATCTGCCTCCAGGATGCAACGATACGGTGCAGGGAGGCCAAGCCAGATGCCCCAGGGCTTCTCCGCGTCGAGTTTATCCATTTGCTTAACCTGATCGAAGACAAGGTCAGCTTCGTAAGGCAGCAATACCGAGGTTTCTATCTCCACCAAACCAGGCTCCGGCATCAGCGCCTGCTCTACCGGGTTAAGCACCAGCAGAACAACCAACGGGCTCAGAGAATTGATCAGGTGGTCCGAAATATCCAGAGGCTTACGACGCTTACGACTACGCTGAATCAAATAACCAATGCCCATGGCGATCAGATAAATAGGGAGCGCCATCGCTACGCAGATCAGACCTTCCAGCGCACCGGCCAACAAAAAACCGAAGAAGATGAGCAGTGCCAACACCAGGGAGATCCATCCACGTTGGGCTGGTGTATCGTGCGTTCCGATGGAGAAACCTACCGCTAAAGGGAAAATGACGAAGAAGGTCGTGCCGTAATTGACCAGGCCAAAATGAAGGCATAGAAATCCGGCAATTAGGGTTACGGCGGAGAATAGCCAACCGTATTTGGTTAGGTTTTTCATTAGAAAGGAAGTACTTAAGAAAGGGGTTTAAGTTTTCGCATTCGGGGTCTACCATTATCCATAAGACGGGCTGCCGTCCGACAAATTCTTTTGGTCTGGCGCAGCCGGACAAAAGTTTGTCGGACGGCTAGCGCTTTGTCAAGTTTGATTTTGCGTGCAAGGTGCAGGTGGGTTTTTTCAGATAAAAAAGAGCTTGAACGGAGTTTAGCCGTAGCTACTGCGAAGCAGTTACGCAGTGAACTGAGAATCCAAGCAACGCAGTCAGTTGGAAAAAGCTGCCGCAGATTGTGCCAACCTCAAGCTAGACAAAGCACTGGAGATTTAAAGTCTACGCCATCCCTCAATTAAAGACACGCCATAAGCAAGGACTACCGCACCCACTCCGGGTACCACTGCCAGCAAAATGGTGGCCATAAAAACGACCGTAACAAAATGACCAAGAAAAGTCAGCCGATCCCGGTGAAGCAGCAGACCTGCAACCAAAGCCAGACCAAAGCCAATCAATAACGGAACATCAGGAAGCCCCAGCAGAAGAATGGCGGAGGTCATCAGGCACAGGTAAGCCAACCGCCAACCAACGTGATAATCTGGCGCGCAATCAAAGCCCTCCTTTGGAGGTTTCGTGCCCGCAATAACGCGGCGGTTGTAAGTAATCAACCAGTAAAGGGGTTTCAGCGCAGTAATGAAAAAGCGACTGCGAATCAGGGGTTTCAGGTGCGGCAAAGCATTGCCAATAACGGTGGTCATCGCCTCCAGGCCGTAGCGAACCTCTCCGGTTTCGGCGTTATACAGCGGAATTTCGTGGCGACCACGATCCAGGTCCAGGTTAGGGATATCTCCAGCTTTTAGCTTACTGAAGGCCCTTCGTTCACTCCAGTTTAAACCGGTAAAAACACCCGTGTAACCTTTGCACATCGGGCAGGCATCGTCGAAAAGAAAAGTGTGGGTAGCCATGTCATTAGGGGTTGGTGACACGACAAAGTTAGGGGAAAATAATTAAACTTTCATTTTTTTCTGAAAGTTTTGAAACCAGGCTGATCGTTCATCAATTCAGGCACCAAACCTTCTGGTCCATTTTTCATGACCCGACCCGGAGATCCGGGACCTTGGTTATTAAGGAGATCTTTTCTTCCCCCCATCTACTCCAACCACCGTTCCAGCGCCGCCAGCAACCTAACCCGGTCCGCCTCCGTCATATTTTTGATCCGCGCATCCCCATGAGACTTCCCTTCCATGATGAACCACTCGGCGTCCACCTTTTCGTTGGGTTGTACTGCCGTTGCCGTCCAGGTATCGTTGGCACCATAGATGTAGGCGATCTGATTACCTTCCTTTTTCAGCCACCGGTCTACCTCCTTTAGCAACTTACCATCAAATTTGGCTTCCAGTGGTTTGGGGGAAAGAATGGCCATGACGTTCTTGTCGGTGGGTAGAAATTTGAGCAATTCTTTGAACCTGCTGGTCCGGTAGCCATAGTACCCCATTTCGGTGGCAGCCTGGTAGTAGTGGGCAGCATAAAAATCGATCAGCTGATCACTGAAAAGGTCGATGCCTGCGACCTCCAGGAAATACTCCAGTGCACCTTCCAATGAAGTTCTTTCATCGGGTATGGCATCACAGTCGCCGCCCCACTGCCAGAAGGCGAAGGGATATTCGAGCACGCCGAGTTCGAAGGCTTCACCATAGTATTTATAAGTGTAGTTGTCTCCCTTCCCCAGGTTATAGAATCGGAGTAAGGAAAGAACTTCTGCCTCATTAGCGAGCAGTCTGGTTTGCAGTGCTTTGATCCTGGCACGGCATTCAGGCGTACCCACATTGTCGAGAAAGTCATAGATGCGCTGCTCTTCGTACTCCCGGTTAATGGGGGCTACGTAGGGGACGCTGACGGAGACATCCTGCGGGAAGAAGTAACGGTAGAAGACGGTGGTAGCGCCGCCTTTGCTGATGCCGGTACTGACCCAATTTCCGGGGTAGAGATCAGCAAAGATCTCCCGGAGGTGGTGGTAGTCGGCGGTGGCTTGTTTGAGGTTCAGGTAATCGAAACCATCGCCCTCAGGTTGGCTGTCGCCAAAGTACCGATGCTCTACCCGGAGTTGGTTGGCGCCCAGCAGGTCCGAGAGTTCATAGTAGGCCGGCCTCGGGGCGGTATAGCCTTCCGTTACAATGACGGTGGGTTGATTCGTACCCCGGTGGGTCAGAAATACCTTTTGTTGGAAGAAGCCTTGGGTTGTATCGCCATGATCCAGCGGTTGGCGGAAGAATAGCTCATAGACCATCTCCCCATTTTGACCGGCAACCTTCCTGGCCGTTTGAAGATCGGGGAGCCCTAAAAGTTGCTGTTCGAAGGAGGTTTGGGCGCGGACGCCGGTGCCAACCAGGAACAAAAGAGCAAGGAATAGAAGGGCTTTCGTTTTCATGCTGTAAGCTATTGAATTTGGGTAAATCCGGAGGTATTCCTGGCGATAAATCTGAGGGGGTCGCGATGTTCTTTGCGGAGCGCCGCGCTAGGAAGTGGGCGACTTTTTTACCAGGGATTGCGTCGTACCTCCTTGTCCCAGGCAAATATGGCTTTGTCGCTACGCGACTGCTCCGCACACAATCTTAGTGTACAACTCAATGTCCTTAGTGCCTTAGTGGTTATTCCACCTCCCGCCCAGTATGCCTATTTTAAGTGTAGTACTCAATGTCCTTAGTGCCTAAATGGTTATTCCACCTCCTGCCTAGCATGCCTATTCTTAGTGTAGTACTCAATGTCCTTAGTGCCTTAGTGGTTATTCCCCATCCTGCCTAGTATGCCTCTTCTTAGTGTAGTACTCAATGCCCTTAGTGCCTTAGTGGTTAATTCCCCATCTACACCCGCAAGCCCCCACCCAAAGGCGTATCAGGAATCCCTACCGGCCACCGCCCGAGCACCTCCGGTAAAGAACAAGTCTTCAGCCTGGGCAACACGTACCGGGCAAACAATTCACACTCCTCCAGGTGTGGGTATCCCGACAGGATGAAGGACCGAATGCCCATTGCGTGGTAGCGCATCAGTTTTTCGTACACCTGGTCGGGGTTACCAACAATGGCTGCTCCGCAGCCAGAGCGTGCCCGGCCGATGCCCGTCCACAGATGCTCTTCGGCGAAGCCGTCTTTGTCGGCGCTCTGGCGGAGCTCTGCCTGCCGGCTCACGCCGTAGGACTTAGCGTCCAGGGCCCGATTTTTCAGTTCTTCTGCTGCTTCCGCGTCAATGTTTTGCATCAGCGATTGGCTGGCAGCGATGGCCTCCGCCTCGGTTTCCCGGACGATGACGTGCACCCGGAGACCGAAGTCGACCTTCCTGCCAAACTTTGCACCTGCGGCCGCGCCCACATTGTCCATCAGTGCCTGAATCTTCGCCTCCGTTTCCGGCCACATCAGGTACACGTCGCAATGCTCGGCACATAGTTCCACGCCGTCGGGGCTGTATCCGCCGAAATAGAGCAACGGTCCACCGTTTTGCTGATAGGGCCTGACCGGTGCCGTTGGCAAGTCGAGGTTATAGAATTCGCCCTTGAACAACAAGTGATCCTGCGTCCAGCACTGCTTCAATATCTCAATCACTTCCCGGCTTTTCCGGTACCGAGTCGGGCTGTCCACGGTGGTCCCGGGCAAGTCGCTGCTGATGATGTTGACGGTCAGTTTGCCCAACAGCATATGGTCAAGTGTAGCCAGCGCCCGGGCCAGCATCGGTGGGTGCACCTCGCCGCAGCGGATGGCGGTGAGCAGGTTCATTTGCCGGAGTTGTGGCGCCAGCGCGGCGGCAAAGGTCAGGGTATCCTGCCCTACCTGGTAGCTGCTCGGCAACAGCATATTCCGGTAGCCGAGTTCGTCCGCCGTGCGCGCAATCTGTGCAGCATTCCGGTAGCTGCTTTTATAGAAAGGGTCGCGGACGCCCAGGTAGCGATCATCGCCGTTGCAGATGGGGGCAAACCAGGAAACTTCGGCGGCATCGAGGTGGGCGGAACGAACGTAGGGAGGAGGCATACTTTGTGAGATTGGACGTAAATTTAACATTACTCATCTTTTCCACGTTATTTAGTCATGAAAGCCGGCGAAATAGAAGATCGTCAATATTCAATTGCTGAACATTTAGAGTTGCTCGCCAACAGCGACGTAAGACTGGAGTATTCTGGTGGAAAAATCACGATGATCTCCGGTGGTAATAGAGCCCATAGCGACATCGCCGACAATACATTCGTCGCGCTGCGTACGGGCAAAAGCGGCTGCTACATTAAATCAAGTGATATGGCGGTAAGCATTCAGGCGACCGGAGCACATTACTTTCCGGACATCAGCGCTACTTGTGAAGAACCCGAATTCGAGCCAGGAGGGATTACCCGATTGAAAAACCCAAGCCTGTTGATTGAAGTACTGTCGTTGAGTACAGAGCGAAAAGACCGGGGCGAGAAGTTCGACGCTTACAAAACACTTCCAAGCTTCAAAGAATACATTCTGATTGATAGTAAGAGCTTTCAAATCCATGCCTACTACCGAAAAGACCGGGGCGATTGGCAAATTGGTAATTACTATCGGTTAGACCAGCAAGTGGAAATCAATACGCTTGGCATCTCTGTCCCAATGTCCGTTATTTATCAAGGAGTAGACCTTGGCGAAGAGTAACTTTTTCAGGCGCGGCCGCAGGTGCAATAAGGAGAACAAGAAGCAAGGTGCTGACAACGTTAAGTTCCTGAATCCTCCCTTAACCCCTTATGCGCCTAATAATTCTTTTACTTTCCTTCAGCTTGTTCGCCTGCGGTAATTCCGAGGCTCCATCGCTTCCTTACACCGCCAAAGACACTGTACCGACCATTCCCGTAACGATCAGTTTTGTCAACCCAGCCGGCACCACCATCCCCACTCGCTTCCCAACACCGGATGGCTACACCCGAACTGCTTATATCGAAGATGCTTTCGGCCACTACCTTCGCCACCAACCGCTGAAACCACACGGTACTAAAGTCCTGCTGTTCAACGGCGTCGAAAAGGGGAACCAAAGGGCTCACGCCGCCGTCCTCGACGTAGACGTGGGAAACCGGGACCTCCAGCAATGCGCCGACGCCGTGATGCGCCTGCGGGCCGAATACCTATATGAACAGGAACGGTTTGCTGATATCCACTTCAACTTCGTCAGTGGCTTCAACGCCGAATACGCCCGTTGGCGCAAGGGCCAACGCATCCGGGTAAAGGGCAACCGCGTTGACTGGACCCCCGGTAGCGGCGCTACCCCCGACTATAAATCCTTCCGGAAGTACCTCACTATGGTCTTCAGTTACGCTGGAACCGCTTCGCTCGTACATGAGTTAAAACCGAAGGACAAAGCCTACATCGATGCCGGTGATGTCCTGATCAAAGGAGGCAGCCCGGGCCACGCCGTCATTGTGGTCGACAAAGCCGTAAATGAAACCACCGGCGAAGTCCTGGTCTTACTGGCCCAGAGCTATATGCCGGCGCAAGACATACACGTGCTGGTTAACCCTGCCCACAGAGACGGCAACCCCTGGTATTCAGTGACTAAGGATTTTGGGGATTGGATCCAGACGGCCGAGTATGGTTTTGACGGGAATGCTTTGCGGAGCTTCTAAGGGTAAGGGCCCAAGAAAATTAATCAGCTAATTTTTTCATTCACACGCTCCGTTCAGCGTACTTCATTTATCATCGACATGAAACTAACTTTCTCCTTCTTGCTGCTTATGTTCCTATTGGCGTGCAACTCAGCGCCTCAACCAGAACCTACCGTTCCTGACCCAGCCCTTCAGCAACGGTTGGCGGACATGGTGAAGGTCGACCAGGAAATACAGCAATTCTTTTATACCGCCCAGGACAGCTTACCGTTGGAACGGCGGGATTTTTTGCGGGACAGCGTTTTCCGCCATAACGGCGAGTTGGTCAAGGAAATATTTAAAATGCAGGGCTATCCAGATACCACGCTTGTTGGCCCGGAAGGGCAACATCAATTCTGGTTACTGGTGCAGCATATGGACTATGATCCGACATTTCAGGAGGAGGTATTGGTAGCAATGCGCCCGTTGGTGGATCGTCAGGCAGTCAGTGCTGTCGACTTTGCCTACCTCACCGACCGGGTCCGGCTAGCGAAAGGGGAAAAGCAGTGGTATGGCACCCAACTCGACTACCTCGATAATATGATGGCCGTACCCCAACCATTGGCGGACAGCCTGACGGTCAATGTGCGCAGAGCAGCCATCGGCCTGGGTTCCGTGGAGGCCTATCTGAATAAAACAATGGAGCTTCACTTTAGGATGAACAAAGCTTTCTATGCCAGCCTGGGACGAACCACTCCTTACCACTACGAGGAGAAGTAGGAGGTGTGGGCTGAAGACTTTGGTTTACGACTTAGGTGGTGGAGCTGCTTGATTCCTGGTTTAACTGAGAGAGGACATCGCTTTGAGCAACAAAGAGCCCATGTCTTTATACGAAAGCCCTACCAATCCCCTTCCATTGACGGGAACTCTGTGCCACCTCCGTGCCTCCCTCCGCGCTGCCCTCTGTGAAAGCAACTAGCTGCGTAGCAGCCCTAAACACTTATAATAAGTCGACTTAAAACTACCAACACAACAACGATTTGAAAATTTTAAACCACAAATTGTAAGTTAATCCATATCTTGCCCGCCCAGCAGCAACTCCACCAGTGACCTTTACCCCCGAGCAGGAACACATCTTCGACTTCGTCCGCACCGGCAAGGGTCATGGCATCATAGACGCCGTGGCTGGCGCGGGGAAGACGACGACCATCATGGAGTGTACCAGCTACGCCAGGGATCCAGCCAAGGTATTGTTCTGTGCTTTCAACAACAGCATTGCCAAGGAAATCCGCCGGAAGTTCAAAGATCGGGGTATGCCGGAGGTGACGGTACAAACCATCCATTCCCTCGGATTAAGGATATTGCGGGAGAATAGCGACTATGGATCGCGCCTGCAACTCAGAGAGTACAAATACACCACGCTGTTTCAGGGCGAGGACATGCAGACCAAGCTTTCCCCGCATTTTAAGGCGCTCTGTGAACTAAACAACCTCAATCCCGAAGCAGCAAAAAGTGGCGACAGCCGACAGAAGTTTGCCATCAAGAACCTGATGTACCGCATTCGCAGTCGGTTACTGAACATCAACCAAAAGCACCGGGCTACCTTGAACGGGCCGAGTTTTGAAGATTTCACCTCGTTGATTGAGCACTTTGGTGTTTTCACGCCTACGGAAGAAAAAAGTAAGACCTTTCATGAGGAGCTGGAGGTGTACTATGCCGCACACCGATTGCTGCTCACCGCCGGAAACGATCTGGCTGCCCGAAGCTTCATCATTGATTTCACGGACATGATCTACCTGCCCTTCGTCTGGAAACTCAACGCAGCTACAAAATTTGATTGGATTTTCATCGATGAATGCCAGGACCTCTCCAAAGCACAGTTTGCCGTAGCGGCCAAGTACGGCAAGCAGGGCAGCCGGGTACTGGCCGTTGGGGATCCCCGGCAATCCATTTATGGCTTTACTGGCGCTGATGTGGAATCCTTCAGCCGGGTAGCGCGGATGACCCGCGCCACGGCACTTCCGCTGACGACCTGCTTTCGGTGCCCTACCACGATAATTGACCTTGCCCGCGAGATTCGCGAAGACATCGTTGGGGCCAAAACTGAAGTCGGCAACGTTGAACCCATTTTAATTGAACAGGTGGTTGAGCTTGCCCGTCCGGGTGATCTCGTCATCAGCCGGCTACGAGCGCCTCTGCTGGTATTGGTCTTCGATTTTATTGAACGAGGAACGAAGATCCAGGTTTCTGAAGATGAAGCGAGGGAGTTCATCGGCGAGCTAAAAACGCTCTTTAAGCAGGATGAACTACAGGCCTCCGTCAAACGGCGATACAAGACCTTCGAGGCGTTGAAGCAAACGGTATTCCATCGGAATATGTGGGTCATTCGCCAGAACGCAGGAAAAATACCTAAGGCCACTGAGCGGGAGTTATTCCTGCAGGAGGAGACTGATTATCTGGAAAAAAGGCTGGAATTTCTGCACAAGCGCTACGAGTTATGGCAGAAGAAGTGTACTTCGGTAACCAAGATATTGGAGCGGATCAAGGACCAGGTTTCGGCCAAGGAGAATGCCATTAAATTGTCTACCATACACCGGGCCAAAGGCCTGGAAGAAGACCGGGTCTTCATCATTGACTACGATAAATTACCCTGGGCCAGGCAACAACAAAAAGACTGGGAGAAGGTACAGGAGACCAATTTGAAATACGTTGCTATCACCCGGGCCAAGAACACCTTATTCCTTGTAGAAAGCGAAGATATCGAGGAGTTGGAGGAAGAGGGGAGTTTGTTTGATGATCTGCCGTTCGGGGCAAGTAGGGACTAATCCTTACCTTCCCCCTCTAGTCGTTCATGTAAACTCGAAAAGAAGTGAAAAAAACCACCCCTACCCGGGCATCGTATGCCCTGTTGTCATTGCCCGCAACTGCGATGGGCTTTGCACTCTGCGTTCAAATTGCGGCATTAAGCTGGATCCTGAATACGCAGTATGGCCTTAATCTCGAGGAGATCGGCAATGTTTGGCTAGCCGGCCCCCTGGCCGGTATTTTGGGCCAGGTGATCGTGGGGGTCATCAGTGATAACGTCTGGTTCATGGGCGGCCGGAGGCGGCCATTTATCGTCATTGGCGGCGCCCTTGCTGCGGCCATGATCTTTGCCCTGCCCTACCTCGGCATTATCCAAAATGCCCTTGGCCTTGAAAGTGTCATTGGCGTTGCGCTAACGGTGGCATTAATGCTGGATTTAGCCATTAACGTAAGTTTCAACCCCGCACGGTCAGTCATTGCTGACGTCACCCCCAGTGGAGACGCCCGGACAAAGGGCTACACCTGGATGCAAACCATCTCCGGTGCCTTCGGCGTCGCCGCCTACCTGATCGGGTATTTCACCAATAATTACAACGTGATCTACGTCGGGGTAGTCATTGTTTTCCTATTCTCAGTCTTCCCGCCTTTCTTCATCAAAGAACCCCGGGAACTGGCCGGCAACGACCTTGATGACGGGGTTGCTTCTGCGGCAGACGTATTCGTAGACGCAGCGGACGAGGTGAATACCGCCAGCTCCGTCCGGATTGGCGGCACCAACTGGCCAGCATTCTTAATGATTTGCCTGGCGCACGCTTTCACCTGGGTAGGCGTACAAACGATGTTTATCTACACCTTCGGTTACATCAAAGAAGTGATCATGGGTTTTGACACGGCAGCTAAACTTACCGGAGACCAGAACGATGCCATCGGGGCAAGCATAGGCTTATCATTCGCTATCCTGAACACCGTTGGCTTCTTGTTACCGGCCCTCGTCCTGGAGCCTGTAGCCCGACATATTGGGCGGGTAAAAACTCACGCTTTAGCCATTGCCATCAGTGCTATTGGTTACGGACTGATCGTGGCCTACGGTAGTTCCCTGGCGGCCTTCTACACCCTGATGGCGGTAGTTGGTATTGGCTGGGCGGCGATCGTGAGCTTGCCTTTTGCCATTATGTCTGAAGTGGTAGACCAGCGCCGGATGGGGCTGATGATGGGGCTGTTCAATCTATCGGTGGTGTTGCCGCAGATCGTCGCTTCCCGGTTGGGCGGCTACATCGAGCATTCAGCAGACAAAAGTTCCATCTTCTGGATTTCGGCGATTACCTTGGGGATTTCGGCCGTGCTTTGGTTGTTCGTTAAGGAGCGCGGCAATGCAGAGGAGGCTTTGGTGACGAACACTAGTCATTAATCTCCTTTTGCTTTGATGCAATTAAATAGCCTAACGAACCACGAGTTTGCGTGCCTCTCCACCTGACCGGATAAGGTAAACGCCAGGAGCCAGCCCCAATAACGACAAGCGGTTACCGCGCGCAACTTCGGGCTGGCTAAGAACCCGGCCATCAATAGACTCGATGCTGTAAAGGGCGGCACTACTTTCGTTCCGCACATTGACCCATTCTCCGGCCGGATTAGGAAATATTTCGAAGGCAGCAACTGCGAAACTGACGGTCGCAATTGAGCTATAAGTAAATGCGCCGTCTACGTCCACCTGCCGTAACCGGTAATACGACGTACCCGGGAGTGGGCTTTCATCGAAGGCCAGGTAGGCTTGGGCACCAGATTCATTCCGCGCAGCTTCCCTGCCAGCTTCTGTCCAGTGCGTCAGATTAGTACTACGTTCGATGATGAAATGACTCGTTCCCCGTTCCTGACTCGTTGACCAGTCAAGTTGCACCTCCTTTCCTGCGGTTATGGCAGTAAACGATTGCCATTCCAGGGGTAGCGATTGATCAAAGGAGCCCTCCTCGACAGCCAGGGTCTGGTTGGCCAAAACGTTGAAAGCGATTTCCGTCAACCCGCTCGGCCAGCGGATAACGACACTGTCCACCATGGTCGTAGCCCCCAAACCGAAGTGCTGCGTAAGCGAATTCATGATGCCGTAGCCTTCTCCTGAACGGACTTCCCGTACCTGGACACCGAAATCCGAATCGTACACTTTAATCTTGGTGCCTATAGCATCAAAATTGGAAGCTACCCCTTGCAGCCGAAATTTCAGGTGGTTAGCACCACTCCTGGTATTGATCATCATTACGTCTGGCTCCGAAGTACTGGGGAGATTATAGCCAGAGGCATATCCTCCGTAGAAATCAATATATCCATCATTATTCAGGTCGCCTGTAGCTACGCTTTGAGGTGCTTGTTCATTGAGCGGTCCGATAAGCTGGCTGCCAATGAGTTGCACCATACCGGTCCCGGCATTATTCTGATAAATGATTAGCGGAATCCCCTGTCCATGGGTGAGTAAGAGATCAATCCATCCGTCATTATTGAAGTCTTCAAAATTACACTGAATCCCACTGGAGGTAACGGGGAGGGAGGCCGCTATTCCCGTAGCAACGGTTACATCAGTGAATACATTATTACCGTCGTTTCGGTAAAGTGCGCCACTTTTGTCGTGATTGACTACAAAGCAGTCCATATCTCCATCGTTATCAATATCCGCAAAATCAGCAGACCAGCTCTGGGCTAATGGCAACAAACCAGCAGCCTCGGCTACATCGGTAAAACTTCCGTCACCGTTATTTCTAAACAACTGGTTTAAACGCCGGCCATCTGTAGGATCCCCGACCCCCAGTTTACATTTACTTAAATACATATCCAGGTCACCGTCGTCATCGTAATCTGTCCAAACGGAAGCGTAATTTCCTGAATTATCCGACGGGACAGTAGAATAGGCCGATAAAAGGTTAAGGTCGTAAGTCATAGATTGGCCTCCGCTGTAGCGGTAGGGCTTTGATATGTCTACATCATCACAAGCGAAAAATTCGACGAGCCCATCATTGTTAATATCAATAAAGTTAGCGCCTTGCAGGAAAAAGACTTCAGGCAAGGGAGTACTGCTAAAACCTAATGGGTTCAAAGGATCTTCCGCAAACCAAATTTCCGTGCTGTTATTGGTCCCGCCCACGGCAATATCCCTAACGCCATTACCATCGACATCGGCCACGGTTATTCCCCAGGTCCGGGTGGAAAGAGCCGTAGGAAACAGGTAGGCGGAAAAACTACCGCCCACATGCTGAAATTCAATACGAATATTCCTACCGTCACCTATTCGTATGATGTCATCCAGGCCATCCTTATTCACATCCACAACGGCCATGGCAACGCCACTGTGAGTATTGCCGGTGGAGAGCAAACCAGACTGGTTTGAAAACATGGGTTGTGCCGATAGCGCGGCTGACAAAAAGAAGGAAAATACAAAAAAGAGTAGGTTACGCATCGACAATATTAGGTTATTGGTTCAGCCGTAATATCGGAAACTTATCACTTGCCCTTTTTTTTCTTTTTCCGCTTGAGCGTTTCCTCAACTTCCTTCATCAATTCTTCGAGATTCATACCGTCTTCGCGGCTAAAGGCGATGGTTTCCCGGTACTTGCTCCGGTCCAATTCTACCACCTTGATTTCCGTACCCGTGTAGGCCTCCACCGCCCGCAGCTTGTCGTGTTCTTCGGGTGCACAGAAGGAATAGGCAAAGCCACGGCGCGTACCACGGCCAGTCCGCCCAACCCGGTGAACGTAATTATCGGCCTGGTCAGGTAAATCGTAATTGATCACGTGGGTTACATCGGGGATGTCGATGCCACGTGCACTAACGTCGGTAGCAACCATCAGTCGTTGCTCGTTCTCACGAAATGCTTCCAACGCTATATTTCTGTCCTCCTGGCTCAATTCTCCGTGCAGGACCAAAGAAGGAATTTTCACCCGGGCCATCGCTTTGCTCACCCGCTCAGCGCGTACTCTTGTTCGTACGAAAGCGAGGATTTTAGCCTCTGGATTTTCTTTCATGAACCGTTCCAGAAAGAACCGTTTGTCGTCCATATCGATGAAAACCACGGAATGGTCCACGTTTTTGGAAATTGGATCCTTAGGGCTGATCTGAATCCTGATCGGTTTTTTCACCAGCGTATACGCCAGTTTTTTGATCTTTTCATTGATCGTTGCGGAGAAGAATAAGGTTTGCCGGCGCATTTTCAGGTGTCCGAGTACGCCCCGAATATCTTCAATGAACCCGAGATCTAGCATCAAGTCTGCCTCGTCCAACACCAGAATATTTACCCGTTCCAGGCGTAAGACCTTTTGGTTAAGGAGGTCGAACATACGACCTGGCGTGGCGATCAGGATGTCCACACCTTCCTGTAATTGTTGAATCTGTGGATCTTGTTCTACCCCACCGGTCAGGGCAAATACGTTTACACGCGTCCCCTTAGCCAAGTCATCAAAAACGGAATGCAACTGCATCGCCAGTTCCCGGGTGGGGACCATGACCAGACATTTGATTCCGTCCTTACGGCGCGCATTCTCTTTTCCTGTATGGATTAATTGTACGACAGGGATGGCGAAAGCGGCAGTCTTCCCCGTTCCTGTCTGGGCAATGCCCATAACGTCCTCACCGGCCAATATGTGCCGGATGGCCTTATACTGGATGTCCGTCGGGCGTTTCCAACCGAGTTTACCGATACTACGAATGATTTCGGAAGCGAGGGGATAGTCTGTAAATTTCACAGTGCGAAGGTAGGGATTAGAAACCAGGAACCAGGAGCTAAAAGCAGGAGAGCAGGAGCTGGGGAACTGGTTCCTGGTTCCTAGTTTCTCAGGAGGCGCGGCCGCAGGTGCATGGGAAGGTTTTGGGGCGAGTGGGATGTCAGCCCTGATTAAAACCAGACCCCATCGGGGCATAACCCGCTCGCCCTTGAAGCCTAGCTCATTCACCTTTGCTTACTTAACCAAAATTGCCTCCAGCAAATAATTCTCCACCATCTCTTCAGTCTGTAGATGGGCATATGGCATTCCGTAAGCTGTTCCGGTAATAACAACAACAACCTCTAACCCTGGAATCATCATCACCTTATTTCCACCATTCCCACTTGCATAGGCTACTGGATAAGTTGCTCCGTTTACCGTGAGGACGTCGTGCCAGAAAAGGTAACCGTAATGCCCGTCCTTATCATCGTTTCGGGCAACAAGGGGAGATAGACTTTCTTCGGCCCAGCCAGCGGGGAGTAAATCCCGCCCGCCATCGAGGTACAACTGCCCGAAAGCCGCAAGGGAAAGAGATGACATTTGGAGGCTTCCTGCGGTATTGCCCACCCCCGTTGGCGTACGTTGCCATTGCTGATCAGTAATACCAAGTGGGGAGAACAACTGCCTGGCAGCGAACGCTTCCAACCCTCCGGGCACCAATCGGTGCACAATGTCTCCCAGCACCACTACGCCAGCACTGGAGTACTGCCAGTCCGTCTTTTCACGAGCGGGCAGATCGAGGGTAAACCGAACCCAGTCCCTGGTAGGGTACATTTTCTCTTCCTGGCCGGGGGAATCCGGATCTGCATCATCGCTGGCAAAACCTGCGGTCATGGTAAGGAGTTGGCGGAGGGTTGTTTTCGCTTTAAAAGATGAAGGATGCCCAAATTTGTTGAGGTCATAGAATCCGGCTAAGGGTTGATCAATACTTTTTAGGTGACCCGCTTTAATTGCTTGCCCAAGTAAGGCTCCGGCAAACGATTTTCCCACAGAACGGGTATCATGAATGGTGGTACGGTCTGCACCATTAAAGTATTCCTCCAGGACAAGGGCCCCGTTTTTGAGTACAACGACACTGGTTATATCTTCAAACTGGCCGGTAGCAATCTTTCGGTTCATGGCCTCAATCCGGTCTGAGTCGAGTACATCTTCAGTTGTGGGAAACCGGTCAGTAGGAGCGATGGCTTGTACCACGACCTTTGCCGGGTCAACCTCCCGTTCGGTAGTGTTCACCCTAATTCCTCCCTTTGCTATCAATGGACCGGTAACCACTTCGCCCTTGTCCAGGTAAGGCCGGACTTCAATTTCCAAAAGGTGGTTACCGCCATCAAGCGCCGTTTCTCCTCCACCGAGTTTCATGAATTTCATCCAAAGGAAACGCCCCCAATGGTCTTGTTCTTCGGCTCCGCGCAGTGGAATTCCAAAAACGGTCACCTCGTTTTTGTCTTCGCAGGAACCGGCGCCCGTTTGCAGGTTGTTCACGTACACTACTGCACCGTCGACTAAAAAGGTGAATTGAAAACTACCGGCATCACATAATTCACGCACGGAAAGACCGGGGGCCAGGTCATGCAGGTGGGCGGTGATGGTTTTGTCGAGGAACATCCGGCCGTTGAGTTCGGTGGTGGTATTCAGGTCCACGGTGGTCAGATGATCGGCCTCCCTGAAGTCTTCATAGCTGATCCAATCGGTCATAAAGACAATTTTACCGACGTTGGTACGGTGGCTGTCATCATAAATTTCGCCTTCGTTCAGGACAAGTTCTGGTGCCGGTTCTCCACAGGAGAAACATAGCAGGAGAAGGGGTAGGTAACGTAACATGGGGTGTTGAGTTAGTGAATTAGAGAATGGTTGAATGTGGACAGTAGCTACAGCTAGCGCCGTAAGTACAGCGTTGACCAGTTCATTCGATGTGTCGCAAAGGCCCGGAGGGCCGTCTCTCGTAGCGAGGGGTCAGCGTAGATCCGCAGGATCAAGTGCAGCCCCTCGTTTTCGTTAGGCGATCACGAAATATTGTAAGTTCAGTAGCCCTTGCTCAAAACCCCCTCTGTGCACCTGCGCCCCCGCCCCCTAAACCTGAGCAGGTCCAAAGAATTAATCCCGCCCCATTTTAGTCCGCAGTAGCTTTCTAAACTTCAAATTTGGCGCCGTGGCCAGGTTCCGTGCATCGCCGGGCTCATCGTACATAATCTCCAGGCGATCAACAGATCCATGCAGGTTAGACAGGTCGTCCAAAGAGTAAACCATCAGGTCCCGACTCGCAATTTGTAGCGGATGATCGGGAAAGTTGGCGATGCGCAGCATTTGGAAATTCAACGCCCCCTGGGTGACGAAGTCCGGTTGCAGGATGGTGCTTTCTACCGGTACTCTGGCTAAACTGATCCGCATTTCCCGTGAACCATGAGCGTGCAGATTTAACCGTATTTCCACCAGCTTTGTCAGGCGAACCGGCCTTTTAAAGTCCGGAACGATCCGCCCCGTCTTGTGGCTGATCTCCAGTTGTTCCAACGCTGCTTGCGGGCCAGAAGCGATCACCTCACGCCCCATTTCCGGGTTGTGAATAACCCTGAATCCAGGATTTACCGTCACCCGGTTAAGCAGACCGACAGCAAATCGTTTTTCCAGGACCGGCCCACCCGTAGCATCTACTACGTTGTCGATACTGGCAATAAATGCCTTAACCTCCGGATGTTCCTCCCCCAGCTTTTGCTGTTCAATCCTGGGTAGTACGGTCAGGAAAAAATCACTGGCAAAAAGTGCCAATACACTACCGACGAAAATTAGAAGTGGGATTTTCATAATTGATTGGTGATGGAGGGTGGGAAAAGAAGTTCGTGTAATTCCTTGGCATCGATTTCGAGTAACTCAAGGTTCTTCCTGAGTCGGGGCAACTCCTCCTCCAGGAAAGTTTGCCGGCGCAGTTGGACCGCAGCATTACGACCGGCTTCGGTAACGAAGAAGCCTTTACCTCGCTGCGTTTCAATGATCTCCAGCGATTTCAAATAGTCGTAGGCGTGCATCACAGTATTGGGGTTAACCCCCACTTCAGCAGCTAGTTGGCGTACAGAAGGAATACGCTCCCCCCCGGCCCAAACACCGCTCAAGACCTGCTCAATGCCGAATTCTGCGATTTGTCGGTAAATTCCCTGACTGGTTTCTTGAATATCCATAAATCAGGTAGTTTTTCGGTTTAGGGCCATTCCCATTGACATCAGCATAAACAGCAAGCATACTCCCATCAGGCAGATTGCCAGTGTATTCCACTCCTCCAAATAGTACGGGATCGGTGACGACGCAGACTCCTTAATAAGGAATCCATCATCCATCATTCCCACCACATTAGTCGCATCAAATGCGGTAGTTGTATGTTCGATGTCAATTCGGTCTGAATACAGATTTCGGGTCTGAGAAAGGTACAAAGCTGCCAGACCCAAAAAGCCAAGGATGAATATGGCGCTAAGCTTCGGGTAAGCGATCGAAGAGAACATCCAGTAGGAAGAAGAGATTAAATGAACCAGCGGACCAACAAACAACACTGGCAACAAATACTGTGGTGAAGGAAAGAGGATAAAATCCGGGGCAACTAACCAACTAAAACCAGCTAATAGCAAGGGCGGCACAAAAGAGATGAGGGAAACGAAGCCCCAATTTACCAACAACAAGCTGGCCAACCTTTCCTTATTGCTCACCGGAAGTGAAAAGTACCTTACTCCCCGATCCTCTTCCTTAAAGTCCTTAAAAAAGGCAGCGCCGCAAATAATCGTGGCGGAAAGCCACCCAACAATAATGATGATGCCCATCATTATGTCGGCATCAAAAACAGTGTATTGATTGTACAGTAACCCGCTCGTTGCATCATCGTCCTTTCCTATCAAACCGATAAAGAATAACACAGTAAGCACAATGCCCGACGAGAGCAAATAATATACCCCCGGCATTTCTCTGATGGCTGCACGAGAAGCCAATAGTACTCTTTGAAAACTATTCATGGTCTTATCTTTTTTCGGCATCAATCGGGCGGGGCAAGCCGCCGTCGGTAAGGGCCAGGTAAAGGGTTTCAAGGTCGAAGGTCGCGGTTCCCGGGCGACCGTCGGCGTGTACGGTGAGCCAACCGCCAGGTACCCTGCGGGCGTAGCCTTTATCGCCGTAGGGCAATGGTTTCGTACTTAGGTTAAAGCTGTAAAATCGCTGCGCGACGTCGATGGCAAGGTGTGCATCGATTCGTCCACCGTTCAACAATATGACGTGGTCGAGCACCGGTTCAATTTCACTGAGCAGATGGGTTGCAATGATGATCGTCTGCCCAGCCTCGGTGCCGGCAATCAGGGAGCGGCGAAATTGGTCCTTGCCCTGAATATCGAGCCCAATGGTGGGTTCATCAAGCAGTAATACCTGGGTTCGGGTGGCGAGGGCAAAAGCGAGCTGCGCCCGTCGCTTCTGGCCAAAGGAAACCCTGTTCAATGGCTTGTTGGCCTCCACCCGAAACTCTTTGAGCGTCTCCTCGAAAAGCTCATGGTTGAAGTTGGGGTAAAAGGGCGCGTAATACTTCGCTATCCTGCGAGGTGACCACTTGGGAAAGTAAGGTTCACTCGGCAGGAAGTAAAGCCGTTGGAGCAAATCAAGCGGACGGTCCTGAGGGATTTGATCCAGCGCAGTAATGGTTCCGGAACCTGGAAATTGCAGGCCGGCAATCAGCTTAAGCAGTGTCGTTTTACCCTCCCCGTTCGGAGCACACAGACCGGTTATACCAGCCTCTTGTATCGAAAAATTCACCCCGTCCAGCACCTTTAGGCTACCGTAGGAATGCTTCAGGTTATTGGCTTGAATTATCATTGCTTGAGTGTATTAGTTATGTAATACAGTGCAATAGTACGGGAGATTTCTACAGGAATCAAGCATTGCCGTCTAAAATCGATGAACGTTGCTGGAAAGTCTACGAGTGTTTCACTGCCGTTGGCCCTGAGGTTGCTGACAACTGAAGAGGTCTCGGTGAAGAAGAACAAGATTTTGACGGTAAGCCTACAGTATGTTTGGGGCTGCTCGGGATAGATAACCACTAAGACACTCAGGCAATAAGAGCTATACTAACGGGAATATCGGGCATAGACCAAAGATGTGCTATAGGTGCAGGTATGTGCATTTCAGGGCGCAGACGCAGGTGCAAAGTTGGGGAGAGGAGTAGCCAGGTTTTGAGCCTGACCTTTCGCCCACAGCCTTTCGGTCATACTTAGTGAAAAACCTTGTCCCTTAGTGCTCTCCTCCCCTCCTCCACCACTCTGCTCCTCTACCCCCGCCCTTCGGGGCTGCGCCAGCGGCGCAACCGGGGAATTTTGCACCCGCGTCTGCGCCCAAACCTACCGTTCCCTCATGCTATGCTGACCTTAACACTTAAGCCCACAATTTTTACTCACTTTTGAAGGCTAAATAGATAACCGATTTACAGAAAGCTTTTTTACCTGCCTTAAATTCCCAAAACATGATTCGCCTTTTCATTTTGGCCTGCCTTTGCAGTGCCTGTTTCACACTTTCCGCTCAAGGTACCTGCCTGCGGGGAGATTGCCTGAGTGGCAATGGAAAAATGCGTTTTCCCGATGGCGCTACCTACGAAGGTCCTTTTAGAAAAGCAGAATTTCATGGCCTTGGCATGCTTACCTACCCCGGCGGTGCACGCTATGTGGGCCATTGGCGGAACTCTCTGCAGGAAGGTGAAGGCCGGATGACTGAAGCTGATGGCACCAGCTACGTAGGTGGTTTCCACCAGGGCAAACGTCATGGAGAAGGCACCATAACCTTCGCCAATAAGAATGAAATGAAAGCCACCTGGGCCTTCGACCGATTGAAAGGAGAAGTCGCTTTCACTTTTGCTAATAACGACTATTACGAAGGGGAAACTGACGGCACTAATCTTACGGGTAATGGCACCATGCAGTACGCTAATGGCGACAAGTACATCGGGCAATGGAAAAATAATCAGCGGGACGGACGGGGCAAAATGATCTTCGAAGACGGAACCGAACTCTCCGGAGACTGGGAAGGTGACAATTTCCACGCCGACTGGTCCTCCCTTGGTTTCCAGGGTGACCTTGCTGCCGCTCCTGATTGTAATGGAGGTTGTGGAGACAACAACCGGGGCAAGTATCGCTACCCCAATGGCACCACCTTCTACGGCAAGGTGAATTCCAGCCTACCCGCTGGAAACGGAACGGTGGCTTACACAAACGGCAATACCTACCACGGTGGATTCAATAACCACCAGCCGGAAGGATTAGGCATTATGTATTACGCCGACGGCGAAATGCACGGAGGCATATGGCGTAACGGCGCGCTCTACCGAAAAATATTTTCCGCCATGGGCCGCCCGGCTCAGAATATAACCCCCGATTTCGACCCAACGGTGAAAGTATGGGCTGTCGTCGTGGGTGCAGCCCGGTACACCCATATGCGGACCCTCAAGTACACCGACGATGACGCTTACCAACTTGCCGGTTTCCTCCGCAGTGTGGAAGGAGGGGCCCTGCCCAACGAGCAGGTAAAAGTGCTTATTGACGAGGACGCCACCCACCGCAACATCATCATGGCCATGCGGGAAACTTACCGACGTGCCGATGAAAACGATGTCATCCTCTTTTATTTCAGCGGTCACGGTTTAAAGGGATCCTTCCTACCCGTCGACTACGACGGATTCGTCAATCGCCTCGAACACTACCAATTGCGCGACGCTTTGATGGCGAGCCGTGCACGCCACAAACTCGTCATCGCCGATGCTTGCCACAGTGGCAGCCTTGGCGGTAGGGACAATGCTAAAGGAGGTGGTATCGGAGGCGGCGGTGTTGATGCCACCCTGAATGCTTACTACGACGCGCTGAACAATGCCCAGGCCTCCACCGCGCTTCTGCTCTCCAGCAAGGGCGAAGAGATCAGCCTAGAAGACGGTGGGCTCCGGTCCGGTATCTTCAGCCACTACCTCATCCGGGGTATGCAGGGAGAAGCCGACAGCAATGGCGATAAGCTCGTTTCCATCCAGGAACTGTTCAACTTTGTTCACCGCGAAGTCCGCCGTTATACCGGTAACATCCAGACGCCTACGCTGACGGGAACTTATGATGAACTAATGCCAGTTTCGGTGATTCGCTCGCGGAGATAGACTAAATCTCGCTGCGCTCGTTTTCTTGGTAGCCAGCCTTCCCTTGGTGTAGCCCTTAGTGCCTTAATGGTTCTCTGCCGCGTCATGAGTAAAGTACACCCACACCTACTCCACCAGATAATACTCCACCACCCGAGGCGAAAACCGAGCCCCGACAACCGTACCGGGCTTCCGTACCAAAGTTAGCGGTACGGTATTATAGCTGGTTCCGGAAGCATGTCCGGAAAGGTCAGCAACCAACAAAAAATCACTGGGCCGAAAGCTGCCGAACGCACGTTGCGGCAGGCTGATGACTAATTGGACCTCCTTTGGGGAATACTCGAAGGCCTGGTCTACCGGAGCATTTTCAACGGTGACGGGAACGGTGATTTTTTCCTGGATAAAAGCTTCTACATTGAGTTGAACGCGCACCTCCTGACGGGATAAGGTAATCCCTTCCTCGGAGGGTTCAAGGCCTACAATGTTATCGATGTCTTCGTTTACGTCTTTCAAAATAAGACCTAAAGTTGGCCATTCCTCAACACCTTCCAGCGCATCCGTTGCGCCGGTTATCGTGATACTGTCGGGCGTGATGACTGGAGCTTCCAGGGCCATATGACCTTCTGCAAACTGCAACTTAACTTTACTGACAATGGGTACCCGCTTACCCTCTTTCGGGGTGGTCAGGATGGGAATCGATTCAAAGCCGGGGAGTTCGGGCGTGAGTTTAGAGCTGGAGAGCTTCCGGCTGATTTGCCGCAAAAGATCGGTGCTGGTGAGCCGGAGGTTGTCCCGGTTACGTACGTCAATTTCGACCGGAAGGTTACCGGGCCGCATACTTTCCCAGATCAGGTTCCAGCCGTTTCCATTAACTTTTGCTTCGAGCTGCTCGGGCATTCTCCCTACCAGCACCCGCTCGGGGTCCACCAGATAGTTGACCTCAACACTACGGTTGATGTCATAATCGCGGGATAAATTCAGGATCAGCCAAAAAACCAGCGCAGCACCCAGGCAAATGAGCAAAATATTCCGGTCTTCCGGTGTCATTTGCCCCAGCGGATTCTTACTTGTCAGTGTCTTTAGCGTGAACGGCATCAGTAAGCCCCTTTGAGATAGAATTTTTTGTTACCCGAATGTACGTCTTATTCCCCACGTTGAGGGTAACGATGGCCCCTTCGATTTTGTCGATCCGCCCCAGCATACCGCTGGCGGTAACCACCTCATTGCCCTTATCCAGCGCCTCCTCGAAGTTTTTTTGTTCCTTGGCCTTTTTACGTTGTGGCAGTACCATGAAAACGACGATGACACCGAGCATCAAAAACATTGGCAGCAAACCCGTGAGTGGACTGCCTGAAGCTTGAAGAAAGAGAGATTCCATGGTTATTTTTCTTTTATTACGGTGCCATCAATGTACACAACAGTGGAGGCAGGATAAGTATTTGCAGTAATCGTGACGGCTTTGGTTTGCTGTCCGTATTTGTTTTTTGTGTCGAAGGCCACCGAGATGACCCCTCCCTCTCCCGGAGCAACGGGTTGCTCGGGATAAGCAGGGACCGTGCAGCCACAGGTAGATCGGGCTTTTGTAATCAACAACGGCACCTTACCAGTATTGGTAAAGGTAAAATCATGGTTGACGACTTCCCCCTCTTTTACACTTCCAAAAGTAAATTTGTTGGCTTCAGCAAAGGATAATTTCGCCACGTTTACCGTATCGATATTGTCCACCCCGGCATCTACCGGGTTACGAATCAAGGCAGCATTCGGGCCGAGTTCCGACACATCTGTTCCATTATCCGGCGCGGACGCGGGTCCAGACTCACAACTTAGGAGCAGGGAAAGAAGAAAAGCAGGGAGTAGAACCTGAAAGATCAATTTCATACGTAGCGGGAGGTTTTTCGCCGAAGGGCAAATGTAGGTAATTAGTTGCTAGTCTAGTAACGCGAATCAAAGGCTAAAAGGCCAAGTGCAGACGCTCGGAGCGTTGCGATCGACGGAATTGCGCAGCAATTTTGTCGGTAGTAACCTCCGAGCAAGGGTGTCCGATATTTAGAGACTTAACCCTGTGCGAAGTCGCCTCTCCCCTAACCCCTCTCCCCCGGAGAGGGGAACTAAACTACGCTGCGGCTACTGCCTTGCTGTATCGTCTCAAGCAGCTTAGATGGTTGTATTTACTTGAGTTTTGAGCGTGAATCCTTCCTCCATTTCGCCTGAAAACACTGATGCTTGGGTCACCCCTCTCCGGGGGAGAGGGGCTGGGGGAGAGGCGACTTTTAGAGGTTCTAGACGAAATTTTGTATACCCTACCTCCAAGCGTCCAATTTTCTGGTTTTAGCTCTTGATTCGCGTTAGTAGTTCAATAGTTCATACTCTATAGTTCATGGATATGGAGCCCTTGCTTCAGGCTATTGAACTACAGACTACTGAACTATGAACTATAAATCCTTAAGAATCTCCGTCCGCCGCGTACTAAAGTCCATCGCTTCCATCAGCGTGACCGACATCACCTCCTCCAGGTTACCGTACGCTGCGGCATAATCTTCTTGGCTGCGGCGAATAACTTCGTATGCTTCTTCCCGGCCGTAGACGTCGGTGATCTCACATTTCGCCGTCTCGTCCGGTAAAGACTTATAGGTCAGAAAATAGTGCTGTAACCTGCGTACAATGCTCGGGGGCAACTCCTTCACGTCGTCCCAGGCACTGTACACTTCGTCGTTGTCCAGTACGGCAATGATCTTATCGTCGGCTTCGCCGCCGTCCAGCATCCTAAACCCACCGATGACCTTGGCTTTAACGATGATGTTTCCGTGCGTGACTTCCCGCTCCGTCAGGACGCAGATATCCAGCGGGTCATCGTCACCAACGATGTCCTTACGCCCAGTTTGCTCCATGCAATAAGCGGCCACTCTTTCTTTGCAATACGTCCGGGGAATAAAGCCGTAGAGGGCCGGGACGATGTTGGAGAACTTCTGTGGCCGATCGATCTTGAGGTAGCCAGTCTTCTTGTCCACCTCGTATTTTACCGTATCGGAGGGAATAACCTCAATAAAGGAAGTAACTACTTCCGGTGTACGGCTGCCAATCTCGATACCGTGCCAGGGGTGCGATTTGTAACGCAGTCCGATGAGTTTCCATAGTTTATCGTAAGCTTCGTGAGCCATGTTAATCTGGTTTTGGGATTCGGCCGCAAAATTACGCCTTCCGGGGTGGGGATTCCAGCACTTATTAGACTAAGTTTGAATATTAACGTGCTCTTGTTAGGCCGTAAATCTATCGTAGACCACTATTGTCTGTTAACTAAAGACTAAGTACTACCTTAGCCTCATCAAAAAGATCTACCTGACCGGCTTCATGGGCTGCGGCAAATCCTACGTCGGCAGCCGCCTGGCCATCGAACTTGGTGTGCCCTTCATCGACCTCGACGCAGAGATCGAAGGTACCGCCGGTAAATCCATCTCGGCCATTTTCGCAGAAGCCGGCGAAGCTGCGTTCCGCCGGCTGGAGACCGAGGCGCTGCGCGCCACCGCCGCCCTCCCCGCCTTCGTACTGGCCACCGGGGGCGGAGCCCCCTGCTTCCACGACAACATGGCCTGGATGAACGCCAACGGCACCACCGTCTTCCTCGATCCCGACCTGGAAGTCCTACTCGACCGCCTCGAAGCCGGTCGGGACCATCGCCCTCTCCTGCAATCCGGCACGGCGCTCCGGAAACTGGTGGTCGACAAGCTGGCCGACCGCCGACCGATTTATGAACAAGCGGCTATTCATCTCCATGGCCCGGAGGCTGACGGAGACGTGGCGTGTACTTTGGTCAATAGGTTTTAGTCCTAAAAATTATTTCGCGAGTGCCCTACCCTGCCTTTCATCAATTCGCTGCACCTGCGGCCCCGCCCCGCATAAAATCCCGCTAAATCCCACGCCCCCAAAAACTAACCTTCCCAATTCGTCGTTGAATCCCCGCAACAGTCATTTTACGGCTCGCCTGATGACTACCTACTCAAATTGACCTCCTGAAAACTATGCGTTACTTACTTCTACTAGTCTTCCTGCTACCGCTGGCCACCTCTAACGCCCAAAAGAACACGGAAGAAACGGGCATGTACCTGGTCACCTTCAAGGACAAAAAGGACACCCCTTACTCCATCGAAGATCCGGCTGCTTTTCTGAGTGAACGCGCGCTGCTTCGCCGCGCTGCGCACAACAGCCCGATTACCGAACTTGACCTGCCGCTTAGCCCTGCTTACCTCAATGAGGTTAACGGTACCGGGGCGAAACTCTGGCTTAAAAGCAAATGGATGAACGGTGTAGTCGTCTCCGCCGCGGGCCAGCAAGTGAAAGCACTTCGCAAGCTCAATTCTGTCACGGAGGTAAAACTTGTCGCCCCGGTTCAGTATGATCGGGCATCGCTAAAACCCATCATCCCGAATCTGGAACGGCCAGCGCCCGTGGTTGAGTCGGTTCCCATATCTGAAAGATTCTACGGTAATGCCTGGGGCAACATTTCGGGCATGAAAGGAGACAGCCTGCACGGTTGGGGCTTCCGGGGTAAGGGCGTTTTAGTCGCTGTTTTCGACGGAGGTTTCCCCAACGTAAGCTATAAAGACTTTCTCGGCTACGACGACAAAGCAGCCATACCCGCAAATTACGACTTAGTAGAACAGGATGACACTGCGTTAGACGGCTCCACCCACGGTGCCACAGTGCTCAGCACAATGGCAGCGCATCACCCTTTCTTTTTCATTGGTACCGCCCCCGAAGCGCGTTACGTCTTATTCAAAACGGAAAATGGCCGGGGGGAACATCGGTTGGAAGAGATCAATTACGCCGTCGCGCTCGAACTAGCCGACAGCATTGGCGTTGACGTGGTGAATTCCTCGCTGGGTTATACCACCTTCAGTTCGAAGGACATGAACTACAAATATGAAGACCTGGATGGCAAGACCAGCCCGGCAAGTGTCGCCATCACCCACGCCTTTCAGCGGGGAATGATCATCGTTACCAGTGCCGGCAACTCCGGTGCAGACGAATGGAAATATGTCGGTACGCCAGCAGATTCTCCAGAGGCCTTTTCCATCGGTGCCCTGAATGCAGACGGTAGCCGTGCCTATTTCAGCAGCTTTGGCCCTACAGCAGATGGCAGGACCAAACCTGATGTTTCCGCTCTTGGCGTAAACGTTGTAGCCGTTTCCGCCAACGGACAAGGACTGACCGGGGCAAACGGCACCAGCCTCGCCTCGCCACTGGTGGCCGGGCTGATGGCCTGCCTCCGGCAAGCCGTTCCCGACGCCACCAACAAAGAACTGATGGATGCCGTAAGAGCAACCGCCGACCAGGCCGATAAGCCTGACAATGAGCGTGGATACGGACAACCTAACTTCGCCGCTGCCTATCGGATGCTGATGAATGCCCGGAAGTAATTGTCGGATTTTCGAGTTGTCGGCTTATCTGGTTGTCGGTTACTTCGTTTCCGTCTGTCAGGCTGCTTTGATAATTATTACTGATTCAATCTCGAAAGACGTAGAATACCTACGGGACACCTTGAAAGAAAGGCCGTCGGTACCAAGAACAAGGCGTCCGCCCCGGACTTCTCATGGCATGCGTAGTGAAGATAACCTGGCAACCAGACAACTGAATTCCATCTGCTCACTAATTGCGTATAAGTAGGTATATGAAAAATCTTGCGCTGCTTACTGCGCCTTCAGATCAACCCTAGCAACACATTAAATATAAATACAATACTTAAGGAGCTATATATCTTGCGTTTCAGCAAAAAAATTACATAAAACGCCTTAAGAGAAATTATAGACTTTTTGCTCGTTTTGCTTGTGAGGGCGCATGCTGTTGCCTAATTTTACCAAACCAAGCTTGGACGTATACCATCAATCAACACGCTCCACAAAGAAATAAGTAGGTTCCCCTACAACGATTTATTTGGTATCAGTAAGTTGGAACGAGCCCCGCCGGATGTACTGGCGGGGTTCTTTGTTTTCAACTACCATACCTGGAAAGCACTTCCCCACTGGCCGTCGACGGACCGCACGAAGTACATTCCCCTGGCGAGGTCAACTGTCGGCACCAGGACCCTGTTGGTGGTCACTTTAAGGTCCATCACATTACGTCCGTTTACATCATAAACAACAAGTCCTTCACCGCGGGGCGCAACGGGAATTTCCAGTGAAATTACTTCGCCACGCTTTGCGGGGTTCGGGTAAGTCTTTAGCTGGGTGGCGACAACTGGTTCCGATCGGTTACTGCTCAGGTTACCGTTGAAGATGGCTTCGGCGGCAGCAAATGTTTCTGTACCAATATCTATACCGATGATCCGGCCTGGCACGTCATCTGCGGGTGGGTGAATTCCGCCCCAGATGCGGCTAAGGCTCGTTTGGTCGGAGGCGTCCCGGTAAGTTGCCCACTGCAGGACAACATCCACGCTGGGTCCTTTTTCAAAGACGAGGAAAGAATCCTTCTTCGCCACAAACTCCCCAACTCCACCTGGGAAGTAAGGCGATCCCGTTATTGAGGTCATCACGGTGGCGGCCGCGCTGCTAAAGGTTGAATGGCCGGAGATGTACCCTGCGAAATTGGGGGTCACGAAGTTAGGTCGCTGGTAAGGCATCCACATTGCCGCGTTGATCCACCCTACGCCGGCTACGTCGGTAGTTGGGTCATCAATGGCCTGGGGGCCGATCCACGATTTTACCTTCGTCAATGCCAGAGTCGCATTGTTCTCTAATTCCGAGGGGTCCGTAAGTTCTTCTATGAATCCATCATCCAACTTGAAACCATTCCGGTTGTAATTCCGGCCGTCAATATCGGTAGCCTGTCCGTTCTTAGCCATCCAGCGGATGGCCGTTATCGGCCGGGCATAATCGTACTTCCCCTTTATGCTCCAGGCTGAGATGGCAGAATCATGCATGGCACCACCAAGGGTGAGATAGGCCTTTACGTCATACTCCAGGTTGTCCATAACTTCCCCGACGCCGGCAAAACGACGCTCGAAAAGCGGGTGATCCATCACTTTGTTCAAAATGGTGAACCAGTGTCCGGGTGGCGTTTCACTGGTGGGGCCGTCGGCCCAGAATTCAGCCAGGACCCGGGCGTAATCTCCCCGGGGTACAATATTTTCCGGGTAAGGCGCTCCGGTAGCTGGGTTTAGCGCGTGGCCGTTTGCCCCGAAGGTGCCACCTTCATGCTCCCGGTAAAAGGCCGGGTAATCGGCAAAATCAGTTGGATAGTCTCCCTGGAAATTTCCACGGGCACCCGGAGAGATGTCCCACATGACCCCATCAGAGGGATCGAGGTGGCTGCTCCATTTCATGACCATTTCAAAACCCCAGCGATACATATCAAAACTTTCCTGGTCAGAACTGGAAAACAGCGGTGGGGAGCCCGGATCATGGTAAACGGGGTTGTTGCCACGGATGGGGTTGGCCACCGTTGGGTCCGTCCGGTCCTCTTCATCAAGGGCAAAGGGCGTCACATGACCCCATTCTGCCCCCAGAAAAGCCAGTAGGGAATCACCGATCGCTTGTCCGGATTGGTCGATAATGGTTCCGGGGAACTGCAAGGTCTGCCAGTGATTAGGGTCTACTACCGAGAAAATGGAGAAAACGCTGTTGAAAATCAGCGGACGGTTAACCGGATCCGGATAGTTGATGTTTTGGTAATCACCGGCTTCATTACTACCGTCGCGCATTCCAAATTCAATGATTTTTTGGGCCACATAGTTACCAATATCAGCAGGGTTTCCTCCGGTGTAGTCTACCCCGGTGTAGCCGGGATCATAACCCAGCTCCTCCATCAAAGCCGTGAACCGGGGAAGGGTTGTGGCGGCATTTGGTGACCTGAAATACCGATGGTTAAGCATCCGGAAGGCGGCATAGCTGACGGCTTCATTACTCGCGGCAACCGGGTCATCAAACGCTTCGATGTTCCAATGTTCAACGGGCAGCTCCTGTCCTGCCTGTATGGTCCCCATCAGGCAGGTCGTTCCTTTTTTATTGACCAAACTCCACGAGTCATACATGGCTGCGGATACGTGGTAAAGATTACGGGCGTGCACAACCGGGCGGGCAAAATCGTTCCGTATCCCTTCCAGCATTTCTTCGTTCCAAAGCCTTGCCACTGAATGGTCCGGATTTTGGGCGCGGACGCAGGTGCAGAAACACAGCAAAAGAAGAGCAGGGAGAGCAACGCGGTTTTTCCAAGTAGCCATTTTAAGGTTGTTTCAGTTATAGGATTATGCAGAGCAAAGGTACAAAATGGGTAGAGACTTAATTTTGCGTGACCAAACTTCGTACCTTGTCAACGCCTTTTAGATTTATTAACCCCCTCCGGCTCATGCGTCTTTTCCTCCACCTTCTTTTTTTTTCTTTTTTTGCGAGTATTCCCCTCGGTGCGCAAACCGATATAGCTGCCCTGATCGACAAATACCAGGAAGATCCCCGTGGACCGTATCGTGACATTATGTGGTTTTGTGCCAGTGGGCTCACCGTCCCCCCCTCCGAAGGTTGTCCTACCGTTAGTGAAGACAACCACCAGCATGCCCGCTACAAAGATGAGGTCATCGCACTGGGCAAAAAGGAGCACATCTTCCTGGGCCAAATCCTTACGAACACCAATAAAGACGCTTTCTGGGACGAACCTAATGACCACAGCCGCCTTAAGCAATACATGCTCGGCAACTACCTGGCGGCCATTGATGACGGTTGGGTATTACGCAAGGCCCAATATTACCGCGGCGCGTTCCAGATAGAAGATGAGATGGCCTGGGGCCGGGAGTACCTCAACTGGATGATGAGTAAGGAAGGGGCATTGAAAGAAAACTTCTACCTCGTTCGCCAATCAGTGAGAGATGTTCCTCACCGCAAAGACAATGACCTGACGCAGAAGGTCAGGACTGATTCAAAAACCATTGCCGACAAGTATGGCAAATTCATGGAGCTTCGAATCAAAATTCACGGGCAACCTGAGGGAAAAGATGCTAAGGCTGTGGAGAAATTCCTGGCAGAGAATCAAGCTGAATTAGAAAAACGCAACCTCGTGGGTCTGATGAAAACCCTTGCGGCCGATATCCGTACCGCTTACCTTAATCAGGATATGGTGGCTGAAATTGCTGCGATCAACGCCACTATCCCTGAAAAAAACGGCCTTAAAGACCGCATCAAAACCTTTACCGTCCAGCACGCTTTTGACCCTGATAACCCTAACACCATTGACCGCCTGAGCGCCGCTGCGGACCTGATGTGGACCATCCGTCAGGGCTTAATGAAAGAAAGCCCCTATTATCGCCTGGAGGTTATGGACATCAGTGTCGCTCTCGAACGCATGATTTTCAACGAAGCAGGGAACTGGAAACCTGGCAACGCCCGGGAGTTAATGGAAAAGATCTGTTACCTGTCTGAAGCGGCTGCAGGTGCCGGATTTGTCGAAGAGTGGGAGTTCGCAGCGGCGCAGCCGCTGCTTGGTGACCTCAATTACCAACTGGTATGGCCCAACCAGGCCACCGATTACCTCGACAACGCCCGCCGTTTTGTGGAATGGGGTGTGTCCACCAACCGTGGCACCTTCGGAGAAGTCGTGGACCGCTACGCTAAATTCGAACCCAAAGCTCACGGTTTCCTAGACGATCGCATCCGCGGTTCCGTTTTGTTGCCGCTTGGCAATGAAGTTGGCCGACTGGGCGACTGGATTGCGGAAGCCGGAAACCTCCGCAATGATTTCCTTGACGTCCCCAACCAGGGCTCTCTTCGTGGACTTAACCCCGGCTACGCCAAAGGCATCCTGCACGTAGTGGAAGGCAACCCGGACGAAATGGAAGTTAACCCTACCGACATATACATCTTTGCCACCCCACCCGCAGACCTCAAACCCGTTGGCGGCATTGCTACGGTAAACGAGGGAAATATGGTCAGCCACGTTCAGCTCCTGGCCCGCAACCTCGGGATACCTAACGCCGTCTTAACCGACGAACAGTTCGCCGCGCTCAAAAAGTATGATGGTGGTGAGGTCTTCTATGCCGTATCCAATGGTGGCACCGTGATCATGAAGCCCGCCAAATCAATGTCGTCAGAGGAGCAAGAACTCTTTGCCGTACGGGAGCGGAGCAACCAGCGGGTAACCGTTCCTACAGATCAACTTCGGCTCGACGTAAATCGCGTTTTGAACATGCGGGAGATCCGCAGTAAGGACTCCGGTAAACTGGCCGGGCCCAAAGCTGCTAACCTTGGCCAGCTCAAGGCGCTCTTCCCCGACAATGTGGTGGAAGGCCTCGTCATCCCTTTCGGCATTTTCCGCGATCACCTGAACCAGCCGATGCCGGGGCAGGGAGGAGAATCCTACTGGGAATTTCTAAACAGCCGCTTCGCCACGGCCCGGCAGATGGAAGCTGACGGCGACGCGGATGAAGACGTAGAAGCTTACTCCCTGGCTCAACTAGCCACTTTACGGGAAGCCATTGGTCAGATCACCATTCAACCTGAATTGGTCCGGGCATTACGAGACAGCTTCCAGGCAGTCTTCAACGAGCCGTTGGGCAAGGCACCGGTTTTCCTCCGGTCCGATACTAATATGGAAGACCTGGCGGATTTCACCGGTGCGGGACTGAACAAAACGGTTTTCAACGTAGTCGAAGAAGCTAAGATCATGGAAGGGATTAAAGAGGTTTGGGCCAGCCCTTACACCGAGCGAAGCTATAAATGGCGGCAACGTCTGCTACTTAACCCAGAGAACGTATTCCCCAGTATCCTGATCATCCCAACGGTTGACGTCGATTACTCCGGCGTAATGATCACCAAGGGCGTATCCTCCGGCCGACAGGATGACGTGACGGTAGCCTTCAGCCGCGGCGCCGGCGGCGCCGTAGACGGACAGGCCGCTGAAGCCTATTTACTCGATAAGTATGGGCGAACGACTTTGCTCAGTCCCGCCCGGGAACGCCTCCACCGGCGTTTACCCGTAACTGGCGGCTCCATCATGCTCCCCGCTCCGTTTAATCAACGCATCCTTAGCCCTGACAACCTCAAGGACCTGCATGAATTAGCAGCAACCGTGGAACGGATCATGCCCGAATCCGCTGGTGAGGAGACGAACGGCCCATGGGATGTAGAACTCGGTTTTCAGAACAATAAAATGTGGCTGTTCCAGATTCGTCCATTCGTAGAGAACCAACGCGCTCAGGCATCGGGTTACCTGGAAAGCATTAGTCCGGTAAAACGGGATGATGTGTACTATGACCTTGAAGTAGCGCTGTAGGTCGAGGTTGCAAGTTGCAGGTTGCAGGTTGCAGGTTGCAGGTTGCAAGTTGCAGGTTGCAGGTTATAACTTTCCCTTGCACCTGCGGCCGCGCCCCTTTTAACTACCGATTGAATGCCTCTTAAGGCATCTTAAATTCTTCGATTAAATCCTCCTTCCTTGAAAAAATTTCTTCCCTACCTGGCTTCCCTCGCCATATTATTTATTGCCCTCTTCCCATGGCAAAGAATCGAAAGCTACCCCGTAATTGGTGGTGTGGAAAAAACAGCTATTCGCCGGTTAGTTCGACTAGAGAGGATGGATTCGGCCCAGTTCACCAAAACACTACCCTACGGCGCCCGATATTCGCTTCCTTACGTGAAGTTAAACCTTATGGGCAGGGAAATCGACTCAAACCTGGTCTCAAGAGATGCAGACCTGGAAAGTGAACTGGAGAAGATGATTCCTAACGGTGGCCGCGCTTACTCTTTGGCGATCATGGACATTACCGATGGTCGTGAACCACGGTACCTGGAGCGAAACGCCAACCTGAGCTACCAACCCGGGAGCGTTGGGAAACTAGCCGTGGTCACCGCTCTGATGTGCGAGCTGGAAAACGTGTTTGTCGACAGCGTTCAATCCCGTTGGAACCTATTGAAAAGCCGGGTGGTAAAAGGCGGGCCTTTCGCCGTATACGACCACCATACCATCCCGGAATACGATCCGGAGACCGAACGGTACAGCCGTCCGCAGGTCAACCAACAACACGAATTCACCCTCTACGAGTGGATCGATCACATGCTTTCGGTCAGCAATAATGGCGCAGCAAGCGTGGTTTGGCGCGAGGCCATCCTGATGCGCGTATTTGGTCCGAAGTACCCCGAATTGACCCGGCAGGAAGCCGAGGACTACTTCAAAAAAACACCGCGGGGAGAACTCCGCGACCTTTCCAAGAGCGTCATAAGCGAACCTCTCCGACACATGGGTATCGGACCAGATGAGTTCAGGGTCGGCACCATGTTTACCCGGGGAGCAAGTGGTATCGTTCCGCCGCAGGGCGGCAGCGCCAGCTCCCCCCGTGGCCTGATGAAATGGCTTACTGCACTTGAATCAGGGCGAATAGTAGATGCACCCTCGAGCCTGGAAATCAAGCGATTAATGTACATGACTGACCGGCGCATCCGGTACGCCCACGCACCAGTTCTCGATAGTGCGGCGGTCTACTTCAAGTCCGGCTCACTTTATGGCTGTATTCCCGGCACCAGCTGCGGCAAATACAAAGGCAACCGGATGAACTACATGAACTCAGTTTGTATCGTCGAACAACCTGACGGCACCCGTTACCTCGTTGCGCTGATGACCAACGTCCTCAGCCGGAACTCTGCTTATGATCACCAACTGCTGGCTACCCGAATCGACAAGTTGATCAGGAATACGGCCAATGTGGAGGATCCTTCGGAGAGTTTGGGAACGGGGGAGTAGGCGGTTGCTGCGCAACCTCGGTAGTGGATAGTAAGTAGTGGGTGTTGCTACCAGGGGCGAAGCCCGTCTACCCACTACCTACTAAATTTCCACGGTAGCAAACACCGAGTCAAAAGATTTTTTAGCCATATCCCGCACCCGCTTATCCGATGCCTCCAGCTGCCGGAGCAACAGGGGTAAGTACCGGTGCTCCTTCAATTGGCCGATCACATAAATGACGGACAGTTTAAGTCGGGTATCCCTACCCCGCAAAATGCGCTTAAAGTTCTTGAACTGCACTTCTGAAAGTTGTTCCGGGCTGGGAGAAGGCCCGGTCAGATCAGGATCGGAGAGCCTTACGCCACGTTCGATCACCGGAATCACCAATCGTTTAATATCATTTTCCAGTAGGATTTCCAGAAACTCCAGAGCGCTGATTTTTTCCTTGCGTTCAGCGGCCTGGAGACCACGGTAGATCGGGATGATGTCGGCCGGTTGATACCGAAGTCCGAGCAGGCGGAATAGCCGGTCAAGGTTACCATCCTGTCGTTGGTTCAGTAAATTCAGAAGACCATTCCTTGCTTCCTGCAGTTCCTGCGCATTTTCAGAGCCGCGCAGGCGGAGCTGCGCTTCCAGGGTATTGATGGTGGTCTGGTAAGTGTTAACCTCCGAAAGGATGTGGCGAAAAATTCGCTTCGTGGGCATTTTAAGCAACGGAAAATCCCGCTTCATGGCATTCAATGCCTTGAGTGTCTCAAGCCTAAGTTCCAAATCATAAGGATTAAACCTTTCGATCATTGCAAAGAGTAAATCAACCGTTTGCTGGCTGTTGATGCGTTCCAGTACTGCGGGGAGCCGACGAATGTCTTCGAGGTCAATAATTCGTCTTTTCAGGTAACTGGGCAAGATGATTACCAACCCAAGACCGAATTGTTCGAGGGCTGATTTGGCGTGGGGTCGGAAAGGAGCTTCCGACAGGAAGTCGATCAGTCGTAGCAGGTAGCGCTCGTCAAGGCGTTCGCCAGCGGCGATAATTGCTTCCCGGGCGGCATCAGCGTCCTTGCTCTCCAGCTGTGCCTCAATGAAGTCTTTACCAAGATCAGAACCGGATCTGCCAGCGGCTTTCAACAGCTTACTCCGCCAGGCAGAGGCTTCGGTCCCGGTAAGCCACTTTAGCTCGGCTACCCGGCGATTAAATTCGTAGGCCAGGTTCCAATACTCCCGCATTTCGGGATTAGCCCTGGTTTCTACCATCAACTGGACGATGGCGGTACCGGCAATGCTGCTCTCGGGGCTCTTTAACTGTTCCCGGATCAACTCCTCCGTTTCTTCCAGGTGGTGGGAAATGCAGTATTCCATAGCAGCGTTTCTAACGCCTAGATCTTCATCCACCAACAGCGGAATTACGCTGGATAGAATTTCAGGACTCCCCTCCCGCAAACTCAGGTTCCTCAATGCCCGGGCACGAACGTGTGGAACGGCGTGGGTAAGTAGATCCTGGATGGGCTTCTTAAATCTTTCTTCTGTAATGTTCTCCGTTCGTTCCAGGACGTAAAGCAGCTGCTTATTGTTTTGGTCCATTTTAGCATCCTCGAGCACACGCAAAAAGCCCTCCAGTACCTCCTTGTGTCGGGATTTGCTGCGATTTGGTCGCTCCTGCGGTCGGTGATGCCGCAGTTGATCCCGAAAGGCATCTAGGTATTCTTCCCGGATTAAAAACACGCAAAAAAGCCAGGCCGCGGAGAAGATCACTACGGGTACGCTGATGCCTACGATTGATATCCCGAGACCGTCCACCAAAAGCAGTAAAAGCAGCCCTCCCAAACCTCCGGCCACCGAATCAATCAGTACATCGATATAAGTCTTGATTCGTTCCTTTACAGCAGAGCTTACCGGCAGGAACAACATTTCCACCCCGGCGCGATGCAGGCTTTGCTTAAGGCTACCATCCACCAGCCTGCTAAAAATGGCCGTACCAAGGCCGGGAACCAGAAACATGACGAGGCCACCAAGGCCCAGGCCTGCTGGCAGAAAAGCCAGCGCTCCGCTGACCCCCATCCGCTGGACAATCCGTTGCGTAATTAAAAGTTGAATGACCAGGCCAATGACGTTGAAGGTTGAAAACCAGAAGCCGAAGAAGGACGTCAGCCGATCTTCATCGGCAAAGCGTTCTGAGGCCAGGGCTGAGAATTGATAGTCCACCAGCTTTGCCGTAATCACACTGGTGGCAATGATGCCACAAAGCAACAACAGGTGCTTGGAGCCCATGATCAGTTGGTGGGGAGACTCCCGCAAACGCGCCGTCTTTTTCTTACGCGCCAGCTGAGATTCTTTGTTCGCAATGTATCGCTTCCAGATAAAAATGCTGATCAGCATTATCGGAATGAGGCAGAGTGTCGCAAAGTAAAGCAAGTAGCGAACACCAAAATTTGCCACAATGATGGACGCCAAATACCCTCCGGCGATACCGCCGGCGATGGCACCGGCACCGATGGGGCCGAAGAGTCGCTTCGCTTGCCGGACGTCAAAGACCAGGCTGGCCATCATCCAGAACTGTGAGGCAGCCAACACGCCAAAAAGGGCTACCCATAGGTATAAGCCAACCGCGACGATGTCTCGCGAACCCGGTATGGGAACCAGTATGGAAAAGGTCAATAAGATCACCAGACAAAGCCCCAGGCTCCAAAGATTAACCCGTAGGATAGAGAAAAAACGCAGTGCCTGGGAATAAGCCGTTGAGATCATTGCGGCCACAACGGCCGTCAGGATAAACATATAAGGCAAGGCCGCAGAACCAAAGCGGGACAGAAAAATCGCATTTCCGGCAGGTTTTGCCAGCAACAATACCGCGATGATCAGGAATATCTGTACCTGTAACAGTAATACCAGCTTCCCTTCGCCGGGGCGCACGCGGAGGACCTTGCCGATAAATCGCTGGAGCGTTTTGATGTTACTGGGAGTGAAAAGTTGTGACTGCCAAAGTGGGCTGCGGCTAAGGTAACAACAGCATCCGGGCCGGGAATGATCGGAACGGAGAAAAGTTCCTCGACCTGCGAAGTTACCTCCTCAAATAGAACAACCATTAAGACACTAATATCTTCACTTAGAATAGGAATAGCACTTGGCAAAGAAATCGAGTCTGGCTCCCTGCTCTCAATTTCTTCTTTCCCTTAGTGTTGCCCTTGCTCTCTTAATGCCTTAGTGGTTAAGATTATCTAACAAAATCCAGACACAAAACACCCGCTACTACCCTACCTTCGCCCGCATGACCAATCAACTTCGTCTCTGCGCACTTCTCGGCGCCCTGGCCGTCGGCATTGGGGCCTTTGGTGCTCACGGACTCAAGGAACTCGTTGCCCCCGAACAACTGGAAACTTTTGGCACTGGCGTGCGCTACCATTTTTACCACGTTTTTGCCATTGGGCTGGCAGTCGCCCTGTCGGTCCTACCCGGCATTGATCAAAAGCGTTTACGGCAGGCCGTACTCGTCTGGGCCCTGGGCATCTTGTTATTCTCCGGCTCCCTGTATTTACTTTCCCTCAAGACCGTCATCGGGCTTCCGGTAGCCTTTCTGGGCCCAGTCACCCCGATCGGCGGACTCTTTTTTATTGCCGGTTGGGTACTGCTCTTTCTGGCAACCCGCCGTAATTTGAGCGCCAATGCGTAACCTCCTGTACATATTCCTCCTTTTGCTCGGTTTCGGCTGTCGGGCACCGCTTTCTTCGCCCACAGTACAACCTCGTTTCTATTCGGTTTCCGACAAGCTCGAGGCTGATCAGGCGGGGCCGCAGGTGCAAAGAATGGTTTCAACCATCGCCCCCTACAAAGCCCAACTCGACGACAAAATGAATCGGCAGTTGGCGACGGTAAAAACACCGCTCAAAAAAGGGCAACCAGAAAGCACCCTTGGCAACTGGGTAGCAGATCTTTTTGCTCAGGCCGCAGCTGGCAGTTTCCCCGATCGCAACATTGTCTTTGCTACCCTTAATCAGGGAGGTATCCGGGTTGGCGAGATCGGTACGGGCCCACTGCTTGTTTCCGAAATTTATGAGTTGATGCCCTTCGACAATGAACTCGTACTGATGGAACTCAACGGTAAGGTGTTCAAAGAATTCATCAGCCACATCGCCAACGATGGTGGCTGGCCAGTAAGTGCCGGCCTCTCCGTCATCTCGTCCGGCAGCGGACTCGACGTCAAAATTGGAGGTAAAGCCATTGATCCCAATCAGGTCTACACCATCGCACTTCCTGACTATGTGGCTAACGGCGGCAGCAATACTAGTATGCTGAAAGAATTGCCCAAAATCAAAAGTGGCCTACTCATCCGCGATCTCCTGATCGAATACGCCGAAAAGATCACTGACCCCATCAGCATCAAAGTTGAAGGCAAACGCATGAAGCTGTAATTACGGGTCGCGGAGCAACTCCCCCTTTATGATCCCCCCCGGACGAAATGAGTGCGTAGCGCGAGTACAATCCGGGGTTCACCCCACCCCATCATGTCTACCACCACCTCCCGTCGCTTCTTCCTCCGCAAAGCCGCCATCGGCGGCGGTCTTTTGCTCGTCCCTGGCCTGGCCGGCGCTGCCGGCCTGCTGAATCCGGCCGCTCCCAGACTCACGATCCTGCATACCAACGATTGGCACAGCCGTATCGAGCCGTTCCCGGACGATGGTGGTCGAAACGCCAACCAGGGTGGCGCGGTACGCCGCCTTCGGCTCATCGAACAAATCCGGGCGGCCGAACCCAACGTGATCCTGTTGGACAGTGGTGACATTTTTCAGGGCACCCCCTACTTCAACTTCTTCGCCGGAGAACTGGAAATGAAGTTGATGACCCAGATGGGATATGACGCTGCGACCATCGGCAACCACGACTTCGACGGAGGGATGGAAAACCTCGTCACCCAACTTAAGCACGCCGACTTCCCAATGCTAACGGCTAACTACGACTTTAAGGGCACCCCGCTTGCGGGTAAAACAATGGACTACCAAATCCTTGAACGCGGTGGTCTGAAAATTGGCATCTTCGGTCTCGGCATTGAACTGGACGGCCTGGTTCCTGATGACCTTTTCGGGAATACCAAATACCAGGACCCCATCGATCGGGGCAATACCGTTGCAGCAATGCTCCGCCGTGAAAAGAAGTGTGACCTCATCATCTGCCTGAGCCATCTGGGATACAAATATCGGGAGGACAAAGTGGACGATGTCAAATTAGCTGCAGCCTCAAAAGACATCGACATCATTCTTGGCGGCCACACCCACACCTTTCTCAATGAGCCAACGGTAGTAAATAACGAGCAAGGGGACCCTGTAATCGTAAATCAGGTAGGCTTCGGCGGACTGCGTCTTGGAAGAATGGACATCACTTTTCCCGGCAACAGTAAGCGACGTTGTGTGGCTTGCAATAATTTGCGGGTATAAAAAGTGGTTTAAGCGCGTCCTGCTTATGACAAAATTGCCGATTTGGGCGATAATCCCCGCCAAAGATAATTCTGCCTAAATAAGCAGCGGATTACTTGCGTAGGTGACCTGTTTGTCCCCATATTTGCCCTCCGCCGAAAGAGCAACGGCGATGGAGAAGTACACCGACCTATGCCGGTTTCCAGCCACCCTATCGAGGCCTTTCGGAATCCTGTAATGACCCCACGGTCTCCCTTTTTTACTGTTTAACTTACTGATCTAATACACTTTTTTTTAACTGATCGGCATCACCTGTGCCGGCTTGGAACACTACACCTGTGCAACTGGGAAATATAATGGATCATAACGTAATTTGGAACAATTGTCTGCAAACCATTCAGCAAAGCGTTGACCCGCAGAGCTTCAATACTTGGTTTGCTCCGATACGACCGATTGCACTAAAAAGTAATGAACTAACCATTCAGGTCCCTCACCGGTTATTCTACGAATGGCTGGAAGAGCACTACATTGATGTATTGAAGAGTAGCCTGAACAAAGCCTTAGGGACTTCTGGCCGCCTGCAATACCGGATCAACCCCAACCGCCAGGACAACAAGAACAATGCCGTAAACGGTAAAAATGGGAACACTGCGACGGGAGCTCCCGGCCCCAAGCCTGCACCGGGCAACCCCTTCGTCATTCCCGGCGTCACCCGCCCGCGTATTCCAAGTAACCTCGACCCCCGTTACACCTTCGACAACTTTATCGAAGGCGATTGTAACAGCCTGGCACGCAACGCTGCTAAGGCGGTGGCCGACAATCCGGCCAATACCGCCTTCAACCCCCTGGTTGTCCACGGAAACGTAGGCCTCGGTAAAACCCACCTGCTCCAGGCCATCGGTAATTACATCAGCAATAAGTTTCCGAATAAAGCGGTCCTGTACGTCAGTACCGACACTTTCACTAATCAGCTGGTAAGCTCAATCGGTTCCAACACGACTAACGACCTGGTCAACTGGTACCAGAACGTCGACGTACTATTAGTAGATGACATCCAGCAACTCGTGAAGCGTAAGAAGACTCAAGACGTCTTCTTCAACCTATTCAACGTTTTGCGCCAAAACAACAAGGCTGTGGTCATGACCTGTGACCGCCCGATCATCGAACTAGACATCGAAGAGCGCCTGCGCAGCCGCTTCCAGTGGGGCCTGAGTGCCGACCTGAGCATGCCTGCGCTGGAAACCCGCATGGCCATCCTGAAATCAAAGGCTGACAATACCGAAGTCGATATTCCAGCCAACGTTGCTGAATTCATTTGCTTCCACATCCAGCACAACATCCGCCAGCTCGAAGGCGTACTGAACAACCTGGTGCTCCACCAGGGGGTAATGGGGAGTGACGAGATCGACCTGAAGCTCGCAAAGGATGTACTCAAGAACTTCGTTACCGAGATCAATAAAGAAGTAACTCCTGAGGTAATCCAGCGCACCGTCGCCGAATATTACAACCTCGAAGTCGAGAACCTGGCCAGCGCCACGCGCAGGCGACAGGTGGTACTTGCCCGCCAGATCAGCATGTTCCTGGTCAAGCAATACACCGACCAGAGCCTCAAATCCATCGGCCGCATGTTTGGTGGCCGCGACCACTCCACCGTTCTCTACTCCATCAAGACAGTTAAGGACCTGATGGAAACCAATGACGATATCCGCAAATCACTCGGTGAATTGGAACGGAAGATCCGGATTGGCCAGGGAGAGGGAGATATGGTGCTTTAGGCGTAGTGGTCTGTTGGTGCTATTGGACCATTCCACAGAAAAAAATTAAATCGCGGACTAATGTCATTCACTTTCCGGCGCAGTTTACTGTTTGCCGGGCTGTTTGTGGTATTTACCATTGTTGGCACCCTAACCCATGAGCTGGGTCATATTGCGGTGGCCAGATGGCTTGGGTACCAAACAACGTTACATTACGGCAGTATGACCTGGCACTCGGGCCCGCTAGATGATCGCCTCAATGCCATCTTAATCCGATACGGTGGTGAAATAGAAGAAGATATCGACTTCCCCTCAAGAGCCGAATACTACCAGCTGGAAGCTGCCAGGCTGCAGCATGTGTTTTGGATGACGGCAGGTGGTCCCATTCAAACCATGGCTACCGGCTTGGTTGGACTTTTAGTTTTACGCTTCCGCTCCATTGAACGACGAACATTCTCTTTTAAATGGATCGACTGGTTAGCTGTTTTCTTGGCCTTATTCTGGCTACGGGAAATCTTCAATCCTCTTGCTTCCATTATTGGGTGGCTTTATAAAGGGACTAAAATTTCTTTTCGATTCTCTGGTGATGAACATCACCTTTCTCAAATGTTGCAACTGAAAGGATGGGAATTCCCTGTACTATTTGGCCTTTTGGGTACAATGATTGTTTCCTACGTACTCTTCAGCTTAATTCCAAGAAAGGAGCGAAACGCCTTTATTGCCGGAGGGGCCATTGGTGGATTAGTTGGTTACTGGCTTTGGATGGAGATATTCGGTCCGCTGGTACTTTCGTAGCATAAGAAGGCGCGGCCGCAGGTGCTGGGAAATGTTAATTGAAGCAGACCTTCCTTTTATCCTTTGCTCCCTTTATCCTTTGCGCTACACCTGCGGCCCCGCCCCAAAAAACTGAGGCTCTATCGCACCAGCCCAATCAAGCTCCGGTAATCATCAAAACGGGCATCCCCTTCTTCCATTTCCAACAGGTCATCATGGTTAAGGTCTAGATATAGGTCTTCGAGATCGCCAAGGGTTTCCTGGCACCGGACCTCCACCACTCCTTCCCGGAATTGATCCCAACGCCAGTTGGCCGTCGCCCGAATCTTCTTCAGCGTTTCCACCTGTACGGCACCGGCCTCTTCCGAACCCGCTACGGTCTCGATATTGGCAAATGCCAGTTCATTACGGGCCACCATCAAGGCATCCCGCAGCACGTAATAGGCGGTATGAACCGTTTGCGGCGGCGTCCCTCCTTTGCGGCTAAGCTTCCCCTCCTTATTCATCTCCATGTGTTGGTGAACGAACTCCGCGTAAAGACACAATTGTACGTCCTTGGCATTACGCAACAGGTTCTTGAAAACCGTTTTTCCCCGCCACTTCAGGTCAACAATGGCCACTTCGCTGGTACCGTTATGCGCACGTTCAAGCACCAGATCTGCCCGGCCTTTGACGGGTTGCCCACCCATTCGTTCCAGTTCACCAGCAAGTACTTCTTCCGACCCAAGTATCTTCCAGCCATTCGCCTGGATATAATGCACCAGCGACCAGGCCGCGTACTGCATCGTGCGGACAAACTGTACCCGTTCCGGCTCCTGACCATACTCCAACAAGATAGCGCCCTCATTTCTCAGAAGTCGAAGCCAGTTATTGTCAATCCATTTTCGGACATCTTCCCGTTTGTATTCCCGGTCTTCCTCCCTGATTGTGTTCAGCAATTGTTCGATGAATAGATGACTGAGATTTCCGCGCAGTCGGTTTTCTCCGGCAACGGAAAGGATAGGCCTGCCTTTCAACTTAAGTTGATGGCGGAAGACCCACTTGTACGGGTAGTACAGCAAATCCTCCAACGCCGTTGGTGTTTCCGGATCACGTTCTCTGATGGCCTGCGGCCGATCAATATGCAACTGGGCCACTGGCCCGGCTAATGGTTGGACCGGTACCGGAGCAAAGCCCGGAGTCTTGTAGCCCGCCAACACTGCGGGGCGTTCGCCCGCAGCATCTACCGCCACGGTGATGCGGTCCAGCGCCCCGTCGGAAAAAGCAGCTTCGAGGTCACCCAGCAACGGATGTGCTTCGACTACACTACCGTCGACCCGCTCCGGCAAACAAAGAATTAATTGTTGGCGGGCATGGAGCACCGGCCGAAGCTGCCGCCAGGTGGAGAGCTCATTCTGTTGGTCCGGACCATTCAGTTCTACCTTTTTATCTTTCAGCCAAGCCAGCTCATCGGGGTAATACCGACTGAAGAAATAGTCGGGTTCATGTTCGATGAAATCCCACCAGACCACCCGCTCCGGGGCATCGCCATCTGGCAATTTCAGGACGGAGGCCGGGGCAAATACGGTATCCGGCGCGCCATCTTCTTTATACTGAAACTGGGTGGGCGCCGGCTCATATACCGTACGAATAAGGCGTTCTACATCGAGGTAATTGAGTTCCGTCTCCGGTTGTACGTCGAGCAACTCCATGGCGCGCTGCGCCTGGGCGGCCAGCACCAGTAAGCCGGTGTTCTCCTGTCCGGACGTTTGATCCTTGTCTTTTTTCTTACTGTCTGAATAGGCTTCAAGTGCCCATTCTCTCAGGGAGTTGAGCAGGTCACGCAGGTCAAACTTAGGAACTTTCTGATCGCGGGGATAGCGGCGGCGATCAAACCAACTGTCATATTGCGCTCTGGTGGAATCGATCCGGGTCTTTGACCAGCCGCGTTTTTCCTCCATCTCCGTAAAATAGCCGTTCAGCATGCCGTACCAACGTGGGCCAAAAAGGCCCGGCGTATCCGCCAGGAACTCAGCGATGCGTTGCCCCAGCCGCCAGTGTAGCGGTTTAGTTACCAGGCTGACGAATTCCATTACCCGTTCGATCTCAATAGGATCCCATAGAAAAGTGGTAATGAGTTTAAGTACCTGGAGGCTGGGCCGGGCCAGACTCGCTGAAGGTATCCCCAAACTGGGCAGCCCTTCAGCTATCAGGGCATTATCGAGCGTCTGCGTTCGTAGGGAAAGCAAAATCCCGGGCCGCCATTCTTTGTTGTCCCGAAGTAAGCGTGCCAGGTAAGCCGCGAGATGGGTCTCCCGCTCTGCCCTCAACAGGATAAGGGAGCCATCTCCAACCAGCTCAACTGGTGCGTTATCCGTAGAGATCGCATCAAAGAGAGACGGTTGGCCGGTAGTGGGCGTTTTCAGCCCGCTAAGTTTTCGTTGCCAACGGCCCAGGTCATTATTGATCACCGGAGCTTCTGGCTCCGGTAGTTGGCTGACCGTATCCCCGGCCTCCTCCAGGGAGGTCAGCAAACGGCGGAAGCCAGGGGGCAGTAAATGCCGGGGTTCATTGACCAGAATGGTAAGCCGGGGATGACGTTTCTCGGCGAGAGCCGCCAGTAGTAGGATCAGGCGGTCTGTCGTCCCGGGCAGGAGTTGAAAATCGTACCGATCGTCATACAATAATGCTTCGAGCTCATGCAGAACGGTGATACGTTCTGGCGTTTCCTTTGCCGACGCTGCAGATAAGCGGTATCCTGCCGCCAGTAATTCGTCGCGACGTGAGAGGAGTTCCGCGGCAGTAGCACCTTGATCCGCCTTAAAGGAAGCCTGATAAAAAGGAACGCGATCGCTGGTTTCCTGGTGGGCATTGATCAACTGCCGGTACTGTTCCGTACGAAGTGCCTCTCGGTTAATCGCCGGCGCGCCCAAAGCATAGAACCCTTCGAGGTAACGCAGTAGTCCGGCAGGAGACATAGCTGCTATACGAGACGTATTAGCTGACAGCGCGGGAAGGGTTTTAGGATCGGAAAGGGTCAGGCCTAAGAGTATGGTCATGTATTGAGGTAGTCTTGTAACGCGAATCAAGAGCTAAAATAAGTACTTACCCGTTGAAACAGTCGTGCCAGCCATCAAATGGTGAATAATTGAAGGAGAGAATAACCGACCGCCGCAGGCAGTAGCGAAGCTAATGACTACCGCACAAAGGGACTTGCTCCGCTCGTAAGCATTACCGTAAGAAAGTAAAATAAGAACTGTACCAATCAATTTGACGAAGCAGGCTTTCCGTTTTTTCTTGCGCCACAAGGCGACAAGGCCGTCAGACTAAACTTATCCGCCCATCTTGGCCTTCATGCGGGTGAGCTGCGACTCCCATAATGCACGCTGATCTTCGACTTCATCGTCATCAGCAAAGTCGGTGACGTAGACAATGGTTTCGCCCGTTACCGGACTTCTGGTAATGTTAAATTCCAGGTATTCGTCATCATCATCGGAATCTTCCCAGGAGAAACGAACCATGTCCGCTTCTTTGTCTTCGATCAATTCTGCAATTTCAGCAGAACCTTCCCATACGAAGGTATAGGTCTGGTCATTGACATCTACTTCGTCGCAAAACCATCTGGTAATACAGGCGGGGTCAGTGAGAAATTGATAGACAATTGCCGGGGAAGCCCGGCAGATAAATTCGTAAGTAAACTTAACGCGTTCCATATCAGTTATTTGGGAGGGATGAAGTGGGGCAATTAAGGTAAATAAAACGAGACTACCAAAATTCTTTTTCAAGCCAACCTATTATGCCTATTTGTTGTTTGGGTTATGTGTGCGGCAGATTTTAGCTATAAGCTATTGATTTTTAGGGAAAAAACCCGTAATTTTGCGCGCGCTTTTAAAAAACGTCAATCCTGTATGAGACAGCTAAAAATAACTAAGTCGATCACGAATCGCGAGAGTCAGTCGCTCGAAAAATACCTGCAAGAAATCGGTAAAGTAGATCTACTGCCCCCCGAGGAGGAAGTTGACCTGGCAAAGCGGATCAAGCAGGGAGACCAGATCGCGCTTGAAAAACTTACGAAGGCCAACCTTCGTTTTGTGGTCTCCGTAGCCAAACAATACCAGAACCAGGGTCTTTCCCTGAGTGACCTGATTAACGAAGGTAATCTCGGACTCATCAAGGCCGCACAGCGCTTTGATGAAACCCGTGGCTTCAAATTCATCTCCTACGCCGTTTGGTGGATTCGCCAGTCGATCCTACAGGCGCTTGCTGAGCAAAGCCGGATTGTCCGTCTTCCTCTCAACAAAGTAGGCAGCCTTAACAAGATCAACAAGGCTTTCTCCATGTTGGAGCAGCAGTTTGAGCGTGAGCCCAGCAGCGAAGAACTTGCTACCCAACTGGAAATCGCTCCCGAGGAAGTAGAAACTACCCTTGGCGTTGCTGCCCGTCACGTTTCTATGGACGCTCCGTTCGTAGAAGGCGAAGACAACAGCCTCCTCGACGTACTGGCCAACACTGCCACTCCAGGCACGGACTCTGCGTTGGAATACAAAGAATCCCTCCGTCGCGAAATCGACCGTAGCCTCGGCACCCTTACGGAACGCCAGTGTGACGTGATCAAGCTGTACTACGGTATTGGCGTTGAGCACCCCATGAGCCTCGAAGATATTGGCGAAAAGTTTGGCCTGACCCGTGAGCGGGTACGCCAGATTAAGGACAAGGCCATCAACAAACTGCGCGGAGCCAACCGTTCTAAGCTGCTGAAGAATTACCTTGGTAATTAATTAGTACTTTGCTTTTAGATGGCCATCGGCCTTTAGATTTCTATACTATAAAACAGCCACCGTTACGTTGTAGCGGTGGCTGTTTTCGTTATTATTACCAGAGTTGTACTAATCCTCTTCCGGGACTTCATCCTCCCAGGCCTTAGTTTCGTACACAGCTACTGGGTTGTAGGCTTCCAGCCAGTAATCTGAGCTGGTCACCGTAATCAGGTGATCATCACCATCAATGACGACACTTGTCTCCCAAATAATGAATGGAGCGCTGGGAAAAGATGATCCGGTCAGCTCCTTCTCGAAAAGCCGGTGGAGTAAAGCGTGGCCGTCCATTCCTGCTGCCAGGAGCCTAAGTAAGAAAGCTGCTTCGGGATCATTTAGAAATGTCCGTCCTGCCGTTTTAACCGAAGTAATACGCAATTCAAGCCGGCAGGCCTCAGGTTTAGGGAATCCTCCGTTAAAGGCATCATAGAGCAAACTGGCGGCCCGAAAAAACTGACGGTGTTTGTCAGGCTCTGGATATTCTTCCCACAGGGATTCCGTATCCATTTCCTGAGCGCAGTTCTCTAGCTGTCCCTTGGTGAGGGTACCCTCCGGGAAAATATAGTTGAGTAGCAACAGAGCTGCTTCGTCTTTGGGCATATCTGCCAATGACATTTTGGCCATCTCTTCAGCGTCAGCGGGAGACAATTCGGCGGTATCGCCGTATTCGGTCAACTCGAGAATTTGGAGATAATCTTTCGTTGTCCAATCTCCGGGTATTTCCCGGATTTTCTTGCTCGAAAGCAGCTGGACGGTATAAGTTGGGTGCATGGGTTTTCCAGTGAAACACCGTGGCCTTCAGGAAGTTGGCACGGTTTGCCCTTAAACTTTCTTTGCACCTGCGACCGCGCCAACTTGTGTTGCAGGCTTCCCCGAAAGGAGCTAGAGTCTTCCTAAATCGCTGCGTTCAGGATATTGATCGTGATCCGGTAATCCTGGCGAATAATAATATTTGAGTTAGCTCCGGAGCCCGTCAGTACGTAGCCGCCGCTGGTCAGGTTCGGGTAATCGTTGACACAAAGGTTAGAGCCATCGATGATATAAACGGGATACTCCGCCTCGGCCAGGGCGCACTCGCCTTCCGCGAAATTGAAGAAGACCCGGTTACCCGGAACAATGCCACTTAAAGCAATGGCAGCATCGGGCCTGGAACAAGTGTAACCAAAGCCCCCCTGAAGATTTAGCCATTCGATACCACTTTCGTTGTCTTCCCCCAGCAGCGTTATTTCAACGACGTCATTTTGGGTCATAGAAAGGGAATAATCTGAATCATTGACGATACTGATTGCGCTGATGGGCCCCGAAGGCGTAGTAGTTCGGGTTACGATCTGCCAATAAAGATCTGGTGCGGTACGGTCAGAAAAGTCTATTTCTATAGCTCCTTGCTCTCCCCCACAAGGATCACAGGCACAGCTAAAGAAGACCAGGAAAGCTGCCAGAAGGCCAAGAAAAGTGTTTGTTCGGTTAGTCATGGTATGGTGTTTTTTACCCCGACATCATTGCCGGAGCTACAAACCTTTATACCTTCTGGTACCGCATTCGTTACAACGCTTTCTCAATACTGCCGTGGGACCGTGCGCACCGACCGGTTCTTAAAACGCGGTCCGCTTAACCGCTTACGCAAGACAGTAACCTTTTTTGCTTTCCTTTTTCCAGACCAACGGGAACGTTTAAGGTTTTTGTACCTGGGGCCTTTGAGTTGCTGCCGATTCTGCGGCAGGATTATAACTTCTGCGTGCCCGGCACGGCCCGCGGCCTGGGGATTCTTTACTTTTGGGCCCGCATGAGAAGAAGACGGGTCTGCTTTAGTTACCAAACCTTTGCTTGATATAAACCGGATAGCCGTTGCCGACGACCTGGCAGCAGGTTGAGCCACCACGAAATTTGTGGCAGTTATTAGGAAGGTTAACAACATTAATGTTTTCATCAGCTCAGGTCTTTCCTGAAAAAATCTCCTCGCTAAAATAGAAAATTCTTCTGAATGACGCATCGTAAAAAATCCATGGCTGAGTTACAGCGCCTCACACCGACGGAATATGCGGGCACCGAAAAAATAACGGTATCCATTTTGCTCGATGATATCCGGTCTGCCAACAACGTAGGCAGTATTTTTCGCACGGCGGATTGCTTTGCGCTGAAGCATGTCTACCTCTGTGGCATCACCGCAACCCCACCCCATCGGGATATTCTGAAAACAGCATTGGGGGCCACAGAGACGGTTTCCTGGAGCCACCATGAGGATTCCGTTAGCCTGGTGCAAGCGTTAAGGGGCGACGGTGCGCAGGTGCAATGTTTGGAACAAACAGAGCAAAGTGTGCGGTTGCGCGACTTCGTCGCGCCAGCCAACCAGCATCTGGTCCTGGTGGTCGGAAATGAAGTGAACGGTGTCTCCCAGTCCCTTATCGATGCGGCCGACGGCACCATTGAGATTGAGCAATTCGGAACTAAGCACAGCCTGAACGTTGCAGTGGCTACGGGTATTACGGTTCATCAATTATCCGTGCTTTACCGGCAAGTGTAATCCATTTTTAACGCAAGCCTTAAGCAACCTGGCGGTAACTTCCTTTACCAAAGTTGTCAACGTGCTCCTCCAGAGAATCTTCGGTTGCCAATGCTAATCGTTTGCGCAATCTGTTTCGGGTCTTCTTCACGCCCCCCGAGGAAATACCTAGAATAGTGGCAATTTCCCTGGAAGTCAATTTCAGTTTCAATAGCAAGAAAAGCCGCTGTTCAGCGGTGGTCATATCATTGAAAGAAGTACGAAGCTTTTTGAGAAACCCGGGGTGGGTTTCTTCAAAGTACACCTTGAAATCCGCCCAATCTTCTTCAGTAAGGATGGTACGATCCAAAATATTGTAGTGCTCAAGCTCTGGCTCCGCCAGCGGATCCAGCTCACCATCAGGTGACTCCTCATCAGTCTCAACCTCGGTATCTTCTACCTCGCTAAGCTTTTTCTCTCCCACCAATATGGCCGTATTCTTTTCCAGCAGTTGCCGGGTTAGTCTTCTCAGGTTTTTACTTCCTTCTTCAATTCTTTTTTTAGCGATTCGCACCTGTAATCTCCAAATAAAAACTGTGAAAAAGAGTAAAATTCCCAGTCCGCACACGATCCATAAAAAGCGCTCTGATCGTGCATTTGAAAGGACTAAATTCTTTTCTGCAGTAGCCAGTTCCAATTCCTTTTTGGCAGTATTGAACTTACTTTCAATTTCCGAAATCTGCTGAACAGTTCTTTTACCGATAAGCGTATCCCGTATGGCCAGGGAAGAATCTTTATACAGGTATGCCTTCTGATAATTTCCTAGCTTAATGTACACCTGCTCCAGCCCCGCATAAATGCCAATCCTGCCTTCTACAAGGCCATAATTCCGGGAAATTTGCAAACTTTTATTATATTGGGCTATCGCTTTATCATACTGACCGGTGCGCCAGTAGGCCTCGGCAAGGCTATTATTAGCAAGGGTGATAGAACGTCCATTGGTCCCTCTTTCCCGGATCTCAATCACTTCTTTTAACAATGGAATTGCTTCGTCAGATCGAAACCGCATATTTAAGTAACGGGCGAAATTAGTTTTAGCTATTGCTACGTCGCTCTCACCTCCGTACTTTTCCAGCAAAACTATAGCTTGCTCATAAAATAGCTCAATGGTATCCGCCTTACGCTTGAACAAATACATCGCGCTTAACTGTTCCAGACTTCTGCCAACACAGAGGCTATCTCCGGCCAGCCGACACTTATCCCGGGCATTGAAATAAGCGGCAATACCTTCATCCGTTTGCTTGAGTAAGGCGTGCAACTGCCCCCTCAGGAAGGCCACCGCTCCCAGGTATACGGGTTTATTACTTCGTTCGGCCAGATATTCCGCCTGCACCAGGTACGTTGTCGCTGCGGGAAAATCCTCACGGCGCACCTCCTCCCTGAACATGTAATTGTATCCGTGTATCATTAACAAGGTATCGCCTTCTGCCTCAGCCTTTTGAAGAAATTCCTCGTGCCGCCGATACCTCTCCTCAGGAGATAAGCCCAAAGTAGCGGGAGCAGGATCGTTTATTTTATAACTGGTGCTATAATTAACCTGGCCGCATATTTCATTACCTCCCCCAACTAAGAAAAAGATAAGAATTAAGCAGGTGAAAAATACGCTTTTATTACCCGTGCAAGAGCAATATTCCATCCAGGGCCTGCTTAAGGCAGGCCGGGATAAACTTAGTTGTGTTAGACGATTGATAACTGTTATGTGTTTTCTCAAAAAATGTACTCGATACAAATAAAATATTTTTATTTAACTCCTATCCGAACCTGGTTTATTTGCCAATTTCCCCTCCTTAAATCTTTAGTTTTATCGGTTTTTTTCTCTCATAAATCCAACCTGCAAGAAATCCAGAAGTAGTCGTTTTATGGTTTTGTTGGTAAAATACTCCGCCCTGCTGACAAAGCTTATGTCTTCACCTGGCTTCTTTATAAAACAGTAGTTGAAGTCATAGTAAACAACGTGGACCAATACGAAGTGTTCGACCTGAATGGTCAGCTGCGCAGAGAAATCCGCTAGTAGGATAGCCTCACTACCGTCAAATCATCCGAAGCCTTTAGGCCAAAAGTATTACTGATGTACATTAGTTTTCTGCGGTAAGTATTTTCGGCAGGCCCTTCTTCCCGGTCAAGGAGGAGATAAGTGAGCAGCTCGTCTTCCGTGACCGGTCGGTAGGAATCATGACTGAAGGCTTTAAAAGAAAAAACACCATCGGAAGCCATCGCCAGGTCCAGAAAGTCGCTGGCAGAAACACGTTGCGTCAGGCTGTTCCAGTAATCTTCAAAATCCTCCGCCAGATGATAACCGAGGTAATCAGGTTTATTCTCCTGATTAAACTCTAAAATTTCCTCGTCACAGGCAATAACGCCGTCCCCGATAACCACAATTTCGGCAGAACAATCGCGGGTATTCACTATGGCCAGCATTAGGGTACTGAGTATTTCCGTGTCGGAGAGATCCAGGTCAGCCTTGAGCCGACGGAGGTCGGCAAAGAGGGCGCCCAGTGTCGCTTTCAGAAGTTCAACGCTAGTGGGGTTGGTACGTTCGGCAAACGTCCTAAGGTTCGTCTGTCGCGCAATTCGACGCAGTATTTTACGGATAAGGCCAGCAGCGAAATGAGGGTCCTCTCCCATAGAGCAGCCGTCCATCACCGCGAGCAGCTGGTGACGATCGGTTATTTCTTCGGAAATAAAAGCATCTTCGTTATGATCGGTATGATGTGTCCCGATCTGGGAGTAGGTCAGAATTTCGATAGCGCAAAGTTGGGCCTAATTACACAAATAGCATAATCAGGATGAGGATAATTCCCCCTGCGGTGAAAAGTAAACCCTTACGCAAGATCTTTCCCCCTGGCATGTACATCCAGAAAGCAGAAATTACAAAAAACAACAGGCTCAACCCAAAGAAGATGTTGAGAAAGTAGAGTGGATCCTTAGTGGTTGCCTTGTGCAGGTGCGTGAGCTTGTCCAATACGAAGGGCAACTCCTTTTTAGAATAGGTCACTTCTCCGGTAGCCCGGTTATAGCTGCCGTCGTCGAAGTAATCCATATCGCCTTCGGTGCGCGTGAACTTCAGGTTCTTAAACTTGATGGCCTGCCCGAGCGCTGGTCCGCTCAGTTCAGCCGCTACCGTTTGTTCAATCTTTATTTCCTGCTTGAAGGTGTCGTTATTCCGGAAGATCAGTACGATACCGCTAATGGCGTACATGGCCATCACGCCGGCCAGGAAAAAGCCGAGGTAACGGTGGATGACGCGCATTTTGATCGAAAGAGGTTCTTTGTTAGCCATGAAAAACTCGATTTTGGGGTAATTATTAATTTCGGGCAGCAAAAGTAAGCTATTTAGATCAGGTCCAAAGAGTAATTTAACGTTTTAGCGGAAAGAAAAGCTTAGTTCGGCTCGCACAGTGGTGGCCGGAGTTGGTGGCGGTTTTTTTTACCACCCATCTGCAAGAAACGCGACCAGCTCATGGCCCTTCAGCCTTTTTCCATTATCCGCCCTTTGCACCTGCGGCCGCGCCCCTAAAATATGTTCCAGCACCGTACTTTAGCCCCGCAAAATACTCCCTCACCATTTAATCCATGAAGCCATGATCCAACCTTTCCACCTCGCCGTACCGGTAGACGACCTTGAAGCTGCCCGCCATTTCTACGGTACCGTACTCGGCTGTCCTGAAGGCCGCACCGATACGGAATGGATTGATTTTGACCTGTTCGGTCATCAGCTTGTCGCTCACCTGGCCCCGAAAAAGCAGGAAGCAGACCACCGCAACGAAGTAGACGGAAAGCACGTCCCCGTGCCTCATTTCGGCGTCGTACTCGAATGGCAACAATTCGACGATTTTGCCGAGAGACTGCGTGGTAAAGGTGTCAAATTCGAAATCGAGCCCTACGTGCGCTTCACCGGCCTGCCCGGTGAGCAAAACACGATGTTTTTCTATGATCCCGCCGGCAATGCGTTGGAATTCAAAGCGTTTAAAGACATATCCCGCCTTTTTGCCAAGCAGCTTAACGGATAAAAGGTTGTACCGACAAGAGCTGTCGGCCACTAAGAACAAGCTCCTTCACTACGCCTTAGAACCCAACCATTATGCGCTTACTCTTAATCGGCCTGACGAGCTGTTTTTTGTTGGCGGCGCATCCCGGCGAAACAAGTAACATACGCCCGACGCCGCTCTCCCGGGAAGATTGCAGCAACGGCTTAGACGACGACGGTGACGGAATGACCGACCTCCGCGATCCGGACTGCAGCTGCCACCCCCGCCCCCTGCCCATTGGCCCGGAGTTGATCACCAACGGCGGATTCGAGGAACTGGCCGATATTGCGGAGTGTACAGGCTGTGTGTCTCTTTTCAGCAGCGACAATTGCCCCCTCGGCTGGCAACAGGAGAGCGTCAACCTCCACACCCCATGCTACACGGCCGCGAACCCCGCCGTCAACATCGGCTACGTCGATGGTGCAACCGGCAATTATCAGGGCGTTGGCGGTTACGGCCGAGCGAACGAAAGCCAACGCCAACAGGAAGAATACCTGGCTACCCAGCTAGATGATGCGCTTGAAAGCGGCCTTGCCTACCGCTTCGCAGCTAATTTCTCGCTTCCGGAAGCCGGGCTGGACGGCATCAATGAGGCCGCCGTTCACCGCATCGTCATCCTCGGCAGCCGAAGCGGCACCCAGTTGCAAGTCTCTCCTGAACGGTGCTATTCCGAAGCTCCGGCGTGGGACCAACTGGCTACCATAAATATCGTGAAGGGTCGCCGGGCCAGTTTCACTAACTACGTCACAAGCTTCGTTGCCGGTGCTAATTACCGCTACCTGGCCATCGCCTCCGACTGCTGCCAGGCCGGAGAAGATACTTTGGCGGAAAACCTGACGTACTGGGCTATCGATAACGTAAGCCTGAAGGCCGCCGACCTCGACCCCATTGAGGCCGACATAACGTTCTTCCCCCGGAGCTGCGATCAGGATCTGCTTCTATGCACAAATTCCCCACCCGGGGTCTGGTCTTACCAATGGTATCAGGACAGCGCAGCCATCGTTGGCGCAACGGAAGAGTGTTTGCCTCTGGCCTATAACGCAGCGCGGGGGCAAAATTTTTCCGTCTGGATCACCGGTCCCGACAACTGCCAGATTCTCAGCCGCACCCTACCCATCACGCTTGACTGCGGACCACAGCCAGAAAACTGTACCAACGGGTTTGATGATGACGGCGACGGACTAATCGATGAACTTGACCCGGACTGCGACTGCCAGGCGATTGATTTCGACCTTCGCATCAGCGCTTCGCCAGCCGTCGTTGCGTTTGGAGAGCGCACTGATTTGCAGCTCACCACTATTGTACCATCGGCCCTCATAAGTTGGTCACCGGCGGAAGGACTGAGTTGTAATGATTGCCCCTCCCCCAGCCTGCTGCCCATGGTTTCGGGCGTGTTCACCGCTACGGTGCTCGACCCAGAAAGTGGTTGTACCGCGAGTGATTCCATCAGAGTTTCCGTGTTACCCGATCGGTCGTTGTATTTGCCCGATGTCTTTAGTCCCAATGCCGATGGGCTCAACGACGTTTGGCGTGCGTACCCCGGCCCGGGCGTGGAAAATTTACGGGGTCTCCGGGTATTTGACCGATGGGGAAATTTGGTATTTAATTCCCCCACGGCGGAAGCCTGGGAAGGGCAGGAGCGTCCGGCAGGTTACTACGTTTTTCAATTATTGGTCCGCTTCATCGACGGGCATGAGGAGCGGATCGATGGCAATATCTTACTGATCCGCTAAATATTTCTGGGCGCGGCCGCAGGTGCAATGAAAAGACTTTTAAGGGCAATGTTCTTTTCACACCTGCGCCCGCGCCGAAAAAGCACTGATCTTGCAACCATCATTACCTTACCCCGTTACACCTAAAAATCAATCGACTATGTTTGGACTATTCAAGAAAAATCCCACCAAAGAATTAGATAAAAAGCACGAACGTCTGCTTGAAGAAGCCATGCAGCTTCAACGTAACGGCGACCTAAAAGGCTACGCTGCCAAGCTCACCGAAGCAGAGGCGGTAATGGATGAGATTGTTAAGCTATCTAAGAAATAGGGAAGTCCTCAGGAGTTAAACAGTACTGCAATGACTGTTTGACTCCCCCGACTCTCTGACTAAAGCAATGGCGCACAAAAAGCCCCACCTCCCCACCAAAGTTTGCCCCGTTTGTGGTCTTTCCTTCTCCTGGCGCAAGAAATGGGAGAAGAACTGGGATGACGTGAAGTATTGCTCCGAAAAATGCATACGAAATAAGAATACCGTCAATCCGTCAGATCGTTAAGTAGTCAAACAGAATGGCCACAACTACCTGATTTCTTGACTCCCTGACTATCTGATTATGGAAAACCGGCCCTACGAACTGCCCCAAGTTGACGAAGCGGATCAACAAAATGACGGCTTCGCCTTTCACCCCAAGAATGTCTTTCTGACGCTGTTGCTCTTCAGCCTGACCATGCTGTTCCTGGCCCTGACCGCCGCATTTGTTTACACCAGGATCCAGAGCAACCTCCCCCCCATCAAACTGCCCATTCTGTTTGTCTTCAACACAGCAATTCTACTTGCTGGAAGTTACACCATGATTCGGGCCAAGCGAGCCTACCTCGCTGATGATACCAGACAGTACACCAATATGTTGTGGTATACCATGGGGCTATCCATTTTTTTCCTGGTGATGCAATGCATCGCCTGGTACCAGCTTTTCGATCAACAGGTGTACATTACGTCCGACAATTCCGCTGGCTACCTCTACGTCATTAGCGGATTACATTTCGCCCACGTCATTGGTGGTATCCCATTTCTTGGTGTTTTCCTTTACAAGGCAAGGAAATACATGAAAGAACCCGTATCTGTCCTGGTCTACTTCTCTGACCCCGACAAACGGCTCAACCTCCGCCTCCTTACCATGTATTGGCATTTTCTGGACGGGTTGTGGATCTACCTCGTGCTGTTCTTCTTTATTAATCAGTTGATCTGGCAACTGGGAGGATAATGGTCAGGTTGTCAGGTTCTCTGGTTGTCAAGTTTTCTAGTTGCCAGATACCCCGACACCTAAAACCTTGACAGCCCCACAACTTGATGCAGCCTTTGGCTGCTTTACCCGTTCAACTTCTGAAACAACAGGATGCCCCACCCAAGGTGTCCTTCCTGCCCCAGGGCGGTAAAGTCTTCGCAGGCCTTAAGTCGTGCATCCACGAAGGCCCGGCTACTTTGCTTTACCAGTTTGGCTTCATTTTCCCGCAGGATTGCGGCAAGTTTCGTGAAGTGAGTGGCCAGATGCTGTGGTCTTTCGATGGTAAAGATTTGCTGAAAAAAGCCGCGTTTAGCGTCCATTTCATACTGACTGAGGGTAGTTAACTCCTCTACCGGCAGTTCAGCGATTCGGGCATTAACGCTTTCAGGGAGGTCTTCATTAGCCAGGATGGCACTGAAAACCAGGCGGCCTTCAGGTTTCATGACCCGGTGAATGGCGCGGAACATAGGCTCCTTTTGGTCCGTAATACTGAAACTGTCCTGAGCGATTACGTAGTCGAAAGTATCCGGCGCATAGGGCATATACTCCACAGAACCGTAGGTAACGATTACCTTTTTGGTGAGTTCCAGCTTGTCGATTTCAGCCTGGTTAAAGGCGTTCTGCTCATTGTCATCGTTGAGACAATCGACTTTACAGTTGTGGGTTTCAGCGATGTAGCGGGCAGCAGTACCGAAGCCGGACATCAGGATTAGGATCCGGGTACTGCGGTTAATTTTGGGAAAAAGGCGCAACATCCGGTCCGTAGTGGCCCGGGCGGCCTCAAAAGGGGTAAGGTCGGCTTCGTCGTACAGCCCGACGTGCAAATCATCACCGCCCCAAATGTTACGGTAGATGGTTTGTGATTTCTTGGCTTCGTTAAAACTAGTTGGCGGCGTGATAGCTTCTGACATCTATTGGGGTAATTTATACTAATACAACACTCGTAGTAGCATTTTGTGCGATGTCTTACCCAAAATCAAGGAATTAATAGCTTCGACGATCGACTTCTTTTCCGGGCTAGTTTTTCTAACCGTTGGCGGGTTCGTCCTATGGAGAGGGGATCTTTTGCGTTGTACCGGGTCAGGCCAATGATAAAAGTATTGGGCCCGGTCAGTAAAGGAGTAGCATTTTCAGCACGGCCAAACCCAGCTACGATCATACCATCGGGGCTGTCACGGGCACCTATTTCTTCATTTCCGAGGTAGCTGATGTGATCCGGCTTGGTGTCCGGGGTCGTTTGCATCATGAAAAAAACATAGGGGACGTGGTCCTCTCCGAAATACATGTATCGGTGCTGGGCACGATAGATTTTGTTGGCGAAATGGTCATGAATCACGTAGCTGGGGTCGGTCAGGTCGGTAGCCCAGAAAGTTGACCGGGGTTGATATTTACCGCCGGCGGGACCTTCGTAGAGGAACCAATAAGGCTGGTCGTCGGGTGCTTTCTCTACTTCGAGTTTTGCGGCATTGGAGTAGAACGTCCAGGTCCAGGCCCACTCCCCCGAGAGAGAAACGGTATGAATTCGATTTCGGCCTACGACGCGGCTTTCACATTTCTGGTGGCCGGGGTGGCCAACGCCATCGTCATCCCCTCCGTACACCAGGTTAGGTAAACCGCGGTATTTGGTGGCAGCGGCAGCTGGGTATTCGGGGGCTTCGTCGTCGTTGTAGCTCACCCAATCATTGCCGAGTTTGTCAAAAATAGAACTAAAGCCTCCGGCGACCGGATCGTAGAAATAGGTGGCCTTAGCGGTCTTAATTCGGAAGTGCTCCCGGCCCAGGTGGTTCACTACGCTGATTTTCCGGATACTAGGCTCATCTGGTTCAGTATCGTTCGCGAAGAGTTGGCCGGAGCCAATGGAGTTGGCTTTTACGCTGAGCGGCGTCGAAGCGCAGGTGCATAAAAAGAGTAAAAGAAGCAGGGTTTGTTTCAGCATTGTTCTGCGTAGCGTTATTGATTTCTAGCTCCAACCGCTGCTGGTGGCGTCGTGTTCGGCTTGCCTTTATCCTTACTTTGCACCTGCGGCCCCGCCTAACCAACGAAAACGAGGGCCACACTGATCCTTCGGATCGGCGCTTGCCCCTCGCTACAAGAGGCGGACCTCCGGCCCTGCCACACCCTCTGCTCTCCCCAACACAACGCAAGCCGCCCTCACGACGTTACTTTTCCGGATTCATCAAATCATCTACTCGAACATGCATAAATTATTCCTCCTACTTTTCACCTTTTGCTTTCCTCTCCTGCTTGCTGCCGGCGGCGGAATGTGGCTTCCTTTACTGCTCGAAAACCTCAATGAGGAAGAAATGAAAGGCATGGGAATGAAGATCACTGCCGACGATGTTTACAGCATCAACCAGGGCAGTCTTAAAGATGCCATCGTCCACTTCGGCGGTTTCTGTACCGGCGAGGTCATCAGTGATCAGGGCCTCGTTCTCACGAACCACCACTGTGGCTTCAGCGCCATCCAGAGCCACTCCAGCCTGGAAGATAACTTGCTACAAGATGGTTTTTACGCCCAAACCAAGGCCGACGAAAAGCCCAACGCTGGCCTTTTCGTCACCTTCATCGAACGAATTGAAGACGTCACCAAGCGCGTCCTGGACAACGTTGAAGACGATATGTCGGAAGCAGATCGCTCCGCCAAAGTCGCAGAAAATCTGAAAGAACTCCGGGAAAAATTCAAGTTGAAAGACCATGAAGAGCTGATCGTAAAACCGTTCTACGATGGTAATCAGTACTTCGCCTTCATTACTAAAAAATACACCGACGTACGCCTGGTGGGTGCCCCACCCTCTTCCATTGGCAAATACGGTGCCGACACCGACAATTGGGAATGGCCCCGTCACACTGGTGATTTCAGCCTCTTCCGCATCTACACTGCCCCAGACGGCAGCCCGGCAGATTATTCGGCCGACAACGTGCCAATGAAGCCTAAAAAACATCTGGAAGTTAGCCTCAAAGGCGTGAAGCCAGGCGACTTCTCCATGATCTTCGGGTTCCCCGGCCGCACCGACCAATACCTGACAGCAGAAGCCATGAAACAGCGTACGGAGGTCATTAACCCCATCCGCATCGGCATGCGCGACCGTAGCCTCGCCGTGATCGATTCGGCCATGCGCGCCGACAAACAAATTAAGATCGACTACGCCAGTAAACAGGCACGCATCGCCAATTCCTGGAAGAAATGGCGCGGAGAAAGCGAGGGCGTTGCGGCCGTTGACGGCATCAAAAACCGTTTGGCCATGGAGCGTGAGTTCCTGACCCGCCTGCGAGCTAAACCGGGAGAGCAGGCCACCTACAAACCGCTCATTGGTGAACTCAACGATCTCATCAGCAGGCAAGAGGACGTGGCTAAAACCAATGCTTATGCCGCCGAACTGAACTACAACATCGACCTCTTTCGGATCGCCAACATCCTCCGTCGGCAAGTCAAGATTGCCGATGCGAGTGGCATCGAAGCCTTCAGGCAGCGTCTCCCCGGTATCATCAATTACTTAGAGGGCTTCTACAGCGGATATAATCCAAAGGTAGACCAACAAGTAGCTAAAGCTTTACTGCCGGTTTATTACGAAATGGTACCAGATGAACACCTGAGTTTCTACGTAAAAGATCAAGTCGAATTCGCCGGTTCCATGAACCGGATGATTACCGATCTCTTTGAACGCAGCTACCTCACGAAAGGTGATCGCCTGGTGAAACTGTTGCAGGATGATCCTGAAAACGCTCTGAACCTGATTCGTGGTGACATTGGCTACCAGTACGCCGCACAGTTGAACATGCACAATGAGAAAAGGGTCGTTGACATTTATAACGAGTACCAGCAGCGCGCAGCGCCGCTGCAGCGAAAGTATATGAAGGGCCTGCTCCTTTTCTTCCCCGAGAAACGACTGTACCCTGATGCCAATTCCACCATGCGCGTCAGCTACGGTAAAGTAGAGGGTTTTAAAGGGCTCGACGGCAAAAAATTCGATTTCGTCACCGACCTCGACGGCGTTATCGCCAAGTACAAGCCCGGCGACTATGAGTTTGACCTGCCGTTAAAGTTAGTCGACCTCCATAAGGCCAAAGACTACGGCAAATATGCCATGACAAACGGTAAACTCCCCGTCTGCTTCCTTGGCTCCAACCATACTACCGGTGGTAATAGTGGCAGCCCGGCCCTCAACGGTGAAGGGCAGCTCGTCGGACTCAACTTCGACCGCACCTGGCAAAGCACCATGAGTGACGTGAATTACGACCCGTCAATTTGCCGGAACATCATGGTTGATATTCGCTACGTACTTTTCCTGATCGATAAGCTGGGAGGAGCTCCGCATCTGGTGGAGGAGATGACTTTGGTTAAGTAAAAGAGTCAAACAGTCAGGGAGTCAAGTAGTCACGTAGTCAGGTCTAGACGCTATGCTTCGAGTGTAGTGCTCAACGCATAGCGTCTAGGTCATGCATTAGAAAAAGCTACAGTTCAGAAGATGACGATGTAACTGAAGAATTTCGTGAGGAGCTCCACTCCTTGACTCTCTGACTATTCTATTCCAACACCGCCACATCCCCCTCACCTCCTCCGAAGTTGACCAGGACGTTGTCCCCGATGGTTGTTGAGAGGTCCATACCGCGGTAGGTCACGTATACGGGCCATGACTTATGCCGGCGGTCCACAAGCACCGCAACTTCAATCTTGCTGGGTAGAATATTCTGCAATGGTTTGAGGGCATAGAATAACGTACGGCCGGTATTGGCAACATCATCCACCAGCAGAACAGCCTTACCTTCGAGCTCCGCCAGATTCCCTTCCAACAATGGTCCGGGTACCAGCGGGCTGGCTGGGCTGATCGTCAGTTGCCGCAAGCCTATCGGCGCAGAAGAAAGCTCATGTAACACCGCCAATAATCGGCGGGCAAACTCCATACCCCGGTTGTTGATGCCAATCAGGTACAGTTCGTCTTCCTCGGTATTCCGCTCAAGGATTTCCACGGCCATACGGTTGACTTTCTGAGCGATCTGTTTTTCGTTGAGCAGCTGCATACAATTGGTCTGTTGGTCTTATTGGTCTGTTGGTTTTATTGGTCTGTTAGTCCGCTAGGGCATTGACCCAGCCACAAGATACCAATAGTCCCAATAGCACCAACGGCCCAATAAGACTATTCTTGGATCATCTCCCACAACTTCCGAACCTGGTCCACTATATTAACCATCAACTTACCTTCCGGCGTACGGTTGGCTTCCATCGTTTTAAGTCTGTAGAGTGAAAGGGAACGGGGTGCAAGAATGATCTCAGTATTTGCTGGTGTTTCCTCCTCAGTAGAAATGCTGTCTTTTTCCGTATTGATAACGCATTTCCAGTGTGTGAGGTCCTTGACCCCAGGCAGGGTGAAATTGACGCCCTCCCGCCAGGCATTGAGGATCAACAGGAAGATGTCGTCTTTGACCGGGGTCCCCTGTTCATCGAATTCAACCATAGCCCCGCCGTTCAGGATCATCCCCAGGCTGCCGGTACGGGAGTCCGACCAGTCTTGTTGGGTCATTTCCGTCCCCGTGGCGTTGATCCAGAGGATATCTCCCAGCGTGTTGTCTTCCATCTTCCGGCCGTTGAAGAACCGTCGACGATGGAAAATGGGATTTTCCTTACGGATTTTGATCAATGCCTTAGTGAAATCATGCAGCTTCTGCTGTTCTTCAGTCCAGTCCCAGTTAAACCAGCTGATCTCATTGTCCTGGCAGTAAGCGTTATTGTTTCCGCCCTGAGTTCGTCCGTATTCGTCGCCCATCGTCAGCATCGGAACGCCCTGACTCAAGAAAAGTGTTGCCAGCATATTACGCTGCATCTTACTGCGCAGGGCGTTTATCTGGGGGTTTTCCGTCGGGCCTTCCGTACCACAGTTCCAGCTGATGTTATGGCTTTCGCCATCCCGGTTGTCTTCACCGTTGGCCAGGTTGTGTTTTTCGTTGTAGCTGTAGAGGTCCCGTAAGGTAAAGCCATCGTGGGCAGTGATGAAGTTAATACTGGCTGATGGTCGGCGCCCTCCGATCTCGTACAGGTCCGACGAGCCGCTGAGGCGGTAGGCCAACTCTCCTACGCCTACTTCATCGCCACGCCAGAAGGAGCGGATGTTGTCACGGTACTTACCGTTCCACTCCGACCACAGTACGGGGAAGTTACCTACCTGGTAGCCACCTGGGCCTACGTCCCAAGGCTCCGCGATCAATTTTACCTGGCTGATGACCGGATCCTGGTGGATGGTATCCAGGAAAGTACTCAGTTTCCCTACTTCAAACAGGCCGCGGGCCAGCGCACTGGCCAGGTCAAAGCGGAAACCGTCGACCTTCATTTCCGTTACCCAGTACCGGAGGCTGTCCATCACCAGTTGCAGAGTACGCGGGTGCATCATGTTCACGGTGTTACCCGTTCCCGTATAATCCATGTAGTACCGCTTATCGTCCTGCTTCAGCCGGTAATAACTCCAGTTGTCGAGGCCTTTCATCCCAATCATCGGGCCATAGTGATTGCCCTCTGCGGTATGGTTGTACACCACATCGAGAATAACCTCCAACCCGGCCTTATGGTATTTTTTGACCATATCCTTGAACTCCCGCACTTGCTGGCCGGCGTGACCACTGGACGCATAATCGGCATGCGGAGCGAAGAAACTCTGGCTGTTGTATCCCCAGTAATTCCGTAAGCCCATTTTGACCAGGCGATCGTCCTGCACGAAGTGGTGGACGGGCATTAACTCGATCGCCGTCACCCCCAGGTTTTTCAGGTATTCGATGACCGAGGGGTGTGCTAATCCAGCGTAAGTCCCCCTCAGTTTTTCAGGCACTTGGTCGTTTAGCTCCGTAAAACCTTTAACGTGAGCTTCGTAGATGATCGTTTGGTGCATCGGCAGCTCCGGCCGTTTTACTCCCTCCCAATCATAGCTGGTATCAATGACCACTCCTTTGGTCAGATAAGGCGCGGAGTCCTGTTCATCCATTTTCAGGTAACGGTCAGTATCCTCGTCATGAATGGGGTAAGGGTATACCGCATCGTGCCAGTCAATGGTACCGTCGATGGCCTTGGTGTAAGGATCGATTAACAGCTTGTTCGGGTTGAAAATTTTCCCTTCCCCCGGGTTCCACTCGCCAAAGGCACGGAAACCATAACGCCAACCCGTCTCCAGTTTAGGGATGAAGCAGTGCCAGACCAGGTCCGTTTGCTCCATCAGCTGAATACGGTAACGCTTATGCTTTGTCCCTTTTTCGGGAAACAGACATAGATCGATTCTGGTGGCATGTTCGCTGAACACCGCAAAATTCACGCCTGCAGGTGACCAGGTAGCACCCAATGGGTAAGGCTTTCCGGGCCAAACCTCTATATCTCCAAATTTTCCGTAGGCACGTATTTCCTGCTCATCACAGATTTTGATGGTCTCGATCATAGGATGTAGTAACCGCTTGAACGGGGGAAGGTTTAGGGAGGTTCCTGAGAATTTGGTAAGACTTTGTGTTGAAAACATATAAACGTACTTATATGTAAAGGGTGTAGGCACATGCATTACATACAAGTATGCTTATATGCAGGGCGCGGTCGCAGGTGCAGGGAAAAGTATTAAAGGAGCACGGAAAAAGAAGACTGTTTAGACCTGCGATTAAAGCGGTTAAGGCCTTATCTTCTTTTAATCTGCTTGTTCAATTTCTGATACATACGCATAGAATAATTCGAAGCGCATTCGTCAAATCACCATTACATTTGGTCCCTGTCAACCGTCATCACCTACCAATATCAAACTATGAAAGCAGCACTTTACCGTAATTTTCAAGGGGCCATCACCATCGAAATTCTCCCCGATCCAAGCCCAAAGGATAAGGGCGTGGTCATTGCAGTAGAAGCCACCGGTCTTTGCCGTAGCGACTGGCACGGCTGGGTAGGACACGACACCGACATTACTCTCCCCCACGTACCGGGGCACGAGCTGGCCGGTACGATAGCCGCAGTTGGTAAGCAAGTACGAAACTTCAAAGTAGGCGACCGCGTCACGGTACCTTTCGTCTGTGGTTGTGGTACTTGCGGAGAATGTAATTCCGGTAATCATCAGGTTTGTGACCATCAATCTCAGCCGGGTTTTACCCATTGGGGCTCCTTTGCTGAGTACGTGGCCATCGACTTTGCGGATACCAACCTCGTAAAGATCCCTCCGGAGATCAGCTCCGTTGCTGCGGCAACGCTTGGGTGTCGATTCATCACTTCTTACCGTGCCATCGTTCAGCAGGGTCGGGTTACTGGCGGGCAGTACGTAGTGGTACATGGCTGCGGTGGTGTGGGGCTTTCGGCGATCATGATCGCCAGTGCCCTGGGGGCACAGGTGATTGGAGTAGACATTAGTGAAGAGACACTTCGTTTTGCCCAAAGCCTCGGCGCCTTTGCCACCGTAAACGGAGCAAATAGCGCCGACGTGGTGGAAGAGATCAAGGACCTGACAAAAGGCGGTGCACACGTTTCCCTGGATGCCCTGGGTAGCCAGGAGACGTGCTTCAACTCCATTGCCAACCTCAGAAAACGCGGCCGCCATATCCAGATCGGCCTCATGACCGGCGACCACCAGCACCCGAACATACCGATGGACAAAGTGCTGGCACACGAACTGGAGATCTTCGGCAGCCATGGTATGCAGGCCCACAAGTATCCTGAAATGCTGGAGATGATCAGTAACGGAAAGCTGCATCCGGAAAAACTCATTGAACGAACCATCAGCCTTGCCGAAGCAGCGGTAGCCCTACCGAAGATGAATGCATTTGAGCACCGGGGGGTGTTGGTGGTTGATTCGTTTTAGGCGGTTCAGATGACCCCGTAGGGGTCGACCCTGAATATCCCCGGATGTAGGCTAGCGGTAGCGGCCGCAATCCGGGGTGAGCCCCATACACGTTAAGGCTCCGGAGGTGAGGCCACGCTAGCGGCGCGCAGCGCCGCAACGGGCACCGCCCAACAACTCCCCCTGCACCTGCGCCCCCGCCCCACTACACAGTAAACAGCTAAACCAAACTCCTACTCTCCACCCTTAGCTCTTTGTTGCGCTACAACGACCGAAAACAGATGGTTCAATATATCCCCGACTTCTCTTTTGGCGCCGGATGTATTAGAGACGATCGCCACAACAGAATTCGTCTCAGGTATCAGGAATAAGAATGAAGAACACCCCAGCTGCTCACCGTTGTGCCCAAAGAGCGCTCCCACAATCTCGTTCTCGCCGTAGAGGTACCAGCCCATACCGTAGCCATTATCTTCCTTTTTCAGGCCACTGTCTGCGGTCATTGCCGCCAGGCTCTCGGGCGTGACCAAGGTGCCATCAAGGACGGCGGCACCGAACCGCAACAAATCATCTACCGTCGACTGGATACCGCCTCCCGGCACCCGGTCACTCAGATCGGTCGCCTTAGCAGGTTTGATCTTTCCTGGTTTTAGCTGGTGGTACAGGGCAGCCTTTCCCGGATAGTCGACACCTGCCTTTTCCAAGCCAGTCCGGGTCATCCCTGCCGGTGTCCAAACGTTTTCCTGCAGATACGCTTCGTAAGTCTTTCCGGAAACCACTTCGATCAGTACGCCCAGGACTACGTAACCGTAGGTGGTGTAAGAATAGTCGGTGCCTGGCGTAAAAGCCAGTTTACTGTCCATGAAAACCTTCATGGCGTCGGTCAGCGTCGGGTAATTCACGTAATTCTGTCTTTCCTTATTCTTCTCGTATCCACGAATACCCGAAGCATGTTGCATTAAGTGTCGCACGGTTACCTCCGCCTTATCTCCAGCAGCGAAGGCCGGTAGATAATTACCTACCGGGGCATCAAGATCAAGCTTACCCTGCTCCGCCAATTGCATGACCGCAACGGCCGTCATCGGTTTTGCGATGGAGGCTGTGCGGTTGATGGTTTCCCCAAAGAAGGCAGTTTCAGCCTCTCGATCAGCAAAGCCCGCATTACCTTGCCAACTGATTTCTCCATCCGCCATGATACCGGCGGCGATGCCAGCGCAATAACCGTTGTTAACGGCATCGTCAAGGAAGTTTTGTTGGGCGTTTAGTAGGTTCGCAAAGGCGATAAAAAGGAGGACAATAAGGGTACGCTGCATCGTTCGGTATTTTTGATTACCCAACAAAACTAAGGGCAGGTAGCCCTCTGTACCCGCTATTTCATTGGCTTTGGGATGAAAATGGGGTTTTGAGGGATGGGGAAAGCTTTCCTTGTTAACCAAAAGGAGGGAGTGCCCTTATTGCGCTAACGAAAACGAGGGGCTGCGCTCGGACCTATGGTCCTTCACTGACCCCTCGCTACGAGAGACGGCCCTCCGGCCCTCCGGCATCACTCCTTCGCCAAAGCCGTCATCAACTGCTTCCGATATTGCTTTGAGACCGGAACTTCCACGGTATAAAACACGGCTTCGGTAGCACCTTCCCACCGCACAAAATGTGCGGGATTGACCAGAGCAGACCGATGTACGCGAAGTAGGTCAGGCACCTCCCGGTCCAGTTTAGTGAGCGTCGTACGAAGTAACTGCTTTTTCAATTCACCATCGAGCAAGTAGTAAACCTCCGCGTAGTTTTGGGCGCTGAGCACACAAACCAGCTGCTCCGGCAAAAGCCGGAGCACATCATGTCGATTGTCCCCACGCAAGGCGAGTAATTTCGGAAAGGCCTCTGGTACGGCCGCCAACTCCTTCCTGCTGATGAACCACCGGCCAAACAGTAGGATAAAGCTAAGGATCAATACCGTTGGGATAAAAACGGAAGCAGTAAATGTTCCAAAGTCCATGGTGCCGTTCATTACCGGTGATTTGTAATAGGCGTAGGTCAGCAACAAACAAATCAGGTAAGCTCCCAAAACGATGATTGTCTCGGTTAGCAGGTTCCAGTAGCCCAGTTGGCGGTGCAGGAAATTCTGTAACCAAACCATCGGCATATAGGCCAGGAGAAAGATCATACCGTAGGGCGGCATCAACCTTGCACGGATAGCTAACGAGAGCTCTGCCCCGTCAAATGGCCCGATCAAAACCAGAAAAGCGACCAACCACACCGCAATCACCAGCCCCAAACGGAAGTGCGCCCAGAAACTGAGGTTGATGGTTAGAGCAGGAATTTTCATGTAGAGCAAAGATGACTAACCTGAGCGATATAACACACTGGGGAAGATTCCTCGTCGGCCAAGGCGCGACGTAGGATCTGACTTATCCGCCGATAGATCAGAAAGTATCACAAAGATTCCCCTCGCGGACGAGCGAATTCTCCTCTACCCTCGCCCGATACTTCCTCGACCAAACCGCTTGCGTACCCGATCCAAGGCCCCCAACAAGGCACTGTCTTCCTCCGTATCCGTAAACAGGTCCAGCTGGGTGTGGCCCGCCGCCAGGCGATCAAAACGGACACCCACCAGACGGATGCACTGCCGGCGGGAGAACAGGTCAGTAAACAACCTGTCCACCACGGGCAGTAGTTGCTGGTCATGGGCAGTGTACCTGATGCGCCGGCTTTTGGTGTACGTATTAAAATCGGTGTAGCGAATCTTCACCGTTACGCCTGCCGTAAGCTTTCCCGCCTGGCGGAGGTCATAGCCAAGGCGCATCGTCAGGTCCCGGAGGCAACGACGGAGGGCTTCCACATCAATGGTGTCCGTTTGAAAGGTATGCTCGGCGGAGAACGATTTGCGATCAGTAAAGGGTATTACCGGTCGGTGATCGATGCCGTTGGCCCGCCGGTGCAGCTCCCGGCCGGGTTTACCGAACTCCCGCTCCAGCAGATTGACGGGCACCTGGCTCAACGTCCCCGTCTTACGGATACCGAGGAGGCTAAGTTTACGGGCCGTTTCCCGGCCAACCGAAGGAATTTTACGGACCGGCAACGGAGAAAGAAAGGCCCGCTCCGCTCCCTCAGCCACCCAGCCCGAGCCGTTTGGCTTCGCCTCTCCGGCACGGACTTTCGACACCAGTTTGTTGATTGCCAGCCCGGCCGACAGCGGCAGGCCCGTCTCCCGGCTAATCCGCGCCCTTAAATCCTTGCTCCACTGGACGCAACCGATATATTGGTCCATGCCCGAGATATCAACGTAAAACTCATCGATCGAAGCCTTCTCAAACAGCGGCCCTTCCTCGGCAATGATTTCCGTAACGATGGCGGAGTGCCTCTCATAGTCCTCGTAGTCCCCCCGGATCACCTTCGCCGCCGGGCACCGGCGGAGCGCCACCGCCATTGGCATCCCCGCATGAATCCCGAAATGACGGGCCTCATAACTGCAGGAACTGACCACTCCCCTGCCGCCCGTCCCACCCACAATTACCGGCAAACCAATCAATTGGCTGTTTTTCATGATTTCCACAGACGCGAAGAAGGCGTCCATATCCAAATGGAGGATGGCTTTTTGGAACATGTGTTTTGCGGAGTTGTTAATGCAATTAGTTGCAAATAACGGCTACGCATGCACGAAAAACAAACAAAAAGTGTTAATTTAAAAAGGAAACGGTCGATTAGGAGAAGGAAACGGTCGTAAGACTGAATGCTACCAGTACTCAAATATTCTAGCAATCTTATTGCTTCTAAACTCAAACAGCGTCATCTCAGGTTGTCCCTCTTCTAACAGGCCATTTTTTGTTTTCTCCACAAATTTCTTTTCAACGGCAATAGCGTTTAAACCAACAATCATATTGATTATTTTAACATCTACCACCTTGCCGTCGTATCCTCCATTTTCCTGGTTCCTTACGTACCCGCTGTATAATGTTTCTCTTGTATAGGTACCACCATATTTAGGATGGACATAGGTAAAATCATCCGTGAAAAGATTGAACACATTGTCAATATCATCCACCGTTGAATTCCTCGCAAAAATCTTCTTATTCAAATCATAATAGCGCTTAACCAGGCAAGTGATAGAATCTCTGTTCAATTCCTCAAATTCTTGTGCCTGTAATGAGCTAAATGATAGTGTCAAAAAAGCTATGACTACCGCAAGTACGGAGATTCTAATTTTCTTCATTTCGCTGGTTCGTTTATAAATTTGGTAATATTTAAAATGTATTGGTGACCAATAGGCGCTTGATTGAGGACACCCTCTCCTAAATGCCCCTATGATTACTCCAACGCCCCACCCTTACCCTTAGTGTAGACCTTAGTGCCCTTAATGCCTTAGTGGTTACTTTAGCAACAACGCCAGTGCCCGCCCCAGCGCCTCCGCATTATCAGCCACCACTTCATCTGCCCCCGTCACCCCGTCGTTCAGTCCGATCAGGTAACAACCTGCGGCTTTAGCTGCAATCCCTCCAGGCGCACTGTCTTCGATGGCGATGCACTGGTCCGCCGGCAGGCCCAGTTGCCGGGCTGCGAGGAGGTAAATGTCGGGCGCGGGTTTGAGGTGGTCTACGTCAGTAGCGGTTACAATGGTTTTGGTGAATCGGTCGAGCCCAAGGGCGGGCACGACTACGTCGGCATCCTTACGGCCGCTGTTCGTCGCAATTGCTAAGGGAAACTGCTGGCTGATGGTAGCCAGTTGTTCCGGTACGCCTGAGAATCCTTTGCCGGCAGTACGGACCAGCGCATGAAACCGTATTTGTTTGGCTTCGATCAACGTATCCACAGAAACGGACAGTTGATGCCTATCGATCAACCAGGCAGCGACGGTACGGTCGCTGGTACCGATCCACTGCTCGAACCAGTGAACGTCGTAATTTAGCTGGTGTGTTTCCGCCAACATCTCCAGCCAGGCGGCACAATGCTGGGGTTCGGTATCCGCGAGGGTGCCATCGAGGTCACAAAGAAGGCCGAGAAAATTCGTCATAGTAGTTTTTAAGGGCAAATGCATCAAATCCGGCAATGGCTGTATGCTGCTGCGATGATACAAAATCATTCGTAGTTCATCGTTCATAGAGAGTACGACCGAAAAACAATGGACTACCAGCTATTCCCCATATGGAACCTGAGTGCCCTCTCTAAAGACTAAGCTAATATAGTATTAACAGAAGCGACATCCGCCCTGCCGGGAAGCCATGTAAAGATGTGTGCAGTCCGTAGCCGCGAGGGTCGCCCCTAAAAAAACCACATGAGGAACCGCTGATGGACTACAACAGCCGGCATAAAAAAATAAGGGCTTGTCAGGAAATCTGATTCCTGACAAGCCCTATATGCTTGATGGTGAAAAGCTTTTGTTTAAGTCAGCTTACCGAACGAGCATGCGACGGAACACATCCGCACTTTTAGTCAATACGGCTCCGCCGGCTTTAACCTGCTCGCCCATTAGCTGAAATTGCTCCGTTGCCTGGTCAGCGCGTGCCTGCTGGCTACGACCTACCAAAAACCCGAAACTCAAGCCACTTAGCGTGAGTAGGAATACGAAGATTAAGGAAGACCATTTTGCTTTACGGAAAGACATTTTATGTTGGGTTTTCAATTTGTTAACAAGTTAAGGTTTACGCAGGTATTTAAGAAACCTTTAATACCCCAATCGGGTGATTGTAGACTAACGTCTTTATTTCATCGACGAAGACGGTGGTGTCAGGTTCTATATTATAGACGAGGCAACTGGGCAAAAGGTTGCACGTTACCTTTTTTTGCACCTGCGATCCCGCCTTATTAGTCAAATAGTCGGTAGTCAAGTAGTTCATGTTCGGCAGTCTTGACGGCGGGGACGCAGGTACAAGGATGGGCTAAAAGGAGCAAGCAAAGAAGGGCAGGCCGGCCCCACAGTATTTATGTCGGAACTGCTACACTGTAATTCGGTTTCCACAGAGAGCTGCACAGAACGGTCAATAAGGGAGCACAGAGAACTACCGTGAGAGAGAAAAAGGCTCTTTCCTATTGCGACCTGCGCACCTGCCCCCCCTGCAACAACTGCAACATGAGCGAAGCGAACCTGCAACATTCGCGAAGCGAATTAAAACGCCTTCATAACATCCACCAATACCTGCACACTTTCCTTCGGCATAGAATTGTAGATACTGGCCCGGAAACCGCCCACTGAGCGGTGACCTTTGATGCCGACGCAGCCTGCGGCTTCGGCAGCCTCCAGGAAAGGCTTCGTGTCTGCCTCATCGGTCGGCACGAAACAAACGTTCATCAGGCTGCGGCTGGCCGGATCTTCAACGGTGGTACGGAACTTAGGGTTACGGTCGATCTCGTCGTAGAGCAGCTTCGCCTTGTCTTCGTTTTTCTTTTGCATGGCGGCAACCCCACCGTGCTCCTTAACCCAACGCAGGGTCAGCATGCTGACGTAAATGGGATAAACTGGCGGCGTATTAAAGCTGGACTGGCCTTTGATGTGCACGCGATAATCCAGCATAGAAGGAAGTGCGCGCTTCACATGGCCGAGCAGATCTTTGCGGACGATCACCAGGGCAACACCGGCCGGGCCCATATTCTTCTGCGCACCAGCGTAAATGACGCCAAAGCGTTCCAGGGGCAGCGGGCGGCTGAAGATATCAGAAGACATGTCAGCAACCAGCGGAGCATCTGTTTCCGGAAATTCCTGGAACTGTGTACCGAAAATGGTATTGTTACTCGTTAAGTGAACGTAGCGCAGGCCAGCGGGAATATCGTACCCAGAAGGTATGTAGTTGTAGTTGGCCTCTTTGCTACTAGCCAGAACGTTGACGTGGCCGAAGTTCTTGGCTTCCTTGATGGCCTTGGCCGACCAAGCTCCGGTATCGATGTAACCAGCCGTTTCGTCTTCGTTAAGCAGGTTCATGGCGGTGAGGTAAAACTCGCTGCTGGCACCACCGGGAAGGAAGAGGACGCCGTAGTCATCAGAAACTTCCAGTAACTCACGGACGAGGGCTTCTGCTTCGTCCAGTACTGCGACGAATTCAGGAGACCGGTGGCTGATTTCCAGGATGGACAAGCCCATACCGGCGAAGTCAGTAACTGCCGCAGCAGCTTCTTTCAAAACGGAAGCGGGGAGGATCGCCGGACCGGCGAAAAAGTTATGTTTTTTCATTTTGGGGCTATTGAGTCGCAAAAATAATACGATTTTGCTCCACTGGTACGCCTACATCAAAAGGCTTTAGCATCTTTATACTACCGATAACCAACTTTACGACTGATATGAACCTACGCATCTCCCCTTTCCACCTACTTGGATACCTGATTCTCCTCTGTTTTTTCGCCTGTACGCCCAAGGCTGCCGGGCCGGCGACTACGGCAACTCCCCCGCCAACGACTACGACACCCAAACCGACCGCTGACGACAACCTGAGCCCTTGTAAAAAATTCTCCGACGCCCCTAATCCGGACGATGTGACCGACAGCTACGTAATCTACCGCCAGCGGCTGAAGGGTAAGGACATGAAGGGGGCCATGAAATACTGGCGAAAAGTTTATGCCGTCAGCCCGGCCGCCGATGGTAAGCGACCGACCGTCTATTCCGACGGGGTCGTATTCTACACGCAGTTAGCTAAGGATTTCCCGGAAAGAAAGGAAGCTTATGGCGATACCATCTTAATGCTCTATCAGGAAGCTCGCCGGTGTTACCCCGGCAACGGCTACATGGCTGCCATCCAGGGTTTTGACAGTTACTACACCTACCCCGGCTCCGCTACCGACGACGAGATCTACGCCCTTTTCAAGGAAAGTATCGAGATCGACGGTGCCGAAAAACTCAATTATTTCATCATTAATCCGATGTCCAAACTGGTGGTAGAGCAACACCGGGACGGGAAGATCGACGTTGAGGAAGCCAAAATGGTCGTTGACGCGCTGAAGGCCCGTCTCGCCAAAGGGTTGGCGGAGTGCAAAGCCTCCGAATGTACCGCCTGGAACACCATCAATGCCTACGCCCCCGAAACCCTCCGGTACTTTGAAACGGTGGAGGACTTTTACGACTGCCAGTACTATATTGACCAGTACTACGGTGATTATAAAGAGAACCCGACGGACTGCGATGCCATCCGCACCGCCTACAGCCGACTGCGCTACGGCAAGTGTGCTGAAGGCACACCGGAGTTTGACGAACTCAAGGCCGCCTACGAAACAAATTGTCGGGTAGTCGTCAACAGCGGTCCTTCTACCCTCAAAGAGGCCTTCAACTGCCTCGAAAGCAGCGACTACAACTGTGCCATAGAAAAATTCGAAGCCGCCGCCAACGAAACGGATGATGCGGAGAAAAAGGGACGCTACTACCTCTACGCCGCCAAGGTCTACTACAGTCACAAGCGTAATTTCGGTCAGGCCCGCAGCTACGCCCGCAAGGCTGCCGATGCAGATCCTAACACCGGTGAGCCTTATATGCTTATTGGCACGCTCTACGCGAGCTCGGGTCCGCTTTGCGGACCAGGCACCGGCTTTGATTCACAGATCGTCACCTGGCCAGCCATTGATAAGTGGCAGCAGGCCAAGCGGATTCAGCCGGATTTGACCGGCAAGGCAAATACTCTGATTAACCGGTACACGCAGTACATGCCCTCTAAGTCCGACATCTTCCAGCGGGGAATCAAGGAAGGCGATTCGTTTAAGGTGGAGTGTTGGATTCAGGAGACTACACGGGTTAGGACGCCGTAGGTTGGTGTTATTGGTCTGTTAGTGCGGGCCAATAGGACCAGCAGACTAATAATACCAATAAACCAAATCAGGCGCGGACGCAGGTGCAGGAAAAGGGTTTGGAAAGCAATGAAGCATCCGATAATTCACCACTTCCCCTCTTTGCTCCTTCGTCCTTCCCGCGCACCTGCGGCCCCGCCCAAAAATCTATCCCCAAAAAGACCAACCGTTAATTAACACCATAACCAAAGCAAAAGGCTGCCGTATATTAGCCGTACTGATTTATATTGATGAGATATTTACGGAAGCCCATCCATGACCAAAAAAATACTAGTTCTCTGCTCCTGTGTTGCCACCATTTGGTTAGCCGGTTTACTAACAAGCTGTAACACCGAAGAAAATACCGTTGTAGACTTTTCAAATCAAAGCACCGGTACGAATAAGTCGCTACCGGATCAGATTTCCTTCAACTACCACGTAAAGCCCATACTTTCCGACCGCTGCTATGCCTGTCACGGTCCGGACAAGACTAAAATTGAAGCAGGGTTATCGCTCAGTAATGCCGCTGCCGCTTTAGTAGCACTGGGAGACAAGCTGGATCACCATGCTATAGTTCCGGGTAATCCGGAAGCAAGCACACTGGTAGAGCGAATAACTTCAAAGGACGAGGCAACTATGATGCCACCTCCGGAATCGAACCTGACGCTCAATGACTATGAGCGGGCGGTACTGAAAAAATGGATAGAACAGGGCGCTGAGTATGAAGACCATTGGTCTTTTCAGCCCATTAGCAACCCGGAGTTACCGACGGTGGAGCAGGAAGCGTTTGTCAGCAATGGCATCGACAAATTCATATTAGCCAAAATTGAAGCTGCCGGAAAACAACCTTCGGAAAGCGCCCAAAAAGAGCTCTTGATTCGGAGGCTTTCTTTTGATGTACGGGGCTTGCCACCAACACCCGAGGAGATTGATGCATTCATCAACGACACCGATAAGGACGCTTACGAAAAGATAGTTGACCAATATTTGAATAGCCCGGCCTACGCCGAAAACATGACGGCCTTCTGGATGGACGTTGCCCGCTACGCAGATACCCACGGCTATCAGGATGATCTGGAACGGGTGATGTGGCCCTGGCGCGATTGGGTGCTTCACGCTTTTAAAAACAATATGCCTTACGACCAATTCGTCATTTGGCAGTTGGCCGGAGACTTATTGCCGGATGCCAGTCTGGAGCAGGTAATTGCGACGGGCTTTAACCGCAACCACAAAATAACCCAGGAGGGTGGCGTAATTCCCGAAGAATACCGGGTAGAATATGTGTCGGATCGGACCATGACCTTCGGCAAAGCTTTTTTAGGCCTGTCCGTAGAATGTGCCAAATGCCATGACCATAAATATGATCCCATTTCGCAAGAGGACTACTACAGCCTGTATTCCTTTTTTAATAATGTTCCTGAAAAAGGATTGATAGGGTACAGTGAAACCCCTAGCCCGTTCATCACACTGACAACTGAAAATATTGAAGCAAAAGCCACCTTTATTCAGAACCTGGATACCGTAGAGCAGATTGAGCTGATGGTGATGGAGGAGATGAAAACCCCGAGGCAAACTTTCGTACTGGGGAGAGGAGCTTACGATAATCCCAAACAAGAAGTATTCCCTTCCACACCAGTGGCCGTACTCAGCTTTGATGGTTACGAGAAAAACCGTAAGGGGTTGGCTGAATGGTTGTTTAATAAGGACAACCCCATGACCTCCAGGGTCATGGTCAACCGGCTCTGGATGATGTGCTTTAACAGGGGCCTGGTGCGCACACCCGATGACTTTGGTGCCCAAGGTGCCCTACCCTCTCACCCTGAGTTGTTGGACCACCTGGCTTATAAGTTTATGGAGAATGGCTGGGATATGAAAAGTATCCTGAAGTACATCCTGTTATCCTCCACCTATCAACAAAGTTCGATCTCCACTAAAGCGCAGATTGAAAGCGACCCGGAAAATAATCTGTACGCACGCGGGACCAGAAGCAGGCTATCAGCCGAAAAGATCCGGGACCATATTCTTGCGTCCAGCGGATTACTGGTGCCGACGATTGGCGGCCCCAGTGTAAAGCCATATCAGCCAGCAGGGCTGTGGCAAGAAGTCGTTGGCGGTGGTGGTGGAAGCTCCTTTGGGTATGAAATAGACAAAGGCGAAAAACAATACCGCAGAAGCCTCTACACTTTTTGGAAAAGAACGGTGCCCCCGCCGGACATGATGACTTTTGACGCAGTTACCCGTGACTTCTGCATGGTAAGCCGGGAGACGACTTCGACCCCGTTGCAGGCTTTGGTGATGATGAATAGCCCACAGGTAATCGAAGGTGCCCGCAACTTGGCCTACCGGGCCATTGAGGCTCAGGATGGTCTGGAAAACAGGATCAACTTCATGTATAAAGCGGCGACCAGCAGGCAGCCGGGGGCGGAGCAAATTGCAGCGTTGGCGGCTTACTTTGAAGAAGAGAAGCAGGAATTTGAATTACTCCCGGAAAACGCCAACACCTTTTTAGCGATCGGCGACTCAGCACAAAAGGACCTCTTGCCAGCTCCGGAACTAGCCGCTTATGCGATGCTGGCTACCGCTATTTATAATTTAGATGAATCAATAAGCAGATCATAGGATGCATAAGGAGATAAAAGACCGGCAGTACAATATGAACCGGAGGGCATTCCTCTCCAAATCAGCCCTCGGAATTGGAGGGGCAGCACTAACGAGTCTACTTGGATGTGGCCTTGGAGGAGGTGGTATGCCTGAGGAGCAAATTGCCAATAGTCTGAACGGTATTCTTTCGGAAGGGAAATTACACTTCGCGCCCAAAGCAAAGCGTGTCATCTATTTATTCCAGAGTGGAGGACCTTCACAATTTGAGCTATTTGATCACAAGCCTTTGCTCAATAAGCTGCGTGGAGAGGACTTACCTGAAAGCATACGAAGAGGACAGCGCCTTACGGGGATGACTTCCGGCCAGGATGCCTTCCCATTAGTAGGTTCTCAATTTGCCTTTAAAAAGCACGGGCAGAGTGGTTCCGAATTGAGCGAACTATTGCCCTATACCTCAAAAGTAGCAGACGATATTTGCATCATTAAATCCATGCACACCGATGCGATAAACCACGATCCGGCCATTACCTTTTTCCAAACCGGGTCGCAGCAACCAGGTCGGCCCTGCATTGGATCCTGGCTTAGTTACGGATTAGGCAGTATGAATGAGAACCTGCCCACTTTTACGGTATTGCTTTCCAGAGGAACCGGGCGAAAATTTGGCCAACCGTTGTACAGCAGGTTGTGGGGTAATGGCTTTTTGCACTCCCTGCATCAGGGGGTTCAGTTTCGTTCGGCCAAAGACCCCGTTCTGTTTTTGCAGGACCCGAAGGGCATGAACCGTCAGTCGCGCAGGAAGATGATTGACTTGGTCGCCGACCTGAATCAAAAGCACATGGAGGAGTTTGGCGACCCCGAAATCTCCAGCCGTATTTCACAATACGAGATGGCGTACAGGATGCAGTCGTCCGTCCCGGAAATAATGGATACCTCCGGAGAACCAGATCATATTTACCGGATGTACGGAGCAGAATCGATGCAGCCCGGCACTTTTTCGGCCAACGCACTACTCGCCAGAAGACTTGCCGAAAAAGGGGTTCGTTTCATCCAGCTTTATCACATGGGGTGGGACCAGCACGACAACTTGCCTGGCGCCATCGCTAATCAGGCGAAAGACGTTGATCAGGCATCAGCGGCCTTGATCATGGACCTGAAGCAACGAGGTATGCTGGAGGAGACGCTGGTTGTTTGGGGCGGTGAATTTGGCCGTACCAATTACTCCCAAGGCCTTTTGACGGATACCAATTATGGTCGTGACCACCACCCGCGCTGCTTTTCCATCTGGATGGCCGGCGGAGGCGTGAAGCCGGGGATTACCTACGGAAAAACTGACGAGTTCGGGTACAACATCGTAGAAAACCCCGTCCATGTTCATGACTTTCAGGCAACGCTGCTGCACCAACTGGGTATTAACCATGAGAAATTTACCTACAAATACCAGGGCCGGCGTTTCCGGCTGACGGACGTTAGCGGAGATGTAATCCATGATATTTTATCATAAGCTATGGTAGACCTGGTTCCTGGAGATAATACGGGCGTGCAGGGCGTGGAGTACGGGTGTGCAGGGCGTGCAGTACGGAGTACGGGCGACCGCAAGGGTTCGCCCTTACTGGCGGCGATGGGAGAAAGCCACATTCGCTTCGCGAACGCAAAACCACCTCATGAGATAGAGATCTGTATATATAGTTGACCAATAAAACTACAGCAGCGTATAATGATAGAGTTGATAGGCCGTTTCCATCCTTTGCTATTACACCTCCCGATTGGGGTGCTAGTCTATGCTTTTACACATTGGAGCTTCGAATACTTTTTTAGCAAAAGAACGGATAAGACAGATTTCACCTTCGCATTAAGTATTGGTGCACTAAGTGCCATCGCATCCGCTGTTTCGGGATGGATACTAGCCAGTGATGGTGGTTACGACGAAAGCTTGCTGAATTGGCACAAGTATTTGGGCATTGGCTCCGCAGTAGGCGCGGTACTTCTACTCTGGGCCTATCGTACCGGCTCCGATCAAAAGCTATTTGGCGGACTTTTCACTGCGTTTATTCTATTGCTCACCCTTACGGGTCATTATGGCGGATCACTTACTCACGGAGAGGGGTTTCTAACTGTACCCTCTGCGGTAAAAACCGTAGTACTTCCCGAGAACATAGAAGAAGCACACCTTTTTAATGATTTGGTCAAACCCATTGTTGATCGTAAGTGCGTGAGTTGCCATAACCCACAAAAGCTGAAGGGAGAATTACTGTTGCACACCCTGGCAGGCTGGCAGGCAGGCGGCGAAAACGGAGCAATCTTACTCCCTGGTTCGCTTACCGAAAGTCCGCTCATTAACCGGGTATTCTTGCCAAAAGAGGACGAGTTGCACATGCCGCCAAGTGGAAAGCTACAGCTGACCAACGAAGAGCGTAATTTCCTGGCCTGGTGGATTGAAAACATGAGGGACTATGACCACCAGGTAAAAGACCTGAAAACCACTGCCGAGATAGACGACTATCTGGAAGCCTTGCAAGCAGCACAGCATCCCCAACCAGAGAGGCCTGCTGCCCAACAATTGGTGAACCTGGAACAATATGGAATAATCGCTTCCTTACAATCTCTGGACGATTCATGGGTAACGGTGCGTCTGCGAAATGCCGCAAGTTTTAATCCTGAGCACCTGAAAAATTTACGCAAGATTGCTCCGACCATCAAGTCTATTGATGTTTCGAATTCCTCCATAGCGGATAAGGACCTTGAAGTCTTCAGTCGTTTTGAGCATGTAAACACCATAAATCTGAGTAATTGTCATATCAGCAGTGAAGGTATTGCCCGACTGAAAGAATTACCTTCCTTAAGAAGCCTTAACCTTTACGGCACACGGGTTGACAGCACCGTACTACAACTATTAAATAAGCTGGAAGGTCTGAAAAAAGTCTACCTGTGGGAGACACCGCTGGCAAATGCCGGGCTTGAGAAATGGCGAGCTGACTACCCTCAATTTGAGATAATTGGCGGGGTTGACTTTGCTCAATTTGGGGAGTCCCGGTTAGTGCCTCCAGTCATCGTGGCTGAGCAAGATCTCTTTACCGACTCCTTACTGGTTGAGCTCGACACTAAAGCCAGTAAAGCAACGATCAAGTACACCACAGATGGAATCATACCGAACGAAAACTCTCCCGAATATACTGAGCCCTTCTACCTATTTGCCACCACTGAGGTAAAGGCGATCTTGTCAATGCCCGGATGGAAAGACAGCGAGCCCATCTCAAGTACTTTCATCAAGTCACGCTTCTCCATCGACCGCTTACGCGCCAGCGTCGAACCTCACGAAAATTATACCGCTCAGGGCGTTGTTACCTTAAAGGACCTCAGGAAAGGCGGCAGCAGCTTTGGCGACGGTCGCTGGCTAGGCTACCTGGGTGATGATTTAACCCTTACCGCAGACCTCGGGCAAGAGGAAGAGATAAGTGTTGTAACGCTCGGCACGCTTGCAGATCATAACGCCTACATCCACCTTCCCAGGTCCATCAAAATTTCCGTTTCTAAAGATGGCAGACGTTACGTGCCGTTTCAGGATAAGCAGATACCTGTTGCCGATGGCCCTACCGACGTTAGGGTACACAACCACTTGCTTCGATCTGAGCCAACCCTGGCACGCTATATTCGAATCGACATCAAGAGCCAAAACGTAAACCCAGCCTGGCACCCCGCACCGGGTGAACCGTGTTGGCTGTTTGTGGATGAAATACTGGTGGAGTGAGAGATAATCTCAACAGCTAAAACCGACAGGATGCCCCCGCCGCCTCCCCATCCACACGAACAATACGGTCCAACCGCAGCCATTCGCCGGATTCCAGTTGGACGTATTCTTCCGTTTGTTTCGTTTTCAGGTCCTTTAGCCTGGTAGCTGCAGTAATCTCTTTCCCGAAAGGGTCCAGATACACCAGTTTGACTGCCCGTCGGGTCACGATGGCAGCTTCGAAGTTATCGTAGAAATTGCAGTCGATGGGTTGGTAATTGGTCCGGGGTGCCGCCCGCAGGCGCGTCAGGTAATCCGTGTACAGCAGGTCGGGATCAAAAGGTTCGGTGGTAAAGTCGATGGCAGGTCGGCCACTGCGAATCAACAATTCCCTGGCACCTGCGTCCGCGCCCGAAAAAAACAAAGCCGCATCAATACCGGAAAGATGCCCCATTTGATCTTCGGGCCAAAGAATAATTCTCATATCCCTCGCCAAATACAGTGTTTCGGGTATTTCCCCCAGTGCCTGAATGGTCATATCAAATTCGGTAATCTTCCCGTACGGGTGAAAAAACATCAATGATCCGGCAGTCGGTCAGGGCTGTGCCGCTGTGCGGTACGTTGCCCGGGATAACGGCCACTTCTCCGGCCTGCAGCAGGCGTTCTTCCGCTCCGACCACGAACAGGAACTGTCCGGAAAGAATGGTGGAGGTCTGTTCGTGCGGATGGTGGTGCGTCGGTAATACGGTGCCGGCGGCGATGCTGAAATCAGCAACGGTGGTCAGTTTGGTGTGAATCAACCTCCCCTGGATTCCGGGAAAAACTTCCTGGAGGGGAAGGTCTTGTTCTTTGTTTACGAAATAGCTCATTATCCAGTAATGTGTCTGACCAGGCCGCCGTCAACGGTGACCGTCTGCCCAGTGATGTAACGTGCCATCGGAGACATCAGGAATGCCGCCATGCCCGCAAAATCTGCAGGATCACCCAGTTTTTTCACCGCTGTTTCCGCCGTAAAACCAGCTTCGGTTTCCTCCAGGCTAATGCCCTGTATTTCCGAAGATTTCTCCAGTACCGTGGTGATGCGTGGGGTAGCGTGATAGCCCGGCGCGAGGATATTCACGGTCAGGCCATCAGCTCCGATCTCGCGGCTCAGCGTTTTGACGAAGCCCGCTACCGCAGCGCGCATAGCATTACTCAGTACCAGATTATCGATAGGCTGCTTGATGGATACGCTCTCGAGGAATAGTAACCGACCGGCGCCGTTAGCTCTCAGCATTGGCAAAAGCGCATTGGTTAATTGGATTTTCCAGCGTAGGGTACCGTGGTAAGCCTGGTCCCAGTCTTCCATGTCCAGTTCCTCTACCCTACCCGTCCGCGGGCCACCGGCGTTGAGGACACAGCCGTCAATCTTTTTTTCAAGCAGGTATTCACTGAGTATCCTGATGGCGGTACCGTCGGTGAGGTCGGCGGCGTAAGGCGTAAAAGCTTTACCGAATTCGACGGCCATCGCATCAAGTTCATCCCGGCCTCGAGCTACTCCGATCACCTGCGCGCCTTCAGCCAACAGGCGTTCGGCTACGGCACGGCCCAGTCCGCTGGTGGCACCACCAACGCAGAAGGTTCGTTTCTTTAGTTGTAAATCCATAAGCCGACAAGGTACAAAACTCTCTATACCCCGGCGCTACTGGTTTGCTGTCACCGTTTTGACTTTTAGGAACCTACTTCAGGGCAGCCCGCAGGGCAGCCTCCGGCTGCACCACCCGACCGATCGTCTTAGTATCGGCCACATCCATTCCAGTTTGATTAAGGATCTTATAAGCTTCCTTTGCTGACAGGTCTGGATTTACGGAGCGCATGACACCGATTAGTCCGGCAACGAACGGACAAGCCATGCTTGTTCCGCTAAAGATCTTGTAGTTGTTGTCGGGAGTAGTACTGAAGATGCCTACACCGGGAGCGGCGATGCCTTGCTTAACGTTGTTCACGGTGTTGGTGAATACCGCACGCTTCAGGTCCTGGTCTACGGCAGAGACGGTAATCATCCCCGTAGCATTAGCAGGAGCGTAATCTTTAGCATCACGGTTACTGTTGCCAGCGGCCGAAACGACAATGGCGCCCTGGTCGTGCGCGTACTTTACTGCCTGGCTGTAGGCCTTCTGTCGACTGGAATTGCTAGGACCACCCAGAGATAGGGAAATAACATCTGCTCCTTCATCAGCGGCTTCAATGATTCCGGCAATGATGGTCTTTTGTGTCCCCATACCACCGGCACTGAGTACTTTGATACTGGTTACCTCCACAAACGGTTTTTTCCCTGTTCCGGCGAGACTACCAATACCGATGTTGTTGTTGGTTACTCCGGCAGCGATACCGGCACAGTGGGTACCATGGCCCATGGGGTCGTTGTCGTATTTCTTGTCGACAGAGAAGTAATTACCCTGAATGTCCTCATGGTTTCCATCAACGCCCGTATCGAGAATGGCAATCCTGGCCTTCTTCACTGGCGTCTGACTGGCAAGTAAGCGGTAGTAGGCTTCCATTTGCATCACCTCCATGGCCCATTGCTGGTCCGTGTTAGGGTCGTTGATGCTGAGAGATGGGTTGCGTTTCAGGCTTCCGGCTTCGCCGCTGATGAAGGGTTCCACTTCAATGATTTCGTTGGGCTCAAAATATTCTACTGTAGACATCCTGGAGAGCTCCGATGCAGCGTCAGCCACATCAGATACATCCACTACGTAGTAATTGTCAAGTTGGGTACGATCGGCTGCGGCCGGGTAAAAGGCAGGAGAAATAGACCAACCTCGTTGACGAGCCTCGTCCGCGAAGGTGATGCTCTGGTGCGCGTCGTTTACTTCCACCAGAAATTCCCCATTCGGATCATATTTGATGCTAGAGGTAGCGTCGTTCGCTCCGTTAGCAGAAGACGGGTACTGAGGCTTTTCGAATTCCAGAAAATGTGCAAGCGCGAAAATGACCAACGTAAGTGCGATTGCCATCCAGATCGGCATCCGCTTGTTAACGGCCAGACTTTGAACAAAACCGACCATACCAAGCAGCAAGAAGTCGCGAACAATCCTGGGCAGTGCCTCATTCAGGACACCACCGGCGGCGGAAACACTGCTGTAATCCGACCAAGCGATGAAGGCCATACCAGCGTAAGTAGCGATCATCCAGATTCCGGCGTCTTTGAGGTTACGGCGCCAAAACCAAAGAGAAAGTAAGAGGGCAACAATGATCAGCATAGGATGATAATTTGGTCTTAAGGTAAGGTTTCCTCGCTTTTATCTCAACCATCATTCGATGGATGTAGGCGGAGATTAGACGAGGGGACTGTTCTTAAAACGTGATAATCTGCCATTTAGATGTGTTGGGGGCTGGTTTTGGTGGGTTAATCTTGGTTGTCGGGTTGTCAAGTTGACGGTTGTCATGATAACTGGACAACTGGACAACTTGCCCCAAATGGAGAAAGCCCCATCGCAAGGTTGCGATGAGGCTTTCAAAAAATTGGCGGTGACCTACTCTCCCGGGATCAAGTCCAAGTACCATCGGCGCTGGGCAGCTTAACTTCTCTGTTCGGAATGGTAAGAGGTGATCCTGCCCGCAATAACCACCAAAGAGTTTGTAATCGACGCTGGCGGACAACCGTAAAGGATGTCCCTGCTAATGCGTGATTCGTTTCTTTAGTGAACGATCAACAAGTTGGGTAAGAGAGACAGCTAAACCGATAACGTCATTCGTATAGATACAAAGACCTAGTTTGCTGATTAAATAAAGTTTGAATGATCCGTAGATCATTCGTTTTCT
>NZ_KB890496.1 GCF_000373105.1 Neolewinella persica DSM 23188 | reverse complement strand
CCGGTTTTTATGGGCATTTTTTCGGGTATCGGTTACTGTTGTTAAGATACGACGAATTTGCTGGGCTTGAGGGACTTTTTACACAGTCTGACGGTATTGTGTATGTGGCGTGACCAGCCTTTGCTGGGCATGAACATCATACACTTTGTTATGTGTCGTGTTCTCTATTGCAATTTTATTATGTCGTTCAAGGAGTATTTAATTTCCAAGTTTTTAGGGTAGAAAAATAATTTGAAACTTTGTGGCCATTTTTCTCTATAAATGCCAATTGTATAAACGTCTTCTTCAAATTTAAAATCTATTTTTTCATGGATTGAATATTTAGCCCTAAATACAGGTGCACTATTTGGTTTATCATAAACAGATATCGTTAAACTTTCATTACTCCCTTCCAATCTATTCTCATACAATTCTTTGTAATCAATAAAGTCATCTCCTAACCCAGCAAAGTCAATTACGGTTAAGTTTTTAAATAGAAATGACATATCATGTTCATCATCGTAATTAAAGTTGAAATTTAATATGAAATAAATTTCTTGTTCCGTTGAGAAGCGTGGAATTTGAATTGATTTTATTGAGTATACTAAATTTGTCTGTTCTTTTTTTGTAATAATTTGGTCTTCTTCTATATCTATAGAAACATTGTAAAGTGGAAACACTATGTTTTGATGAAAGTTATAAATAGATTCAATAATTCGAGCTTGATTTTGTTTGACAAATTCTAATGCTTCAAGTTGCTTCCCTGTTGGTTCATTAGTTTCTAAATTTGTTTCAATTCTTATCTTAATTCCGTTTTTAGGTGGTTTCCAAGAACTTACATTCAATTCTTCCAATATCTCTAATTTCAATTGATTTACTGGCTTGAAAAACCAATAGTCTTCCCATTCTTCATATTTTATAAATTTATCTGAGTTCATTTTTTTAATTTATCATGACACATAACGGGAGTCTGAGTGATAAGTCCCCACCAAAAACCCAATTTCCAGGCGCTGATCAGCTCGCCAACACCCTCCTCCGTGGCTGTTCACAAAATAAGCCAAATACCTCAACCCGCACGGAGTATCGTGTGGTCAAAAAGACTAAAAGGTCAGAAAAATGACCCTTC
>NZ_KB890495.1 GCF_000373105.1 Neolewinella persica DSM 23188 | reverse complement strand
ACCTTCCAGGGCACAAGCCTGACGAACGAAGCGGAGATCACGGAGGACGACGGCGATGATGACGACTCCACCCCGGACAACGACGTNCCGACGGAAGACGACCAGGACGATGTGCCTGTGACCGTTGAGCAGACACCAAGTATTGATGTCGAGAAGTCAACTTTCGATCCCGTTACAAATCAATTCCTTGACGCTGATGTCTTTGATCCAGGTACTGCACCACTATACGTATGGGGAGTTCAAGATCCTGTACCTACTGTTGTATGGCAATACGTTGTCACTAACGATGGTACACTTGACCTATCCGATGTTCAAGTCATTGATGATCAGGAAGGGTTGATTGGTGTAATACCATTCCTTGCTGCAGGTGCAAGTGAGACACTCACCGCCTCTGCTCCAGCTACAATCTCTGTAGATGACCCTTACATGAACGAGGTAACGGCTACTGGACAACCTTTAGATGTTAATGGTGATCCTACAGGTCCCACTGTTTCTGATGATGATCCAAGTCACTATATCGGGTCATTATTTAACATTGAAAAGCTGGTTCTTTCAGACGAAATTTGTGAAGGTGACGATGCGAATTACACCGTAATCATTCGTCTATCTGGTCAGCAATTTGGCTTGAATGCTCGAATGGTTATGGTCACGGATACTGTATTCTCTTTGGTTAGTGGTACACAAGATGGCTTCGACCTGATTCCGTTATTAGATCCTACGTCTAATCCAGATGGTGACATGCAGATTAATAATGGAGAAGAGTGGACATTTAGGTACATGCGTACGCTAACTGAAAATACTAGGAACACTGCTTACGAAATGTTTGATATTTACCGAAACAATGACTTCGTCAGGATGGTAGAGGGTAATTCTACCCAAATGGTGACCGTAAATCCTAAGCCTATTATCCTTGTGGCAGATACTGATCCAAACGGAAGTATCAAGTGTTTTGGCGACGATGATGGAAGTTTAACGGCTACAATTACTGCTGGAGGAACAGCACCATTTACTTACTCTTGGAGTGGAGGCACACAAGTTCCAGGAGAGCCTGAAACTATTACTGGCCTTTCTGCGGGAATTACTTACTCAGTTACTGTAACTGATATTGAGGGCTGTTCTAATGTAGCATCTGGTATCCTTACAGAGCCAACGGCGCTGACGCTGAGTGGCACCCCCGTAGACGTAGAGTGTAACGGAGCGGCTACCGGTTCTATCGACATCACTGTCGGTGGCGGTAC
>NZ_KB890494.1 GCF_000373105.1 Neolewinella persica DSM 23188 | reverse complement strand
GTTTTTTCTGCTGGGTGGGTGGCTGTTCGGCTTGCTGGTGCCGCTGTTGCCCGGCCTCGAGGGGGAGGTGAGTTTGCCGGTGGCGAACTTGCCGAAGATATCTTTTAGCGGGCCGGCGGCAGCGGCAATGACGGTGGAAATTGTGGCGGAATCCACTTGGAGCTTCACGGATTTCTTGCCCTGGCTGTACCTTTTCGGGGTGCTGATTTTCGGGGCGCGGCCGCTGGTGCAGGGCTGGTTGACGGAGCAATATTTGCGTACTGGCCGGCGCAGCACTTTCAGTGGCTATCCGGTGATCCGCCATGCGCGAATTCGGAGCCCTTTTGCGGCCCGGGGCTACGTCTTCCTGCCCGCTGGTATGACCGATGCCAGCCTGGAAAACACTGCCCTTCTTCACGAAACTGCGCACCTGCGTGCGCGCCACCACTACGACAAATTTTTACTGACGCTCGGTAGCATCCTGCTCTGGTTCCACCCGCTCACGTGGGCTTACCGGCGGCTGCTCGCCACCGTCCATGAATACGAGGCCGACGCGGCTGTGCTCGAACGAGTGCCGGCGCGGACCTACGGCCTCCAGCTCCTGCACTGCTCGTTGGGCCCGACGGGCGGACTGGGGCTCTTTTCCTCACCCCTCAAACAACGAATTGAGATGATTGCCAATAAAACCCGGGAGCGGAAGCTCCGCTTTTTGCCCCTGCTTTCTCTTTGTGTGCTGGTAACGGGCCTGCTGCTTTTCTGCAGTGACGTTAAAGCCCAGGACTTGCCTGCCGCTGAAAACTCAATAGCGGAAAAGGACCAGCCACGGCCCTATGACCCTACTAAGGGAGATGCTTATCTGGTTACGGAACCGGACCCTACTTTGTTGAGCGAGGAGACGTTGCAGGGGTTGATTAAAGATATTCAACAAAATATCACTTATCCAAAAGCAGCCCGGGAGACTGGGCTAACCGGCCGGCTGCGAATCGTCTCGCTGATGGATGAGTCTGGAAAAATTCTTTTTTCTTCTCATGAAAAATCCTCGAAAAAAGCTCCAATAGCCGAGATTGTAGTAGTTGGTAAGGGGAAAGCGAAAGGATCTTCAGAAGCAGGCGATACTATGTTTTTGGATGCCGTTGGTGGCGTCATGGTTCAGAAGCAATTAACGGTGCCGTCTACGGCTGAAGGCAAGCCCGCCGTGGTCATTTTTGCCCTCGAATTTGTCTTCAAACTAGAAGAATAGTTATGTCCCCCGAAATCCTGGAATACCTCCTCCGTACCACCGTCATCTGGCTGGCACTGCTGGCTTACTATTTCGTGGCCGGCCGCAAGGCGAGCTTCCGCTTTCAGCGGTTTTTTCTGCTGGGTGGGTGGCTGTTCGGCTTGCTGGTGCCGCTGTTGCC
>NZ_KB890493.1 GCF_000373105.1 Neolewinella persica DSM 23188 | reverse complement strand
GCTTACTGCTTTGGTTCGGGGCAAAGCTCTGGTGCGGATTGGGGGTGGGCAAGATGGGGTTGCTCGGACGGTTACCTTCGTTCTATTCCATAAGAAAAAACAATAGGAATTATGATGCTTATCAGTAAATTCAATACTTTACATACTATCATTGTTAGAAACTGGCAAAAACAACAATTATGAAATATATTTCATTCTTTATTATCTGCCTTGCAGTGATTTCATGTTCCAATGATCCATCTAATAGTAATTTAGAATCTCAGCTTGATGAATTGTTTGCCAATGAATTCTCTCAAGAAGAACCAGGAGGTTCAGTGCTAGTAAAAAAAGGAGACAAAATAGTTTTTATGAAAAGCTATGGACTAGCAAACCTTGAAACAAAGGAGAAAATTACTGAAAACACCATTTTTAATACTGGTTCCATTTCGAAAACATTTGTGTCAAACGGAATTCTTATTCTCAATGAAAGAGATTCCCTTTCATTGGATGATAAGCTCTCTAAATATTTTGACGATTTCAATAATACAGAACTTGCTTCAAAAGTGACTATCAAGCACATGTTGTCTCATACATCGGGGCTGCCCGACATGCGGGAAGTTGAGGATAATTACGATTTTTATCTTACAGCGAAGGATAAAGAGAATTTTGAACCGCTAAAGCATGCAGACAGTTTGAATTTTGAACCTGGAACAAAGTTTCAATATTCAAATCCGTCTTATAACGGATTAGCATTAATCATTGAACAAATCGCTAATGAACCTTGGCAACAGTTTATTGAAGACAACATCTTCAAACCATCGGGTATGAACGATAGTAAAATCACCAATGGGTCTTATCCAGAATCTGGAGTTGCTCACGGTTATAGCAATTTCTATAAAGAGGGAGATAGTACTTATTATGGGGCATATTATGAATATGATTATGGTGAAGTGCCAACTTTTGCTGCGGCTGGAAACGGTGGCGTTTGGAGTTCCATATTAGATCTTGCTAAATATGAAGCAGCTATTCAAAAAAACGTTTTTCTAAGCCAGGAAATGATTAAAGAATCTAGAACAGCCTTTCACCCTGAAAACTGGTCTCACACCTTAAATCCTTTTGTTGGATATAGTTGGTTTACAGGGGAGCAGAAACTATTTAAAAGTCAAAGTAATTTCGAAGTTGATTTTGTTTATCATAATGGTTCTCAAGGTGGCTTTAAAGCATTTTATGTAACGATACCCGAGAAGGACATTCTTGTTGTCGGACTTTTTAATAGACCTTTGAGTGATTTTCGAAAATTGTTGCTTGATTCAATAACTTTATTAGAGAAAAATAACTGGTTAGAAAAATATTAGAAGTTGGCACCAAAAATTAATGCCGATTAAAACTGGGTTTATCAGAACGAAAATTATAAAAGGAGAAAAGAATACGGAATAGAACAATGCATCAAACCCATTAAGCTAAGCTCTTTTTGAACCATTCCAAGCAGCTCTCAAAATCCTACGAGCGTTGATGTTGGCAGATCTTACGGAAGTCAGTAAC
>NZ_KB890492.1 GCF_000373105.1 Neolewinella persica DSM 23188 | reverse complement strand
CTGCTCCCTGGGTCATGCAGGCTAATAGATCAACATCGGTTGGGCAGCTTACCGTCAAAGCCGGCGGTGCCGCAACCGTAAAGGTTTTCGTGCAATTAGCGGTTTGGTCACAATCGTCGGTCGCATTGTAAACGACCGTTACCGTACCGCCTACACATACATCTGGTGCGGTATAGCTGGCAGCGAAAGCACCAGATCCGGTACAACCATCTGAAGTGCTAAAGCCATTCAGGAAATCGGTAAAGGCCGTATTAATGGCGCCCTGGGTCATGCACGCGGCCATGTTTACATCATTCGGACAGCTGACCGTCAGCGCCGGGGGAGTAACCTCAAAGTCCCGCGATTTCATAATCTCTCTTCCACAGGGGCCGGTGTAGGTCCAATTCTCGATGTAGCTGCCTAAACAACCAGCGTTGGGGTCGAAAGTGACCGTTGAGTTAACAAATCCAGTAATCGCACATTCTTGCTGATCAGTAATATCCAGGATTTCAATGCCTTTAATGGCTGGATTTTCCATTACGTGAATAAACTCAAGATCCAGTACCGCGTCACCAGCGGTGTACACATCTGCTAGCATCATGCCTCCTTTGAAGCCCGCAAGAGCAAAAGCGTCCACGTTGTTAAAATTAGCGGGTGTTGTGCCTTCCAGGGTGATGTCAACGACGCGTGCGCCGTTGCTAGCAGCACCACTGAATATTTCAGCAAAGTAGAGGCGTACTTCGTAGCGGTTACCAATAATTACGGGGAATTCCCATTTCATCTCATCACCAGTATTGGGATCCCAGCGTTCCGCTGTGAAAATACTGGCCGGCGTACCCGCTGGCAGAGAAGGATGGGTGGCAGTAATGCCACTACCACCAAACGTATTCTCACCTCCCGCTACTCGATAAGGAGAAGGTGATCCATTAGTGTCGTTGTCCCAGCCAGGAACGCCCGAGCCACCCGCATTTACCCGGTACGCTACCGTGCCCATATTAAAGCCGCCATTCGTAAAGTAGCAGGGAGTTGGTAAAGGAGCGTCGTCGTTGCAGGCCAGTGTTTCATCGCCAGGATTTTCCGTAAATACAGGGGGAGCTGCCGGAGCGGTAGTAAAGACTTGCTCACAGCTACCCTCTAACATACATTCTCCTTCGACACCATAGGTCCTGGTAATCGTATAACCTTCGCAAAGATTACCGTTTAATTCGTCTGAACTGCTTAGCGTAATCCCTGCGTTGGGGTTGCAATTCCCCATAATATCGCCACCGGCGGCCACAAAGGCTGCAGCCGTGGTAAATGGAGCCGGCGGGTTTTCTCCACAAGCAAGACTATTATCATCGATTGGGCAGCTTACTGTCAAAGGCTGGGGTATTGCGACCTGAAAGATCTTCGTACAAGTAGCCGTTTGGTTACAAGCATCGGTGGCGTTGTAGACAACGGTCACCGTACCACCCACACATACATCCGGTGCAGTATAGGTATCCGCGAAAGAGCCAGATCCGGTACAGCCTCCTGAGGTGCTGAAGCCCGCCAGGAAGTCGGCGAAGGCGGTATTGACTGCGCCCTGGGTCATGCAGGCTGATAGATCAACATCGGTTG
>NZ_KB890491.1 GCF_000373105.1 Neolewinella persica DSM 23188 | reverse complement strand
AGGGGTTTCGTTTTCTCAAGTCAGAGCTGGGTTTGGAGTCGCCAAGGCTATGGTTTTGGGACAACCGCATGAAGCTGATGAGTATCGTCACCTTGGTCTATGACTTCATGCTCCAGATATTGCGCAACTGGAAAGGCTGGGTTCCTCTTTTTTTAAGAAATTACTGTCATAGAACTGGAAAGCGGTACCGAGATGCCTCGATACCGCTCTACAGACTTAGAATGGCCATCTCGATTTGCCTCACTTTAATGTGGGCTCAAAATTCGGGATGACTCATGTTTTTATGGTTTGGCTTTGCGCCTACTCCACGGCAGACCTCCTCCGCTTAACCAGCCTATCCTTAACTGAGACATTCGGGACGACTCCTTCTTTCTATTTCAGCTTGGGGTTGTCCCGGTGCCGCGTAGCGTCCCGTTTGGTTTTCTTGTCCAGGTTTTTGCGGAGGGCACTGGCCAGGTCCACCCCGGTTTGGTTGGCCAGGCAAATAAGGACAAACAGCACATCCGCGAATTCGTCAGCCAGTTGATCGTGGGCCGTTTCAGCGTCAGCAGGGTTTTTAAAGGACTGCTCGCCGTACAGGCGCGCCATCAGGCGCGCAACTTCTCCGGTCTCCTCCATGAGGATGGCCGTGTTGGTAAGTTCTCCGTAGTACCTGACACCGATGGTAGTGATCCAATCATCCACCAGTTTTTGAGCCTGGGTAAGTTCCATTTTGCTAAGTTTTTACTCCCGAAAGTAGCGTAGAGTACCTTTTTTCGAACGATGTAGTGATGTGAGCGACACTTGTTGCTACATAAAAAATCACATTTAAAAGACATAAACCGCTGAAAAACAATAAAATGTGACAAATATCACGCATTTTACTTTTCACAAATAAGCAAATGTGTCCTTGTTCTGGCTTAAGTCTTACCTCATATTTGTATTGTCGGAGGGTAAATGCATCCTCAATTGACAAGAAATATGTTCATGGGATTATGATTTGTAAGTGGCGTCGTCCTGGTGTTTGAATTGGGACGACGACTACTTTTTTAGCTACACACTCACACGCTTTGAGAACGCCCAAAAAAAAAGCCGGCCCAATAGGGACCGGCTGTAATACATTCATGGGATCAAAACAAAAAGCACTAAAGATGATTCGAAGATAGTCCGTATTAATCATCCGGGCAACTTTCGATATAAGATTTTTTCGTGAGATTATGATGTAGCCCCACCGGATTATGGTTCCGGCGGGGCTTTTTTATGTGGCTTAATGACTATTTAGGAGGACAAAGCTGTTATTATTAACGATTACTTTTTCTCCGTTTTTCTTTCCGCGAAGTGCTTGAAAGAGTGGACTTTCAACCGAAATGCCCCGATATTTAACTCCAGCGATCTCAAATTCCTCGGAAGGAACGGCAACAAAGAAGTTCCCTTTGTCAGTTTCGACAACATCTCCTAGTTGAATTTCGGGGGTAGGTTCTACCGAATCCAACCCGCTCAAAATATTAATGTCGTTTTGAAGCGCCTCCACAACGGAAGCACGTGCCTCAACCCGGTTGAGTACTTGGCCGGTTTTGCCGCCCTGAAATTGGCTATCTCCCGCTTCGTTGGTTTTTTCAGAAGCAGCGACTTCAGCCTTCTGCATAGCCATCATATTTCTGTAGGATGCTTCTTTTTCTTCCAGAAGATAGGCAATGATCGCCTTTTTAAGATTATCGAGATTGTTATGCATGATTACAGATTTAAGTAAAAAAATGGAGTAGACTGGAGAGACTAATGGTCCATTCCTTCAGGCAATTATTGCAACAAGATACATAATTGATGTCTGCTTTAAGGTATTACGGATGCAATCCCTTTAATGTTTGGTGCCGGCTACCAACCTTAATAATTTCAGGAAAAGTTATGGCGCTAGTCCTGGCGACAAGTGAATAAAAAGTGGTGATTTTATCGAACAACCTAAAACCGCCCTGCCTTTTAGTTTCGTAGGTGGTTTTAGGAACTATCTACGACAGATAGTAGTCTCCTTTTTTAATAGAGACGTCTTAATATTAAAATGACCATGCCAAGCTCGGTGGGACCGGGACCGCTGCTCATTTTAGTATGCTACCCTTCGAGTGACGCCACCTACATAGTGAGCGTTTCACTAAGTGAAACTGAATGCTTGCTATTTGAGGCCAAAGTCTTTTGCTGGGTTTTTGGTTAATGTTAGGGCGAGTTGGCATAGCTGACTCGCCTTTTTGTTTGTAGGAGCCTTACAATAACGCAGCGCCAAACACCCCGGCCGAATCCCCCAACTCCGGCTTAAGGAAAAGAGTATCCATCCGCGGATTAAAGAGGTGGTTGACTACTTGAGGAACAGCCCTGGTGTACAGCTCATCAATGTTGCCAAGTCCTCCACCCAGGATGATCACATCAGGATCAATTACGTTGATGATGGTACTAATGCCTTTAGCGAAGAAATGAAACCAGCGCTCCATCGTAGCGGTGGCTGCCGGGTCGTTACCGGCCCGGTAACGCGGAACGATCTCTTTCATACTCAGCGAGCGCCCACTGATGTTGGCATAGTATTTCTCCAGACTTGGACCGGCGAGAATCCGTTCGGCGCAACCAACGCGGCCACAATAGCAATAACCTCCGGAGTTGTCGAGGAACATATGCCCCCACTCTCCGCCAATGCCCTGGGCACCGCCCAGGATCTGACCATCCACCACCAGCCCTCCACCGGTACCGGTGCCAAGAATAACGCCGAAGACCACCTTGGCCGTTGGCGCATGTAGAGGTACCGCACCCATCAAAGTCTCAGCTACGGCAAAACAGTTAGCGTCGTTGGCCAAGGTTAATGGCACCCCGATTTTTGCACTCAGGTCCTTACCTAACGGCTGGCCGTTTAATACTGTGGTGTTTGAGTTCTTCATCAGGCCGGTTGGCGGGTCGATGGTGCCAGGTGTACCGATTCCGATCTTCTCCGGTATTAATCCGGTGCCTTGTTTCATTTCTTCTACCAACAGGGCGATTCTGGAAACGATATGGTCATACCCTCCTTCGCGTTCCGTTGCAATGCGCCGACGATCGACTATGCTGCCATCATCCGCTAAAATGACGCCTTCGATTTTCGTTCCGCCCAGGTCGATTCCCCATTTCATAATCAATAATTTTGCGAAAGGTAAGGTCTTAGCAGTGGGGTGTTTACATAACTCAGCTTATTTCTGCGGTCAGCCAGACGGACTCTCCCCTTACACTACATTATCGCAAACGAGAAATGATCCGTTGGACGGGCCGGCCGGCCAAAAAATTGTCCGAAAGCTTTTAGCCCGATAGGATCACAGGACCCGTTAGCTGCTCGATAAAACTCTCCACCCGTCATCCCCCTTACAACACCATCAATTTCCCCTCGTTATCTTTGCAGCATTGCACTGCTACCCCTTTCGCCCCCAAACCAACCCAATGAAGTACTTCCAGCACCTGCTCCTGACGGGGCTCTGTATTACTTGTTGCTTCAGTTGCTCGAACCAACTGGAGGACTTGTCCCGCGTGGATGAGACCAGGTACAATTCAGCTTACGCCGTGCCGATCATCGATAGTGACGTAACCCTCAGTGAGCTCATCGGAGATGTGACCGAAAACGTTTCTTTGTCCGTCGACCCCGACGGCCTGTTACGGTTCCGGTATTCCGGGGAGGTCCCAGCGGTGGGCAGCGACGTTATTTTCGCGCGCCTTGAAGCACTCGCCCGGGGGGTATTCCTTCCCATCACCCGCAACCGACTGGCAGCGCCCTTTGGCGGAGCCGACGATGTTGATATCGACGAGCTGCGTATCAAAGGTGGCTTATTGACCTATGCCCTAACCAACGAATATGACCGGCCAGTCACCGTTACGCTGAGTTTGCCCGACGCAACGCTGGATGGCGTTGCCTTCTCGGTCTCCGCTGACCTGCCGGCCTACTCGGGCACGGGAGACGTGCCCACTTTTTCTAACCCGGACGACCCGGTCAACCTGAAGGGCTACGTGCTAACCATCCCCAACGACTCCCTCTACTTCGAGTATGACATTGTGGACGAAATGGGCAACGACCTTACGCCCAGCCCCGGTGCCATTGTTGCCATTACCAACCTCCGGTTCAGTTACATGGAAGGTTACCTGGGGCAAGCGCTGTACCCCGGTGGAAGGGATACTATTGAAGTCGACTTCTTCGACAACTACCTGGAAGGAGACATCTTCTTCGAGGACCCGACCATAACCATGACGCTGATCAACACTTTCGGCGTACCGGCCCTGGCGCAGGTGAGTGTGTTGAACGTCATTGATGTTAATGGCGAAGTCATCCCGATAACGGGAGACGCAGTGGACGAAGGTTTCTACTTCGAGTTCCCCCGTACACCGGGCGATACCGCCTTTACCACTTTTGTGTTTGACAATACCAACTCCAATATTGCCGAAGTACTCAGCGCTCGCCCCGTTGCCCTCGATTATGAGGTAGACGCCCTGGTCAACCCCGATGCAGACACAGATATTATCGGCTTCCTTACCGATTCCGCCGCCTACCAGGCTAAGGTAGAAGTAGAGCTTCCGCTCTACGGAAACGCCAGTGACTTCACCGTTCGGGATACTTTCGTCATCGATCTGATGGATCGGTACCAGGATGTCGTCGGGATTGATTTTCGGCTGACCACGCGTAACGGTCTCCCCCTGGCCATCGAGCTGCAAGGAACGTTTCTGGACGATGCGGGAAATGCGCTGGCCGACCTGAATGACGGCGCTATTCAACTTCTTCAGGCAGCCTCGGTGGATGCATTGGGGAACACCACCAACACGGCCGATGAGACAAACGATATCACCTTCGAAGACGAACGGCTTGAAGCCATCCGGAATGCTGCCAGCCTGGTGATCACGCTGGACATTTCTACGACGAACGGCGGAACCTCTTTCGTTCGGGTGACTGACAACCAAATGCTACAGGTATTGCTGGGCGCGATCGTGAGAGTCGAGAATCGCTAACCTTTTTCTTGTGCCCCAGCTTCCAATTTATCCCTATCGGCCAGACGGCACGGAAGTGCCGCCACCAAAACATGTTATGTCCTTTCCCTGCTCCTTCAATCTTCCCTGCACCCTGCGGCCGCGCCTAATGTTTCTGCCCCTGATCTTGTGTGCCCTGAACAGCCTGACCGGTCAGGACCTGACCGCACCGCTACTGAGTGACACCTGGCAAGCTACTTTCAGCAACCCCGCGCTGTACGGACAAGCGAAAGGCCGGTTCACCGTCGGCCTGCCCGGTGTAAGCAATGACCTTTACGCAGAAAACGTAACTTATAATCAGCTGCTACTGACCGAAAATGGCCAGCGCATTTTGGACCTCGACCGCCTGGTAGATTTACTGGCTGACCGAAATGAATTGCGTAATGATTTTACCCTGGAAACCGTAGGTGTGGGGCTTCGTGGCGACCGACTCAGTTTCGGCCTGTACCACCGGTTGAGAGCGCTGGGGCAGGCAGATTATCCCAAGACGCTGGTGCAACTGGCGGTACAGGGCAACGCTCAATTCATCGGGCAAACGGTGGAAATCGCACCTTTGGGCTACGCCACCAGCTACCACGAAATTGGGCTTGGTGCCAGCTACGCCATTACTGACCAGGTACATTTCGGAGCCCGGATCAAGTACCTCAGTGGCATTGCTGACGTCCGGACCAGTGCACAGGGCAGCCTTCGGCTGACGACTGGAGAAGATAATTATGCCCTCACGCTCGACCAGGACCTGACCATAAATACCGCCGGCACGATCGACTATAATGGTTTCGATGACGTGAGTATCAACTACGATCTGAACCGGATCCAGACCGATGACCTGTTCAGCTCCAACAACGGCATCGCCTTCGATTTAGGTCTGTTTGCTGATCTCGGCGGACTCCGGCTACAAGCCGCCGCCAATGACCTTGGCGGTAATATTGAGTGGACGAATGAAGTGTCTAATTTTACCCTGAACGGCGTTACCACTTTCACCGGCCTCGATATTCTCGCGCAGGTGCTGGAAGACTCCCTGTCGTTTAATACCGCCCTGGACAGCCTGCAGGCCACCTTTGAACCCACCGAGACCAATATGCCCTATAGTACCAAACTTGGGGGCGTTTTCCTGATCGGCGGGGAATACGACGTTACTGATCGCATTACCGCCGGCCTGCTGTTGGTGCGTTATAACCGGGAAATCAACCCCGAAACGGCCTTTGCCCTTACTGCCCGTTATAAGGTGCTGGAGCAACTGACCGTTGGCCTTAATTACAACGCCCGGCGGGAAGCTGCGGCTAATCTTGGCGGTCATTTGGTTGCCCACCTCGGCCCGGTCAACCTGCTGGCCAGTACGGATAATTTGCTGACGGTTTTTAGCCAGAAGGATAATTCCCGGGCTAGTGTTCGGTTGGGGGCTTCTTTGTCGATTGGGGGGGAGAAAAGGAGTAAAGGGAAAAAGGAGTAAAGATCAATACCGCTTATTTCCATCCAGATTCTTCAACAACATCTTGTCTTGTACCCGCTTAGGAAGCAGCATGACCAGGCGGATGAGCCAGCTTTTATTCATCACCAGTTGGTCGGGACGGGGGCGTTCAGTCTCCACCGCTTTGAGGATGACAGTAGCGACTTGCTCGGGGGTAATGCCAGAGGCTGCAGCCGCGTCGGTATAGGGGCCGAGTTTTTCCAACACGTACTCGTAGCGGGTGCCTTCGTAGGGTTTGGTTTGCGTTTTGGCCTTATCCCAGATAGGGGTTTTGACGGGGCCGGGGGCCACGCTGATGGCGTCGATACCAAAGGGTACGAGTTCGCGGCGAAGCCCGTCGGTGATGGCTTCGACGGCAAATTTACTGGCCGAATACATGCTGGTGAACATCGAGGTGATGTAGCCAGATACGCTGCTGACGTTGACGATCTTTACGTTGGTGAGGCCGGCGGCGCGGGCGTCGTGCAGCAGAGGAAGGGCCTCCTGGCACACGGCAAGCAGACCGAAGACGTTGACGTCAAATTGGTGGCGGTAATCCGACTCCGGCAGCGTTTCGAGCGGGCCGGAGAGGGCCACGCCCGAATTGTTGATGATGGCGTGTAGTGGTTCACCGGACGCGCGGATAGTATCCATCACGGCTACGATGCTTGAGCGGTCCGTTACGTCCATAATCAGGGCGGTGAACGCAGGATGCAGGGAAAGTTGCTCCGCGTCAGCCCGCTTACGGACGGTGCCGTAGACGCGGTGGCCCGCGTCGAGCAGAAGTTGGGCAGTGGCTTGGCCGATACCGGAGGAGGTACCGGTTAGTAGAATATTCATGTGGAGGTTGGTTTTCTCCGGATTACGTTGCCGACGCAGTCGACTTCTCCATCCGAGGATACGGGGTTGGGCTAATTTAAGGGTTTTGGCATTGGTAAAGCTTGCTGCATCAGAACGACCCTCTTTTTTTCATTTCGTTGCACTATACCCAAACCAAAGTGGTTGGGGATTCCCCGCCCCGTGAGAGGCCAGGCTACGCTATCTTTTAGCTTGTAGAGAATCCCGAATCACTTTTACACCAGTATAAGATTAAACGATTAGAATTAAGAATAGTCCAAAACAAAAACACAAACCCCACCCAGATGAAACTACTTTCTACTTCAGGTTCAATAACGGCGATTCTATTAACGATGTTAAGTGCCGCAAATGCACAAACGGCTATTCAATATGGTCCGGACGGATTTGTAGAAATAGAAGAAGGTGCTAACGGCCTTTTTGCAGGTTTAGATAGCGGAGACCGGTTTAGCCGCGATCATGACGTAGCGGGCGACATTAACGGGGACGGGGTGCTGGACCTTGTCGTGGGCGCACGCTCTGACGACGATGGACAGACGGACGCCGGCGCGGCGTACATCCTGTTCCTGAATACTGATGGCACCGTTCAGTCTAACCAAAAAATATCCGCCCTGGAGGGTGGTTTTAATGAAACCCTGAATGCGGGAGATTTCTTTGGCTACGGCGTTGCGGGCATCGGGGATTACGATAAGGACGGGATTCCAGACATTGCTGTCTCGGCCTTGTCCCGCACGAATAATTCATTGTACATCATCCATTTAAACAGGGATGGTACCGTCAAGAGTTACGTCAAGAATACGAACATCGTCGCGCAGGGCCTAACGGCGATCGGTGACATAAATGGAGATGGAAGGATTGACCTGGTCGCCTGCGACCCATCTTCGAATGACGGAGGCACCCAGCGAGGTGCCATCAGGATATTGTTCCTGAATGATGCGTCGGAGGTCGTACCGGCAAGCACCGTAACCATCAGCTCAACACAAGGAGGATTTGGTGCTGGCTTGTCAAACAACGATAGATTTGGTGGAAGAGAGGTTGCCATGCTCGGTGACCTCGACGGTGATGGTAGCAAAGAGCTTGCGGTTGGTGCGTTCATGTCGGATGGAGGCAAGGGGGCCATTTGGATACTTTCCCTTGATGCGACAAACTATAACGTGGTGTCAAAGGCGAAGATAACTGAAGGCCTGAGCGGATTTAGTGATATCCTGGTCTCGGATGCGAACCCCAACGGAACCTCTGGTGCCAGTTTCGGCCATTCGATGTGCGCGCCCGGAGACCTGAATGGCGATGGTGTGCCAGATCTGATCACCGGGGCCAATCAACAAAATGAAGGCTGGGGCTACATCTTGTATCTGAACGCAGATAAGACGGTAAAAACCTATACCCGGATTAATAATATTGACGGCGGATTCGGCCTCGAACTGGAAGCAGAAGAGCGCTTCTCACGCTCCATTTCTTTTATTGGCGACCTGCGCCAGGACGGCACCATTGCCGTGAATATGGGCGGTGGCGCTGGCGGAACAGGCAAACTGTACCTGCTGTTTTTCAAGCCTTGTAGTTTCAACCAACAACCAGGTAGCCAACACTGGAATGGCGGCAATACGCTGTTCACCAACTGGAACCACCAGATGCAAATGCTGACCAGCGATTCCATGACCTTTGAGCAATGTACCTTCAAGGCCTTCGAAACCGATGCCCCCTACATGACCTATAATTTCAACGATGGCAGGTGCATCTGCAAGGACTCCTCCGCAGTATTAGCCCCAAGCACGGAATTAAGCACAGCGTTCATCAATGAATGCTTTGATGGCTTCGTTTCGACAAGTAGCAATGACCTGGTTAACTCAAACGCCTTCGTTTATCCCAATCCAACCAACTCCAAACTTACCATCACGACCACCGAGACCTCGTTTTCTGGCAATGACCGGATGTGGCTCTACAATACCCTGGGAGAACTGCTGTACGTTGGCAACGTGAACCGGCAACAGACTAGCATTGATTTGTCGGCTTATCCTAGTGGGCTTTACTTTCTTCATGCTAGTATAGGTGGGGTTGGGGAGACGTTTCGGGTAGTTAAGGACTAACTACCCCGCCGCCAACTCCATCAAGATTGCACAGATAATCGCTCCGTAAGTACCCAGCGCATAGCCGATGACGGCCATGATGGCGCCTACCGGCGCCAGTGCCGGGCTGAAGGCGGAGGCCACGACAGGGGCTGAGGCCGCGCCCCCAATGTTGGCCTGGCTGCCCACCGCCACGAAGAAGAATGGTGCCTTGATCAACCACGCTACAAACAGCAGGATGGTGACGTGGACCAGCATCCAGATGGCGCCGATGGCAAAGAGGCCAAGGTTGGAGAAGATGTCGCCGATGTTCATCTGCATGCCGATGGTGGCCACCAGAATGTAAATACAGACCGAACCCCAGCGGCTGGCACCTACGCCCTCCAGCTTGCGGGCCGGCGTGAAGCTGAGCAGGAAGCCGATAGTAGTGGCAATGACGATGAGCCAAAAGAAACCGCTGGTGAGGGTGGTGAGCCGCCACGCTTCCAGCGTTTCGGAGAACTGGCCGAAGAAGGGGGAGAGGAGGTCCGCCCCGAAGTGTGCCAGGGCGACACCGCCGAAGGTGACACCGATCATCTGGAAGGTGGAGAGTGAGGTGGGGTCCCGCTTCACGGAAGCGGAGTAGGCTTCCACTCTTCGGGTCAGGTCGGCGATGGCGGAGTTATCAGCCTTGAGGATGCGGTCGATCTTGTCGCTGCGCCCCGCGCCGAAGAGCAGAAAGCCGAGCCAGATGTTGGCGACGAGCACATCTACGACAATCATCTGCCCAAAGATGCCGGAGGGTACTTCGTAAATCTCCTTCATCGCTGCCTGGTTAGCACCGCCACCAATCCAGGAACCGGCAATAGTGCTGAGGCCACGCCAAAGCTCGTCGGGGTCCAGCCCGATCAGGTCAGGGAACAAATTGGTGATAATCAGCAAAGCAATTGGGCCACCGATGACAATACTGATCGTCGCCGCCAGAAACATGATGATGGCCTTGGGGCCGAGGTTGATGATGCCTTTGATGTCGATGTTGAGACAAAGCAGGATCAAACTGGCCGGTAGCAGGTAGCGGCTCGCCATGAAGTAAAGGTTACTGTGGCCTTTGAACTGGGCGTAATCGCCTGGGTCATACCCGGCCCCTTCCAGGTATTTGTTTATCTCCCCAAACGACATTCCACTGGGAATGCTCATGCCCTGTTCCGCCAGCGCGGAGACAAATTCCGGCGTGTAATAGTCGTAAGCAATCAGCCCCAACGGCCAGTGCAGAATGGCTGGCACAAAGTAACAGAGCAGCAGTGCCGGCACGTAGGTGTAGAATTTCTTCCAGAAGGGCGTTTCGCTGTTCGCCGTGGTAAAAATAATGGCGAGGACGACCATGAGCAGGCCGAAGACGATGGCATCGTTGGTGAAGATGGGTTGCATGGCGGAAAAATAGGGAAATAGTCTTGTAGTCTGGTAGTCTTGTGGTCTTGTAGGCTGCCGCAGGTGTCAGCTCTCTATGTTCGTGACTAGCCCGGGTTGAGGGCTTTCAGCCCCCCGGAGCAGCTAAATGCGGTAGCCATCCTCTCCTTCAAGAACTCACTCATTCACTGGCAACGACGACGACAATCTCCCCCTTAACCTTACCCTTAGCCTCATAATGGGCCTTAAGCTCCGCCAGGCTAGCCGTGGTTATCTCCTCGTGGAGTTTGGAGATTTCGCGGGCAACGCAGGCCGTACGGTCTTCGCCGCAAAACTCGGCCAACTGGCCGAGGAGTTTGACGATGCGGTGGGGGCTTTCGTACAGCGCGAAGGTATTGGGCAGTTCGGCGAGGTACTTGAGCCGGGTCTGGCGACCTTTTTTGTGAGGAAGAAAGCCTTCGAAGTGAAACCGGTCGCAGGGGATACCACTGGCCGCCAGGGCCGGCACAAAGGCCGCTGCTCCGGGCAGGCAGCTTACCGCCACGCCTGCCTCCCGGCAGGCCCGCACCAGCAGGAATCCAGGGTCACTGATGCCAGGAGTGCCAGCATCAGTAATCAGGGCATAGGTCGCACCCGCGGCCATTTCGTCCACCAGTTGGGGTACAATAGCGTGCTCGTTGTGGGCGTGGTAAGCACGCAGCGGCGTCTCTACGCCGTAATGCTGCATCAGCGGCCGACTCGTCCGGGTATCTTCGGCCAATACCAGGTCCGCTTCCATCAGCATCCGGATGGAGCGCTGGGTGATGTCTTCACGGTTACCGATGGGGGTGGGGATGAGGTAGAGCATGGGGGGCAAATTAGTCAAATAGTCAGATAGTTCAGTAGTCAAATAGCCACTGCCTGCCTACTTCGTTCATCGGTCGGGGACTTTCAGTCCGAGCACGAACGGGGCCGTCAGGCTCCCGGAGCGGGTAATGGCACCATCAGTTCATTGACTTGCCACAACCGCATTCTTCCTTTGTATATGTTCGTAATTAACTTTACGAACCATAGACTAAGATGATGATTTTTAACCCAAATTGCGCTCAGAACAGGCATTACCTTACCTGTTTGATTATTTTGTCACTGACTATAGCTTGCAGGAACATAGAACCTCCTCTTCATAACCAATCTGAAGGTCCTAAGGGATTATCAAAATATCAAGACTCTATACAGGACAATGTTTTTTTAAACGTCAAAGGCTTTTTTGTACGTGATTCTTTTACGCTTTATCGGTTGTTTTCGGGTGCGACAATCCTAACTGACGGTTTGCAAACGCCTTTATACGTTGATGACGATTTTTCTTCGAATCAAGTCATTGAAGATTTTAATGGAGATGGCTTCGATGATATTCGATTTGAGTACCTCGCACCTGTTCCTGGTGTAGACAGACTCTTGCTTTACTGTCAAGACGAGAGCAAGTTTATGGAGGTTGAAAACTTTCCAAACTTTGCGTCAGCTAAGCGAATATCAAGGTTCAATTGTTATTTCTCGTACAGTAAGGCCGGATGCGCAGATTCGGATTGGATCAGTAAGTTGTTTATTATAGACGATTTTCATTGTGTGGAGCTTGGGCGAATCTATGGCAGTGGCTGTAAAGGGAATTCGTGGAACGGTATTGTTATTCATAAGACCATGAATGTACCTAAGGTACTGATTGACTCAATCCCGCGTCCACCAGGTTATTACCAGGACAAATTTGAATTCATTGAAACCTACTGGAACGAAAACGCCGACAAATTCGTTAACTAGTCAAATGACCAAACTACGCTTCCTCCCCCTGCTCTTTATTCTGTTGCTTGCATCCTGCGGCCGCGCCCAAAGTGTGCCTCAAAGCCTGGAAACCGGATATGCTCCGCTTGACAAGAAATTGGCCAGCCTGATCTCAGCCGACAGCGTCGCCATCGGCGCCCGGGACGCCAAAGCCCTGGCAAATGCCGTCTTCCTCGACGCCCGCGAAACCGAAGAGTACAAAGTGAGCCATCTGCCCGGCGCGCTGCTCCTCGGCTACGACAACATGAACCTGGGAGTAGTGAAAAACGTGGATAAGTCCCGTCCAATCGTCGTCTATTGTACCGTCGGCTACCGCAGCGAGCGGGCCGCGAAAAAACTTCGGGAAGCTGGCTTCAGCAAGGTATATAACCTCTACGGCAGCCTCTACGCCTGGAAACTGGCCGGTTTCCCCCTGGAAGACGCCAACGGAAAACCCACGGACCGACTGCATACCTACAATAAAAAGTGGGGAAGTTTTGTGCCCAAGAGCATCGGGGAGAAGGTTTATTAGTTCATAGTTCAGTAGTTTACAGCACGCGCTATAAACTACTGAACTATGAACTATCGACTAATAAACTAACCTCTTCTCCCCGCAGTAAACATTGAACCCTCCACCCCGCACAAACCCACAAAGCGTAACGCCCATCTCCTCCGCCAAAGCGACGGCCAGGCTGGAAGGCGCACCCACGGCCGCCACCAGGCCAATCCCCGCCATGGCCGCTTTCTGAATCAGCTCAAAACTCGCCCGGCCGCTGAGCAACAGCAGGTGCTGGTCGAGCGGCAGAAGGCCTTGCTTTAGAGCGTAACCAATCAGTTTGTCGAGGGCATTGTGCCGGCCAACGTCTTCAGCGAAATGAAGCAAGCCTCCCGAAAGATCGAACAGACCAACAGCATGAATCCCGCCAGTTTCCTCGAACAACTCCTGCGCTTCGCGCAGCTTAGCCGGCAGTATGTTGATCACCTCCGGTATCACGCGAAACGCGACCCCAGGTACATCCCCGTAAGGCACGGCCGCATAGACTTGCTCCAGCGACGTCTTCCCGCAAACCCCACAACTGCTGCTGGTGTAAGAGTGCCGTTCGAGGCGCTTCCAATCGACGGATTGCCCGGTGGGCAGCGTGACGGTCACTACGTTTTCCTTCTCTATTTCCACAGTGACTTTCACCTCCGCCGGTAACACCCCTTCGGTAAACAGGAAGCCACGGGCCAGGTCTTCGTCCCGCCCCGGCGTCCGCATCGTGATGGCAACTGAACGGGTGGCCCCACCGGAGGTGATCCGAATATTCAGTGGCTCTTCGACGGCCAGCACATCGGCAGCGATGCCCATTTTTCCCTGCCGAAAACGATGTATTTGCCGGGGGACAAGACCTGGATGTTCGGGCATGTTTGTTTTTAGGGGACAAGATAGGCCGATAGGCTGTTGTGCAGATCCCTTCTGATTAATCTTAACGGACACAATGGTTTTCAGAATTTTCGACGGAAGGCCGATTGGTGCAGACCAAGCAGATAGCTGCCCGACTATTTCGCGCTAATCCGCTAGGTGTCAAGTAGGCGCGGCCGCAGGTGCAAGGTTAGAAAGAAGAGCAAAATAAGGCCAGGCAGCCGATCTTATGTTTATATGGTTGTTGACAAGACAAAAAAAACAACCCTTGATACAACTAACCCGGTTGTTCAGGCCTTTAGAAAGGGTTGCCACCGATAGTAGCAACGTAGATAATCCCCCTACCGAATGAACGGAGTTTTCCGCGACACCTGGAGCAATATTTCCCCCACCGAACGCGACGTAGCGACGGCCTTGAGCATCGTATACGAAGAAAAGTCTGTCCTTGACTTTTCCCGGCTGCTCAATAAGATCGGCCTGCGACCGCCCGTTGGCGAGTCCCGGTTTACCCACGCAGTGACCGAACAGATTGTGCACAAGCTTCACGACCTCAAGGTGGTGGACCGCCACGATGAGCGAACCTGGCGCATCAATCCGGACGTCAGTGAAGCCATCATGCGGCTGGCACACCGCCGGCCCGATTTTGAGTTCATGCTCAACGAAGTACGTCGCGAACTACCTTACAAAACTTACTGGCAACCCTCCGGACCCTTCGCGCTGATGCGGGAGATCCGCATTGCTTTCTACCTCCAAAACCAATCTGGTTTCGATCGTCTCCAGGGTGAATCCGAAACGTTCTACCCCGACCAGGCCCGTACGGGTATTTTTATTGACCCACTCTTCGCCGAGTTTGACCCCCGCTGGGTCGAGCAGCTTATTCCAGCCTGGCAGGAGATCAACGTCCGCAACGCTTTCCGCAAAGCCATCGGCAAGATGGAGCCGCTGGAACCCATTGTCGAGTTCCTCGAGCAACACGAAAACATTCGGGACGAAAGCTCCGGCCCGCTACGGGAACTGCTCACCGAAGCCTTCGTGCTGCAGGGCGCCTGGAGCCGTCTCCGTCTGTGGGGCGACCTCGAAACCGATGAATGGCGCCAGGCGGCCATCAACCTGATCTACCACGTCCTTCGCGACGATGATGAGGGAGCCCTGGCCCTGATTCAGGACGTTAGCAAAGGTTATCGCCGTGACGTGGAAGACAAATTCCCCGCTCACCTCGCTGGCTATCTCTACCTGTTGGCGCTGCTCCGGCATGGCGGTGTCAAAAACGCCGGAGCCATCGGTAAACACCTCGAAGATATTGACCCGACGCACAACCTGCGCCTGGGTGGTACCTACCTCGTACTCCGTTCCCTGTTTGCCTACCTGCGCAACGACGAACACGCCCAACTGGTGGCCGACGACGGCCTGCTGCGGATGGAAGCCAACGCCTTCACCCTCACCTTTCAGTCTTTGTACCGGATGTGGACCGACAGTTCCACAAACCCCGTTACCCCGGAGTACATCGCCGAAATAGATGCCCTGCGCGACAAGGCCCAAACCAACGGCTATCGTTGGGTCGAAATGGAACTTACCCGCGTACTCGCCGGTCGCCATCCGCAGGAAAAAGCCCGGGAAGCTTTCGGTGCCCGCGCCGAAGTTCTAAGCAAAGAACTGCACATCTTCAGCCTGGCCGATGCCATGCCCCGGATTGAACCGTGGGAACGTGCCCTGGAGGTACTTGCCAGCATGGGCTCCCAGGAGCAGCGCGCCGAAAAGCGCGCCAAAAAGACTGCCCGCTTTGTGTGGTTTGTCGACTTCGAAAAGAAAGAACTCGAACCCCGGGAGCAGACCCTGGCAAAGAACGGTACCTGGTCAAAGGGCCGCAAGGTTGCCCTCAAACGTGTCAAGCAAGGCGACGTAAACGGCATGAGCCCCCAGGACGTTACGGTTGCGCAAGCAATTGAAGAAGACTACAGTAAGTACCACCCCAACGGACACTTCAAGATTCGTTATGAGGACGCATTACTGGCTCTGGTCGGTCATCCCAATCTTTACCTCCTGCAGAACCCTGCGGTGGGCGTCGATCTCGTTCGTCGTAACCCGCAGTTGCTGATCGAAGAAGGAGATAACCGCCTATACTTGCGCTTCGCGCAAGAGTTCAGCGGTACCGGTGTTCAGGTCGTTAAAGAAACGCCTACCCGCTACCAGGTCATTGAAGTAAACGAAAGCCATGATGGTATTCACCGCCAAATCGGTGAAGGACTGGAAATCCCGAAGCGTGCCCGACACCGCCTTCAGGAAGTAAGCCGTAACCTGAGCAAAATCGTAGAGGTACAAAGTACCCTCAATGGCGTCATCGATGATGTTGATGAAACCAAAGCGGACCAGCGGACGTACGTCCATCTGCTCCCCATCGGAGAAACTTTCAAGGTAGAGTTTTTCGTCAAGCCCCTTGCTGAAGAAGACCAGTATTTCAAACCAGGAAAGGGCCGCAATAAAGTAATCGGAGATACTGACGGCCACCGTCGGATGGCCGAACGCCACCTGGCAAAGGAAATCGAAGCCGCAGAAAACGTAATTATTTCCTGCCCTACGCTGCAGCGCATCGTCCACCGCGACTATGAATGGCAGATCGACGAAGTCGAAGACTGTCTCAGCATTCTGTTGGAACTTCAGCCGGTACGTGCCCTCGACCAGATCGTCCTGGAGCACCCCCGCGGAGAGCGTATCCGCCTGGTGGGTAGCGTTGATTTTGGCGACCTCAGCCTTGGAGTAAAAGAAAAAGCCGGTTGGTTCGACATAGAAGGAGAACTTGCGGTTGACGACAACCAGGTCATCAATTTCCGTGAACTGATGGAAAAGGTGGCCGAAAACGAACAAAGCAAATTCGTTCAGCTGAGCGAAGGGCAGTACGTTGCCCTGACGGAGAACCTGCGCCGTAAACTGCGGGAAATGGAAGGCTTGCTCAGTAAAGGTAAAGACGGGCTGCAACTGCACCCCCTGGCCGCCGGCATCCTCGACGATATTTCGGACCAACTCGGTGGCTTCGAAGCAGACGTAGCATGGCGCGAAAGCCTGCAGCGGATCCAGAACGTCAACCGGACAATCGCCCGCGTTCCCACAACCTTCCGCGCAGAGCTGCGACCTTACCAGCTTGACGGTTTCCGCTGGCTGATGCGCTTGTCTGATTGGGGCGTTGGTGCTTGTTTGGCAGATGATATGGGCCTGGGTAAAACTATTCAGGGTCTGGCCATGCTTCAGGCCAAGGCCGAAAACGGACCAGCTTTGGTCATCGCCCCCGCCTCCGTTACCCGCAACTGGGTGCGGGAAGCAGCTAAGTTTGCCCCTACCCTCAACCCCGTCCTGCTGGGACAGGGAGACCGGAAAGAAGCGATCGAATCGGTCGGGCCATATGACATGTTGGTCGTCAGCTACGGACTACTTCCCTTCGAGGGAGAAGCATTGGCAGCCAAGCGATTTGGCACCATCATCTTGGACGAGGCGCAGGCGATTAAAAACCGTGGGACAAAACGTAGTCAGGTAGCCATGAGCCTGCAGGGAGACTTCCGGGTAGCCACCACCGGTACTCCCATAGAGAACCACCTTGGGGAGCTTTGGAACTTATTCCAATTCCTCAATCCCGGTTTGCTGGGCAGCTTCCAACGCTTCAACGAAAAGTACACGCTGCCGATCACTAAGAACAACGATAATGAGCGGCGGCAGCAATTGCGGCGGCTCATTCAGCCATTTATCCTGCGTAGGCGCAAGGAAGAAGTACTGGAAGAACTGCCACCAAAGACGGAGGTTACCCTCACCGTGGAACTCTCCGCGCCAGAACGCGCCTTCTACGAAGCGCTGCGTCAACGCGCGTTGGAAAGCATCGACGAGAGCGACGGGCAAACCCGCCGCTTCCAGATTCTGGCTCAGCTGATGAAGCTGCGGCAGGCGGCCTGCCACCCGAAAATGGTAGACCCTAGTGTCGACATCGGCAGCAGCAAATTGGAACTGCTGGCGGAAACCGTTCGGGAAATCACGGAGAGCGGCCACAAAGTGCTGATCTTTTCCCAGTTCGTCCGCCATCTCAAGTTGGTCGAGGAGTGGATCATCGAGGAGGGCATCGAGTACCAGTACCTGGACGGCAGCACGCCGGGTAAGAAGCGGGACGAAGCAGTGCAGGCTTTCCAGCGGGGCGAGGGTGACGCGTTCCTCATTAGCCTGAAGGCTGGCGGTACGGGACTTACGCTTACCGCAGCTGACTATGTCATTCACCTGGATCCCTGGTGGAACCCCGCCGTGGAGGATCAGGCAAGTGACCGGGCGCACCGGATTGGACAGCAGCGTCCCGTTACCGTCTACCGCTTCGTCAGTGAAAATACGATTGAGGAAAAGATCGTTGAACTCCATCACCAGAAACGTGACCTGGCCGACAGCCTGCTGGCCGGTACGGAGCAAAGTGCCAGCCTGACGGCGGACGATTTGCTGGACCTGATCAAATTCGGGTAAGTAAGAGGCAAGGAAAAGGTAGAGAGGAGTAAAGGACAGGGCTTACCTGCTTTGCTCCTTTTACCTCCCTTTGCATCCTGCGGCCGCGCCCCTACAGGCGCTCGAACCTTATTCCTCTCACGCGGGTCGAAGATGTCCGAAAACCCTGAATACCCCCATCGTCACCCCGCTCAAGATTTAAGTAATTGAACCGCCAGCTTTCGCTCAGGAAGCCATCAGTGCTTATCGGCTGGAGCGCAAACGGAGCCATGCGGGGATGATGAACCATCAGTCGACCGTCCACAAGTTTTAGGACGTAAGTAGCTTGTAGCTCTTCACTGAAGTAGTTGCCCTCTATTGCTTTCAGCTTAGCAGACGAATAGCTGGGAAGAATTATTCTGGAGAAGGCGCTCTTGTCGTCTTTGCCTGTGCAAACCTCCATTTTGCCTCCTTCGAAGTCGACATAAAGCGTCGGCGTAGTTTCCGCCAGAATAAAGCGTTGATTACCTATTGGACGTAGGTAACTTTCCCGGTTATTCTGTTCCGGACGAGTATAGAAAAGAGAGTCATTCCGGAGGTTGATGTTACGAACGTAGTATTCTTTGTCGTTGAAATAGGCTCCCGTAACGGCGTTTAGTGCGGCATTAGAAACATCCACGGCGGTAGTCGGAACCTGCACTGGAGCAGTAGGAGGAAAATCGCCTTGCAGAAACATATCCGCAATTTTTGCCGTTTCTCCTGCTATGTAAGCGCTGCCGTCGTTGCTCATTAACAAGACGGTCAAATCCTGGTCCGGGTAGGAGGAAATAATGGCCCTGTAACTCCCCGTCCCGCCAGCATGGTGAATTTGTCGCAGGCCCTTGTACTCGTTTACAAACAGTCCCAGGCCATAAGGAGAATCGGTCCCGTTATTTAGTACGTAGGGCGTACTCATTTTTTGAAAACTAGCGGCGCTGCCCACTTTGTTTTTCTCAAAATTAAGCGCCCATTTAGCAAAATCAGTAAGGGTGGTATACACCCCTGTAGCCCCCACTATGTTGGTCTGAATGAAGTCGTTCTGGTAGCTGCCGTTTCTGTAGCCATAGGCGTACGCACGACGGGGAACCAAACGATGGTAGTCGTCCATTACAAATGTATTGGCCATCCCCAATGGATCGAAAATTCGCTGCTTAAGGAAAGTTGAAAAAGGTATTTTCGCTACTTTTTCCACGATTTCCGCCAACAAAACAAAGTTGGAATTAGAATAGAGGAATTCTTCGCCGGGAGAGAAATTCAGTTCTTGCTGTCTAAAAATCATCTCCAGTACCATCTCCTGCGTAATCAGGTCGTCATTTGTGTATCCGGCCATGCCCATCATTTCCAGATCAGCACGAATTCCGCTGGCATTTGCTGCCAGGTGATGAAGGGTTATTCGCTTTCCATAATCAGGAAAAGTCGGTAGGTACTTATGCACATCATCTTCCAGCGATAGCTTTCCGTCTTTCTCCAGGAGAAGGATGGCCAGAACAGTAAACTGCTTGGACACTGAAGCGAGGTTGAAAACAGTTTTATCCGGGTCAACGGGAGTGCCGTGCTCCAGGTCTGCCGTACCGTAACCTTTTTTGAAGATCATTCGCCCCTTTTTCAGTATCCCCACGGTAAAGCCGGGGGTGCTATCGTTGTAGCGGGAGAATTGTGCATCGACAGTGGCTTCAATTTCATCTTCTGAAGGCTGGGCAAGGCAAATAGTGGACAGGCACAGCAGAAACGCCGCGCAACCAAATAGTCGAATAATCATTAAGGATGGTTTCTTGGGAACGTTAAGAGATTGTTTTAGGCCGTATTCATTCTTTGACTGTCCCGGCACGGCGGTAAAACACCTTGCTCACGATCTTCCACTCGCCATCAATTTTGAGCAGGGTCATATAGTCGACGAAAGTAAAAGTGGGGTAGTCGATCTCTAATTTTGCGGTTGCGGCATGGCCGGAAACGTCGATGGCAACAACACGGGTTTTGCGGTCAGATTTCGGGCCTGGCTTGGTTCCTTTACGGAAAAACTCCAGGGCATTCACCTCGGTGTAACCATCACCGCTAATGTATTTCATGGTAGCGGATTCGTGGAACGCCTTTTTCAGGGTTTCGAAATCGCGGTTGGTACCACCGTCGAGGTAGTAGCCTACGGTTTGTTCTACCAGGGCGTAGTCAGAGGTTGGTTCCTGCGCGCTGGCGGCAGTCAGACAGGCGAGAAAAAGCAGGGTGGAAAGAAGTAATTTTTTCATTGGTACGGTGGTTTGGTGATGGAGATCAGTGGTTTGAGTATATTTTGTTTTGGCATTCCGGACCCAGCGTATTTTACCATCGCCTTCTTCACAACTACTCCCTGACTATTTGGCTCCCTGACGCGCTGACTTTCTTTGGCGCGGTCGCAGGTGCAAAGGAAGAGCGTAAAGGAGCAAGGGAAGAGGGCAAGAGTCAACCGGCTGTATTTTGTCCTGACTATTACTGCGGTATGTTCGAAGAAGCTCTTAGGCTTGCTGGGTTAGATTGATTATGCAAACCTCGGATCAGCCATTGACTTTCGCTAATTTTCAACAAGTCCACTAGTGTAGAATTATAATATTGGACGTATACGCTGCGTCAAAACTGTATTCTTCCATATTTATGCTGAAAAAGCGTGCCAACAACTCCCCACCTTACTGTTCCTTCCGGTACCGGGCCGGAGTAGTCCCCGCTACTTCCTTGAACGCTGCATAGAAAGCAGACTTTGAGCCGAACCCGGCTTCTTCCCCGATCGCTTCCAGCGTCAGGTGGTCATCGGTAAGGATTTTTTCCTGGGCGTGCCGTACCCGGTAACCGCGTACGTAGGTGGCAAAGCTTTGGCCGAGATTGTCGTTTAACAGCTGACTGATTTGGTGCGCCGTGCTTCCGGCGGCCTGGGCAAGATCGTCCAGCTTGAAGTTGGCCAGCAGGAAGAGTTGCTGCCCCTCCATCGCTGCGTTACAGCGGGCCAGTAAGGCCGCAGCTTCATGGTCGTCGATCTTCCGATCGCCGTAGCGCGGGCGATCCTCTACCAGAAACCCGGCCTGCCTGCGCTGCAAAATGAACCACAACCCCAAAAGGTAAAAAACAAAAGAAAACGACAAAGCTCCAACGATGTAGCTGGTGTACGAAGAGAACCGGTACGCCAGGTGGACGATTAGGTTACCGGCAAAGACGTTTACGAGCCAAAGGTCGATAGTTGACCATTCTTTTTTGCGAATTAGGGGCCACAGCACCACCCCTCCGCCAAGGACACCCAGCGCCCATATACCGTAAATGACGCTGATGAACTCCCAGTTCCAACTCTCCGGGTACAGCATGTAAGGTCTCCACAATCCGTAGCCCACGATGAAGCCAGCCAGCACCCCAAAGCCAATCCACCAGCTGGCGGGAAGTTTTTTTATCCCATCTCGCTCCACCTTCAGGTAAGCCCATAATAGTGGGCCGATGAAGATGCAGGCCGTCAGGCCTATTTGAATGAACAGTGGTGCCGTCTCCCGGTTAAAAAACAAAAAGACCGACTTGCCAATCCGAACACTCAACGCTAGCAGGAGCAGGCCCAGGAGTCGGTTACTTAGTCTTGCCGGACGAAGAAAAAACAGCAAATACAGCGCCAGGAGTAAGCCATTGAAGGCACCCAGGGCAGAAAAAAAGAAAAGCAGTTGATCGGGGAAATTCATTAGTCAGGCTAAGGTCGGGGATTCCCCCTCAACCACAATAACGAAGTTCAGGGTGCATCCGTTGCATCCGCTTCCTGCTTCAAAACCTTTCTTTGCACCTGCGGCCGCGCCCTGGATAGTCTTGTGGTCTAGTAGTTCAGTAATCTTGTGGGGGCTCCCGCACGAGGCTACTAGACGATTAGACTACTGAACTACCTCTCCGGCTCAAGATCACCATTACCAATCCGGCCAGTACACAGGGAACACTCAGCCATTGGCCAGTAGTCAGGGCCTCGCCGAAGCCACCCTGGTCGCTCTTGAAGTATTCCCAAATGAAGCGGAAGCCGAAGATGCCGATGAACCAGAGCCCGGTCAGTAAACCCGATTTTTTCCAGGCGTCTTTCTTCCAGTACAGCCAGAGCAGAATACCGAAAACCAGCAAGTAACTCAACATTTCGTAGAGTTGTACGGGATGGCGTGCGGCCTCGCGCATGCTTACACGTGCGGCGTTGACAAATTTAAAACCCCAGGGTTTATCGGTAGGAATGCCGACGATCTCCGAGTTCATCAGGTTTCCAAAACGGATCATGGCCCCCACGAGGGCAATTGGCGCAGCGACTTTGTCGCTCACCCAAAAAAACGATTTCTTACTGATGAAATAGCTGAACAGCGCCAAGGCCAAAACGACACCGACTACGCCACCATGACTGGCCAGGCCACCTTCCCATACCTTCGGGATTTCAGACAGGTGCTGGCTGTAGTAGTCCCATTGATAGAATACTACGTGCCCGAACCGAGCGCCCAATACTGTACCAGCAATCAGGAAATAGAACAGGTAATCGAGCCACTTCTCCGGCGCACCTTCAGCGAGGAACATCTTGCGCACCATGTAGAAACCAAACATGAAGCCTGCGGCAAACATGAGGCCATACCAACGGAGAGCGAAGCCGCCGATGCGGAAAATTTCGGGAGAGGCATCCCAGGTGATGTATAGCAAGTCCATAGTCTATAGTTCATAGTTCATAGTCGGTAGCTCATAGCCTACAGTGCGGAACTATAGACTATGAACTATAGACTATGAACTAGTTTTCTGGTTTCATTTGTGGAAAGAACAACACCTCCTGAATCGACTTCTGCCCGGTCAGCAGCATCACCAGTCGGTCGATACCGATGCCGATACCAGCCGTGGGAGGCATACCGTATTCAAGTGCACGCAGGAAGTCTTCGTCCATTGGCATTGATTCGTCGTCGCCCCGGTCCGCGAGTTTGAGCTGTTCTTCGAAGCGTTCCCGCTGGTCGATCGGGTCGTTGAGCTCGGAGTAAGCGTTGGCGATCTCCTTACCGTTCACCATCAGCTCAAAGCGCTCTACGAGACCTTCCTTACTGCGGTGCTTCTTGGTCAGCGGCGACATTTCGACGGGGTAGTCCGTGATAAAGGTTGGCTGGATCAGCAATCCTTCCACCTTTTCACCGAAAATTTCGTCGATCAGCTTACCGCGGCCCATCGTCTTATCGGTCTCAATGTGGAGCTTCTTGCAGATGGCACGCAGGGCTTCTTCGTCAGCACCGTTGATGTCTTCACCGGTGTACTCCATGATGGCGTCGGCCATGGTCAGGCGGCGGTAAGGGCCGGCGAAGTCGATTTCGTTGTCGCCCACCATCACTTTTGTGGAACCTTCGCCATTAACGGCCTTCACGGAATACTCGAGGAGTGCTTCACAGGTATCCATCATCCAGTTGTAGTCCTTGTAGGCTACGTAGAATTCGACGGCGGTGAATTCCGGGTTGTGGGTCCGGTCCATGCCCTCGTTGCGGAACATCTTGGCAAATTCGTAAACGCCGTCGAAGCCGGCGACGATCAGCCGCTTGAGGTAAAGTTCGTTAGCGATACGCAGGTACATTGGTACATCGAGCGTATTGTGGTGGGTGGCGAAGGGGCGTGCCGCCGCACCACCGTGCATGGGCTGCAGGGCGGGGGTTTCGACCTCCATCATGCCCATCTCGTCGAGGAAGACGCGCATGGAAGTGATGAGCTTGCTCCGCTTGCGGAAAATCTCCTTGTACTGCGGGTTCACCGTCAGGTCGACGTAGCGCATACGGTAGCGCAGTTCCGGGTCGGAAAAGCCGTCAAATACATTGCCATCATCATCTGTCTTCACCACGGGGAGCGGGCGTAGTGACTTACCCAAGAAGGTAAATTCCTTCACGTGGATGCTGGTCTCACCGGTCCGGGTCTTAAATACGTGGCCGGTAACACCGATGAAATCTCCCAGGTCAAGTAACTTTTTGAACAGGGTATTATACAGCGCCTTGTCTTCGCCGGGAGCTATGTCATCACGGCTTACGTAGATCTGAATGCGGCCGGAGCTGTCCTGGATACTGGCGAAAGCAGCCTTGCCCATGATGCGGCGGGCCATCAGACGGCCAGCCACGGTCACTTTCTTAAAATTGGTCGACATATTTTCCTCGTCGAATTCCGCCTTGGCGTTGATTTCTTTGGCGAGATGACTAACGGGGAAAGTGGCTGCGGGAAAGGGGTCAATGCCCATTTCGCGGATTTTTGCCAGGTTGTCCCGGCGGACGAGTTCTTGTTCGCTGCGTTCCATTTGCTTATTTTCAGGGGGCGAAGATACGTAGAGTAAAGGGGAAAGGGAGGAAGGGGTAAAAGGCCTTGGCTGGAGAACGGCATGAAGGGGCAGAAGGGTTGCAAAGGCGGCTTTTTTGGGCGCGGCCGCAGGTGCAGGGGGAGGATGGAGGAGCAGTGGCGGGTGGGCTTTTACTAATACTTGCCGAGCATTATTTCTCCTGCTCAAACACAACCCTCCCGCCCAAATAAGTGCTCAGTACCTCAACGTCCCGGATGGCTGCGGGAGCAACGGTCGTGATGTCTTCAGATAGCACCAGTTTTTAGCCAATCATTGTTCTCGTTGGTTTTTTCTAAAAGGCCCTCCCATTGGTATAGCGGATCTGCCAGATTTAAGCGTAAGGACAGTTCGCCAGCAGCCTTCATCTCCACCGCAATTTCGTAGGTCCCCAGGCTGTCGACGTCAAAGACGGTGGTAACGCCATGGGATAGGAAATAGTCGGTTGCCGCCATGATGGCGGCCTTTTTCTGAGCGGAGGTGAGTGGAGGGATGGTCGCCAGGAGTTGGTTCATGGCGTTGTCCTTCAGGACGCCGGTAGGCGAGCCATCGGCGTTGCGTACGATTTCCCCGCCGGGAACGTCGGCAGTGTTTTTATCGATGCCAGCCAGCTTCAGGACCGCTGAGTTGGCGAGCATCATGTGCCCATCAAGGCGGTAAAGCGCCACTGGGTGATCTTTGGTTTCGGCATCAATCCACTCCTTTTGAGGCAACTCTCCTCCCCACAGGGTGTGGTCCCAGTTGCCCTCGAGAATCCACTGTCCGGAGTTTAATGTGTTGGCGTAGTCCGCAATCCGGTGGGTGAATTCTTCCTTGGTCCCAGCATCTCGCAACTCGACGCTAGGTAGGCTGTTGCCACCCATGAGTAAGTGGACGTGACTATCGATGAACCCGGGCGGATGAAGCGCCCTTCCATATCCACTACTTTCTTCGCGCTTTTAACCATTGGTTGCAACGCCGCCTCGTTGCTGATCATCAGGATGGTGTCTCCGCTGATGGCCATGCTGCTGGCACGTGGCTGCTGATCGTTGCACGTCCAAATATCGGCGTTGATGATGAGTAAGTCGACGGCAGGCGGAGCGTCGCTACAGGAAGACAGAGGGAGGAGCCAACAAAGGCCTAGAGCGAGTAACGGGGTTGTTTTTTTAGCATGGTGGATGGAGAATGGATTCGTGCTATAATTCCGTCACCTTCCATTCCCCACTTACCATCTGTGGCCGCTCGTTCAGCTGCATAAAGTGTTTGCTCATCGGTTGGCTGCGGACGTATTCTTTCATAGAAAGGTAGTCGATGACGGTTTCGCGAATCAGTAGTTCAGGGTCTACCTCAAAAGTAAAGACTCTTGCCTTGAGCAGGTTACCGCCTGCGTCAGTGAGGGTGAAAGTGTTGGTGTATCCATATTCTCCCACGTCGGTCCTGGTAATCTTGAGGACCTGGTCATCTTTCTGGTAGATGACCGTAGTAGATTCGGCGTCGCCTCCACTGTCGTCAGTGCGGTCTGTTTCCTTCCATTGGCTTAGGTCGTAATCGCCGAAAGCCTGAAACTTGAAGCGGGTATCGGTGACCACTTCATTACCCTTGAACTCCCCCTCCCGCTTAAGGGCACCGGCGAAGACCCAGCCTTCCGTCTCTTCTTTTGTCGTCACCTTGAGCCAGTAATCATCGTAGGCAATTCCCCGGAGGACGATCGTTTCCTTTTTCTCCGTCTTTTCTCCGGAAAGGGTGACGGGCTGCCCTTTTGCGGCATTCCCCACTCTTTTAGCCTTGGTATTGGGTGTTTCACGAACGTTGAGCTGGTCTACCCATGGGTAAAGCAAATCACCTGCATTATAGCTGTCGGCGGCTGGAGGTTTGGGTGCGAATTCTGCCCGTTGAGTAGTTTTGTCTGTTGGTTTTATCGGGGTGTCCGTTGCTGCAGGCTCATTCCCTCCGCAGGCGTTAAGGGTAAGTGCCAGGCAGATCAGCGAAGCTTTCAACAGTGAATTCATCGGGGTAAATTTATTTGCGGCAAAGTACCAATAAACGATCAGTATCCGGTGCCCTGCTCCTTTAATCCTTTGCTGCACCTGCGGCCGCGCCTAAAAGCGATTGAGAGGATAGTAATGAAAAAAATGGCTGTCACACGAACCACTGAAATCACTGCGCTTGCTGACTATAGCGCAAAAGTGCCGCGCGGTGAATGGTGCCTGCGGCTGCTCTATCGATCTATCTTCTACCAATCTGAAGTCGCGCCACCTTATTCGTCGACCGGGTATGCGGCTTCGTCGAAACCTACTTGACACCATGGGTTTCTGCCTCCATCTTCGCAGTTCACTCACCAATTATACAAACATGCGTTACCTCAACTTTTGCTTACTGCTGATCCTGGCCACCATTATCACGGCCTGTGGCGGCAACACTTATTACCTAACAACAGATGATGCCAGGGGCATCGAAGCTGGTGACCCGGTATACCGCCAGGGGATTGCCGTCGGAGAAGTAGAGGATGTTCGTTTTGAAGGCCGGCACGTGAATATTGAAATCTCGACAAGGGAGGCACTCTATGAAGATCAGGGGTTCAGTATTCGTCATGGCGCAGAAGGCTTACAACTGGAACTTGACCGGCCAGTAGCTGGCGCAAATCAGCTGGCTGACGGTGCTACTATCTCTGAAGATCCGTTTGGCGAGCACTTGCTGGAAGGCTTGGAGGGTCTGGGCGAGGGCATTGGCCTCGCACTCGAGCGAACGCTGGGGAGGGACGGTGAAAAACTGGAATATACCCTTGAAAAACTGGCGAACCGGTTCGAAGCCGGCGCGGAAGGCTGGGGCAAGCGTATTGAGCGCTGGGCCGAAGAGCACGAAGAAGAGATCGAGGAATGGGCCGAAGCGCTGGAGGAAAACAGCGAAGAGATCGCTGAATCCGCCGAAGCCTGGGCCGAAGAACACGAGGAAGAGTTCAAAGAACTTGGCCGTAAACTTGATCGATGGTCAAAGGAAAACGAAGTGGAATTCAAGGAATTCAGCGACGAGATCGATGCGTGGTCCGAAGACTTCGACGGAAACATGGAGGATTTTGTTCAGGCATTGGAACGCGTTTCAAATCGGCACAAAGTGGGTTCAAAAGCCTGGAAAAGTGAGATGAAAAAAGCCCTTAAAGATTTAGAATAACCGACCTGGAGAAAGACATTTCCCGCACGGCCCATTCCGGAACATTCCGGGGTGGGCCGTGCGTTTTTACCTTGGTGTGATTCACCAGAAGCAGCAATCAAAAACCTCTCAAATATTTGCCTAAACATGCCAATAGAAGGGGTATTATTTTTTCGAAATCGTCGTTAAACGTTTTTTGTGCGGAAAAATTTTACTGAATCGGAATTAAATTTGCAAAACAAGTATCCTTTTTGTAATTTAACAGCAGGCTAAAGACTTATTTAAATATCCAGAGCTATGATGAACGAGGAAGTACGTACGATAATGTCCACTAAGGTCACCACCGTAACCCCCAACCAAACCGTTGACGAGGTGCTGAACCTCATGGAGCGTAAACGCTTACAGCAACTTCCTGTCGTTGAAAACGGAAAGCTCGTTGGCCTGATCACCACTTACGACTTGTGGAAGAACTGCCGGTCCAATCCCAATTGTTCGGAAAACACCGTAGGTGATGTAATGACCTCCGCAGTAGTTAAGCTTGCCCCCAAAGATAAGGTAGGTACGGCAGCGGAACTGTTTATGGACCGCCGGTTTAAAACTTTGCCGGTGGTTAACCTCCGTAACGACCTGAAAGGAGTAGTTACCGCCTTTGATGTGATTAAGTACAGTTTCAAAAAGGAATATCCGCAGCCGATTCTTTACGCGGATCGTCTGTAAGCAATACGAAAAACCGGAAGGAAGGATAAGTTGCTACCCAGGTAAAATGGTTGAGATCGTAAAAACCTATATTGTCGGATGTCAACGACAATAACACCTGCTTCTATGCCCACCGTCGCCATCATCGGAGCCGGATGCTCCGGAATCACCGCACTAAAAAACTGTCTTGCTCAGGACTTGTCCGTTGTTTGCTTCGAAGCCAACAGCGATCTGGGAGGAAACTGGATTTACAACACAGAACCGAGTCACAGCTCCGTTTGTGAAACCACCCACATCATCAGCTCAAAAACGTTGAGTGCCTACCTGGATTATCCGATGCCGGAAGACTATCCGGATTACCCCAGTCATGACCAGGTGCTGGCCTACTTCCGCAGCTACGCTGATCATTTCGGCTTGCGGGAGTACATTCGGTTCAACACCCGTGTTGCCCGCGCCGAATTACAGCCTGACCAAAGTTGGGAGCTTACCCTCGCTAACGGGCGTGTGGAACAGTTTAATTACTTACTGACCGCCAACGGACACCACCATGAGGCACGTCATCCGGCAGGGATTTCCGAAGCCTTTACGGGCCGTTACCTCCACAGCCACGATTATAAAAATAATAAGGCCTTTGCGGATGAGCGCGTCCTGGTAATCGGCAGTGGAAACTCTGGCTGCGATTGTGCTGTGGAGATCAGTCGGGTGGCCAAAAAAGTGGACATCAGTATCCGACGCCCACATTACATTATCCCAAAGTTCTTCCTGGGGAGACCATCTGATACGTTCAACAAAACCCTTCAGTACCTGCCCGGGTGGCTGGCGCGCCTGGGCCAGAAGATAACCCTTCGCATTCAGGTCGGGAGGTACGCGGAATACGGCCTGGAGGAACCCACTGGGCCGGTGACCAAAAACCATCCGACACTCAACTCTGAGTTACTTTACAAAATTCGCCACGGCAAAGTGCACCCACGGCGCGGTGTAACTAACATTGACGGGAACGTAGTCACCTTTAAAGATGGCAGCCAGGGAACGTATGATACCATTGTGGCTGCTACTGGCTACAAGATCACTTTCCCTTTCTTCGACAAAGCGGTGGTTAGTTAACTACGAAGAGGCGAATCGTATTCCGCTGTACCTCCGGATGTTTCACCCCGATTACCCGAGCCTGATTTTTATCGGCCTTTTTCAGCCGCAGGGTGCCATTTGGCCACTCAGCGATGCCCAGGCGCAACTGGCCGCGGCCTACATCGCCGGCAGCTACCAACTGCCCGCTAACCTGGCGGAACTGGCCGCAGCAGACAGTGACCAGATCGAAAAAGAATTTGCCAGTTCTAAGCGACATACCATCGAGGTGCATTACCATCCGTTTTTGCGTCGGTTGCTCAAAGAGCTTGGCAAGGCAAAAAATCGGCAAACTGCGAAGGTTTAGCCCCGGCGTCACCATCGGAGGTAGGACCGTTATTGGTTCCGGCAGCGACGTGACCCGAGACATCCCGTCGAACGTATTCGCCGTGGCTAACGGTTGTCGGATAAACCGTGAGATTACGGACGCTGATCGGGTGATCTAAAATCCAAACAAGCACTTATCGGCTAAAGGCCGTTACGCGTTGCACGGCGTTTTCCCGGATATTGAGCCAGAAGAGATTGTAATCACCAACGTGGTAGTTTTTGGTATTGAACAGAATGTCACCGAAAAATTTTGGCTTATTGGTAAACAGTCCGGCACCTCGGCGTTCGGCCCAAACGAGTTCTGGCAGAGGGCCTTTTTCATAGTTATACAGCACGCCTCCTTTATTGAGGGAGAGAGGGGCACGCTGTTCGCTGGTGGTCCAACTCAAGGGGTTAACGACGGCGATGTTGGGCACGGTGTCCTGGTACGCCGGTTTCGGTTTAAAGTCGTCGCGGTAAGTTCGCCAACTGACAAAGCAACCGGTTTGGGTCGCAGATTCGCAGACCGGAATAGTTTGGTAAGCATCCGCAGATACGGGCATTCCTACAAGGTAAGCGGCCACAAGTTGGCTGCGCAGGGATTTGCCATCGAACCGGTCGGCGATCAACCGTTTGGCATGGGTGGTTCCCTGGCTGTGACTGGCGATGATGATGGGGCGGCCCTGGTTCCAGGTGGCGAGGTAGTGGTCAAATGCAGCAAGTACGTCCGTGTAAGCCGTATCAAGCGCCTGCCGGCTTACCGTTCGCCCCTCAGGGTAAAACACTTTGATGTGAGCCTGGCGGTAGCGGGGGGCAAAAACACGGCCAGCGGCATTAAAAATCGAAGCGTGGTTAAGCATGGCTGCCTCGTCGACGGAAGTGTTGAGTTTACGGTCGTTCAAATCTGCATTCCAGAATTCGTTGTCCTTGCGGGTTTTGAAATAGATGGTGGGATGAAGGTAGAAGACGTCGGCAGTTGCGGTCAGTTGCTGATCCTCGAGATTCGTGCCTGGAGTACGGTCGGCCGGGTCATCGGCAAAAGGGCTGGCGGCCCAGTACCGGGCCTGGGAATAATTTGGCGGATCTGGCACCGGAAAATCTGTCGAAGCCGGAATAGAGGGTATACTTCCACAAGCCACTAACAAAGAAGTGAGCAGCAAAAAGCTTGAAAAACGAAGGGCCATAAGCACTAATTCGGGATTTATTTACTGGCTGGCACCTTCACTATTTACGAAATAAACAACTGCGATGCCCAGAAGAGCGATGAGGAAGAGTGTCATGAGGAATGGAATGTTGGCGACAAACAGGCAACTTGATTCCCTGCTGGTCATAATGGGTTCAGCTGCTGTTAGAACGAAGAGTTATTGGAAAAAGTTCCTCCGGAGTATCCGTTCGTGACCGGCATTTCTTCTTTGTGGGCGCGGCCGCAGGTGCCGTGAGAGGGATAAAAGCAGCAAAATATGTAGCCGGTTTCTACCGGCGTCAGCCTTTGCATGCTCCTAAAATCCGAAATTTTGCACCTGCGCCATCGCCCAAAAGCTATTGATTGAAGAAAAAAATAGTTATCTAGCAATCAATAACAAAGTGAGAGCGAACAACTATGCGGCATTCCTGTAAAACGAGGTGCTGATAATTAATAGAGTACTTTGCTTCAGCAAAAACTTTTACGAGAATACTACCATGGGAGAAGAAAAAGTAAACGTACCCACCGTCGATAGCCGCACGAAATTTACCCGTCACCTGTTGCAAGACATCCAGGCGCTGGAATATATGCTTAAGCACGATTGGTTCGAGACCGATACCATTAGAATTGGTGCAGAGCAGGAGATGTGCCTGGTGGATAAGAAGACGCTGAAACCAACGCCAAAAAATATGGCGGTGCTGAAAAAGTTGCAGGATTATTCCTGGGCTACGACGGAGATTGCCCGGTTCAATCTGGAGTGTAACCTCTCTCCGCAGGAATTTACCGGAAGCGCCCTGCGCCTGATGGAAACTGAAAACCGTTACCAACTGGATTTGATAACCAAGGCGGCTAAAACCCGGGACTCGCTGGTAGTCCTTACCGGCATCCTCCCCACGCTGCGGAAATTTGACCTTTCCCTGGATAACCTGACCCCTAAGCCCCGTTACCTGGCGCTGATCGAGGCCATCAGGGCACAGTCTAAATCCTCCAAAGGTTTTGAACTTCGCCTGGCAGGAATCGATGAATTATTCATCAGCCATGACAGCCCCTTGATGGAGGCCTGTAACACCAGCTTCCAGGTCCACCTGCAAGTCACGCCAGCCACCTTTGCGCCGCTGTACAATATTGCCCAGGCCATCACTGCACCGATCCTGGCCATCTCGGCCAATAGCCCGTTGGTGTTCGGCAAACGGCTGTGGCACGAAAGTAGAATCGCCTTATTCCAGCAATCCCTTGACGTACGGACTACGCAGGACCACATGCGCCAACCCGAACCACGGGTCAGCTTCGGCACCAATTGGCTCGACAAGAGCATTATGGAAATCTACAAAGAAGATATTGCCCGCTTCCGGGTCCTTCTGGGTGCAGACGTTGAGGAGAACAGCCTGGAAACCGTAGGCAGAAAAGAGGTACCTAACCTCAAAGCACTTCAAGTACACAATGGTACCGTCTACCGCTGGAACCGCCCCTGTTATGGCATCAGTGACAACGGTAAGCCGCACCTGCGGATCGAGAACAGGGTGATCCCTGCTGGTCCTACTGTACTGGATCAGATAGCCAACTCTGCTTTCTGGCTTGGAACCATGATCGGCATGGCCAACAAATACAAAGACATTCGGGAGCACATGAGCTTCGCCGATGCAAAAGATAACTTTGTTAAGGCCGCTCAATTCGGTATCGATACCCAGCTCACCTGGTTCAACAATAAAAAAGTGAGCTCCTGTGACCTGATTGTGGAGGAATTGATTCCCATTGCCCGTGATGGATTACGCAGCAAAGGCATCGTAGAAGAGGATATTGATCGCTACCTCGGTGTGATCGAAGGGCGGGCCAAAGCCCACCAGAACGGTGCCCGCTGGCTACTGCAGTCCTACACAAAACTGGAAAAGGAAGTTACCCAGGACGAAGGGCTGACGGTAATCACTTCCGCCATGATCCGGAACCAGATGACGGAAAAGCCGGTTCACACCTGGCCGCTGCCCGATGTGAAGGATTTGAAGGCTTACCGCCCGGTAGGCCTTCGGGTGGAAGAATTTATGGAGACGGATCTTTTCACAGTCCAGGAAGACGACCTGCTGGAAATGGTGGCCAACCTCATGGAATGGCGTAAGCTGCGGTACCTCCCGGTAGAGGACGGAAAGGGACACCTCACCGGACTCATCACCACCCGAAAGCTCCTGCGCTATTATACGCGCAAGGATCGGCCGGATTCGCCGGAGGCTGGCTTCGTTAAGGTTAAAGACATCATGATCTCTGACCCAAAGACAATTGACCCGTCAACAACGATAAAGGAGGCGCTGCAGGTCATGCGTGGGGAAAAACTAGGCTGTTTACCGGTGATCAAGAACCAGGAACTAGTTGGGATCATTACGGAAATGGACTTTCTACGGGTGAGTGGACGGCTAATTGAGCGACTGAAGTAGTCAGGGAGTCAGAGAGTCAAGCAATCACATCGTCAGAACCGTAGTCAATTGCGTCGTACTTTCGGCCAGGTCCAGACTGCTTGACTCTCTGACTGCTTGACTGTTTGACTCTCTGACTATGAAATGGTACTCCCGCATCCCTTCCCCCCTGATCATGCTGTTCCTCATCATTCTGGTGGTCGCGGCCATGACTTGGCTGTTACCGGCCGGACTTTACGAACGATTGGAAGTGGATGGGCGAATGCGGGTAGTACCGGGCAGCTACGGCGAAGTGCCACCTACGCCCCTCAGTATTTTCGAGGTTTTTAAGGCCTTCCCCGATGGCTATAAGCGGGCGACACCGATCATTTTTATCTGCCTGGCCAGTGCGCTGATGTTTTCGTTACTGGAGGCTACCAAAACGATCGAGAACGTGATTGGCCGGGTCGTACACCTGATGGGAAATAATACCGCAGATACAACAGACAGTACTGTTGGAGAACCGGGGCTTCCGATATCCCAAATGAGCCAAAGCCGAGCAGAGATCCTCTTGGTATTACTTACCTTAGTCTACGGACTGCTCGGGATCATGGTCGGGTACGAGAACAATATTGCGACCATCCCGATTGCCGCCATCGTCGTTTTGGCTTTAGGTGGAGATTTAGTGCTGGCGGCGGGCGTCAGTGTTGGCGGAATGACGGTTGCCTTCGGGCTTTCACCCATTAATTTTTATACCGTTGGTAATGGACATCTGATCGCCGACCTGCCTCTTTTCAGTGGAGCCTGGCTTCGAACCATCCTATGTACTGGCGGCCTGCTGCTGATGTCGTGGTACAACGTACGGTACTACCGTCGTCTGAAAGCAGACCCGGAAAGCGGCATTGGTCGTGGGCTTGATACCGCAGGGATGCAATTAAGTAAACCCCTGCACGAATACGTCATCACCGGGCGCAACTGGGTGCTGCTGATCATTTTTCTATTAGGGCTTGCTGCAGTCCTTGTCGGCGTATTCAACGTCGAGGGTTTTCACATCAATGACACCTCGGCCATTTTCCTGATGGTGACGGTTGTTTTGGCTTTGGCGAGTGGGCTGTCGGGTAAAAAGATAACTGAGGCGGGATTCCACTCCATCGCTCAGATGGCACCAGCCACTTTCATCATTGGTATGGCCACCACGGTAAGCGTCATCATGGAGCAGGGACAGATCCAGGATACCATCAGCAATGGGTTGGCCAATGCACTCAGCGGGTTACCGACCTACGCTTCGGCCATAGGAATGTCCATTGGTCAATCTGGACTGAACCTCCTGATCCCTTCCGGCAGCGGACAGGCAATGGCTACACTCCCCGTCATGATTCCGCTGGGGAATGAACTGGGGTTGAGCCCGCAGATATCCATCCTCGCATTCCAAATCGGCGACGGAGTCACCAACCTGTTCAACCCTTCACTGGGTGGGCTGGTCGCCATGCTCTCGCTCTGCCGCGTACCGTTTGACCGTTGGCTGCGCTTTGCGCTGCCGCTTACGGGGATGCTGTTGGTGTGGGCCTGGATGGGCTTGTTGCTGGCGGTTGCGGTGGGCTATCAATAAGAGAAGGGCTGAATAAAGGAAGAGGAGAACATGCTGCCGCAGGTCCTGTTCGCAGCGCTGCGCTTGCTCACCCGAAATTAGGGAAGGACTGTCGTAACCTATGTGGGGGGGGACTTCCGGGTTACGGAAGTTTATTTTATTAGTATCCTATGAAATTACTTGCCTTATCGGAACATGCTGGCAGGTCTTCGTGCTATACCTCATAAACCCGTTCGTATGGAAAACTGGCTCACCGCTCCGCTACCCGTAATTTTTAAGACGATTATTTCTTGCCTGGTCATATTCACAACCATCATCGCTATCGTACGGCTTTATGGCCTGCGAAGCTTTGCTAAAATGTCGAGCGTTGATTTTGCCTCGACCATTGCGGTAGGTTCTATCCTTGCCTCGATCGCGATCAATACCGATCAGTCCTTACTTAAAGGGGCGGTTGCCTTGCTAACCATTCTTGGCTTTCAGCAGTTGTTCTCTTACGCCAAACGTTCCTCTGATTGGTTTGAGAACAAGACGGAAAACAACCCAATTTACCTGATGTGGGAGGGTACTATCCTGCACGAAAATCTTGCGAGTTGCGGAGTAACGCAAGCAGACCTGATGGCCAAGCTTCGGGAGGCTAATGCCTTCCGCCTGCAGGATATTAAGGCCGTCGTCTTTGAAACTACCAGAGACGTTTCCGTGCTCCACGGAAAGGACTACGGTGCGGTGGATGAGGAAATTTTGGTCGGGGTAGTCCCTGATCCGAAGGAGATTTAACCGTCGTATTCCCTTGAGGTGAAAGGGCGAAGCGAATTGAACGGTAACCTAGGCAACCTATTCTTCCATTCCCTTCTTCATTTACTTACTCCGCAACCGAATCACCGGGCAAATAATCTCCTCCAACGAAATACCTCCGTGCTGGAAGGTATCCTTATAGTAGTTGTTGTAGTAGTTATAGTTGTTCGGGTACAGAAAGAACTTATCCTCTTTGGCGAAGATGAAGGTGGAGCTGAGGTTGGGACGTGGGAGCTTCGCCTTCAGTGGGTCACGGACTTCGAGTACGTCCTTCTCTTCGTAGTTGAGGTTACGACCGAGTTTGTAGCGTAGGTTCGTGCTCGTGTCCCGGTCACCGACTACACGACTGGGGGTGTTTACACGAATGGTACCGTGGTCGGTGGTTACAATCAGCTGTACATCGCGCTCAGAGAGCTTACGCAGGGTAGCCCACAGTGGGCTATTCTCAAACCAGGTACGGGTAAGGCTGCGGTAAGCTTTTTCATCGCCGGCCAACTCCTTGAGCACCTCCATTTCCGTACGGGCATGGCTCAACATGTCGATAAAGTTGTAGACAATGACGCTGAAGTCGTTGTTCAGGAAGTCTAAGGCCCGGTCCTGCATTTGGCGGGCAAAGTTTGTCTTGGTCACCTTGGTGTAGTCCCATTTTATGTCGCCGCGGCGAAGCACGCGCTCAAGTTGCTTACCGAGCAGGTCAGCCTCGTGCATATTCTTTCCACCTTCGTCGGTGTCGTTCTTCCACCAGTCTTTATAGTGCTTGGCAATCTCGGATGGCATCATTCCAGCAAAGATGGCATTTCGGCTGTACTGTGTTGCCGTGGGCAGGATGCTGTAGAAATGGCTTTCTTCCTCCACTTTGAAGAGCTCCGTCAAGTAAGGCTCAATCACCTTCCATTGGTCGTAGCGCATATTGTCAAGCAAGACCATCACCGTTGGCACTTCCTTGTTTAGATGGGGAAGTACTTTCTCCCGCATCAGGTTGTGCGACATAATGGGTGCATCCTCGCCGCCAACCCAATCCATGTAATTACGTTCGATAAATTTACTGAACTCGGCGTTAGCTTCCCGCTTTTGTACGGAGAGGATCTCTCCCATCTGCTCACTCTTGCTGTCGTCCAGCTTGAGTTCCCAGCTGATGATTTTTTTATAAACATCCACCCACTCCTCTTTATCGAGCCCACTGTTGATTTGCATCATCAGCTGGCGGAAGTCCTGTTGATAATCTGTATCTGTTTTTTCCCGTACCAATCGCTTTTCGTCCACGATGGTCTTCAGCGTAAGCAGAATTTGCATCGGGTTGACGGGCTTGAGCAGGTAGCCTGCAATTTGGCTGCCGATGGCTTCTTCCATTACGTCCTCCGCCTCGTTTTTTGTGATCATCACTACGGGGATGTGTGCGTTGGTCTCCCGAATGCGGCTCAGGGTTTCCAGGCCAGTGAGGCCGGGCATGGACTCGTCGAGAAAAACAATGTCTATATCACCGTTTTCACTCAGCTCTTCCAAGGCATCATGCCCATTGGTTGCAGTTACAACTTCGTAGCCTTTCTTTTTGAGAAATAAGAGTTGGGGCTTGAACAGATCGATTTCATCGTCGGCCCAGAGAATGGTGATTTGGTCCATGTTTTGCTTGGGGTTTTTGTTTGCCTGGGGAAGAAGGGCAACTGTACATACGCTTTTAAGGGCGTGATGTTTCGAACGTTGGTGGGAAAGGGGATAGTATTTAGCGATCAGGATTCAGTGATTAGCGATCAGGTGCCGGTATTTAGGATTCCGTCAGGTATAACAGCTCTCATTTCCCGGATGACTGAGACTTGACAACTGGAAATTTCAAAGGGGCGGGGCCGCAGGTGCATATACGAAGTTGATTAAGGAGCAGGTTTTTGAAAAAAATACTATGTTTAGGTCTCTCATGACTATAAACTGCGACTTTAAGGGGATTAACCCTCCATTCGCAAAATACCACCCCATGTATCGAATTATTCGACTGTCTTCTTTTTTACCCGCATTGATCAGCCTCTGTCTAATTGCAGGGCCGGGCGCCATTTTTGCTCAATGCCCTCCTGCCAACGAAGCGGGCCTCCACGTTGTCCAGACCAACGAAACGCTGTTTTCCATTGCCCAGCAGTTCAACGTCTCCGTTGATGACCTGACAACCTGGAACAGCCTTACCCAACAAGAATTGCTAAAACCCTGCCGGGAGCTGGTCGTTTCCAGCGCACTGGTTAACCCTGCCATGACCTCTTCTGGAAATGCCTTTGCCGGCCTGAAGCAGATGGGCAAATGGCATACCGTCCGCCCCGGAGAATCAGTAGAATCGTTGGCGGAACTTTATGGCTACACTGCCGCCCGCTTCCGCGAATTCAACAACCTGGAAGGTTGGCGCCGGATCAAACCAGGCGCTGTACTTCGCGCCACCGAATGTGCCTGCGAACCACCAGCAAGATTCAATGAGCCCACACCGACCGTTAGCCCGACCCTGGCTTCCAGTGTGGTTCAAGTGGGGTCGTCTTACCAGGCGCCGGAGGCCATCGCTACCGACCGGGCGTACATGAAAGTCTCAGAATCGTTGATGGTGGATGCCATCAACCGTATGCGCGCTAACCCCCGGGGCTTTATCCCCGAAGTGGAAGCCTTCGTCGCTGCGAAGAATGCAGAACCCTGGCGCAAAAAACCTATCAACGCCCGCGCCGTCGCCAGCCTGATCAAACGGCTGGACGAAACACCTCCGCTGTCCGTTCTCCGTGCACACCCCTGTCTTTACCGTGTGGCCAAAAACCACGGGAATTACCTGCACAACACCAAGCAATTTCGTCACGACGGCCCCAACGGGAAATACCCCTGGAGCCGCTCCCTTGAAGCCTGCCCGACCGTTAAGCTGGGCACTACCAAAGGCCCCAACGGCAACGCCGTCGGTAACGAAAACCTGGTCATGGGCCTCGAACCCACCGAGGCTGTGATATACCTCCTTATCGATGAAGGGGCCAGCGACCGGGCCCATCGGAACACCCTGCTGGCACCGGAATGGGCCTACGTCTCCTGTTTCAATTACGGCACGGTCAATAACGTCGGACATCACTTCGTGCAGATGTTTGGGCGTTAGTAGATGTGCGGAGTACCTCCGGACGCAACTTGTAACGAATAAGCGGGCCACCCACTGAAGTAGGTGGCCCGCATGCCGTTATAAATGAATACAAATCCTATTGCTTAATAAATCGTTGGGCTTCCTTACCGCCGGCGATGTGAACGTAATAGAAGCCCGGCACCAGATCGTTCACGGAAAGCTTTGCCCGTGAAGTAAAGGGCGGCAAACTAAAAGCCTTCACCCGCCGACCATACTGATCGATGACCTGGACTTCAGTCGCTTTGTTGATTTCTTTACCAGTCGTAAAGGTTATGGATTCGTTGGCTAAGGTCGGGAAAACCCGGAAGTTTTGAGTCTCATCGCCTTCTAATAATTTCATTCCCGGTTTCGGAAAATCCGGCACGTCGATACCTGCGGGGCTGTCGGAAAGATTAATGCGACAAGTGTAAGGGCTGGTAGAAAAATATAAAAAGATATAGGCGTCACAGTTCCCACGACAAGTAGGGCTAAGCGCGACGGTAAAGGAGTGGCTTTCGCCAGGCTCCAGTTTTTGGATGCAAGGCTCAAAAGTGGAAATTTGGTTACATCCGGTACTTAAGAAATATTCCGGCCGAAAAAAACGCTGACCAAACACTCTTGGGTCAATTCCCGCAATCAGGGTAGCAGATCCACTATTGGTAATGGTAAAGGTGCGGTTTTCAGCATTCGGGATAAAATTACCGTCGAAACTAACCGTGGTGCCACAACCTATCGTAGTGTCATCAACGGATACCTCATAATCGCTACCCGGGCAATCAAGGTAACTTACCTGGCGGTAAGAGATAATACCGTCGACATCTCCAAATCCACATTCAGCGAATTCGGCATCGGTGTCAAAGATAAATTCCCCCGTTCTTGTAGCACAAGAAAATTGAGTATTACGTATCCTGAAATTAAAAAAGCCTCCAGCAGGAATAACAAAGGGGAAATTGATATTCTCAAGAATTTCAGCAGGCCCCGTAGACGTCAATCCATTGATCACGGCCTCTTCGTTTCCTAGATTGTAAACCGTGATGAACATCGTACTATTATCAGAAATGAATGATATTGGTTTGAGTTCAAATACGCCGTCGTTCAGGTTAGCTCCGTGAGAAAAGTATTGCTCACCAAATGAAAGCAGGGCCCTTTCCGAATCCACGGAGGAGATGGTTTCGATAAAGCTGATACGGCATGGTCGTTCGGACAAGCCACGAATGGACAATTCTAAATCTCCCGACCCAGCATTAAAGCAGCCGTTGTCGTGGGCAATTTTTAGTACTACATCCTGTCCCCTATGGAATATACCGTCAGGGAATAAGCGCCAGACAGAAGAAATAAGGCTGAACTTCTGTCCTTCAACCCGGATGTCACCTTCCTGTATGTGCAGGTCAATTCCTCCCGTATTTCTTAATATGATCGAATAGATGGCCCGCTCGCCATCCTCCGCATCATTAAATAAGTCGCTGGTTTCGATAATATCGCCGCAGGCTACATTTGACTTTCGATTCAGACTGTTGATGTAGAGAATCTGGACCTCTGGGCCGGCAATAGGGTCCGGGTAAAGGATTTCGAACTCATCACCGTTCTGTGCCATTAGCAATTGGCAAGAACAGCTGATCAGAAAGATCAGGACGAGAAGAGGAAGCGGAGTGTTTAGGTATCGCATAAGGTTCAGTATTTGGGGGAAGAGAAAACATAATGAATTGGCTGACCTCTTCCTTTACCTTATAAGAAGTCAGATGGGATAATGTGACATTTTAAATCCTACACTTGTCGTATATTCCCCACTTTAAGAGTGTGTCTAAAATTTTAGCGAACTGATTTTCAGTGCTTTGCGGTTCTGGCCAGACGAAAAATTTCTTGCATGGCGAGTCATGGAAGCACTTTTTCGTGACGCCAGAACCGCAAAGTACTGGGAATCAGGAAGCTAAAATCCAGACACGCTCTAAGCGTGCTATCGACAGTATTCTGTCTGAATGGCCAATATCCGATTAGCCTCCAACCATACCATTCATGAGATCAACAACGTTCCTCTTTACTGCTCTTTTCACCTTTCTTTGCACCTGCGTCCGCGCCCTGAAAAAGGGGGTAAAAGGGGAAAGGTCGGAAGGAAGTCTTCCGCCACGATTTGCACTGGTCCTCCCCCTACTCCTTTTCTCCCTCGTGCCTTTACTTGCGCAAGTGGACCTGAAGCACTGGGACGCCCTGGCCCCCCGCAACATCGGTCCCTCCGGCATGTCTGGCCGGGTAACGGCCATTGATGTGAACCCCACCGATAAGGAGCACATCTACGTCGGCACCGCCTCCGGCGGCGTGTGGATGAGCCGCAACGGCGGCATCAGCTTCGAACCGCTGTTTGACGAGCAGAAGTACCTCGGCATTGGTTCCCTGACCGTCTCCGACGCTAACCCCAACATTATCTGGGTCGGCACCGGCGAGGGCAACCCCCGGAACTCGGCCAACTACGGCGGCGGCATCTACAAAAGCATCGACGGCGGTAAATCCTGGCGGCATATGGGCCTCGAAAAGACCCGCCACATCCATCGCGTAATTGCCCACCCAACGAATCCCGATGTAGCCTACGCCGGCGCACTTGGTTCCATGTGGGGACCGAATAAACAGCGCGGCGTTTACCGCACCACCGATGGCGGAGAGACCTGGAAGAAAATTCTCTACGTCGACGAAGGCACCGGCATTGCCGACATGGTGATGGATCCCACCAACCCCAATAAACTGATCGCCGCAACTTGGACTTTTGACCGCGACCCCGATTTCTTCAACTCCGGTGGCCCCGGTTCCGGTATCTGGGTAACCCACAACGGTGGCGACGGCTGGGAACGCCGCACGGCCAAAGACGGCCTGCCCAAAGGCGACCTCGGACGCATCGGCATCACGATCTCCCACAACAAGCCCAACATCGTTTACGCCCTGGTCGAAGCCAAGGTAAACGGCCTCTACAAATCCACCGACGGCGGCCTGAACTGGAAATTGGTGACCGACAAAGGCATCGGTGACCGCCCATTCTACTACGGCGAAATTTATGTTGACCCACAGAATGAAAACCGGTTGTTCGACATTGCTACCTACGTCTCCCGCTCCGAAGACGGCGGCAAGACCTTCACCAATATTGCCAACTACGGTAACGCCGTTCACCCCGACCACCACGCCTTCTGGATCGATGCTGACAACCCGAAATACATCATCGATGGGAACGACGGCGGCCTGAACATCAGTCGCGACGGGGGAGACACCTGGCGCTTCGCCGCCAACCTCCCGTTGGCCCAGCTCTACCACATCAACTACGACATGAGCTACCCTTACCTTGTCGGTGGCGGTATGCAGGACAATGGTAGCTGGGTCGGCCCGAGCCAGGGCCTGAAGTCCGGTGGCATCACCGAGTCCGACTGGCAGGAAGTCTACTTCGGCGACGGATTTGATCTGATCTTCAAGCCGGGAGATTCCAACACCGTCTACGCTGCCAGCCAGGGCGGCTCCCTGGGCCGCGTCAACCGCACCACGGGCAAGACCAAATCCCTCAAGCCACTGCACCCGGATGGTACCTTCCTCCGCTTCAACTGGAATGCACCGATTGCGCAAGGACCGCAGAGCGACTGCACCATCTATATGGGCAGCCAGTTTGTGCATAAGTCTACCGACTGCGGCGACCACTGGGAAATCATCAGCCCTGACCTGACGACGAACGATACCACTAAGCAACGCCAAATGGTCTCCGGTGGCCTCACCATCGACGCAACGCAAGCGGAGAACCACACCACCCTGCTGTGCATCATCCCCGGCAGTAATGGCAAAGATCTCTGGGTTAGCTCCGACGACGGGAGACTGCATTTAAGCAAGGACGATGGCGGTAGCTGGACCGACCTCTCCAGCCGCCTGCCCGGCATGACGCCCGGTAGCTGGATTCCTTACATCGAAGTGAGTCCGCATAACCCGGCGGAAGCCTGGGTGGTGGTCAACGATTTCCGCCGCAACGACCGTCGCCCGATGGTCTTCCACACCAACAATTACGGCGAGACGTTTACCCGCATGGTGGACGAGAAGAAAGTCAGCGGTCACGCCCTCGCCATCGTGCAGGACCCGGTGGAGCCGAACCTCCTCTTCCTCGGCACCGACCAGGGCCTCTGGATCAGCTTCGACAAAGGCGGTACTTGGACACACTATAATAAGACCTACCCCGGCGTTTCTACGCGCGACATCAAGATTCACCCACGGGAGCATGACCTCATCCTCGGCACCTTTGGCCGGGCGGTTTGGATCCTGGACGACATCCGTCCTTTCCGGGAGATCGCGACCAAAGGCACGGACATGTTGAAGGACACCTTCGCCGTCTTCCCGGCACCCGACGCTTACCAGTGGGAATACCGCTCTTACCAGGGCACGCGCTTCTACGCGCAGGGCCAGTTCCAGGGCGAGGACCGGCGTGGTGGAGCTATGTTGACGTACTGGGTGATGCCACAGGAAGGGAAAAAAGGTAAAGGGAAGAAAGGAGAAATGGCAAAAGGCGGCAAAGAAGGCGCGGCCGCAGGTGCAAAGGAAGGTAAAAAGGCTATGGACGAAACGGCCAGCATGCTCTACTACGGTAAAGTCAATGTTGCCGATAAGGACACCGACCCCAATCCGGAATCCAAGCCTAAAGGCAAGGTTAAGATCCAGGTGGTTGATGTGCAGAGCGGTGATACGATCCGGACTTACCGGACCACGCCAAACTGGGGCATGAACCGTACCAGTTGGAACATGCGCCGGGACGGCATCGACTTCCCCAGCCGCCGCGCACCTCGCCCTGATGCTGATACACCGAGCGGCCCTGGTGTCGGTCCAGGCGTCTACGAACTGATCATGACCTACGGCGACCACATGGGCAAGACCCTGGTTACCGTCCACGCCGACCCTCGCGAAGAGCAGATCCCCAACGCCCTGGTCGCCCAGGAAGCTATGCGCGTTGAGCTCGATACTACTACCGCTCACCTCACCGCCGCCTGGAACGACCTGCAGGAAGCAGGCAAGGCGATCAAGCGTGTCCAGGGCCTGCTCAAGGATGCCCCGAAAGCAGTAAAAGACAGTCTGGAGAAGGATGCCAAAGGCCTCCTCAAAACCATCGCTGAAATTGAAGAAATTTTTATCGAGGAGGAAGACCTCAAAGGCATACAGCGAAATCCGAGTAACCTGCGGGCGAAGATGTTCACCGCTGGCCGCTACATCGGCCAGGTCGAGGGCGCACCTACGCAGATGGCGGAGGTTGCTTTGGAGCAGTACCAGAATGCTGCGGCAGACTTCGTCTATAAGATCGAGATCTTCCTTGGCGGGGATTTCGCCGCCTTCCGCAAAGACGTGGAAGCGGCGAATTTGGGGCTGTTTGGGAAGTTGTAGGACTGGTTCCCCGGCGTTTATGCCGGATTACTACACGATTTGAATCGCAGTTTTTAGCGGATTACGCAGATGGACACAGATTTTGCAATCTGTGTCCATTTGTGTTTTCTATTGTCATCTGTGATTCGGACTACCGGTTACTCAGCCTTCAGGCTTGTGCGCACTCCGCGTAATCCGGAAAGGCCTCTGTGAGCTCCGTCCATCCGCCCAGTGCCGTGTTAGTATTCAGGATATCGCCACGCTTCGAAAGGTAGTCAATTGAGAAGAAAAAAGTTCTTGTCTCAAGCAATCACCCCCCGATTAAGATCAGCGGTAGAAATAACAGGACTGCTTTTTTCGGGCTCAAAACAATGGTAAGCCGCCAAATTCCAAACGATCATCATGGCACTGAAGTAGTAGAGGTTCATGACGATGGCGATACCAAAGTGCATACCCACCGTTGCCAGCAGCCAAAAGGTGCGGGTTTTTTTCCAGGTTATAAAGAAGGGGTGGAAGAGTTCGACCACAATAGTGGCCCAGCCAATGGCCACGAAGACGAAGGGATAGTCGGCCAGCCAGGTGAAATCGAAGGCGAAGTCGCGATTGACGTAGGGGAGGTTGATGGCCTTCCAGATGGACTCACCGTTCCACCAGTTGAAGCCCAGGAGTTTTACCAGGCCGGAAAAGAAATAGGCGATGCCCAGGTGCAGCTGAAGGGTGCGGCGTACCGGCAGGGGATGGCCGTTTTTGCCGGTATCGGCCAGTATGAGGTAGAAAAGGGCCATGCTGGTGAAGAAGTCCACCCCGTAGGCCAAAAAACCGATGCCCGTAACCATCGATACCTGCAACAGCAGTAAAACAAGCGCCGAAATACGAGGGAAAAAACCGAAGATCAGACTGACGCCGGCACCGTAAAATAATACCTGAAACCAAAAGAGCGTAGCGTTGGCTCCTACCCCGTAACCTTCGAGGAAAATGATCAGGCGGGGCAGGGTAAGTTGCAGGTCGGCAACGTAGAGGTCGGCCACGTCCCAGGGAATAAGGCCGTTGGTACCGAAGAGGTCGGCAAAATCCTGGTGTATAGCAAAGAAGTGGAGGAGAACGATGGTCCCCACAGCGACGCGGAAAAAGCGGAGGGCCCGCAGGCTTTCCGTGCGGGTGGCAGCATCGTTGGCAAAGAAGAAATTTACTAGCGCTGCGTAGGTCTTTTTAGCGAGGTTCATGGTCGGGTGCTGGTTTGGGAGTCAACGTAGAAAAGGTCTTCGTAGAGCACAGCTTCCGGAGCAGCTGCCAGGGTAACGTAGTCGTAGAGGTAAAGGTCCAGGGTTACAGAAGCAGCCGCCGGGTCACGGCGGCGGACGTAGTCGGCCAGTTGCCGCTGCACCACATCCAGGAATTCTTTTTGCAGGCCCAGTTCTGCAGAGTCTTTGGTAATCTTATCTAAAAACATTCCGGTGGCCGAGAGGTAGCGGATCACGCTTTCTTTGTGATGAAAAGGGGGGAGATTAGTTTGGCGGAGGCTCTCGCCACACTCATCCTGCACTTCATAAAGGGTAATGAAATCGCTGGCGACGTTAGGAGCAAAAAAACCGTAGCCTGTCCCAAACCCGGTATAACCGCAAAACAACCTCACCGGCTCGGCCTGGCAAACTGAGGCAGCCATTCGGGCAGCCGGATTTTTGGCAACCAGTTCCGTTTTGCTCTCTTCGTAGTAAAAACCGTAGTAACTATCGAAGGCAGTGTGGGCAGCGTTAGCAATAATGATGAAGAGCAGTACGCCGATGCCGAGTAATTTGCTAAAATTATACATGATGATTGGATTGAAAGGCGGATAAAAGTCCCCTTCGGCTTCTGCGGTAGAAGGCCGAAGGGGAGGAATCAGGCTAGCGCTGGTATTTGTCCATAACCCGGGCGTACTCAGCGCGGAGTTCGGCACCTCCGTCTTTCAGTCCGGTCGACCAAACGCTTTCGTCAATCCAGTCTTCGTACACCTTTTTATTGACCAACGAACTTGCAGCCTTGTTTTCCTGAGAAATGGCCTTCAATTTGTTCATATCGTCACGGCTCAGCGTTTTACTGGCCAAGACTACCTGGTTGTTAACCACCAGAATACCCCGTTCGGTTTGCTGAGGCCGGTATTTGTTCAGCACTGCCAGGATTTCCCGGCCAGCGGCGGAAGCCTTCAAGTCGGTTTTGTTCTTCGTGACCGTCTGGTTTACGGCATTCTCGTAGACGGTAGTGTTGACTTTATCCGTTTCGTTAATACCCTGAGCGACTTTGGCGATACGCGAAATGTCTTCTTTACTCATGGCTTTTGTACGCTGAATGACTTGGTTTTTGATCACCAACCAGTTGCCATTATCGTCAAATAGCAGGGATTTTACGGGAGCTTTGGCGGCGGCGGCGAAGAGGCAGAGGCCCAGGACACCAAAAAGAAGGGAAGAGAATCGTTTCATGATGGAAATTGGTTTGAGGAAAAGATGAGCCCGGCGGGTAGGCCGCCGGAATGGCGGCCCATGTTCCGGGGAATTAACCCGAAGTAGGGACGAAGTCCGGCTGAGGGTTCCACAACCCTACCTTATTTTTAAAAGCGCTTAACGCTGGTATTTTTTCATCACCGCTGCGTAGCGGTCCAGCACGGCGGGGCTGACCTTGTCTTTGGATTCTTCCAATTTGACGATGGTCTGGTCTACGTAATCGACGATAAAAACACCGGTGCTGATGGTGCCCCCGGCATCGGCGCGGCTGGCAATCTCCTGGAGCGCCTGAAAATCCTCCTTCGCCAGAGGCTGGCATTTTTGCACGACCCGATTGTCCACGATGAAGTAGCCATCGCCAACGTCCTGGGGCTGGTACTTAGCCAGGAGCTCTGCGAGCTCGTTGGGAATGGCTTTCTTCTTCGACTTAGTGTGCTTGGTGACGGTATGGTTGATCGCCTTTTTGATCACTTTCCGCTTAATGAATTTATATTGATTGAAGCCCTTGGCCGCCAGATCGACCAAGGTAGCGGCGTCTTCCCGGCTCAGCATTTGGCTGGCTTGAACGACTTGGTTTTCAATTATGATGTAATTACCGTCGGGCGTTTGGAGCAGGTTTTTAACGGGTGTTTTGTGGGCGGCCAGCAGGAGGAAAACTCCCGCCATTCCAAAGCAACCGTAGAGGAAACGGAGCATATTAAAGTGGGTTTATTGTTTGCTGGACAATAGCATCCAGTAAGATAGGGGACGTTATTTGGGCTGGAATTCCATAAAATTTGGAGCCCTTACGATTATCAGAGTAGCATTCAGCAATTCGTCCTACTCGTTCAGAGGGCGAATGGCTTAAGAGCGTCACACAAAGTTCATCTTCAGGTACATGGGCAGCCTCTAGGAAAACGGAGATTTGGAAAAACTCCCGGAATTCATTGAAATTTTACGTTGCCGGGGCGGGGCCGCAGGTGCAGAGACCTTTTCGTTAGCTCCACCCAGGCTTGTTGTTAGGGTGCTCATAGCTCCAGACCCAAGGCAGGGCTAAACGATAAAAAGAGAGTACGGAATGCCCCAAATGCAAGAACCCCCGACGGCGCACTAAGGCACCATTGGAGGTTCTTGATTTATGATGGGTAATAGCGTTTAGTCAACTGTAGCGGTTCCCCGGATCATCACACCGCCGCCGGGGCGGCGGATGAGTAGGCCGGTAACTTTGTCAATGGTATCTCTTTGCTTGTGATCAAACCGTTCCGGAGTGCCCAATTCGAACCCGGTAATCTTATCCGTGAGCTGCAGGTCATAAAAAACAAGCGGCCCTTCCAAAGGCTCTTGTGAAAGACTGGCGGAGAAATTCTCCGAGTTAATAGAAACACTGATGGCGGTCAGTAAGCCGTCATTAAAATTGAGGTTGTTGTACTTTACAGTGATGCCTTTTTCGGCCAGGGTCTCCTGGACATCCATTAAAGTTTTTCTTTTGATGGTGGGCCGAATAACGAAAAAGATATCCTCACCCTTAGCGGAAATGGTTTTACTGGCAGCACCATGGAGGGGAGCATGGACGCCTTTTATGACGGTAGTCGCGTTGGAAGAAGCCGTTGCTCGTTTACCTACAACAACTTTCGTTTCCTGCCCGGGAACAACTTTCGTGCCTTGGGCAAAAACCGGGTTAATGGCCAGTATAGCGAGTAGGAGGATGGGGAGGAGCACGGCATAACGAAGCTGCGCCAACGCACCGGGTTTTTTAGTATTCATCATGGAAATACGCATTTTGAGGGGTGAATAATTGAGGGGAGTGGTCAGGCGCAGCGACTGGCCACGCGCACCCATATGGAGTAATTGGTACTGATAGTTCTTGCGGTCAATGCCGGAGGAGAGCACTTCCCGGTCGGCAATGTATTCAAGGTTCATTTTTAGCAGAGCGTTAAGGGTCCAGGCGGCGGGGTTGTACCAGCAAAGCACCCGAAGGAATTCTCCCAGCAAAATATCGAGGTAATGATGCTGACGGATATGGACCTTCTCATGAACGATGATGCGCTGCAATTCCTCCCCGGCATACTTGGCCGGATTAATGACCAAAAACCGGAAGAAGGAAAAGGGCGGGATATCCTCGTCCGTATGCACGATGGTGAGTCCATTCTCCCGGGTATTGGAGCTGTAAAGAATCAGGTTGAAGATGTGGACAAACTGCCGAATCAGCAGGAAAAAGAGAAAAGAGGCCACGCCGATAAAAACCCAAAAGGCTAACTGACTGAGGTGCTCTGAAGATGCTACGGCATTGCCGGCCGTTACGCTGACTGCTCCAAAGGGTTCACTTATACTAAAGGTTTCAACAACGGGTGGTGATATCAACCCCGGTAGGGCCGCCGCAGGCCGGCCAGTCAGTTCCAGGACCGGACCGGGAATACGTTGCGCTAAATAATCAGCCAGTGGCAATGCAGGCAACAGAAAGGCGAGCAAAATACTCGCCACCAGGATCAGCCGGTTCAGCTGGAGCAGCTTGCCGCGGCGTAACAACAGCCAATAAGCAGCCGTGAATACGAACAGCAGAAAATTGACCTTGAGGAAGTAGATGAACAGGGCCGACATCACTTATCTTTTTCTTCTTCGATCATACGGATCACTTCCTTCAGCTCGTCTACGCTCAGTTTTTCGTCCTTGACGAAAAAAGCCACAACGTTTTTATAAGAGTTGCCGAATAAGCCGGTCAGCTTAGGGCCAATGATCTTGGCGGAGTATTCCTCCTTGCTAACCGCCGGATAGTACCGGTGGGTACTGCCGAAGTCCTCTATTTTGAGAAAATCTTTGTTGACCAGCTTCCGGATGGCCGTGGAAACTGTATTGATGTGCGGCTTGGGATCGGGCATGGCTGCCCGAACGTCTTTGGCGAAGGCCCGGTCAGCTTCCCAGAAAATAGCCATGATGGCTTCTTCTTTTTCAGTTAGTTTCTTCATTTCAGTTGGATATACAGTAAAAGTAAGACTGCAAAAGCAGTCTTGCAACTATAAAAGCAGTTAAGTAACTACTTTAACAGTTTTTATAAATGATTGGTGTCCATAGCACTACGAAAAGCGGCTTCGTTAACCTTCCCCGCTCCTTCCATATTATTTACTGCACCTGCGACCGCGCCACCCTACACCACCTGCCTAAATACCAATTATGGCGGTATAACCCAAAGCACAACTTCTGCAAGCCCAATGGATTAGCGGAATAAATTTAGGGCTAACATTTCGCTCGTTCAATAAAAGTCGTATCTTTGCGGGCCGAAAGCGAATCACCGCTCAAAGAATATATATATGCAGTCCGTAAAAGTCAGCGGTGAAGTCCGCGAAAACCTAGGTAAGAAACACAGTAAGGCCACTCGTCGTGAAGGTCTGGTACCCGCCGTTCTCTACGGAGCTGGTGACCCGGTACACTTCACCATCAAAGCCCTTGATGTTCGTCCTCTGATCTACTCTCCTGAGTTCAAACTTGCCACACTTACCGTTGGCGGTAAAGAATACAATGCGATCGTAAAAGATTACCAGTTCCACCCGGTAACCGATAACCTGCGCCACATTGACTTCCTTGCCCTCATTCCTAACCACCCCGTAAAGGTTCAGGTTCCTGTCGTATTCGAGGGTACCAGCCCTGGTGTACGTGGCGGTGGCAAACTGCAGATTAGCGTTCGCCGTATAAAAATCAAGACCACTCCCGAAAATCTCGTGGACAAGCTTGTACTTGACATCAGTAAGCTCGAACTTGGGTCTGCTATCCGTATTCGTGACATCAAGGCCATCGAAGGTGTTGAAATCATGAACCCAGGAGGCCAGCCCGTGGCAAGTGTTGAAGTACCACGTGCTCTTCGTTCTGCTGCTACGGCCGAACTCAAAGCTGCTGAAGCTGCCGGTGCCGGTGAGCCAGAAGAGGACGAAGCTGCAGCTGAGTAAGCTCAGCCCTTAAAAGCTTGAAAAAGGTGAGGTTTCCCTATGGAAATCTCACCTTTTTTCGTTTTTGCGTTACCGTCTGGTTAAAGCTAAACTAATTCGTGGAGGCAGCTTGTTTCCTTTTCGTAATCGACCTTGCGCCAATGAAAAATGCTACCCTCCTCCTCAGCTTCTGTTCCTTGCTGTTATTGAACAGCTGCGGCGTTTTCAAACCTGCCGACAGCACTACCTCACGTCGGCCAACCACTGGCCGGGCCGGTAGCGGAAGTGCTACCAGTTACATCCGCGCCGATATTACGGCGCATGCGTCGGAACTTCTGGGGCTTAAATATAAATTTGGCGGCAATAACCCCCGCCAGGGTTTTGACTGCTCAGGCTTCGTACTCTATCTCTACCAGAATGCCGGCATCGACATTGAACGTGTTTCCCGCGATCAGGCCAAGCAGGGAAAAGAAATTCCGCTGAGCCGCGCCAAACCCGGAGACCTCGTATTCTACAAGCGGCCAGGAAAACCGGTTTTTCACGTTTCCGTAATTGTGGAGGCGGGGGTGAATAAATTGGTAGTCATTCATGCGACCAACAGCGGCGTTATCCGGGAGAATGTACTGGAGAGTAAGTATTGGGAGCCGAAGATTTATCAAGTAAGGGATATCTTAAACTAAGAACTTGTTTAAGAACCCGACAACACCCATGGTCTGATATTTCCTCCGGTTTTTTACCGGTGATCTTCGTCCCCACCTATTTTACTTTGATTCCCATACCCTTGGAGTAACTCGCGCCGACGCATTGGCATCCCGTCGATAAGCTCTAATAAGACAGAGGGAGGAGTGATTCTATTTTTAGCCCGGAACTTTTCGGTTCCGTCCAATCCCACCAGAATCATTTCAAAATGATACTGCGCGGCACCAAACTTATCATAGAACTTTCGGGCATCGGCCTCCGCCAGAAACCTCCCGGTGTTTTCAAATTTTCCATCTGGGGTAATAAAGATAAAAACGACGTTCCGTTCCTCTAAAGCATCTACTTGTTCCTGTAATAATCTAACCTGACGCTCGAACATCGGGTCATCCGGTGCCGGAGTGAAAAGCAATACGAGTCTGGACTTCCAGAGATAGTTATTTAATGACTGACCTGCCATGGTTGCAGAGATGGAAAAAAGAATCAAAATAGAGAATAATATCGGCTTCATATTATTGAAACGCAAGGAGTTACGTAGGAGTTTGCTTTTGTACTATCCCGCCAGTGCAATGACCAGCCCGCCAAAACTTCCATCCGCTTCATACATCGAATCGTTGTATATCGTAGCCCGTAGCCGTAGATTATGTGCTACGTCATTACGCAGCTCAAATTCGATCATGATGTTGCCAAAGGACTGATTCATCTTCACCTCGTTGTATTGGATACGAGGTTTGAGGTAGTGCCGTTCCTGAGTCTCAACCCAATCACGACGGGGAAAAATACGTCGATCAGAGATCTCGTTGCGGTAATCGAGCGTTAATACCCGCTCCTGCAGGTAATGGAAAAAGTGGGTGATCTCTTCCCGGGTGTAGTTCATCTGGCTAAAGTGGATAACGAAGCCCTTTGAGCTGGCGGTGTCGAGAAAACCAATGGTCTCGTCCGTCCGCAGCTGGTCACGATGACGGCCATACTGATTGGTGAGCCAGTCGAGCAGGCGCCGGGGCCCAGCCGTTGTTTTCCAATGGTCGTAAGCGGCCAGCTCTTCCTCCGTCCGCTCGATCATCTCATGGATGGTCGGGGCAGAGGAGGTGCCGGCTTCGGCTGACTGGAAGATGTTCTTTATTTGATCCCAAAAGGGCATAACGAAGCGGGTTATTTGATTTGATTGAAGGCGTCTCGTCCTTTAAAGTTGGTGACCTCCCCCCGGTATTTCATTTCCCGCTCTTTGGTATAGCCGAATTCGGCCTCGGTTAGCACCCGATTAAGCGTTTTGGTGACGAGTTTCAGATCGTCTGGCTTCAAACCGAAGGTGTGACAATCACCGTCTGTGTCCACCAGGTAAAGGGTTCCGATGGCAGTGGTTTTAAAGCCGAAGGGCATTCGCTCCGTTACCAGACCGTATACCCAAACGATGGATTGCGGACGTTCCCGGAATTCGCGCCGCCAGAAGGCCAGGGGCTGTTCTGTCAGAATTTTAAACAGCCACCATAAGGCACTGGTCGCCATGACGCCCCCAAGCAAGGCCCAGCCCAAATAGCGGGAAGTAACTCCGACGATTACCAGAAAAAGCGCTATAAGGATAACCCCCACCGCAGCGATTTGCTGCTGGCGGCGGTCGCGCTCCATGCTTTCCCAGAGGGGCTGGAGGCCGGGGTGTTGAAAAATGCGGGGGTCAGTATTCAGGGGGGGAGTATTCAGTGGTCAGTATTCAGGTTGCAGCATTCAGGTTTTAGTATTTAGGAACCAGTATTCAATGGTCAGCATTCAGGAACCAGCATTTAGGTTTCAGAAGCTACCTGATAGAAGGGGAATAGTTGACGCGGTGGTTTTGTTTGAGCAAACGCTAATTTTATCCCTTCCACAGTCTGCTGAAACCTGAGGCCTGAACCCTGTATCCTGAATAATAAACACTGTCCTCTGATTCCTGAACCCTGAGTCCTGTCTACTTCAAAACCGTCTTCACCACACTAAATTCCCGCTCATCAGTAACCCGCAAATAGTAAATGGCGTACTTCAATTTTCGCTGTTTCGGTTCGATGGTTAGGGTATTCGCTCCCGCGCTGGCTTTCCATGTTTGGGCAAAAACAAGCCGGCCGCTGGGGTCGAGGAGTTCCACCGTCAGCGTTTCTCCTGCCGGAAGGTTGATGTCTATCTTCAGGTGATCGACGAATGGGTTAGGGTACACCGTGACGTTTTCCAGGTGTTCTGGCATTTCAGGGCGCGGCCGCTGGTGCAGGGTCGGGTCATTAGGAGGCAAGGTTGGCAGCGACGGTACTACGTTTTTCAGGGTGTCTTTGATCCAATCCACACCAGTTGGGCGCGGATGGTCCATGGCCACCATACCCATAATGGCGACCTGGTGCGAACTGATGTCCCGGGTCGGCAAGTTTCGGATCTGATCAGCGGTTATTACTGTTCCAGATGGCGGTATGGTGTCTTGTTCGATTATCAGTATTGGGGGGAGTTGTAGGCCTCCCTCACTCAGGTCAATGTCACCGACTAAGTAGTCTGGATCCTCCTCTGGAGCTTCAATGTTTTTTGCACCACAAGTGATGAAGCTGAGGTCTTCGGAAGTTTCAACCATGATTTCCCCTTCAACCGTCAAATCTTCGAAAACCTCCTCAAAAACCGGTGGCGGTAGCGCAATGGCACTTATTTCGCCCACTTTAGACGTCGGCGGCATAATCTTCCCCATGGTGACGTGTTCCATTTCTGATTGAGCAGCCAGAGTTGATTCAACTTCGACGAGAGAGATGCCCCCGGTCATCGGCGGTTGGGCTTGTACGCTGCTCGAAATGGCCTGCCACGGATCTTGTTCGTCAGGTGCTCCGGTAGCCGAGCTGGGCGTCTCACATCCCGTAGCCGCCAGCAAAACCCCCGCAGTAGCAGCTGCTACCTTCAGCGGATTGCGCGTCGGCGTGCTGACCGCACGCAGCGGCCGGTCAAGCTGATCGGGCCGGAAACGACCACAGAGTTTACCGCCCTGCTCGCGGACGTAGGCGTGCATCTGCACATCGGAGAAGCCGGTGAAGTCCACCACACTCTTGGCGCAGCTGTCGCAGTGCCGGGCGGTGGTGCCGGGGACCGGATGCATGCCATTCCAGTCTTCGTGGCAGGGTTCAGGGATGGAGATTTTCAGGGGGGTGTAGGCCATGGTAGGTGGGTTTGTCTGCAGGGTAGATGCAGAAAAACCTGGAATGGCATACGGGAAGAGCTAGAAATTTGTTCCCCGGCACTTGTGCCGGAAAGGAATTAGCAGAATAAACCCCACGGCTCAAATGCCGGGAACAAAACGGAGGCAAAATTTAAAGCCCCGAAAAACGGACTTAAGGTGCAACCCATTAAGCACGCCTACTACACGGTCTTCATCCCCACCGGGTCCCAGTCTACCACCCGCTTCTCAAAATAACTTACGTTCGCCGCCAGCGAAGGCGCAGCCGCCCGAAACCCAAAAGCACCGTCTTCCACCACCTTACCTTTCTCCCGGATAGCGGTGAACCAGTTGTGGAAGTGATGGACGTGATCGGAGTAGCCTTCCGGAGTGCGGAAGGTCCACTCGTCAGGCCCAATGACCCCTGGCGGTGTGGGGGGATAGGTGGTTTTATACCATTGCTGAAATTCTGCACGGGTACTTTCCGGGAAGGTGTTGAAGCTGTCCCAGCCGCCGTAGCCAGGCGCCTCCGGCAGCTTGTTCCGACGCAGTGTGAGGGAGCCACCGCCTAAGTCGAGGCTTCCTTCCGTACCGACCAGCCGCGTGCGGCTGCCACCGCCCCCTCCAGCAACAAAATTTACCCGCAGCTGCATGTTGAAGGCCGGGTGGCCAGCCTGCTCCGCATAGTCACAGTTAGCGAGAAAAACGTCGGGAACGTCCCGTCCGTCTTCCCAGTAACGCAGGCCGCCGGTGGCGAAAATTCGGTTTGGCCCGACGGAGTCCAGCATTCGGTGTACGCCGGAGAAAAGGTGGACGAAAAGATCGCCGCCCACCCCCGTACCGTAGTCCCGGTAATTGCGCCAGCGGAAAAAGCGGGTAGCATCGAAGGGGAGCTTGGGGGAGTCCTTGAGGAAGGTATCCCAGTCAACGGTTTGTGGAGAAGCATCGCGGGGGATGGAGTATTGCCAGGCGCCCATGGCGCTGAAGCGGTCGTTGAAAGTCTCGATCATGACCAGCTGGCCAAGGTCTCCCCGTTGATAAATCTCCCTCGCCTTATCCAGCAGGATGGAACTGACCCGCTGGCTACCAACGATGAGCACGCCCGGGTTTCGCCGCTCCGCGTCGAGGATAGCGTGGCCTTCTTCGAGTTGCTGAACCATTGGCTTTTCGCAGTAGACGTGTTTGCCGGCATCGAGCGCGGCAATGGTAATGGTGTCGTGCCAGTGGTCCGGCGTAGCAACAATGACGGCGTCGATGTCCTTGCGGGAGAGAATTTCCCGGTAATCCCGGGTAGTGAATAGGTCTTTACCGTAGAGCTCCTTAGCACGCTCCAGCCGGCCATCGTATAAATCGCAGGCGGCAACCAGCTCAATTCCTGGATTTTCCAGCGCTGCATTTACGTTATTGAAGCCCTGAATACCGAGACCGATACAGGCCAGGTTAATGCGATCGTTGGCGGTGTATTTGAACTGGGGCAGTCCAAGTGTACCCGCATTAACGGCCTGGGTGGTGAGTACGGGAGCTGCCAGCAGAGCGGGTAAGCGGCGTAGAAATTTGCGGCGGGTAGACATAGAGTGCTCGTTTGTACTTTACTAAGGGAAAGGAATATAAGTATTGTCACCTGGCACCATGGGGAAGTTTTTGTTTTCCCAGTCAACTCTGGCCTGGGCAAGCCGTGCTTTACTGTGGGACACGAAGTTCCACCGCAAGAGCGGCTCATCGGGCAGCGGCTCTCCACCGAACAATAAGAGCTGCGTTCCGGCCTCGAGACAGACCTCGCATTGCTCATCGGTTTTACTAATGAGCATCTGCCCCGCCTTCACCAACGCTTCTTTTTCTTTAATCGCGCCCCGCACGATTACGAAAGCTACTTCGCCGCGTAGCTGACCGCCAAGGTGCAGGGTGCTGGCCTTTTCGGCATAAATATCGACCATGAACAGCGGCGAAAATCCCTGAAGCGGCGCAGAACGGCCAAAGGCTTCTCCAGCTACCAATCTAAACGTAAGATCGCCAGTTTGCCAGGTAGGGATAGCGTCGCTCGGATAGTAATTAAACTCGGGTGCCATCTCCTCCTTCTCCTTCGGGAGGGCTACCCATATCTGGTAGCCATGCATCGTAAAACTGCCTCCTTGTCGCCTCGCTTGTGGTGTCCTTTCTGTGTGCGTTACGCCGCTTCCCGAAGTCATGAAACCGACGTCTCCGGGTTTGATGACCTGCACGCTGCCGATGCTATCCCGGTGTTCTATTTCGCCCTCAAAAAGATAGGTCAGCGTGCTTAGTCCGATATGCGGATGCTGGTCTACGTCTACATACTTCCCCGGACCTACCGTGGAAGGCCCCATGTGATCGATGAACGTGAAGGGCCCAACCTGTCGTTTTTCCCGAAAGGGGAGCAAACGTCCAACTATGAAGTTTCCGAGGTCAGCTTGCCGTTCGTTTACCAGTAGATTATTGTTGGCCATTATTCTTTGTTTAGATTATTTTTTGGGCGCGAACGCAGGTGCAATAAAAGTTAAAAGGCAAAGGAGCTAATCTCATCGACCTACTATCTCATCCATTATCCAGCTGGTATGCAAGGCCGTTTGGCCGCTGGACGGGTGCAGATAATCACCTTCTCCCAGTAGCTGTTTTTTCATATTCTCTACGTGGGGCATTTGCACGTGTTTCGGATGTTCAATGAAAAGTTCTTCTCGCGTCTCTCCACGGACAAGTACCACGGGAGCCTCGTCAAATACAGAAAATAGAATGCTGCCTTTGCTTCCCAGAATTTCTACCCGGTCTTCGGTATGCTCACAACCAAAGTTCCAGCTTCCGGCCCCGGTGACACCACCTTCATGGAGCCAGCAGGCGGTAAAAGCATCCTTGGCGCCGTACAAGCCCTGTTGGTTCAGGCTGATGCCTTTCACCGTTTTCATGTCTCCCAAAAGGAAGGTAAAAAGGTCCAGCCCATGGCTGGCCAGGTCATCGAAGTAACCACCCGGTGCCACCTTCGAATCCGTACGCCAGTTGTAAACGCCTGACAAATCCTGCGCATTGGGGGCTTTGCTCAGGCACCAGTTGATGTGGCGTACTTCGCCAACCTCCCGATCCTTCAGCCACGCTTCCACCTGCGTGAAGCGCGGTAAGGAGCGGCGATAGTAAGCTGAGAACAAAGGAATATTCCGCTCGGCAAAAGCTTCCTGGATGGCCAAACTGTCCTGATAACTGGGCGCCAGCGGTTTTTCTACGCAGCAAGGTTTTCCTGCTGCGGCGACCTTAAGCGCGTAGTACCGATGGGTATCGGGAGGCGTCGCGATGTAGACGGCGTCAATGGCGTCGTCGTTGATCAGCGCGTCAGCGTTGTTATAATATTTTTCGACCTGGTGCCGGTGGGCATAGTCTTTCAGCTTTGCTTCGTCTCTGCGCATGACGGCCTTAAGCTCAAAGCCTTCCGTTTTTTGGTAGGCAGGGCCGCTTTTCACCTCAGTCACGTCGCCGCAGCCGATGATGCCCCAGCGGATGGGGGTGGAATAAGGAGAGCGGTCCATCATAAAGGGGAAATAATACTGGTTTTGCCCAAAGTTAAGCGCTTGTCTGGTTTCGTCTACTCCACCACCTTCACCACTATCCCTCCTTGCCCCTGGTCATCTTTGGAGATTTCGTCTGCTGGCGTAGCAGGGCTGCCCTCTACCGACCTTCAATTATGAATCTTTTGCCGCATAGGTCAACACCGATTCGTCAACGCCACTACCAGCGTTAAGCTCCTGCATGATTTCTGAGAATAACTCGTAGGAATTCAACCGATCCTCGTGCTGGTAGAGGGCGGTGACCGCAACAAGCTCATCGACACCCGTCTGCTGAAGAAAGTCTTCGACCTGTCCCTTAACCGTTTCTTTACTGCCTACGAAAGAAAATTTCAGCATCTGCCGGAGAGCAGGGTGCTGATTGGCACGCCGGAGCTCTTCGGTCATGTCTGTAGGGGGTTGCAGGTACCCCCTGTTTCCGGTGACGAGGCCGATGAACATCCGTAAAAGAGAAGTGAACAATTTCTCCGCCGCTTCGTCGGTATCCGCAACGATGATGTTGACCCCAGCCATGGTGTAAGGAGCGTCCAGGGCCGCAGATGGTTTGAACTCCTTTCGGTAGATCTTCAGCGCATCGAACAACTGCGCCGTAGCGAAATGGCTGGCAAAGGCGTAGGGCAATCCTTTTTCAGCCGCTAAGTGGGCGCTGTCCGTGCTGGACCCCAGAATGTAAAGCGGAACGTTGACGCCTTCTGCGACATTGGCCCGCACAGCCGCCGCTTCGTTTGAGGGAGAGAAATAGCGCTGAATCTTTTCGATTTCCCGGGGAAAGGAATGTGCCGCCTGCATAAAGTCTGACCGGATGGCCTGCGCGGTCGCCTGGTCGGTACCCGGTGCCCGCCCCAGACCGAGATCGATTCGGTCGGGGTAGAGTAACCCCAGGGTGCCAAATTGCTCCGCCACTACCAGCGGGGAATGGTTGGGCAGCATAACGCCACCGGAGCCGACGCGGATCGTCTTTGTCCCCGCCGCTACGTGGCCAATCAAGACGGGAGGGGCACTACTGCCAACGCTTATGGTATTGTGGTGCTCGGCCAACCAGAAGCGTTTGTAGCCAAGCGCTTCCGCCCTTTGCGCCAGGGAGAGCATGTTCTGAAAAGTCTCCGGCAGGGAATTCCCCTGGGAGACAATGGCTAGCTCTAGGATGGAATAGGCAGTTGGTTGCGCAGGCATGGATTTATGATTGATGGCTTAGGTACGATTCTAGTTTAGCCAACAAACTCTTGACGGGTTTGGATTAAGCCCGGGAGGCTAACCGTAAAAGTTTTCTTAAACCTTATGGCAATTTCCGATTCTCACTTTAGTGGTGCCTACTTTGACTACCGTAGAGACCCTAAACCCCTCCTTTCCAGTAAGACTTAGATTCCCAACCATGCGCTTCCTAACTCCCAATGAAAACGTACATTCATGGCCCTTTAACAATGTCCTTTTATGAAAAAAATTGACCCTCTGTCCTATTTCCTGATCGTGATCTTTAGTTGCCTAACCCTGTGCCTAGGTATGGGATGCACCAAGGAAAATATGGAAGACGATCGGCCCGATTTTATCTTTCAAGGAACCCTGACGGAGATTACCGACGGTACTCCGAAAACCGGCTGGGATGTATTCTTATGGGAACAAGTTTCGATATTTAACGAACCACCCGGTTTTGTTCCGGTCAACTCATTCGGATCAGATACGATTAGTAATGATGGGCGCTTCAACATGGACGTAAACGCTTTCTCCGACCTGATTCGGGAAGGAAATAGCCCTTTTGAAAATACGCCGGACGAGAAGCAGGCGTATTACTTGCGCCACAGGCTATTCTTCCGTGCCCCCGGGCTTTTCAATGACCTTGCCCCTAATGATCGTAACTATATCTTTTTAGACCCGGACGATGTCGACTTACAACTGGACGAATTCGATTTCTCAAGGAAAGGAGAAGTCATTACCCGTGATATGAAAATTTTCACAGGTGATCGTGCCTGGGTAACGTATCGTTACCTGATTGAGCGTACGCTTGGAAATGAAGGGGTTTTCTACGTGGAAACATCGTTCCGTGACCTCGCTTTCAATAAGCCCTATCTTACGATTCGCCCGAACATTTTTATGGGAATAGAAGCAGGCGTTCAATACGAGCGTAAGGGACTTCTACCTGTGGACCGGCCGATAGAAGGGACAACCAGTTTCAAGACGATTACAGCTGGAAACAACCAGAACATCGTTGTACTTGACTCCCTGATATTCCGAGACACTTTCCTGCTGCAAAGCGCAGCCGATACACTGCAACTACGGGATTACACTTATTAGCATCGGAGGGTGAAAAAATTTGGTCATAAAGGGGAACACCGTACCTTAACCCAACAAATTAATCTAACCAGTAGACCAACCAACCAATGCGCCAGCTCCTCCCCCTGCTTCTTCGAAACTTCCATTGCACCAGCGTCCGCGCCCCCAAAAAAAGCGTAGCAGGAAAAAGGCATAAAGGACTACGACTCGTACTCCCCTTACTCCTTTTTTCCCTTACCCCCTTACTGGCGCAGTCGAGCCGCGAATACCTCGAACTCGCCGAACTCGCCCACGTCGAGCAAATGCACATGGCCCCAATGCGTGACGGTATTCGCTTGCGGACCGATGTCTACCGCCCTAAGACCGATGAAAAAGTCCCCGTCATCCTCAGCCGGACACCCTACCAGATGAACGGCTGGGTCGACGGAGAGGAGCGTACCCGCACCTACCAGCGTGCCCTCGATTGGGTGAAGGCGGGCTACGCCTACGTGGAGCAAAACGAGCGCGGCCGCTACTACAGTGAGGGCGAGTGGGACATCCTCGGCACCCCAACGACGGACGGATACGATGCCTTCACCTGGCTCGCCGGGCAGGACTGGAGCAACGGCAACATCGGCCTCATCGGTTGCTCTTCCACCGCCGAATGGCAGATGGCCGTTGCCGCCCTCGGCCACCCCGCGCTCAAGGCCATCGTTCCCCAGGGCTACGGGGCCGGCGTCGGTAAAGTCGGTAAGTTCCAGGAGCAGGGCAACTGGTACCGCGGCGGTGCCACCCAGATGTTGTTCATCGCCTGGCTGTACTCCGTGCAGCACGATCCGATGCGGCCCCGTATCCCGAAAAGCGCGACGCGGGAGGACCTCCTTCGCCTCCAACGCTTCCACGACATGGCTCCGGAATACCCCCGCGTAGCGTGGGAAGATGGCCTGAAAACCCTGCCGATGCAGGATATCATCACGGCGCAGCACGGTCCCAAGGGCATTTTTGAAGAAATGGCCACCCGCACCCCGAACAGCAAGGCCTGGTTTGAGGGTGGACTGTACCACGATGACATGCCTTTCGACGTCCCCGCCTTCTGGTTTACGAGTTGGTATGATGTGTCCATCAGCCCCAACCTGGCACTGTTCAACCACGTTCGCAGCAACGCCACCACCCCGGCGATGCGCGACCAGCAGCACCTCGTCATCGCGCCCACGCTGCACTGCGGCTACACACGGGCTACCGAAAACACCATTGTCGGCGAGCGCTCTGTGGGCGATGCCCGGCTCAATTATCAGGAACAGATAGAAGCGTTTTTTGCACAGCACCTGAAGGGAGAGGAGCCGAAGGCGCGGCCGCGGGTGCAGTACTATGTTATGGGAAGCAATGAGTGGAAGACGGCCACCGCCTGGCCTCCGCCAGCCGCAAAAATGGAGACGTTCTACTTTGACTCCGACGGCAGCGCCAACACCCTGCACGGTAACGGCCGGCTAAGTAAGAAGGCTCCGGGAAAAGACATGCCCGACCGCTTCGTTTACGACCCCATGAACCCAGTGCCCAGCTACGGCGGCAACGTTTGCTGTACCGGTAATGCCGTCAAAGGCGGTGCCTTCGATCAGCGTGTGATGGAAACCCGCAACGACATCCTGGTATACACCACCGAACCCTTCGCCGATGGCGTAGAAATTGCCGGCAGCATCGAAACTACGCTCTACGTCAGCTCCGACGCCAAAGACACCGACTTCACCGTCAAGCTCATTGACGTAGCGCCAGACGGCACGGCCTACAACCTCGACGAAACCATCCAGCGCGTCCGTTACCGCGAGGGCTACGACAAAGAGGTCTTCATGGAAAAAGGAAAGGTATATAAAGTCGACCTCACGCCAATGTCTACCGCCAACCACTTCAAGCCCGGCCACTCGATTCGCATCGAGGTCTCCAGCTCCAACTTCCCCCGTTTCGACCGTAACCTGAATACTGGTGGCCGTAACTATGATGAAAGCAAGAGCGTGGTGGCGCGGAATGAGGTACATCATTCGGCGGCTTATCCTAGTTCGGTTCGGATTCCGATGATACGGTAGGTTCCCCTGCGCTTATACCGTGCATTACCTTCAGCCTACTTCCTCATAATTGAAGATGAAGGAGACAGGATCGAGATTGGTTTCGATTAGGGCAGGAGGCTCAACTTGGTTTTTTAGAGAGGAAAAAAGTCTACCCACGGGGCATTTGGCCCGGTGGGTAGATGTAAAAAGATTACGATTTGCGTTTTGGAACAGGAATCAATGAATAACCAGTCGGTTCGTGGCTATTCTACCGTCAGCCAGCCTAGTAAGAAGGAAGTACAGCCCGGCGGGTAGGCCAGCTAAATTAGCGGTCAGCTCACCTCTCTGGCCATTAAAGCGAATGCTGATGTTCCGTCCGGTGACGCCAAGTAAATTCAGTAATTCAGCCCCGACGGGGAGGCGAACGTTGACGCGCTTGGTGGCCGGGTTGGGGTAGAGAACGATTGGGTTGTCCGCCGATAATGCTGTGGTTCCAACCGGTGGAACACCCTCTGGCGGCTGATGAAAACCCTGCGTCATTGTAATACGCTCAGAAAAAGTCTCGGTCATGATTTCTCCCAGCGTCCATTCGAGGGTAACGGTGCTATTTGAGAACGTTTCTCCAGTGGTAGCTACCACTTCGGGCGTCAGGCTTTGAGCCCCCAGGGTATGGGAGGCTAAAACCAGGAGTAGGTTGCAGATCAGATTTCTCATTGGTCTCCTTCTTTAGCACCCTCCTGAGGTAACTCCATACCAATTTTAAAGGCGTCGCCTTTTCCGTAACCTTCTGGATAGTAGTATTTCCCCTTGTCTACGGGGTCCTTGTTTTCCTCCGCCTGGTAAGGGTGGTCGTGGGCCCAGGGATCGTCTCGTTTGGCGCTTACCTGCCAGGAGACTTTCATGCCAGGCTGCCCTCCGGCAATCGTGAACTGATTATCGTTGATCTCGGTCTTGATGTAGATTTGGGCGAAGCCGCCGATGCAGGTCAGTTGGTAGCGGTAATCCGTATTCAGTGCCTCGAAGTAGTTGGGTAGTTGTACCACGGCCTCCCCGCTTTCATTCAGTCGGATCGTCCCATCGTAGTAGGTTATGCGATCCGGAGATTCAACTGCGTTGTGGACAAGGACTTTATTGGCTGGGTCGAGCGGGTGATCCAGGATAAAATTCTTCGAGCCGGTAACGGAGAAGTCTCCGGTAATCACCACATCCCGGTCGTCCTGAATCTGAAGCACATTATCCCCGTTGGCTCTTTCAAAGTTGGCGATGATGTTGTTGTCGCCAACCGATTTGTTTTGCACCTGGAGGGTGACGTTGTTGGTTATTTGGTTGATGCCCACATTGCCGTTTCTGCCAACCTCAAATAGGTCAACCCCTGAAGTATCCTCAACCTGGAAAACGGTACTATTTCCCGCCTGATTTCGCACGTTAAGGTCAACGAAGGAAAAGGTTCGATTGATCCCGACTTCTTCGGCGAAGGTTACCCGGCCGTTGTTGGCGATCACTACGTCGTTTGTCCGGTCAGGGTTGCCTGCGAAGCGAATATCGTTGAAACCAACGATTTGATCTATGCCAAAGAGGCTGGAGTCTTCCGCTATCCGAATGTTACCATTGACAAACAGGCGGGCATCAGCAGGGACATCAGTCGAGTCATTGACCCCGATTCCGACCTGATTGGTCTCCACAAACACCACATTGCTATCAAGTTGCCACAAGGAAGGCTTACTATTGCTGATTTCATTGCCGGTTATGCTGATCCCGTCACCGGCGGTAAGGTCTACGGCCCCCGCCTTTGTCGCATATAGCGCGTAGGGAACGGACAGCAATTGGCTGGTGCCTAGCCACTCGTAGTCCGTGCCACCGTTTTGGTCTACTTCCACATACAGGAAGTGATCATTACGTCCCCAGGCGATGTCGGTAAAGACATCTGAGAGAATAGTCCCTTGTCCGATGTTCAGGGAGATCAAACCTATGGCGGAGGTGGTAAGGTTATGGAATTCCTGGTAGACAATGGTGCCGGAGGTCGAACCTTCGAGTATGCTGATTCGGATGCTCACCATTTGCTCAGTGATCGGGGTGTTATCCACGTTTCGTACCACGGCCTGATATTTGAAGGCCTCGGGGCTTTGTGCCAGCGCCTCACCTGCGAACAGCAAGGAAAAGGCAAGGAAGCAGCATAGTAATTTGGGTATGTATTTCATTGGTAATACGGTATATGGGTTGAAAAATGATAGGGGTCGTAAGTTTTGACTTTAGTTAAGCGGTGTGTTTGATGTGGGCGCGGCCGCAGGTGCAGTAATCGTTTGAAGGGCAAGGGCCGTACGGCCGGCTGTGAGGTGACCTGGTTCGCCGGGTCATCTCACGTGCCGGGTCAGGGTCAATGCACCACCAAGCGGTTGGCAATGATTCGCCCGTCGGTAAGTCGGGTACGGAGGACATAAACCCCGTCGGGAAGCCGGGAAACCTTGGCGTTCAACTCGCCTTCCCGGCCACTGAAGCGGGCGTTAACGCTTCTACCGGAAACGTCCAGCAGCTCCAGCAACTCCGCTCCCGCCGGCAACTGGATGTTGACCAAATTGGTGGCGGGGTTGGGGAAGATGATCACCCGGTCATCGCCAAAGAACTCGACGGTTTCCACGGGCGAATAGCTTACCTGCCCGTCAGAGTCCGTCTGCCGCAGGCGGTAGTAACTCGTACCTTCCAAAGGAGCGGCGTCGGTAAAGTCGTAGCGTTGGTTTGCGCCGGCGCGCGCGGCAACTTCGCCGATGACCGACCAGTCGTTCCCACCAGCCGAGCGCTCGACGTGGAAGCCGGCATTGTCCGGCTCATAGGTGGTCTCCCACTGCAGTTCAACCGCCTTTGCACCTGCGTGCGCGCCGAACGACAGCCATTCCACCGGTAGCGGCTGATCGGGGTTAACCGACGTCGCGCACCCCTCTGACACATTGCCCTGATCGTCTACCGCAAACACCGTTAGGTTCGTCCGACCAGCGGTGGGGAACTCCATCTCAGTCGGCCCGATGATGTTGACCTCGAAGGTGAAGTCTTGCCCGCCGGGGTCATCCTGAAGGCCAAACCCGCTGATCGGTTGGCCACCCGCGTAGTCGGCCGAACCGGGGCAGGAACGACTCAGGGTCGACCCCGTATCAAGGATGAAAGTGTATTCCTGGCCGGCCACTACTGGGAAGGGCTCGTCGAGGGTCATGACATTAAGATTGGCCCGGTTGAAATACTCGCCGAAAAATAGCTCCACGTTCTGGCTGTAATTTGGGGAGGAGGGATCGACCGTAGGGTCGGTGGCCATATTTCCGTTGTACAGGTGTATTTCCGTGTTCGTTGCCGCACCGGAGCGCACCTTGATGGACTGGATCACGCCCGTCTGCCCGGCGGTGAAGGTCTGCCCCTGGTCGAAGCCCGTCGTGCTACAGTCGAAGATGGTGTTTTCCTGGCGGTCGGTGGCGTCGGAATAGACCAAGGTGTAGACACTGCGGTCGTCGGTGGAGCCGTTGTCGAAGACATTGGCGTTGAGCGTCAAGGTGGGCTCGATCGGGTTGGTGACCGTGAAGGGTTGGCAGTTGGCCACGGGGTCTTCGCCGCAAACGCCTAGCGGGTCGGTAACTTGGAAACGGACGTCGTTGCAACGATCTTCCTGTCCGTTGCCGTCGCGGTAAAAGAAAGTGCGGGTGGTCACCCCTAGCTGATCACAACGAAACACAGACGAACCACCGGCTATACTTATAGTGGGTGGTGAAGCAACGCAATTGTCCACGAAATCGGTAAGGATAACGTTTCGGGCAAAGCCTAAGGAAAGACTCAAACTTCCGCTATTGCCCAATTCAACCGCGACGTTCTGGCAGGTGGCTTCGGGGGGCAGGTTGTCCTCCACGCTCACCTGGGTGGTACAAGTGCTGGAAAGTCCGTCTCCGTCCATAACGATGAGCGTAACGGTTTGGGCGGGTGCGCCGATGTCATCGCAGTTCAGCACCGCGCCGCCGAAGTCGAGGCTGAAGAGGAGTTCAATAGTGGGCGTTTCGGTATCAGACGAACCGTCGTTAAGGTCTTCAGGAGTAAGGACTATATTTCCATCTGCACCGAGATCCGCCGTAAAGTTTTCTAAGCAGCTTGCCACTGGTGGGTCGTCCTGCGCGTACAGGCCAATGGGAAACCAAATAAGAAGTGTTGTAAAAAGCAGGTTGTTCATAGTATTGAATTAGTAGAGAGGGCGTAAGGGTAGCAGGGCACGGTTGCACGTGCCGTGTCTGGAAATCTCTTATCTGCTAAAGGTTGGTTATGGGTTGAGGAGGTGAGAGCAGTGGTAAGCTCGTCCGCCGAGGCGGCCCTTAGGCCTGACTCGTCGGCCGAGCGGTCTCAAAGCAATTCCTCGGCGGACGAGTCAGGTCGTCCCGCCTCGGCCGCCGAGCAATTGCTTCTCCTAAAAAGTCCGGGTAATGTTGAAACCAAAGTGTACATCACCATTAAAAAAGTCACCAGTAGTTTCTCGGATGAACCCTTTCTCGTTCATCGAACGACTGTTGGTAAACTGGAGCTGGAAGACGTGTCCTCCCGTCTCCAAATCGATGCCGATGGCGATGGCGTCGTAGGTGTCGAGGTCGCGCTCACCGAAGCGGTAATAGTATTCCCCATTAACCGACAGGCGCTTCGTAAGCAACAACCTTCCTCCTAGCCCGAGTGCAATCAGGTCATTTTCGCGGTCGGCGGTAACGGTGTTGAAGTGTACCAGTGTTGGCATCACTTGCAGCGATAGTTTACTATTTACCTTGCGTGCGATGAGTAACTGATAGGTGTAGGAAATCCGTTCAGAGAATGCAATTTCGGTTGTGGGGTCGATCGGGCGGAGCGAATTGATGGCCCCACTGGCGAAGGCGGTTACGGAGACGGGAATCGTCTTTACGCCGGTTTGCTGGCGCAGCAGGGCGTATTTGGCAAAGGCATCGAAAGTCTTTTCGAAGGAGTTCCGTCCAAAGCCAGCGGTAAGCTTATCCGTAAAGCCGTAATCCAGTCCGAAGCGGACGTTGGCGTTGTCGAGGCCGAAAAGCTCGTAAGCACCGGAATTCAGGCGGCCAAAGCGGTGGGCAATCAGGAATTCCAGGCTACCTTTCCGGCGGGTCATAACCGTATGACCATTGATCAGGCGGCTTCCTTTAAAGGAGGATGGCGTCAGGGAAGGCTCCTCCGGTGTGGCATCTTCCAACAGGGAGAGCAGGTCGTCTTCTTGCGCGAACGCAGGTGCAGAGATCAGCACTGCGAGGAGCAGGCTAAGTAGCAGTGGATACTTCATGAGCTTATTATTTTTTAGCGTTGACAAACGTCAGCGTTGAGGTGACCTCGATCTCTTCAGCGATGTTTTTAATCACTACCGCCGGTATTTTAATGTCATAATCCACCGGTTTTGCGATGAACTTCGTCGTCGCGGTGATCTTTTCTCCGGCCACTGTGATCTTGGCTTCAGTTTCTACCGGCGTGCTGATGCCACGAATGACAAGGTCCCCCTTGATCATTACGGGGTAGTCACCGTCCTGCGTGATGTCAATCAGGGTGGCCAGTTTGCCCTTGAAGATGGCGGAGGGGAACTTCTCCGACTCCATGTAGTTCTCGTTGAAATGCTCCTGCATCAGGGCATTCTCAAAGGTGAAATGCTTGATCAGCATTTTTACGACGACGTCTCCTTTACTGAAATTGATCGCTGCCGTAGTCTTTTCGTTGATGGCTTCGATGTCTTCGATGGGAGAATGTGAAAAGAAGGTGGTGGTACCGTCTTTCGTGATGAGTGGGCTCTGAGCTGCAGCAAGGCTGGAGACCAAAAGGCAGAGGAATAAGAATTGAAACTTCATGGTGATTTTTTAGAGGAATTATTTAGAAATGATGGCTGAGTTATCAAGCACGACATCGAAAAGGTAGCCGGTACAGACACCCTTAACCGTCACGATTTGGCCGATGGCTGAGGAGGAGACCGGCGGGGACTCTTTTGGGGAGAGATTGCAGACAATTTGCCCCAGGGGGCTGTCTGCGGATAAGGTCAGGACGTAGTGGCCAGCATCGTCCTTGGTGATTTCGCTCAGGGAGCCACTCACCTCCATTACTTTTCCGACGTAAGTAGCATTAGCGGCAATTTCATCGCTTTCAAAAGCAGCGTACAGGCTTCCGGCATTGATGTTGAGTTCGGTAGTTGCGCTTTGGATGTCGAGCAGGGGCTTAGGCTGCATGAATTTGAAGGCAAGCAGTCCGCCAACAATTAGGAGAGGCAGGCCGATCTTGAGGATCTTGGACATGGTGATTTTGATTAGAGTGTGAAACAAAGAGTAGTGGCTATTCCGGCGCACCATCGGCTACCCAGCAGGAAATAGCATTGACCTGCTGTTCAGAAAGGGAATTGCCACTGCTTGGCGGAGGCATGGAGGCGTTACCCGTACGAGAGCCGATACGACCGGCCCGGCTGAGGATGTTTCCCCGCACACGGAAGTCGGGAGAAACATTACCTGCATGACAGCCGCTGATGGCGCAAGAAGAAGTAACGATGGCCTCGACTTCTGCGAAAGCAACAGTGGAAGTCACCGTAGCTTCGAGGATGACCTGGCAACCAATCTCGTCCTGAGCGGTGATTTCATACATGCCCGGTGCAAGGCCAGTAAAGGTGGGGTCGGCTTGGCTGGTGCCTCCGGTTATCGAGAAGGTGACCTCTCCACCGGCATCGGCAGTACTAACGGTAATAGATCCGTTGGTTGCGCCACAGTCAGACGGCATGGCTGCTGCCGTTGCATTAAGCCCTTCTGCATTTTCCAGGGTCACGTCTATCATAACGGTGCAAGCCCCTTGCTGAGCCGTGAGGGTGTAGCTCCCGGCCGCGAGGTCGGTAAACGTAGGGGACTCCTGAAAATCGATCCCATTCAAACTGAAGGTGACGGGAGCCCCGGCTGCTTCTCCGGTAATAGCTGCGGTAACGGCCCCGGAAGTAAGGCCACAGGCGGAAGAGGTTTGCTCGGCAATGGTTAAGACGAGGTTGTTGTCACACGCCTCAACCACAGCAAGTTGATCGTACGTACAAGCAACGGGCAATATCAGGAAGACGAGATAGTAAAAGCCTAAAAGAAGCTTTCTCATGGGAATAATTTTACGGAGGATTTTGAGCTACGCCTTAAAGAGATTCTGAAAAAATTGCAGTGCTCCCTTGGGGCGATGCCAAGATGCAGGCAACTGCTACCCCAACCCAAAAAAGGAGTGGGTACGGTTGGTGTACGTACACAGAAGAAGAGGGCGACTTATAGTAGACAGTGGGGGAATTGCAGGTAGACTACGACTTGCAAGATCATTTTCAGTTTATTGAAAATCAAACACTTACGTGTTTTCAGAGAGTGCACAAGAGGGCACCAGTCCAGAAAACAAGGAAATGAAGTATAACCTGTATTTTACAGGGTTTTGCTCTGCTACGGCTACTTTTGCACCTGCGTTCGCGCCTGAGAAAAAGAGAGAAGTTAGCGCGGAGGAAGTAGTTATCGTTCGTGCTGGAGTAAAAAATCAAACAAGCTGTCCTGGGTGTCGAGGTTGAACTTCTTGCGTAGGCGGTAGCGTGCAGTTTTTACACTATCGGGGGAAATACCTAGTACCGCACTGATTTCCTTAGTGGATAGGTTGAGTCTGACGAGGGAGGTCAGGCGGAACTCATTACTCGTCAGGCCAGGAAATTCCTCTCCGAGCCGTCTAATTAAATCGGGATGAACGCTTTCAAAGTGTCGTCGAAAATCTGCCCAGTCTTCGTCTACCCTTAGCAGGCCTTCCAACTTACGTACAATGGATTTAAGCTCCGTGCGGTGCTCATGGCTTACCCTTTTGTTGAGGTTTTGAAGGAGCCGCTTTAATTCGGTGATGCCCTCATTTTTTTGGACGAAATTGAGGGTATAAGACGTCAATTCTTGTTCCTTGCCTTTCAGGACCGTTTCAAGATCATTTCCGCGTTGGTAGGCCTCTTCTAAATCGGCTCCCTTCCTGGCAATAACCCGGTCTTTTCGGGAAAGCAGGGCGTATGCAATGGCAATAACGGTAAGCAATCCCAGTACGAGTAACCATTTGGTAAGGCCGCTAATTTTATTCTCCTTGACTAGGAGATCCAGATTCTTCTGCGCCAATACGAGCTCTTCCTCCTGAGCTTCGTAGGCCCTGCGAGCTTCCATATTTGCGATAAGATTAGATTTTTCGCGATTAAAAAGCGAATCCCTAACGTTCAAATACGCATCGGCGTGAAGAAGTGCCTGACGGAAATTACCGCGTCGGGCTTCCAGGTTCTTGTAGGCCAGGTAGACGTCTCGCCTGATGCGCTGCAGTCCGAATTTTTCTGCGAGTTTCTTTGCTCTATTCAAATAGTCCTCTGCCAGACCCAGATTATTTTTGATAAAGTACGCCTTACCGATTCCCAAATAATTACCGGCTAAACCCACCTGATCATTACGTTGTTTGCCAGCATCAGCCGCAAGTAGAAAATACGAAATAGCGTCATCCCACTCTTCTTGTGACATTGCCAGTTGGCCAAGTTTTTGATTCGCTTCGGCAACGCCATATAAAAAACCGGTACGCCGGTGGATGACCAGTGCCTGGTTTAGGTAATCAAAAGCAGGCGTATACTTTTCCAGAAGAATCAATAAATCCGCAATCTTCGTATAGGTGGTAGCGACCCGTGAATCTGCTCCCTCCTGCCGAAAGAACTGTAGGGCATCCTCGTAATTCCGCTTAGCTAAGTCGAAGTTGCGCTGATCAGCATAAGCCATTCCTAAATTAAGGCTGCTATTGGCCACTCCAAGAGCATCTTCGAGCTCCTGATATCCCTTTCTGGCAGCAATCAAATAATGAAAGGACAAATCAAGATTACCCTGGGCCCAATGCGCAACCCCGATTATTCTGTTGGCGTAGGCGACACCGGTTTCATAAGGTAAAATCTTAGCGATTTCTAATGCCTGATGTCCATATTTAATGGATGCGCCAGGGTCAGCAATCCAGTATTCATACCCCAGCTCGTTCAGACGGTCTACTCTTGTTTTATTCAAGGCTGTTTCCTGAGTGAGTAAACGCTGGAGGCTATCAACCTTGGTACTGCTTTGCGCCTGCGCGGACAACCCGCTTGTATTAAGGCATAATAGCACCAGACAAAGCAAAAAAGTATGTGGAGCCGGGGTTGACATAAGAGGTTGTCAAAAATAGGAGTAAAGAAGAAATGACGGTGCCAATTAGCCTGACTTCAGCAGATGGTCAAGTGCGTAACGAGATTCTTGCGGGCAAGTTTTACAAAATCCACGATAGCGTCACCACCGATACCAAAACGGTCCCACCCATCACCGCCGTCAACGGCGTATAGCTTCGGTAAGCATCGGCAACTTCAATACCGGAGAATCGGGTGACCACCCAGAAGTAGGAGTCATTGGCGTGGCTGACCGTCATGGCGCCACCGCCAATGGCCAGGGTCATCAGGGCAAGGTCGGTACCAGAAGTAAAATCAGCAAGCGGAAGCAGCGGGGCAATGATGCCCGAAGCAATGACCAGGGCACCGGTGCTGGACCCCTGGGCCGACTTCATCAGCGCAGCGACGGCGAAGCCGAGGCACAGCAGGGCAGTTGCAGAAAGGGGTTGGTCACCAACCCAGCCGGCAACGTCGTCGGCCAATGAAGATGCTTTTAGGATGGCGCCAAAGGCTCCGCCCAGCCCCGTGATAATCAGGATCGGACCAGCCAGCCCAAGACCATCTTTTATCCATTCAGTTTTACTAACCGCCGACGGAAGTAACAGTGCAGGAATACAACCTAAGGACAAAGCAACCGTCGGATCGCACAACCATAATATATAGGACACGACCCCTTCGCCATCGGTAGCGAGCTTAAGTACGGAACCAAGGGCGATCAGTAAAATGGGGATGAGCAGCGGCAACAGGCTTTGGCGGAGCGAGGGCAGCGGCACATCTTCAGTCGTTGTCGGGGTCGGAGGAAGGGCCGTGATTCGGTCCCCAAGCCAGCTCGATGCTTTCCAGGTCACCAAAATAACGGGCAGGCTAACTAATGCACCGAGCAACATAATGGTGCCGATGTAATCGTCGGCTCCCAGGTTCGCCGCAGCGGCCAGCGGACCTGGTGTTGGGGGAATCAAGGTATGAGTAAGGTACAGCCCGCCAGCAAGGCTGAGGGCCAATGGAGCCACCTTGCCGCCGGCGCGCAGCGCCAGCGCCGGTAACAGGCCCGCCAGGATGATGAATCCGCTGTCGCAAAAAACGGGAATGGAAATGACGGCGCCTAATACCACGAGGCGCAGACCGATGTTCCCCCCACCTCCAATGAGGAGGTCGGCAATACGTCGGGCTCCGCCCGACCGCTCCAGACCAACCCCAATGATGCTCCCCAAAACGATCAGCAGTCCGACATTTCCAATCAGCCCTCCGAAGCCTTCCTTTAATAAACCGATGACCTGGGGCAAATCAAGCCCAATGGCTAAACCAAGCCCCGCTGCCCCAACCAGCAGGCCGAAGAAAGGGTGCCACTTCAATTTACTGCCAGACAGAATTAGGAAAGCGATGGTGACGGTAATGGCAAGGAGTAACGATAGGCCTGTAAGCATAGTAAAATGGGTTATAGGGAGGAAGTTACGACGCCTGCCTGCTTAGGGCCGGAGTTCCGTCTCTTGTAGCGAGGCCGTGAACGGCCTTCTCTTCTTTATTGACCGTACGATTGCCCTGAGAAGACCACTGGTTACTTGAGCTTTTATTCGCAAACCAGCCCGGATTTGTCCAAAGTCGACCACCTGCCGTTCGATTACGAACACATTTATTTTTATTTTATTCGTAATAAATTGAAAACCAACTAATTGATTTTCTGGCACGCTTCTGGCACTATAACTGGTGTCCGATCATGGTCACTTAACCTCCTTTGCACCTGCGTTCGCGCCTAAAATAAAGAAAGAAGGGAAAAAGGAAAAAGAAGAGGAGATGACAATGCTGAATGAAAAATCACTGGTTACCCTTCCTTTCTCTCCCTTTTCCTTCACCCTTCACTCCCCGCTCATGTATTCAAAATCCCTTAAGACGTGCGTTTTTGCTAAAAGTCACCATTCCGTTTATCGAGGGATACAAGCATTCGTCGAGCAAATCCAAGGAGAGAACGAACAAATTTCGGCAGACCGGTTTGGCACCCGATATTTGAATCATCAAAGCACGGGAGTTGTAACTAACTCATTATCAACGTGCAACCATTCACAAAAAACAAAGTCTCTTAATACAGACCCATACAACAACCCAATCATGAAACGCTTCTTCGTCACCATCATCTACAGCCTCTTTATTAGCTGCGCTGTTTTCGCCAATGGCACTGGCGGCGTGGAAAAAACAGGCAATAGCCTTTTCGATCAGTGGATTGCTGATACGACCACTGAAATTGAACTTCACGTAAATTTTGACAGCCTGGAGGTCTACCGTAAGAAAGCGGAATCCTTACCCGCAATGATTATTCAAGACGGCATTGAACTCGACCTTGAAGTAACTGTCCGTGGTAAGTTTCGCCGCCGTACTTGCGCCATGCCTCCTTTGAAATTACAGTTTAAAAAGGCAGGCCTTCGTGCCCTTGGCCTTAACACGCACAATGATTTCAAATTGGTTACCCACTGTACCAATGATGAAGCGGGTCAGGACGCACTTCTTCGTGAGCAACTCGCCTACGAACTATACAATACGGTAAACCCCACCGCCAGCTTCCGCACCCAGTTATTGACCATCACTTACGTAAATACTGCCGACGGCAGCACCATCACCAGCTACGCTATCCTAATTGAGGACTGTGACGAACTCCAGGAACGGTTAAGCATGGACAATTCCAGTGAGAGCTATAACATACCTGCCGAAAAAATAAACAATGCTGAAACCCTTGCCTTATTCCAGTACATGATCGGCAACAGTGATTATGGCACCAAGATGGTCCGTAACATGAAACTGCTCAAAGGCGCTGATGGGACCTTCACCGCTGTTCCTTATGACTTCGATTACAGTGGCCTGGTAAACGCCAGCTACGCAAAAGGCATGAATCAATACAATGAGGATAATGTTACCGACCGTACCCTGTTATGGGACTATGATACTGCTCCCGACTTCAATGATGCCGCCGACCACATGAACAGCCTGAAAGATACGCTCCTCGATCAGGTGGAAAATTTCGAAAATCTTTCCAGCAGCAGTAAGCGTGAAATCACTAAATACCTCAAAGGTTTCTACAAAGACCTGAAGCACCTGGACTTTAGTGCCGCAAAATAAAACAGATTTCCTATCCTAAACCAAGATTGACCCCTTAATCCATTACCGTGCCGACGCTCTCTGAGTGTCGGCATTTTTATGTTCCGCCGGGTGAGATATCTGCCTATCTTCGCCGTATGCCCGCCCCTCCTACGCTGATACCTTTATTGATAATGGCCGCTACCATTGCGGGTAGCCTCGTTATTGGTGCACTCTTCTTTCTCAAGCAGTCGGGAGAGCAACGGGCCAATCGCCTTTACGGAACCTTGCTGTTACTGGGGGGGCTCACTCAATTACACTTCGCCCTTGATTTTGGCGGGTACCTCATTACCTATCCAACGCTGCGCTACCTGCCCATTTATTTCAGTCTCTGGCTGCCTGTCCTGTTATTTAGCCACGTCAAGATTAACCTCTTCCCCGCTTACCGGTTCCGGTGGACGGACCTCAAGCATCTGGCTCTGCCCATCGGGCAGACGATCTATTTCCTGGCCATATGGCTCATCCCTTCTCTACGTAACGAGGAAGGGCGCTATTTCTACAATCCTTTTTATGGCGGGCTTGAGCAAGCGCTTTTCCTGGCTGGCTGGCCGCTTTACGTATTTTTCAGTGCCTTGTACCTGCGCCGTAAACGCGCCAGACTCGGCGCACGCAGCTTGCCCCGTTTACTCTGGTACCTGCGGAAACTCCTGAAAGGAGTGCTGCTTTTCATTCTCGCGTATGCGATCCTGTCCAGTGCAGATTTCCTGGCCTACAAATACCACCTGGCGGATCTGCGTAGCCAGCCTTGGTACGCGGGTGCACAGGCACTCAGCTTCACCGTTTTGTTAATGTGGTTGTGCGTTTATGGCGGACAAGTGTTGGTTTGGGGGCGGCGGCTACGGTTAGGAGCCAGGAACTAGCTCCTGGTTTCTAGCTCCTGGCTCCCAATCCTGGAGTCGGTCAAGGTACAGGTAAGACTCAACAAATGCTCTGTGTTCAGGACTTGTCATTTTCTCTACAAGATTGAGGGCAGAGACGTAGCTGGCTAAATTTCCGTTTGAAGACAAAAATTTTCCATCTTCGACGTAGGTAACTACTGCATCGTCCTGTACCAACAGTTCCGGATAATCTTTTTGGAGTTGAGCGCCTCCGCCAATCCAGGTAACGATCTTTTTTCCTTTAGCAATACCCGCTGCTCCAATCAGTTGGGCTCCGCCACAGTTGCTGACGGTATACTCGGTCTCTTCGTTTTTCTTTTTAATGAACGCCACTATATTTTCGTTATTGACCTGAGAGTACATATCGTAGGCACTGGGAACAAAAAGTACAGTTAGTTGCGGGCAGGTAGCAAAGGTGTAATCAGGTACTATTGTGAGCCCTTCCTCCGTAACGATGGATTTTTTTGTTTCGGCGATGGTGATGACGTTGAATCGTTGGTCTTCTCCTTCGGGGTGTTTGGTAAACACATCTGCGGCGGCAGTGATCTCTGTTGTCAAGACTCCGTTGTACATCAGCAGGCCAATGGTAGGAAGCTCGGCATTAAAAGGAATAAGGTGCTTCGTCAGGGTGTCGGATGCGGAGGCACTATACTCTGGAAGCGCAGCACTGGAGGTGCTTCCCTGATCCGAACAACTACTTAGAAGGAATAAAGCCAGGACGGAAATTTGGATGATTCTGTTCATTGGGTTTTCTTTGAATTAAAAAGGGTATTAAAAGTAATTGCCAGGTGAAAGTTTTGGTTGAGGGTCTAGCCTCTCGAACAGCCTGACCTGCTATGAGTTCGGCTGAGGATATCCTCAACCGAGTTCTTACTACTCACCATTACTTTTGATAAATGCTGACGCCCGTTCCCGCCAATTTGGGGAAGATGGCAAAGCCGGTAGTTGGATCGAAGGTAACACCTACAGCAGGGTCATTAGCCAGAAGCATAGCACCGTCGAGGTCCGCATAATCCAGTTCGGGTAGTAGCTGAGCGATGGCACTGATGCCGACGCTGCTTTCGGTCATACACCCGGCCATGACCCGCAGGTTGAGCTGACGGGCATTGGCGATCATTCGCCGGGCGGGCAGTAGGCCGCCGCATTTAACGACTTTGATGTTGATGCCGTGGAAGTATTCGGCGCAGCGGGCCACGTCGGCTTCCGTCTGGCAACTTTCGTCGGCCAGGATGGGGAGGGCAGAGTGGGCAAAGACCTCCCGTTGTCCGGCCAGGTCGTCGGTTTTCAGGGGTTGTTCGATAAAGACGACGCCGAGGTCGGCCAATTTGGAAGAGAGGTCGATGGTTTGTCGGGCCGTCCAGCCGGTATTGGCATCGACGTAGAAGGGAGCGTCGGTGTGTTCGCGCAGGGCGCTGATGATGGCGACATCATCATCTCCCCGACCGAGTTTGATTTTGTAAACGGGCCAGGGGAAGGCTTTTAGTTTAGCCACCATTTCTGCCACTGGTCCAAGACCGATGGTGTAGCAGGTGGGTATGTGCCGGCTCCGATCCTGCTCCCACAGCAGACCGAGGCGGGTGCCTTGCTGGCGGGCCCAAAGGTCGTGCGTGGCTACATCAAGCGCACAACGCAGGAAAGGGTTCAAGTCGGGGGCATGGGTATCAATCAGGGCATGGGTGGCCTGCGGCGTCAGGCTTTTTTTTGCCGCGAACGCAGGTGCAAGGGAAGTTAATTGAGCCGTGCACTCGTCGCTGTCGAGACCGTAGTAGCGGGTCATCGGCGCTTCGCCGTAGCCACTGAGGCCGGAGGCCTCATCGTGCAACTCCACAATCAGGGTCGGCTGCTCCGTCCGGCTTTCGTGGGCGATGCGGAAAGGGTTGGCCAGGGGAAGGACGTGGGGGTGGATGGTTAGTTGCATGTTTTGGTCTATTGGTACTATTGGTCGTCTTGGTGCTAAGGTAATGTGGTAGCGCGTGTATTTCTTACTTTGCTTTTTAACCTTCCCCTTGCACCTGCGGCCGCGCCCTTATTAGTCTTGTAGCCTATTAGCCCGGTAGTCTAGTAGTGCTGCCGCATGTGGATGCGTTCCGCTCGTGACGGCGATCTTCAGCCTTTGTTTTCTATCTGCCGATAAGTTTGGATATGAGACATGCCTATGACCCTCCTCAAGGCGAAACCACTTACTTTTGCCCCACGAAAAAGCTACGGCTCCCGAGCGCAGCGAGCAGAGCCATACTACAAGATCACAAGACCACAAGACTATGCTAAGCCGTCCCCGCCGCAACCGCCAATCCCCCGCCATCCGCGCTCAGGTCCGAGAAACCGAGTTGACCCCCGGTCACCTCGTGCAGCCCATTTTTCTGATGCCGGACCCCAATGCACGGTTGCCCATCACCAGCCTGCCCGGAACCTTCCGTCTCGGCATCGAGGAGGTCGTCAAAGAAGTAGCAGAGTGCCGTAAACTCGGCATCTACAGCTTCATCATGTTCCCCGCCGTGCCGGAAGCACACAAGAACAAAACGGGTACCTACGCCACCAGCGAAGAAAACTTCTACCTCCTGGCAGCGACCCGGCTGAAAACGGAATTCCCCGACATCTGCCTCATCTCCGACGTAGCCCTCGACCCTTACAGCACCGACGGCCACGACGGCCTCGTCGTCGACGGTAAGATCCATAATGACCAGACGCTGCCCCTCGTCAACGCCATGGCCGTCGCCCAGGCCCGCGCCGGCTTCGACATCATCGGCCCCAGTGAAATGATGGATGGCCGCATCGAGTCCATCCGTCGCGCCCTCGACGCCGAAGGCTTCACCGATACCTCCATCATGAGTTACTGCGCCAAGTACGCCAGTGCCTTCTATGGTCCCTTTCGCGACGCACTGGACAGTGCCCCCCGCGAACTGGAAAACGTGCCGACCGACAAAAAGACCTACCAGATGGATCCGGCCAACCGCCGCGAGGCCCTACGTGAAGCCGCCCTCGACGCCGCAGAAGGTGCAGATTACCTGATGGTTAAACCAGCCATCAACTACCTCGACATCATTCGCGAACTGAACGACGCGCACCACCTGCCCATCGCCGCCTACCACGTTTCCGGGGAGTGCGCCATGTTACTTGCCGCTGCGGAGCGCGGCTGGCTTGATTACCGGTCGGCCGCCTCAGAAGCCCTGCTCTCCATCCGCCGGGCCGGCGCCAGTGTGATTATTAGCTATTTTGCTAAGGACTTTGCCACTTGGTATGCGGAGTAACTCCGGTTCCCTAGCCTTTAGGCTGGCCTTGTTAACCTCGGAAGAGATGACTCAACAAAGCCTTTACGCTACTCCCAAAAAGCAGTATTAGCCGGCAGACAAACTTTTGCCCGGCTTCGCCAGGCCAAAAGAATTTGTCGGGCGGCTGGAGCTCATGGTACAATATTTATTCCCACCGCAACGTGTTCATTGCCTCACTATCTACCTCCCCATCAAACACCACCACCCGATAACGAGAAATATAAGTCTCCCCCGGCGCAATGAAAAAACCTTCCTTCGTTACTGGGGATACTGAGAAATAAGGCAACTCCGGGTGTACCCGCACTGCCTGCGGCCAGCGGAAATTTTCTGGATGGGGGATGACGGCCATACCGGCTTTTCCTTTAGGCAGATTGCCATAAATCGCCGTCCATTCCGGGCGGGTATGGTTGGCTGAATCAACGGTGAGGCCCTGGCTGGTAAGAAATTCGGCTGGGGCCAGGAAATTGACCGTGTCTTTCGGGTTCCAGTGCTTACTGCCCCGGATACCGAGGCCGCCGTAGAGGTGTTTGTTGAGGAAAAGGGTGTCCTTCGTCACGTTGGTTTGTTCGCTGCGCACGTCAAAGACAAATGGCTCCTTACGATCATGGACTCGAACGGTTAAGTCTTCGCTCAGCACCGGACCGAAGTGCTTGCTGCTGTGTGTCAATTTAGCCATGAAGCCGAGGTAGCCGTCTTGTTCCTGCACCTCAACTAATTCCTGATGCATTACGGTTGCCAGGCCTTTGTGCGTATTCCAGAAATCCGTGAAGCTGTCCCGGAAGGTGGTATTGGTCCAAGCGGTAAATAAGCCGTGCTGGTGAGCGTAGCCGGCGGGAAATCCGTCGGAAACGATCTGTCCCGAGGGGCTCCATATTGGGTGTAGGAAGCCGCTGCGTGTGTAATGTTCGGCGATGCCTTCGGGCAGCTGGGGACTGAGCCAGTAGTTCAGTACCGGCTGATTTTCATGAAGGATGCTGAGGTAGTCAGAGCTTTGTTCCAGGCGGAGGTCCCCTTTCTTGCCCTCTCCCTTTTCCTCTTTGTTTTCGAGGGCGGGGCCGCAGGATGCGAGGAGCAAGATTAGAAAGCAGGGAAAGAGCTGGTAGTGATTCATTTTGTTAAAAGTAATACTGTAAGGTCACATTCTCACTAGCAAAGTGCTAACACTTGGTTTTATTAAAATCTAGCTTATGCCTACCCTTTCTAGCCAGGGCATAAGAATTAGCCCTTACAAGATAGGTCGTTATTGAAATAGTGTTAGCGCATATCACGTAATGACTATCTACTAGGCTGGCTAGTGCTCGGCGAGCAAGATTCGACACAGCTTACGCTTGTTATCGCGGCACTGTACTTCACGGCGCTGCATGTCGTATAGAGAAAACTGTTCCTGTTATCCCGAATTTCCCCTGGGTAACATCCCTGCAGGCGCCGTGCCGACTAAATGGGAAGTGTGGGCGTATATGCATTTTTTTGCTGAAGGTTTTTTAATCTAAGAAACCTTTCCCGACTTCTTGAATTTCTAAATCTTCATGCTGAACTGCTTTAGTTGCTATCTCTTTAGTTAATGAATTATCAATGGTTGAAAGCAATTCTAAAGCTCTTAGGTAGTTCCAATAATCTCCATTGACCAAAAACGATCTTATCAACCTTTTCAATCTTTTCATTAACCAACCTTTAGATGATTTCTGCAGAAAATATCTTCCAATATTTATGTTGATGATATTTTGTGTGTTACAAGCTAAATCAATTAGATGAGAAATTATTTTATCGGAATTTTCATCTTCTGTGTTTTCAATTAAACTCCAATTTTTCATTATTAACTTTCCATCGTCAACTGAATCCATAAAAGTTGAAAACTTTTGAAAAAATTGATCCGATTGATTCGGGTTTGGTGCAAAAAAATCATTGTCCATATTTAGTCCACTTACTTTTTCATCTATCGCTTATTAGAAAGAATTATTTTTTCTCCTTGCTTGCAGTGAACTAATGTGTATTCGCTATGCGAAATCGTCGGAGATTCAAATGTATTGCCCCTAGATTGGTAATAAGGGCTAACCATCAATACTCCTTCCACAATTTCAGCTCCACCCGGGCCGATGCCTTTTTGTCGGAGAACGTTGCGGAGATATCCCCAAAACGGGGCTCTTCCCACTTGGAAACCGGCGGACGGCTAAAGCCATAGGGCTCCGTTGGGATGCCGAAGAAATTACGGTCCAGCTTACCGTTGCCGTTCACGTCGTGGAAAGCGGCAAGCACGTAGGTTCCGGCTTGTGGCAGGTCAACCTTCAGGTTAACGGAGGCACCAGTGGTAGGCTTGATGATGGAGGTTACCGCTCGTTGTTCTTTAAAATCGGTCTCGCTGGCGTAGACGGCCAGCCGGATCTCTCCAGCCTCAGCGCTGCTGCTGCTCACCGTTACACTGACGGTTTGAGGGCCTGAAAAAAGCAGGAGTCCGGTGAGGAAAAGAAAGAGGTTCATTTAGTGTAATGGTTATTTCCTACAGTAAAACGTTTGGATAATGGATTTGTGGGTAGGAAGGTTGTTATTTCAACGTTAAACCGCCTCGCTAAGGGAGAGGGAGAAGGCTTTGTGAAACGCTACGCGTTTCCAGTCTCGACCCAATATCATTAAACAAGAAAAGACCCGCAGCAACGCTACGGGTCTTCCCTGCTCCCGGGCTGAGCCCGGACACGGCCTGATCTGTTTTCTTGTACTTACTTGCCGGATTCGCCAGCAAGTAAGTACAAGAAAATAAATCAGCAATACCGGTCAAAGGCCATCTTGAGGTTCTCAGCGATGATCTCAGCACTTCGGCCTTCGATGTGGTGACGCTCGAGGAAGTGTACCAGCTTACCGTCTTTGAACAAGCCGATGGCGGGGCTGCTGGGAGGGTAAGGCAGCAAGTGCTCACGGGCCGTGGCCGTGGCCTCCTGATCAACACCAGCAAAAACAGTATAGAGGTGATCCGGCTTCTTTTCATTGAGCGCGGCAAACTTCGCACCGGGGCGCGCATTGGCTGCGGCGCAGCCGCAGACGGAGTTGACCACTAACAGAGCAGTTCCTTCAGTAGCACTCAGGGCAGCATTTACTTCATCGGCGCTCGTCAGGCCAGTAAAGCCATGAGCAGTGAGGTCCTTTGCCATTGGGATCGTTAATTCAACGGGGTACATATTGACAGTTTTTGAGTTTAAGTTACAAAGGTTGAATCTACCGGCACCAGTTCCATCGTACCTTCGGCGCGCGAAATGCCAACCGGCAACAACCGCATTTACCTACAATCGAGCTACCGTTTTGGTTGCCTTAGCTCTCAATCGACTACCAGCATGCGCTATTTTTGGTTGCTTTCCTCGTTTTATGTCTTTTTACTGATCATCTCCTCCTGCACTTCCGACGTGCTGCCAGAGCCGGTCATCTTGCCCTGTGACGGAGAAACACCTACTTATGAAGCCGACGTTCGCGACATCATCGAACGAAGTTGTGCCTACAGTGGCTGCCACCTGGGAGGTGCCCCTGGTATATACGACAGTTACCTTGGCCTGATCTCTGATTTGGAAAGCGGTCTTTTTCGCCAGCGGGTCATTGATGTGCGCGATGATGCTACCATCGGTATGCCTCCAAATTATGCACCGCAAGACCGGCCCGAAGACCTGACAGAAGAAGAACTTATTATCATCACCTGCTGGCTTGACGCCGGATTCCCGGAGCAGTAACGGTACTTGGATTCCTTGCTACTTAAAAACTATTTTTGCACCCGCGTCCGCGCCTAAATCGAGTTGTCAGGTTGTCGAGTTGTCAGCTTGCCGGATTCCAAAACAAAATAGAATACTACAAGAAATGAAAAATATACTCTTCCTCATTCTATTGCTTTCCTGCTCGCTTTCTGCCCAGCGCGAACGGGTGTACCGGACGTTTAAAGACACGCGCGTTGTCAATGTACACAGTGTGGAAACGCTGCCGAAGGGCAAGCTCGATGTCCGGATCAGCCACCGCTTTGGCGACATTTTTGGGGACAATGGTGGCTGGTCCACTTTCTACGGTCTGGAGACGGCAGAAGACGTTTCGATCGGTGCGGAATACGGGTTTACGGACAATCTCAACGTTGGCTTTTACCGTTCTAAAGGTTCCGGCTCCACACCGGCCGGCGATGCCGGCCTTAGGCAAAATCTCAACCTGGTAACTAAAATCAAGGTGCTCCATCAGGAGGTCGATGGCTTTCCATTTTCCGCAGCCCTTGTAGGCAACGCCACATTGAGTACCAGCGAAAAAATCGATACCCGGGAAGACATCATCCGAAGTTTTCCAAAGTTCGCCCACCGAATGGCTTTTCACGGCAGCCTGGTGCTGGCGCGTAAATTTGGCAGTAATTTCAGTATGCAGCTCATTCCCGGAGTTACGCACCGGAACCTGGTTCCTTTCGCTGGGGAGAATACGATGTTGAGCATTGGCACCGCAGCCCGTTTTCAGGTCAGTAAGGTGATGGCCTTCGTAGCCGATGCCACCTTCCCCTTCAGTAATACGTTAACGGCCACTAATGGTTACCACCCGCCCGTCGGTTTCGGACTGGAATGGGATACGGGGGGCCACGTATTCCAACTGAACTTTACAAATGCTACCGGTATTTTCGAGACGGACTATATTCCTTACACCATCTCCAGCTGGGGGGATGGAGAATTCAGGATGGGGTTCACGATCTCCCGGTGGTTTAACCTTTGATAAAGGTCTGACTCCTCCTGGCACGCTCAGCGGGCAGTAAGTAACCGCTATAAAAAGTGGTTTAGCCGCTTTTTATACCGGTATACACAAAAAGTAATTGCTGACTGAGGCTGTCAAAGGCACTTCTTACTAAGACTTTACTACTGATAGACGAGATGGGTTAAGATTACTTGGTCGCCTTCAATTTCAGAATCTTTACTTCCACTCGTTGGTTCTGGCGGTTACAGTCTTTAGTGTCGTCCAAACAAACGGGCTTGCTCTTACCGTACCCTTGGGGAATAAGGCGTTCAAAACCGATACGTCGGGATTTCAAGTAGCTTACCACTGTTCTCGCCCGGTTTTCGCTCAATTGTGCTGCATACGTATTTCCGGCTTTCCGGCTGGCATGGCCACCGATTTCCACGATCACATTTTTGTTTTGCTGCATGAAGTCGACGATTTCTTCCAGAGCTTCTGCACTTTCTTCTTCAAGTTCCGCGCTGTTAGCTTTAAAGGAAATGTTCTCGATGGAGAAAACCTGCCCTTCTTTAAGGATGGCCTCTGTTTTACCCAGGCGTACCGTTGGTTCCTGCTTTGGCGTATCAACGACCGGCGGTTGTGGTTCGGGGCGGTTACCACCGCGAGGAGTCACCGGGGTGGTAATGATGAACTGATCCGGATCCTGTGGTTCGGTCTCGAAGCCTTCAGTCATGGGATCATCTGCAAACATGGCAGCTTCGTCGTCACAATCAATGGGGCGCAGCGGTTGGGCATTGTCGAGCAAGATGTTACCGTTGTATGGAAGCAAGGATGGCTGCTTATAGTAAGCTTCCAGCACGATGTAGGTAAAATCATCTTCCGGACTAAGTTTGATTCGGTAATTCTCCCAATCATAGTTACCGACGAGTTCCGATTCGCCGAGTAATTGTCCCCGGTCACACACGGAATAACCGCCAAACACACGCAGCTTGATGGGGGTAACGTAGTTCGTTGGTTGCCGGGTAACCCGACTCATGCTGAGGTAAACCCTGGAGCGGGCGAGCTGGATGTCGAAACGGTAGCATTGTCCGGCCTTTAGCGGGGTCTTTAGCCGTTGCCCGACACTTTCAAATGTCTCTGTATCCCGGGTTACCATACCCAGGAAAGTATTTCCGTGCTGCGCGGCCATACCGACCTTGAACAGGAATTCCGGGTCGGGGTGCACATCGGGTGGGGTTTCTGTGGGGGCACCGCAATTCGTCCAGCCGCGGGGCGGGGAACTGTTACGGGGCATATCCTCAAAGGATGGGTTGCCGAGGAAAATAAGCCCGTCCTGCATCTGAGCGGAGACGCTCAGGGTAGTCAGCAGGGCGCAGCAGAATAGCAGCAGTCGTAGTGGTTGCAACATGGTGCGGGTACCTTGATTTGAGGGTATAACGCATGAAGGGGGTGTGCTGTTGCCATTTAAAGAGTTAGAGAGTGAGTGAATGGGAGAATTAGTGAATGGCTGCCGACTAAAATAGCTGGCTCCGCTGGTTGGCGGTGCTCACGAGCGCAAGCGAGCATTCCCTTGCGGCAGCTATTCTCTCCTTCAATAATTCTACAATTCACTCAATCTCCGGCATCACCCCCGGAAACTCCTCGCGGAAGGCCTTTACCAGTTTCCTGCTGGGGACAAACCTCATCTTTCTGCCAAAACTTCCCACCCCGTTCAGCTCGATAATGCCGATCTTCAGAAAAAGGAACCGGAACTCGTGGTAAGACGCTACATCCAGCTCCCAACTGTAAAATGCAGTTCGGAAGTAGTTACTGATGTAGACCTTTTCGCCGTCGGTCTCCACCCGCTTCAAGGGCCAGAAAAGAATCAGAAAAACGGATACCCCCATAATCAGGGTGAAGAGCGTAGCCCAGCGAAAGGAAGTAAGGGGCAGGCCGCCGAAATTGCTTTCTTCGCCAAACCAGGCCACCAATGTAATGCCCGTCAGGACGGTAGTCCAGAAAACGGGTAGGAAAATCTTAAGGAAGAGGGTGGCGTTGGAGGAGAGGCGATGCATGCTTGTGGTAGTCTTTGGTCACCATTTTGTCCTGATGGAAAGTGGTGGGAACGAAGGTAGGTACGTAAATGGGAGTAATTGGTGGAAGGTTCCGAAAGTTATCTAATTTATGTTGGTTGGGCGGAGGCAAGTCCCACCCGTACCGGTAGCGAACAGGAAATGATCGTAGGCTAGCCCCCGTCTCACGCAATTTCTAACGCCGAAACCCCCTGGCCCACTTGACCGTATTCCCTCTGCCGTCCGTTACTACTAACTCAAAACGGTGTTGTCCTGGCCCCGGATCACCGTCATCAAAGTTATAGGTGAGTTTGTCGTTTTTGCCGTCGTATTCCAGTAAAACCCACTTACCATCAATGGTTCCGCGGAAGTCAAGTCGGCCACCAATTACGTTGTCTTTGACCAAAAGACTGAAGCCTCCGGCACGGCGTAAATCGGTGCCGAAATAATTAATATCGACGGTAGGCGGGATCGTATCGAGAAATAGGCCGTAGTCGCCAAAAGAGGAAATGCTGGCCTGGAAGCGGCCGGCGGGATCACCTTCGATCCAGTGACCTCCGTGGCTGACCCACTTCCCATCGTCGGTACAGTGGCCCAGGAAAACAAAGGACCGTAAACTGTCCGGTACCCGGCCCTCTGGGCGTAGGCTGAGCCGGGCACTGCCGTGCAGTGGCGTCAGGTGATCATGTAAGCTGTAGGTTGCGCTGAGGTGACCGGCCGAGGCATCGGGCAGACGGGCGTAACGGAAATAGCAATTGCGGTACAGGGCATCGTCGTCAAGTTCGAGGCGCAGCGCACCGTTGTCGATGATGCTGGGTTCCCCGGCGGGTAGAAAGTATTGGTGTGACCGGTTGGGTTGGCTGAGCCGGGCCTCTGGTTGGTAAAGGAGTACGAGGTCGAGGCCGGAGACATTCCCCGCGTGGTCCAGCACGCGCATGCTGACGGGTAAGGGCACCCCCGCTTGCAGCTTAAGCACTCCATTGAACTGGGGAGCGACTTTTTCTGCCTGCTCTTTTATTCCCTCGTTCTGCACCCGCGGCCGCGCCTCAAAACGCTGATTGGGTAAAGTCCAGAACCGGTGAAACCATGAGGTGTTCTCCACCCATTCAGCGTAATCGGTCATGGCATTGAGGTACTCCGTCTGCTCGAAGGGAATACGGTCGAACCGAAAATTATAGACCAGGGTAGTATCAACGTAGAGCTCCCCGCCATAAATTCCATTCCAGTTGGGCAGGGCGTTTTGCTGGTCATACGCTTTCAGGGCCAGGCCCACGCGCTGCCGGGCGACGAAAATGGTGTCGTTCAGTACCAACCTTCCGTTCGGAGCAGCCTCAGGCGTGAGGGTACGGGCCTTGACCTCCAGGCCCTGGTCGTCCAGTTCATATACCCGCAAATTGCGGATTTGGGCGGGCCGGGTGTCGGCAATGTCGAAGCCAAAGGCCATCGGGTTGACCGGTGCGTCGCCCTCAATTTCCCGCATTTCAAAATGGAGGTGTGCGCCAAAACTGTGCCCCCGGTTGCCTACCCCACCAATTTTATCGCCCCGTTTTACCGGAAAGGTTGTAGAATCGAAGCGGATATTTTGCTGAAACGCTTCCTCCGAAAACTGCCGCTTTCTGATGGTGTCGATCAGTGCCGGAGCCAGTGTCTCCAGGTGGCCATAAACACTGCGGTGCCCGTCGGGATGATCAATGTATACCGCCTGGCCATAGCCACCGGGGCTAACCGTGATGCGGCTGACAAAACCTTCGGCCACGGCATAAACCGGGGTGTTGACGGAGGCGCGAAAATCAAGTCCGGCGTGGAAGTGATCACTTCGTAGTTCTCCGAAAGTACCCGTCACTAACAAGGGGCCACCAAGTGGGGCATCGTAGACGAGCTCCTGCGTGAGAAGCGTAAAAGGAAGCAGTAGTAAGATCAGGCTCGAAAGCAGGTGCAAGGGAGAGAATTTGGGAGCGGGCGAAGATAGGGATTCTTATACACGCTCATACTTAACCCGCAAAAACATGAAGATGCCGTATGCCAGCAGACCAACACCCGTTAAGGCCAGCAGCCACCAACCGATCGTCCAGCCTTCCAGGGCAGCCAAAGACTCCCCGACTCCCCGAAACTCATTTCCGTTCTGCTGTTGTCCGACGCGGAAAAGCGACCAGGCCATAATGAAATAGACAATGGCTACACCACTCAGGCCGGTGCGGCCAATGTTTCGGAAAACCGACTCCTGGCGTTCGGTAAGCTCCCAGTGTTCGACGTCCTTCATGTGCTGGTTAGAAATTCCCAGCTGCAATGCTGCCACTCCGGCCCCCACCACAAGGACAGCAATCAGGTAAACTGCTGCCTCTCCCCACGAGAAGCTCAATAAGTGCTGTAACAGATCCTTGCGGACATCTTCGCCGGTCTGCTCCCGGAAAAACTGCATAAAAGTGTAAAGGGCCAGTCCGGCATAAGCAACCCCGACCGATATACTGTTGACGCGACTGAACCAGCCATCCCGCTGAGGGTTGGCGAAAAATTTGTACCAGCGCCATACGGAGTAGGCCAACAGGCCCAGGCCCAGCAGGAAATATACGATACGGCCAAAGGGGTTACTACCTAACCACCGAATGATCTCCTGTGGGCCACCGGTACTTCTGGCAACCCCCACCGCTGCCGCCAGGCAAAAGACGCCCATGAGCAAATAGACCAGACCTTTGGCGGCCGAACCGATGCGAAAGAGCCCGTAGCGGGCATTGTGGGGTAATTTCATTACTCCTAGAATCCAATTTGAGAATTAAGGTTGTTCGAAATTGGGAGAATAGCGGGACAAACTTTCCGGTCAGGCCACCAGCGAAGGAAATTCCGTTGTACCTTCGCACACGTTTTAGCGGTTACCGCCCGGAATCATCCGGAAGTACCCGCACAAAGCCAACAACCATGGCCGTAGACGTACTACTCGGTCTCCAGTGGGGAGACGAAGGCAAAGGCAAGATCGTAGATGTTCTTGCCCCTCAATACGATATCATCGCCCGATTCCAGGGCGGCCCCAACGCCGGGCACACCTTAATTTTCGACGGTAAAAAGTTCGTGCTCCATACGGTGCCTTCCGGCATCTTCCGGCCCGGACTTAAAAACCTGATCGGCAATGGTGTGGTGATCGATCCCATTACGCTGAGTAAAGAGCTCGACCAACTCGATGCTGCCGGCGTCGACTACGCTGGTCGCCTCTACGTGGCCCGCAAGGCCCACCTCATCCTACCAAGCCATCGTCTGCTGGACGCTGCCCGGGAAAACGCCAAAGGTGATCGGAAGATCGGCTCGACGCTCAAAGGCATCGGCCCGACCTACATGGACAAGACTGGCCGCAACGGCCTTCGCGTTGGCAACCTGGAAGCACCCGATTTTAAGGAACGCTACGAAGAATTGAAAGACAAGCACCGGCAGCTCGTCGGGCTTTATCCGTTCATCGAATTCGACCTGGCGCAGGAGGAAGAAAAGTGGTTCAAGGCCGTGGAACGGTTGAAAACCCTCGACTTCGTCGATGGGGAATACTGGATCAACGATGCCATGAACAACGGTCAGAAAATTCTGGCAGAAGGTGCTCAGGGCTCAATGCTGGACATCGATTTTGGTACCTACCCGTTCGTAACTTCGTCCAACACCATTACCGCCGGCGTTTGTACCGGTCTGGGCATTGCACCCCAGAAAATTGGCGAAGTGATCGGCATCACTAAAGCCTACTGTACCCGAGTCGGGGGAGGTCCTTTCCCAACGGAGTTGACCGGTGAAACCGGCGAATTCCTCCGGGCTGAAGGCGGCGAGTTTGGCGCCACTACTGGTCGGCCACGCCGCTGTGGCTGGATCGACCTCGTGCAACTACGCTATACCATCATGCTGAGTGGTGTGACGCAGTTGGTCGTAACGAAGGTTGACGTGCTCAATAAATTCGAAACCCTCAAAGCGGCCGACGCTTATGACGTTGAGGGCACGATTACCAACAGCCTGCCGTTCGACCTGGTCCACGAAAACTACCACGCGGTATACACCGAAGTGCCCGGCTGGAACACCAACCTTACCAGCGTAAAGAAAGAAGAGAACCTGCCGGCAGCCTGTATGGACTACGTCCGCTTTCTGGAAGAAAAACTGGGTACGCGGGTATCCATGGTTTCTACCGGTCCGGACCGGGAGGAGCTGGTTGTAAGGGGATAAAGGAAGAGGGAGTAAAGGACGTACTCACTCCTCTGCTCCCTTTTCCTTTCCTCCCTTTTCCTTAACTTACCTGCATGATTCTCCGCTACAGTTACCATTCCGAGCACCACGCTGAGCCCCGCGACCGCTGGGTACACTTCCTGCTGTTTCTCGGGGCTTTTATTCTCTTGCTCGCGGCGGGGCAACAACTGTTCCTTTATTTTACCGATTGGCATGCTGCGGACGATGAACACAGCTGGTGGCACCTGGGCTTTGGCCTGGGATATTTACTGGCTGGAGGAGCACTTGCCTATGTGGGCTATCGCCACGAATGTGCTTCGCGCGGTCCGGCAGATCGTTATGTCAGAGTCAGCGACGATGACCTTACCTGGAGCCTCACCCAAAAGCTGGATGAGCAAAAAATCCCCTTGGCCGACATTGCCTCGGTTGAGCGCCTGAATGTCCGCGATCTTCAGGTGACGTTGAAGGATGGCAGTACCGTTATTATCCCGATTTTCCTGGTGACGAATGAGGCTAAGCAGGAGGAGTTAATGGCGGTTTTGAATGCCGTTTAAATAAGAATTATGTTCTTTTTTCGATAGAGCGTCCCGAAACTGCAGCGCGCCTTGCCTGGCTTAACGTCATCCCTGGTGTCGATCAAAAGGTCTCTGAAATCGTAACGTTGGGGAGCCGACGACCCACCCTGCTTCTACCCCCGATCCTTGCACCCGCGGCCCCGCCCAGATAACCTTTCTGCTGCTCCAGCGTTCCACCTCCGAACCAATAGACCAGTAGCACTAACCGACCAAGCTCATGCACCTCAAGTTGGAAGATATCCTCGCGCAGGAATCCATGTACCGCCGCCATTTCATGAATACCTTACCCGGACCACGTGGCGTCCATATGGTAGGAACTAAAGGCCATCGTGGGGTGGAAAACATCGGCGTTTTTAGCTCCTTTGTCCACATCAGCGCCAGTTCTCCCCCCTTACTGGGCTTCATCATGCGGCCACTGACGGTGCCCAGAGATACCTACCATAATATCAAGGCAAATAAATGGTTTACAATCAATACACTGCACCCTGATTTTCTGGAACAGGCCCACCAAACCAGCGCGAATTACCCAACGGGGACTTCCGAATTTTCCGCTACGGGCCTGACCCCGGAGTACAGCGAAGACTGCAAAGCGCCCTACGTAGCCGAAAGCAAAATTCGCATTGGCCTTACTTTTGAGGAAGAACATAAAATCAGTGGTATCGAGACCTTCTTCATCGTCGGGCGGGTACGGGAGATTTTCTTACCCGACGCTGCCGTCGCCCCTACCGGACACGTCGACCATGAGTTGCTGGAAACTATGAGTGTGGCCGGACTGGACAATTACCACCAGGTGGGTAAAGGTCGCCGGATGCCTTATGCACGGCCCTAGCTTTAGTGTACTTCCGAAAATTATCCCTACTTTTCGGAAGTGAGCTCCTCAGAAATTAAACCGCCCGCCGCCTGGGGTCTAGTAGCCCTCGTGCCTGTAGTCCTGGCCCTGGGAGCGGGTATTGCGGTAGCAGACCTTATCGGCTTCACGCCACCTCCTTACTGGCTATTCCTTGCTTTAGTCGTTGCGATTATTCCAGCCAGTCTTCTCTTCTGGCCCCGCCCGGAACGTTGGCTGGCCGTGTTAGGAAGTGGGCTGGTACTACTGACGGTTTTCGCTTTTGGTGGTTGGCGGATGAATACCGCTTACCAACCTGAGCAAGCAACGTTTTTTGCCCATCATTTGCAACCCGGGGATGTGCTGAGCGGAAAGATCACCAGCCTCCGGCCGGGAGAAACCAACTTGCGGGCCGAAGTAAAAATCAATACTCTGCTGAACGACACTTTGGGTAACCGCCAGGTAACGGGTCGACTCTTGCTCTACTTACCACCCAACGAACGGGCCGCAGAACTAAAAGCGGGGGACTTGATCGTTTTCAGGGGCCAGCCCAGGTTGCTCCGCCCACCCCTCAACCCCGGCGTTTTTGACCTGCGCGCCTACTGGAACCGAAAAAGCATCCACCACAATCTGTTTTTACGGGATGGGGGCGATTGGCGGCCGGCCGGCAGCACCGGCACTGGCCTTACCGCCATTGCCGAAGGCTGGCGACGCGCCTGGTTCAAAACGTTTCAGGAGCACCTCACGGGAGATCGTTTAGCCGTAGCCGCCGCCCTGGTGATGGGGAAACGTGACCTCATTTCCGAAGAAGTCAAATCGGCGTATACAGAAACGGGAGCAGTACATGTCCTGGCCGTTTCGGGGCTACACGTAGGCATTATTTTTCTAATTCTCCGCTTTTTTCTGGTCACCTTATTCAAACTGGACCGTACCCGCAAAGGACGTCTGTCTGTTGCCCTCCTCAGCGTGCTTTGCGTGTGGGCATTTGCCATGGTTTCCGGCCTCAGTCCATCGGTGCAGCGGGCCGCCATCATGTTTTCCATTCTCGCCTTGGGCGGTATTGGAAACCTGCGGACGCACGTTTTCAATACGCTTTCTGCAGCGGCTATTCTAATGTTGGTCATTGAGCCCGGGCAGTTATTCCAGGTAGGCTTCCAGCTTTCTTTTACGGCCATCATCGGCATTGTATGCTTCACAAGTTTCTTTGACCGGCTGGTCTACTGGCCACTAAAAATACTGCGGGGCGCCTGGTCGGCCATGGCCGCTTCTACGGGCGCTCAGCTCGGCACTTTGCCGTTGTCCTTACTTTATTTCGGGCAATTCCCCACTTACTTTTTGCTTAGCGGAACGATCGTGATTCTCTTCGCTTTTGCCACCATGTTTCTGGGTTTAGCCCATGGTTTAGTGGCGGGCCTGCTTGGGTTAAAATCGGTTGCCGGTATTTCCGGTTGGCTGCTGAGTGTGGTGGTCAGCTGGCAAAATGCGCTGATCTTTTTCTTCGGGGGTTTACCGGGGGCACTGCTTAAACCGCCGTATTTCGACGGTATGATGGCCGTATTACTCTCTCTGTTCATCGGCCTGTTAGCGGTCTTCGTTCGTTGGCGGCGCAAGGGTATTTTGGTGGCTGCCGGGCTTAGTTTTTTGGGGATGCTCATCTGGGCGGGGACGCAGGTGCAAAAACAGGATGAAGGAGCAATGGTTACGGTGTTCCACCGCTCCCGCGGCAGCCTGATCGATGTAGACAACGGCGACGGCCACGCCTGGTCCTTCGGTACACAACCGGAGGCCAGGGACCTTGCCTGGACGGCAGGGCCGCGCCGCGCTGCGCGCGGCTATTTCCCCGAAGCAACCCTGCCGCTTACTGGGCAAGACACCGTACTTACCGAAAAGATCGCTCAACGAAACATCCTTTTGTTGCTGGGAGATACCCGTTGGCTGGTATTGGATGGAGAGCAGCAGCTCCAAGACTTAACGGAGGCTGGTACCGTTACTCATGTACTGATCGTAAATGGTTTTAAGGCTGCTAACCTCCCGACGTTCTCCGGGGCACTCCCACTTATAATAGTGGACGGCAGTAATCCATATTACCGATATGATGACTGGCGGGAACAGGCGGAAGTGTCGGGGCTCACCTTACATTTCACCGGAGAGGATGGTGCGTTTGAGTACCGTTGGTGAGCTACAGACTTCAGCCTTAGCAATACCTTAACTAACCATTTTCACGTTAATGCGTAACTTGCACACTTTACGGCCTTTATACAACGAACCTAAAAGAGCTTTACAAACCAACGATGACCAACCGTACTTTGACTGACCTAAAAAAACAATGGCTGCTGTTGCTGCTATTGTGTGCTGGCTTTGCCGGCCTGCAGGGGCAGTGTATGGAGGTGCCGGTATTCGAAACACTTACCCTCGTAGAAAGAGGCTGTAACCAATCAGCGGCCGCCAGCCTGACGGCGTTAACCGCTCCGGAAAGCCGTTGTTTTAGTGTCAATGCAGCTACCGGAGCTGTCGTTTCTTCCACTTTAAGCGCTGAATTAAAGACAGCATTGATCGCCGGCGGCGGCATTCCCACAGCGACCTCTGCCTGCGGCGGAAGCGTAGAAATTTGTGTTGCCGATGAGCAGGAAGCGTCACTAGACTGCGCGGCCGAAAGCCGCCTTGTCCGAACCTACACGGCTCGGAACCTGGCGCCGGAAGCCTCACAAACGACCGTATCAACTTCTCAGATCGTTGCCTTCCTTCGTCCGGAATTATCAGCACTGGAGGGCATGCCCAATGCCATTTTCGTCACCCCCGATGATGGGAACGGAAGGCCGGAAAACCCGGCACCCCGGCAGCAGGATTATCCTTTTTTCGCCGTGGCCAACGGAAACATTCACCTTACAGCTAACTCCTGCAATTTCACCATCACTTTTCAGGATGGCGCCAGAAATGCTGGCTGTGGGAATAACTTCACCTTTGTCCGGACCTTTCAGGTACTTGACGGCTGTGGCGAGCAGGACAACCGGGTGTTTACCCAGGTTGTGAGGGTCGGTGACCAGCAAAATCATTTGATCACACCACCGCTAAGTGTGCAATATCCACTGCAGTTCTCCACCACCAACGATTGCGGATCAGTTTTCGACACCCGGCTCACCGGGTTGAGTATTTCCGATATTTGTGATGGGAGCAGCTCGCTCAATGCCTACATCTACCTCGACGGTGACCTGGCTGGAACGCCGGTCGGGCCTTACGCTGTTTTTGGGCCTAACCCCCAACCATTTACGGACCCCATTCCAGTTGGGCAACACATCATCAGGTACCTGGGACAAGATTCTTACGGCGCTGAAACTTCACTTGACATCGATTTTCAGGTCGTAGATAATAGCCCACCTAATATCGTTTGTGTTCCTGCCTTTACCGTAGCACTCGGCGCAGGAGGTGAAGCCACGCTGGCCGCTTCTTCACTGGATGGAGGGTCTTCTGACAATTGTGGCGCTGTTACCCTTACCGCAGCCTTCGCCGGTAACGGAGGTCAGCAGGTTGGGAACTTTGGCCGGCTGGTAACCTTTAACTGCGGCATGACGGGCCCAACGGCCGTTTTACTGGAAGCAACCGATGAAACCGGCGTAAACCGGAGCCGCTGCCTGGTCAGCGTACTGGTTGTCGATCAAATTGCTCCTACTTGTGTCGCTCCACCAGCAACGGAGTTGACCTGCCGGGCTTTTGCCGATAACCTGCCGACAGATATCGTCCGGCTGTTCAACAACGACCCCGAAGGAACCAATCAGTTACTGGACGATAATTTTGGTCGCCCTACCATTTCCGACAATTGTGATTCCCTGGCCCTACGGATGACCCTACTTGGTAATTTATCAGCCTGTGGTACTGGTCGGTTAGTGCGCCGGTTTGTGGTAAGCGACGAAGCCGGGTTCACCCAAAGTGGGCTTTGCCAGCAAATTATAGACGTCCGCTCTTACGTGGAGTATAGCCTACGCTTCCCTGGAGACCAAAACTACACTTGTGCCGAACTACCCACCCCGGAAGATCTGGTAATTTCTGATGCGGGCTGTGACCTGATTGCCGTTACCACCATGGCAGACACATTAGACAACGATGGTAGCGCCTGCCTTCAGCTAAGGCTGGTGCATGAAGTGATCAACTGGTGTGAATACGATGGCATTTCCGCTATGTTTGACATTCCCCGTGATGCCGATAACGACGGTAACCTTCTACCAACGACCTACCTGAACATCGACGCCGCCAACGACGGTACGTTGGATGATGACCGGGCCGTTCTGGACCGCGATGCCATTAATGGAAACGGCAATGAAATCAGGTTATTAATTGCTGACTACGCGGCCTCTGGCCGGCGGGGTGCATTCCGCTACGAACAATACGTCAGCATTACCGACAACGACCCGCCCACCGTCAACATCCCCGCTCCTGATAATGGACAAACGATTACTGAAGACTGCCTGGGAGGTATCATCCTTGCCTTTACTGCCACTGATGATTGCATAGTTCCTGAAACAACGATTTCACTTGACGTAGATGTCGCGGACCGCAATAACGACGGACAGTTCAATGGCGTGGATTTCGTTGCCGACCGTACCGTAAATCCAAACCGCTTCACGGGAGAGCCGGCCACGGGGGTGGAAGTATTCATCCGCCTTTTACCGATCGGCCGTCACCTTGCACGAGTTAGGACGGCTGATGGCTGTGGAAACCAGGACGAGCAGTTTGTTGTCCTAAACATTAAAGATGGCAAGGCTCCTACCCCTGATTGCCGGCAGGTAAATACTGTCGGCCTGGTCCCTGATGTGGACTTTGGTGGCATTGCCACCGTTTTTGCCACCGACTTTATTCAGGGCCCTCCCGCCATATGTACGGAAGCGGAAATTACTTATGCCATTTTTCCGGAGACGGAAGCTGGCAGGCCAGGTTTTATTCCTTTGGCCAATCAGGTTTCTCTAAGTTATGACTGTAGTGACCTGGGAGAACAGCTGCTTCGGATTTATGCCTTCTCAGAGGCTACGGGCCTACACGACTTTTGTAATATCTCTCTGACGATATCGGCCGCCGACCCGTCGCTTTGTGAGGGAAGACAAGGCACAATCACGGGAGTAATTATGACGGAGGCCGGGGAGCCGATGCAGAACGTCGAGGTTTTTCTCAGTGGGCGAACAGAAATTGCGACCACCTCAGAAATTGATGGCTCCTATTTCTTCGATGGTCTACAGGAAGAACGCGATTATACCGTCCGCCCTTTCTACAACGATGCTCCGATCAACGGCCTTTCTACTTTCGACATCTCAGAACTAAGCCGTTACCTGCTTGGGGAGGATATTGGCCTTACGCCATATCAGTTCATCGCCGCCGACGCCAATAATAACGGCGCAATAACTATCCTTGACCTACTGGAGATCAGAGAGGTGCTTTTGGGTATTGAAGACAACTTTGACAACAACACGAGCTGGCGCTTTGTACCGGCCGACTATGTGTTCCCCGAGCCCAACAATCCCTGGGCAGAAGAATTCCCTACAGCTGCCGTTTTTGCCCCGCTAAGTGGCAACCTTGAAGCAGATTTCATTGCCATCAAGGTGGGAGACATCAATGGCTCCGCCACACCAAGTGGGAACTTCCGATCATCGGGTAACAGCAGCAGTGGCCGTAACCTGAAGGAGGCGACGGTGGAATTGGTAAGGAACGAGTTAATCCCCGGACAATACCAGCTACAATTGCCCGATGGAACTACTACTCTACAAGGCTTACAATTAAGTATGCACTTACCCGAAGGCGCTGTCGTGTCTCCAGGGATTGTTCCTGAGGATGCTTTCGTCGTAGACCGGAATGGGGTACTTCGGCTCAGTTACGTTGCAGAAGCATTGTCTGGCATCACAAAGAACACTCCATTAATACGCTTATCCATTCCCGGCGAAGCTTTACCTTATCTCTTGATGGGAGACCGACTCTTGCAGGAGGGTTACGACAATCAAGGAAGCGTTTATCAGTTAAGCCTGCTACAAATAGCTACCGCTGAAGCTCCCCCTTCGGCCAGAGTATTTCCTAACCCGGTCAGCGACCGGGCGAGCCTGTCATTCCACTGGGAGAAATTTGAAGTGATCCAGCTCAGCATTATTGACGGTACCGGCCGGGAAGTATTCCGAACGGGACTATCGGCCGCTACGGGACAAAACATGGCGAACCTTACCGCTGCCAATTTCAGCGGTCGGGCTGGCGTGTATTTTGTACGCCTGTCGGGCCATGAAAAACAGGAAACAGTACGGGTAGTCGTACGTTAACCCATTATTCCTTAATCCTGTTTTTGCACCTGCGCCCGCGCCTCAATAGCTCATAGTCGGTTAGTCGGTAGTACTTAGGATACTTGCCCTCAATGAATCGCTCCAGCCAAAGAACTATCCTTAACGAACAATCTAAGGGGCCCACCAGGAAACTTTACCTGCCTGATTTGCATTAAATAGGGTCCAACATTACAGCATTATGGCCAAGAAAAATATTGAATACGTTAACCGGAAAGCAAAATTTGAATATCACTTCCTCGAAACAGTGGAAGCTGGTATGATGCTGACGGGGACCGAGATCAAAAGTATCCGGGGTGGCCACGTCAATCTCCGTGATGCTTACTGTATTTTCCAGAATGAAGAACTCTATTGCCGCTCTATTTTCATTGGAGAATATAAGCAGGGCAACGTGCACAACCACGAGGAACGGCGCACGCGTAAGTTGTTACTGAAACGACAGGAACTTACTAAATGGGAGAAAAAAGTAAAGGAAAAAGGTTATACCATCGTCCCTTATCGCCTTTACCTCAATGACCGCGGCATTGCTAAGCTGGAAATTGTTTTGGTACAGGGCAAGAAAGTCTACGATAAGCGGGAGAACATCAAACAAAGGGAAAACAAGCGCTCGCTTGATCGGGCGATGAAGGAATTATAGGTCGCCAGGCGAGATTTGTCCTTACTAACCTGCAAAACTAAAGGCTACCGTAGAGAACCCCTTAGCCTTTGCTCAGTATATGCCCTACGGCAAACAGCCGTCCTGCCTGAGGCGGGACGGCTGTTTGCTATATAGTCCGGTTACCAAGCGGTGCCGGGTTGACGCTTTCCTTTTATTTGAACAGCACTTTAGCCTCCTCATAATTTTCTAAAAAAAAGGCGGTTCGCAAATGCGAACCGCCCTGGGATAATTGGGTATGTAGATAAACCAATTAATTCATTGCCACCGCCTTGTATTCTACAAAGAGGCGAAGATTCATTTGAGCCTCTGCATAGGCTTGTACGAGTGATGGTTGGTGGCGCAGGTTCTGCGGCTTACAGCCTAATAGCCACTGCCGGGCGTCGAACCCGAGATCGTTCGCTACTTGCTGAGCTGTTTCAATGTCAGGATCGACATCGAGCATAACGAGGTTGGGGCGTCCCCAAACGTAACGCTGTACGTCCCACTCTGCTTCCAGTGGTATGCGAAGGCGGTAGCCATTCTTGTTTCTGGGAACAAAACCACGAACGTAGCTGGGGTTCATTTTACGAACCATACGAGCGGACAGGCCCGAAGCCTTGGCCAGACGGCTAAGGCTGATGTGGCGGTAAACGCTGATGCTGGCAACACTGTCTTCCAGAAGGTAATCGGCCGGAGTAAGTCCGTAATCTCCGTAGTAGTTCACGGTGTAAGCAGCGGCAACGTAGGAAGCAACGTATTGCTGCGATTCGCGGGGGAGGTAGCGCTTCACCTTTGGGTAGAAGGTATGACCACCTGCAGAGCGAATGGCGCGGCGCACCCGGCCGGGGCCACAGTTGTAGGCGGCCAGGGCAAGGTGCCAGTCACCAAACTGCTGGTGCAGGTCCTTCAGCATTAATACTGCGGCTTCGGTGGAACGGTACATGTCCAATCGTTCGTCGACGGTTCCGTCGACCCGCAAGCCCATTTCGCGGGCGGTAGCTGGCATCAACTGCCAGAGGCCGGCTGCGTGGGCCGAAGAGACGGCGCCGGGAACCAACATTGACTCCGCCACGGCCAGGTACTTCAGGCTTTCGGGCATCTTATGCTTAGCCAGGTAGTATTCAAAGACGGGGAAGTATTGGTTGGCACGTCCAAGCATACGCTCGGTACTGTGGCTGCCTCCGCCAAGGTAGTCCTTCAACTTGCGTTGGAGGTGGGCATCGGAAGCCGGGGTAGACAACGGCAACTCAAGGCCAGCCAAACGGTGGCTGATGGAAGCTGCGGTTTCGTCGTCAGGGTCGTTATAAGAAGGAGAAATCGAGGTGTAAGTCGAGTTAGCCTGTGCGGAAGTGTACATCGCCAACATAACGGCCATGTACAAGCACTTCAGGAGCTTGCTCATCTAATGTAATTTCGTTCAATAATCACTGACCGCCTCAACGCCACCTGTTCATGGGATTAGCTCTTCGGTCAGCATTTCGGATCGCCTGGGGAGTACGACCTTTTTCTGGGGTTATATCGCCGGGTTAGTGTGAACTTTACCCTAAGCGGTCGCAAAGATACGGGTAACGACCACCATGAGGCAAGCTTTTCGTCCCTAACGGTTTGTTATTCAACGTTTAAGTGGTCGCAGAAGTGTTGTTGTTGATTTGGAGTAAACGGGGCATTTACCCCTGATTTAGCCGCCAAACGGAATAAAAGCACTATTTCCATCTGTTGAAAAGCACGAAACGGAATATTCTACCTGTAGAAATAACGGTGGCTGAGCGAATAATTCGTGGTTATTAAAGTGTTAAAATTTTACGAATTACCCCCGCACCCCGTCTTTTGGGCACCATTCCCTTGCTGGAACAGTACTGTTGGTGTCGATTATCGGCCGGATAAAAAATAGCGTCCTTCCAAAGCTCCGTTGCTAAAGAAAAGTCATTCGCACGCAGTTTTGCCAATATTTTCAGGGCCGTTTGCTCTTGCTCTAGGGCGTGCTTATCGTTTGGGGGCAGAAAAATGGCGGAACGGTATTGCCCACCGTTTCTACTTCGATCGACGGTAAAGTCATGGAGTGTGAAGAACTCGACCAGTAAAGCATGAGTAGAAAGTATGCTGGCATCATACACCACTTCTACCGTTTCCGCGTGGCCGGTTACTTTAGTACAAACTTGTTGGTAAGTAGGATTGGCTACGGTGCCCCCCATGAAGCCGGTCCGGGTACTGATGACGCCGGGAAGTTTCCGCAGGTAAAATTCCCGGCCCCAAAAGCATCCACTGGCCAGATAGATGGTAGCCGTTAGCTTAGCTGCTGCCTGCGGCGGTCAGGTATTACCATCCGTACCCTCCGCGTCGAAATTCTCCCGTTTAATGAACTTAAGAGAGAGACTGTTGACACAGTGGCGGGTGTTCTTCGGGGTAAGACGTTCTCCTTCGAAAACGTGCCCCAGGTGGCCGCCACAGTTGTTGCAGAGAATTTCTACCCGACGGCCATCGGCGTCCCGAATTTTTTCGATGGCACCTGGCACCTCATCATCGAAGGCTGGCCAGCCACAGCCGCTGCTGAATTTATCCTTGCTGTCGTACAGCGGGCTATCACAACGCCGGCAGACGAAGACGCCATCAACTTTGAAGTTGTTGTATTCACCGGTGAAAGGCATCTCGGTGCCTTTACGGACGATCACACGCTCTTCGTCGGCGGTGAGGGGGTTATAATTTTCCGGAGTTTTCATGCGGTACTAACGCAGGAAAGATGCAGTCGGTTCTACCACCCGGAATTACTGACACCGGAAGGCCCAGCTGTTCCTCCAACCTGCATTGCATCCTGCGGCCCCGCCCTGAGTGAGTTAGTGAATGAGTAAGTTAGAGAATAGCTACCGCAGGCGCCGCCCCTATCGCCGCTGCCTCACTTTGACGAATAAACGACCGCCGAAGGTAGCCACGAAGTGCACCGCAAGGAGTGATAACCCCGGTAGCTACTCTCTCCTTCCCCCTTTCAATTATTCGCTCGTTTAGAGTTCTTCGACCACAAAGTCGTAGCTCTCCATGATCACGTTGGCCAGCAATTTCTTGCAGGCGTTCTCTACCTTTTCCTGCGCTTCGTCCGAGTTTTTCGCTTCGAGGCTGATGGTGACATGTTTTCCGATCCGAACAGCGTCAACACCTTCAATGCCGATGTTAGGCAGGTTCTTGACGACCACTTTGCCCTGGGGATCGAGCAGTTCGGCCTTGGGCATGATGTTGATGTGGGCGAGAAACTTCATTCGTTGGAGGTATTTGCTTGCGCGGTCGGTGGTGACACTAGATTAATGATCAGGTACACCCCGACGATGAAAGGAAAGGCCGCCGTCCGCAATACAACTAGGAGGACGATGGCAAGAACCGCAAAGATAATTCGCGTCTCGTTGCCCGCCCACTTCGCGCCTTTTATCTTGAAAGAAAACATTGGATGCTCACTGACCAGCAGGTAGGAAAAAGCGATGATGGCGGGATAAAGGACAAACGGACTGAGCGCGTAAGCCGCCCAGCCGAAGGGATCCAGGGCGTAGATGAGCATAAGGCCAGTTGCAAAAACGGTGCTGGTTGGCGTAGCTACACCCATGAAGTTTTCGGTCTGTCGGGTATCCAGGTTAAACTTGGCGAGCCTGAGAGCAGAAAACATAGCGACGATGAGGCCGGGAGCGGCGTACCAGGACCAGGAAACAGGCAACCCGATTATTTCAGGATCAGGCACGGATGCAGGTGCAGCGGCATCCCCGATAAAGAGCAAGGTGTAGTAAATCACCGCCGGTACTGCACCGAAGGAAACCATATCCGCGAGGCTGTCCAGCTCCTTGCCGTGCTCACTGGATACGTTGAGCAGGCGGGCCACCAGCCCGTCGGCAAAATCAAACCAGCCGGCCGCAAACAGGAACCAAAATGCTGCGACGAACTGATGGTCCAGGATATTGATAATCGCCGCACAACCACAGAAGAGATTGAGCAGGGTGATGAAGTTGGGGATCTGGGACTTTAATTTCACGGGGGGAAGATACGGCAATAGCCGGTGCTTCGCACCTCCAGGTTGCACGTTGCATAGGTTGCAAGTGTTGCAGGGTGTACAGAAACAATGACTTCTCCCCCTTTTGCAGCCTGCAACTCCTGTAACCTGCAACATCAGGCGCCACAGGCGCCAAAAACGTTACCAAACCCATAAACCTGTCATTTAGTCGGTCATTTGCTAACGTTTTCACGTACCTCACCGGTCTCTATTACAGTTATCTATGTCGTTCCCCTAAGTTTACTATCAAATGAAATCATTCTATCCACTTTTTCTTTTCGCTTTCCTTGGCCCGGTACTGGCTTGGGCTCAACCTGCCAATGACGAGTGTATCAACGCCATCGAATTACCTCAGGTGGAAGAATTTTGCTCTGGAGAAGGCGGATTTACCAATGTAAATGCCACCGCTTCTTTTGATCAGAACGGGTACGATGTCTGCGTCAGCGAGCCAGATCAAATGCGGGATGTTTGGTACTCCTTCGTCGCCCTGCGAAACTCCGCCAGTATCACCCTTGACGGGCGCATTCCCGGCAACCAACGCGGTAGCCTGGCCGAGCCACAGATGACCGTTTACGAAAATGGTTGCGGTAGCCTGACCAGTGCCGATGCACTTATATGCAAATCTCCATTCGAAGATGTCAATGGTGTCAACGCCATACTGACGGATTTAACGATTGGTGAAACCTACCTTATTCTGATTGGTGCACGCAACGGGAACCAGGGAACCTTCGAACTTTGTGTTAACCAATTCGACGCCGTACCGGAGCCTGATGCCGACTGCGCTACCGGCGTTGTCCTCTGTGACAAATCTCCCTTCAGCGTCCAGTTTCTTTCCGGCAGCGGAAATATTAGGGAGGACCTGTTATCCAACGGATGTGTTGATGCCGGTTGCCAACCCACCGAAGACAACTCCGCCTGGTATAAGTGGACCTGTGACCAACCCGGCACGCTCGGTTTCACCATTACCCCACTGGGTGCGGCGGTTAATGAAGATATTGACTTTGCCGTCTACGAGCTGACTAATGGCCTGGACGACTGTGGTGCCCGCCAAACCCTACGTTGTATGTACTCCGGCGAAACCCGGGGCAACCCCGATGATCAAAACCTACCTTGCCTGGGGGCTACCGGATTGAGCGTCAATGATAATGACCTCGGGGAGAGTTGTGGCTGCCAGGCTGGTAACAATAACTTTGCCTCTGCCATCGAAATGGTTTCCGGGCGTAGTTATGCCGTGGTAATCTTCAACTTTTCTGCTTCGGGAGACGGCTTCTCCATCGAGTTTAACGGCACGGGCACCTTTCAGGGACCGGAACCGGAATTTACCTTCTCCGATAGCGAGGTCTGCGTCGGCGAAGCCCTCACCTTTCAGGATCAATCCACTTCGCTCGACCAAATCGTAAGCCGCGAGTGGAATTTTGGCCCTACCGCCACACCGCAGACGGCCAGCGGGCCCGGGCCTCACTCCGTTGTGTTCGGCGAAGCCGGTACTCCGGCGGTAGAGCTCATCATCACAACCTCCCGCGAATGCCGGGAGGTCCTCAGCCAGCAAGAAGTGAACGTCATTTGCTGTCAGGGGCAATTTACCGGAGCCGCTACCACCAGCGATGTACTATGCCCCAATGATTCAACGGGAACCATTAACCTCACGGCGACCAGCAGTTTCTCGCCAACTACGCTTACCTACCTATGGAGCAACGATGAAAATACCCAGGACCTCTCCGGCCTACCCACCGGAGACTACACCGTCACCGTCAGCGATGAATCCGGCTGCGAAGACGCTTTCACCTACACCGTAGGCGGACCGGATCCCTTCGTATTCGACACCCTGATCACGATGCCTTCCTGTGCCGGAGGGGTAGACGGTGCGCTGGAGTTCACCACACTCAGTGGCGGTCTCGCGCCTTATGAGTACAGTATCAATGGCAGCCCATTCGGGCCCACCAATAGCATCAGCAGAATCGGTGTTTCCAGCGTGAACGTACGGATGCGTGACGGGAATGACTGCATCGTGGAACAAGACATCTTTGTAGACGAGCTACAACTCGGACTGGTGCGCGGCGTGGACGTATTTACGGAACCGATTTGTGCCGGGGATGCCAACGGCAGCATCCAAATACAGCTGGCCAACGGCCAACCCAATTTCCAGTATGATTTTGGTCTCGGTGGCGGCTTACAATCCAACAATACCCAAACCGGCCTCGCTGCCGGAATGTATAACGTTCAGGCCGTCGATGCCGACGGCTGCACCGGGGAGTTTGCCGTAGAGCTGACTGAACCACCGGCCATCAACCTCTCCGCCCTGAATACCGGAAGTACTTGCTTCGGGACCGACGATGGACAACTCATCATTCTGGCCGAGGGGGGCCGGCCCGGCTATACTTATCGTTTAAATGGCAGCAGCATTACGGATACCGTCCAGATGAATCTGGTGCCCGGCGCCTATGCCTTACAATTGACGGACGACGTCGGCTGCGTAAGTACCATTACCGAAATCGTAACGGAGCCGAACGAGATCTTCCCGGTCTTGTTAGCAACCAATGACCTGGAGTGCTTCGGCGACCCAACCGGGTCATTCCAGGTCACCGCAACGGGCGGCACTCCAGACTACACCTACGCCACTGACGACCGGATGTTCCAGACCGACCCCCTCCTGGATGGTCTTCTCGCCGGAGATTACACCCTTTACGTGATGGACGCTAACGGGTGTCTTGACTCCCTTCGAGGCACCCTTACCCAGCCCCGCGAATTCATCGTGGATCCAGGCGGGGACACCCGAGTCTTCCTGGGTTTCGACACCCTAATCCGGGCCGTTAGCAACTACTCCCCAGTCACCTATGAATGGGGCCCTGATGCCTTCGAATGCGTCAACCCACCCTGTTCCATTATTCGGGTCGGGCCGGTCAATACGACTACTTACACGGTGGTGGGCACCAACGATGCTGGTTGTACGGATACGGCTATGGTGGAAGTTCAGGTCATTGAAGACCTGCCGCTATACGTGCCCAATGCCTTCACGCCCAACGGGGATGGGGTAAACGACGGGTTTACCATCTTCGCCGGGCCAGCCGTTGAGCGCGTGGAAACCTTACGGGTTTTTCACCGCTGGGGTGGCCTGGTATTCGAAAACACCGATTTTCAACCTAATGAGCCGGGCGTTGGCTGGGACGGTACCCTGAACGGAAAGCCCGTTAACCCCGCCGTATTTGTCTATCAGGCAACCGTGCGGTTCGTCAACGGGGCGGTGCAGGACATTTCTGGTGACGTGACGCTGATCAGGTAGCGGGAGAGGATGGGAGAATAATGAAATGTGGGAATGAAAGAATTCCCTGGCCCATCCATACCTTCGCGCCATGGATTATTTCATCGCCCTGGTGGGCGCTCTGTTGGCCGGCGGCATCAATACCCTTTCGGGTAATGGTTCGGCCATTACGTTGACCATCTTGATGGAACTGCTCGGTCTTCCGGCCGATGTGGCCAACGGTACCAACCGCGTGGGGGTACTGGCCAACGGTATTGGCGGCACCTACGCCTTCCAAAAAGCGGGCCGGTTTACGGATCAACCGGAGGCTAAGAAACGGGAGATGTGGCGCATCGTCATCATCTCCTGCGTGGGGGCTTGCGTAGGTATTTATCTCAGCCTGATCATCTCGAACGCTGCCTACAAATCGTTCTTTCGTTACCTGCTGGTGGTGATGTTGTTAGTACTATTGATCAAGCCTAAGCGCTGGCTTGTACCGCAGGAAAACAAACCACCGCTACCGCTTTGGATCACCGTAATCCTCTTCTTTCTATTGGGTATTTACGGTGGTTTTATCCAAATGGGAATGGGGGTATTCTTCCTGGCGGTAATGGTGCTTGCGGCGCACTACGAGATCATCCAGGCCAATGTGGTGAAGGTGATAGTCGTCACCATCTATACCGTTCTTGCAGTAGCTGTTTTTGCCTGGCAGGACCTCATCGATTGGCGCATCGGGGCATTGATGGCTTTGGGGCAACTGGTGGGAGGTTACCTCACCGCGCGGTTCGCAGCTACGCATCCAAAAGCGGGGCTGTACGCTTACCGGCTGTTGATTGTGGTTATTATTGGGGCCATTGCCAAGGCGTTCTGGCCTTTTTAGGCGGGGTCGCTAAAAAGGATACCCCAGTCCCAACTGAAACGTCAGATCCCGGAACCTGAAGCTGCTGAAGCTGCGCCAGTAAGTGCTTTCACCGAACGAAGTCCCATCGCGATCCAACGGCTCTCCGAAGCCGTCTTGCGGATAGTTGTACCGAAGCGGCAGGGAAACGTCGAGACGGAAAAGGAAATAACTGAGGTCCGTTCTCAAGCCGGTACCCGCAGACATGGCGAGTTGCCGGTAAAAAGCCTGATTAACAAATGTGCCAGCTTCATTGGCCCGCTTACTAAGCAGGAATTGGGAACCCGGGCGTTCCGGATCTTCCTCAAACGTCCAGATATTACCGATGTCCGCAAAGAAGGCGCCACGAAAGAAAGAGGCGATGTTGAAACGGTACTCCAGGTTAAGCTCTAATCGAAAATCACCGGTCTGAAACAACTGGAGATTATTATTGGTGCTGAGACTCAGGGTATCCACAAACCCACCCGGACCAAGCCCACGCGGTGCCCAGGCCCGCATCGAATTAGCGCCGCCTGCAAAAAACTGCTTCACGTAAGGTACCGCTTCGGAGCCGCCATAGGGCCGCCCGGCAGCTACCAAAAAACGCGCAGCAAAAGATTTGAGCGGGTTGTACTGTTTTTGGTAACGAATATCGGCCAGCGCCAGGGCATACTTGGCAAAAGTAGCCCCTTCCTTCGGCGTGATGATCCGATTGTTTTCCGAAAAAAGATTAAGCGCATCATTGAACAGGCTAACCTCTGCCCCCGCTAACTCCAGCTGCCCGTTAAAGGAGAGTGAGCGGCCCCGGCGGTCGACACGGCCACTCCGGGTGTATTCCAGATCACGGAAGAATAAGGAGAAAAAGTACTGTTCTCCGATACTGCGACGGAGGAATTCGTTTTGCTGGAGAATTATCTCGAATTCACGTTCAATGGTTGGAGCCAGTACGTCGATAGCGAGGTTATTTATCCGGTAGTTGGTGGTTGCCGAACGTTTGAAGTCGTACCCCAGCCGAGCATTCAGTAAAGTATAAGCGTAGAACCGTTGGATTGACAAATACTCGTACCCCAGGCTGTACCTTGTACTCGCACGCTCCCGTAATTGATTTAAAAAATCATCGGAGACAATTCGGCTACCAAAAGGGGAAGGAATCTTATTCAGGAAGTTGTAGACCCCGAAGTCCTGGAATCGGGGAAGGTAGAGGCTGACGTCGGCCGACAGGTCAATGGTATTAAAAAAAGCGGTATTTCGCCGCTTGACTCTTGGGTTGAGTTCTACTCCGGCCCGCAGACTGGTAACCAGGAGCTCCGCACCACCAAAGACGTTCCGGTTCTGGAAGCTGGGGGTCAGGCTGACCCCGATCAGGTTGCCCGCACCAACGTTTCCATTCCGATTGGTGTAGTTAAGGTCGAGGTCGGCGCCAAGAGACATCCGGTCGCTCGGCGTAAGTTGTACCTGATAATTGAGTATCCCAGGGTCCAGGGTATCAATCTGTTGATTGATGCGGACGAAGCGATAGATCCCCAGGGCGTTCATCGAGAGGTTGGTCTTTTCGAGGTCCGAATACCGGAGAAATTCTCCGGAAGTCAGGAAAACACTTTTGCGGAGCAACTCCGGTCGCATTCTGAAGGAAGGCTCGTTGGAAAGAAACCTCACGCCGTTGATGGTGGTATCGAGCCGGTAGCCGCCACCCGGAGAAACGGGGGAGAAGTCCGTCAATACCGTAATGCTCCCCACCCGGTAGCGGTCATAAGCCGCTTCCCGCTCTGCGGGTAAGATGCTGAGGTAAACGTCCGCCAGGCCGCTTTGCCGGTTGGTGTCTACCTCAAGCTTATCGAAATAAGATCCCGAAAAAAAAGCGAAACCTTTGTTGCGGAAATAAGTGCTGATCCGCGCTTTCTCCTTGTCGAACAGATTCAGGTCCAGCGGTGCACCGGGCTGTAGCTCACTTTCTGTTTTACTGAGTTGCAGCAGGCTGTCCACCTGGGGGTCCGGGCTGGTAAATTCAACGGAGTCGATGGCAAAGCGTTTTCCGGCCTCCACGTGGTAGATCAGGTCAACCTTGCGGCGCTTCCCCCGATCGGCTTCATGGTATACGGTTGCTCTGAGGTACCCCAACTTGAGGAGGTAGTCCTTCATGTCGGTGGTCGAAATCCTGCTCAGGCTGTCACTATAAATCGTAGGTGGCTGACCGAGCGTGTTGCGCAAAAAGCGGTCGATGCGCGTAGTGTCTTTAGGTTTATTGTTGTCGAGGTAAAATTGTTCCCGGGGCCAGAAGGCGAGAAAGTTACCGTTGGGCTGCTGCCGGGCGAGGGTGGAGAGTTCGTAAGCGACGTCTGCGCGTTTCGTCACATTTTTAGGGTCGGCGAGTTTGATGCGGTAGCTGGTGAGTAATTCCTGGTCCTCCGCCAGAAATTTGGTAGTATTGCACGACGACGCCAGCACGGTTAGCAGCAGGGCGACGTACCATACGCCCGCGCCCGCCGGGCGCCAACCCCGCTTCAATATGCCCATCAGCTCCGGTACCATTAAATTCATAAGCAGCCTCAAACAGAGGAAGTTTCGGCAAAATTACCACAAATTCACCGCCGAAGGCGGACGGATCGTCGCAGAACTACTGACACAGTCCCGTTATCGTGTCGATCACCTCTACGCACTGGAGGAGTGGGCAGCAGCGCTGCCCGCGCCACCAACGGTTCCTTTAACGTTGGTAAGCCCAAAAGAATTGGGTAGAATTTCCCAATTGAGAACACCAAATCAGGTGGTGGCGGTTGTTGATTTACCTGATGTTGCTGAAGACTTGCCCACGGACATGGCCACCAGCTGGTCTTTATATCTCGACGGGGTTCAATCTCCAAGTAATCTCGGTGCCTTACTACGTATCGCCGACTGGTTCGGTTTTCATCATGTTATTGCTGGTGCGGGGACTGCGGATTTGTACGCCAGCAAGAGTATTCAGGCCACCATGGGATCGTTTTTACGCATCGATTTTCGACAAGGTGACCTGACTGAAGTCACCACTAAATTTCCCGATTTACCGATCTTTGGAGCCGATCTTTCCGGAGAAAACATCTATGGCTTGCGGGCTCCGGAGGCCGGCATGCTGGTCATCGGGGCCGAAGGGCCCGGCGTGAGTACGGCGGCGCGAACGCAGGTGCAAAGGTGGTTAAACATTCCCCGGGCCCCGGGCCGGGAGGCGGAAAGTCTGAACGCTGCGGTGGCTGCGGGGATTTTGTGTGGAGGGATCGTTAATAGTCTGGTAGACTCGTAGTCTTGTGGTCTTGTCGTGCTACCGCACGAGGCAGCTCACTTCATTCGTGGAAGACCACCAGACTAAAAGACTACAAGGCTAACAAACCTTGCTCTTTAAAAAACCGTTCTTTGTACCTGCGGCCGCGCCAAAACATCACACCTTCCCGTGCAAATATTTGTCGCCTCCAATGTGCGGCAGCCTACAAGACCACAAGACTAACTGACCACAAGACTAAGAAAAATGCTCTACGATCAAATCCAGGAAACTGTCGCCTTCATCCGCCAACGCGCTAGTACGCAGCCCAAGCTTGGCATTATCCTCGGCACGGGCCTGAGTTCCATGACGGAAGACATTGTGGTAGAACGCGAATTCGTGTATGGCCTGCTGCCTTATTTCTGCGCAGCTACGGTTGATTCTCACCGGGGCAAACTAATTCTGGGCACCTTACACGGCGTGCCGGTGGTGGCCATGGCCGGTCGACTGCATTACTACGAAGGTTACTCCATGCAGGAACTAACCTTTCCCGTACGCGTGCTTGCCGCCCTGGGTATTGAACATCTGATCATCTCTAATGCCAGTGGTTCGGTCAATGCCGACATCAACACCGGTGACCTCATTTTCATCCGCGACCACATCAACATGCAGCCCGACAATCCGCTGCGTGGCGCCAACGATCCCCGCCTTGGCCCCCGTTTCCCAGATATGTTAAATGCCTACGACCGTCAACTCAACGCCTGGGCCATCGAACGGGCCGCCGATCACGGCATCACTGCTCACGAAGGTATTTACCTCGCCCTCCCCGGCCCCAATCTTGAAACACCCGCCGAATACCGCATGGCGCACATCATCGGTGCCGACTGCATCGGCATGTCTACCGTACCCGAAGTACTCGTGGCCCGTCACGCAGGCTTGCCCGTTTTCGTAATCTCCGTCGTCTCCAACAAGTGCTACCCCATCGTCGAAATCCAACCTACTACGGTGGACGACGTGATCGCTACCGTGCAGGCGGTGGAGCCTAAGTTGCGGGGGCTGATGAAGGAGGTGGTGCAGCGGTTGGGGTAAAAGAGAATGGGAGGATTAGAGAATTAGAGAATGCCCTATTCAAACATTCTCTAATTCTCCTATTCTCTACCGCCCCAAATGCACCAACAGCACCGAAACATCGGCAGGCGAAACGCCAGAAATCCGACTAGCCTGCCCAATAGTCCGGGGCTGCAGTTCGCTGAGCTTCTGCCGGGCTTCCATACTGAGGCTTTTGAGTTGGTTGTAGTCGAAATCAGCGTGTAGCTTGATGCCTTCCAGTCGACTGGTTTTCTCCACCGCAGCTCTTTCCCGTTCGATGTACCCTTCGTACTTCATCGTGACTTCAGCGAGGTTGATGATTTCGTCGTCGTAGGGGGTAAGGAAATCGTTGAGGGCAGGCACGGTGGTAGCAAGCTCCGGCAGGGAGATGCCCGGACGCGAGAGGATGGTGAGCAGTTTCACACCTTGCTTCAGCGGGGTATCGCCTTTGGCTTCCAGAAAGCCGTTGAGCTGATCGGGGGTAACACTGATATTGCCGAGTTCCCGCTGGATTGCGGCAACGGCCTCCCGTTTTTCGTTGACCCGATCCATCCGGCCATCCATGTTACGGACACCGAGAGCCGCAGCAATGGGGCTGAGGCGCAGATCGGCATCATCTTGCCGCAGCAAGATGCGATACTCCGCCCGGCTGGTAAACATCCGGTAAGGTTCATCGGTACCTTTATTGATCAGGTCATCGATAAGCACACCGATGTAGGCCTCGCTTCGCTTGAGCACCAGTGGGTCACGTTCTTGTACGGCCAGCGCGGCGTTCATGCCGGCCATGAGGCCCTGGCAGCCCGCTTCTTCGTAGCCCGTGGTGCCGTTGATCTGGCCAGCGAAGAACAGCCGGGGAACCAGGCGGGTCTCCAGCGTAGCCTGCAGCTGGGTAGGGGGAAAGAAGTCGTACTCGATGGCGTAGCCGGGGCGGAACATCTTGGCGTTTTCGAAACCTACGATCTTACGCAGGGCCTTATACTGTACGTCTTCGGGAAGACTGGAGCTGAAACCGTTGACGTATATCTCGCAGGTATTGCGGCCTTCCGGTTCTACGAAGAGCTGGTGGGCATCCCGGCCGGCGAAGCGGTCGATCTTATCTTCAATGCTGGGGCAATAGCGCGGGCCCAGGCCGCGGATGCGTCCGTTGAACATCGGACTGCGGTCAAAACCTTCGCGCAGGGTCTCGTGTACTTCCTTGCTGGTGTAGGTAATGTGGCAGGGCATTTGATTAACCAGCGGCGGCGTGTCGGTGTAGCTGAAGCGGCCGGGGTTTTCGTCGCCGGGTTGCTCGGTCATCTTGCTCCAGTCGAGCGTGCGCCCGTCGAGGCGGGCGGGGGTACCTGTCTTCATCCGGCCACTTTCGAAGCCGAGACCTTGCAGCTGCGCGGTGAGGCCCGTAGCTGCGCGCTCTCCGGCGCGGCCGCCACCAAATTGCTTTTCGCCGATATGGATGGTACCATTGAGAAAAGTACCGTTGGTTAGCACCACGGAGTGGGCCGGGATCTCCAGGCCCAGGCTGGTATGGACGCCGCAGGCGCGACCATCTTTGATGACTACGCCGGTGACCATTTCCTGCCAGAAATCTACATTGGGGTGGGCCTCCAGCCGTTCGCGCCAGTTGAGGGCGAAGGCCATCCGGTCGCTTTGGGCCCGTGGGCTCCACATGGCGGGACCTTTACTTTTGTTGAGGAGGCGAAACTGGACCATCGTTTCGTCGGTGATGATACCGGAATAGCCGCCAAGGGCGTCGATCTCCCGCACGATCTGCCCCTTACCCACGCCACCCATGGCGGGGTTGCAACTCATCTGCGCGATGGTCTGCAAGTTCATGGTAGCCAGCAGCACTTTTGCGCCGAGATTGGCGGCGGCTATGGCTGCTTCGCAGCCGGCGTGGCCGGCTCCGACAACGATGACGTCGTAGGTGGGGAACATAAGGAGTGGGGGTTACTTGTTGGTTACTAACGCTTGGGAAAGGGGCAAAGTTACGGGTTTTCCCGGTTCCCCGTCCTGAAGGCCAGGCAGGTAATTTGTCCGGCCCGAAGGCCGGGGAACCAATCTGGACGACTTAACTTCGCACCATGTCAAAATCTTCCTCCCCACGCATTGGTATCCTAGGCGGCGGCCAACTAGGCAAAATGCTGTGTCAGGCCGGTGCTCCCTGGCACCTGCCCATCCACGTGCTCGATCAAAACCACAGTTTCCCAGCCGCTAATTACGCGACGGTGTTTCACCGGGGTAACTTTCGGAACAAGGCCGACGTGCTGGAATTCGGTCGCAAGATGGACATCGTTACCATCGAGATCGAGCACATCGATACGGCGGCGCTGCACCAGTTGGTGGCCGAGGGCATTAAAGTATATCCGCAACCCGACAAGATTGACCTGATCAAAGACAAGGGTTTGCAGAAACAATTTTATGCTGACCATGACATAGCAACGTCTTCTTTTGCGCTGTACGCAGGTGCAAAGGAAGTTCTGGAAGCATTGGAAGCTGGCGAAGTATCTCTGCCCTTCGTACAAAAGGCACGTACTGGCGGCTATGATGGCCAGGGCGTGGCGGTAATCCGTAATACGGCGGACCTGAAAGAAAAAATACTGGATGTTCCCTGTGTGGTCGAAGCCCTGGTCGACATCGATAAGGAGTTGGCCGTCATTGTTACCCGAAACCCTTCGGGCGAACTTCGGGTATTCCCCACCGTCGAGATGGAATTTCATCCTACTGCCAACCTCGTCGAATTCCTGATCTGCCCAGCCGCCATAGACTCAGATACTGACGCAGCTGCAGCCGCGCTGGCGCGCGCCGTTGCTCAAAAAATGGACATCGTCGGCCTGCTGGCCGTCGAGCTGTTCCTTACTAAGGCAGGTGAGATTCTCGTCAACGAAGTGGCTCCCCGTCCTCACAATTCCGGCCACCACACCATAGAGGCGTGTATGACCAGTCAGTATGAGCAACACCTGCGGGCGATCATGGACCTACCCCTGGGGCCTACGGACCTCCTTCGCCCCGGGGCGATGATCAACCTCCTGGGGGCCGAGGGACACACCGGTCCCGCAGTATACGATGGTTGGGCAAATCTGCTGGCGATCCCCGAAGTGTACCCCCACCTCTACGGCAAAGCGGAGACCCGCCCTTTCCGTAAGATGGGCCACGTCACGGCCCTGGGCGATACGGTCGCTATGGCCCGGGAGCGAGCAAAGCAGGCTAAGGTGGCGGTGCGGATTGTAACAACGGAGTGAATGGGGATGGAGAAGGAGTGAGTGGCTACCGCAGGTACCGCTCACTGCGCTTGCTCGCCGGTGGAGTACCTGAACAACAACATTACCTCCGGGGCAGGCCCGGAGGGCTACGGGATATACACAAGTTTACATTAGTGATCCCGACCGTCGTTTTACACCTCCGAGGAGCTCGCGGCTGCGCCAGCTCGACGCCTCGGAGGAGAAAACGCCTCTGGTCAAGACAAAAACGTAGTGATTTTCTCCTCCTAGGCATCTTTTGGTCTGACGTAGTCGGCCAAAAGTTCCTCGGAGGCGTAAAATCGAACTGCGAGGGGCCATGTAAAGATGTGTGTATACCGTAGCCCGGAGGGCCATCTCTCGTAGCGAGGGATCAGCGCCGATCCGCAGGATCAAGCGCAGCCCCTCGTATTCGTTAATGACACCCTGCTCCTCCATACCTTCCCTTTGGGGACCACGGCGGAAGCCGTGTACAGGGGCTTTTGCACCTGCGGCCGCGCCCCAAAAAACACCTTTAGTATTGACCAAAAACCTCCACTATTTGATCAAAACCCCAATAAACGTTACTTTTGCGCAATATTTCGGGTCAACGACCTTTTGAAGCGTACGGGATCAAGCACTCATTATTGTTTAACAGACATCCCTGCGGCCATCTAGATCGCTTGTACTTCGAAGACTAACAATCTTCTTAAACAAGTAAATCTCTTTCCACATTATGGTTTCAACTATTCTATTGGCGATCCCTGCGTTGGGTATTCTCGCCTTGGTTTTCATGTTCATCAAATCCGCCGGCGTATCCAAGTTGGATCCCGGCAACGAACTGATGCAACGCATCGGCAAGAACATTGCTGATGGCGCAATGGCCTTCCTCAAGGCCGAGTACAAAGTACTCGCTATTTTCGTGGCCGTCGTCGCTGTTATTCTGGCCGTTACTGCAGATCCCGCTACCTCCAGCATGATGATCGCTGTGGCATTTGTGCTCGGTGCCATCTGTTCTGCGCTGGCTGGTTTCATCGGTATGAACGTAGCCACAAAAGCCAACATTCGTACTACCCAGGCTGCTCGTACCAGCCTCGGAAAAGCCCTCGGCGTTGCCTTTGATGGTGGTGCCGTTATGGGCCTTGGTGTTGTCGGTCTTGGCCTTTTGGGCCTCGGCTCCCTCTTCCTGCTCTTCAAAGGACAGTTTGCTGCCGACATCATGATCACCGACGCTACTTCAGCTATTGCCGCTAAAGGTGCTATGCTTAAGGTTATTACCGTCATCACTGGTTTCTCCTTTGGTGCCTCTTCCATCGCCCTGTTCGCCCGTGTTGGCGGCGGCATCTACACCAAGGCAGCCGACGTTGGCGCTGACCTCGTAGGTAAGGTCGAAGCCGGCATCCCCGAAGATCACCCCCTCAACCCCGCGACGATCGCCGACAACGTTGGTGACAACGTTGGTGACGTAGCCGGTATGGGTGCTGACCTTTTCGAGTCTTACGTTGGTTCTATTATTGGTACCATGGTAATCGGTGCAGCGTTCATGACGATGCCCTCTTTTTACGAAACGGACCTCAATGGCCTCAACGGCGTATTGCTTCCCCTCGTGGTAGCCGGTATCGGCATTCTTGCTTCCATCATAGGTACGTTCTTCGTCCGCGTGAAGGAAGGTGGTGATCCCCAGAAAGCCCTCAACCTCGGCGAGCTGATCGCTGCCGTTATTATGTTGGTCGCTACGTTCTTTGCCGTAACCACACTGATGCCCGACACTTGGTCGGCCGTAAACAGTAACGGTGTCGAGACGGTCTACACCAACATGGGTGTCTTCTATGCCATCCTTCTTGGCCTCGTTGCCGGTCTTGGTATTGGTTACATCACCGAATTCTACACTGGTACGGGCACTAAGCCAGTACAGGGTATTGTTGACCAGTCGCTGACTGGTGCTGCCACCAACCTCATCGCCGGCCTCGCCGTCGGTATGCGCTCTACCGCCATCCCTATCGTGATTCTCTGTACGGCCATCATCGGTTCTTACTACTTCGCCGGCCTTTACGGTATCGGCATCGCTGCCGTTGGCATGTTGGCTAACACGGGTATCCAGTTGGCTATCGACGCTTACGGTCCTATTTGTGACAATGCCGGTGGTATCGCCGAAATGGCTGGTCTGCCTAAGGAAGTACGCGAGCGTACGGACAAGCTTGACGCCGTTGGTAACACTACTGCCGCCATCGGTAAGGGTTTCGCCATCGGTTCTGCTGCACTGACTGCACTCGTTCTCTTCGCTGCCTTTATGCAGACGGCGCAGATCACGAGCATCGACGTTGCCAACCCCTTCGTAATGGCTGGCCTCTTCCTGGGTGCTATGCTTCCCTTCCTCTTCTCTGCCTTCTCCATGGAGGCTGTTGGTCGCGCTGCGAACGATATGATCCAGGAAGTTCGCCGCCAGTTCAATGAGATTCCTGAGCTGAAAGCTGCGCTTGAAGTAATGCGCCGTGCTGGTCACGACACCTCTAAGTTCAACGCTGCTGACCTCGCTACCTTCAACGCTGCTGACGGCAAAGCCGACTACGAGAAGTGTGTAGAGATTTCAACCAAAGCTTCCATTCGCGAAATGGTAATGCCCGGTCTGATCGCCGTACTTGCCCCAGTAGTTGTTGGTTTCGCGCCACAACTCTTCGGTGCTGATCCTTCTATGGGTGCACAGATGCTCGGTGGTCTCCTCGCCGGTGTAACTTCTGCTGGTGTGATGATGGCCATCTTCCAGTCCAACGCCGGTGGCGCATGGGACAACGCCAAGAAGATGTTCGAAGAAGGTGCGTCTGTTCAGGGCACCATCTACCACAAAGGGTCTGAGCCGCACAAAGCTGCCGTTGTTGGTGACACCGTAGGTGATCCGTTTAAGGATACTTCTGGTCCCTCGCTGAACATCCTGCTGAAGCTGATGGCCGTTGTGTCATTGGTTATTGCGCCGTTCCTGGTGTAAGACTGAGTTAGTGAATAACTAAGTTAATGAGTGGCTGCCGCACGTTGGTGTGGCAGCCACTTGTTTTTTTGGGGCGGGGCCGCAGGTGCAAAGGACGTTTGGAGGAGCAGAGACCCCCTGGCCTAGCTGAAGCCCTGTCAACCAAAGCTCGGATTGAATAATAGTAGGAAGGCCAGCCGCCAATCGGAAGGGGTAGTAGCATCTACTCTTTAAATCTTTGACATGCGTCGTCATTGTTTTATGTATTCGGCTATTTTGGCGGTCTGCTTGTCTGGGGGGAGTTTACCAGGGCAGGTTAATCCCCCGCCACTACCTAAGGTTCAAGAAATTTTTGCCGTCGTAAAAAACATTCCAACCTTTCCGGGGTGCGAGCACCTTGGAGATCGTAATGAGCAACGGAAATGTGCGGATGGAAAGCTGCTAGCCTTCATTTATGGCAATCTGGAATATCCAGAAAAGGCACGACGTAACCAGGAAAAAGGAGATGTTCTCGTTCAATTTATTGTGGAGAGAGACGGTACCGTACAGTATGCTCAAGTTGTATCGCCAACTCCAATCAGCTTCGGAGAAGAAGGGCTTAGATTGATCCATTTGATGAGGAAGAAAGGTTACAAGTGGAACCCGGGCCCATCCGCAGGGCTGCCAATGCGAGCATTGTTTCAACTTTCCGTCGAGTTTAAACTAGAGGAAGAACGACCGCTTTCTTACCGCCCTGAATTGGCTTTTGTAAAAGAAATGAGCCGAGGAGAACTACTTGTCCCACCGCCACCACCGCCACCTCCCATGGTTGAAGACTCCGAGTCCGTTGTACTAGCTACAGCGGTCGAAGAGGCTCCACTTTTCCCTGGCTGCGAAGACCTCCCTAGCTACGCCGAAAAGAAGACCTGTGCCGATAAGAAGATGCTGGAATTCACTTACAGAAACATCACAACCCCGAAAACCCCACCAGAGGAGCAAGTTCACGGAATGGTTGTAGTAACTTTCATCGTAGAAAAAAACGGTAGTATTAGCAATGTGAAAACGGTTCGGGACATAGGCTTTGGCTTAGGGGCAGAAGTAGAACGTGTCATCAACCTGATGAGCTCGAAAGGTATCAAATTCAATCCGGGTAAAAGTGGCGGCAGGACCAAACGGGTGCGCTTTAATATCCCGGTCAGGTTTCATATTGGCTGTACTTAATGATTTACTAAACCAAAATGGCATAGTCTTCTTTTAGGAGGGTAACAATTTATCTATGCCTCAATCTACGACCCCATCATGGATGGGAATCACCCTAAAGCTCGCCGCCATCTACAACCTACTGTGGGGCGCCTGGGTCGTCCTCTTTCCCCAGCACTTCTGGGAACTGGTGGGGATGGAACCCATGCGTCACCCAATGATATGGCAGGGTATGGGGATGGTCATCGGTGTTTACGGCCTGGGGTATTGGTGGGCGAGTTATGACCCAATGCGGCACTGGCCCATCGTTGCGGTTGGTGGTCTGGGTAAACTGTTCGGCCCAGCGGGATTTCTGATGAATTACGCTACCGGTCTGGTTCCTTTCGGCTTTTTCTACACCTTGATCACTAACGATTTTATTTGGTGGATTCCCTTTGGACTTATCCTGTGGCGGGTACATAAAGTTTACCGATGGAGACTGACCTCCTAGATTTCCAAATTTTGCTCGCGCCGCGGCTGGTTCTTGACACTGCCGCCATGATCCTTGTCTGGCTCGTACAGTTGGTGATCTACCCTGCCTTTCTGTACTTCCCTAATCGGGTGTTCCGGAGATGGCATACGGTGTACACCCAGCGGGTGACCTACGTGGTGCTGCCCGTCATGTTAGGGCAGTTAGGTTTATACTGCTGGTTAACGTTGGCCCATCCGAGCTGGGATATTGTCTTGAACCTTGTCCTTACGCTGGCCGTCTGGGGTACAACCTTTTTTCGAGCCGTGCCGTTGCACGGCGCCCTTGATCAGGCAGAAGACCATCTCCCGCTATCCACGAAATTAGTTGCCTTAAATTGGTGGCGAACCGGCCTATGGACGACTATTTGGGTGGTTTCAATACTCGCGTGCTTTGATGCCTGGTAATTAACCGATCTTGCCGACACTCTTTATTTCTGTCTGGTCTAGCAACCCGCAAAAACCCCTCTATGCGCAGGCGAATCGTTCTAATTTTTCTAAGCCTTCTACTAAGCTTTCAGGTTTCGCAGGCGCAGGGCCTCATTGATAAGGTAACCGACTTAATGGAATTCAACCTGGGGAAGCCACCAGCGGACTCCACCGGCTTCCAGACCAGAATCGTCCTGGCACCCATCGCGTACTACGAGCCCAATACCAGTTTGGGTTTTGGTTTTGGCGCAAACCTGTTGTTTAAAACCAGGAATGCCGGGGCAGATACCCGGACCTCCAACATCCCGATTGGCATCAGTTATACGTTAAAGAATCAGGTTTTCTTTACCTCTGGTTATACCATCTTCTTTCCGGAAGAACGCTGGCTGTTACGGGGCAACCTGGACTACACCGATTTCCCCCAGAATTATTTCGGCGTTGGCAATGGAACGACGGAGGCCGACCAGAGTGCCATCACCTATCAGCGGTTACTGATCGAGCCTTTACTACTGCGGCAAGTAGCCCCAAAACTGTTTACCGGCGGCGGCTTTCGGTACAACACTTACTACAATAACTTCCTGGTGGAAGAAACGGAAGCCCTGCCCGCAGGCACGGATTTGCAAGATAGCCTGGGCAGCAAAAATGTAGGCCTCGAATTCGCTGCCTCCTACGACAACCGGGACAACGTACTCAACGCGCAGAAAGGAATCCTGGCAGAGTTCACCCAGGGTTTTTACGGTACGGCCTTAGGGGGAACCAGTGTTTTCCAACTCAGCAAACTGGATTTACGTGGTTACCGGAGGTTAAGCCCCAGGGCCGTGTTGGGTTTTCAGCTTTTCGGCCGCTACGCCGCTGGCGACGCCCCCATTCAGGAACTGAGCTCGCTGGGCGGGCCGGACCTCCTGCGGGGTTTTCAGGAATTCCGGTTCCGGGAGCGACTGGCGGTCTTCGTGCAAGCGGAGTACCGTTGGCAAACCTGGCAGAGCGTAGGGTTTGTCTTTTATGGTGGTGCCGGGCAAGTGGCTTCCGAAGTAGCCGCGCTGGCCTTGCCGGAGTTGCGCTACACACTCGGCACCGGCCTGCGCGTCACCATCATACCAAAGGAAAACATCAATCTGCGGGTGGATTATGCACTGGGGCTTGGGAAGAGTAATGGTAGTGGGTTTTATTTGGGGCTGGGGGAGGCTTTTTAGGGCGCGGACGCAGAGTGCAGGGGAAGAATGGGTTGAAAATGTACTCATAACAGAAGACGTCTACTGATCAATTATTAACCGTATTGAATTGCTTGAGTTTAACGCGCCTACACAAGATGGATGCTCTTTCTGATTTTGTTACATCGGTAACCGCTCTTCCGTTATCTGACGAAATTGCTGAGAAATCAATTTGGGTTCACAAGCAGCAGAAGATAAAACTGCCCGACGCCATAATTGCGGCAACGGCTCTTGTCCACAATTTGGTCATCATCTCCCGCAACACAAAGGATTTCAAGGACATAGAAGGTCTGGAAGTAAAGAACCCACATAAAAAATAAATTGTCAGATGCATCCACCACGGGGGAACATCATTGCATCATAAGTGCAAAGCGTGGCCCGAAATGTCCTTCTCCAATTACTTAAAACTGAGCCTTTTCTTTACCTTGGTTACTACGCTGACAGGGCTTTTCCTATTAGGAGGAAATGTAAGCAAGGAAAGACATGACGTTCCCTATTGCAGTTTTAGTTTTAAAGACGGCCTTAGCGCCGACGCTCCTGAAGTAAAAGCATCAGCGTCACCAATAGTAGAAGAACTCGTCCACGTACGAGAAGAAATGCCGCTATTTTCCGGTTGTAACGACCAGAAAGGATATTATCATAAAAAAGTGTGCGCGGATAGTTCATTGATGGCCTTTATTCAAAAAAACCGCCAGTATCCTTACGAGGCGTGGCGGGACAGTGTACAGGGGATGGCAGTTGTCAGCTTCGTAGTGGAAAAAGATGGTACAATAACCGAAGCAAAAGTGGTGCGAGATCCGGGAGCAGGTACCGGCGCAGAGGCATTGCGGGTGGTGAAGCTGATGAACCAACAAAAAATCCATTGGATTCCTGGTAGACAGGGCGGTAAGGTGGTTCGGGTGCAGTTTAACCTACCGGTGAAATTCAAGCTGGATGGTGGGACTAAGGTGGCACCTCCTCCTCCTCCACCAGCACCACCTCCTGCAAGCAATGAAGTAGTCTGTTCTCTCCCAAATTCACGTATGCCACTATTCCCCGGCTGCGAAGACCTGGGAAGCTATACGGAGCGAAAAGCCTGCTCCGATAAAAAGCTGTTGGAGTTTGTTTACGGGAACTTAAAGTACCCACCTGTAATTCTTCAATCAAGTTTTGTAGGAACAGCAGTCATTAGTTTCATCATTGAAAAAGACGGCTCGGTTAATGATCCGAAAATCATTCGTGATCCGGGGGCAGGTACCGGAGAAGAGGCACTTCGGGTTGTTAATCTGATGAATGAGAAAGGGCTTAAATGGAATCATCCGCCCACTAATGGTCGGCGGCAAAGAGTACAGTTTAACTTACCGGTTAAGTTTAAACTGGAGTGAGAAGCGCAGAACCTGCTTATGGTTTGCTCCCTAACGAATTGCTTTGCTCCTGCGTCCGCGCCAAGATGGCGTGAAGTAAAAAAAGCCAAGCTAGCCCACCATAATCTCTACAGCCTGCATCCGTCAATAAAACCCAAATCCCAATGTTCCCCTCCCGCAGCCCCTATCTCCGCCTGAGTATTCTCCTTGGCCTGTTCATTCCCGCCTTTGTCGGCGGGCTGTTTTTAGCCTTCAATACGAATGATCACCAAGAGCACAAGCACCGCCACTACGCGCACGACCACCACGAAGCGGCAAAAATTAAAGCCCTGGAAGAGCGCCTGCAGGCGCTGAGTGCCACTGATGCCCCCCCGTCCACGGAAAGCCGCAAGGTACACAAGGTGGTCGATCAAATGCCCATCTTCCCCGGCCGCAATTGCGGCGACCAGAACGACTACAAAAAGCGCAAACAGTGCGCTGACCGAGCGATGCTGGAGTACATCTACAAAAACGTCCGTTACCCCAAGCGCGCCCGCGATCGGAACGTTTCCGGAATGGCCGTGGTCAGTTTCATAGTGGAACCCCATGGCGTAATCACAAATATTGAAGTGGTCCGCGATCCCGGCAGCGGACTAGGCGAAGCCGCCGCCAAAACCGTCCGCAAAATGCGTAAGGATAACCTACGCTGGGAGCCGGGCCTGCACAAAGGCAAGCCCGTTGCCGTACGGTTTAATTTGCCGGTAAAGTTTACGTTGGAGTAGCACTATTTTTCAGGTCTTTACTTTTAAAGGATAACTGGTACTTTGCCTGCTTCTATCACCTTTCTTTGCCCCCTGCGGCCGCGCCTGAGTGTTTTAGCATAAATTCCGCTCACTAAGTCACGCTCCGTATCTACGGTAGCCGTTAATATCGTCAGGAGCTCCAAAGGTGTAAAGCTGCTCCTGTTGTGGTGAACATATTACAACACTTGGTTAATTTATCTGAATAATTCTTAGCTTGAGCCAAGCTTGCCTTTAAGCTGTTTAAAAGAATACTGGAATGAACCGCTTCTTACTCTTATTTGCCTTCCTGCTCTCCACGTTGGCCCTACGTGCTCAAACAAACATCACTTTTTGCGTTGATATGACAAGTGTGGCGGGCAGTACCGACTTCGCTGCACAAGCGATTGCCTTTGACTTCAACGGCTTCAATTCCGGAGGTACTCCCCTCTCCGACCCCGAGGGTGATAACATCTTTTGTGGAACATTCAGCCTTGGTGCTGGTGAAGTACGGTTCAATTTCTTCTACGCCGCAGCTGGTGGCGCAGGAGGACCTGAAAACCTCGATCCACTTGCTGGTCAGGCTTGTGTGAATAGTGGTGACGGTGGCATAAAACGTACCTATACCGTATTGAATGGCCAGCCTGAAACGATTTCTTTTGTTTGGGAAAGCTGTGATGGGTCGATGCCCGTAGAACTGACGGGCTTCAGCGGTGAGGCTATGGCGAAACACAACCGCCTGTATTGGACGACGGCCAGAGAAGAGAATGTACAGTGGCACATCCTGGAGCGTAGTAATCGTGGTCGGAATAATTGGGAAGAAGTGGCGCGAACGCAGGGTGCAATGTTCTCGACGGAAGAGCAAGGCTACACTCTCGACGACGAAACTCCGCCATCCACTGCCTATTACCGGCTTCGGAGTGTGGATTACGACGGAAGCGAAGGCATTAGCCCCATCGTTTTACTGGAACGGAGCACTGATGGTATCGTTATCCAGGCTTTCCCAAATCCCGCAGGAGATCGGTTGGACGTAGTTCTGAACAGCAAGGAGGTGCGTACCGCTGGCCTTTCACTTTTCACGGCCGATGGCCGGGAGGTACTGTCCGATAACCGCCGGCTTAATGCTGGGTCCAACAACATTTCCCTCAACCTGAGAACTGTCCCAACGGGAATCTACTTCCTACGGGTTGGAGAGCAGGTAATGCGGGTAGTACGGAATTAAGCTCTGTATTAAGGGGAGACTAAACATCCTGAGTTTAGCCTCCCCTCCAATCAGCTCCTGAAGCTCAGTACTTACTTTTTGATTCCCGGCACCCCTGTCGGAGCCGCCTGCTGCCATTCAAAAGCTGGTGCTTTCCGAACTTCCGGGTACAGCTCATCCAGGCTATCAGCCTCGTAGAGGCGGCCGTTCTTCATTACCATTTTCACCGTATTGGAGTTGCGGATATTGTCCAGTGGGTTTTTATCCATTATGACCAGATCGGCCAGTTTGCCCGGCTCAATACTACCCAGGTCATTGCTGAGCCCGAGGGACTCTGCCCCCAGAATAGTTGCGACCCGGAGTGCATCATGGGTGGAAAGTCCGCCAGACTGCACACTCCACAGTTCCCAGTGGTACCCTAACCCTTGTAGTTGGCCGTGGGAACCCACGCCGGCGAGGCCGCCGGCCTCGACCAGGTCTTTGACGAAGACGGCATGGTCTTTAAACACATGCTCCTCTTCCATGAACCAGCCGTCGTTTCGGCGGCGGGACTTAGCGTCCAGCTCCGATTTTGGCGTGAAGAAATTCAGCTTCGGGTCTCCATTGACGTCCTCCGTAGCGTAGTAGTAATTCTCCGCCCAGGGGCCGCCGTAGGCGACCAGCAGGGTTGGCGTGTAGGTCGTCTTCGATTCCGCAACGAAGGTTTTAAAGTCTTCATAGAGCGGGTAGATCGGGAAGGCATGTTCGTGGCCAGGGTAACCGTCGAGAATCTGGGTGACGTTGAGCTTGAAATCCAGTCCACCTTCTGTGGTCGGCATCAGCTTTTGCTCCTTGGCGGCCATGATGATCCACTGCCGGTGCTGACGGTTTCCCGTCAGGTACATCTTTATCGTCTTAGTGTTGTAGTACTCGGAATACTGTTTGAGGACATCGCGGGCTTGCTCCAGGCTTTTGATGTTGTAAGCCCAGTAACCTACCCCGGGGCCGGTGGAATAAACACGCGGGCCGTAGATCATGCCGGCATCGACCATATCTGCATAGGTCAGGACATCGGTTGTCGCCGTCTGCGGATCGCGGGTAGTGGTAACTCCGTAGGCCAGGTTAGCGGCGTAGACCCAAACCTGGTTTTTATGTATGCCCCAGGCTGGCCACATGTGGGCGTGTGTATCCACAAAGCCCGGCGTGATGGTCTTACCGCTCATGTCCATCACTTTGGCCCCGCTCGTTCCTTTGAGGGAACCTGTTTTACCGACGCTCACGATCCGGTTATCCTTAATCAAAACGTCCCCTCGCTCGAAAATCTCCTTTCCTTTCATGGTGATGAGGCGGGCGTTCTTCAACAAAACGGTGCCTTTAGGAATGTCTCGGGCAACTTCCACTTTGATGCGAATCTCATCCGCTTCGTAAGCCTTTTCCTCGTCTTTTTTATCTTCCTCTTTCTCGTCCTTCTTTTCTTCTCCTTCCTTTTTCTTCTCTTTTGCTTTCGCTTTTTTGATGGCCTCCAGTTCTTCATCGCGAGCCTTAGCGTCGGCGAGATCATAGCTAAAGAAAGCGTTCCCTAATGACCAGTATACTTTCTTTGCGTCTGAACTCCACTGTGGGAATTCACCGCCCATTTTGGTTAGTTTACGGGCGGGAAATGCGGCCTTGTCGGTGTCGGCAACGTTGATCGTAAAGGTCTCTCCTCCCAGGTAAGGAATGGTCACTGCATAAATCTCGTTATTGATTTTAGCGATGGCCCGGTTGCCCTCCGGTGCCATTAAGACCACATTGGCCGTGGAAGGTTTTTTCGTTGGTTCCGAGGCAGTTTCGGGCAGGCTGTGGTGGTCGACGATATCGTGGATAGAGCCGTAGGTGGTAATGCCGGTAATCTTGATCAGGGATTTCTCGTCCGTGCCATCCCAACGAATCGAGACGAGGCCTTCGGAGCCATATAGGAAAATTCGGTCCTTCTTGTTTTTGACGAAGTGGGGTGTACCCCGGCGTTTCCCTTTTTCAATCAAGTTCTCTGCTCCGCCGCTGGCGGAGATCCAACGGAGTTCGTCCTGGGTACCAAAGGTTTGAGGGCCGTCACCATCCTGGTAAGCCTGTTTCGTTCCCCGACCGTAAACGATGCGGTCTCCGGCGGAATTCCAGGCGGGTTCGGAGTAGATGGCGGACTGGGTCGTCAACCGGACCGGCTGGCCACCGGCGGCAGAAATTTTCTGGAGGTACCCACCCTCCGTATCGTTCCAGGTGACGTAGGCGATTTCTTTACCATCCGGGCTCCAGGCCGGCATTGCCTCAGTGTAGTTTACGCTGGTCAACCGGCGCGGTGTACCCTGGGGCAGGTCCATCAGGTATAGGCGGTTGAGGGCCGTAAAGGCAAGCTGTTTCCCGTCAGGGGAAACGACACCATCCCTGATTTGTGTGACGGTCATCAGCGGATCGTCACTGATGGGATAATCAAACTTCAGTCGCGGACCGACGACCAGGTCTTCCTCAACGCGGAAGGGGATGTTGAGGGCATCACCGCCAGCGATGGGTAGCTTATAAATCTTACCGCCGTAGGAGGCGACCAGGTGCTTGCTGTCTGGCGTAAATGACATGGCTGGGAGAACCCCCAGTGGCGCGATGGACTCTTGCTCGTCGCGCTGAACGGGGTAGGCCAGCCACTTCTCGTCACCGGTCTCCAGGTTACGGGCCATCAGGCCCGTTTCGTCGTTCCAACGACTGCCAAAGACCAACCACTTTCCATCCGGTGAAAGTGTAGGGGTGAAGGCGGAGCCGTAACGGGAAGTTTGGGCGGCTATTTTACCTGTTTCCCGATCGTAGGTAGCTATCTGGTACTGCGGAAATTTGGCGTTGTACTGCCAGGCGCCCGTACGCTGAGCGAACCAGATGTAGCGTTCGTCCGGACCGAAAGTTGGTTCCACCGTCTTGAGGTTTTCAGGCTTTTTGATGAGCTGAGCGCCACTGCCACCATCTTTATGGTACATATGTAGTTTGAGGTTCCTCGTGCCTTTGCTTACGACAATATATTCCCCGTCCGGTGTCCACTCTGCCGACTGCATATTGAAGTTATCACCCTTGGTCACCTGGGTACTGTCCCCTTTTTCCAGATTCATGGTCCAGGCGTTGTTGCCGCCGCTGCGGTCAGAAAGAAAAAGGAGGGACTTCCCATCGGGGGAGAATTTAGGGTGGGAGTCGAAGGAGAGCCCTTCGGTGATGCGCTTTGCCTGGCCACCTTCCATGGGCAGCAGGTAAAGATCTCCCAACATATCGAAGGCGATGGTTTTGCCGTCGGGGCTGACATCCAGGGAAAGCCAGGTACCGTTGTCGGTATTTATTTTAATGGTCCGGTCGGCCACCAGGGGTAACCCTTTTTTGGTATCTACTTTAGTAGAATCCGTTTTGACGGAGGTAGTATCAGATTGGGCAAAGCCACTTAGGGAAAGGCTCAGCGCCAGTAGTAATAGAAAGGTTCTCATGCTGTGTATGTGGTAATGGTTAAGGTCTTGCCAAATTTACGGTTTTTGTGATTGGGGGTAATACCCTGCTTTTGACCTGCACTTTGCACCTGCGTCCTCGCCCAAATTCTACAACGACTCTTGCGGGCACATATGGCCGTGGGGGGACTACTGGAGATCGTTCTATTGGGTGCTTTTAATAGGAACCGTGGGGCAACCACAAGTGATTGTCTCTACTGGACGCTTTCAATACAACCCGTGGGGCGACCGCAAGGGATCGCCCCTACTGGACGCTTTCAATATGGCCACGTTCGCTACGCGAACGCAATACACCTAAAAGGAAGGAATGCGCGCGTAGCGTACCACCTCCCCGTCCGGTTTTGCCTGATCGGTACGTAGGTAAAACTTGACCAAAAGGCAATCAGCGAAAATTCGCTAATTTTGCAGTGCCTTATCTTTCGATCATGCCAGACTTCATTTTTACCGACAACCCCGTAGCTATCCACTATGCCATTCCGGCGTTTATCCTTCTCCTGATGGTCGAGATCGGTGTTGCAGTTTGGGAACAGCGGGATTGGTACGAAACGAAAGATACCATCAGCTCACTAAGCATGGGCATCGGCAATGCCATTATTCGGCTCTTCACTAAGGTGGTCATTATCGGTATCTACTTTTTCCTTTATCAATACCGCCTTTTCGATTTGGGTGCCGCCTGGTGGGTATGGGTGCTCTGCTTTTTCGCTGAAGACCTGAGCTACTACATTTTCCATCGAACCAGCCACAGTGTTCGCTACTTTTGGGCAAGCCACGTAGTACATCACAGTAGTCAGAAATATAACCTGGCCACTGCCCTGCGACAAACCTGGACCGGGCAACTTTCCGGTGCGTTCATCTTTGCCCTTTGGCTTCCGCTGGTCGGTTTCCACCCCATCATGGTCGCTATTTTCGGCAGTGTGAGCCTGATCTATCAGTTTTGGATTCATACCGAGTCAATCAACAAGATGTGGCGACCCATTGAGTTCGTTTTCAACACGCCGAGCCATCACCGCGTCCACCACGGCAGCGACGTAGAATACCTGGACCGTAATCACGGCGGAGTCCTCATTATCTGGGATCGGCTTTTCGGCACCTTCGCCCCGGAGACACATCGGCCGACGTACGGCCTGGTAACCAATATCGATACTTTTAACCCGTTACGAATCGCTACGCATGAATGGGCGGCCATCGGGCGGGATGTTTGGCGGGCACCAGACTGGCGAAGCCGGTTCAATTACGTTTTCGGTCCTCCGGGGTGGAGCCATGATGGTAGCCGGAAGACTAGTGCGCAATTGCGGGAAGAAAGTGGAGGAAGGGAGTCAGATAGTCAGGTAGTCAGGTAGTACCGTGTCAAATGCTCGCTACCGCTCGTGAAGCTGCCGCGCTTTACCTGACTTTCAGTTTCACGAGCGATAGTGAGCTCCCACTTGCGGTAGCCGACTATTTGACTACTTGACTATCTTTGCCCCCCCAAATTGACCAAATATGAAAATTGCCGTAGTAGGAACGGGCTATGTTGGCCTGGTCACCGGAACTTGTTTTGCCGAAACCGGCAACGACGTTATTTGCGTTGACATCGACGCTGCCAAAGTAGAGAAAATGCGCAATGGTGAAGTACCGATCTATGAACCAGATCTCGACGTGCTTTTCGAACGCAACCGGCGGCAGGGCCGCCTCAAATTCACTACCGATCTAAAATCTGCCGTTGACCACGCCGAGATCATCTTTCTCGCCTTACCGACTCCTCCCGGTGCTGATGGTTCCGCGGATCTTCGTTTTATTCTTGGTGTTGCGGATGACCTATCGGGCATGATTAACCACTACACCGTAGTGGTCGATAAAAGTACCGTTCCCGTAGGCACTGCCGAGCAGGTCCACAGCCGGCTGGCGGCCAAGCTCGACGAAAACCTGTTCGACGTCGTGTCCAACCCTGAATTTCTCCGGGAAGGCGTTGCCGTCGACGATTTCCTGAAGCCCGACCGGGTCGTGATTGGCACCAACAGCACCAAAGCTGAAGAGGTGATGCGCCGTCTGTACGAGCCCTTCGTTCGTTCCGGCAACCCGATCATTTTTATGGACATCCGGTCAGCCGAAATGACTAAGTACGCCGCCAATTCTTACCTCGCTACGCGCATCAGTTTCATGAACGAAATTGCTAACCTGTGTGAAGGTCTGGGCGCGGACGTAGATGCAGTGCGCAAGGGGATGGGCAGTGATAGTCGCATCGGTAAACGCTTTCTGTTTCCGGGTGTCGGCTATGGGGGAAGTTGTTTCCCAAAAGATGTCCAGGCACTGGCCCGGACCGCTGGCCAGAACGATTACGACTTTCAGATCCTCAATGCCGTTATGGCCGTCAATGATCGCCAACGACTGCGCATTGCGGATAAGATAGAAGCGTATTACGGTGATGACCTCGCTGGTAAAACCATCGCCTTATGGGGCTTGGCGTTCAAACCAAATACGGACGACATCCGGGAAGCTCCCGCGCTTTATACCATTGACCGGCTGCTGGCCGCTGGTGCTACCGTGCGGGCCTACGACCCCGAAGCAATGAACAACGTTGAAGCCCTTTACGGCAACAAAGTAACCTTTTGCGACGACCAGTACGAAGCGCTCGACGGTGCCGACGCCCTGGCCATCGTTACCGAGTGGTCCGCCTTCCGCACCCCCGACTTCGACCGCATGAAAACAGCCCTTAACCAGTCCGTCATCTTCGACGGTCGTAACCTGTACGATCTGCGCCGGATGGTGGAAGCCGGGTTTTACTACGACAGCATCGGCCGGTCGACGGTAAAGTAAACCGACTGCCTTTCCCCGCTTTTTGTACTGCCCAATCCGTCCCCAATGAAAATTGCCCTTATCGGTACCGCTCATCCTTTTCGTGGTGGCCTTGCCTCTTATAACGAGCGGCTTGTCCTTGAACTACAAAATCAGGGACACACCGCCGACCTGTACACCTTTACCCTGCAGTATCCCAACCTGCTCTTTCCCGGGGAGACCCAGTACTCCGATGAGCCAGCTCCACAAAACATCAACATCATAGAATGCGTCAATTCGGTGAATCCGCTGAACTGGTGGAGCGTTGGTAACCGGATAAAAAATGCCGATTACGATCTGGTGTTGATAAAGTTCTGGCTCCCCTTTATGGGACCTTGTTTCGGGACCATTCTGCGGCGGATAAAGCAAAACCCCAAAACGACGGTGCTGTCAATCATCGACAACATCATCCCGCACGAAAGCCGACCAGGAGACACTGTTTTTGCTAAATATTTCTGTAAGCCGGTAGATGGGTTCGTGGCCATGTCCGAGGCCGTACTGAAAGACCTCGCCGCTTTTGCCGGAGACAAACCGCGGGTGTACTCCCCACATCCTATTTTTGATAATTTCGGCGCGGCGGTGCCGCGCACGAAGGCCCTTGCAGACCTCGGCCTGAACCCCGACGAGCAGCACCTCCTCTTCTTCGGCCTCATCCGTGACTACAAAGGACTCGACCTTTTGCTGGAAGCCTATGCCGATTCCCGCTTCCGACAGTCGGGCATCAAACTGATCGTTGCCGGTGAGTTTTACGCCGACCGTAAGCCCTACGACACCCTGATCGACAAGCACGGCCTGCGCGACGAGATCAAACTCGTGGATCGCTTTATTCAGGACTCCGAAGTAGCCACCTTTTTTAGTGCTGCGGACTTGGTCGTGCAGCCGTACAAAACCGCCACCCAGAGCGGAGTGACCCAAATCGCTTACCACTTCAGCAAGCCCATGATCGTTACCGACGTTGGCGGACTGGCCGAAATGTGCCCCGACGGGCGGGTGGGCTATGTTGTCTCTCCGGACCCAACTGCCATCAGCGACGCCATCTTCCGATTTTTTGAGGATACGGATCGGGAAGCTATGGCCGCTACGATTGAGGAGGAAAAACTGAAGTATGGTTGGGAGACTATGGTGGAGCGGTTGCTGGCGCTGCGGGAGGAGGCTTTGGAGTAGCAAGGCCTCGTCTGACGAGCGAGCTTACGATTACTCTATTGGATAATGCCTTTAGTCCTAAGGCTAAAAAATACTATTTACCTTCGTCCTCATGACAACCTACCGCAGTAAAGCTCCTCTTCGACTCGGCCTCGCCGGTGGCGGAACAGACGTAAGTCCGTTTTCCGATCGCTACGGCGGCGCCATCCTCAACGCCACGGTGAGCTTATATGCGCATGCAGCCCTTACACCCCGGGATGATGGTAAGATCATTCTCCGGTCCATCGACCGGGAAGAACACCTTGAACTGCCCGTTAGTGATTTTCTGGACCCGGAGTATGGGCCACTTAAGCTACAGAAAGGTGTTTATAACCGGATCGTAAAAGACTACCTCAAAGAAGGCCGTGGCTTCGAGTTGGTTACCTCCATCGACGTAAGTTCCGGATCGGGCTTAGGGACAAGTTCTACTTTATTGACGGCAGTATTAGGCGCCTTCGTCGCCTGGTTAAAATTGCCCCTTGGAGAATACGATATTGCCCAGCTGGCTTACGACATCGAACGTGTAGACCTGGGTATGGCCGGAGGTAAACAGGACCAGTACGCTGCGATTTTCGGCGGGGTCAACTTTATGGAATTTTACGCCGAAAATAGAGTAATCGTTAATCCGCTGCGTATACGTGACGACATTATAGAAGCCCTCAATTTCCACTTGCTGCTGCTATACACCCAAACCACCCGGGAAAGTGCCAACATCATCGAGCAGCAACAGCAGAACATCAAAAAGGAAAACCCAGCAGCCCTGGAGGCCACCAAAAAATTGAAGGCCCAGGCTTATGCCATGAAAGAAGCACTACTAAAAAATGAAATCGAACGAATAGGTGAAATATTGGCCGATGGTTGGGCCCAGAAGCGACAGATAGCCAAAGGTATATCGAGCCCGTTTATCGATGCCATTTACGACACGGCGGTCCAGGCGGGGGCCTCTGGAGGTAAGATTTCCGGCGCCGGCGGCGGCGGGTACATGATCTTCTTCTGCCCGGGAAATTCCCGCTATGACGTAATCGAAGCCCTCCATGCAATAAATGTTCACGTCCAGCCTTATACCTTTGTCTCCAAAGGACTCTATACATGGACCAGCTAGCGACCGTACGCCACAATCTTCAAAACTCGATCAACCTCAAACAACGCCTGTTGGATGACGAAACCGTAGTTGCCTTAGTCAGTGAAATTTCTGACGTTGTGGTGGAATGTTACCGCAATGGTGGCAAGGTATTCTTTTGCGGAAATGGCGGCTCCGCCGCCGACGCCCAGCACCTGGCCGCCGAGCTTTCTGGTCGCTACTACTACGACCGCCCCCCGCTGTTTGCGGAGGCACTCCACGTTAACACCTCTTACATCACAGCAGTAGCGAATGATTACAGCTACGATGAAATCTACGCGCGTTGGATCACCGCCATCGGCCAGAAAAACGACGTTTTGATTGCTCTGTCGACTTCGGGTAACTCCACCAACGTCGTCCGGGCCATTGAGCAAGCCAACCGCAACGGGATGAAGACAGTAGGATTCACCGGAAAAACCGGCGGTAAGATGGGCTCCATTTGCGACCTTCTCCTTGCCATCCCCGATACTGACACTCCACGCATTCAGGAATGTCATATGTTGATGGGGCACACTGTTTGTGAAATCGTGGAGGCGCGGATCTTCCCCCGTTAGTGAGTCGTTGAGTTGGTGAATTACTGAGTGGCTACCGCAAGTGCAGCTCGCAGTGCTTCGCCCGCTCACCTTATCTGTAGCACACTTTCACAAGTATTCGACTCGACATTCCTTTATCACACGCTGTACCGCCTCCAACGTGCGGCAGCAACTCAGTGACTCAGAAACCCACCAACTCACTATGGAAGCTATTATTCTTGCCGGCGGTTTCGGAACACGACTGCGCTCCGTCGTGGCCGACAAGCCCAAAGCCCTCGCCCCCATCAACGGTCGCCCTTTCCTGGAATATCTATTGGATCATCTGATCCGTGGAGGTATTGATAGCTTCGTTTTTTCCGTCGGCTATCGGGCCCAGATGATCGAGGAGCACTTCGGGGATTGTTACCATGATCGCCCCATTCAGTATGCCCTGGAAACCGAACCGTTGGGTACCGGCGGCGGGATTGCCAACGCACTCCCCTATACAAGCGGTGATACTGTTTTGGTTACCAATGGGGACTCCCTTTTCCTTACGGACCTCGCCCGGCAATACGCGCTGCATCAGCAAGTCGGTGCGCTGGCAACCCTGGCGTTACGCCCGATGAAAAATTTTTCGCGGTACGGCCGGGTGGAAGTGGATGGAGACGGACGAATCACGGCCTTCCGCGAAAAGGAGGCAGTTGAGGAAGGCCTGATCAACGGGGGTGTTTACCTTCTCCAGCGCGATGCCTTTGCCCAGGCCGGTTTAAAGGGCGCTTTTTCGCTCGAACGTGATTTTTTCGGGGCCAAAGTGGCAGATTTCCCACTTTACGGCCTTGCTGACGAGGGCTACTTCCTTGATATTGGTATCCCGGAAGATTTTGCCCGGGCACAGGAGGATTTTCTACGATTTAAGTTCAATCAGTAAAACCAGACAGGTGTTCTTTTTGCCTTCCTTTTTTCCCTTTTATCCTTCCCCCCTTTTCTAAGGGCGCGGTCGCAGGTGCAAGGTAAGTTCATTTGAGGCGCAGGGTTGACCCGGTGGTGGTGATTATTTATTACTTACCACGTACTAAACAAGCCCTTCCAGCTTAGCGTGCTGCAAGAGCATAATCGTTTTCGCGTCAATGATCTCACCTTTCCTGATCATGTTGTAAGCTTCCTCGAATTCATATTCCAACACCTCGATATTCTCCTGTTCTTCGGCGAGACCGCCGCCTTCGCTGACTTTCATATCTGCGGCGTATTCCGCCACAAAAAAGTGGAGAATTTCGGTGACGGAGCCGGGAGACATATAGGCTTGAAATACCTTACGAACATCCCTGACTTTATAGCCTGTTTCTTCTTCGGTCTCTTTACGAATACAATCTTCGGGCTCGTGCTCGTCGAGTAAGCCGGCACACGCTTCGATGAGCATGCCGTCAGAATTACCGTTGACGTAGGACGGCATTCGAAACTGCCGCGTGAGGATCACCGTTCGCCGGTCCTGGTTATACAGAAGTATAGCGGCACCGTTGCCCCGGTCGTAGGCCTCACGTTCCATGCGTTCCCATGCTCCGCCTGTCTTACGGTAATCGAAGGTGACTTTTCTGAGGGTGTACCAGTTGTCCGAAAGGACTTCGTTTTTCAGAATTTTTATTTCAGGAAATGTAGTCATTGGCGGAAATTAAAATATAGAGATACCGTTTTTTTTTGACAACGTGGTATATCCTTTACCTTGTGTGTTGTTTCCTCCAACTCTCCGAAGTATAACTGTTTGGGGGCGTTTTATTTAGCCCATGTCAATTCATGACCTACCCCATCGACGTCCCCTTCAAGAAAACCAGGCTCCTCTTTCTGCTGCTGGCCTCAGTGGGATTCATGGGGCTTTGCGTATGGTACATAACGGGTCCGGAGCGTCTTCAGGGTTTGCCCGTAGCAACTTGGGTTGTTGCGTTGGTCGGATGGATAGGTCTTATCATGACCATGACAGCATCCTTTTTTATCATTCGAATGGTTCGTAAAAACAAGGTTGCCATACGCATTGACACTAGCGGTGTTCATGATCATTCGACGGGTATCAGTATTGGGAGGATCGACTGGGAGGACATACTTGAGTTCAGGTCCACATCAGTACTGGGTAATCACTTTATTCTTGTAGACGTAAATAATCCGGAGGAATATATTTCCCGTGGAGCAGGGACGTTGGCACAAAAGAGCTTAAACGCAAACTTTCAAAGATACGGCGCACCCGTCACCATCTCGACAAACAACCTGCAGATGAAGCATGAGGAGCTGTTGGCCCTGCTGCAAAACGAGTTAAAGGGTTTCCGGGCACTGCCGGATGATCTGCGCCTGACGTTAAAAAATTCAGTGTCCAAAGAGTGGCGTAAGGTGTAACCCGCGCTTAGTTTACAAATGGAGTTACTCCCTGCTCGCATAAGTCATACCAGCTTCCTTCTGACTCTTCTCAATTCTGTTGTCAATTACCCGGGTAAGCAGGTAAGAAGCTATAAGGCTGACGCCAACACCTTCCATGAAGATTAGCGCGCCGGCCATGATCGGCGTCAAACGGTCACCAAAACCCGTTGCTTCCTGAATACTCGCCAGGAAATCAGGGTTGAGGGATAGGAACAACACAATGAAAGCCATAAAGAGAATCGTACCAATGCCACCGGTGTACATACCCTGCGCAACGCCGCTGACGTAATTCTGATGTGTTTCCGGCTGTTTGGCCCTCAGGCGGTTGATCGCGACGTACAAAATGCCTATGTGAAGTACACCATTGAGGTAACGGAGATTATAGTTAGCCCCCTGGCCAAGCACATAGCTGATAAGAAAAATGGCCATTAAGCCGCTAAAAAAAATCAACCCATAACGGAAAGCGATAGTCTTCATTGTTTGTATAGTTTATTCGTTAACTAAAGCAGCCTAAAATCAATAATGTTCGCAAAAAAACAGCATAACTGATTCATCTACTTTGCTTTATCGGCGTACAAATTCGGACAGACCGTGTACGCAAACGAACACATTAAAACATGCAATATATATTAAGTGCTATAAACAAACAGTTTAATTTCTGGCACGTTTCTGGCAATAACCTGGCATGGATCGTAAAATTGACCAAGCCACCATTGGAAAAAAGCGTAACGGACGCATCTTTAGATGGCTGCTTATTGCGCTGATAACGGCTGGTGGAATTTATTTCGGGCTAAGGCTTCTTCGTCCTTCGGCGGATGAAGACACCCTTCGTTTTGCCACCGTTGAAAAGGGGGACGTTGCAAACACCATCAACTCTACCGCACTGGTCCTGCCTGCTTTTGAGGAGCAGGTAAATGCGCCGGTCTCGACCACGATCGACGAGGTTTTGCTGACTACGGGTACTGAAGTGAAAGCCGGTGACGTGTTATTGAAACTCGACCGGGATTACGTTGGCCTCCAGCTGGATGGCCGCCGGGATCAATTATCGTTGAAGGAAAACAACATCGGGCTTTTGCAACTGGAATACCAGCGCGATCTGAAGGAGCTAGGTTACAATGCTGAAATAAAGAAGCTTGAACTCGCCGCTGCGGAAGCACGCCTCGGCGATGCGCAGCGACTGCTTAAGATAGGAGGTGCCACGGCAGAAGAAGTGGAAGCCGCGGAGTTGGCGGTTAAGATCACGAAATTGGAAGCGGATAAACTGGACAACCAGTTGTCTTACAGCCGCAACAGTCTGGCGGGCCGGGAACGGCGCTTGCAACTGGAAGTTGGTATGGAAGAAAAGGAAGTCCAGCAACTGAGCCGCAAGCTTAGAGAAACCGAGGTACGGGCTCCCCGCGCCGGCGTAATCACCTGGGTCAACGAAAACCTGGGTCAGCGGGTAGAGGAAGGTGCTCCGCTGGCTCGGATTGCCAACCTTGGCCGGTACAAAATTGAAGGCACTTGTTCGGATCGTTACGCTGAACAACTGGCGATTGGCTTGCCGGTGGAGTTGCGGTTGGCCAGGGCCAAGCTAACCGGCGTCATCACGGATATTCTGCCTGAAGTAACGGGCAACACCATAAAATTCAGGGTGGAGATTGAAGACTCCAGCAACGAAAACCTACGCCCCAATCTCCGGGCAGAGTTGTACGTAATCGCCAGTAATCAAAAAGACGTGCTTAGGGTTCGCAACGGGCCTGCCTTCCGGGGTGGAAAAATGCAATCCATCTTCGTCGTTCGTGGCAACGAAGTGATAAGAACGCAGGTCGGCACCGGATTACGGAATGGTGACTATGTCGAAATCACCAGTGGATTAGTTGCTGGTGACAAGATCGTGATTTCCGATATGGAGGACTTTGAGCGGATGAATTCCTTTCAGCTTAAGGAGTAGGGTTATAAGGAGAATAACTAACCACTCACTTTACTTCGCTCATTTGCCCTCAAAGGGCTTGGGTTCTCACAGCGGGCTGCACGGAGGGAGGCACAGAGAAAGCACGGAGGAAGAGGAAGCAATACATGCCGCTTATTTCGCTTCGCTCATTCGCCTTCAGTGAAACATTAAGAACAGGCTTTTAAGTCAAAATTTAATTAGCAATGACTAACATTTCAGATAAGTCCATCACCCCAAAAGCGCAGTGCGCTTTCGAATTTCCTTCCCTGGTGAAGCGAGGTTGGGGAGGGGGTGCTTTTCGGATGGTAACAACGTTGCTGTTCCTGCTTTGCTCCTTTACCATCCTTTGCACCGGCGTTCGCGCCCAAAACAGCATCACGCTGGAAATGCTACAGCAGCAGGCCTCCCAAAGTGCCATTGATGTGCTCATCGCCCGGCAGCAGCTGGATGCCGCGAACCTGGCCATTACCGGCTTCAATGCAGGGCTGAAGCCACGGCTGGACCTGGTGGCCAACCTGCCAAATTACTTCCGTACCTCCACGGAGGTGACGCAGGATGACGGTACGGTAGCCTTCCGTGAAATTGAACTCAACAACTCATTTGTAGGGCTCTTCGCCCAACAGCGCATCGCCGGCACAGGTGGTACCATTAGTCTGGAAAGCCGTCTGCAGCGCACCGACAACCTGGTGTTGGACAATAAGTTTTACAACGGTTCGCCAATCCGCCTTTTCTACCGTCAGCCCATCCTGGCGTTTAACCCCTGGAAGTGGGATCGAAAGCTATTACCCCTGCAAAAGACGGTCAATGAGCGCGAGCTGACCGCCGCACGGGCCGAAGCTGCCTTGCTGGCCACCGATCGTTTTTTCGACCTGGTGAACGCCGATCAGGAACGCCGCATTGCCGAAACGAATAAGGCTGCCAACGAACAATTGTATACCGTAGCGCAGGAACGTTTCGATTTGGGGAAAATTAATCGGGGGGATCTGGTTCAGTTACAGTTGGAGCTAACCAGTGCTGAACAAAACTTACTACGTTCTGAACGATTAGTGACCGCTGCTTCTGCCGCCATTTTTCGTTTACTGGGACGGCCTTACAATCGGGAGCTACTCCGTCCGGAGCTGCCTTCTTCAGAAGTCGCCGTAGGTATTTCAGCGGCCGATGCATTGAACCGGATGACCAATCGCCGGCCGGAAATCTTAGCCGCTCAACAGCGCGCACTGGAAGCGGAAAGAGAAGAGGATCGTATTCGTCGTGATTTTGGCCCACGTATTGACATCGAGGCTGGTTTCGGCTTTGTTCGCAACGATCAGGAGCTGGCACCAATCTACAGCGACCCGCAAAACGAACGCATTCTCAGCGTCAATTTTTCCCTCCCTATCCTGGATTGGGGGCAGCGAAAGGCCCTGACCAAAAGAGCCGCTACCGGGCGGGAGATCGCAGAAGAAGTGGCCCGCAGGACAGAAATGGATCTCGGCACCGAACTGGTACAACTACTGGAACAATGGCGCACGGTGCAGGAAGAACTTCGCCTCGCCACCGAGATTCGTGATCTGGCCAACGAGCGTTTCCGCATCAGCCAGGAGAGCTACAAACTCGGTGCTATCCCACTTCCACAACTTACCCTTGCCCAGCAATTCAGGGACCAAAATACCAGGGCTTACGCCGCTACGCTGCGGGCTTACTGGTTCACTTATGCCAGCCTGGCGCGCTTGACGCTCTGGGATTTTATTAATAACAAGCCGCTTGGAGAGTAAAGAGAAACAAGCAGCAAGAGTAAAGAGAGACAAGAGCTGTCACCACTCTCTCGCTTCGCTCGCTCGCCCCAAATGTGGGGTAGCTAGAAAGTAAGAGATAAGAAGCAGGAGTCTTGAAATCTTCTCTTGTCTCTCCTCCTCTAAAGGTGAGCGAGCAAAGCGAGTGAACGGTCGCGTCTCTTGTTTTTTGTCTCTTTCTTCTCTTGTATCTCTCTTCTCCTTGCTAAAAAAACAGCCATGACCACCAGCCAACCAACCATTTCCACCAACCAAACGCCTGCGGGCAACGCTATGATTGAACTAACCAACGTAGGAAAAGCTTACCGGACCGACACCATTGAGACCCTGGCTTTGCAAAAAATGAACCTGACGGTTCCTTCCGGTGAATTTCTCAGCATTATGGGACCTTCCGGTTGTGGAAAGTCTACTTTGCTTAACATCATGGGCCTGATCGATGAGCCCAGTGAAGGTACCGTCAGCCTGGCTGGCCAGCGAATTGAAGGATACAATGGTAATGCTATTGCCCGTTTTCGGAACGAGCAACTGGGGTTCATTTTCCAGAGCTTCCACCTCATCAATGACCTTTCAGTGGTAGACAACGTAGAGCTTCCTCTGCTCTATCGCAGAATGAGTGGCTCGGAGCGCAAGCGGCTCAGTCTGGAGGCGCTTGCCCGCGTAGGCTTAAGCAACCGGGCCACGCACTTTCCCAACCAGCTCTCCGGTGGTCAGAAACAACGGGTAGCTATTGCCCGTGCCATCGTCGGGAAGCCCAACATCATCCTTGCGGATGAGCCTACGGGGAACCTCGACAGCCACATGGGGGATGAGATTATGGACATTCTGCTGAAATTGAACGAAGAGCTCGGCACCACCATCGTGATGGTAACCCATGATGAGCGTATGGCGAAGAAAACCCACCGGCTGGTTCGGTTGAGCGACGGGGAGCGGGTAAGCTAGCAGTTCACCCACCGAATCGCACAAGGTTCTCCTCCCCGCAGGACCGCCGCAGGCAGCCGCGAAGCGCACGGCCAGGAAGGGATATAATAGCTCCCAGCTCACTAACCATAAAAGAAAAAATCATGTTTAAGAACTACCTGCTACTATCACTGAAGGTATTAAAGCGGAAGCCGTTTTATACGTTCGTTAGTTTGTTTGGCATCAGTTTTACGCTCACCATTTTGATGGTGATCAGCTCTATGGCCGATGCCTCGATCGGGAATAATGCACCGATGACTGACCGGGACCAATACATCTTCATCAACTACATGGAACGAAGTGTGGAGAGTATTGATACCATTTATACAATTGACTCCGTCCTGATGGAATCCGGTGAAATGCGCTACGACACGACAACTGATTTCAACAATAACAATTCCAACTCTACGAATAACCTGAACTATAAGTTCCTGGATCAGAATTTAAGAACGATCGGTTCTGCGGAGAACTACACTTTCCTTTCGAATAACTACCAGACGGATGTCTACCTTGAAGGTCGTAAGATCAACCTGCGGACATTCTACGTCGACGCAAACTACTGGGATGTTTTTGATTTTCAATTTAAAGCAGGTTCGCCTTTCACTCAGGAGGACAATACCCAGGCTAATCAGGTGGCAGTCATTACCACCAGAGCCGCCATTGAATACTTCGGTACTGACGATGCTTCGGTCATTGGCAGGGAAATGGTACTGAATGAACGGGTTTTCCGGGTAAAGGGGATGGTCGCCCGTCCTTTAATGGATGATCAATACATCAACGGTGATGTATTTATGCCTTTGCTTACCATTGACGCCCGACAGCTGGCGCAGGAGGAACTGTATGGCCCGTTCAATGCAGTGTTAAAAGCAAGTTCACCGGCAGGTACCAAAGCCATCCAGGAAGAACTTAATTTTCTGGCCGAAAACTACCCACTGCCCCCTGAGTCCTGGTACAAACAAATAAAACTACACAACGCAAACTTCTTTGAGTATTTCGCCCAATCCATCGTGCAGGAAGAGGACGCCGCCAAGGCTAAGCGGCTACTTTATATTCCGCTGATCATACTCCTCTTATTATTTGTGGCGCTGCCACTAATCAACCTTGTCAACCTCAACGTAAGCCGGGTATTCGAGCGCAAGGGGGAGATTGCCGTTCGTAAGGCTTTCGGTGCCAACCCATCAGATATTTTGTGGCAATTCATTTTCGAAAACCTGGTATTGACCTTCATCGGGGGCATCATTGGCGCAGTGCTGGCCATTGGCTTGATTAAATACATCAACAAAAACGACTTACTATCGAAGGTGAGCCTTTCCCTTTCCCCCATGGTCTTTGTTTACTTCATCATTTTGATCTTCGTTTTTGCGCTGTTATCGGGTCTTATCCCCGCTTACCGCATGAGCCGGACCAATATTGCTAACTCCCTTCGCTAAAAAACCACCACCATGTTTAGTCACTTACTCAAACTCATGTGGAACAAGCGGCGGGCCAACAGCCTTTTGTTCCTGGAAATTTTACTGGCGTTTATCGTCCTGTTCGGGGTACTCGGATTCTGTTTCTTTAACCTGGATCGGTACAACTCTCCGCTGGGCTTCGAATACGAGAATACCTGGCAGGTGGAACTTGACATCCCCGATGACCTGGACTCCACCGGAAACCACCAATTGCAGGAAAGCATCCTGCGTGAAATCGGGAGTCTGCCCGATGTGGAAGACGTCGCCTTTCTGGGCCCGGTAACTCCCTTCGGTGGGAGTACCTGGCGATCAGGAGGTGAGCATAACGGACAAAATATCAGTGCCATGATCATGTTCCCCGATGAGCATTACGCCGAAACGGCTAAGCTGAATATTCGGGAAGGTCGCTGGTTTGTTGCTGAAGACAGAATTGCCAAGACCGCCACTATGGTCGTCAACAAGGCTTTTCTAGAGCGGTATGGCTCTCCGGGCGGAAGCCTGATCGATACCATTATGGTATACAATGGTATTGATCGCAAAATCATCGGTATTACCAGTGATTTCAAGTACCACAGCAATTTCGCCCGGAATGAACCGCTGGTCTTCCTTTTTGATCGTTACCTCGACGAAGCGGAAGATCCGCTTGAGTACCTGACGGTTCGGGTTACCCCAAGTGCCCCCGCCAGCCTCGAAGAAGACATCTACAAGCGGGTAGCACTGCTGACCAAAAGCCCCGACGTAACCATCAACCGGCTCGCCAACGAGCGTGTGCAGGCCAATCAACCCATTACTATTCCAATGACCATCATGGTCATCATCTCTGGTTTCCTGCTCATCAACATCGCACTGGGTTTATTTGGGGTACTCTTTACCCAGATCAACCGCCGCAGGTCCGAAATAGGTCTACGCAAGGCCATGGGCGCCACGGGTGGTGAGGTGACGCGCCAGTTTATCCTCGAAACCCTGATCGTTACCCTCGGCGGGTTATTGATCGGTACTTTTTTCGCGATTCAGGTACCGTTACTTGACCTCTTACCCATCGACGATAAGTTCTTCTACTGGGGTATTCTTGGTTCCATTGTTATCATCCTAACCATCGTGATGATCTGTGCACTGATACCAAGCCGGCTGGCTTCCCGCCTGCATCCTGCGGATGTTCTGCACGAAGGGTAATAGCAGGTAGTAAGCAATGCTGCCGCAAGGATGTGCTCGTGACGCTCGTGCGGCAGCACTACTAACTACCCTATTTTTTTCTCCCAATCCTCCCAAAATTATCCACAAATGAAATACGCGTTTTCGCTTCTCATCCTCCTTTTTTCTATCACTTTATCCGCTCAAAACTACAAGATGACCTTGTCAGAAACCCTTTCTGACGAAAATTACGAGTTCAAAGTAAAAGTTGACAAGCATCGGTTGGCAGATCTGCAATGGTGCTATAATCAGCTCACCGGTCAACCTAAAACCCGTACCATTCTGGGGATAGCCACCTATGAAGAGGATGGTCTCACCATTCAACTCAATACTAAGGCTAAGCAGATTACCATGTATACCGATACCCTTGATGAGGATGCGGTCGCGTCAGCAAAAGCTAAAGGCAAAATGATCAAAGACCGGCTTCAGGCAGCTAAAAAAAACAAGAAATCCGCGACTGACTGGTAGATCTAATCCAGAACCAACTCTTTTTGCCCATCTTGGCAACCCTCGCGGAAATCTCCCGTCATTCTTAACGCAATCCCCTTTACCCCTTACCTCTTTCCTCCCTTACTGTGAATCACGCCATCCTCATCATCGACGACGACACCATGGTTGCTTCCAGCCTCGAACTGCTCCTAAAGCGGTCCGGCTACCGAGCATCAAGCGTACACCGGCCGCAGGAGGCACTACCGGCCATCGCGGATAAGCGACCATCGTTGGTGTTGCTTGACATGAATTTCACCATTGATACAAGTGGTAAAGATGGGATGGGGCTACTGAAACAGATCATGGGAAAATACCCTAACCTTCCCGTCATTCAGATGACGGGCTGGGCCACCGTTCAACTGGCCGTGGAGGGGATGAAAGCTGGTGCTAAAGACTTCATCGCTAAGCCCTGGGACAACCGGGAGTTACTGAATGCGGTAGCCATCCAGATTGATAAGTTTCCCGCGGGTCATGATTTTCTGGGCGCGGGCGCAGGTGCAGTTTCTGATGGAGAAGCAGGCGAAGACACCTCGCCTTTCTCCGCCATTGTCGGTGAGTCTGAAGCACTGACAAACATTCTGGATCAGGCCAAACGCGTTGCCGGCACCCAGGCCTCTGTTCTCATTACTGGGGAGAGTGGCACGGGCAAAGAACTGGTCGCCGAAGCCATCCATTTATCTTCTAAGCGAGCGGCGAAGGCCTTCATTGCGGTCAACCTCGGCGGTGTACCGCCAGCCCTTTTCGAAAGCGAACTGTTCGGCCATAAGGCTGGCGCCTTTACCGACGCCAAAACGGACCGTAAGGGATGGTTTGAAATGGCCGAAGGAGGTACCCTTTTCCTCGATGAGATCGGCGATCTCAGCCCGGCAGCGCAGGTGAAGCTGCTGCGCGTGCTCCAGGAACGACAGTACGTTAGGCTGGGGGATACCAAAGTACGGAAGACCGACGTGCGCATCCTCTCGGCCACCAGCCGGGACCTCCAGTCGATGGTAACAGCAGGTACTTTTCGGGAAGACCTCCTTTACCGGATCAACCTGATCCACCTGATCTTGCCGCCGCTTCGCGAGCGGCCGTCCGACATCGTTCCCCTGGCGGAACACTTTCTTGCCGGTGCTAAAAAACGGTACGACCGGCCAAAGCTGACCTTCGGCCGCGAGGCGGCCGCCTGGCTCCGCAAGCAACCCTTCCCCGGCAATATCCGCCAGCTACAAAACCTGGTGGAGCGTACGGCCATTCTTGCTCCAGCTACCACCATCCAGGTTGAGGATATGAGCAGGGAACAGAATACCCCTACCGACAAAGCCTTTGCCCCCAGCGGAATGACTCTGGAAGAAATGGAGATCAAGATGATTAAAACGGCCCTGGGCCGAAACGGCGGGGAGATTGCCGCTACGGCGCGGGAGTTGGGGCTGACGCGGGCGGCGCTTTATCGGCGGTTAGAGAAGTATGATATTGGTTAGATTGCAGCCATGTCCTCCTCCCTCAAATACATTCTGTACCTGACCGTTCTCCACCTGGCACTGGGAGTCCTGGCTTTTTACCTTTTAGAGGGGGACGGCGTATACGTCCTGCTGGCCGAGCTGGTCCTTCTCGGATCCGCCTACATTGCTTACCGGATATACCGATCCATCATTTCTCCGCTGCAACTGCTGGGACGCGGCGCCGCAGCGCTGGAGGATCAGGATTTTTCGGTAAAATTGTTGCCTACCGGCAGCATCGAAATGGACCGGATTGGCAAAGTCTACAACCGGATGATTGACCAGTTGCGGGAAGAACGGGTCAACAGCCGCCAACAGGAAGAATTCCTCGACCGGCTGCTTGGCGCAGCCGAGCTGGGGGTGGTCATTCTGGATTACGATGGTGAAGTCAGCAGCATGAATAATTGGATGCAGCGGCAATGCAAGAACGTAGAAGGCTTCCACGATGCTATTTTGGGGCCTTTTTTGCACCTGCGGCCCCGCCCCGAAACCCTTTCCTCCGAACCTGATGACCAGGCGACCGCAGAGGTCTCCCGTACCGACCAGGTCATCACCGGCCCCGGTAATCGCCGTTACCACGTAGAAACCGCCAACTTTATTGATCGGGGATTCGAACGCGGATTTATCATTATACAAGACGTTACTGCCGACATTCTCTCCGCCGAAAAAGAAGCCTATGGCAAAGTTATTCGCATGATGGCCCACGAAGTCAACAACTCTAATGCCGCCATCATCTCCGTACTTCGCAGCTTGCTGGAAGCAGCGACCGACGGAGAAGAAGGACTTATGGAACTCAACCAGGATTACCTGCCGGTCGTGATCAACCGCGCAGAAAACATGACCACGTTCATGCGGAATTTCGCCCGCGTAGTTCGCCTACCTAATCCGGACCACCAGCGGACAAATCTCAACGATTTGCTCCGTCGTACCGGCGATGTAATGACTACGGTGCTGGCAAATCATAACATCAATTTATCCTACGACCTGCCCGAAACGGAGGTGATCGTACGCGCTGATGCCGCCCAACTCGAACAGGTCGTTATCAATGCCCTTACCAATTCGCGGGAAAGCATTGGCTCCGGAGGGAACATCCATATTTCGGCCACCCGTTTTCCTAAAGGATTTATCATTGCCGACAACGGGCCCGGCATTCCAGCTAGTGCCACTCAGGACATTTTCACTCCCTTTTTCAGCACGAAGCCTACCGGACAAGGGGTAGGACTAACCCTAACCAGGGAAATTCTTGAAGCCCACAAAACTACCTACCAACTTTCCACGGAGGAAGATGGCTGGACCCGGCTACGGGTGACCTTTTAACTAAGAAAGCAACCTCGCCGGATATACCACGTCTTTCCTTACAGACCACTCCGGTCGGGCAAGGAAGGTGGAAAATTCCGGAGCTCCTCCTTTTAGAATGTTGCCAGCAAAGTGGCGATCAGGCTGTTTTTCATCGGTAGCAAGATAGCGAATACTACGGAGGCAACAGCGCTTTCTTTGCCCGTCTCAACCGTCCCTGCAACTGCGTTCGCGCCGCTAAAAACGCTTCTAAGCAGGCAAAAAAAGAGGCTGCCAAACGTTAAATACTAATTGATTAGTTGCAATACTAATCTATTAGTACTATGTTTGTACTAACGCATTAGTAATTAACCTCTCTTTCCAGCCAAAACCAATGAAACCGATTCTTTCCACCCTTATTCTATTCTTGCTTCCCTTGCTCTTATCAGGGCAATTAGAAAAAGAGATTACTGACTACCTGCAGGACGTCAACGATAACAATGAAATCCCAGGAAGTGCTGTCGCCATCCTTCGCGGTGATGAATTGATCTACGAAGGCTACTTTGGTTTGGCGGAGCTTAACCATCGTGTTCCGGTAAGTGAGCAGACCATGTTCCGGGTCTATTCCAGCACTAAGCTTGTTGTGTCCGTCGCTGTTTTTCAACTGATCGAAGCAAAAAAAATATCATTATCCGATCCAATCGGCAATTACTTAAAGGACATCCCTGAAACATGGAAAGACCGCACCATTGCAGATATGTTAGCGCATGCTTCCGGGATTCCTGACTTCATCCGTCTCGAAAACGGAATTAGTGAAACGGAACTACTTACCAATTAAAAATCAACCATGAAAAAACTAGCAAAACGCGAAGCCCAGATCATGCAGGCCATCTGGAATCTGGAACACGCTTTCGTGAAGGACATCGTGGAAGCGATGCCCGAGCCCCGGCCGCACTACAATTCCGTTTCCACGATGGTAAAATTACTTGAATCGAAAGGCTTCGTAAGCCACGAGAAGCTGGGCAATGCCCACCGCTATTTCGCCGTGGTCAGGAAAGAAGATTACCAGGAAGAGGTAGTTGACGATGTGGTAAAAGGCTACTTCGACAACTCACCGATGAAGCTCGTCAACTACTTCGCCAAGGAACAAAAACTGGATGCTGCCGACTTGGAGCGCCTCCTGAAAATGATCAAAGACCAGCAAAAATGATGTACCTAATTCACACCGGACTGCTACTTGGCGGTTGCTTCCTCTACTATTGGGTATTGCTGCGCAACGAAACCCACTTTTCCTTAAACCGCTGGATCCTGCTGGCTTGCCTTGCCGGTTCCTTATTACTGCCTTTGATCACGGTACCTGCCGGCTGGTCATTGCGAGAAGCATTGACGGACAATACAGCAGTCGTCACCACCAGCCCGGAAAAGGCTACGAAAACAATTGCAACAGAGCAGACGCTGACGGTAAACACCGTTCCCTTACCGGAGATTGGAGAAAAGCAGCAGGTTCCGACGCTGCCCGGGAACCCTGGCTTGGAAACAAGCGGGGCAGTTGCTTCTGTCGCCCCTCAACCCCAGGCGACCGCAACCACCACTTCAGTTACTCCCCCCCCTGCACCCATCAACTGGTTTCGTTTACTGTGGTGGTTTTACCTGGCTGGTGTTGCGGTTTTCGGTTTGCATTTCCTGGTCCAGTTGGGTTACCTCGTAATCAAAGTAATGCGCCACCCTGGTTTTGATGCTGGTGGTTTCCACCTCGTCGAATTGGAAGAGGACGCCGCTCCCTATTCCTTCTGGAACCGGGTATTTCTCAATCCTAACCGCTACGACCCCGAAACCTACCACCAGATCGTACAGCACGAAGCCGTACACGTTCGCCAGCGGCACAGTGTAGATCTGATGATTGCTGAATTGCTCATCATATTCCAGTGGTTCAATCCTTTTGCCTGGCTGTACCGCAAAGCCATAGAAAACAACCTCGAATTCCTGACCGACGCCGAAGTACTCAGGCAGGGTGAAAACCCCGTTGATTATCAGCTGAGCCTGGTAAAAGTGGCCGCTCCCAATTACCCCTTAGGTCTTACGACCTCCTATAACCAAAGCCTTCTTGAAAAGCGTATTGCCATGATGAAAACTAAAAAATCTTCCCTTGCCTCCGGCTGGAAGTACCTCAGTATTCTCCCCTTACTGCTGCTCTCTATGCTGCAGTTCAATGCCGTGGCTCAGGCACCCGTGGTGCCTGTTGCTCCCACAGTCTCTCCCGCAGCCATCGCTACGCCGGAACCGGTCGTTGCCCCAACTGCTTCCCCTGCTCCAACGGCCGTCATTGCACCTGCGACCTCGCCTGCTGAATTGGCTACTTCCTGGTCTACACCTGAGGTAACACCCATGCCCATGCCGATGCCGATGACCGTAAGCCCCGACATAAACATATCGGAGGTTACCGCCACTGCTATGGAAGCTGCAGAGCCGCACTTGAGTCTTACGAACACTGACTTCTCAATCGCCCGCCGCAGCTGGACGGCGGAAATTGAGGGAGATGAGATCTGCTTCACTTTCATCGTAGCCGACGACAACCGTCGTCATCTATCCACCAGTGACCGTTGTTTTCCACGCTCCAATTTTGGCACGCTTCCTACCGGCACGATGGGAGAGTTCTCCCTGAAGCGGGAATCCGGCACCATTTTGTTCAACGGTGTTTTCGACGGAAACGAAGGTGTCGGAAATTTCACCTTCACCCCGGCTCCTTCGTTCGAGAAAATGCTGGCCGCCGAAGGTTTTGAGTACGAAGACCTGGAACTACTCCACTTTTTCTTTATCGACTTTACTCAGAGCTACCTTACCTACCTTAAAAGGGATGGCTTTAACCCTACCGAACGGCAGCTGTTCAAATTAGCGATTTTCGGCTTCAGTGAACAAAACTTTAAGAAGACGCTTGCCGAATTCAATACGGCTGGCTACAAGAGTCCGCTGCTAAAAGAAATGATCGAATTGCGGATTCATGGCGTAGATGGTGGGTACATCAATGAGCTGGCCGGTGCTGGCTATGAGAACCTAAGCCTTGACGACATTAAGAAAGCCCGTATCCATGGCCTTAGCGCCGAATTCGTTAACGACATGGCTAAAGCGGGTTTCCCTAATCTTCAGTTTGAAGATGTGATCAAGATGTCCATCCACGGAATTGATAGTGACTACGTGAAAGAATTGGCCGATCTCGGTTATAGCGGATTACCCGCTGATGAAGTGGTCAGAGCTAAAATTCATGGCGTGAGTACGCAGGGATTGGCAGATCTGAAAAAAGCTGGCTTTACGAACCTCACCCTGAAGGAAGCCCGCGAGGCGCGTATTCATGGCGTTGATGCAGAGTACGTCCGCGAACTTGCGGACCTCGGTTATAACGAACTGGACCTCGACGAAATAGTGAAAGCCAAAATCCACGGCGTCAGCGAACGTAAAATTGGCGACCTGCGCAAAGCTGGTCTGACCAACCTTACCCTGAAGCAGGCCCGCGACGCCGCCATTCATGGCGTCAACGCAGAGTACGTCCGCGAATTGGCAGACCTGGGTTACGAACCTCTCGATATAGAAGAGGTAATCAAAGCGCGGATTCATGGTGTGAGTGAGCGTAAGATCGGTGACCTGAAAGCTGCTGGCCTCACCAATTTGACTTTGAAGGAAGCACGGGATGCTTCCATCCACGGTGTCAACGCTGAAGAAGTAAAAGAGCTGCGGGACCTGGGTTATACGGATCTGGATTTCGATGATTTCGTCAAAGCCCGGATTCATGGCATCAGCTCCCGCTTCGTCCGTTCTTATGCTGACGTAGGATTCGGCAAAATTTCTTTCAAGGACCTGGTTAAACTTAAGATCCACAACGTCTCCCCTGATTTCATCAAGAAATATAAGCGGGACGGTGACGACATTGAAGACCTCATTAGTGATAAGGTCCGGGGGCGTTACCGGGATTAACTTCTAAGATTTGTTGAGTATTGGGCGCGAGCGGAAAGGCGATTTCCGTTCGCGCTTTTTTTACCCCGGCCTTAGTGCAGATCGGTGCACGAAGCAAGCCAGTTTACCCAGTACGCTCTTAACGGAGGCGAAACTTCAAAGGAACGTAAACGCTGCTGGCCACCAGTTTACCTTCTGCGCGCGCGGGGTTCCAATCCGGCAGGCTATCCAGGGCAGCCAGTGCCGCTTCATCACAGCCAAAACCGAGACCTTTAATGACTTTTCGTTCCGTTACTTTTCCAAGGCGGTCTAGCTTGAGCAGAATTACGACGGTTCCTTCAACGGCGTATTCTTGTGCCAGTTCAGGGTAGGTAACCGCGTTAGTCAGCTTTACCAGTAGTTGCTGCTGTCCACCGGGAAAGGTGGCCGCGGAGAATGGGGCGGGGCGGGGAGCCTCTTCAGTTTCTGTCTTATCAACTTCGGCAACTACTCGTTCATAGGTCAATTGAGCCCGTAAGCCCGTCGATGCGAAAAGAAAAAGGAAGAAAAAAGTTAGCTTAATGGTATTCATGGTGGATGGTGTTTTATCTAAAGACGAAGGGCTTAGCGAAATTCCATATGGTTTTTCAGAAATAACGGTAGCCTGACACCCTTCCTTTTAAAAGGGTGTTTCTTTGCCGGGCGTAAACCCAATTGTTGCTTATCGAAGGTTTGGCAAATTAGAGGTTGACCTTATGGAGGACAAAGCTCTACAAGCTAACAGGATGCCCGCTACCCCTCGTAGCGGCCACCACCACAGTCTAACAATTTGGTTTACGTCCCCTTTGCCACCGCTTAACCGTATAACTATGCGCCTTCATTTCTTTGTCTACTTCTCCTCTCTACTCTTTTTTGTCAGCTGTGGAGACCCTGGCCACGCTTCGGTCGAGAGCGATGGCAAACCGGATTTCTACCGTCGGCACGCTCAGGATAAAACGACTGGCGAGTACCTCGTCGACTCCCTGACCTACCCTGGGAATCAGCCTATTGATCCCGTAACTGGAGAAATAGATCCGCAACCGGTTCCGGACTGGACGTATGTTGATCAACTCAACCGCCCCTTTGGGAATAAGGACCTTTTGGGGAAAGTGTACGTCGCAGAGTTCTTTTTTACTTCATGCCCAACCATTTGCCCGAAAGTGAAAGGCCAAATGCTGCGTTTGGAAGAAGAATTTGCCAACGAACCGGATTTTGCTCTCGTCTCTTTCACTATAGATCCGAAAAGAGACACACCGGAACGAATGAAGGACTACGCTGAAAAATTAGGCGTTAAAGACATGGATCGGTGGCGCTTCATCCATGGTGATAAATTTGAAATTGCTGACCTCGACCAACATTATCTCAGCATTGCAGAAGAGGACGCAAGTGCTCCAGGTGGCTTTAACCACAGCGGCTACATCGTCCTGGTAGACCGGCAGGGCTTTGTTCGCTCCTACGCCAGCGGACTGGACCCCGAGGAAGTAAATTACTTAATGGACGACATTAAATTACTTCTTAACAAGTGATAAAAAGTTAAAAAACGGTCACAAGTTGCAAAAAACGAGTGACGGAAGTATCTTTCGGATGCAGCTCGGTAACTGGCCGGTTAGTCTGTTTTTTTATGAGAGACAATTAAACCAATGGCGTCAGCCCCGATAGGGCTGGCGCCTTTTTTATAGGTGCTCAATTTCCCGCATCAGATTTTTTCTTGCGGGGCCTTCCCAGCTTTCTCGAAAATAGGGATGATAATAAATATTTGGCTGGTTGATAAGGTGCAATAATGCTTTTTTGCGCCCCGGCCGATATAAGAACCCAGGATATAAGGAGAACTCTTCCCGGATGGCGTGGGCGTAAGCGTCGTAGCCGTCGGCTGGACGAGCCAATACCGCCAGGTCGAGATCGACGATTAGTCCCTCATCTTTATTCTGGGGCCGGTGCGTCTTGGTCGCCATGATCAGATCGCGGCAATAGGCTTGTCCTGCAGTGCCGACCCCGGCAGCTTCGAGGGCGACAACTGCCATGTCTGCACTACGGGCTTCGTTGTCGGCACGTCCTGCGCGATAGACAATATCATGATAAATAAGGGCGATGCCGAAGATGGGCGGGGCCGCGGGTGCAAGGTCTGTTGGAATACCGTGGTAGTGGCCCAGCATTTCCGTCAAATGATCGAGGTTGTGGTAGGCACGGCCAGCGTACGCACGGGCAATGTCTGGCCAGGCAGACCTTGCTTCAGGGTTGATGGCGAACAGACAATCCTTGTAAAATTTATGGAGCATAATTTTTCATTGATCCGATGCTAAGTTACCTCCACTGCCTAAAAACCTTTTCCTGCACCTGCGGCCGCGCCCAAATAAGCCACTTTATTCCCTGGTTTGCTTCATCTTTATCCGCCAACAGGCGTTACTCCAAAGATGGCCCCAAAAGACGATTCCAAAAAGTTTGACCTCGACACCCTCATGCGGGTGCTCACCCTGGCATTACCGTATAAAAAAGTAACGGCCCTTGCAGTGCTTCTCGCAGTGCTCCTGGCTCCATTGGCCATTGCCCGGCCCCGGCTGATTCAGAAGATGATCGACGACTACGTCTTTGTAGGCGATACCGACGGGCTAACCTTCTGGGCACTGGTTATTGCCGGCCTTCTGATCATCGAGTCGCTCTGCCGCTACGCCTTCATCTACAGCTCTAACTGGCTGGGCCAATCCATCATTCGCGACCTCCGGGTACGTGTCTTCAGCCACATCAACAGCCTTAAATTGTCTTATTTCGATAAGACCCCGATCGGCACGTCCACTACTCGTACCATCAGCGATATCCAGAGCATCAACAGTATTTTCTCCGAAGGCATCATTACTATCCTCGCCGACCTGCTCTCGATTATTGCCGTACTGGCAATTATGATCTCTACCAGCTGGCGACTAACCCTCATCTGCCTCACCACCATGCCTTTCCTAATGCTGGCCAGCTATATATTTAAAGAGGCGGTTAAGAAATCGTACCAGCAAGTCCGGACCCAGATTCAGAAAATGAATGCCTTCTTGCAGGAGCGCATCACCGGTATGCGGATCGTCCAATTCTTCAATGCCGAAAAACAGGAGCGGGAATCTTTTGCCGAAATCAATGGCGGTTTACGCAAGGCCAACATCAATGCCATCCTTTACTACGCCGTATTCTTTCCTACAGTCGACCTCATTGCTGCCGCCTCCCTCGCGCTGATGGTTTGGTGGGGCGCGCAGGATGTGGCTCGTGCAGGAGGTGTCACCCTCGGTGCCCTGGTCGCCTTCCCGATCTACATCAACATGCTTTTTCGCCCGATCCGGGTACTTGCTGATAAATTCAACACCCTGCAGATGGGCCTGGTGGCCGCCGAACGTGTGTTTGGGGTACTGGACCGTACGGACCAGATTGAAAATACCGGCACCGTGGTGCCCGAAAAACTGGAGGGCCACGTCAGTTTCAAAAACGTTTGGTTTGCCTATGTCGGCAACGACTGGATATTGAAAGACCTGAGTTTTGAGCTCAGAAAAGGCGAAACCCTCGCCATTGTGGGCAGTACCGGTTCTGGGAAGACCACAATTACCAACATCATCAACCGCTTCTATGAATACCAGAAGGGGGATATTTATGTCGACGGAACTCCGCTACGTGATTACGAGATGTATGCCCTACGCAGCCGAATGGCGATGGTACTACAGGACGTATTCCTTTTCACTGGCACGGTGCTCGACAACATAAGCCTTCGGGACCCAGATATCACCCGGGAGGAGGTAATTGCCGCTGCTAAAATGATCGGTGCTCACGAGTTCATCGAAAAATTGCCTGGTGGCTACGACTATGACGTGCAGGAACGTGGTGCGACCCTAAGCATGGGCCAGCGTCAGTTGATCTCTTTTGTCCGTGCCCTCGTCTTCGACCCCGACATCCTGATCCTTGACGAGGCCACCTCCAGCGTTGACCCCGAAACGGAAGGTGTGATCCAACACGCCATCGAAAAACTGATGGATGCCCGCACGAGTATTGTCATCGCCCACCGGCTTAGCACCATTCGGAACGCCAATAATATTATGGTGTTGGAAAAAGGAGAGATCAAGGAGATCGGTCCACACGACGAACTCGTTGAGAAAGAGAACGGACGGTACCGGGAGCTGTACGAAATGCAGTTTTTGGAGGCTGCGGAGTAGCTTTAGTCCGGTTCTTCTGCCTTACTACTTAATACCGGGAGCGTTTGTCTAAAATACAGTAGCCCGCTACTTGCGTTACGGGCCACTGGTTAATAGGAAAAGGTGTTTATTTCAAATGGTGGCTTAAATGCCATAACAGGGTCTTAGAAAAAATCGGACTCTTTTTATATTAGCCCATAAATAGAAACACACTAAGAACAACACACTCGTATAAGCGAGGGATTGTCCGAACGTGACCGACTTTTTCTATTTTTTTTAAAAAAACCCAATTCCTTTTCCTCAGCGATTTACTACTCACGCCTGGCCTTGGGGAAGTGCTGCTAAAAAAGCCTACGGTTTTCTTTTATCCTGGATTCCAATTCCAGCCTTTTGGCTTTCGCAACGGGTAGCGCTTTATCGTCTTCCATGACAATGGATCCCCCTCCTGTCCTATCTATGCGTTTGATAAACCGTAAGTTCACCAGGGCCGTATTATGACCGCGAATGAAACTGTAGCCTTTGAGGAGGTTTTCGTAGTATTTGAGGTTCTTGGAAACAATTAGGACATCTCCCGAAACAAAATGGAAGTGAGTATAACTTCCGTCTGCCGTACAGTACATTATGTCCTTGATGTAGACCATTTCGTACCCATTCTGCGTTGCCAGAGCGATCTTGTGTTGACCGCGATTAAAGTTCTGAACGTGCATCATCATTTCCTCCATCGATAAGTGAAGTGATTTTTGTCCAATGCGGCTTACCGCATGGGTTACCGCATTTCTTAGCTTATCAATTTCGATTGGTTTAAGTAAATAATCAACAGCCATGAACTCAAATGCCCTTAAGGCAAAATGATCGTGGGCAGTGACGAAAATGATTTCAAAATCGATGGTATTTAGCCGATTGAGTAAGGTGAAGGCGGTTTCAGCACCCAATTGAATATCAAGAAAAACCAATTCTGGTCGTTTCCCTTTAATCAGGTTTTCGGCCTCCCGAAGATTGGAAGCAACACCGATGATCTCTACTTCGGGGCAAAATTCCTTTAGTAAAATGTTGATGTTTTCTCTACCATTTGCTTCATCATCAACAATGATAGATTTGATACTTTGAGATATCATAGAAGGTTATTTTCAGCACGAAAGGGTAAGTAAATACAAACACTGGTTCCGGTAGCCTCATCGTTTTCATAATGATCCAAGACTTCAATTCTGGCACTATTATACCCCAAACTCCGAAGAAACTCCAGCCTTTCTTCGCTGTTAATAGAGGCTATTGAAAGGTGAATATTTCCTTCTCTTTGAGAAATCTTGTTTGCGGCAACCCGGCCCCGGCCATTATCGCGGACCTCACATTTAAGGCCATCCTCGTAAGGCGTTAGGGAGACAATAAGTTCACCTTGTCGTTCCATCCCGGAAATGCCGTGAATGATCGCGTTTTCAATAATTGGCTGAATCATCATGCTTGGTATTTCACTATTGATGTTCAGCAAACTATCCGCAACTTCAACCTTATAAACAAAGGCTTCGCGAAAGCGCATTTTTTCCAGTTGCAGGTAGGTCTTTATAAGGTCGATTTCTCGATCTAGTTCAATATGTGTTTCGGTAGAAGTCCGGGTAATGATTCGGAGTAGCGCGGCAAATTTCCCCAGGTAATTGTAGGCTTCCATCTTCTCTGACCTCAGCACATAGTTTTGGATGCCCGCCATGGCATTGTAGATGAAGTGTGGTTTCATCTGTGATTGTAGCACTTGTAGCTTAGTTTCTGCAATGACCTTTTTTTGTTCGGCCATTTTAATTCGGTTACGGAAATAAATGAACGCGAAGCTCCCTCCAAGAATACCAAACACTCCAACGCCCCAATACAGGCGATTAAGGTAAGTTCGCTGTCTTTTAACTTCTATCTGTTGAAGACGCTCAATCTCCCGATCTTTTTCGTTGATCGTCTGCTGCGTTTTCAATACCTGCAGCTCCTTCTGCTTTTCGGCTCCAAACTGTTTCTTATCAACTTCGTGAAACTTTTTAAAAGCCTTGAATGCAGCTTTATAGTCCCCTTCCATCTCATAATACTGCGACCAGCTCTTTTCACAAAAAGATTTACCGAAACCGAAATCCAGTTGCTCTGCCTGCACACATCCTTTTTCTAACGAAAAAAGGGCATTCAAGTAATCTTTTTTACCAAAATAAGCTTCGTACAGGTTAAAATTCAGCACACAGGAAGCCATCGATACCCTATCTGCCCTAATGCTTTGCTCCCCCGTAAGCTCGGCAATTGCCTCATCGTATTTCTTAGATGAAATTAGAAAGAAGGTATAGTTGAGTTTCCCTAATGCTTCTACTTCATAAAATTCGTTATCCCGGGCCATCCGCAGTGCTTCTTTCATGATGATCATGGCAGAATCCTGTTTTCCCGATAAGGAATAATAAGCAGACAGCGTTATCCTACCCAGGCAACGTATTCCCGGATCGTCTATTTCTTCACCTATATCTATTGCTCTGAAGAGGTATCCTTTTCCAGTTTCAACATCTTTTGCGTTGAAGTAAATACTGGATAATGCCCCCAGTGCCCACCCCATGGCCATTGAATCTTTCGCCTCCTGGGCAAGACCGAGTGCCTGTTGTTGGTACTCAATGGCAACGGTGTAGTTGCCGATAGCGTAGTTAATTCGACCAATTGCCGCCAGAACTCTTGCGGCAGCAGATAGCTCCCCTGCTGCTTTAAAGTCCCTAAAGACAACTTTGGCGCAATGCAAAAGGGTATCCGAGGAATTGAATGCCGGCTCCCAGACTCCCTTTGCATCAAACCAGACTTCTAACTCTCTTACCGCCGGCCCCGACAGCAACAGTGGTCTGAGTACGCTCAATAAAGAATCAGGATTTTCTAAATCTGCAAGAATCGGATCCTCCAAATCAACAGATCTGCCTTGGTTGACAGAACTGGTAGTAGCCCCAACCTCCATTGCGCTTTTTCCCTCATTCTTGCAACTAGCAAGAAAGATGAAGAGTAGGCAAGACAGGCCAATCCCGATTATTTTGTTGAGGCTTAGTTTCATGTAGGACAGTAGAGACAATGCATAGTTAACGATTCTAAAAGTAATAAGGGTCAAAAAAAACAACCGTTCCCTCATCAAAAACACTCATTTCTATCTAAAATAGTACCTGAGTGAACCCAAAGTACACCTCTATGAATTGGCTATGATACAGGTAAAATACTATCTCCATATTTACATCGCATTATTGTTAAACAACAATACTGTTTTTGAATTCCACTATGAACAGTGTTTAAATATGAGAGACATTTTGACACACTCAGTGGCGATCCTCCTTCGGAAGATCGCCACTGTTTTTTTAGGTATGCAGCAAAAACAGGCTTAATTTAGTTTTCACTAACGCTTCGCCTGGAGCTTTACTTTCAGGAAATCCCGTAGAATAGCTTCCCCTGCTAAGGCCGACTTCTCCGGATGAAATTGGGCCGCAAAGAAATTTTCTTTCCTCAACATTGCCGCATAAGTGATGCCACAATAGGTCGTTGTCGCGATTGTGTGCGGTCCAGGCTCCACGTAATAACTGTGGACATAGTAGCAGAAATCACCGTCTACTTCATTACTTACCCAATCATTATTCTCCAACAGTTTTACGTTGTTCCACCCCATATGAGGTACTTTATCACCATTTGTGGGCCGAAACAGCTTCACTTTTTCAGGAAAGACGCCAATGCAGGGAACGTCTCCTTCTTCACTATGACTACACAGGAGTTGCATGCCTACACAGATTCCAAAGACCGGTTGCTTTAAAGAGCGAATAAGGTCCGCCAAGCCAGTATCATTAAGGTGCTTCATCGTAGAAGCAGCTGCGCCTACACCTGGGAAAATCACTTTGTCCGCTTTCCGGATCACTTCATGATCATCCGTCAATACGTGTTCCACACCGATACGCTCCAGCGCGTAAAGGACAGATCGGATATTGCCGGCATTGTAATTAATGACTGCTACCATAGTAAAGGAAGAAAGGGTTAAAGGGAAGAAAAGGTAAAGAGGAAGAAAGAAGAGCAACCTTTCACCTTTGCCCCTTTCCACCTTAATTAAAGCATGCCCTTCGTACTGGGCAATCTCATGTTGTCCACATCCCGGCGTTTAGCGGCTTTAATCGCCTTTGCCAACGCCTTGAAGGTCGCTTCAATTATGTGGTGTTCATTTTGCCCTGCGGCTTTAATTGCCAGGTTGCATTTAGCGCCGTCGCTGAAGGACTTAAAGAAATGATGAAACATCTCGGTAGGCATATCTCCAATCTTCTCGCGCTTATAGTCGCAGTCCCAGACTAACCACGGGCGACCACCAAAGTCCAGGCGGACATCAACGGTAGCTTCGTCCATCACCAGGTTAAAACCATACCGTTCGATGCCCAACTTATCGCCCAGCGCTTGGCCGAAGGCCTCGCCCAAAGCGATCGCAGTATCCTCAATGGTATGGTGCTCATCGATATGGAGGTCTCCGTCAACCTTCACCCTCAGGTCACAGCCCGAGTGGCGGCCCAACTGATCAAGCATATGATTGAAAAAGCCCAGACCGGTATCCATGTCTGTTTTTCCCGTACCATCAAGGTCGAGCTCAATCCTGATGTTGGTTTCTTTCGTGGCCCGATGGATGTTTGCCGTACGGCTCTCCAGGCGCAGCAGCCGGTAAATGTCTTCCCAGTCGGTAGTACGTAAGGCAATTGTTTCATCCAGACCAGCTAATTGGTCAGCATCCAGCTCCTCTGTACCAAGTTCAGGGTCCGTAGCAATCCATATGCCCTGCGCGCCCATATTCTTAGCCAGTTGGATGTCCGTCAGCCGATCCCCAACCACGTAGCTGTTGGCCAGATCGAAATCTCCCTGCATATAATGCTCGACCAGCTTGGTTCCCGGTTTTCGCGTAGGTTGGTTATCTGCCGCAAAAGTACGGTCAATAACCTGCTCTGAAAAAGTAATCCCCTCTGCTTCCAGTGCTCGCAGCATGGCATTATGGGTCGGCCAGAAATTCTCTTCCGGGTAGCTGTTGGTGCCCAATCCATCCTGATTAGTTACCATCACCAAGGTGTACTCCAGTTCACGGACAATCCGGCCTAACCAGCGAAAAACACCGGGGTAGAAGTTGAGCTTGTCAATGTGATCTACCTGATAATCAGCTGGCTCAAGAATGAGGGTACCGTCACGGTCGAGGAAGAGAACTTTTTTCATACTGTATTGACCGACCTGAGCCGATATGTTTAATGGGGCGAGAACGCAGGATGCAAAGAAAGGAGTTATAAAGAGCAAAGTGACCACTAAGTTCAATGGCTCTACAGCACTTATAGTGTTCGCAACGCTTCTAACAACCGATCATTCTCCTCCTTTAACCCTGCAGTGATGCGCAGGCAATTAGCGGCGTTAGGTTGGTAGCTTTGGTTACGAACAACGATGGCATTGTCCAGCAAGTGCTGGTACACCTTGTCCGAATCCTTAAATCGAATCAGCAGAAAATTAGTAACGGAAGGGAAGATATATTCCACGCAATCAAGCTTAGGCAACTCTCTTTCCAGTCGTTTACGTTCTTCGATCAGGGTACTGACTTTTGCTTTCATCTCCTCCGGTTTGCTGAGTGCTTCCAGTGCAACGCCCGTCGTTAGCACGTTGATGTTGTAGGGCATTTTGATGGTGTTCAGCATCTGGATGATAAAAGGCGAGGCAAAAGCGGCGCCACAGCGGATGCCGGCCATGCCCCAGCCTTTGCTCAGGGTTTGGGTGATGATCAGGTTAGGGAATTCTTCCAGTCGGGGGAGGAAACTCAGCTCTGGGACAAAGTCAATGTAGGCTTCGTCAAGGACCACGATCCCGGGAAAGGTTCTAATCAAATCCTCGAGGACGGCGCTGTCCATGGCGTTACCACTTGGGTTATTGGGGCTGCACAGCCAGAGAATTTTGCTGCGATCATCCCAGCTTGCCTTCAGCTCTTCTACGGGGATGGTAAAATCTGGTGCCAGATTTGTGGCGCGGAACTCGGCGTCGGCAATCCCGGCGGCTACTTTGTACATCCCGAAGGTGGGGGGTAAGGCGTGTACCGCATCTCCGGCGTTGCAGAAGATGCGGGTGATCTGGTCCACCAGTTCATCGGAGCCGTTGCCAAAAACGATCTGGTCGGGGTTAAAATTTTTGAACGCGCCCAATGCCTGGCGCAGTTCTGTGGACAGCGGATCGGGGTAACGGTTGCGGCCAGTTGGCCAGGGACTTTCGTTGGCGTCCAGGAGGACGTCGGCCCTGCCTTTGAACTCCGAGCGGGCACTTGAATAGGCTTTGAGGGTGAGGAGGTTGGGGCGGACCAGGTTTTTTATGTCTTTGTTTGCCATGATGATGTGGGGAGGGGGGGCTCCCCGGACTTCGCTCGACCCTTTGGGTCTCACTGCGTCCGGGGTGACTATGGTTTGATCCCTACGGGATCGGATGTGGTGAAAAAGTAATGTACTAATCGTCACTTTTTCCTTTATCCACCAGCACTTTGGCGAAAAACTCCGAACGGCCCGTAGGTTCGTTTTCTTCTCTGAAGCAAATCATTTTTTTCAAAATTTTTATCCGGCGCGGACGCGGGTGCAAAGATGGTTGTTTAGCGGCAATGGCTTTAGCCGTTTTTGTGTAAATCTGCCAACCGCAACGTCACCGCCCGAGCATGCCCCAATAGTTCCTCTGCTTCAGCCATTATTTCCACCGCCGGGCCAAGTACTTTCAGCCCCTCCGAGGTCAACTCCTGAAAGGTAATTTTTGTAACAAAGCTATCGAGACTTACGCCAGAGTAGTTGCGGGCGTAGCCGTAGGTTGGCAGGGTGTGGTTCGTCCCGGAAGCGTAGTCTCCGACCGACTCCGGCGTGTAGTAGCCCAGGAATACGGAACCTGCGTTTTGGATACCGGCTGCAAAAATGCGCGCATTTTCCATGCTCAGTATCAGGTGTTCGGGGGCGTAGGCATTGATGTAGTCGAGTTGATCCTGGACGTCTGAAAAAACAAGGATCAGGCTATTGGCGATGGAAGCACCCGCCATTTCCCGGCGCGGCAGCTCCGCCAGCTGGCGTTCAACTTCTGCCCGTACTTCCTTTGCCTGCTCTTCCGTATCTATTACGAGAACCACCTGGCTGTCTGCTCCGTGCTCCGCCTGGGCGAGCAGATCTGCGGCTATCCAGGCAGCCTTTGCACCTGCGTCTGCGCCCACCAAAACTTCCGAAGGCCCTGCTGGCATGTCGATCGCCAACCCATCCAGCTGCGCCAGCTGCTTAGCTACGGTCACGTAGGCATTCCCCGGGCCAAATAGCTTGTATACCGCCGGCACACTCTCCGTACCATAAGCCATGGCCGCGATGGCCTGGGCGCCACCCAGCCGAAAGATCTTCGTCACGCCGCACAAAGCCGCCGCGTAAAGTACCGCCGGGTGAATCTCCCCCATCTTCCGGTTCGGCGGAGAACAAAGCACGACCTCCTTACACCCCGCTATTCTGGCCGGTACCGCCAGCATCAATACCGTGCTGAACAGCGGTGCCGTGCCGCCGGGAATGTACAGGCCTACCTTATCGATGCCCCGTGTTTCCCGCCAGCAAGAAACGCCGGGCATGGTCTCAATCTCCGTCACCTTCGTTTGTTGCGAAAGGTGAAAGGTCTCAATGTTTCGCTTTGCCAGCTGGATGGCCGTGCAAAGTTCCGGTGTTAACTTGTCTTTGGCCGCTGCAATTGTTGCTGCGTCTACGGCCAGTTCGGCCAATTCCACTTTATCAAACCGGGCGGTGAAATCCCGCAGGGCGGCATCTCCACCGGTTTTTACCGCCTGCATGATCTCGGCTACGGGGCCACGAAGGCTGCTGAGGTCTTTGGCGGGGCGCTGGAGGAGGGCGGGCCAGTCGGAACGGAGTGGGTTGTTGTAGATTTTCATGTTTACTTTGTTCCGCAGCATGGCTGCTGCAAGTGAAATAAAACGGCATGAATGCCGTGGAACAATTAAAGAATCATCTTGTCAATTGGTACGATCAGAATGCCTTCGGCGCCTTTCGTCCGCAGCTCATCGATGATCTCCCAGAAGCGTCCTTCTTCGATCACGGTATGTACGCTGCTCCAGCCTTTTTCTGCCAGCGGTAGTACGGTGGGGGAGCGCATCCCGGGAAGCAGGGCTGCAACGTCGTCAACTTTGTCCGTCGGCACGTTCATCAGCAAATACTTCTTATTTCGGGCGGCCAATACTGATTTTATCCTGAACAACAACCGGTCCAGCGTCTCCCGCCGCTCGGCGTCAATCATCGGACTGGCGGCAATCACTGCCTCGGACTTCAGGACAACGTCCTGCTCCTCCAATCCATTTTTAAAGAGGGTAGAGCCGGTAGATACCAAATCGCAAATGGCATCCGCCAGGCCAATGTTCGGGGCGATCTCTACAGAACCGGAGATCTCGTGAATGTCTGCCTTAATGTTATTGCGATCAAGAAAAAGCTGCAGACTTACGGGGTAGCTGGTCGCAATACGCTTGCCGTTCAGATCTGCCGGCCCTCCGTAAGTCATCTCCTTTGGCGTTGCCAAAGAAAGGCGACACTTGCTGAAGCCCAACTTCTGGACTATTTCCACCTCCTTCTTCTTTTCGATGATGGTATTTTCTCCAATGATACCAATATCTGCAACGCCATCCTGAATGTATTGCGGGATGTCGCTGTTACGAAGATAGAGCACTTCAATCGGGAAGTTTCTTGCCGCAGCCTTCAACTGGTCACGCCCATTATCAATTTTAATGCCGCATTCTTTCAACAGCTGGATAGATTCGTCCAACAAGCGGCCCTTTTTTTGAACGGCAATGCGGAGAGGTTTTACGGTAGACATGTTTACGTTAAGTTATTGGGGTAAAATAAAAAAGGCCCGTTGGCGCTATGCCGACGGACCTTTAAGAGATAATTCTTGGTGAATGTTCACTTCCATTCACGCATTTACCGCTCGCCGGCGTGGCAAGAGAAAATTGCGTGATGATGATGGAGGTTGAACATGTATACTTAAGTCTAAAATGCAAGAACGGAAACTGGCTGGGCCAGTTTCCGTTCTTTACTTGGGTGGTGTAGGGCGGAATCGAACCGCCGACACATGGATTTTCAGTCCATTGCTCTACCAACTGAGCTACTGCACCAAGTTAATTTATTCAAATATTTTTTGCCGCCTTTAGATTCGTGAATGATAGCGACAAACTCTCCTTTTGGTCGACTTTACCGCTATCATTCACGAATCGCGGCAAAAAATATTTGAATGTGCTCTTTACAAATAACCGAACCGTGAATTGCGATCATGTACCACAGGCATTCCTGCTAGAGCGACGCAAAGTTACGTTCATCAGACTGACTTAGGCAAGCTATCAGCGTTTTATTTTACGTGCCGGTATTGTTCTAATACCTGAAACCGGGGATAAGTTCCGGGGAATGATAACTTTATGGCCGCTAACGCTGCTGTTTGGTTTTTAGATAAAATTTGCCGTGATGGCACGTATTTTTCGACAGAATGCGTTTTCTGTGTATCTCGGTTGCCTTTTCAACCTACTCATCGGCTTTTTTTCACTACCTCCCCATATGGATCCCGTTCGTGCTATTACTATTTCCGGGCTTTGTCTTGCTGCTCTTGGCAGCATCCTGCGGTACACCACCAGAAGCGGTCAGTATGATTGGATGATCCTGCTGCCGGTCATCATGATCGGAGGAGCTCTGGCACTGGCTCCGCAGCTACGTTGGTGGTATTGGAAAAAACATGCCCCAGACCTGCCCATTGAGCTAGCCCCGCTACTGGAGCGTTTTGACTTGTACCGGCGACTGGGCCTTGAAGATAAACGAGAGTTTCGCCGACGCACTTTTTTACTACAGGAACGCTTTCATTTTCACGGGCAGGCCATTGAGGAGATTCCGCCCGATATAATCACTATGGTTGCAGCATCCGCGACAACCGTAGGCTTTCATCGCGAGGATTTTTTGCTGGGAGACTATGAAACGGTTGTTTTTTACCGGCACTATTTCCCCACACCAAAGCACGAAGTACTTCACTGTAGTGAACTTCACCCCGAAGACGGTGCCATCATCTGGACCCTCAATGTTTTTCTCCGTTCCTGCATCGAGCCAAAAAAGTACCTGCACCTTGGCCTATACGAGTATGGTCGGGCGATGCTCAGCCTGGAGCCTGAGTTGAAGGAAAAATTTGATGCCCTGGCACTTGATTACCCCGGCGTAACAAAATTGTCAGGCTTTTCGGAAGACATCCTCAAGAAATATATTGGTCTACCAGAACTGGACCTTTCGGCCATCACCCTGGTCTTTTTCTTTACCCATCGGGTAGAGATGGAAAAGCTGCGGCCGGAGCTGGCTGTGGAAATTTCTGGTTTACTGGAGAAGTGAATTAGAGAATGGGGGATTGAGAGAATGGGGGGAATACTACTCGCTTACGCTCGCAGGGTACTCCAACATTCATTACGAGCGTAAGCGAGCACGTAACCGCGGCAGCTATTCTTCCATTCTCTAACTCTCGCATTCTCTTGGGCGCGGCCGCAGGTGCAAAGAAAGGTAACCTCACCTGCCTACAAATTCTCGTAGCACCACCCAAGTGTTTTCTCCATCTCATCGTAATATCCCCGGTTGCTGCCAACAAAATTATTATGCATAAAGCTGAAGGCCAGCCATTTTCCCCGTTTTGTTTGCAGCAGGCCGCTAAGGCAAACCACGCCACTAAGGGAGCCTGTTTTGGCCCATACGTATGGTTTTCCCTTGTTATTGAAACGTTTTTCCAGCGTTCCGGAAACACCTCCCTGGGGCAGTAAGCTCAAAAACCTATCGCGGCCGACCTCTCGATCCAGCCCCATCACAACCCGCGCAAGGTTGCGGGGCGTCATCAGGTTATAACGGCTGAGGCCACTTCCGTCAACCCAACGAATATCTTCCACACCAATGGTTGGCAGCAGCGTGTCTTTGGCATAATCGATTACAGAGGTGATCCCTGGGCGACCGTACCGACGCGCCGAAGCTTGTACGAGTAGTTGTTCTGCGATGAAGTTATCACTATTAAGCAGCAGTTTCCTGAACACCGTATCGGGTAGGGAAACGTCCAGGCTGTTGAAGGTACCGGAAACAGGGTAGGGGGCTTGGCCGTACGAAATACGCTGTTGCGGAAAAGTGGCCGCCAGTTCGTTGGAAATCAGCTGGTCAGAAAGGTGGAGGGGGCGTTCGACAGGAAAGTCGCTCGCTTCCATAAAAATTGGATTGACGGTAAAGTCATTACCAAATTCAGAGCGACGAATTCTTTCGTCCTGGTGATCCACCTGACGGATGGCCCCGGCGATGGAAATGGGCGCGCCCATCAATATTTGCCGGCCTTCGGCATCTACCGGGGAGAGGTCAAGAAATAACCTGTTTCCGTAAACGGGCATAACGGATCGCTCATAGACGTAGCCATCATTGTAATCGTCCCAGCTCCAACCGGCGCCATACCTGGGTATATCTTGCCCCTCACCAGCCGGAAAATGTAAGACTACCGGCTTTGTTTGATTAGCGAACCATGGGCCAGCTTCATCAAAGGAAGCAAAAGAAGGGTGCATGAGTAAGGGATAGCCAGTACCCCATACTTCAAAGTGATCGTTATACTCCTGGTAGAATAATGCCGGTGTCCGGTGCCCCAGTATTTTGTTGGCCAGATAAAAGGTAAGCAGCTTGACGTTACTGGCCGGGACGAAGTGCCGATCGGCATTGTGCCCATAGAGGGAGGTTTGGAAATCTAGGTCATAAAGTACAAAGCCGGTATGCCCCTGAGCAAAGACTTCACTGTACTCCACCAGTTCCTGTAGCTCGCGGGTATCCCGGCCGCTAAGTTCCTGCTGTGCCTGCACCTGCGTCCCCGCCCAGAAAAGCAGGAAAAAAGACGCGGCTAATTGAAGTAAATTTTTAAATCGTTTGGTTGAAAACATCGGTAGTGGGAAAGTAAAAAGTGAAGCAAGACCAGCCAAGACCGGCCCAAAAATTTAGTGTTATTCACTTCAAGTGCTGCTACTCAGTAGCCCATAATAAAGGAGCCGGAGACTAAGCCCCGGCCCATAAATCATAATCCCAAAAACTAAAAATATGCGTGCCGCAAATTGGGCACAGTGTCTTAATTTGGTCCAAATGTAAAAACTTTCACACGTTAGCCGGCCTCCGGGAGCGATTTTTCTGATGTAGGTACCCTAAAAAAAATCAAGCATCCTCCTTTTCGCTCCTGATTAAGAGCTGAAAACCGTTGCCATGAATATTGACAATTTCAATGTTTTCGTCGGGCTTAAGGTACTTCCTCAGCTTCGTTACGAAGACGTCCATCGAGCGGGCGGTGAAGTAATTGTCTTCGCCCCAAATCTTGGTCAACGCTTCATTTCGGCTAAGGATGTCATTTTTATTGATGGCAAACAAGCGAAGTAGTTGCGCTTCCTTCGGACTGAGCTTATCCTTACTTTTTTCGCCACCGTTATCGGTGTGGGTTAAAATACGTAAGGGAAAATTGAAATGGAACTGCCCAAATTCAAATTCGGTCTGTTCTTCTTTGGGGTCTGCCGGAGCCTGGCTGCGCCGGAGAATCACGTTCATACGTGCGAGCAGTTCTTCGCTGTTGAAAGGTTTAGTGATGTAGTCATCGGCTCCGATCTCAAATCCGTTGAGGATATCTTCTTTCATTGCCTTGGCCGTCAGGAAAATGATCGGTGTGTCCTTGTCGCTCTCACGTACTTTTTTGGCAAGTTCGAAGCCGCTTAAGCGTGGCATCATCACGTCAAAAATACAGACATCCCATTTACTTTGGCGGTAGGCTTCGAATCCGGCAAGGCCGTCGGTTGCCAGGGTTACGTCGTAGTCGTGTACTTCGAGAAAGGAGCGGAGAACGTCGCCGAAATTGCGATCATCCTCAACCAGTAAAATCTTGGGGGCAATTGCCAGGGTAGCGTCACTCATGATAAAGGTCGATTTTTAGTTATGGGGTTATTTTGTTCCTTGGCGGTAAGGAAAAGTCACGATGAAGCTACTTCCTTTACCTAATTCACTTTTTACATTAATGGTTCCGTTGTGTACCTCCGTGATGGTTTTTACGTAGGAAAGGCCGAGGCCAAATCCTTTCACGTCGTGCCGATCACCGGTATGCACACGATAGAAACGATCAAAAATGTTTTTTCGCGCCTCACGACTCATTCCGAGACCATGATCCTTAACAGTAACCTCTACACCCTTCGATACATTGCGCGTAGACACCAGGATTTTTGGTGCATCCGGCGAATATTTATTGGCATTGTCCAATAAATTATTGATCAGGCTCGAGATGTGGGTCATGTCACCCTCCACAATTGCGGGCTCTGCCTGGAGGTCTGTCTCTATTGTTCCGTCCCTGGGTTCCACTTGCAACGAGATGTAAACGGCGGCATCAGTAATCACATCATTGAGATCAACAGGACTTAGGTTAAGGTTAAGTTTAGATTTATCGAGCTTGGCCATTTGCAGCACCTTCTCGACCTGATCGTTCATCCTTTTATTTTCCTGTTTAATGATGCTCGCAAACCGTTTTACTTTTTCCGGATCGCCGGAAACCCGTGGGCTCACAATACTGTCCGTGGCTAAAGAAATGGTCGCAATGGGCGTTTTGAACTCATGTGTCATATTGTTGATAAAGTCCGTTTTCATCTCTGAAAGCTTCTTCTGAAACAGAATGACGTAGATCGTGTAGATGAAACACCCCAGTATGATGCTAACGAAGAGTAGACTAGCTCCCAGGTTGTACCAAATGGAGTTAAAAATTACTTCCTCTTTTCGTGGGCTGTAAGCAATGAGATACCCTCTTACTTCAGCATCATCGTCAAAAAGGGACACCCGGTAAACGCTGCGCATCAAATCGGTATGCCGACTGGTATCCGTGCCGATTTCGGAAAGCCGACGCCCGTTTCTAATGATGAACTCTTTGCGCCGATTATCAAAAACGCCGTACTCCAGCTTTTCATCAAGATTAGCGTTGGCAAATTCTGTTTTCAGCTTTTTATCGAGCAAGTCACGGTCGATCCGGTCGATCAAGTCGTAATTGGCATACTGCGCCAGTGCCTCCAGGCGTGGCGCAACGCTGCTGCGGCCAAGCAACCCGCCGGGTCCACCCGCCAAGCCGGTATTGAGGCCGCGACGAAGATCCTTAAAACCCGAATTCACCTGAGCATCGATCAACGCAGCTTCCTTTTCATACTGTTCTTCGGAAGCTGCTTTAAGGGCATCTTGTACAGCTTCATCATACCGCTGTTCGTTGACCTTCATGGCCGTTTGTATCATGTCCAGCTGCAACAGTAAGACGCCGCCAATGGCCGTGATGATCAATCCTATGATCAGGTAGATAGTTTTCTTACTCATGAATATTGAGGTCAGCGTGCCAGTGATAGTTGTCAATTGGTTTACGGCACTGAGCGCTTGTAAAAGCTTGTGTAAAGACAAAGTACGTTGTCGATCAAGAAAAATTACATTTCCTTACTCGTTTTTAAGGGTTCATTAAACAATAACTTTCCTGGTTGAGAATGAGTGATTGTGGTGCTGAGCGAGTCGAATGAGCGAAAGCATAGCCTTAGCTATGGTTTTGACCGCACGGTGAAGCCCAGTGTAGCAAGCGCCATTCGCAAACCGGAAAGTTATTGTTTAATGAACCCTGTTAGGTATCCTAACGGTATTCGTACCTTGCTGTCATGGAATCCGTCACGATTCAGACTACCCAAAACGTCAGCATTGATTACCCGCTGGCCAGCGCTGGCTCAAGAGTTGGTAGCTTCTTTATTGATGCCACCATTTATCTGATCGCCTACGGCATCCTGACGGTATTACTTTCCAGCCTCATTAATAGTTTTGATGCTTTGGCCATCATTGGTCTTTTTATCACCTTTCTATTCCTCGCTTATTATTTTTTTCTGGAAATGTTCAGCCGTGGACAAACCTTGGGCAAGCGCATCATTGGTCTGCGGGTGATCCGGCTCGACGGCCGGGACCCCACCCCCGCAGATTTTCTGACCCGCGCCATCTTCCTGCTTCCTGACGTTATTTTTTCTTTGGGCATCCCCGCCGTCCTTCTCATCGCCAGCGGCCGGTATAATCAGCGACTCGGAGACATTGTGGCCGGTACCGTAGTCATTCAAACCTCCATCGCCACCACCTTCACCCTCGAAGAAATCATGGCCATCACCAACCGGGAAGATTATGATCCGGAATTTCCCGGGGTACAACGCTTCACCAACAACGACATGATGATCGTGAAGCGTGCACTGCAGCGCATGCGCCGCTACGGTAATACCGCCCACCGGCAGGCAGTCCGCCAGCTGGCCGTTAAAATTGCAGATCAATTGGAATTAGATAAAAAAGAAGTCAAGTATACCCCGGAGAAGTTCCTGGAGGTGGTATTGATGGACTTTATTGTACTGACGCGGTAAAAGAGAAAAAGAGAATGGGGGAATGGCGGAATAAAGCTCGTCCATTACTCCATTCGTATTTTCACTTTATTCAGGCCAGCATTCAAGGGGAGTGGCTCGGTAGTAGCAGTAAATTCTCCCCTCACTCCTTTCGGTAGGGTGATATCGTAGAAAATTTCCTTTCCTACCGTTCTGGCCTTCACCATAATCTCACCCACCGGATGAGCCACGGTAGCCGTATAATCCAGGTCAACCTTCGCAGGCCGTATGGCAACTTTACTGAAACCCGGAGCTGATGGCCGAATTCCCGCCAGGGTGGCCAGTAAGTCATAATTTGGGCTGGCGCTCCAAGCGTGACAATCGGAGCGGGTTTCTCCTGGTTTCTCGGGGAAGGTGGTAAACCCCTGATCAAGGTAAGCCGCCCAGACCTTGAGTTGATCAACGTAAAGATCCGCCCGGCCAGTTTGGTAAAGGGCCTGAATGAGGTAGAAGCGGAAGTATTCCGATACCTGGGTGAGGGATTTGTCGGAAAGGACTTTATTGAGAAGGGCTTGTTGGTAAGTTGGTATTCCTTCACTTCCACTTAACATAATTTGTGGCGCGGCCGCAGGTGCAAGGTCGGTTAAGAGGGCCAGTATATTGGCGTGCTGACTGAAGCTTTTTCCCTTTGGGGTATCACTAAATATTTCCCGGTCAGCATTCCAGCAAAGTCGGGTAACCGCCCCGGCAATTCTGTCGGCCTGGTAGCTGTAAGCATTGGCCCGGCCCTGATCTCCGAAGTATGCAAAAAGCTTTGACGCCGTCCGCAGCGCACTGACGTACTGCAAACTGAGGATACTTGAACCACCCTCCAGATCGGGGACGCCGCCGTCGCGGCGTACATTGTTCCATGGCCATTCCGGGGTCCAGTCCACAAAATTCCAGTAGGGCGTTGGGCCGACCAGGCCGTTGGGCAGCAGTTGCTGATCGTACCAATTGAGCACCGACCGGACACCCTCTAGCCGTTCGCGGACAAATGCCGTATCCGGCCGGTGCATCCAGTAATCGCCCACCATTTCCACCCAACTCAGGGAGTACGGCGGGATGACCTGCGGGACGTTGCTGGGGTACCGGCTTTGGGTCAATCCCTCCGTCATCCGGCTTTCGTCGAACATCTTGATCGCTTTGCGCATCAACCGGTCATCTCCCGAAACGTAAAGACTGATCAACGCCTGAATTCGGGTATCACCCACGTACTGCAGCTGCTCGTAGTAGGGGCAATCGACGTACGTTTCCTGGGCGCACATGCGGGCGGTTTGCCAGCCTACTTGCCAGATTTCGTTGGTGCGGTGGGTGTTGTTGGGGTCGGTGAAAGCAGCTATTGGTACAAAAGGGTAGGCAAACTCTTCCGAAAGAATATCTTCTATAAATAGGGTATCCTCTGCAGTCTTAATGGCCAATTCTAGGTAGCGTCCAGTCCTGAACCAGGGAGTACTGTAACTTCTCCTGTCCCCCGCTAAGATAAAAATGTCATAAACCCCTTTGATCTTTTTACCTTCAATTTCATCGCGGTTACCCTTGTCCCCATTTTTATCAAATAAGCTTTCAGCATAAGTAACTTCGACCGTTGCCCCCTTCCCTTTGTTGAATTGAAAAGTGTGAAAAGCATTCACCAACTGAGGAAACTGAAAGAGTATACGACGTTCGCTATTGGGTAAAATAACGTTGAGTGGTACTGTGTCAGGCGTCGTCGGGTGGTTAGTAAACTTTTCATCAACCCTTACGGGGAGCGGCTGATCTAATTGGCTGCGAATAAACTCAGGTATCTCCCGTTCCACCAACCCCCAGTAAATCTCCGTCCCCCCAGCCGCCGGGCTCCCCCGGGTGATGGTTTTTGCCGGTAGCCAATCTCCATCCTCATAGTTTTCACCTTCCCAACCCCAGGGCATTTTTTCCCCATCGATCCAAAGTTGGGGCCCGGCGACGTAGTAAGCGCCCAGTCGACTACCCGCCCCGGTAATGGGGGAGTAGGCCTGGTTATGGTACGTTTTCCACTGCTCGTCCGTCTTCAATTCCTGCAGAACGGATGATTTTGGCTGAAACAGGAACCCCAGCCGGTAACTCTCCTGGCTGTAGGGCCGGTCGATTCCGTAATTCCAGACGATGGCGGCGATGACATTTTTCCCCGTCCTTATATATGGTCTCAGATCGTAGGTCTCGTAACGCCAGTGGGCGAGGTCGCCGCGAGAGGGGCCTTCGCCTACCCACTGGCCGTTGACGAACAATTGGTAGCGGTTATCGGCGGATACCATGACCGGGAGGCTGTCGGGCAAGACTTTCAGTTCAAACGTCCGGCGAAAGTTGACGACGGCGAATTCGGTGGCGGGCGCAGTGGGGTGGGTGATCCAGCTGGCGGGCCAGGGGTTAGCCGTCCAGTTTTGGGCGGTGCCGGAGTTGCTCGAAAAGCCCAGGATCAAGATCACCAGCACTTTCCATAAATACTTGAGTCGGGAGGAGGGGTCAGCTTGCTTTATCATACCATTAAGATGCGAAAAATGAGAAAAACTAACGGAGGAAGGCCAAGTCCGTCATTAACAAGAACTCCGCGTTGCTCCTTTTCTCCTCTGCTCCGCGCGCGAACTCTCAGACATTTTCGCGCGGAGAAGTAGGAGCACCGGAGATGCGCGGAGAAAAAAAGATAGTGGACTGAGGGCTTCAGTAGATCGATCAAGGCCAACAATACCCAAATTCGTTCTCCACACTGCCAACATTACCCATACGTAAAGGCCTTGTTAACCAGTGGTTTACTAAAACCCGTTTTCCCCACGCTGCGCGTGGACAACTGTGCACAACCCTGCACTTATCCACACCTTGCACCTGCGATCGCGCCAAAAGGCCGAGTTATCCACATTTCCACAATTTTACCGAGGTTGAGTCCACACCATACTGACATAGTGGGGTCATAAATCCACACTCCGACGCGAAAAAGTTATTCTGTTGACAATGCAAACCGACAATGTGGATAATTTTGTGATCCCGCATCAATCAGGGCTTTACGTTGTTAGGCCGACGTGGAAAAGCCCCGTGAAATGGGCATAACTAAAGGGAAGAAGAAACGGAGACCTTTTTCTCCCCGTTTCCACAGCCTTAATAACGATAAAAGGATTTAAATTTTAAAAAAGTATTAATAACTATTAAGAGATGGGCGAAACGGAAAATATCCTGGAAGGAAACGGAAAAACGAAAGGAGGAAGTTATCCCCGTGCGGTAAAGATTTGGTTGATCGTGGGGCTCATCATGGTGGTGGGCCAGATCGTGATTGGGGGAATTACCCGCCTGACGGAGTCGGGCCTTTCCATTACCGAATGGGAACCGCTGACCGGGGCAATGCCGCCACTAAACGCGGCCGACTGGCAGACCGAGTTCCAGAAGTACCAGGCCAGTCCTCAGTACGAAAAGATCTTTGCTGATATCTCCATGGACGATTTCAAGTTCATCTACTTCTGGGAATGGTTCCACCGGCAGTGGGCCCGCTTCATGGGATTGGTCTTCGTGGTGGGCTTCCTGGTCTTTTGGCGTAAGGGATGGCTCGACCCTCCGCTGATGCGTCGATTGGGCGTTGTGGTGCTCCTGGCGGCCACCGCAGCCAGTTTCGGATGGATCATGGTAGCGAGCGGATTGATCGATCGCCCCTGGGTCGATGCCTACAAATTAACGCTACACTTAAGCTTGGGAATTATTCTCTTTTCCTACCTTTTGTGGACAACGTTGAAGGTTGTGCAGCCTAACGTCCCTACTTTTCCACAAAATAATGTGGACAAGTGGCGCTGGCCCATAAATATCGTGCTGGGCGTACAGCTTATTCTGGGTGGAATTATGAGTGGTGCAAGGACCGCATTAGTCTACCCAGAATGGCCACTTATGAAAGGAAAGTTTGTTCCTGCTGCAATAACCGACATTTCTGCATGGAGTGTGGATAACCTTGTGTACTACGAGGCATCTCCCTTCCAACCAGCCTTAATTCAATTCTTGCACCGCATGACCGCTTATGGTCTGATAATCATCGTTTTAATCTACTTATACCAAGCCTTTACTAAGGTTCGTAGCCCATTGTTAGTAAAAACTAATACCCTGTTGATAATCCTGTTGATAACTCAAGCTTTACTTGGAATTGCTACGGTAGTCAACAGTTCAGGGCAGGTTCCCGTCGGCCTCGGCGTCGCGCATCAGGTTGGTGCCATTGCCTTGGTGGGAATCGTCGTTTATTGGAATTATATCCTCCGTCCTGGTACTCTGTTAAGAACTGTGGATAAATAGGTGGAAAAAGGCGATTAATAAATTTGTAAATGTTAAAGCCGGTCCGTATGGAGCGAAATTTCGCGCTTATTTCAGCCCTATATTATCTGTACGCAAATAGTGTGTGAAGCTCATTTGGGCACGATAACATTGTCTTTACGCTTACGCTGCATTTTCGGCCCAATCCCCTTTTCGCACCCGAATGAAACGACCACCGAGCAAGATCAGGAGGAGAAAGTGTAAAAGCATGGCACGGGAGTCTGAATTGTAGATGGCCTGAATCACGGTCATCCCAAGATGGAACACCGTCAGGCTTCCGAGGATCAGGCCGACGAATTCCTTATTGCCTTTTTTCAGGTAAGCGAGTAATGAAAGTCCGGCCAGGAAGCAGGCGGCTAATCCGTACATCTTCATCAGCATTACGTAACTCTCTCCTTGTCCGTCGGCAAAACCGGGAATGAGTTCTGCGGCTCCGGGGTAAAATAAAAGCAGGAGGCCTACGCTGGCTTCAATTAGTGTGTGTAGCAAGAGGATCATGGGAATTAGCGATTGAGCTGAAGATCAATATGACGGTACAGTAGCGGTAACAAGTGTTAAAAGACTAAGTTTGTTCCATGCACCCCGACGCAAACATAGCATTTTACCACCCTGGCTTCGCTCGGTGAACGGCGGCAATCAAGAGGACCCGTCCGGCCCAGGGCCGGACGGAAAGGCTATGAGAAACCGGCTCCCGATCGGAGTCGGGGGGCATAAGTGTCGCGGTGTGATTTTGTCCGCACCGCTGCAGCAGTTATTCCATCATTCTTTCTTCAACTATTCACTATGTCTTCCTGGTCTCGTGCCGTCGTCTGGTCCCTCATCGCCGCCGCCTTTATTGGTCCGGGTACCGTTACTACCGCCGCGCGGGCGGGCAGTGAAGGCGGCTGGGGGTATTTACCTTTCGTTTTACTGGCTGCCTTTGCCGGTTTTTTGCTGATGGAAATGGCCGCAAGGTTGACCCTGGTGAGCGGGCAGACCTTAGGGCAGATACTTGGCACGCGTCGCCGATGGTTGGCCATTGCATGTTTCGTGGCGGTGCTGTTAGGGTGCGTTGCCTACCAGGCGGGAAACCTGGTGGGCGCATTGGGTGGTTTACAGCTCTTTTTTGGGCTGGAGCGCTGGTGGGTATTGGTGTTGGGGGCCATTGCCGGGGTCGTATTATGGCCAGGAGAAACGAAATGGATCGCCCGGGCACTGGCCGGTGTGGTTATTATCATGGCGGTCGTATTTATCGTGGCGGCCATACAGTTGTTTTTGGGTGGCGCATCGTTTGCCGGAAATAATACGGTGGCGACCGGTACGGTGATTGGTTTGGTGGGCACTACGATTGTACCCTACAATTTTTTCCTGGCGGCGGGGCTCAGCAAAGGGCAGCAATTGGGCGATATGCGGAACGGCTTGTTGTTGTCCTTTTTAGTTGGTGGCATCATCACGTTGTGTATTGTTTTGGTGGGGAGCGTGGCTACGTCGTTTACCAATTTTTCCGATTTGGCGCGGACGCTGGATGCTGTATTGGGAGATTGGAGCAAGGTGGTGTTGGGCATCGGTCTTTTTGCTGCTGGCTTTAGCTCTGCGGTGACGGCGCCGTTGGCAGCGGCCATTGCCGGCCGGGAATTGCTGGTTCGGGAAGCAGGAGAACATTCCGTTGTGAAACAAGTCTGGTTCCGAATGATCTGGGGTGGGGTGCTGGTCGTCGGCTTATTGGTTGCGCTGCTGGAGATCGACATTATCACCGTCATCCTGGCGGCCCAGGTTGCCAACGGACTTTTGCTGCCGCTCATCGCGGCCATTGTTTTGGTCTTTGCTAATGACCGGTCGTTACTGGGGGGTAAGGTGAATGCGCACTGGCAAAATGCGGCGGGGTGGCTAGTTGCTTCTTTCCTGGCGTATAAGAACTTTGAACTGTTATTGGAAAAAGTTCTGGTATCCGGTATTGGGTTCTGGGCTGAAGCCTTGACCCTTGTTTATGCGGTCGGTCTGACCTACTTTATCTACCGGCGCCGGTGAAAACAAGCTTCACCCCGGTCGGACGGCTACCCGCCAGGGAACGCAGTTCCCCAGCGGGGGCCGTCGGGCCGGCGATGTGCCGCAAGTTCTGACCCCGTCCGACGGACCTGATTTGAGCGCCGCAGGCGCTAACCAGTATCCGTCCGACGGGACCCCTGCTCCTTAACAACTCCTTTGCACCCGCGCCCGCGCCCGCTAAAAACCCGTCTTTTAACGACAAAACCCAATATCTCACCCCAAAATTTTAACACGCTATCCACCGTTCTCTTACAACAATACTACAGTTGTAATCTTTTCCTTATTTTGGAGTTCTTTTCTCTGTGTACAGTAAGCTTTTTATTATGCCCCAAACCAATCACTACGATCAGTTGATCCAGAAGCTCGACAGCTTCACTCGGAAATACTACCTCAATTCGGTTATCCGAGGCTTGCTGTACACTACCGGCCTGGTGCTGGCCTCTTTCCTGTTGGTCAGCTTGCTGGAGAGCCAGTTCTTTTTTGAGACGGGTACCCGCAAGATGATGTTCTACGGGTTCGTCGGCCTTAGCCTGGTCGCCTTAGGTGGCTGGGTACTGCTGCCGTTGGCCCATTACTTCCGTTTGGGCGAAGTGATTAGCCACGAAAAAGCTGCGGAGATGATCGGCAGCCATTTTACGAACGTGAAGGATAAACTGCTCAACGTACTTCAGCTGCGCCAACAGGCGAGTGCCGGTGGCGATACCAGTTTGATTCTGGCATCCATCGACCAAAAAGCATCGGAGATCAGCCCCGTATCCTTTCCCTCCGCCATCGATCTGAGCAAAAATCGCCAGTACCTGAAGTATGCGCTTCCCCCCCTGCTGCTGCTCTTGGTTATTCTATTCGCGGCTCCGAGCCTCATTACTGATGGCACTAACCGCTTGCTGCGGAACAACGAAAAATTTGAACGTCCGGCGCCCTTCTCTTTTGTGGTCGACCAGGGCGACGAGTTGGAAGTGATCCAATACGGTGATTTCCCGCTGACGGTCAAAGTTGAAGGAGATGTCCTTCCTTCCGAAGCCTACATTGAGGTTGATGGCTACCGCTACCGCCTGCAGAAAGAGAACGCCAACACCTTCAGTTACCAGTTCAGCAACGTACAGGCTGATACTGAATTCAAACTGTCGACCTCGGAAGTAGAAAGTGACGAGTTCACCCTATCCGTATTACCGAAACCCAACATCGCCGCTTTCACTGTAGAGTTGGATTACCCGAATTACCTCGGTCGGCGCGACGAACAGCTGGCTAATATCGGTGACCTGACGGTTCCTGCCGGAACCAAGATCAAGTGGTCTTTTGACACAGAAAATACCGACAACATCGATCTTCGTTTTGCCAACGAAGCGGAATTCACCCCCCTTCGCCGCGACGGCTCCGACCTCTACAGTTTTGATAAGCGGGCGATGAAGAATGATCGTTACACCCTGTACATCGGTAACGAACGCCTGCCGCTGGCCGATTCTGTCAGCTATGGCCTCTCCGTCATTCCTGATCTTTATCCCCAGATAACGGTAGAATCCTTTCCTGACAGCACCGACGAAAAACTTCTTTTCTTCCTTGGCGAAGCCTCCGATGATCACGGCGTAAGCAAACTCAATTTTGTTTATCGCATCAAAAACGGAGAAACCGGCGCTGAAGGAGATGAGCAGCGCGTCTCCATCAGTGGCCCGGCCGGGAAGCAAACCCGCTACGACTACGTTTGGGATTTAACCAACGACCTGGCGTTGAACCCCGGCGATGAATTGACCTACTACTTCGAAGTATTTGACAACGACGGTGTCAACGGCGCAAAGTCTGCCCGTACCGGTGTCATGGCTTTCCGCAATCCAAGCAAAGAAGAACTGAAAGAGCAGGAGGACCAGAACGACAGCAAGGTTAAAGAGGAACTGAAAAAAGCCCTCGAAGCAACCAAAGAGCTGAAAAAGGATACAAAGGAACTGCGCGAGAAAATGTTGCAGGAAAAGGAGTTGGACTGGAAAATGAAAAAAGAGCTCGAGAAGCTCGCCGAGCGTCAGCAAGAAGTGCAGAAGCAAATCGACGAAGCACAGAAAGCATTCCAGGAAAACATGGAAAAGCAGCAGGAACAGGACGAGCAGATCCTTGAAAAGCAGGAAAAACTTCAGGAGATGTTCGAGAAGTCGCTCGATCAGGAAATGCAGGACCTGATGAAGCAGATCCAGGAATTGATGGAAGAGCTCAACAAGGAAGAGGCCCTCGAAAAGATGGAGGAGATGGAGCTCGATGACGAGCAGACCGAAGCCGAGCTGGATCGCATGCTGGAACTCTTCAAGCAACTCGAAGTAGAAAAAGAAATGCAGGACCAGATCGATAAACTTGAGGAACTGGCAAAGGAGCAGGAAGAGCTTGCTGAGCAAACGGAGAAGCAGGAAAAGCCTCAGGAAGAGCTGGAAAAAAAGCAAGAAGAGATCAAGGAAGAATTCGAGAAACTTCAGGAGGAAATGAAGGAGACCGAAGAGAAAAACGAAGAACTCGAGAAGCCGATGGACATGGAAAATGACCAGGAAAAGCAAGAAGAGGTCAAGAAAGACATGGAAGGTGCTCAGGAAGACATGGAGAAGCAGGAAAACCAGGAAGCTTCTGAAAAACAAAAGAAGGCCAGTAAAAAAATGAAAGAAATGGCAGAGTCCATGGCCGCTTCCATGCAGAGTATGCAGCAGGAAGGGATGGAAGAAGACATCGCTGCCCTTCGTCAGTTATTGGAAAATATTGTCGACCTCAGCTTCGATGAAGAGGAGGTGATGGAACAACTTGATATTACGACCGTCAATACCCCACGGTATGTAGAATTGGTGCAGGATCAGTTCCAGATCAACAACGACTTTGAATTGGTAAAGGATTCCCTGAACGCACTGGCGAAACGAAATTTCCAAATCGAAACATTCATTACCGAGAAGGTCACTGAAATCAAAGGAAATCTGAAAGGTACCGTTAGTGAACTCGAAGAACGGCGTACCCCTCAAGCCCGGGCTATTCAACAACGGGCAATGACTGGGCTCAATGATCTGGCGCTGATGCTCAGCGAAAGCATGGAAAACATGCAGCAGCAAATGGCCGGAATGATGGCGGGTGACCAGCAATGCGAGAACCCCGGTGAAGGCAAAGGTAATAAGCCGGGTAAGCCAAGTAAAAACCCCGGAAGTGACAGTCAACGTAGCCTCAACGATGCCATGGAAGGCATGAAGGAAGGCTTGGAAAAAGGAAAAGGTGAAGGCGGTTCGGCTAAAGAATTCGCTGAAATGGCCGCCCGGCAGGCAGCCCTGCGCAAAGCGCTGGAAGGCAAGCAAAAAGCCAAACAGCAAGGCGGTGAAGGCACCGACCCCGAACTGCAGGAAATGATCGACAAGATGAACGAAGCAGAAGAAGACCTTGTAAATAAGCGGCTCACCAGTGAGATGATGAAGCGCCAGCAGGAGATACTGAGTAAAATGCTTGATCACGAAAAAGCGGAACGTCAGCAGGAAATGGACGAAAAACGTAAATCTGAAACGGCGCAACAACGCCGCAAGGAATTACCCCCTAGCCTGGAAGAGTACATGAAAAAACGCAGAGCTGAAATAGAAATGTTCAAGCGGGTAACGCCTGAATTGAATCCATATTTCCAGGGATTGGTTGACGAGTACTTCCGGTCTTTACGAGGGAATTAGTAGCCATACTTCTTCACATTTTGTTTTTCGCTTTGCGAACCTTATACTTGTTTTTACGTAATTAGGATGATAGTCAATGTGACGCTTATGAATTTTAGCGTCTATATCTTGTAAGTCAACCAATTACAACCTTTTCCCGTGGTTGTGATGTTTACATTAAAAAGTCTTCCCCTTGTCATCAGTCAGAAATCAAACAGCTCAAACATATATGCTTCAGCTAGCTTCGGATCCCAGCAACATTAATAAGGTGGAAGGTTATGTGAATCAGATTGCTGATCGCTACCAACTTGACCAGGAAAAGCATGCCAATCTTTTGATTAGCCTGACGGAAGCGGTTAACAATGCCATCATTCATGGCAACAAACAGGACCGCACTAAAACAGTAAGTATAAAGCTGGCTCAAACCCGCAACGGCCTTGCCGTGCAGGTAACTGACCAGGGGCGTGGTTTCAACTACAATAAATTACCAGACCCTACGTCTCCCGAGCGCCTTTGCGAATGCGGCGGTCGTGGCGTATTTCTGATGAACCAGCTTTGTGATAAGCTACGCTACATCAATGGCGGTACCACCGTCGAAATGCAGTTTCGCCTGAAGTAATGGCAACCGAAATTTTGTTCCACCTTGAAGAGGGAGGCACTCTGCTTCCTGAGAATCTTCATGCGGTAACTAGCAAATGGATCGAATCGGTTATCGTAGAACGGGGTGGACAAGCCGGTGCGATCAATTATATTTTCTGCGGCGATGATTACCTCCTTCAAATGAACGTGGAATACCTGAACCACGATACCCTGACGGACATCATTACCTTTCCTTACGAACACTTTCCCCTCGTTTCCGGAGACCTTTTTATTTCTACCGAGCGGGTTACCGATAACGCAACTGATCGGGCAATCAATTATTCGGAAGAACTGCACCGAGTCATTATTCATGGGGTCTTGCACCTTTGCGGACAAGGAGATAAAACCGAACAAGAAGCTGAAGAAATGCGGCAGCTTGAGGATTGGGCCTTAAGTCTACGACCTGATGCGCTTTTATAGAGTCACAGATCAGCACTGGTTTAAACTCTGTGCATCCGCTTAATATGGGATGCTATCCTATTGATAAGGCGGGTACGCAGGATGCAAAGCAAGTTTTAAAAAGCAAGGTCCCTGCAACGCCTAACTGATCGTAAATACCCAAACCCTTGTCCACCATATACCCACGGATTTTCCACATCTTTGCGTAATTTCTAAGCAATTACCCCAAGTGTTCTGTCAATAGTCAATGTTGACCGTTTACTAGTACGGGAGCCAAGTGATAAATTCCCATGAAAGTCCTTAAGTTCGGCGGTTCCTCCGTCGCTAAGCCAGAGCGGATTCGCGGCATCGTTGATATCCTCAAAGATTACTACGCAGCCGGTGATCACTTCACCGTAGTCTTCTCCGCCTTCGGTGGAGTGACCGATAGCCTGATTGAGATGAGCCGCCTGGCTGCAGCCGGCGATGACCGGTACGGAGAGGCATTCCAGGCTTTCGCTGACCGACACCAGAAAGCCATTTCTGACCTGTTACAAGATGGCCACCTGTTGGAAGAAACCTCTGCCCAAATGCGGAAGTCCCACGACGTACTGAAAAATCTACTCTACGGCGTTTTTCTCGTCCGTGAAGCGAGCAGCCGTACTATGGATTATGTGCTCAGCTTCGGTGAGCGCTCTTCTGCCTACATCATTTCACAGACCCTGCAGCAAGCTGGTATTCCTGCTGAATTCCTTGATGCGCGTAAGGTTATCCGTACGGATAAAGCCTTCAGTGCAGCGAAGGTTAATTTTGACAAGTCCTACGAACTAATTAATAAATACTACGCAGAACACACTAAGGTTCAGGTAGTTACAGGTTTTATCGCTTCTGCTAAAGGAGGGCTGACTACTACATTAGGCCGTGGAGGGTCAGACTACACTGCTTCCTTGATTGCTGCCGGACTCAACGCCGATGCGATCGAGATATGGACAGACGTAAGTGGTGTACTGACGGCTGATCCCCGCCGGGTGAAGAAGGCGTTCACCATTCCGAAACTTACTTATGCGGAGGCCATGGAAATGTCCCACTTCGGGGCTAAGGTAATCTATCCGCCCACCCTGATGCCCGCGTTGAAAAAGCGTATTCCACTCTACATCAAGAACACGTTTGATCCGAGTTTTTCGGGGACCAAAGTCAGTGAAGAAAACAACCCCGACGATGGAGTAGCCGTAAGGGGAATTAGCTCGATTAATAACGTTGCCCTATTGACTTTGTCCGGTAGCGGCCTGTTTGGTGTTCCCGGCATCAGTGCCCGCCTGTTCAGTGGGCTGGCGCAGAAAGGAATCAACATCATCCTTATTACCCAGGGCTCCAGCGAGCACGCCATCAGTTTTGCGGTGCAACCCTCTGATGCAGATCGGGCTAAGGAAGCTGTAAGAGATGCTTTTGCCTATGAAATCGATCGAGGCGTAGTGAATGCAGTGAAGGTGGAGCGTGACTTAAGCGTCATCGCCATCATCGGTGAGAACATGCGCTACCAACCAGGTATTTCCGGCCGCCTGTTCCAGGCGTTGGGGAAAAACGGGATCAATGCCGTTGCCATCGCTCAGGGCTCCAGCGAACTCAACATAAGCGTAGTTATCCCGAAGGAAGATGAGAACAAAGCACTCAACGCTTTGCATGAAGCTTTCTTCCTCTCTGAGTATAAAACACTTCACCTCTTCGTGGTTGGTGTCGGCTTGATCGGTGGAACTCTCCTACAACAGATCCGGGAACAGAACGAATACCTTCGTACTAAGCTTGGAATGGAAGTTAAGGTAGTTGGCATGGCTAACTCCCGTAAGATGATCTTTGCTGAAGATGGCCTTGACATCGACGAAGAATGGATGGACCACCTGATGGCCAAAGGTACGGACGCCGACCTGGCCGTCTTCGTCGGCCGGATGCGTGACCTAAACCTCAGCAACAGCATCTTTGTAGATAATACGGCCAACGATAAAATTGCCAGCTATTACCCCGGTATCCTCGATGAGAGCATTAGTATTTCAACACCGAACAAGGTAGCCAACTCATCAAGCTTTCTGCAGTACCAGCGGTTGAAAGCAATCGCAGCCAAACGAGGCGTTCAGTTTCATTACGAAACCAACGTTGGTGCTGGCTTGCCGATCATTTCTACTTTACAGGATCTACTGGATAGTGGGGACCGCATTCGGAAAATAGAAGGCGTACTCAGTGGATCGCTTAGTTTCATCTTCAATAACTTCGATGGTAGTCGCCCTTTTCATGAGATAGTTAAGGAGGCAAAAGAGAAAGGCTTCACGGAGCCAGACCCCCGCGTAGACCTCTCGGGCAAAGACGTAGGTCGTAAGATCCTCATCCTCGCCCGCGAAACCGGAATACCGATGGAGACGGAGCACATCAAGCTGATTGGTTTCTTACCCGAAGGAGCAATGGAAGCAGAGAGTGTCAACGACTTTTTTACGGTACTGGAAAACAACGCCGATTATTTTTCTGGCCTGCAGGCCGATGCGGCAGCTGAAGGAAAAGTACTTCGCATGATTGCTACTCTTGAAGGAGAGGAAGCTAGCGTTGGTATTCAGGCAGTAGATTCAGATAACCCATTCTACGGACTGAACGGCAGCGACAATATGATTGTCTTCACCACCGACCGCTACCGTGAGCGTCCTCTTGTCGTACGAGGCCCGGGGGCTGGGGCTGAAGTAACGGCCGCCGGCGTTTTCGCCGAAATAATTAAGATCGGTAAATTCTTAAGTTAATCGCCATGAGTAAGGAAGTACGTGTATTTGCTCCGGCTACGGTAGCCAATGTTGCCGTAGGTTATGACATTCTTGGCTTCGCCATTAATCGGCCGGGAGATGAGATTGTAGCCCGCTTCAATCCGGAGTTAAAAGGGCTTAAGATTACGGCGATTACCGGTACAGGAGATAAGGTCCTGCCTTTCGATATTGAACAGAATACCGCCGGTGTTGCCGCTCAACGGTTACTCGAACACCTTGGTATGACCGATATTGGTATAGAACTGGAGGTGCACAAGAAGATGCCTTTTGGTTCCGGCTTAGGGTCCAGTGCGGCAAGCTCCGCTGGTGCGGTCGTTGCTATTAACGAATTACTTGGCGCTCCCCTCTCCCGTGAATCACTCCTGTATTTTACTGTTCTCGGTGAGGTAGTTGCTGATGGTAGCTTCCATGCTGACAACGTTGCACCTTGTTTAGTAGGCGGTATTACGCTGATTCGCTCAAATGAATCGCTGGATATTCACCACCTGCCGGTTCCGGCTAATTTACATGTTGCGGTTATACATCCGGAGCTGGAGATACTTACTAAGGATGCTCGTGCCGTACTTTCTGATACCATACCGCTGAATACAGCGGTACACCAAATGGGAAGTTTAGCCAGTTTCATTGTCGCGCTATATACCAATGACCTTCCTTTGTTGGGCCGTTCTCTTCATGACTTTATCATCGAACCCCAGCGGAAGCAGTTGATCAAAGGCTTTGATGATGTGAAAGCAGCAGCTATGGCACGTGGTGCTTTGGGGTGCAGCATCAGTGGTGCCGGCCCTAGTATGTTTGCTATTTGTGATTCTGGTTACCTCGCACAGGCCGTCGGTCAGGGAATGATCGAAGCTTTTGCCGCACACGGAATAGATAGCCAGCTCTATGTTTCGCCGATCAATCAAGAAGGCGTTGTCGTTCTTTCCTCAGAAGCAACCTCTTAACTAATTAAGTTCAAGTAGATATTAGTGACTCCGTCTAAGGAGATTACCCAACACTCACTATCTATTACCCCACTCCCACTAATATGCAGTTCTACAGTACTAATGACCCCTCGCATAAAGCAAGTCTTTCCGAAGCCATCTTTCGTGGCTTGCCTGCTGACAACGGCCTGTACATGCCTGAGCACCTTGATCCCCTACCCCAGGAGTTTTTTAAAGAGTTGCCTTATATGTCTTTTGCTGAGATTGGTTACCGCGTTAGCCGACACCTACTCGGTGATGATGTGCCCGATGCAGAGCTTAAAGCACTGGTGTATGATGCCGTCAACTTCCCCGCTCCGGTAATAAAACTGGACAATCAACGTCGGGTACTTGAGCTCTTTCATGGTCCAAGCCTGGCCTTCAAAGACTTTGGAGCACGGTTTATGTCCCGGCTCATGGGATACTTTAATAAGGGGAATGATAAAGAATTAGTGATCCTGGTCGCTACTTCTGGTGATACTGGAGGTGCAGTAGCTGCCGGGTTTTATCAAACACCCGGTATAGAGGTCGTTATTCTTTACCCAAAAGGGAAGGTAAGTTTACTGCAGGAAAAGCAGCTGACTACCCTGGGACATAACATCCATGCCCTTGAGGTAGACGGTACTTTTGATGATTGCCAGGCCATCGTAAAGAAGGCTTTCCTTGATCAACAGCTGCGCAAAGAGATACGCTTAAGCTCCGCCAACAGTATCAATATATCCCGGCTGATCCCGCAGACCTTTTATTACTTCGAGGCTTACAAGCAGCTGGGCGCTAACGGTGACCCCATCGTGTTCTCTATACCTAGCGGTAACTTCGGCAACCTTACCGCAGGATTACTAGCCCAAAGAATGGGACTTCCGGTCAGTCATTTCATTGCAGCAACCAATGAAAATAATGTAGTTCCGGAATTCCTGGAGTCAGGAATTTATACCCCGAGGCCTTCCGTAGCAACGCTTTCTAACGCAATGGACGTAGGCGCTCCCAGTAATTTTGCCCGGATGTTGAATTTGTATGGACACATCAATGGTCTGAATCCGCTATCCCCTTCTACCCATGCCGATATGCGCGAGACCATTACAGGCTATGCTTACGATGACGCAACCACCGAACAAGCGGTTCGTGAAGTAAAGGATCGCTTTGATTACATCATTGACCCTCACGGTGCAGTTGGTTACTTAGCGCTTACGGAATGGCAGAAAACCCACCCAAATACTCGTGGCGTGATCTTGGAGACGGCCCATCCTAGTAAGTTTAAGCCTGATGTTGAACGAATCCTTGGCCATGAGATTGATGTGCCCAAGAGGTTGTCCGAGCTGGAGCACAGGGAGAAAGTGGCTATTCCAATGGGTGTTTCCTATGAACCAGTTAGAGACTGGTTGCGGGAGAAGTATGGATAAGCAAGATTAACTTGTGCTTGATAAGCCCGATGTTCCACGTGGAACATCGGGCTTCTTGTTTGTAATTCAATCATAATGTTCCACGTGGAACATTGCTTTTTTTGTGGCGGGTGCGCAGGTGCAGTGGAATGTATTGAGGAACAAGGAGGGGAGTTTGTCCGACTGGAGTCGATACTATGTTAGAAAGCTACTGCGAGCTAAATGTGTCTCCACTTCTGCTCGTTCCGTCCGTTTAGGTTGCGTTCTCTCCGTATTGCCTCTGTGCCTCCCTCGGTGCAGTCCTTCTGTGAGAACCCCGCCTCGTACTGCTGACCAAGCTGTAAATAGTCCAGTTGTTTGGTGTCATCGCTCATATTCGGACTAGCAATCTTCAGCCTTAAGGTCGCTCTTTGCTTAGGATATTTCCTTTGCACCTGCGACCGCGCCATCTGATTGCAAAAATGTAGACTAAAAGAGTAATTCACCTGACCGAAAACACCTGGGCTGAATTCATGTTGTAGGGAGTAGCTATCTTAGCATCCTTAATCAATACCCACACAAATGACCAGATTTAGTCTATTATTCTTGTGCCTGTTTCTCGTTGGCGGCCTTAGTGCGCAGACGGAGAACGTGAACAAGAATCCATTCCGCCAACTCTATACCGAGTTGCCTACGCCCAATGTTTACCGTAATGCAGCTGGTGCACCAGGCCATGAGTACTGGCAGCAGCAGGCAGATTATGAAATGGATATCCGCCTCGATGATGCGAAACAACGGATCTACGGTACTTCTAAGATTACCTATCATAATAACTCTCCAGACGCCCTGGACTACCTATGGATTCAGCTGGACCAGAACGTACGTGCACTAGATAGTGACACCTACAAAATCGGTACGAGTAACGTCAATGAACGAATGACGCTCAATGCGCTCTCTCGCCTGGAACCTACGTTTGACGGTGGCTTCAAGATCGATTACGTAAAGGATGGAAGCGGTAACGCCGCCAATTACACCATTGAGAAAACGATGATGCGCGTTGACCTTGCTAAAGCATTGAAGCCCGGTGAGTCAACCGAGTTGCAACTGAAGTGGTGGTACAACGTCAATGATCGCATGAAAGACGGCGGTGGTCGCTCCGGCTCCGAGTACTTCGAAGAAGACGACAACTACCTTTACACCATTGCTCAATTCTACCCTCGGATGGCAGTGTACATCGATAACGAGGGCTGGCAAAACAAGCAGTTCCTTGGTAGCGGTGAGTTCACCCTGACCTTTGGAAACTACAGCGTGAAGATCACGGTACCCGCCGATCACCTGGTAGCCTCTACCGGTACGCTGCAAAACCCAAATGATGTACTGACCAAACAGCAGCGCAATCGCCTCGAAGAAGCAAACAAGGAATTTGTTCAGCCAGTCATCATTGCTACACAGGCAGAAGCCGTTGAGCGGGAAAAGACTAAAGTAACAAAGGAAAAGACCTGGCACTTCCAGGCCGAGAACGTACGTGACTTTGCCTTTGCTACCAGCCGTAAATTCATTTGGGATGCAATGGCCGTAAAGCAAGCTGACGGAAGTACCACCATGGCCATGTCTATGTACCCCAAAGAAGGTAACCCACTCTGGGAACGGTTCAGCACAAAGGCCGTAGCACACACCCTGAAGTGGTACAGCCACTACACCTTTTCTTACCCCTACCCCGTTGCATGGTCAATCAACGCCGCCAGCATCGGTATGGAGTACCCAATGATTTGCTTTAACTTCGGCCGTGTCGAAGATGATGGCACTTACAGCGAACGGACCAAGTACGGTATGATCGGCGTGATCATCCACGAAGTTGGCCATAACTATTTCCCGATGATCGTCAATTCTGACGAGCGGCAGTGGACCTGGATGGACGAAGGCCTCAACACCTTCCTGCAATACCTGACCGAGCAACAATGGGAACGCGACTACCCTAGTCGTCGTGGCCCTGCACATAAGATCGTTGATTACATGAAGGGTGATAAAGCTTTTATCTCTCCGATCATGACCAACTCTGAGTCCATCTACCAGTTTGGTAATAATGCGTATGGTAAGCCTGCTACCGGCCTGAACATTCTTCGGGAAACGATCATGGGCCGTGAGCAGTTTGACTACGCCTTTAAGAAGTACGCTAATCGTTGGAAGTTTAAGCACCCTGCTCCGGCTGACCTGTTCCGGACAATGGAGGATGCCTCTGGCATTGATCTCGACTGGTTCTGGCGCGGTTGGTTCTTTACGACCGATCATACGGACATCGCACTTGCCAGTGTTGAGCCTTTCCGGGTAAATACCCACAACCCAATGGTTGAAAATGAAATGGCGAAGAAGGCGATAATGGATGGACCTGAAAATATCAGTGACATCCGCAACCGGGAAATTGCTAAAACTTATGACGAAGAAGATCCATCTCTTCGTGATTTCTACACCGACTATGATCCCCTCAAAGCAACCGTTCTCGATACCGAAGAGTACGAAGCTTACCTACGGGGCCTCAGCGATGCTGAACGGGCAGTACTGGATGCTAACAAGTTCTACTACGAATTGACTTTTGAGAATAAAGGTGGCTTGGTAATGCCGCTCATCGTTGAATTCACTTTTGCTGACGGTACCTCAGAAGTACAACGGATTCCTGCCGAAATCTGGAAACTTAACTACAAGAAGGTAAGTAAGGTATTTCCTTTCGCTAAGCAAGTGACCAATATTGAACTTGATCCTTTCCTGGAAACGGCTGATACCGATCGTAGCAACAACTACTACCCTTCCCAAACTGAAACCAGTCGTTTTGACCTTTTTCAGAGCCGTAGTCGTGGCGGAGGTGAAAACCCCATGCAGCGTGATCGCCGGGCTAAGGAAAAAGAAGGCTCAAACCGCTAACTGATATTTTGTAGCAGTTAGCTACAAGAGCATGGCTCGATATTTTACACATTCGAACTCTACGGCCGCGTCCGTGAATAATTGCGAAGCGAAGGTTCAAAGTTGTTGAACCAAAGATGGATAAATAACCTACTTCAATTTTTATCCCTTAGGGTCGGGCTTTTTGCCCGGCCCTTCGTATTTAAAGTAAAAACTTTATTGTGGATATAATATTACTGTTACTTAAGCAGACGGTAACAACTTGTCCGTATTTTGCAGACTTAGGAAATCCAGCCTCCAGCATATGACCGATTATAAAAACTCCAGCCTTACCCTCATTACCAGTGAGATCATTCCCAGTGCCATTCGCTGGCGGAGCCCCTCTAATATCGCACTTGTCAAGTACTGGGGAAAGCATGGTAATCAGCTCCCCAGAAACCCGTCAGTCAGCTTTACCCTATCTGGCGCCGCTACGGATACTACGTTGGAGTATAAGGCGCGTATGGAATCAGGAGAAGGCGCTGATGTGGTACTGTACCTGGATGGGGAGAAAAATGATGGATTCACCAAGCGTACGAAATTATTTCTGGAGAAGCTGTTTCCAATTTATCCCTTTTTGAAACAACTTAGCTTAACTATTAAGACAAGCAATAGCTTTCCGCATTCGGCTGGTATCGCTAGTTCTGCTTCGGGGATGAGTGCCTTAGCGTTGTGCCTGGTCAGTTTGGAGGAAACATTGTTTGAGCCCTTTACGGATCGCGCTGAGTTCCTGGCCAAGGCCAGTTACCTCGCACGATTGGGCTCAGGGAGTGCCTGCCGGTCGGTATATGGCGGAGCAGCCGTGTGGGGTGCTCTGGCGGCCCTGAAAGGCTCCAGCGACGAGTTTGCGGTGTCTGTGACGGAAAATCTGCATCCTACGTTTCAGGACTACCACGATGACATCCTGCTGATCTCTAAGTCGGAGAAATCGGTAAGCAGCCGTGCAGGGCACGGCCTGATGGAAGGTAACCCCTACGCAACGGCCCGTTACGCCCAGGCTACGCGCCGAACGGACGAAATGCTCACCGTATTACGACAAGGAAATGTAGACCGTTTTGGTGAGATCCTGGAGTCGGAAGCACTGACCCTGCACGCTTTGATGATGAGTAGCCACCCACCTTACGTACTGATCCGACCTAATACCCTGGCGGTGATTGAGCGCATTCATCTCTTCCGGGAGCAGACCGGCCACCCACTTTACTTTACGCTGGATGCTGGACCAAATTTGCACCTGCTATACCCTCACTCCATTGCTGAGCCGGTGAAACACTTTATCCGCGAACAATTGCTCTATTTCTGTGAGGATAAGATGTACCTGGCTGATCGGGTAGGTAAAGGGCCGGAGCGGCTGGAAGTGAGTGATCAACGGTAAGATGGTGTCCAGAATTGGATAGAAAAGTAATCTTAAGACAAGGTATAGATTGACTTAATTTTTATTTAGTCAAGCTTTATCTTGTCTTTTTATTATATTTGTCAAGTTAAAACTTGACTTTTAAGCTTATTTGTCAAGTTATTAGTTGACTAATAATTCTAAATGAGTAATAAATTACTGGTTTTGAGGGTGATAAGTGAAAAGCTTAATCAATACGCTTCGCTTCGGTCGGTGGTACCCCCTGATGTGGGTTGGATATCCAGTATAAGACAGTCGTTAAACATGACGATGGAACAACTAGGCCGTAAGCTCAAGGTCACGAAGCAAGCCGTCAGTCAAATAGAAAAAAGAGAAAGTGAAGGCACACTCACTCTTAACGGATTGCGGGATGCGGCTAATGCAATGGACATGCAGTTGATCTATGCGATCGTACCTAAAACGGGAACACTGGAAACGTACGTGGAACAGCGGGCCTTCGAATTGGCCAGGGAAACCTTATTGGAAGTAAATCAGCAAATGAGATTAGAAGCTCAGGCCGTGGATGATGAACAACTCAGCGCGGTAATTGCTGAGGCGGCTGCAGAGTTGGTCCGCAGCGTAGACCGTCAGTTATGGGACTAATGGACCCGCCGGAGGAAGGGCAGACTTTGGTCAGTGAGGAAGAGAAAGCTGGATTAAAAATCAAGATGATCACCTTGCAACGTGAGTTGGATGTATTTGAGTTACAAAACATTGCTAAAGCCCGGAAATGGGTGAAAAAGAAAAAGGTGAGTGCAGTAGATGTATTGAACGAAGCCTTTCTGAAAAAGCTCCATCAGCACATGTTCGACGATGTATGGAAATGGGCGGGGAAATTCCGGCAATCGGAGAAAAATATCGGTGTACCGTGGGTCCGGGTTGCCCGCGAAGTAAAGGTACTGTGCGATGATGCTCAATTTTGGGTAGAACACGAGACTTTTCCCCCAGAAGAGATTGCGCTACGGTTTAAACACCGTTTGGTCAGTATCCACTGCTTTCCGAATGGAAACGGCCGGCATGCCAGGATGATGGCCGATGTTTTGATGGAGCAGGTTTTCGGATTGGCTGTATTCAGCTGGAGAGCCGGTGACCTGATAAGTGCCACAGAGGAGCGAAAAATGTACATCGCTGCCCTACGCGCTGCTGATCGGGGAGATATTGGGCCGTTGTTGGATTTTGCTTAGAATTATCAAAAAGGTCTTTGCCCGGAAGCAGCACGGGGCAGGCAACCATGTTACCTGCCCCTGCTTCTTAAACCATTATTTGCACCTGCGCCCGCGCCCCTTTAAAGTATTCAGGAATAAGAATTCAGAATTTAGTATCCAGTACTCAGATTTCAATATTCAAGAACCAATGTCTGAAACCTGAATACTAATGCCTGAAATCTAAATACTAAACCCTGAATACTGAAACCTAATTATCGCTTGGCACAATCTGCAGTTCCATCTTCTCCTTCTTTACGCCTGGGCCAATGCTTTCCAGCAAGAAATTGGTCATCTTGGTGTAGAGGTGCTGCCGGGTCGGGCCACCGTAGATACCGTGATTGCGGTTGGGGTAGAAGTAGGTGTCAAATTGCTTGTTGTTCATGATCAACGCGTTGGCCATCTCCGCCGTATGCTGAAAATGAACGTTATCGTCGCCCATACCGTGCACCAAAAGCAGGTCACCCTTCAGGCGGTCTGCATAGTGAATGGGGCTGTTTTTATCGTAACCATCCTTATTCTCGGCGTAGGTACGCATGTACCGCTCGGTGTAGATGCTGTCGTACCACTTCCAGTTGGTAACTGGTGCTACTGAGATGGCAGCGGCAAATACATCGTTGCCCTGGAGGATGCCATGCAGGGCCATGAAGCCTCCGTATGACCAGCCGAAAATTCCGATTTTATCCTTATCAATGTAATCGAGCTCACCAAGGTACTTGGCAGCAGAAATCTGATCTTCGGTTTCCTGCTTACCCAGCGTTAGATAAGTTTGCTTTTTCATCAATTCGCCACGGGCACCGGTACCCCGGTTGTCCACTACGGCTACTACGAACCCTTGCTGAACCAGCATCTGGAACCAGGCCATATTCTGACCACGCCAATTATCCATCACCTGCTGGCTGCCGGGGCCACCATAAACGTGCATCAACAGTGGGTGCTCTTGTCCGTCGCGCATGTTGCCCGGCTTAATCATGTAGCCATTAAGCGTGGTTCCTTCCTCCGTTTTAAAGTCGAAAAACTCAACGGGTTGGTAGCCGTAAGTCTTCATTTTTTGTTGGAGTTCCATATTGTCGACAATCTGACGAACAGCGTCGCCTGCGCCGTCCATTACCGTCACGGTGCTGGGGGAGTTTATCGTAGAATGGGTCAGCACGAAGTAGTCGTAGGTATCAGAGAACTGAGCAGAGCTGACACCGGGCTGCGCGGCCAGCGGACGGGGTAGGTCCCTGCCTTTTAAGCTTTTGATGTAGACTTCCCGGCGCATCGGACTGTTTTTTGCTGCCTGGAAATATAGGTTGCCGTCGTGGAGGCCGTAAAAATCGGTAACCTCCCAGTCTCCGGAAGTAATCTGAGAAGACATCCCTTTCTTCATTTCGTGCAGATAAACGTGGTTGTAGCCCGTTTTCTCGCTCGTCCAGATGAATTCTTTGCCGTTGGGCAGGAAGGTAAGGTTGTCGTGTACGTCGACGTAGTATTTGTTCTCTTCTTTTAGGAGGGTCGACTGGCGATCTTCGGTCAACTCAAAAAGCAGTAGTTCCAGCTTATTCTGGTGGCGGTTCATGCGCTGCGCCGTGAGCTGATCTCCTTTGGTGGTCCATTGCACGCGGGGGAGGTAATGCCACTCGTCTTCCGGGGAGGTATTAACGGTGACCAGGTCTTTGGTTTTGCCGGATTTAACGGCATAAGCATGCAGGCTTACGGTACTGTTTTCCTCTCCTACCTTCGGGTATTTGAAGGTGTTGTATTCCGGGTACATTCCGTTATGGAAATCGGTGTAGGTAAATTCCTTTACCGCAGATTCGTCGAACTTAAGGTAAGCGAGGTAGCTACCGTCGGGGCTCCAGTGAATGGCACGGCTGAAGGAAAATTCTTCTTCGTAGACCCAATCGGAAGCGCCATTAATGACCTTGTTAGTTTCGCCGTCAGAAGTTACCTGGGTCATTTTACCGTTGGCCAGTTCTTTGATCCAGATATTGTTGTCGACGACAAAGGCCACCCGCTTGCCGGTAGGGTCCAAAGTCGCCAACCGGTGCTTTTTATCGTTGAAAACCGGTGTGAGTTGCTTCGATTTAAGGTTGTAAACGTAGAAGAATGACTGTGAACTACGGCGGAAGAGCTGCTCCGTTCCGGTAGCGAGGAGAAGCTGTGATTCGTCAGTACTCAGCTGGTAACTTTGAATAGCACCGGGGAACCCGGCGGCGGTCAGGTCCGCACCGTCAACCAGAACACCGGAGCGGTTGCCCGATTTCAGGTCATAACTGATCACTTTATTGCTTTCCAACCGGGCGAAGGAGCTTCCGTCCTGCAAAAAATTAAAGCCACTCACACCGTCTCCGGAAAAGACATAGTTCTGCCAGATGTCGGCAACGGAAATGGCCTTTGTTTGGGAAAATGTGGTGGAACTCAGAAAGAGTAGTAAAAGGAGAGGGAGGTAACGCATTTGGTTAGCTTGAGGTTAAGTTGCCAAGATAACGCTGAAGGAAGGAACTCTATCGTTAGGGGTTCTTTAAAACTGTAGATTTTTCATCCTACGCCATAAGCTATACCGTCATCAGATCGTGGAACTCCAGCTTTGAATTTAACTGAAGGGAGGTATCCGGCTTCGACAATAATACCGGTCCACAATTCCCATATTATTTAATTTCTTTATATTTAACGTTCAAATCCCTACACCTCTACAGTTACGTAGGTTAGTTTTTTGCGGGTCTTCCCAGTTATCCTCCCGCGGTATGTCAAACGTATTATTCCGAATCGGAATGCTCATTGCGGTGTGTTCTTCTTTTCTGACGGGTCAGCAGACCTGGGGTGGAAGTTATCTTTCATTGGACGTGGCCAACGACGTTTTCTACCTACCAATCAAGACCGATCAATATTTCACCAGTGGTATCAGCCTGGAGTTAGGCAAGCAGGAAGCCGGGCGGTCACCATTTCGTCAATTAGGTTTGGCCACCCGTACGCAGTACTGGCGGTTTACCCAGAATATTTTTACGCCCAGGGAAATTATTTCTCAGCAATTACAAGCTAACGATCGACCTTTTGCCTCCTATTTAGTCGCTACCCGGGGCAAGACTTATACGGACGAAGACCTTGGGTTTCACCTTGGTCGGTCAATCACCATCGGGGTATTGGGAAAGTACTCTGGCGGGGGAAACATGCAGAATGCGTTCCACGAGATGGTCGGCTTTGCTGATCCACTGCCGGGCTGGATCAACGAGGTAAAACCAGACGCAATAGTCAATTATCGCCTGGAAATTCGTCAGGCCTTTCGGCCAGCTGGCCGTGTAAGCCTGACCACCGGCGTTGTTGCCCGCCTTGGCACACTGCATACGGATATGACGACTGCTTTACAGCTTAGGCTGGTGGCGATCAAGCGTAATGAGCATCGTTTTCTGACCTTCAAATTATCGGGAGATGCCCGCCTGGTCGGGTACAATGCAACACTTACCGGAGGATTGATCAACCGGGATGAGCGGTACTTCGGTATCATCCGCCCTACCCGCATTGTTGGGCAGGCAGGTTTTGAAGGCGCTCTGAATTATGATGTCCTGGAGCTGCGCGGAGGTATCCGTCACCTTAGTAGAGAATTCGATGGCGGGCTATCGCACGCCTGGGCCTGGATTGGGATAACGGTGATGCCGGGCTGGCAAAGTATCAAGGATTCCAGGCGGAATAACCGCCTTTGAGGTTATACACTTTTGCGAAGCCGGCATCGTTGAGCATCCCGCAGGTCTTTCCGCTGCGGCCACCAACGGCACAGTAAACTAGGTAGGTTTTGGTGGGGTCAAGCTGTTTTACCTGCTCGGCAAAATCGGGCGCACGGAAATCCATTTCAATCGCTCCGGGAATAATTCCTTTAGCCGTTTCGGCGGGGGTGCGGACATCGAGTAAAACGGTGTTCGGGGCGCCGATCTTTTCGGCAAACTCTGCGGGGGTAAGGTCTTCGTAGGCCGGAGCTGCTTCTTGCGCGGCGGCGTTTTCTGGGGCGGGGGCGCAGGTGCAGAGGAAGGTTAACAGGAGCAGGGGGAGGAGACGTTGGAGCATGGTTTGGGGAGTTTGGCCTTTTGGGGCTGGGTGTACGGAGGAAAAGGCTGCGTTGGTTATTCCCTGGTTTTGGGATACCCGCGCAGGTACGCGTAATGCGTGTAGCCCATTCTTCTGCACAATTCTATTTTGATCCTATTGATAACAACATTCTTTGCTGTCTGTTGCCGCTTATTTGGAAGATTTACTTAGCAGCTTTTAGGTAGGAGAAAGTTTAAATTCAAAATAATTTATAAAGAAGGGTAAGCTTATCGAAACACCAGCAATATAGAAACGAATCATTTAACTAAAAACAACAAAATGAAAACGATTTATTTTTTTGCTACCCTGGCAGTTTTTGTATTATTTGCCTGCGAAAAAGAACCACAGGTTGAAGAGTGGTCAAATTCCATTGCTTTCGAGATGGAAGCAGATTCCGACAAGCGATTTGTTCAAATCGATGAGATAGGAGAAACCCGATTACTCAACGAAGAAGAAGCCTTTAATTCAGATGTGGCTATTGATTTCGTATGGGAATTAAATGAAACAGGAAAGAAGGTAGTTCTACTCTCGCCGAACCACCCAAATGTAAAAGAACGCTACCCCAATTTGGCTGATAAATTAAGTGCAACGGCTGAATTCAAGAGTAATTTTTTGACAGAAACAGAAGTACTGGATCTAAGAATAAACGGCTCTAAAAAGAAACTCCAAAGTATTTATAACGGAGCTGAAGCATCACCAATTGAAGGCCTTATGGAGGTGGATGATAACACTGGTGTTTCAATGTTGATGGATAAATACAGAAACCAGGTTTTAATTTGGAAATATACCTACGACAGTCAGGGAAGAATGCTCTTCGCTGCCGTAGTAGGTGTAGAATGGCGTCCGTAAGCCAAAGAGGTAATGTATACCTGAACAAAAGCCTTCCTCGATCTTGTATTGAGGAAGGCTCTTTTTATAGCAGAAAGCATGAAGTGTTTTATTTATATAATCTTAATTCAGCTTAGGCATGCTCCTAAAAGAACACTCAGAATCACAAATGAGCAGCTCAATGGACATCCATGCCTCTCAATCGAGCAGCGAGTCCTGCGGGTTCGTTACACGTAATTGCAGGGGAACCCTCACTCCGAATAAGCATTTATCCCCCCATCCAAGTGAATCAACTTTTCAATCCCCGCATTGCGCATCAGCGTACAGGCGCGTACGGATCGCCGGCCACTGCGGCAATACACCAGATATTCGGTAGCGGGGTCAAGGGATTCGAGCTGTTCCAGAAAGTCAGGGCCCAGGTAGTTGTAATTAACTGCGCCTTTCAGGTGGTAGGCGGTGAACTCATCTTCAGATCGTACATCAATCAGGGTACCCGGAGGTGCCTGTGCCCGGAGTTGGTCAAACTCGGAGGGCGAGACATTACGCAATTGCTGCTTGAGCAATTGCCAACGGGGAATGGGGCAGGCGGGAGGGCCGTCGTTCATGATGATTCTTTAGCTTTTATTAATGCTCAAGGTAACGCTTTGGGTAGGCTTCTGGTTATTTTGTTCCCCGACGGTGTAGTGAGAGATGGCCTTATAATTGTCAGACGACCGCCGTACGGTTGGGAAGGGGTTTTGCTATTGCACTAAGACAGCGTACCTTCCTTCAATAATTACATTAAACCAATGAGAACCACCCTCCTCCTTCTTTGCTCCTTAATCTTCCTCCCCTGCACCAGCGTCCGCGCCCAAAAAAGCGAGGCTAAGAAACCGCCTACCATAGCTGTTAAAACCGAAGGCCTGGAAAAAATGCCCGGCTACTTCGATTTTTACTACAGTGATGAGGAAGGGAAAATTTATCTGCACATTGACCGCTGGGAAGATGATTTTCTCTACGTTAACAGCCTGGCCGCCGGTTTGGGCAGTAACGATATCGGATTAGATCGTAACCAATTAGGTAGCACCCGCGTGGTGAAGTTTGAGCGCGTTGGGGGGCAGGTTTTACTGAAAGAACATAACCTGGATTACCGGGCGGTGAGCGACAACCCCGACGAAGCCGCCAGCGTCCGGGATGCCTTTGCTCAATCCATCATCCACGGATTCAAGGTGGAAGCCAAAACCGGTGACGCGGTACTGATCGACCTTACACCCCTCTTGCTTTCCGACGCCCACGGCGTGGTTAGTCGCCTGAAACGAGGGAAACAAGGCACTTACAAAATCGACGCCAGCCGCAGTGCGGTCTACCTCGATAAGACAAAAAATTTTCCGCTGAACAGCGAGTTCGAAGCCTCCATCACTTTTACTGGTGAGGCAACTGGCCGCGAGCTTCGCTCCGTAACCCCCACCAGCGGAAGTTTCACCCTGCGCATGCACCACAGTTTTGTGCAATTGCCGGACGACAACTACACGCCACGAATATTTGACCCACGATCCGGGTACAATTCCCGCAGCTACGCCGACTACGCTACCCCGATCAGTCAACCACTCATTAAGCGCTTCATCCCCCGGCACCGGCTGGAAAAAAAGGATCCCTCCGCCGCCATGAGCGAACCAGTGGAACCCATCATTTATTACCTCGATCGTGGAGCACCAGAACCCATTAAATCTGCCTTGCTCGAAGGCGCAAGTTGGTGGAACCAGGCGTATGAGGCGGCGGGCTACAAAAACGCCTTTCAGGTAAAAGTGCTGCCAGAAGGTGCTGATCCGCTGGACGTCCGCTACAATGTTATCAACTGGGTACATCGCAGCACCCGGGGTTGGAGCTACGGCAGTTCCGTTACTGATCCGCGAACGGGTGAAATCATTAAAGGACACGTATTGCTGGGAAGCTTACGCGTTCGACAAGATTTCCTGCTTGCCCAGGGCCTGATCAAAGCTTACAAAAACGGGAGCACGCCCGACCCTCGCCTGGAAGAAATGGCCCTGGCCCGACTGCGCCAACTGAGTGCGCACGAGGTTGGCCATACCATCGGCCTGGCGCACAACTTTGCGGCTTCCACCAATGACCGGTCTTCCGTAATGGATTATCCTCATCCCTACGTAACCCTCAAGAATGGGGAAGTTGATTTCAGCGATGCCTACGAGGTGGGGATCGGTGCGTGGGACAAACAGACCATCAAGTATGGTTATTCCGACTTCCCCGCAGGAACCGACGAAGCAGCTGAACTGGCAAAAATCCTCGCCGAGAATGAAAAGATGGGTTTACGCTACATCAGCGACTCCGATGCCCGGCCACAAGGTAGTATGCAACCCGAAGCGCACTTGTGGGAAAACGGCGCGGACCCAATCGCGGAGATGGATCGCCTGATGGACCTGCGTGAACATGCACTTAATAACTTTGGCATGGACAACATCCCGGACGGTATGCCGGTCTCTGAACTCGAAAAAGTACTCGTACCGGTTTACCTGATGCATCGCTACCAGGTAGAAGCAATTGCCAAGCAGGTTGGTGGCTACCACTACTCCTACGCGGTGAAAGGAAGTGGCGCTAAAAACCTTGTTCGCCCCGTTGCTGCCGGGCGCCAGCAGGCGGCGATCGATAGGTTGCTGAAGTCAATGTCGCCAGAAGCCCTGAAGCTTCCAAATGATTTGCTGGGCCTGATTCCTCCGTCTGCCATGGGGTATTCCCGGGACCGTGAGCTGTTCAAAACACATAACGGCGGAGCCTTCGACCCATTAGCAATGGCCGAAACGGCGGCAGATAATAACCTGACGTTTTTGCTGCACCACCATCGGTTGGCACGGGTTGGAGAACAGCACGGACTGTATCCGGAGGTGGGAACGATGTCTCTCGAGAATTACCTGAATAAGGTACGGGACGAGATATTTAAGCAAGTGTGGAAGGAACAATCTGAGCACGAGAAGCAAATTGCGGAGGTCGTTGAAAAGCGGCTGGTGGCGCATTTGCTCGGGCTTGCAGCTAATAAAGAAGCAGCTGAACAGGTGCAGGCTGGTGCGCTATACGAGCTAAAGCGGATCAGAAATGCTTCAGCAAATGCTCGGGTAGAGAATGACGAAGGACACACTTCTCACTATTTATACATTACTCAGCAAATCGAAAATTTTCTGGCTGATCCTACGAGCGTAACTGTACGCTCAGCTCCGGGCTTGCCCGATGGTTCCCCGATTGGATGCGAGGGGCTACATTAAGAAGGTCGGGTGGAGCGACTGTGTACGACTCCTTCAAGAAAATTCGCGATCCATCCAAGAAGGTTCGTGACACAGTCGCTCGAGCCAGCTGATTAGGCTTATGAAATAATCTGTTGCTTCTTTTTGGGCGCGGCCGCAGGTGCAAGGAAAGTAACCAGCCCAATCTTTTATTGCTCATTTATTATTCGATCAATCAGGCAATGTCTTTATCTACCATTACGCTTATTCGTACGAACGCTGCTAGCCCGGATTTTCAAAAATTGATCAAACTTCTCGATGCCCACCTGGCAGTAACTGACGAAGACGAGCATGATTTTTACAATCAATATAACGGAATTGATTCCATCAAGTATGTAGTGATGGCTTATGCTGGGGAGACCGCTGTGGGATGCGGCGCGATAAAACATTATGATAAGCAGACGGTGGAAGTGAAACGGATGTTTACCAGCCCCGAACAACGGGGCAAAGGCATTGCGGTGCAGGTCCTGAATGAGCTGGAAGCCTGGGCCGTAGAACTGGGGTATAGCCGCTGCTTGCTGGAAACGGGCAAACGCCAACCCTACGCCATTCGGTTATATGAGAAACAAGGTTATACCGTAGTCCCGAATTTCGGGCAATATGCAGGGATGGAGAACAGTGTTTGTATGGAGAAGGGAATTAGTTAGCCGAAAAAAGCCACCAAAGCCACCACCAATTCCTCCCCACAATCTTCCTGCAGGAAGTGACCTCCGTTAGCTAAAATCTGGTGCGGTTGCCCTTTTGCTCCCGGGATCTTATCCTGCAGGTATTTTTCTGCACCTTTAGTAATGGGGTCCTTATCGCTGAACAGGGTAAGAAAAGGCACGTTGAGCTGCATCAGCCGTTGCCATGCTTCGCGGTTAGCAGGGGAGGCAGGATCATTGGGTGTGATGGGGACTAACTGCGGGAAAATACGTGCACCTGCTTTGTAGGATTCGTCGGGGAAAGGGGCGTCGTAAGCGGCAAGCTCGGCGTCGGTCAACTTGGTTACCGTACCCATTTGCAGGAGATCTCCAATGGGGAAAGGGTTCAGGGTCTTGGACATGGCCAGCCACTGGTGGAAACCCGGGCCCGGATCCTGGTCGCCCGTGGGCAGGAAGGTATTGGCCGCAGCCACTGCGGCAAATCGGGCGGGGTTGTCCGCCAATAGTCGCAGTCCGATGAGGCCACCCCAATCCTGAACGAAAAGGTGAATCCCCGTCAGGTCAAGGTGATCGAAGAGTAATTCCTTCACCCAATTGACGTGCCAGCCGTAGCTGTAATCTGATTCATTGACGGGTTTATCGGAACGGCCAAAACCAATGAGGTCTGGTGCGATCACCCGAAAACCAGCGGTACTCAATCCGGCGATCATCTTGCGGTACAGGTAGCACCAATCGGGTTCTCCGTGAAGGAGAACAACGACTTTTTCTCCGTCCGGGTTAGCGTCTACGTAGTGCATGCGCAGACCGCCGCTGACTTCTACATAGTTCGGGCTGTAGTCGTAGTCAGGCAGATTTTTGAAACGGTGATCAGGCGTGCGTAGAAATTCCATGCGGTAAAGCTACTCTACATCTTCCATCACGAAGATGGCATTTTTGTTAAGGTCGTAGAAACCAAACTCGTTGGTACCCCAGGAGGTATTCATCCTTAGTTTGTCCGGGGTGACGGTACCACGTTGCACAAATTCTTCGAAAATTGGTAGAATCCCCTTTACCCAAATCCGAATTACACCCGGGAAGACGGGGTCGTCGTCGTTACCGTGGTGCCACTGCAGGTGAAACTCCATATTCTCCCGTTGCATGATGGCGTAGCCTTCCTGATCGGTGACGTTACGGAAACCGGTTTTCTCTTCGTACCAGGCGATGTCGCGGGCGAGATCGCCGGAGGAGAGGACTGGGATGACGGCTTGAAAGGTAGTCACAATAGAAGGGGATTATTCTGGATTCAATGCCAGGGTTAAAGTATCTAACGAACTGGGTGGAAAACTCATTTCTAAAACCTCATAGCCTGGTTTTGTGAAAGTCATCTTCAGGTCTGGTGGATTCCATCCGCCAACGAGATTATAATAATCTATAAAGCCAGTGCTGTCTGAGAAAATAGTAATGTTTTCGTTCGACTCATGCACCCTTACCGAATCAATGGGGAGCTGCGTTTCTTCATCGACGATAATGGCCTGGAGGGATTGTACGTAGTCGCAGCCCGAAGCCAGCGTCAGGGTTATGACGATTAGTGAGAAGATACCGGCGGTTAGGGCTGGTTGGGCCATTCTTTGCTCTTTAATTCCAATGAACTGCACCTGTGGCCGCGCCTGAAAACTTTTACGGCTTCAATAGTTTCGCATATCGAGCCGGATCATTCAACACCGCAATTGCTTCCTGCACCTCTTTATCGTTCCTCAAGCCCATCTGTACCTGGCCGCGCTGGTAGAAGTAGCGACCGGCAATTTCCTTTTCGATGATGTTGATAATTTCGTTTTTGTAGCTCTGGATGGCGGCCAGCTGTTCTTTTTCAACCTGAGCTTCAATGGCCGCCAATTGGTTACCGATGTCAAAGCCTTCATCTTCGGCCTGCTGCTTCGCTTTCGCCAGTGCTTTTTCTGCTTTGGAGGTGTACTCGAAATCACCGCGCTGGAGAAAACTAAGGAAGCCATCCCACTCCTGGAAACGAAATGCAGAAACAGAATCAATGGTTGGGTGCTTGGTCACCCATTCGTTGACGAAATCGAAAATCACGTGCTCATCAAGCAGGCCCTGGGTAATTGCTTTGCCGCCCAGGACGGGCAATTCGATATCGGGGGCAACGCCACCGCCGTCGAGGACCTTACGACCTGCTTGCGTTTTGAAAACGGCGCGCTGATCGTCCGGAATGTCAAACGGTTTACCGTCCCGGTATTCCAGCGCCTGGATGCAGCGCTGGCTGGGGATGTAGTATTTCGCCGTGGTGATTTTTACCCGGCTACCGTAGCCCGTTTCCATAATATTCTGGACCAGGCCTTTACCGAAACTGCGTTGGCCAATTAAGACTGCACGGTCAAGATCCTGTAGGGCACCGCTTACGATCTCGGAGGCAGACGCTGATTTGCCATTAATGAGTACGGCAACGGGAAGCTCCAGATCCAGCGGGTTACCGTTGGTCTTATAGCTGCGATCCCAGTCGCGGACTTTACCCTTAGTCGTTACGATCAATTCGTCCTTTGGGACGAAGATGTTGACGATGTCGACGGCTTCGTTCAAAAGACCGCCGCCATTGTTGCGTAAATCAAGGACGACGCCGGAAAGGTTAGGGTTTTCAGCGCGCAGTTTTACCACCGCGTCACGAACGTTCTTCGCGGCCTGTTGGGTGAAAGTAGTGAGGGCAACGTAGCCAACGTTATTGGCCAGCATACCAGAATAAGGAACATTGGGGATACTGACGTCGCCGCGTAGTAACTCCAGGTTCTTTTTGCCGACGCCAGGGCGGTCAACCGTTAGTTCCATTGTCGTGCCGGGGAATCCGCGCATGATTTCCTCCAGCTGGTCGCGGTTATAACCTTGCGTCTCCCGACCATCGACTTGCAGAATACGGTCGCCGGTTTTCAGGCCGGCGGCATCCGCTGGCTGGTCCTTAAACAAGGTCATGATGGTGGGCAGGTCATCGATGTATTCGATGTCGGCGCCAATCCCCTGATACTTGCCACTTTGGCGAAGCCGCGCGAGTTCGACGTCGGTTTCACTGATGTAATTGGTGTAAGGGTCCAGTGAACTGACCATCGCCTCGATGCCGGTACGCATCAGTTTGTTCGGCTCAATGTCGTCGACGTAGTAGGTATTCACTTCTTTGTACACGTTGGTGTACACTTCGATCGCCTTCATTATTTCGAAGAACTTATCATTGACCGGGCTTACGGTTGCTGCGGTGAAAACCATGAATGCTAGACCAGCTGCAAGGCCAGTAAATACTTTTTTGCGCGACGACATGCGATTACTTTTTGGGGACATACTTATGGATAACGTTTGAAGCGGGAGATAGATTATCTGGCGCGGACGCGAGTACAGGGGAAGGTTTTAGAAGCAAGGGGTTGGCTACGAAAACGTGCGGTAAAAACGAAAATAAATGCTGTGGCCAATAACGAATCATACAACGAAAACGAGGGGCTGCGCTTGATCCTGCGGATCTGCGCTGCCCCCCTCGCTACGCAAGACGCCTCTCCAGGGCTCAACGGCAAGGCGCTGCTGCCGCTCGTGGCGGCTACCGCCTTATAGCTCGATGATTCCTTTGGGACATTCAAGCTTCATCCGTAAATCAATCTGAGGTCCTTTTTCTACGCGTAAGCCTACCCCCAACTGTTCAAGCACAGAAAGGACCATTTCTGGTTCCGGGTGCGTAGCGTAGACTTCCACCAGGGAGCAACCCATATTGGGCAGGACCTCATGGGGGTGGACGTCGCTTTTGCGCCAGTCGACCATGAACGGGAGGATATCTACTTCCGGTTCCGCCGTCGGCAGAATCATCTCCCAGCGGAGCCAACCGCCGCTGGCGGTTTGGCGCGAACCACCGAAGATAGTGCCCATTGCCTCGTCGTAAGCCCGGAGCGTATTGCTGTCGGCGGGTAGAGCTTCAGATTTTATGGCCCAGCGGGTCATCCGGGCCCGGGTCAGGCAATCGACGCCCATCCAACGGGGTGGAGAAATGGCGGTGTTGTTGTCATCTGCTGCCAGGATCTCCAGGTAGGCACCGTTGTCCAGATTGACCAGGGCGTTCTTCGTTCCCTGGGTGTCGTGGTACCCGCCGAAGACGGGACGGATGCCGAGTTTGGCTTCCAGGTCATCAATGGCGGCTTCCAGGTTGGGGACGGTGTAGACCAGGTGGTCGATGGGGCGGGTGGGGAGCATTAAAAGGAAACAAATTAAGAATTACGGATAGCTTTCGAAGGAAGACCTTTTCTTTTCTTAGATAGTTTTTTCTGTTTTGAAGATAATCTGTTCATTGTTAGCTATAAATCTGAAGACGAGACTGTCTCTGAACTTAACTCCTGTAAATTCGAAATCAAAGCCAGGGTCTGGTAATACCTCTAACAATATTTCCTCTCCAGATGCTTCTGCCGTACAGAGGAAATCAGCTTCTTGTCTGGTATCTAAAAAAGTCAGCGTAACTCTTCTGAGGTCCTCTTGATTATCTACTTCATTCCTCACAATGATCTCAATATCGCCGCCTCTACTTTCATTTGGTATGAGATACTCCCCGAGGTATACTCCATCTACAGTGTTTACGTCTACAACGTTAACATCATCATCCTTACATCCGGTTTGCCACAGCAGAACCATCATTATCACTAAAAACGAATATTTTTTCATAGCACGAATATTTTTATTCTTTCAATAATTTTTCCATTCTTCAGGATTAAGATGTAGTATCCAGAAGGTAGTCCTGATACTTCGATCTGATGTTGCTGTGTTACGAAGAGTCCTTCTTTTTGGATCTGGCCATTAAGGTTAAACAGTTTGTAACGACTTAATAGTGCATTATCATCAGCAAGTTCTAAGTGTATGTATTGCTCCTTCACAGGGTTCGGGTAAACCTTGAATATGGGTTTAGAGGCATCGCTCTCATCAATAATTTCCTCCTCAGCATAAGATCGGAGTGCTATTGTTGTAATAAAAGCTCTGTCTATACCATTTTCTGCGTCGGAAACTATGTCTATTCCTTGTTCATACAGAATAAAAGAAGTTGCTAGTGATGCTGTATTTACAATGTTGACTAAGTCAATCAAACCAGTTCCAAATCCAGCTAAGCCTAATAACACTTCTGCGGGAGGAGCTGCACCCGATGCGCATGCAATGGAGCCTAATGCATCAATAATATCAACAATCATTCGGGCGTACCTCCTCGCAGCAGCATCAAGTTCAGCTCCTTGTAATCGTCCATATATGCCACCGTCAAAACATCGTTCACCATTAATATTAACAAGAGGTAAGCCATTAATGATATCAAAGAAAGGAAGGTCATTCAACCTGTGCCCGCAATAAAGGATATTTAGGTCGACTCGTTGCTTTAGTTCCGAAAGGTTTGAGTTTTCAGGACCTAAAACAGCATTGTAGGCAGTTGAAGTAAATCCGTCAAAGTCTCCTTGTTGAACTCTTGCTACTATCCTCTGTTGGTGAGACGCATAGACTGTTTTTAATTGATTTCGTTCACGTTCTCCGAGTAAACTACTCATTTCTCGGGCTACTATTATTGCTACTTCTTTATTAAACTCTGAAGTGCCATTAGCTGCTGTGTATTGTCTGAGGCCTGCCCGATTCAAGTCTCTTAAAGCAGCAAACGCTAAATCTCCAACTTCTGCTGGGGCGCCAAAAAGGGAAAAGGTTTCTTTGATGGTTCCTTCGAATACGGAAAGTATCGCATCCATTGAAGCGGTTATAGCATCATCATTGACGGCTTCAATCCAATCGTCAATACATAAATCTCCACCAGTAAATACTTCTCGTAAAGAATTTGAATAAAGCATATCAATGACCATTGGCACCATTGACTTTATAACTTCGTCGTAGGCCGTAATTAAAGCTTCGCCTCTCAAAAAATGTGCCTGAACATATTTGGTTGCGATGAACGCGCGCTGCATAAGTTCAATCTTTTTTTTATGGTCTTCATCTACAACCAAAAAATCAGAAATTGCTAGTTGTAGCATATTATTTTCTTCGGATATCTCCGCCAAGAAATTTGCTGCGCTTATAAAAGAGTTGTACAGCGTTTTAGGATACACCAATGTCATATTACCACTAGATACAGAGTAGGTGTATGACAGTAGGTTGCCGGGTTCCGTTATCCTTACCGCATAGTTACTATTTTGCTGGAGTGGGAAAGAATATCCATCACTGAGATCTGAGTCTGTGAGAAGAACTCTTCCCTCTTGACTAATAAGTTGAGCAATTGCTGGTCCCTCCAGCCTGAATTCCCCTCGGTTTACATCAATATCTGAAACAATCCCGAAGACAACACCATCAGGAACGCTTCTATCTTCAATTGAGAAAACCGACGACGTTAGAGACTGTCCATCAGAAGTAGATAAGACGAATTGGAACCGGCCTTCTTCAAGGCTTTCGGGTATTACCCAATCAAGTTCTCCGGTATTCTGGATATCCGTAGCTATGGTATTGTTAACATTCTCTCCAATTATCCTTATGGAAGCTGTTCCTTCTGGAGGCCCTCCAGTCCATCTGATTCTAATGAAGTCATAAGTTTCAAATATTTCACCACCACTTGGATTTTGAAAAAATAATGCCCCAGACTGACCACCTTCGACAAGTAGGTGTATTATATCATTAACTGAAGCATCTTCTGAGTTTGCTACTCTGATATACAAGTTACCCAGAGGAACATCTGGTACTACAAAGCTTAGAAAGTTATTATTCGGTATAGCTCTAGCTATATCACTCCAAGATATTCTGTCGGTGGAATAGTCAATATTAACTTTAGAAACGTCCATTGAAGCAGACCATGTCATATTTATTATACCGCTTGGTTGTGTTATGGAAAGTTCTTCTGGCGTGAGTATTCTCACGTAAGAGTCCTCGTCATTGGAAAGGTGAAAAACTCTTGCTTCAGTTTCTACAGCATTACAAAGGTCACTTGTAGCAAGAATTCGCCAACGATAACTATGCCCCAATTGAAGGTTTGACAATGTAAACTGGTCCTGATTTGACACATCTACATCTTCTAATAAAACTATTCCTGAAGTTAAGTCTCTGACTTTTAACCTATATCTAGTATTGGCTTCCAAATTATTATTTACCCATCTTAATTCTATTGAATTTGTGGAAGGGATAGTGGTATATTCATTTATCGGAAATACTAATAACGGTAAAATGTTACACTCTCCTGAGTTAGTAACATTCACCGTAAACCAATTGTCACTCTCGTCACTAATTATTGGAGATGCCTCTGAATAAATACTCATCTTATAACGACCTACGGCTAAATCCTCAGGAATAAACCAGTTAAAGGTTTCTCTATTCTCAAGTCCTTCCTCAATAATCCTTGAAGCTCCCACTTGATTTTCTGGAGTGATTAATAAGGTAAATAAATGGTCGGGAGCTCCTCCTGCCCAAGAGACTTGAACGTTCTCTCCACGTCTAAAAACTTCATCCCCATTAGGGCTTACAAGAATAAGGTCCTGAGGAGAAGTACCGTTAATAGAGAATGTAGCATCACTATAGTCCAACCCCGCTCCGGCTGTTCCCGATTCATAAATCTTAATTCTATAATCGCCAGATATGAAATTAGCCGGGACCGTCCAGCTAAAGGCCCCATCATTTATGGCATTTTCTGAAATTACTGCTGTTGCAGAGGTTGAGAGGCCAGGAGTAATTTCAATAGTTACCCTTTGAGACGATCCTGAAGGGTTTTCCCAGGCAATTTGAATTTGTTGGCCAAAACTATACTCTTCTCCACCATTAGGAGAAAGAATTATTAAGCTGCTTGGTACACTATTTGCTGTTTCAATAGTGAAGGGACTATTGCTATAGTCGACCCCAGTACCGGTACCGGTTTCATAGACTTTAATCCGGTAAAGCCCCTCAGGTATAGAATTGGGAATGGTCCAGTTGTATACACCATTATTGTTCGTGCCATCTATGATTACTTCCTCAACTACGGTGCCAGTATTTAAAGTAAGTTCAATCGTTACCATATTTGCATTGCCACTCCAACGGATTGGCATTACGTCCCCCTGTTCGAAGATTTCACCGCCGTTGGGTTGTGTAATGGTGAGGTCTGCAGTAGAAGCCGGGGCAACGATCTGGAAAGTTGAGTTACTGTAGTCCAGCCCATCGCCCGTCCCCGTTTCGTATATTTTTATGCGGTAATTACCGGT
>NZ_KB890490.1 GCF_000373105.1 Neolewinella persica DSM 23188 | reverse complement strand
TGTTGAACTAAGCCGCTATCGCGCCAACCGCTACCGCAAAATACCCCTAACTTAGGAGTAAATCAAACTCCTTTTACAATGGCTAAAAAAAGCTCCGCCGCAGCCTGGCGTTCCTGGCCCATCATCCCAGTTGTCAATCCTCGATTGATCGCCAAAGACAGCACCTTTGGCTGAAAGGAAGGTCAGAAAGTACTACCCAATCTTACTGTCGTGCCATTCGTGACCTGCAGGCATACATTGATCGGGACATCAATGAGATCACCACCAATGAGATTTTCGAGTTTCTCGACTGGCGTAAACAAGCGGTCGGCAATTCGGCACTTAACACCATCGTTTGCGGGCTAAAGTACTATTTCCGCCAGGTCACTAATCAGCCCGACCGCGTCGTCACCGTACCTATTCCGCGTAAATCAGCCCAGCTAGGTGAGCTGCTCACCACCAGTGAGTTACGCCAACTCTTTACTGCGGCCACCTCCCCCAAACACCGTCTTGTCCTCAGCCTCATCTTCGGCCTCGGACTACGCGCTGGCGAGGTTGGCCGTATCCGCCTGCACGACTTTGATGCTGAACACCGTACCCTCATCATCCGCAAGGCCAAGGGCGGCAAACAACGGACTTTGCCCTACGATGAAGCCCTACGCCGCGACCTTATCGCCCATTTCCGCGCCGAGCATCCGACGGACTACCTCTTCACCAGTACCACCCGAAAATCCATCACCGGTGGCATCTCCGTGCGCGGTGTGCAATACATCGTACGTACCACCAGCCTGCGTGCCGGACTCACCAAAAAGGTGTGTCCCCACACGCTGCGCCACTGCTTCGCCGTCCAGTACCTCAACCACGGCGGTAACCTGATCCGGCTTAAACAACTGCTCGGGCACGCTCACTTCAGCACGACTTTCCGCTACCTGAGCTACGCCTCGCCGGAATTAAAGGATATACCCTCACCACTATCTTTTTTATTCGGTGCGTAACGTCAAAAAACGCCCGGATTTTGAAGTCGCCGATATAATTAAAAAATACGGCGATAAATACCGCTCGACCGGCAAAGTCCCCACCCATCACCTCCGCACTTTATCCGCCATTGAGCGTTGCCGCACCGCTGAGTTAGGCGGCCACATAAACGTGTGCACCGACTGCGGCAGCAGCAAAATCAGCTACAACTCCTGCCGCAACCGCCACTGCCCCAAATGCGGCGGACTGGCCCGCGAATTATGGATCGAAGACCGCCGAAGCGAATGCTTACCCGTTCGCTATCAGCACATTGTTTTCACCATCCCAGCCGAGTTCAACGATTTTTGCCGCTACGACCCCAGGTTTTGCTACGACCTGCTTTTTCGCTCGGCTTGGAAAACACTGGACACCTTTGCAAAGGACAAAAAATGGCTGGGCGCGAACGCGGGTGCAAGCATGGTTTTGCATACCTGGGGACAAAACCTCATGCTCCACCCCCACGTCCACGCCATCGTTCCCAGCGGCGGGCTCGACGGAGCAGGCAACTGGGTATCTCCAAAAAAAGGTTACGAAAAGGCTGGCTTCCTCTTTCCCGTCAAAGCAATGAGCAAGGTCTTTCGCGCCGTCTTCCTCAAGGCCTTTCGCAAAGCCTGGAACGACGGTGCATTAGTACTCCCTCCTTCAGCGCCGACCAAAAAAGAGGAGATCCGACGCTGGCTACACCAACGCCATCGGCAAGACTGGGTGGTCTACGCCAAAGCCCCCTTCGCCGGTCCCGAATCCGTCATCGAATACCTCGGTCGCTACACCCACAAGACCGCCATCTCCAACCATCGCCTCCTCGATCTCGACGACGGGAAGGTCTCCTTCCGCTATAAAGATTACCGCCAAAATGGC
>NZ_KB890489.1 GCF_000373105.1 Neolewinella persica DSM 23188 | reverse complement strand
GCAGGTCCGGTTGGTCCGTCGGTTGTTGGTACAACCGTAACATCCTGAGCGAGACAGTTGTCCGCGGCCGTGAAGGTCGGAGGCACAACGTTCGGATTACAACCGAGGTCATCGTCCATGTTCGGGGTGCTGATGACGGGAATCTCCGTGTCTTCGACCCAGGTGTAGGTGATGGTCACGGTCTGTGCGGCGTTGTCACAAGGATCGGTGTAGTTGGCCGTCCAGGTTTGTGTGCGGGCACAAGCAGGTCCGGTCGGTCCGTCCGTTGCAGGCGTTACGTCGACATCATCGACAAGGCAGTTGTCAGCCGCCGTGAAGGTCGGCGGAGTTACGGTTGTTGGGTTACAGCCGAGATCGTCGTTTGTAGCTGTGGTGCTGATGACGGGAATCTCTGTATCAGGCTCAAAGGTAAAGGTCTGCGTACAGGTTGCCAGGTTACCACAAGCATCTGTTGCCGTGTATGTCCTGATAAAAGTCAAATTGTCACCTTCACAGAAGGCGTCTGGTAAGGCATCCGTCTGCACCCCGACTACGGTGAAACTAGTAGCAGGGTCACAGTTGTCGGTTCCAGAGAGTTCAGTAAGCGGTGGAGGTAAAGCATCTCCACAAATTAGCATGGTTATGTTGGCCGGACATACGATTTCAGGAGGGGTGGTATCCTCATAGTTAATTGTTTGTAAGCAGTCATCTTCATTGCCGCAAGCATCTCTGACCGTCCAGGTGCGGTAAACAACCTTTTCCATTGGGCAGTTGCCTGGCACGATATTGTCAATGAAAGAAAAGTTAGGAGAAGGATCACAACTTTCTATTGCCACCGGAAAGCCAGTTGCCGGGCCAGTAGTGAAGCAAACGTTGTCGATTGCTCCAGAACCATTAATGTTTACCACCATACTTGCTACTCCAGCAGTTGGGCCCAGGTTAACCAATTGCACGCCGTTGTTTCCGGATTGGACAAAATTAACCGTTGCCAACAGGTTGTTACCCGGACCAAACAATTGAATGTTTCCTCCGGTAGATTGTCCGTTATCATCAACATCGATCATATTCAAATGCTCGAGTGTTACCAAACCGATCGCTGAGAAATCAAAGGTCAAAGCCGCGCCAGGATCTGTAGCATCATTAGGATTAGCTTGATTCAAATCAGTAGAAATGATCAGTAGGTTTCCTAGTGAACGGTCATTTTGAAATTTGCCCATTTCTCCTCCAGCTCCGATACCAAGGCCTCCAAAGTCACTATTTGGCGTACCTAAATCATCATCTCCTCCACTAGGGTTTCCAGAATCAAAAATCATGGCTGCATTGGTGCCTGCACCTAGCGAAGGATTTAGGCCTTCAATCATTACTGGTCCTAAATCAGTCGCAATGGAGGTTACTAAATCGCCAGCATTAAAGCCTTCAAAAGATAGACATACGCCCATTTCGTCGCATTCCAGTGTCACATCCGGTGGGCATACGATTCCAATCTCCGCGTCTTCCGTCCAGGTATAGGTGATGCTCTTCGGAGTTGCCGTTTGACAGTCATTGCTGTAAGTGGCCGTCCAGGTCTGCGTCTTCATACAGCCATCTCCCAGGATGCCTGTCGTATTGACGGTAGGGATTGCGTTCGCATTGCACTCGTCGTCTACCGTAAATACTGGAGCCGTGAGCGTAGGATTGCAACCTAGATCATCATTCATTGCATCCGTTATGATGGTCGGTTCTTCTAGTTGCGCTGCAACCGTAAAGGTCTTCGTACAAGTAGCGGTCTGGTTACAAGCGTCGGTCGCATTATAGACGACAGTTACGGTACCGCCTACACACACATCTGGTGCGGTATAGCTGGCGGCGAAAGTACCAACTCCGGTACA
>NZ_KB890487.1 GCF_000373105.1 Neolewinella persica DSM 23188 | reverse complement strand
GATCCTTCGTTGGTCACCGTGATGTCGTAAGACACCGTGGAGCCCTGGGTGTAAGGAGCAGAAGAAGTCACGGACTTGGCAAGGGCAAGGTCGTAACGTTGTCCTACTTCGATCTGCGCACCGTCGTGGTTGTCTTCATCCGTGGCAGCAACACCGTCGCCCGGTGTACCCGTTCCGTTACCGTCGACGAAGTCGTCAGCGGGGGAATTTGGCTGGCCACCGGCATCATTGGTGTTATCCTGATCTTCAGGAGAATCGACGTCATCCAGGTTCAATGCATTATCACTTCTGCTGATTTCAGCAAAGTTGTTAATACTGGTACCCTGGAAGGTCGCTCCGATCTGGAAACTGATCGTTACCGTAGCGGTTCCGCCATTGGCGGCAATCGGACCGGCAATCGTACGCGTCACCAGTGAACCGGATTGTGCCCAGGCACCGTCCGTCAGGTTCAGACCCGTTGGAAGGTAATCCGTCAGTTCAACGTTGGTCGCATCGATAGAGCCCTGGTTGATTACTTCCAATTGGTAAGTAACCGTAGAGCCCTGCGTGTAAGGACCGGCACTGATCGTCGTCTTGCGAAGCGCAAGGTCGAATACCTGTTCGATGGTAATGTCAACATTGTCTTCATCATCATCGTCCGGATCGTTATCGCCATCTTCATCAAAATCGGGTCCGGTTTCCGGATCGGAGTCAATATCATAGAATGGACCATCCTCGGTAATTTCCGCAGCGTTATTCAGGGTCGTCCCCTGGAAGTTAGTACCAATAGTGTAGTTCAGTGTTACCGTTACAGCACCACCATTTGGTAGTGAGGCAACAGTAAAGCCACCGTTACCAGTGCTGGTAATACCTGCCTGAGGCGTAATGCTGGAGAATACCAGGCCGGGTTGCGGCGTATCGGTAATTTCTACATTGGCCGCATCAATATCACCTTCGTTGGTGACCGTTACAATGTAAGTAACGGTGCTTCCTTGTTGGTAAGGGCCAACGGACACAACGTTCTTATCGAGTGCAAGATCAAAGAGTGGCAGATCACCACAAGCGTCATCACTGTCATCTACAGAACCATCGCTGTTAACGTCCAGCTCTGCCAGGTTGTAGAGTCCTTCTCCAGGGAGGCCATTTCCGTTTGGCCCGCCAGTACCACATTCTGTGTAGATGTTGTCACCGCCATCGGTAGACGTCAAGCGGGTATCGAGGGTTACGTTGTAAACCAGGGTAAAGGTTTCCGTTGCATCCGCTGCGATCATGTTGTTGGTCGTCAGGGTGGTTGCTCCCATAACTTCCAATGCACCTGCGTCCGCGCCTGAGTAACTTCCAGAATTGATGGTTACGTCGTCGTCGAAAGATGGCGTATCGATTACTGAGTAAGTGCCGATACCACCAGTGTTGATGACATCAACCGTGTAGGTTACGTTGTAAGTACCGTTAGGCAGTGGAACCGCAGACACGAATGTTTTCTCGATTTCAATGCTTGGTACCCGTTGGATACCTGCATCAAGATCTTCGTTGTTATCACCACTTTCAAGGACAACCGGATCGGTCATACCATTCATAGCAGGATCAGCGTCGCTGTCGTTGGTCTCATTTGACCCAATAGCACCAAGCGTGGTATAAGTGTAGCCGCCAGGCAGCACAAATTGAACACTGTAAGTTCCTGGAGTAAGGTCAGTGAATTCGTAGAATCCACCATTCATGGTCATAGTCATTCCAATGACATTACCGTTGTCATCTTTCAGATTAACGGTTACCCCGTCAATACCGGCAGAAGCTGGTTCATCGTTGATGCCATTTCCGTTGGTGTCTTCCCAAACGTAGTCACCCAGCGAAGCATTCATGTAGAAGCCAGCATCGTTAGTATCGTCATTCTCACCAGATACCAGGTTGATAACGCCCGTTTGGCCACCGACTGCGTCGCTGTCCAT
>NZ_KB890486.1 GCF_000373105.1 Neolewinella persica DSM 23188 | reverse complement strand
GAATTCATCCAAAGCATTTAAAGCAAGTATTTCGCGAATACGTCCCCGTTATTGAAGGAGTGGGATTTGATTGGCGGTAAGCGGATCGCCGTTGATGGCACGAAAGTCCATGCGCAGGATGCCCGCACCGCCGTAGGCAGCAGCGCAGCTCACAAGAACTTCAACGACGCCAAGCTGAAGCGACATCTGGACTGGATCGACAACCGGATCGACGGAGCGCTGGAGGATTTTTCCCGCCTCGATAAATACGAAGAGAGTGAAGAGAAGACGGCTTTGGTGGCGCGGACGCAGGATGCCCTGGACGTTTTAAAAGCCAGGAAGTCTGACTATGAATCCCTATAATAAGCCCGGTGTCTATCAGCAACGCCAGGCCATCGTCGAACACCCGTTCGGCACTCTAAAGCAACAATGGATAAGCTACTACACCTTATAAAAGGCCTTGATAAAGTTGACGGGGAGTTCAGTTTGCTGGCTTGCTGCAACAACATCAGGCCAGCATGTCTATTTTTGGCATATTGGTCCTTCTTGAGCCTCTAAACGGGCATTTTCTCCATGTTTTACCGCTTTTTGCTACGAGAGGCTTTGTGGAGGCTATTGTTTTTGGTGTATTTTGTGAGCGGCCACGGAGGCTGGCGTTGGTAAGCTAATCAGCGCCTGGAAATTATGTTTTGGGTGGGGACTTATCACTCAGACTCCCGTTGTGTGTCATTAAAATAAGACCCGAATTCAAATATGAATTATAACACATTTAAACCACATCCTGATTTAGAATCTCTTGTTAATTGCTATTGGACTTTGGAAGTTCCTTCTGAAGGTAATCCTCAGAAACAAAGAATTATTCCAGATGGCACAATTGAAATGGCTTTTATCCTTGGAGATGATATTAAAAGATATACTAAGGGAAATGAGTTTATCCTTCAACCTCGAACAATGGTAATTGGGCAAACTTTAGAACCATTTTATATCGAGCCAACAGGGTATGTGAACACGTTTGCAATTCGGTTTTACCCTTTTGGATTCTCTAACTTCGTGTCTAAGCCTATTGAAGACTTGGTAAATAAAGAAACTCCGTTAGGAGAGCTGTTCGGAGAACAATCTTCAACATCATTAGAGAATAAAATAGCCAATGCAGAAAACACAAGTAAACGAATTAACATCATAGAAGAATTTCTTTTAGATAAGCTAAATGATAAATCGACAATAGACAAAATAGTTAAGTCAACTATTGACGCACTTTTATTGTCGAATGGTAATGCATCAATTAAGAATATTTTAAGAGAAGACAAATCCAAAAGAAGACAGCTGGAAAGAAATTTTAAAAAACAGATTGGAATTAGTCCAAAGCAGTTAGGAAAAGTCATTCGACTGCAAACAGCATTAAAGTTATTGCTTAATAATGAGTCAGAGAAATTAACTAATATTGCCTATGAATGTGAGTTTTACGACCAAGCACATTTTATCAAAGATTTCAAGGAGTTTACAGGTATTAAGCCTAAAGACTTTTTAGGTGATGAAAGCATGGCCCTTTCCTCCCTGTTCTACAAGTAATGTCGCTTTTTTACAATTTTGGTTTTTACAAGTACCCTATTTTTGTATTATCATTCAAACTAATAGTATGAAAAAGGTAATACTAAATGTCATTCTTCTCGTTGTCGTTCTATTTCCTGCTTGTACTGAGCAAAGTAAGTCGAATACATATAATGAGAAGCACAATCTAAAAGAAAATCAAAATTTTATGAATAATTACGTCTCTATCTTTGAGATTCCAGCAACAGACTTTGAACGTGCTTTAAAATTTTATCAATCCATTTTAAGCATCAAAATAGAATCAATGGATTTTGCAGGGATGCAAATGGGGCTATTTCCTTATGAAGACCAAATGGTTATTGGAAGTATCATGAAGGGAGAAGGTTATAAACCCACTTCTGACGGTGTAACCATTTATCTTAATGGCGGAGAGGATCTCCAAGCTATTCTAAATAAAGTCGAACCAAATGAAGGGAAAATAGTTGTTCCCAAAACGCCACATGCAGATGAGAGCGGTTTTTTTGCAATTTTCCTCGATTCAGAGGGGAATAAAATAGGACTCCATTCTCCGAAATAGAGGCGAAGGAAATGGGTTAAATAAAAGCGATTTGGGTAAATACTCAAATCGCTTTTTTATTTTGTAGTACTTTGGGCAAACGTATCTTTATGGATAAAAAGAAAGCGAACGCACAATAAAGGCTACAGCGGCAATACTCCCTAAGGGTCGTGCTGCGTATAGCCGGGAAACGTCAGACTGAGTAAAAAGTCTAGCCAACCCAGCAAAATCGTAGTATCTTAACAACAGTTACTGATACCCAAGACAATTACCAGAAAAACCGGAAGCGACCCACCCAATATGGCCTCTTCGCGACGCATTTGGAAGCCATGATAGCTCCCGACTCGGAAGTTC
>NZ_KB890485.1 GCF_000373105.1 Neolewinella persica DSM 23188 | reverse complement strand
CCGGTTTTTATGGGCATTTTTTCGGGTATCGGTTACTGTTGTTAAGATACGACGAATTTGCTGGGCTTGAGGGACTTTTTACACAGTCTGACGGTTCGTGTAAATGGCGTAGTGGCGCTTAGCCACTATGAACATTTTACACATTGTTAGCCGCAGGATTCCTTTTTCTATAAATTGTTCTTGGGTAATCTGAATTTCTGACCTTTTCATTAGTTAACTCTTTCAAGGCATTTTTTGCTATCCAACTTGCAGTTTTGTTATCCATTCTTAAAATTTCTTTTGCTAACGAAATTGCCTTTGATTTTAAGTCGATATTTCTTTTTCCAATATTTCTTAAAGCCCAATTAACTGACTTTTTTACATACAATCTTTCGTCTGTACATTCTCTTTTTATAATGGGAAAGAATTGTTCAAATGTATCATTTAGGGATTCTTTGTCTGCCATACAGTAAGCAGCAATTGTTGTGAACCCTGCTCTTTTTTCAAATTCTCTTTCTCTTTTTGTCCATTCAATTGCTTTGGGTATTGCGTATTTACTTTTTGCATACAATCCCATGCAAAACGAGTCACATATTTCCCAATTCTCAAATGTACTCGTCCATTGGTCCATTAGTTTTTCAGTCAGGTTCTCAACATTAAATATCTTGCTACAAAGTAATCTTGCCTCATAAATATTTGATTCAAAAAGCTCCTTGGCAATTTTATCATCTTTGGGAATATTCTTTGCAAATTCTTTCAATTCTTTATGATAAATACCTAAGGCATTATTGGAGGTAATGCCAAATCTGGATTCCTTAATTAGGATTTTTTCAGGATTCGCTTCCTTTTTCAGTTTGTCTATTATTTGGTTTGTTGTCACTTCTTATTGTCGTTAATTTCAATTGCTTGATTGATAAAGTATCTAATTTTTTCTTCACTCAATTCACCCTTTTGAGGTAGAACCCTGATTGCTTTTCCTTTTCCTGTAAGCACTCCAAATTTATCTTCCATTTTGGCTCCTTTCAAGAAACCAAAATCAACTCCATAAGGCATGGTTCTCATATGACATATTCCTCCTTTCCCATTGGAGTATGTTGTGATTCTTGCTTTTCTTGTTTCAATAATTCCTTCGTAAGAAAGTATTATCTCTCTTGCTTGAAGAAATAATTCTTTAAATTCTGATTGTAAATCTTTGTCAAATTGCATTATTATTTTTTTTTGTTCTTGTGGCTAACGTCACGGCTAGGCGCAGTAGCGACGAAGGAGCTATTGACGTCCTAGCCATTGTTCTGCGCTTTTATTTTATGAAATTCCAACATTTTATCGAATAATCTTATTTTCAATCGGTCATTTTCAATCAAAAATGGTATTCTTTCATCCATTTCTGTGCCTGATAGAACCAGATAATTATCCACTTGGTACATCGAACCGTATTTGATCTTGTATACTCCATTTTCACCTGGAGTTTCAATAGGTATATTCACTTCATATTGAGCAACTCCGTTTTTCAACTTGATTGACAACCTTATCTTTCCTTTAGCTGGTCCATATCCAATCCAGTTAGAAAAATTAGATTTATAATCAAACGTCTTATTTACCTCATCAGAAAGATAGTTGCCTTCCAGCATTTGGTCTATACAATTCAGATCATCATCTAATTCATACTTGCAATATGTATCTACATTGACAAATTCTCTGTCAATTAGTTTACCGTTGTAGAAAATTGTAGTTTCTCGTAATCCAAATATGCCATCCTCCATTTTTCGTTTAATTTCTAAATGAAAGACACCCTCTTTATCTATTCTATAACTGTTAACAACTTTTTCATCATCATTATAATCATATTTGTATTTTAAATCCTCATTGAAATATATCGCGCTTAAGCAATCATTTTCAAAACAGTATTTTTTAGTAATTCCTTCATAATCAACGAATTCAACAAAATTATTTTCTATTGATTTAATCTCAACTATTACTCTGTTATTCTCTGTATTAATGATACTTTTAATTTGGTCATCAACTCTGATGATTTAATATTCATTAACTCTATCTAAAAAGCCCTTCTCATTAGTAGAAAAATAATAAATCGATGGTTTATCATATTTTGATCTGTGCTCTTCATACATTAAAACACCGCTTGGTGAGAATCTATAAAGAATATCAATATCTAAGCTAACATTTTTAATTTCAATTTCTTTATCATTATATTTCACATTAGTGTAACTTATTGATCCGTTCTTACTGATTTTTTCATGTCTCAATTTACCATAAGTATCTCTTAACGATTCGGTATTAAGGTTAATGTTTTTTCCATTACAAGTAGATTGAGATTTTAAAATATTCCTTCTAAATAAATTATCAAAAGTCTCTTTTTCTTGATAAATATATGACAATATATGAGCTAGTTCGGCTTCTATTTTCGGGAATTCATATTTCATAAATTCGTATGTTTTTTCTTATTGCGCAGAACGAAGTTGTGCCCTGCGCAGTTCTGAAATTTAGTATGTGGTTGAGGCGAAGCCTCAAAAAATATTTGAAATTTCGGAATTGACGCAGGCATTATGTTGGCGGAAGGGCTGCGCAGCGCACTTCCGCTGACTTAATGCGCAGGGCACAACTTCGTTGGAGTGGAAGTCGGAGCGCAGCGGAGACTTTCACTCCAACGTGGGCAGCAACGCAGCCCGCCATCATCAATAGCTTTCTATAAAGATACAAACTTCAGTCATATAATGAATTCAATGTAACATCAAAAGCACTCTCGGCGGGTTGACGTTGCTGCATTGTTCATGCCCATTAAGCCAAGCCCTTTCCAAATATAAACTTTTTCCCGATACTTAGGGATGCGCTTTCCACTCCACCACTTCCTGTCTAAGGTG
>NZ_KB890484.1 GCF_000373105.1 Neolewinella persica DSM 23188 | reverse complement strand
ATAGGCTCCGTGGGTGGCGGGTTAGTCCAACAAAAGCGCAACGTCAGGCCCGACTACGTCAGGGCTGCCTTTGAGCTTTAAGTGTTAGCGGCATTATATTTTACCAATAATTGTAAGTAGTCTATTTCTTAAATTTCCTCTAATTCGATCATTGAACGATGGTTGATTAGAACCACCCTGCACTTGATTAAATGTATCGATCTCTATCTCAGAGAGTCGAAAATATTCATATGTGTACTTCCCCTTTCCATCGTTCAAGGGAAAGTATTTAATATAGTCTTTACCATTTACGCTTAACCTATGTATGTTTATATTTTGGTTGTAATTATCAATATTTGGATGAATAAATTTATATGACATAGATTTGAAATAATCTTCTTTAGCAGTGGGATGATTTACTAAGAAATCAGTGCGGATCTTTTTGACATCCATATTGCATCTCTTACATGCAATTGCTAGATTATTTAGATTAAATGTTAGATCAGGATATTTACTTTTTGGCAGAATATGCTCAATATCAATAACCATTCTAAACTCTCCTATAAACAATTTAGCACAGTAGCAACATTTAGGGTTGTCACCATCCAAGTGAAAGGTCTTGAATCTAGTTTTACACTGATTGACTTCGGCTCTCTTCCAAGCCTTGTCTTTATCGTCTTTGACTGAATCAAAGATCGCAATTTCATCTTCCGTCCAATTAAAACTCATCTTATTTAGAATTATTGATTTCATCAACTAAATCATATAATGAAGCAAGGGCATTCTTCTGGACCTGATGATAAGAACTTTCTATTAGTTGTGATACTATAGTTCTAAATTCAGATCTACTAATTTTATTTTCATTTAACTCATTGACTTTTGAGACAACAAATTCAGATACATAATTATTGTCAGGCGTTGCGACATCAAAATAAACCTCATATGTTTCTTCTATACTTAAAATATTTCTATTTACTTTTACAAATTCACCCTGATTACCTTTAAACACGCTAAGCATAGTTTCCTTGGTTTCAGTTGCATTAATAATCAGTGGGGAATGGGTAGCAATGATTATTTTAGGTTCATACCTGTAAAATAGATCTAGTATCATTGTAATATATCCGATTTGCCACTTAGGATGTAAACTGTTTTCTGGTTCATCAATAAGTATCATCGCATGATTAGTAATGTTACTTGCTATGAATAGCATAGTACTGAGAATAGAAACTTCTCCTGAACTTGCTTGCCTTACATTTACCCTTTGGCTATCTTTATATAAAAAGATATCAGTTCGTTTTACTACACCGAGTTTTCTAAGTTCTTTCAGTAGATTAAGAATTCTGACAAGTAATTCAACATCTGAATCATACAAGCTAGCTTTATCTAACTCTAAGTGGAAACCATTCAAGCCATAGTGTTCATGAACACCAATTAAATAAATTATGCCCTTTATTTCATTGAGAACTTCAGATTGCCACCCCTCAGCTTCTAACTTAAGGTAGTCTATACTCGGATTCTTGAATCGAATTTGAACTTCTATTTCTGGCTGAAAACCTACATATTTTAGTATTTGACCAAATCTATAAATATTCTTGGAATCCTCTTTAACTATATTTTTAATGGAAGTTATGATAGCATTATTTGAACTAGATCGTCCCCTAGAATTTTTAAAATGAGCGATTTTACTATGATAGTATGTAAACTTATCATATATCGTATTCGCAACAGTGATTACATCATATCCGCTTTTAGATGCCGTTTTGGCCACTCTATTTAACACAGTCGATTTTCCAGAACCGTTTTCTCCGATTAGTATTGACAAGTTATTATTAGTTGAGAAGCTAACTGATAATTCATCTGATAATTCTTTAATATCCATTTCTACTTGTTTTACTTTTTGTTGCCGCTAACGTCACGGCTATGCGCAGGCTGACGAAGGAAGCTTGACGTCATAGCCATTGTTGGCTGCCGTATTCATTTTATATCATTAGTCTTGTTGGTATTCATAACCGTCTTTATTAGGAATTGTTACAACTCTTACCCATGAATTTCCTCTATCAGAAATCAAATGAAAGGTGTACTTAAATGCCCAGATTGATTTATCAAATTTATGAAATGAATGTACATTATAATGAGCCTTTGGTTCAATTATTATCCATTTTTTCGATTGGCTGGAATACTCTTCATTTAGTTCTATCTCCTTCTCTTCATTTTTTTTACCATTCTCCAAATCATCACTTAAAGCTTCTACTTTCATATATGATTTTGGATTTATGATGGCAATATTTCCTATATTATTTACTTTGATATTACAGAAAACGGAATTGTATTTTTCGTCTTTTTCGACAACTTTAGCAAAAACAACTAACTCGATATTCTCTTGAAATAATCTTCCTTTAAAAAATTTGAAATATGACAAAATTGCTCCTATGGAAATAAGTAAAATACTAACAATACTTGATAGAATATCAAAAAGCTCTTTGTATTCTTTGTAATGAGATTTGTTAGATTCATGATTTTTGAAAATCAAAATCCCAATTAAAAGAAGAATGATAAAGAGTAGTATTGAAAATATTTCAAATCTATTTCTATGTAACCATTTAACCATATTCTATAATACTTTGTAAAGTAAAAATCCAATAACGAATAATAATATACAAATTGTAAAGATGGTTAATATAGGCTTTATCGGTCTATAACTTAATTTTTCATCCTTATCGTCAAGGTAACTAATATTTGAATTACCTATAATCTTATCTCCTCCAATATTATCTCCAAATCCGCCATGCGTTTGAGAAATAATGTTTCCTTCACCAACAATACTTGCTTTATTTGTTTTTTTGTTTTTTTGATTCTCTTGTTTCATTTTTTGTTTTTTTATGGCAGCCAACAACACGCTACCCGCCAACATGCGTAAACAGCAACTATCTGCCTCCCCAAACATACGCAAATCCAACCAAATCCCGCAGTGTTTACGCAACCT
>NZ_KB890483.1 GCF_000373105.1 Neolewinella persica DSM 23188 | reverse complement strand
AAAGCTTCCCCGGCGGTGCGCAGGACGATACTTCTCCACTAGACGACGGCAGTGGCAACATGACGGTTGACTTCGGCTTCGTGCCGACGAACAGCCTTGGATCTACGGTCTTCCGCGACTATAATAATGATGGTATGCAGGATCCTGCAGACATGGAAACTGGTGTTGCTGGCGTAACGGTAGAACTCTATTTCGATGCAGACGATGACGGCACGCCAGAGACACTTGTTGGTACTGCTGTAACTAATGGCGATGGAAGTTATTTCTTCCCGAATCTGCCCGATGGAAACTATCAGATAGTACTGCCAAACGGTGTCGAAAACGCAGTCGCTTCAACGCCAGTTGATGGAACAACGACAAATGCTGACCTCCAGAACGGTACAATGCAACCTGACGGTTCCATCTCTTCCCAAGTGATCATGTTGACGGCTGGCGATACGCCAGAAACGGAAATGGATGGTACGTTAGGTGATGATCAGGATACTGATGATCCTGCTAATAACATCGTTGATGACAATGGTAACATGACCATCGACTTCGGTGTCGTTCCCAACTTCAGCATTGGTTCAACGGTCTTTGCCGACACTAACAATAACGCGGTTCAGGATAATGGTGAAATAGGTGAGCCAATGGTTACCGTTACACTCTACCTGGATAATGATGGGACACCTGGACCTAGTCCCGGAGATATGGTTGTCAATACGACTGAAACTGACGTCAACGGTGATTACTTCTTTGGCGATCTGCCAGCGGGTGATTACTACATTGGCGTAACGCCTACAACGGACCTCCCTCTTTCTTCCGACGAAGATCTTGATGCGGATGATCCGGAAGGAACTCAGATAGATGGCGATGATAATGGTGTTCAACCTAACGGAGCTGGTACTACGATCTTCACTGGCGTAGTCACCCTTGGAGATGGACCAGAGCCCGCTGATGATATAGAAACTGAACAGGGTAATACTCAAGATGGTGTTAATGGAACGCCAAGTGACCTATCTGGTAATATGACCCTTGATATCGGCTTATTTGCTGGTGTCAGCGTTGGATCAACGGTATATAATGATCCGAACAACAATGGCTTCCAAGATAACGGCGAGACAGGAATTCCTGGCGTAGTTGTTACACTCCTGGATGTGAATGGAGTGGTTGTTGCGACAGATACCACAGATTCTAATGGTGATTACTACTTCGGCGGACTTCAGCCCGGAGACTACTCACTTGCTATAAATGTAGATCAGTTTGATGCAGGTGGTCCTCTTGAAGTTACCTCACTTTCTTCTGGAACAACCAGTGAAGATGATGATGAAACTGACGGCGATGATAACGGTATCCAAAATGCCGGCCCAGGAACGGTAGTTACTTCAACTACTTTCAACCTGTCAATTGGTGATGAACCAACCGGAGCTGAAGAAGATGGACAAGGTGGATTACAAGACACCCCATTTGACAGTAACGGCGATATGACCCTCGACTTTGGCTTCACCACTCCTCGCTTTGACCTCGCGCTGATCAAAACGCTCAGCCCTGGACAATCAAGAGAAGTGAACCCAGGTGATCTTATCTCATTCGATATCCAGGTCTTCAACCAGGGTAACATCTACGCTGATAATATCGTACTCGAGGATGCTGTTCCTGCCGGTCTCTCATTTGATATCGCAGATAATACCGATTGGGTAGCTTCTGCTGACGGAGCAACCATTACACTCACTGAAGTTGGCGGTCAGCTCCCTGTTGGCGGCTTGGCTCCTGGAGCAGCTTCTGATCCGGTATCTATTTTCCTCTCTGTTGATGCACCGCTTCCCGGTGGTCTTCAACTGGATAATGTGGCTAACATTACTATGTCAACTGATACTGCCGATGTAGCGCAGACTGATGTTGATTCTGATTACACAGACCCTGAAGGGCCTGACGACATTGATGAAGGCGACAATGATGTAATTGATGAAAATGGTGAAGACCCCGTTAACCCGGGAGACGAGGATGAGTCTGATGAAGAGTCAGTAATCGTCCGCACGTTCGATCTAGCCCTCATTAAGAAATTAAGTGAAGGTCAAACTTCAATCGTATCTCCTGGCGATACCGTAGCCTTCGATATCATTGTCACTAACCAGGGTGAAATAGCAGCAGACTCAATTGTCGTTGTTGATTTCATCCCTAACGGATATACTTTCGAAACGGGTACCGGCTTTAATGAAGGTTGGACGGCGACGAGCGCAGGTGCAATGTATACGCTTTCAATAGCAGGGATGGAACTTCCTGCTGGAGGCCTCGCTCCTCAAACTGCTGATACGGTACAAATCCTCTTGACAGTTAATAATCCTCAACTAGTAGGAACCATGGACCTGCGAAACATCGCGGAGATTATGGATGCAGAGGATAATATGGATAATGAAACTATTGATATCGACTCTGAGTACACAGATGGTAACACACCTGATGAAGTTGAAGATGTTGATAATGATGACATTACCCAGAATGGTACTTTGCCAGGTCAGGATGAAGACGAAAGCGATTTCGAGGAAGTCTTCCTTGATAACTTTGACCTCGCACTGCAGAAGCAATTAGCTGATGGCCAAAGTAGCATGGTAAATCCTGGCGACACGGTTACTTACGACCTGATCGTAATCAACCAAGGTGATATTCCTGCTGACAATATTGAAATCGTTGACTTCATCCCTGCAGGAATGACGCTTAATACAAGCTTTGGCAACTTCGCCTACGACGGAGCTACCATGACTGCAACTGATGTATTCACAGTCGCTGACGGTGATCTGCCAGTTGGTGGTCTTGCTCCGAATACATCGGATACCTTCCAGATTCAGTTGGTGGTAACTGCACCAGTAGCCGCAGGCACCAGCCTGCGCAACATCGCCGAACTCGGTGATGCGACTGATGAGAACGGTAACCCACAGGACGATGACGATTCCGATCCAGCCGATCCAAACAACCCTGACGGTATTGAGGATCCTGACGATAACGTAGTAGGAGAAGACGGCACGAATGGTGGCGACGAAGA
>NZ_KB890482.1 GCF_000373105.1 Neolewinella persica DSM 23188 | reverse complement strand
AATACCCATAGGCTCCGTGGGTGGCGGGTTAGTCCAACAAAAGCGCAACGTCAGGCCCGACTACGTCAGGGCTGCCTTTGAGCTTTAAGTGTTAGGCGTATTTTTTGCGTTAGAAACATCTATCTTATAGCAATACTAACTAGTTCAAATTTTATATTTTAAAGTTAGAAAGTGCCTCTAATTCCAGCGCATGGATATCAAAATCAAGATACTATATATTTTTTAAGCTAGCTTTTTTATAATTATTACTCATTTGTAATTTGGGGAGAACTGTTATCAGTGCTAATTATTAAAAATATATAAATAGATACTGATAATTTCATCTTCTCAACGGAACTACCTGAAGTTAAATATGTGTTGGAGATAGTTTAACATCATTAATTTAACTTACTAAGTTGAAAATTAAATGATTAAGTTGATATGTTCTTTATTATTTCGTAATGCTATGGACATTATACCGAAAAAGTCAGTAAAACTATGGAATACCTATCCATCCTGTATTATCTGAAAATCTGAATGAAGTTATACCTTCATTCCTACTATATGAGATAATACCATTACTCTGTGGAAAACCATAGATGGAACTATCAGATCGAACATCTGTAAGATCTCTATTGAAAAAGGATAAGTACGGCCAATCAACTGGAAGCTCATCTTCAAAATTATTCCAGTACGCAATATACGTCTGTCCCATTTTTTGATCGATCCTATTCAAGTAAATCTCTAAATCAAGATAAACAGGAAACCTCTTAAAACTTTCATCTTCTGGATTAAATGGATCAAATAAATTGAAATTGATAAGTTTGAGACCAACCTGGATACTATCACCTGCTTCTGTTACAAATAAATTTTCCAGTTGCTCCAGTTCGCTACTTAATAATACCATATGATTTTCATCATCTTCACAACTTACAGACCTATAGTTCTTTCGAATTTCCATGAATTTTCTTTCAGGCCTTACTCTATGAAACTCTAGAACTTCGCCTGCAGAGTTTCTAAATTTCAATAAGTCATTTTCGGAGTGTACGTTAAAATGACTTATTGTTGATTGAATGAATCCTGGTCCGATTAATCCGGTGTCTGGACAACTACTACAACCTGAAATAAGCAGAACGACTAAAAGTAGACACGATTTAAGTATTTTAAATTTCATAATTAATTTATTTCCACTTGCAATTATAGCGATTTTATCTAGTACTAAACGATTTTTTCTTTTGTTACGCCTAACGCTCGGTATACCTGTCGTTGGCCCGTTTAGGGACAATGAGCAGGTATACTTTGTTGTAGGTAGTTATTATTCGATTTTATTAAATTGAAATCTATTATTCCATAATATTCCTACTTTATCTTCTTCAAGTTGGAATACTACTTCATCACCATTTTCCAAATCAATAAACTTCAATTCCTCTATGGCACTTAAAATATTAGAATCCCCGTTGTTAGGATCAGATACAAAAATCTTATCATTTTTTATTTCTATATCAATAATATAATCACCTATATCTGGTACTTGAAAGTCGAGCAAATATTTTCCGACAAGATTGTTGAGTTTTTCTTCTTCAACTTCAATTACATCCACAACTTTTGGATTATTTATTCCCCAGTTATAGTAGTTTGAAACTGCTCTTAATATTTCTCCAATTAATTTCCCTCCATTATCCGCATTGGTCATTACAATAACAGCATTTCCACGATTTGCAAATGAGATTAAATTGTTTGTAAAACCAGCATTTTTACCTCCATGCCTGAATATCAATGAATCTTGTTCCCATTGAATTGAAGGACCAAGACCCCAATCATTTTTGTGTTTGGTTAGCATTTTTGCAATTGTTTCTTTCGAAAGCACACCATTTTTCTTTCCTGCTACAATTTGTTGGATTTCAATACAGTATTTTGCCAAGTCTGTAGGGGTTGTCCATAACCCAGCCGCTGCCTGTTCGGGATAATTATGCCATAAACCTTCGATTATCTTCCCATCTGAGTCATATGCTGCACTTGCATTTGAATGATATTTAGAACTTAGGGGTTGTTCGTAAGTACTATTTTTCATGCCAATTGCTTCTAAAATATTTTTTGACATATACTCATCTAATGGTAGTCCGCTAACGTCTTCAACCATTTTTTCCATAACTGTATATCCTCCACCAGAATACCTCCAAATACTACCTGGGATAGTGTCTACAAATATTTTGGGTGTGTTTCCATTACCATTTAAAACATCATTTATCGATGGAAATGTGTCAGTTTGTTGATAACCCGGAAAACCATGAACAGTCATTCCTGCCGTATGTGTCAATAGTCTTTTAAGAGTTACTTTTTCCTCTTGTGTGAAATCATTCTCAGGAATATTCCATTCCTTTAAATAGATATTTACATCTTCATCGATATCCACACTACCGCTTTCAACCAATTTTAAAGCAGCTAATGCAGCTACAGGTTTACTTATAGATCCAGCTTGAAAAAGTGTATTTGCATTAACTTCACTACTATCTTTAGTGTTTGCTATTCCATATCCTCTAGCCCATTTTATTTTCCCGTTTTCAACAATTGCAATACTAATACCAGGAACATTATAGAGCTCCATTCTCTCCATTAAATTGAAACTTTTTGCGGAGTCACCTTTTACCAAAACTGGTGGTAATAGGCCATTTTCTATTTCAATTATATCAGGTATAGTATTATTAGTTATTTCATTTTTACATGAGGTAGCTATTAGAATTAGAATGACAAGAATTAAATTAAATGATTTCATATTATTCGTTTTTAATTACCTACAACAACCTTGACACCGCACCCTCAATATCCCGCAGTGCGCATACAAGCAAAGTCTACCCCTCCAAACATACGCTTTTCCCCCAAATATCAACCAAACACCGCATGTTTTCCGTGAAAAGGAAACATGCGTAAACACCCAATAAACCGCTAAATCCGGTCCAAAGGGCTTATTGTACGCTTCCCATTAGACGCCACCACGATTTAGTAGAAAGATAACCTTATCTTACTCACCCTCTAAATCGCGCCAACATGCGGAAAAGTAAATT
>NZ_KB890481.1 GCF_000373105.1 Neolewinella persica DSM 23188 | reverse complement strand
ATAGGCTCCGTGGGTGGCGGGTTAGTCCAACAAAAGCGCAACGTCAGGCCCGACTACGTCAGGGCTGCCTTTGAGCTTTAAGTGTTAGCGGCATTTTTTTCATTACTTAAGTTGACTATTATTTAACAATTGGTCCAAGTTTTAGATTTAGAAATATCAGATTAAATAGTTTTTAATGTCTTGTTCCAAATCAGCGACTTGATTATTAAGCTCAGATATCTGTGCAATACTTTGATTAAGTTCAGAACTCTTCTCGTTTATCTCATCATCTTCTTTTAATGGAATTTGTAGTTCTAATAATTCAGAAATATCTAAACGAGCGTGACGTTTACCGCTCTGTAATCTTCTGTATGCTTCGCATAAAGCAGGATGCATAAGTAAATACCCAAAATAGCTGACATGATCCAAATAAGAATCTTTTAACTTTAATCCGATCCATTCTGGAGATCCAATATAATCCGCAGGAGGTAAAATGACCACCTTACCTAAATAAGGTTCTAATTTTGAGAAAAGTAAATCTGCACCAGCAAATATTACTTTGTCGGAATTTATTTCGTCCACAATCGAAGTGGTAGAAATTTTACCGCTAAGTGGAGCAACAGAATCTAAATCAGCGATCGTTGTTTCATTTTCAAGTTGCCCCTTTGAAAGTTTTTCCAGTTTAATAACTTCAAGATACTGTGACAAAGGTGCTGATGGTTCGTTGGACGGAACTACTTTACCATCTAGTTTGTGCCAAAGAAAACAATATTTTGGATCTAGTCTATAACTAGTTCTAGCCAAGACATCTTCTACACTAACTTTAAAGCCTAATTCGCTATCCTCAACATCTTCATCAGTGAAGAAATAATCTAACACTGTTTTTGGATTGGATAGATCAATCTCATCAATTTCGCCTTCACTATTTTCAGAATATAGCTGATTAGGCTTTTCTAAATCACTCAAATTTTTCCTCCGCTTGTATCCAATTTGAGTCGGCTCCGCCATGAAAATTTCATTTTCGCCATCTAGAGATAGAACTGTATTTTCAAATGCATCATCGCTAGTATATCTATCATCAATTAAATTATTATAGTGCAATTGCCACTGATCTAACCTTTCGTCAGATTTCTTTTTAGCATAAACTATTGCGGTTTTGGTACTGGTAAATGGCTTGAAGGCATCATAGGGTAAGGAAATAATTGCTATTATATCAAAGTACTTAAGTAAAAATTTACGAGTTATTTTATTAGTAGATGTATCTAAAATGTTTTCTGGTAAAACTGCAGCAAATTCGCCGCCTGGCCGTAGTAATTGATACCATCTTTCTATAAATCTTTGTTCAGAAGATTTTAATATATTAGAAAACGCTCTTTGTATCAACCTGTCGTCATCAGGGCTAGATGTTACAGAAAAAGGAGGATTTGTTATTATCAGGTCAAATTGCTCATTAACTGTTTGGTCGTAAGCAGAATTATTCGATTCCTGAGATGTTCCTAAGATGTTGTTTCGACCATCCATCCAATAACTATTAAATGGTAAAAGGCCATTATTTATCCAAGTATTCATACTACCATCTCCATGCAATACCATATTAACCTTTGCACTTAATCCTAAATCATAGTTGTTTTCAATACCAAACAAGAAATCCCTAGCCCATGAGGTCTTTTTTACACCGCCAAACCACACACTATGCGCTTCTCTGATTCTATCAGACAAAGTTGCCCCATAAGAATCTAGGCCAATCCGCTCAGTTAGTGCCTTCATATACTCGATCAGAAAAGTACCTGAACCACAGGATGGATCGATGACATACGGAAGTCTATGTCTTCCTAAACTGTCTCTTTCATTAATCATAATTTCTTCTGCATGACCTACAATATTTATTAGTCCATGAATGAATCGTACGATTTTAGGCGGCGTGAAGAATTGTCCTTTAGATTGAGTAAAATCTTGAGACACAATTTGCTCAAAAAATTCACCTAATAAATCCCCGTTAAATGTATTCCTAGTTACACTTATACCTTCAAGCCGTCCTACTACATACGCAATTTTAGAGTTTGAAACTTTAACATGGTCAAAAGCTGGACCGCTGCTAGGCCTAGGCAGTGCTAAATAAGATGTTTCAGCTGTAGCATACAACATATTGAGACGGTTGACTAATTCGTCAGCATCTTCTGGATTTTCTGCAGTTCCGTATCGCTGAAAAGTATAAGATTCATTAGGTCTTGTTTCAAGTTCGTCATAAATTTTACATAAGATAATTTTAGTTATGTATACAAATACATCATTATTATTAGTTCCCCCTCCACCCCAGATAACATCGTGTATTTCCGATCTTAATCGATTAAAGGTAGACTGGTCAACACTGTAATTCAATGGTCGGTTTTCTTCAGAAGAAAATTCAACCTTGGCGAACCTCTTCTTTGTAGCGGCTCCATAATTACTAGGAATAGTGTCAACTATAGGTTGACCAGCATTGTCCCAGTCTTCGTATTCTGGAAATACAGCAGTATCAACTAGGATAAGTCTTTCTTCAATCGACATTGAAGAATCAGAAAGCGAATAGTAAACTAAATTTTTAGGCCTAATTCTTTCCAATTTGGAAAGCCTAAACAGCTGACCATCGATCATTGAAATATCAGAATCGTATTTACTTGGCGCTTTACATTCAATAAACAGAAAGACTTCATCACTTCCTGAAGAGTGAACGATGATATCTACTCTACCACCCTTACCGTCTCTTCCTACAGAACTATAAGACCTTTCAAATTCGATTATTCCCGGACTTATTGCATAGCCATGAACGGTAAGAAGCTTCTGAGCTAAATAAGCTCTAACGCATTCTTCATCTGTTATCGGAGTAGTATATCCAGTAAAGCCAATTGTACTAGGGCTAACGAAAATATAGTCATTATTGTAAGTAATTGAACCTGCACCAGTTATGTCGTCAAATTCTATAGAATTCACTGCATTGACACCAGAGCCAATTCTTCTAAGTGTACTTACGATTCTTCTCCTAAAATGAATGTCCATTGCAAATTTTTCGCAATGTAACATTTTTAAACTAGAACCAACATTTTTGAATTTAGTCTAAAAAAACATCACCAATAAATTATCTCTTCTCTGACTTTAAATGCCCTCTTTACACGCGACTTTAAAATTTAAATTTCCCTGATAAATATAATTCGCGCTTTTAGTTGCCGCTGTGTTCATGCCCATTAAGCCAAGCCCTTTCCAAATATAAACTTTTTCCCGATACTTAGGGATGCGCTTTCCACTCCACCACTTCCTGTCTAAGGTG
>NZ_KB890480.1 GCF_000373105.1 Neolewinella persica DSM 23188 | reverse complement strand
GTTGCAGGGGTTGCAGGGGTTGCAGGGGTTGCAGGGGTTGCAGGGGTTGCAGGGGTTGCAGGGGTTGCAGGGGTTGCAGGGGTTGCAGAAAAAAATTGCCCCAGGCAATCCAAGCAAATTTTTCGGTGTTTTTTTTTAAAAAAAATGCCTTTTCACGAACGAAGTGAGCTGCCTTCTGCGGTAGCTGCAACTCCTGCAACCGGAGCGAAGCGACCCTGTAACGCGCCGAAGGCGCTCTGCAACAAGGAGCGAAGCAAGCTGCTCCAAAACCGTCCTTGCACCTGCGTCCCCGCCCAAATTGTCATCATAAAGCATCAACATGCTTCCCATGACCTGCTTAGGCCTTGTAAACGGGATAAAATTTCAAAGTATCCAAATCGTTAAACGGTCGTCCTAAACCACACGAAGCCTTACCTTTGCGTTTAACTTAAGCATTCAAAAGCATTTTTGCAGCAAACCGCTGTTGCCCCCAAACAAACTTTAAAAATGGATACTACCCTCGAAACCACTTTCAACGAAAAGGGCGAATTGATCAGCCCGATTCTGCCCAATGGTGTAAAGAATTTCCTGATCGACATCGACGGCACCATCTGCGACGACATCCCTAACGAGGAGCCGGAGCGTATGGGTACCTGCCTCCCCTACCCCGATGCCCTGCGCATCGTCAATAAGTGGCATGAGGAAGGTCACATCATCACCTTCTTTACTTCCCGTACGGAAGAGCACCGCGAAATCACCGAATACTGGCTCAAGAAGCACGATTTCAAATGGCACGCCATGCTGATGGGTAAGCCTCGTGGCGGCAACTACCATTGGATCGACAACCACATTGTGAAGGCTACCCGCTTCAAGGGTAAATTCACGGACCTGGTGGTTAAGAACCGGGACGTTGAAGTCTTTAAGGACTAAATAAACGACAAGGCGATTCGCTTACATTCTTTTTAGTTGCGCTTCCCGCTTGTAGGCTACCGCAAGTAGCAGCTCGCTGCGCTTGTGGGTGCTTACTGAGGTTGGTACGGAGGAAGTACAGAGGCCGTTTCGCAGCTACGATAATCTGCGAAACCTGTTGAAATTTGCGCTTCAAATCTTTTGCAGGGTTAGGCTTAGTGTAGCCCTGAGTGCCTTAATGGTCCCCTGTCTTGTTGCGGGGGCTATTCCCTGCACTCGAAGTTCGCCCTTACAACAAATGCCTCCGGTAAATAACTTACCGGAGGCGTTTGTATTTGTTCCCTGCTGCTCCCATCTAATGATGCAGGCTGCGATCCCATATTTTCTTCCCTTCGGTATCGAAAACCGACACTTCAAGTTTTCGCTGTTTTAGCGGACCAGAGAAGGTAAGGATACCAAAATTATGTTCGACCGCCAGCGTCCCGTCTACCCGATAATCGTTTTGCTCGTCGCGCGAAGAGCCGGTTCCGGCCGTTAAGCTGGAAATTGTGACGTCGTAGATCATGTTGCCGTTCGGTAATTCCAGTTCGCTGAGCTCGGTATGGTGGCGGTCACCGGTAAGAAAGACAACGCCGCTTATTTTCTCTTCATTGATCCGGCGGAGCAGGTATTTTTGCTCTTCTGGTGCCAGATTTACGTAAGTTTCTCCGCGTTTGGAGGTATTAAGTACCTGGCCACCGATACAGACCATTTTCCACGGAGAATCACTAAAGATCAGGCTTTCGATGAGCCACTCAAGTTGAGGCTTACCCAGCACCGTTTTATTATCGGCACGATCCTGGTCGTTAGGGGTGCGAAAAGTTCGGTTATCGAGCAGAAAAAAATCGGTATCGTTGTAGCGAAAAGTAGACGTGATACCGGCAGATCCTGTGGCTACTTTACTGGCGGGCAGGCCACTGGTGAGGTTCCCCCAGAAGAGGTCGAACGTTTCTTTGGCAAGCTCCTTATGTACCCAGGTTCGGTCCGAGTTATTGGGGCCGTAGTCGTGATCGTCCCAGGTCGCATAGTGGTGTGTGCGGGCCAGCAGGGCTTGCATCTCCGGAAGGCTACGGGTGTGGGAGTAGCGGTGCTGGTAGCCGGTGCGGGTGTACCAATCTGGCTCCCGCAGGTAGATGTTATCGCCCAGGGCGATCATCAGGTCTGGGTTCTTTTGATCGATGGACCGGAAAATCTCATACTCGCTTCCGTACCCTGCTCCGGGGCGATCATATACGGGCTCGTTGATGTAGGTACAGCTGCCCAGCGCAACGGTAAAAGTGGGTGGGTCTTGGCGCCATCGCCATATTTTTTGGGAAGTAAACTCGGTGGGATAATCCAGTTTCACCCGTTGGTCGTTGATGAAGACATCGTAGGTATAATGCTGGCCGGGCTGTACTTCGTCAGCAATAAGTTTTGCCGTAAAGGCTTCGGCCTTTTTTGTAGTTACGGAGTTCGTCATTTGCTTCACGCCATCGTCATCAGTATAGGCTACCTGCACGGTCGCTGCGGCATTAGTCTGAACCCAGATAAGTACTTCCCGTTGTTCGCAGTAGCCCAACATCGGGCCAGAATGAAGCAGGCTTTTCTGGGCGCTGACGCTGGTGCAAAGAAGCAGTAGAAGGAGCACAGGAAAGTAGTTTCGCATAAAACGTTAGAATTTGACGACAAGGTAATTTAGGTCAAAATTAAGCCCGTTTAAGCAGAAAATTCTTTAGTACCCCACGACGATGGGGTTGTCTATTAAAAAAATAAGCGGAAAAACCCTTGGCCCAATGGGTAAAAACACCTACTTTCGACAAGTCATTTGGCCGACATTTATCCTTGGCCGCTAAACAATGCTCCTTTTCCCCTTAAGAAATGTAGTTAATATGTGACCTCCAAGTCAAAAATTAGCTCCCTGATAAAGCTTTCTGACATACCACATTATTTGCCCCTCGACTACGGTCGGGGGGCTTTTTTGATTTATAGAAGGGGGTGAAGGGGAGCAGGAGCTGCCGCAGGTAGCGTTCGCGGGGCTGCGCCTGCTCACCTTCGGGCAGGGGATTGAGGAATCTCTGAGGTGAGTTTAACAACGAGGTGACCTAATACGCAGGTAGTGCGGCCACAACAAGGCAGGGAACCGTCATGGCACTCAGGCACTAAAGGTTTCACTAAGCACAACCGCGCAAAAGATTGAATCGCAGATTTCGCGGATTAACGCAGGTGCAAAAAAACGCTGTGCTTCCGCTGTGCCTCCCTCCGTGCTAACCTCTGTGAGCACCCCACGATCGCAGCGAGCGGCAGTTACGGCCTCCCGGTATACTGTGCCTCGATATAATGTAACAATGCTTCAATTTCCTCGTCCTCCAGTTTATAGTTCGACATGACGCTTGGTTTCCACGCTGACCAAAGTTCTTTGGCGCGGGGGTGGCCTTCGCTGATCAGGCGCTGGCTGCTGCGAATCCAGGCGTGAAGGTCTTCGCGCGGGTAGGCCGCCCAGCGGGCGGTGACGCCACCGAGGGCGGGGGCGGTGGCAATATCCTTCATGTTTTTATTGTGGCAGGCACCGCACCCGTTGGTATTCCAGGTGTTTTTACCTAGCTGAAACTCCGGAGCAGCCGATGCAGCGCTGGGCGGCACCCCGTCGCCATCAATCACCTGAGGTGCGGCGGATTGGTGATCCTGGGACATGGCATACCCCACTGTCAAAGCGAGGATGAAAAGAACACCAAATAAGCTGGCGTAAAGTAGGGGCAACAGATGCTTCGCGCTCATGACGGGGGGTGGTTTGTTTGCACTTAAATTAAGGCAAAAAAGCATTGAATACCAGCGCCATCAACTTGTTTGAACTTGTTATGAATTAGGACCGAAACCCAACCCTTTTGCGGTTTGCAGCATGAGAATGCCGCTTACCTTCCTTGCCTCAATACCTCCCTCTGCACCTGCGGGCCCGCCAAATCATGATTATTGGTCCCCTGCAGAAAAACAGCAATGTCCGTAACTTACCCCCATTCCCCCTCAATCATACGAGGTGAGTAAGCGCAGCGTCGCAGACGGTGCCTGCGGCAGCTCCTTCTCCCCTTCATCCATTCCCCCTTCACTCATGCGTTACCCCATCGGCCCTTTTACCCTTCCCGACCACGAAGTGGCTGCCGCCAACCGTGACACCTACGTCCAGAACATCGGTGAACTCCCCCAAAAAGTCGCCCTTATTGCCCAACAACTCAAGGTGGATGGCAAACTGGACGTACCCTATCGCGAAGGCGGATGGACGGCCAGGCAGGTCATTCATCACCTTGCAGACAGCCACGCAAACGCCTACGTTCGCCACAAGCGAACGCTGACCGAAGAGCACCCAACCATTGCTCCATACGACGAGGTAAGCTGGGCCGAATTGTCCGATGTAACCGCAGCCCCCATCGAGGCAAGCCTCGATATATTACGCGGCCTGCACCTGCGATGGGCCACCTTACTTGCCACTTGCTCCGTCGCCCAGTGGGAACGCACCGCCTACCACCCGGGTAGTGGCTGGACGTACCGATTGGATACGCTGGCCGCCAATTACAGCTGGCACGGACTACATCATCTGGCTCATCTGGAAATTGTTTTAAAGTCGTAGTCGCGCTAAGCCCCTTGATTTCCAGACACTAACCCATTGCTTGTCATATCTTTGTCTGAAGATTTGACCTACTAAGAATGAAATACTTACTTACTATTATTTTCGCCTTGATCTATCTGGCCCCACTTTCGGCCCAGACTTCCCAAAACATGGTCAGCCTCGGCAACTGGCACGACCCGACGCTGCCATTCAACCGGATACGCTACAATGATGTTTGGGGTTACGCCGCCAACGGCCGGGAATACGCATTGATCGGCAGCCGGGAATTCGTTCACGTCCTTGACGTAACTGATCCAAATAACATTACCGAAATCGCTCGCCTAAACGATGCGCCAAACTCCAGCTCTACCTGGCGGGACATTAAAGTTTACGGCGACTATGCCTATTGTGTAACGGATGTCCAGGCCAACGATGGTCTACAGATCATTGACCTGAGCAATCTTCCTACCTCGGCAGAAATCATCTACCGGTCTACTGACGAGTTTACTAAATGCCATAACATCTTCATTGACACTACCGCCAGTCCGGTACGTATGTACGCTTTCGGCACCAACGCCGCGGCTGCCAACGAGGGATATTTCGCCTACAGCCTTGCTGATCCGACTTCTCCCGTACTCATCGCCTCGGTTGACCTGACCAACAATGGTCAATATATGCACGATGCTTACGTGGTCAACGACACGATGTACGGCAACTCAGAAGGAAGGGGACTGTACGTTTACGATGTCTCCGACGTAACGGCCCCCGTTGAATTAGGTATCCTCAACAACTACGTGGAGAGTGGATACAACCACAGCTGCTGGCGATCAGCGAACGGTAAGTACCTGGCCATGTGTGACGAGACTACTAACAGGGGAGTCAAGATTGTCAATGTCGAGGACCCGATGGATATGGAAGTTGTTTCCGTTTTCCGGTCTACCCTCCTGGCGCCAAACATGGCCAGCCTGGCGCATAATCCATTTTACCTGGGTGACAGCCTGGTGGTACTGAGTTATTACGGAGACGGCGTTCAGGTTTGGGATGTACGTAATCCCGCCGCTCCGCGGCGGCTGGCTTACTACGACACGACGCCTACCGGTACGGGTTACGTGGACGGTGCATGGGGAGCTTATCCCTACCTTCCTTCCGGCAACATCCTGGTGAGTGACGAGATCACCGGACTGTACGTGGTCCGGGTAAACGACTTCAACTCCCTCCCCGTAACTTACCTCAGCTGGGAGGCGGAATCTGATGGTAAGAATAGCCAGTTAAGTTGGTCGACTTCTGAAGAAACAGACAACCTTGGCTGGGACGTAGAACATGCCGTTGACCGGGGAGCCTTCGCGCCCGTCGGTTTCGTGGAGGCTGGCGAAGGGACCTACGCCTTCACCCATGAAGTGCCGGGCGAGGGCCTTCATTATTACCGCCTACGGCAGCGGGACCATGACGGAACGGAAAACCTGAGCGAAGTAAAAACGGTAATTTTTGCTGGAGGTGAAGACCAGATTAATGTTTACCCAAACCCTGCCCGAGCGGGGACTGATGTTCGCCTTGAAGGCATGCCTTTCGAAACGAAGTGGTGCCTTACCAACGTGGAAGGGACCATTGTTCTTAAAGGTAAAGGGCAAACTCTTGGTGGCCAGTCTGTGGCAGCGGGCATCTATTTTCTGGAAACTGGAGGAAAGGTCCTTGGAAAAGTTGTTTTCGTCGAATAAGACGCGAGGGTGTCTGCAAAGGACTGCAAGTTGTTGTTTAACTTAGCCGGAATAACACCTAGATAATGTTTGATAATACCCCACAAGATCTCAACCAGGATAAAATCAGTATGCTGCAGCGACAAAGCTGGCAACTGGAATTAATCATAACTGGTTTTGCCCTTGCGGGGATGATCTCCGGTGCAGATGCTTTTCATGATTTTATCGTCAAATGGCGTGATATTCTATCTAACTACGGAAGCCTTGGCACCCTTGGCAGAGGCTTGCTGGAAGGTACTCACCTCGCCTATTTTGTGGTCATCTTCCACTTCTTCCTAAACGTTGTAGTTCGTTGCCTGTGGATTGGCGCGTTAACCATCCGAGGGGTGATCGGTAAAGAAGATTACCTGGCACAACGTTATCATCCTATTTTCGATCGCTTTTTGCGTAAGCGAAATGGTAATTTCGACGCGTACATCAATCGCCTGGACACATCAGCCAGTCTGATTTTTGCGATTACCTTTCTTATGATCACCATTCTTTTTGGGGTCCTCACCTGGACCTCAATCATGGGGTTGATAATTTCTTCCCTTACGGCTGCCTTTGGATTTACCGGAGCGATAATCAGCACTTTTGTAGCGGGGGTTTACGTACTTTTTTCCAGTATCTACTTAATAGATTTCATTACCGGAGGAATGGTGAAGCGGGGGGAGTCCAGGATTTATTATCCCCTCTACCGAGCCATGGGATGGCTGACCCTGGCCCGCTTGTACCGACCACTCTATTACGCCATCATCAGTAATAAATGGGGTAAACGCCTTATTTGGCTGGTGATTCCCTACCTCTTGGTGATTATTATTATTCCTGGCAGGATAATGAATTTCAACTCCTACATCAACCGTGCAGACTATGATATGGAGACCGATCAGAGGTATGCCATAAATGACCGATATTATGAAGACAAGGACGGTTTTATACCTACTAAGGCGAGGGTGATCCTCCCTTCCGACATCATTACCGATAAGGTCCTGAAAGTCAGGCTCCCGCTTTATGATAGTTACTCCGAAATTTTGCAATTAAACTGCTCCTTATTTCAAGACGGGGAGTTGCAACAGCAGGATACAGTAGGCAACGCGAGTTTCTCAGATGGATATAATTTTGGCCGTAGTCTCGGAAAATCCATGCGGGGAGGATCCGGTCGCAACCTAATACCTGGTGAAGACAGTATTATGGTTCGCTGTCTCCTGGACCATCTTCAACTTAAACTTGACAGCACGCTTGTTGACCCAGAAAACGCCATGATTGGTTCCTCCATTTATGGCTCCCCCTTACCCGAGTTGATTGCCTATTTCTCATTACGTGACGTTACACCAGGAATGCACCGGTTACGTTTAAAGAGGAGGGTCAGACCGGAAGACCCCGATAGCCCAAAGGGTATATATACGTATAAGGATTATATTATCCCTTTTTTCTATGCACCGGAATAACCTTATCAGCGATGAATGAGCGCCAGAAAACCGGTCAGCGGGGAGAAGCCATCGCCAAGTCCTACCTGGAAGAGCATGGGTATACCGTAGAGGCCATAGGGTATCGCTATAAACGGGTCGAACTGGATCTGATCGTTAAGAACGAAACCGATTGCCTCATTTTTGTGGAAGTAAAAACGAGGAAGGGGCTCAAGTGGGGGCATCCATCGGGAGCCGTCTCTGCCACCAAAGAAAAGAACATGAGCAAAGCCGCTTCCGCCTACATGCGGGAAGTTGGACACGACTGGGAGGTACGATTTGACATTATCTCGATCCTTCTACATAAAGATGGGAGGCATACTTTGGAACATATTGAAGATGCTTTTTTCCCCGGACTATTTTAGACAAAAGTGCCGCGCCTAAACCACCCCTCTGCGCTTAAGTTCCAGGTATTCATTAATTACCGCACCAGACAGCTTATCCGGTGGCGTCAACACCACCTTAACGCCGTTCTGCCGTAGGCGTGCTGCCATCAGTTCCCGTTGTTGCAGGAAATTACGGGCGGTGGACTTGAGATAGACATCTTCAACGCCCTCGGTGGTCTCGTTAAGGAGGTCGGCGATCTCCGTATTTTCGAACAGTACAACCACCAGTTGATGCGCGCGGGCGATCCGGCGCAGACCGGGTAGGACCCGGTCGAGGGCATAATTGCTCTCGAAATTTGTAAACAGAATGATCAGGCTTCGACCACCCAGTAATTTCCGGCTGGCGTAGTAGAGCAGGTCGTAGTTCGATTCCTTTTGCTGGTCCTGTTGGCGATACAGGGCCTCCATGATCCGACGGAGGTGGTCAGGTTTGGAGTCTGCGGGGAGGACAGTACCGATCTTATCGGCAAAAGTCAGCAGCCCCGCGCGGTCCTCGCGGGTGAGGATTACATTACTTAGCGCCAGCGTGGCGTTGATGGCATAGTCGAGCAAGCTAAGACCATTAAATGGCATTAACATTGTTCGCCCCTTATCGATGCAGCAGAAAACGCGCTGCGCGCGTTCGTCCTCATACTGGTTGACCATCAGCGTATTCCTGCGACCGGTTGCTTTCCAGTTGATGCTGCGATAATCATCCCCCAGCACATATTCTTTAATCTGATCAAACTCGTAGCTTTTCGCCAGGCGTCGCAGCCGCTTCCGCCCCTGGGCGGGAACCGTTGTTTTGGCCTTGAGGGCAAATTGCTGCATTTGCAAGATGCTCGGGTAAACCGGCACCGTCTCTTGTGCGGGAAAAACCAGACGCCGTTCGGCCAGTTTCCAGTCGGTCGTCAGGAAAAGATTCAGGTCACCGAATTCGTAGGCTCCCCGGGTCATTGGCCTGATGGGGTAAGTGAGCTCCCGATCAACGTCAGGCGCCAACACAAAAGGTATCCGATGATTCCGGATCTGTAGTTCAGCCGGTAGTTCATCAGTTAGTACCACATCAACTTTACGGCTCGATGCATTATGCAGCTGAATCCGCACCTGCATCTCATCACTTAGCGAAAACACTTTTGGTGTTTTACGCGCTGCGGATACCTTATCCGATACCGTGTAAAGTACATAAGTATCATAACCGGTCAGACCAAATAATGCGATGAGTCCGGCAATGGCCAGGTAAAAAAAGAAGCTCCAGTAAAAGCCAATAGCAGAAAGCACGACGATGGCTCCCAGTACCAGGAAGAACCGGTTACCCAGGTAGAGGTACCGGAGGTGGGTTACGATGGATTTTACCAGGTGCTGCATCAATGGCAAGGTAGGCTTTTCTGTCGAAAAGCCGCAGGAGTTGCAGGAGTTGCAGGAGTTGCAGGAGTTGCAGGAGTTGCAGGAAAAAAAATGCCACAGACAACTCAAGCAAATTTTTTCAGCATTTTTTTCAAAGGAGTTTTTTAAAAATAACGAGCGGAGCAAGCTGCCGCATGCGGTAGCTGCAACCTGCAACACGCCAAAGGCGCTCTGGAACAGGAACAAAGTGACTCCCCTACTGCTTACGCAAGGGAAGCGTGATCAACTGCCCGTTGCCTTTGAGCGTAAGGTGGTAAGCCCCTGCAGGCAATGTAGCGACTTCCACGGTGTTGGTCCCTGCAACCGGAATACCCTCTCGTAGTAAACGCCCGTCCGAAGCATAAAGAAAATAAGTCGTGTACCCATGTTCCTCCGGCAACTCCAGCTTAACCGCAGCGTGGGTCGGATTGGGATACAAAACAACGGTTGCTTCCTCCTCCAGCTTAAGCGTCACGACCTGTGAATAAGTAAAACTACCGTCGAGGTCCACCATTCTCAGGCGGTAGTAGGAAGTTCCTGGCAGCGCATGGATATCCTGAAATTCGTAGGACCTATTTCCTTGGCTATCGCCCGCAGCAGCTACCAGCCCCAATACTTGAAAATCACTGCCACCAGCTGACCGCTCCACCTCGAAGTGGCTACTGCCTACCTCATTCGCCGTTTGCCAGCGGTTGGTGACTTTACGTTTTCCGGTAGCTTCCGCCGTAAAGCTGAGCAGCTCTACCGGAAGCACGGCCGAGTTGGCGAAAGCAAAAAGACCATCCGGGAGAATTTCTGCGCTGAAGTTCTCGAATCGGTCTGTTGCGTTTATCTCCACCCAAGTGTCCCCGTCGTCCCTGCTTTGGTAAAGGTGAATGTCGTCTCGGGGAGCGCCGTTAAGTTCACTGTCTGGCAAGCGGAAGCTTAGCTCTATCTCCGAAGCACCACTTTGTCCTGGGCGAATCTCGTAGTAGCGATTTAAGGTTGGGCGATTGGTTACTTCAACACCGCCGTAATGGCGGTAAAAATCGGTAAGGCCAAGGGGTTCCCGGTTCGGTTCCATCCGGATGCCTAGGTTACCAAGTAGGCCGGGGTTATCAGGGTCATGATCTTCGTCATGACTGATGAAACTGCCGGGAGCCGGGGCACTGAAGTTATTGGTGGCCCCATCCAGAAAGGCGTTGTCCCCCAGTATGATCCGGGCATCCAATAATTCCATGTGGGTGTCCGGGTCCAGCCACATACCTCCGCTCAGCCTTATTCCGCCCTCCAGGGTGATTTGGGCACCACCTTCCAGGCGCAACCATTGGGGGCTTAACCGGTCATGGTTGATCAACCGGTTATTGTCGGGGCCGGCGAAGCCGGTCAGGATCAACGTTCCTCCGGAAAGGGTGCCGTCGATGATTTCTACGTCGCCGTCAACCACCGTAATTTCAGATTGGTTGGTGATTACGGAACCTCCGGTGACGTAGATGCCGTATTGGGCGTGTAACGTCGTAGTAGCCAGTATTAAGCAGCAGAAGAAGTGAGTTAGGTTTTTCATGAGTACTGGTTATTGAAGAAATCCACGAATGTGAACCTTTGATCTGGTACCGAAAGTGATCAGGTCAATTTTCCCTCCTGCGGGCACAATCATTAGATGACCACCAGCGTCGTTTAAGATTATTGACTCCCCTAAGGAGGAAGAATTAAGAATTATTTGTTGGTACCCCATGGACTGGGACCCATCATGCGGCAACAGAGATATAGAATATGTTGATTCAAAATTCGAACTAGCGATAACCGAGGTTATGTAGAGGGTTCTTCCCGCCGGAACCGTAGTAAAAGGAGCGCTGCCATCAGTTCCCCGTAACGTAGCCGTGCGGCCCTGCCCACTATTGAACACTTCCAAAGACATCACCACGGTGCCGCTGGCTGGAACATTACCTCCACCATCCTCCGGATCAGGATTAAAGACCGACCACTCCGTCCCGTCATAACCCTCAAAGGTTTTGGCAACGCGGTTGTAGCGGATGGTTCCGGCGACGGGGGCGATCTGGTCGTCGCCGACTTTGATCTTGCCACCTACGTCAAGCGCCTGGCTGGGGACGGGGTTATTGATGCCAACCTGGGCGGGGAGGTTGCTGAGAAAGAATGTACTTAGTAATAGGAGTAAGAGGTATTTCATTTAATCGGTTTGAAGTGAATGAAAGAATAGATTGAGAAAAATCACCGTGGTTTTGTCACCAACCTATTGAAGAAACCCTCTTAGGTAAACGTGCGAGGAACCATTGAATCTTCTAACATCCAATTGCCCTCCGGAGGGAACAACTAACAAAAAACCATTGGGGTCATTAAACTCCTGATTGCTTTCCGGATTAGTATCTGTAGCTGTAAGTATGCCTTCTTCAATTCTTTGACTCGGTGAACGCTTCGGTTCGAGGACGAACTGATAGGGGTCGCCAAATGACCGGAAGTTCAGATAGGAGACATGAAGTGTTCTTCCAGGTGGTACCTTGGTAAAGGAAGTGTTCGAGTTCACATCATACCAGGAAACAGTGATTACACCTTCATTCCCAAATTGAAAATTGGCTATTGCCGTGAGCACTGTTCCACTCGGCAGCGGGTTACTGCCATCATCCTCTTCCGGGTTAAACACCGACCACTCCGCCCCGTCATACCCCTCAAAGGTTTTGGCGACGCGGTTGTAGCGGATGGTTCCGGCGACGGGGGCGATCTCGTCGTCGCCAACTTTGATCTTACCACCCACGTCAAGCGCCTGACTGGGGGTAGGATTATTGATACCTACCTGAGCGGAAAGATCGCCGAGGCAAAGAAAGCTGAACAGCAAGAGTAAAAAGAAGTATTTCATGATGGGTTGGGTTATTGAAAGGCTGATTGTTGTTTACAAACTTATGCCCACAGACATGCCAAAATGGGTACCGTTTGATAAGTGTGTCGTTTGGTTTGGTAAGTGTGTAAAAGCAGCCCGGTGAATTGCCCAACAACCGGTACTTTTGGAGTATTCCAATTATGCGCACCCTCATTTACCTTTTTTTGCTGCTTCCATTACCGGTTTTGGCCGGAGCGCTTCCCGCGACTTCCGTGGAGGACATCCTGGTGCAGTACGCCGCCGCCCGCACGGATACCGCACGGTACCGGGTGCTCAAGGCAACGATTGATTACACGGCAACGGCAGATCCACGATTGCTGTTGCAGGAATTGGGGGCGCGGCCGCAGGTGCAGGGGGAGGAGGGAGGAGCAAGCAGCTCCCTGTTGGCATTCTTGCGCGCCGAAGCTAATTATTATGCCAACGAATCCGACGAGGCGCTGCGGTGGTACGCCACCGCCATTGACAGGGCGGAGCAGCGGCCCTTGCCCGACGCCATCCTGCTCTCTACCTTGTATGCCGCCCTGGCCTACGTGACGGAGGAAGTAAGGGGTAGCCTCCCCGCCGTGAGGCATTATCTGAAGGGGTTAACTTATGCTGAAGCCAGCGGCCTGCCCCGCGAGATTGCCGACGTCAACTACAGTCTGGCCACCACCTACGCTACCCTCAACGATTTTGATGACGCCCTGCGCCACGCCCGTCAGTCTTTTGCCATCGATCTGGAATCCGGCGACCCGGCCAACATCGCCACCGACCTGCGTTTTCTCGCCGACCTCAGCCTGAAGAACCAGGACCTCGCCGGAGCAGAACGCTACGCCAACCTTGCGCTGGACCGGATACCGGCCCTGACCAACCAACGCCTCATCGGCAGTTTGCATCGTTGCCGTGCAGAAGTATTTCTCGCCCGGCAACGTCCTGACTCTGCCCTGGTGTACATCAACCGGGCCATTGCACTGGAAGCGCAAAACCACGCCTCTGACCGGTTGGCAGCTAACCTGCTGATACGAGCCAGGGCCTACGCCCAACTTGGCGAAGTGGACTTAGTCCTCCATCACCTGGACCAAGCTGAACGGGAAGCTGCCAACCGGGACCAGGGCAAACAACTACCGGGCATTTTGCTGCTACGTGCAGAACTGCTGCAACGCTCCGGCCGGGGGGTAGCTTCAATGGCCGCTGCCGGAGATGCCCGTGGTCTGGCCCGCGAGCAAAAGCGCCCTGACCTGGAATTACAGGCCATCTCCCTGCTGGCCCAACACCACGAAGCTGCCGGCTCCTTACCCCTCGCCCTGCACCTGCGTCAGCGCCAAATTGTGCTTCAGGACAGTATCCACCATAATATTACCCAGGCGCAATTGGGCATTGCTGCCGCTCGCTTCGACGTTCAGCGCATCGGCTACGAAAAGCAAGCGCTTCAGTTCGACGTCGACCTGCTGGAGGAAAAGATCAGCGCCGATCGCCGTGCCCGCTGGCTCATGGTTTCCATCTTTTTACTTGCTCTTGGGCTCATGACGCTCTTCCTATATCAGCGCAGCCGTCGGAACCAGTTGCAACGTGCACTTCATGTCCAGCAACTACAAATTAAAGACCGCAACCGGATGGAGGCCGAGCTGCAAGCGATTCGCAGCCAGTTGAACCCCCATTTCATGTTCAACTCCCTGAACTCCATCAATGATTTTATCCTGCGGAGTAAAAGCGATGATGCCTCGGATTACCTCATCAAGTTCTCTAAGCTTATGCGGCTTACCCTGAACCACAGCAAAGAAAACGCCATTCCTTTCCGCGAGGAATTGGCTGCGCTACGGCTCTACGTAGAGTTGGAAGCGCTGCGGTTCGACAATGCCCTGCAATATCGCTTCGAATTGGAGGACGGACTTACCGCTAACGAAGATTTTCACGTTGCTGCACTCGTCGTACAACCATTCGTGGAAAACGCTATTTGGCACGGCCTGAGTCACAGTAAAGTGGAGCGTCGGCTTACCGTCAGTTTCAGCCGGCAAGGAGACGTTCTACACTGCCGGGTGGAAGACAATGGAATCGGCAGGGAAGCCAGTGCCCGCATCAATGCCGGCAGGCGGCACCGATCACGAGGGCAGTCCATGATCCGTAATCGCCTGCACCTGCTCGAGCAATTGCACGGCCGCCGCGCCCATTATCGTATCACCGACCGACTACCACAGGGAACGATCGTTTTGCTCACTCTCCCCATCCTACCCGCACCAAAACCTGACTCCCATGCCTGAACTCACCGCCTTTATTATTGATGACGAACCATCCGCCGTCCGCAGCCTGCAACTCTTGTTGAACCGCTACTGCCCTGAAGTAAGCGTGGTTGCCACCTCCACGGACCCTCAACAGGCCGTAGAGCTGATCTCCTCTCATCAACCACAACTCCTTTTTCTGGACATCCAGATGCCCCACCTCGACGGCTTTCAATTATTGGAATTGCTCGGCGAAAGCACCTTCCACGTTATTTTCACCACGGCCCACGAAGATTACGCCATGCAGGCCATTAAGGCTGAAGCGCTGGATTATCTTCTCAAACCAATTGGACGGGAAGACCTACGGGCAGCCATCGATAAAGCCCATCGGGCCCTCGCCGAAGAAAGCGGCCAGAGCACCCGTATCCGACAATTACTACAGCGAATCGAAGCAGACAGCAGGCCAAATCGCATCAGTCTCCCAACCGGAGAAGGGCTTGAGTTCGTCGACGTAAGCACTATTCGCTACGGAGAATCTGACGGAAGTTACACCCGGTTACATTTTACTGACGCGCCCATGCTGCTGATCTCCAAACCCATCGGCTTTCTGGAAGACAAGCTCGATGGTGGTACCTTTTTCCGCATCCATCACTCTTACCTCGTCAACATCAATCAGGTAAAAAGATACCTCCGGGGGCGGGGTGGGCAAATCGTGCTTAAGGATGGGACGGTGCTGCCGGTTTCCAGCCGGAAGAAGTCGGATTTTTTGAATGCGTTTTGAACGTGCGCTCGAAAAATGCGACCCAGAAAGACCGGATCAATACTGACCAAATAAAGGTGACCCCGGAGGGGTCGAACTTTAATTGCCCCGGGTGAAAGGTCGCACAGCGAGCTTTTACCCGGGGTATGTAGCCGGGAACAAAGACCGTTACGGCGCTACGCGCCGTCTTATTTCTAAGCTCTTTTCAACCCCGGGTTTCGGCGTTCCGCCTCACCCGGGGCAAATTAGGGTAGACCCCTCCGGGGTCATATGGAAATTAAGCAAAATAAATCTCTGAATCAAATTGATACTCGCCCTAGTTCAACCAATTCTTACCCTTGACTAAATTCGCCAGCGTCTCCGCTTCCCGACTCCCAGCCTCCGCCTGGAAATCATACTCCCAGCCCGCCAGCGGCGGGAGGCTCATCAGAATGGATTCCGTCCGGCCATTGGTGGTGAGGCCGAATTTGGTGCCCCGGTCCCAGACGAGGTTGAACTCTACGTACCGCCCACGGCGAAGCTTTTGCCATTCGGACTCCCTTTCGGTGTAGGGCAAATCTTTGTTGCGGGCCAATAACTCCAGGTAAGTCGGCGCAAAGGTGCGGCCAACCGCCTGGGTGAATTCGAAAAGCGTCTGCTTGTCCTTTCCCTCCGTGGCAGGCGAAAGGCGGTCGTAGAAGATGCCGCCGACACCCCGGGTTTCGTTGCGGTGGGGGATGAAGAAATAGTCATCGGCCCAGGTCTTAAATTTGGGGTAGTAGGCCGGGTCAAATTGGTCACAAGTATCCTTGAGTTGCTGGTGAAAATAAGCAGCTTGCTCCGGCACGATGTAGTGTGGAGTCAGATCGATACCGCCGCCAAACCAGAAACGGCCACCGTCGAGTTCGAAATAGCGCACGTTCATGTGGATGATCGGCACGTGGGGGTTCTTCGGATGGAGTACAATGGAGACCCCGGTGGCGTAGAAGCCGGTTTCTTCCGAATCTACCTCCAGACTTTTGGCCGCCGCAGGCGGCAGCTCACCGTAGACGGCGCTAAAATTCACCCCTCCTTTCTCTACGTGATGGCCGTTGAGGACGCGGGCACGGCCGCCGCCACCGCCGGGGCGGTCCCAGCTGTCTTCGCGGAAGGTGCCGCCATCGGCAGCACTCAGGGCGGAGCATATCTCGTCCTGGAGGGTTTGGAAGAAGGTGGTGATTTCGTGGCGGTTGGGTGATTTCATTGTTTTAAACTTAATTCTTCGAAAAACGCTGAGACTTTGACTAGTGTTCCTTCAAATCCCGTTTAGCTACCCACGTAAGAAAGACATATCAACCCCACCGATTTCAACAATGCGATCCAGATGCGTCATAATACCCAGACTATGTTCTTCATCCAATTCACAGCCAAATTCTCCTTCGATAATTCCTGGGATCGTTTTCATGATGGTGCGTTTAGGTCTCCTACTCCGCCAAGGCAGCCTTTAGTGCCTCCACCGCTTTCTCCTGCTTACCAATAAATATCTGGTCTCCTACGATCGTTACCGGCCGCTTCAGGAATGTGTATTCTTCCAGGATCAGCCGCCGGTAATCATCTTCGGTCAGCTCCTTTTTATTGAGCCCCTGAGCGCGATACTTCCGGGCGTGCCGGCTGAACAATTTCTCGTAGCTGCCGGCCAGCTTAGCCATATGGTCGAGCTGTTCTTCGGTGATTGCTTCCGTCTTGATGTTCACGACTTCAAGTGCCGGCTGTTCGCCGAGTTCACCGAGAATACGTTTGCAGGAGCTGCAGGTGGATAGTTGGTACATTTTTGCCATGGGCGCGAAGATAGCAGCGCAGCTGCTATAGACGAAAAATCGCCGCGCTCTTTTTCTTAATAGACGGCCTTCGGCCTCGGTAGTGAGTAGAGGGTAGTGCTACCGCATCTGGCAGCTCACTTCGTTATATCGGTTACGCCTTCCGAAAATATTTTTCTCTTTAACAGACGAGCACTCTAGTGCGGCAGCCTACTTCCTAGCCACTATTGAGCGCGAAGCGCAGCTACCAAGGCCACAGGCCATCTACAAACCGGAGTTTGTTACGTAGCATTTACGGCTCTTCGGTAAATGTTACTTAACAAACTCCGGTTTGAGCCAGTCCTTGAAGACCTCCATCACTTTCTCCACCTTAGGCCGGCTTACATTTTGTACGTAACCCTGATTAGGGTTACTGGTATCTTCGTAGTAATCCTGGTGATAGGCTTCAGCGATGTAAAACTCAATGGGGTCCTCGATCGTCGTCTGAATCTTAGAGGAGAACTTACCGCTTTTATCAAGGGCGATGATCTTAGCCTTGGCCTTTTCGTACTGTTCTTCGGAAACGGGAAAAATTGTGCTGCGATATTGGGTTCCCCGGTCCGGGCCCTGTCGATTCAACTGGGTGGGGTCGTGGGCGACGAAGAAGACCTCCAGAAGATCCTCGTAGGTACGCACTGCAGGGTCGTAATAGACCACGATCGCTTCGGCGTGGCCGGTTTGTCCGCCAGCAACTTCGCCGTAAGTTGGGTTCACTTCCTTGCCGCCAGCGTAGCCGGACCAAACGTCTTTGACACCTACAATGCGGTCAAAAGAAGCTTCGGTACACCAAAAGCAACCACCGGCGAAGTAGGCCTTTTCAAAGCCTTCATAGCCTGAATCCAGCTCAGTGATTGTGACTCCGGCAACGGGTTCCGTATTACCTTTCGTCATGGCTGGCGGCTCATCAGTTGTAGTTGAGGTCGCATTAGTTTTCTGACTGTCGCAAGAGGTGGAGCTGAGGAGCAAGACCACCAGCAGGGTCAGCGTATAGAGGGAGAACTTCATGGTTATTATTTTCAATGTATTGCTGTAACGCAAAAAAGCGGCTTTGGGTTATTTAGGTAGGAAGGTGGTGTAGTAATGCGACAAAAGTGAGTTGATGAGTTAGCGAGTCACTGAGTGGCTCAAGAACTCACTACCTCAGTAGCCCAAACCGGCAACGCCGCCTCAACAGCAACCATTTCCCCATCGGGTTCCGGAAAAGTAAGCTGGTGAGCGTGTAAGCAAATAGCGTTCGGCTCATGAATGCGGGTAGAGCCGTAGGTGACATCTCCAATGATGGGCGCGCCAGCTGCCGACAACTGCACCCTGATCTGATGAAAGCGGCCGGTGATGGGCGTTATTTCATAGAGGTAACGATCAGTTCCTGCAGATAGCAGCCGGTAATTTAATACAGCTTCCTTCGCGCCGGGCATGGGCCGGTCGGCAGCGATGGCCTTACGATTGAACTTATCGCGGGCAATGTAGTGCCGGAGTTCTCCCGCTTCTTTCGGCAACGGTGTTTCCGTCAGGGCCACGTAACTCTTCTCCACCTGCTTTTCCTCAAACGCACGGTTCAGGGCCACCAGGGTAGATTTATTTCTGGCCAGCAGCAGCGCACCACTAACCGGACGATCAAGCCGGTGGACAATGCCGACGAACGGGTCCTTGGTGCTCTTTGGTCGCTTCCACTGCACCAGCGCCCTCGCCTCCACTGTGTCGTTGGTAAAGTTCTTTTCCGTGGCAATTCCGGCGGGTTTGTTGATCACGTAATAGGACTTGCCTTCGTGTAGAATTTCGAGTGGAGCGGTTAGCATAAGGGAAGAGACTGGTGAGGGGCAAAGCTAGTGGAAACTAGTATTAGCCGGCAGACAAACTTTTAACCGGCTTCGCCAGGTCAAAAGGATTTGTCGGACGGCTGGACCACCCGTCCGACGGTTTTGAGGAATGTAATAATGCGCGGCCGCAGGTGCAAGGTGACCAACCAAAAAAGCAAGGGACGAAAACAACGGTACTACCGCTCTTTTCGCCCCTTGCCCTTTTAAACCTTTTCTCCGCACCTGCGGCCGCGCCTGCTAATTTGCTGCAGGCTTCTGCCACCTCCGGCTGAACACCAGAAACAGTACACCACACAGCAACCAGGCCGGCAGCGTAACGAAGCTCAGGAAAATGTCGAACTGCCAGGACAGGAAGTAAAACAGACCGAAGCTGACCGCCCAGGCCCACAGCACAGCCGGGTTGAATTGAATACCGGCAATCTCCGCGTAATTCTTCTGAATGCCGGCAGACTTATGGAAGAAGTGCTCAAACACAATCACTGCTCCGAAAGGCGCCAGCACGAAGCCGTAAAAAGCTACAAAGCCGAGCAATTTCATGGCGAAGGCAGGGAACAAGCCGGCGATGGTTGCAACGGTCCCCGCCAGAATGGTTACCCAGAAAGTCGACACCTTCGGCATCAGCGTCTGAAAGGCCAGTCCCGCGCGGTAGATCGTCGGGTTGGCGGTCGTCCAGCCGGCAAGTACCACGGCAATGATGCCGAACCAACCGATGGCATTGTACGCTAATGGTCCAGGAGCCACGGGCGGTGCTTCACCGCCAGAGAGCATCGCTTGCGCCTCCGGCGTCTGAAGGTAAACGGCGTAAAGCAATGCTGCTGCGATCCAGGCCATATAGTGCCCTACGTACATACCCGCCGCCGTCGTCCAGCCAGAGCTGGCCTTTTTGGCAAAACGGAATACGGATAGATCCGACATGCCGACGTGCATCGCAGCGTTGGCAAACCAGCTCCAGATCATGACGTGCCAGAAGGTGTACTTGATTTGGCCGGGGAAGGGCTCACTGCCTTCACCCCAGATGTCCCAAAACTCCCGGAAGCTGCCGACACCAAGCTGGCCAAGGGCCACGATACCACAGGCGAGGAAGGCCAGAACGATTACCGGAGACATCCAGTTGGCGGCCTTAGACACCGTATCGTAGCCGCGTGAAGCGATGAGCGCAATGACCGCGCCTACCACCAGTACAATGATGATGTAGGTTGGTCCGTTCGGCAGCGTATCCGTAAGGGTGGGCATCTCCATGTTCAGTGGAACACCGATCGCCGTAGCTGACACGGTGATCATCGACCCCGCAAGGAAACAAAAGAGCACCCCATTCGCCACATTGTAGAATTTCACGAGGGTAGATCCACTGATTTTTTCCAGCTGAAAGTACAATGTAAGCCGGTTTTTGACCGCAATTTCCGCCGTCAGGAACCGCCAGCTGAGTACCGCCAGCAGGTTACCGATCAACAGACCCAGTAAAAGATCGAAGGCACTCACCCCGGCCGTCAGGAACAGGGGGCCGATCATGAACTCTGTACCGGCCGCATGCTCTCCGGCATACATGCCCAGAAAACTCCCCCACCCTTTCCATTTCGAGGCGGGTACGGGTTCGCGTTCGAATTCGCCACCGGCGATGTCTTCGATGTGTTCTTCTGAGGTTACGTTTGGTAGCATAGATAGTGAATTGGTGAGTTGGTGAATTAGTGAGTGGCTGCCGCTGCTGCCGCTCATTTCGCTACGCTCATTCGCCTTAGGCAAGCAGGCATCGCGAGTAGTGTTTTTAGTGAGTTGGTGAAGGGGATGAGTCATTGAGTTGGCGAGTCACTGAGTGGCTACCGCAAGGACCGTTCGCAGTGCTTCGCTTGCTCACCTAAGGCGAAGCGAAGAGCGTGGCGCTTGCGGTAGCTATCCTCCCATTCCATCACTCCATCATTCACGACTAATGAGATGACTAGGAAGGTCTTCCACCCGCTCGCAGCAAAGTTGTTCCATTACCTGCTGCAATTGCATTTTCAGCATGGCGATGGTGTGGTTACCTCCCTTGTCTCCCAGTGCGGCGGTACCATACATGAAGGAGCGCCCCATCCAGGTGAACTTTGCTCCGCTGGCCATGGACCGGGCGATGTCGGGTCCGGTGCGCAGGCCGCTGTCCTGCATCACGACGATCTGGTCACCGTATTTCTTTGCGATACGCTGGAGGGGGTGAATGCTGGCTTCGCCAGCATCGAGTTGGCGACCACCGTGGTTGCTGACGATGATGCCGTCTAAGCCTAACCGGATAGCCTCCGCTGCGTCCGCTTCATTAGCGACGCCTTTCAGGACGATCTTGCCCTTCCACCGTTCCCGGATCCGTTCAATCTTCGCGGCGTTCAGCCGGCCGGTGAACGTCTGGTCCATAAACTTACCGAGCTGCTGCATGTCCAGACCTTTGGGCATGTAAGGTGTCAGGTTAGCAAACTCCGGTTGTCCGTTGAAGAGGGTTCGTAAAGCCCAGTTCGGCTTGCCGAAGATCTGGATGAAGTTGCGGATCGACATCTTAGGCGGCATGGCCAGGCCGTTACGGATATCGTTGGGGCGGAAGCCGAAGGTGGGCACGTCACAAAGGATAACCAGTACCGGTACGCCGGCGTTATGCGCCCGTTTGAGCAGGTCATCCGTCAGGTCATTTTCCGTAGGGTGGTACAATTGAAACCAGGCTTTACCGTCAGTAATTTTGCCCACCGTTTCGATGTCGCTGGTGGCCACAGTGCTGAGGCAAAACGGAATATTATGCTTCATAGCAGCTTTCGCCAGTATCTCCGTTGCATTGGGCCAGATAAGCCCCTGGAGCCCGATGGGAGAGATGCCCACCGGCGCATCGTACTCAATACCGAACAATTCCGTTTTCAACGAAGCACCGTTAAAATCCCGGAGGTAGTGGGGCAGCAATTGTACTTCCCGCAGATCAGCCGTATTGCGGTGCAGGTTGATGTTTTCGTTGCACCCCCCATCAAGGTATTCGAAGGCAAAGCGGGGAATCCGCCTGATCGCTTTTTTGCGCAGGTCGTCGATGGATGGGTAAGCAGGTATAAAGTCGTTAGACATATTTTTTGGTTGTGTTGGTGGCCTTGAGGGGCTGTTGGTAAGACTTGGGTATTTTGTAAATATGTAGAAGTACGACAAACAGAACGCAAACCCATAAATACAACTAAGCCTTGGCTCAGGAGGAGCTTGCCTCACCGACGATGAAGGGTTGGTGCTTACGCAGACCGTAGTTTTCCTTAAGAAACTTGGAATTAAGCGTCTTGTCGGAAATAGCAATGGCCGCGCCCAGCGCGGAGCCCAGCGACGAGTCCGTTGTCCGCACCTTAAGCTCCCGGAACCGATGCGCCAGCAGCTTTACGTACACCTCGTTGTCGGTGAACCCGCCGTCAATAAACAATTTTTTTACGGTACGGTCCCCCAGTGCGGCCCGGATATTGGCCGCCTGCAGGGACACTAATTCTATCATCAGCTGGTGGTAGGCCTGGGCATAGGTCCAGTCTGCCGGCAAGCTGGTCGTTGACCTGCCGGTCGTCGGTAGTTCCTGAAATGCAAAGCGCGGGGAGAAATGTTCCTTTAATTCATCGTAGATGGTTCGATCAAAGCTAACGGTCGTATGGTGATCGGGCCCTACTCCGAAGGTTTCCGAAAGTTGACTAGTCTGGATCTTATATTCTTCCCCAAGGAAAAGCCGTGCCGCTTTCACTGGCTTACCGTCGATCCGCATATAATTGATGCAACTGCTTTCTAAATCTTCGGATTTTAAGGTGCCGGTGGCAAAGGGGTTTAGCGTTACACTCCAGGTCCCCGTAGAGACCAGCACGAAGGTCTTGCGCTCACTCCTGATGTACGGCAGCAAGGCGGCGGAACTATCATGAATGCCCACGCCAACTTTAATTCGCTTACCGTTATAATTCATATTGATACTCGTCTCGGTAGAAACGATGGGTGGGAGAACCCGGTGGATCCCTTCGGCATAAACCCAATCGTGGTAATCCTTCTTCGGATAATCCCACAGTGCCGTGTGGCAGCCAATACTGGTATATTCGCTGATCGGGATACCGGTAAAAACATAGCTCAGAAACTGGGGCAAATGCAGGGAATATTTGATCCGGGCAAAGACTTCCGGTTTCGTATGCTTTAGCCAGTAGAGTTGCAATCCGGAGTTGAGCATTCCGGACCGGTCAGAACCGGTGGCCAGCGTGAAGGCTTCTTCCGGCCCGTATTGGTCGTAGAACTGGTCGAGCAATTGCTCGTCCAGCGGCTTATTGTAATTGTACAACGGGGTCAACACCTTTCCATCCTCATCCAGATGGACAAAGCTGGCCCCGTAAGTGGAGAAGTTGATGGCTCTTACGTCGTACTTTTCACTCTCCAGTATCCGGTCAAAGACCTCCCGCAACCACCTTCGCAAAGCCTGAATGTTCTCTGTAGGAAAACGGTCCTCATCTTCGATCATTTCGAAAGAAGTATACTCCCGGTGGACTTCGCGAAAGGCGTCGTCGAATAGGAAGAACTTTTTGTTCGTTCTGCCGATGTCGAAGATGGCGGTTACTGGTTTCATAGTTGCAGTTGTTGCAGGGTTCGCTTCGCTCACGTTGCAGGGGTTGCAGGGTCGCTTACGCTCCGGTTACAGGGTTACAGTTGGTACAGGATTTGCTTCGCTCGTGTTGCAGGGGCATTTCGATATTTAAGGGCTGTAACCCCTGCAACAGGAGCGAAGCGACCCTGCAACAAGTAGGCGCGCAGCGCCTACAGGCCCGTAGCCACCGTATGTTTTCCCCGTTCCCCAATCAGCGCCTCCCGCACGCCCATACTCCGGTAGGCACCCAATGGGTCGAGTGCACCGCCGTTCTCAATTCGGGCGCGCTGCAGTAGCGGCCGAACGTCAGTCCGGTAAGCGGCCTGGAGGATTTCCTGGCACTTTACCACGTCATGGCTGAGTTGAGCGGCTTTCAGGGCTTCCTGATCCACGAGCAATGCTTTGGCGTGTGCTTCCTGGATGGCCTCCAGGCTTTGGAGCAGATCTTCCAGGGGATCTTTGATGTTGTGGCTGGCGTCGATCATCCAGGCCAGTTCCGGGTTTTGGGGATTATTGGCCATGCCGTACACCAGTTCGTTGAAGATTAGGAACAGGGCGTAGGGCTTGATGCTACCTACAGTCAGGTCATCGTCGCCGTACTTACTATCGTTGAAGTGGAAACCGCCGAGTTTACCTTTAGACATCAGGGTGGCGACCACCTGTTCAATATTGCTGTTGGGCAGGTGGTGGCCCAGGTCGACCAAAGTAAAAGCACGGTCGCCGCAGGCATTTGCCAACATGAACGACGTGCCCCAGTCCATAATTACGGTACTGTAAAAATTTGGTTCGTACGGTTTGTACTCGATGAACAGGCTCCAGTCGGCAGGCATTCCGGCGTAGATCTCTTTGACGCTTTTTTCCGTTTGCGCCAGGGCTTGCTGAAAAGACCGCTGGCCGGGAAAGCTGGTACCGTCAGCCAGCCAGACCGTCAGGCTTTTGGATCCCAGCTTTTCACCGATTCCGATCACCTCCAGGTTATGCTGTACTGCCTGGGCGCGGATGGCTTCGTCGGTGTTACAGAGGGAACCGTGCTTGTAACTGTGTTTTGCGCCGGGTTGGTCCTGAAAGGTATTGGAGTTAATGGCGTCAAAAACCAGGTTGTTGGCTTTGGCCAGTTCCTTTACTGCGGCGTAATCCGTAGGGGTGTCCCAGGGGATGTGCAGGGAAACGGCACCGGCCGTTTGGGTAAGAGCGTGCAGGATACCCACATCGCCGATTTTTTGCTCGAGGTTTCCCGGCTCACCGTGGAAAGAGAAACGACCGAAGCGTGTACCACCGGCACCGAGGGCCCAACTGGGAACGGCGACCTGAAAGGCAGCGAGGCGCTTCAGGATGGTGTTTACATCGACACCTTCCCGGGTTAGATTATTCGCCAGAAAGTCGAAATGTTCGTCGTGGCGAGCACGCCCCTGCTGGTTGACCTTTTGTAATTGGTCTTTGTTGATCTGCATGATTCGAGAGGTCAAGGATAAGAGAAAAAGAAGGAAAAGCTGGGCGCGGACGCAGGTGCAATGGTGGGGGCAGGCGAGGGCACTCCGGTGCCCGTTCCTGCCGAAAGTTTGCTAATGGCCAGTTGTGTGCCTTTGCTAAACAACCTCCCTTGCGCCTGCGGCCCCGCCCAAGAAACGGGTATTAAAAAATGGGCACTGAAGTGCCCTCGCCAGAGAAAATTACCGAACAAAAGCCGTAGCCATTCCACCGTCCACATTGATGATGTTACCCGTCGTCTTGGTCAGTATGCCAACGCAGGCAAATACGCCATCGGCGATGTCTGCTGGCCGGATGATTTCGTTGAGCAGATTCCGCTTTGCGTAGTGCGCCGGCAGTTCCTCCACGGTGATGCCGTAGGCTTTAGCACGGCCTTCGGCCCATTTGCCTTCCCAGATTTTGGAACCGATGATGACGCCGTCGGGGTTAACGGTATTTACCCGAATATGGTCCTTGCCAAGTTCTGCGGCAAGCAGCCGGGCCATGTGTTGCTGGGCAGCTTTGGCGGTACCGTAGCCGACATTATTTGGCCCGGAAACCAGGCCGTTTTTACTGGCGATGCTGATGAAGTCACCACCAGTCCCTTGGTCGCGCATTACCCGGACGGACTCCTGGGCAAGCAGGAACTGCCCCTTAACGAGAACGTTCTGCAGGATGTCCCAATCCTTTTGCGTGTGCTCTTCGAGTGGCTTGGAGATCGCAAGCCCGGCGCTGTGTACAACAATATCTACACCACCGAACTGTAGGCTCGCTGCATCAAATGCCTGCTCAATAGAGGCGGCATCCGTCACGTCGCAAACAGCGTAGGTGGACTGGTCGCGGCCATAAGTTTCATCCGCTTCTTTCAGCGCATCTGCGTTGATGTCGGAAAGAACAACCACTGCACCTTCGGCAACCAGTTTATCGGCAATCGCTTTACCGATTCCGCCACCGGCACCGGTCACCAGGGCCACTTTTCGGCTGAGCGGCTGCTCGGCTGGCATCCGTTGGAGTTTAGCTTCTTCGAGCAACCAGTACTCAATGTCAAAAGCTTCCTGCCGCGGCAGGGCGGTGTATTCGGTAATCGCCTCGGCCCCGCGCATCACGTTGATGGCGTTGATGTAGAATTCGGAGGCTACGCGGCTTGTCTGTTTGTTTTTGGCAAAGCTGAACAGGCCAACACCAGGATACAGAATGATGACCGGATTGGGGTCACGTACGGCGGGACTGTTGTCCCGCTTATGATCGTCGTAATATTTTTGGTACCCTTTGCGGTAGTCGCCGAAGGCACCTTCGAGCTTGGCCAGGATGGCATCGCGATCGCTAAGGTCCTCCTTCGGATCGAGGTCGAGTACGAGGGGTTGGATTTTAGTGCGCAGAAAGTGATCAGGGCAAGAGGTCCCCATCGGCGCGAGGCGGTCAATGTCTTTGGAGTTGATGAACTGGAGCACTACGTCGGTATCCTGAAAGGTGCCGACCTGCCGGGCTTCGCTACTGGTGAGGCCACGTAATAGTGGCATCAGTTTTGCCGCCTGGGCCAGGCGGGCTTCGGGAGCCAGGCTCTTTACCCGTTGGCCGCCAAAGACTTTATCGCCCTGGGCTTTGACCCGATCTTCGATATACTGACTGGCCATTTCGATGACTTCCAGGCTGTTGATGTAAGATTCGTAGCTGGTGTCTCCCCAGGTGAACAGGCCGTGGCTACCTAATACGATGCCCCGGATGCCGGGGTTATTGGCCAGGCACTTTTCGAGCTGCAGGCCGAGGTCGAAACCAGGACGTTGCCATGGCACCCAGCCCATAGTATCTCCCCAAATCTCTTTGGTTACCTTCTCGCTGTCTTTAGCGGCGGCTACTGCGATGAGGGCATCGGGGTGGAGGTGATCGATGTGCTTGAATGGGAGCAGGCCGTGCAGCGGTGTGTCGATGGAGGGCGCTTTGGAGTCCAGGTCGTAAATACAATGATTGAAGAGGCCGACCATGCGGTCTTCATCTTCGAGGCCTCCGTAGACTTTCTTGAGATCGCGCAGGCGATCGGTGTACAGGCCGGCGATGCCCGAGCGGGTGAGGGTGCCAATGTCTCCGCCTGACCCTTTGACCCACATTACTTCTACTTCCTTACCGGTAAGGGGATCTTTTTCGATGGTCTTACAACTAGTATTGCCGCCTCCGTAGTTGGTGATGCGGAGGTCCGCACCCAGAATATTGGAACGATAGAGGAAAAGAGCTACCTGATCGTCGCCAAGGCTGGCGGCCTTGGATTCGTCCCAGAGATAATCTACGTGTTTGAATTGGGTTATAGCTGTTGCCATGGTCGCAGTTTGTTTTTTGATTATAACGCTAAGTTAGTTTGAGGCCTATTCGGGGCCGTCCTGTACTGTACCGTTCGCCTTTGTGTGTCCAGGCTCCACTATTGGTCACACCCTACCGGTGCAGGATGCGTTACTTTAGCGCATAGCTTTACTTCACCACCCGGGCGCCGTAAATGGTCTCAGACCAGCCATTAACTGGTCTTATACGATGCTTCCATATTGTTTCATCGTAAGCCCCGCTGTATTGCTGACAACAAATAAAGCCAAATTTCTTTATGCAAATACTCGAACACATAACTATTAATGAAAACTCCCGTATTCCCAAATACAGACAAATTGTAGAATCAATTATCGACAATATTTCTTCCGGCAAATTAAAGGTGGATGAAAAAATTCCTTCCATCAATATGCTCAGCGAAGAATTTGACCTCTCCCGCGACACGGTGGAAAAAGCTTATAAAATCCTGAAAGAGCGAAACATCATTACCTCCGTGATGGGCAAGGGATATTATGTGACCCGAACGTCCTTAATTTCCCAGGTCAATGTGTTGTTTTTAGTGAATAAGCTGAGTAATTACAAGATGAGGATATACAACTCCTTCATCCAGGAGTTGCAGGGAAGTTCCCATACGGACCTGCACATTTATCACTGCGACGAGACGCTGTTTCTCAACCTGCTCAAGAAAAACCTTAAGACATATGACTACTTCGTCATCATGCCACATTTCAAAACTTCAGCCCTGCGCCACGTAAGTTTCACCGATGATGTAGTGGAAACCCTTAACAAAATACCGAAGCATAAACTGTTGATCCTCGACAATAACCTGACGGGGCTAACGGGTGAATTCTCCATCGTTTATCAGGATTTTGAGAACGACATCTATAAGGCACTGACGGATGGCCTGGAAAAGATCCGTAAGTATAAAAAGATTTTCCTGGTGTATCCGGAGCGGTCCATCTACCCTTATCCCCGACGGATCATGCATGGCTTCCGAAAGTTCTGCGTAAAATTTAAGATGGATTTCGAAGTTATTCACGAAGTCTACGAAGACATTATTCTTGAATCCGGAGATCTTTTTGTCACCATTGCCGAAAACGACCTCGTCAACCTGGTTAAACAAATCAGGGATGATGGAATGGAAATGGGGCAAGACATCGGGGTGATTTCTTACAATGAAACCCCGCTGAAAGATTTACTCGGCATTACCGTAATCTCCACTGATTTTGACCAAATGGGACGGACAGCGGCGGAGGTCATGCTCAGTAAAGAGATCAAGAAAGTGCAGAATCCCTTTCGGTTTATTGATCGGTCTTCGGTGTAGCGGGCTGGCTGGCTTCAGGTTGCTAAGACTGAGTGACCAATATCTTAGGCTCAGGCGATAATTTTGTTACTATACGGTACAGTACGGGATGCGCGAACGCAGGAACAAGGTTTAGTTTTAGGGCATGACCAAGTACTTCTTTCCCTGCTTTTTATCGCTTTTGCTTGCCTCCTGCGGCCCCGCCTCATCAACCAGTGAGTCAGATGGTCAAAACATCAAGCAGCCCAACATCATCTTCATCCTTGCCGACGATTTCGGCATTATGGACACCGAAGGCTACGCCCGGTATTTCAGTGGCGTCGAAGCTGAAAGCATCTATTACGAAACGCCCCATTTAAACCGGCTCATGCGGGAAGGGACATCCTTTTCACAGGCCTATGCCACGCAACTTTGCTCCCCCACCCGAGCGGGAATACTCAGCGGGAAATTTGCGCCACGAACCGGCTTCATGACCGCTATGCCCCTGCGGGAGACTTATTACAACCAAGCGCTGCCCGTACCCGAAGGCCACTTTTCCCACGACGTGCTCGACCACCGCGATAATATTCTCATCGAGCGTGCATGGGACAATAGCACCTCCAACTCCGCCCTGCCCACTGGTGCGCCAGATGACAATGGGCAGGATATTCTCAGTATTGCCGAGGCAATGCCCGGCCATCATTCTGCCTTCATTGGTAAATGGCACATCGGCGGCTTCGGCGCCGCCGGCCACCAACCGGCAGACCATGGCTTCGAGCCCCTCGCCTGGTTCGACGGCGGAGGATCAGCTTACTACAACTGGCGCAAGGGCTGGAACCAGAAAAGCAAAGCCCGGTTCCCGGATATGCCACAACCGGCCTGGGCCATTGGTGACGCCGGTGACTCCACTGGCCAGGCCTACCTCACTGATGACCTGACGGTGCAGGCCCTTGACTACCTAGACGACAGGGCCAACAAGCCAGAAGAGCCGTTCTTTCTTTATTTCTCTCACTTCGCCGTGCACTCCCCCTACCAGGGAAAAGCTGAAGAAGTAGCCCATTTCGAAACTAAGCCTGCCAGAGGCTGGAACGGCCACAATGACCCGGTGTACGCCTCCATGATCAAGAGCCTGGATCGTTCCGTGGGCCAATTGATGGAAAAGCTAAAAGCTACGGGGCTGGAGGAAAATACGCTCGTCGTTTTCATGTCGGACAATGGCGGCATTGACCGCAAAATCACTCCAAAAGGAGATGGGACCGACAACGCGCCTTTCCTGGGCGGCAAGGCCTGCCTGACGGAGGGTGGCATCCGGGTCCCCCTAATCGTCTGGTGGAAAAACCGCGTCGCCAGTGGAAAATGGGTAAACACCCCGGTGGACTACACCGACCTCTACCCCACCCTCGTCGCAATGGCCGGCTATGATGCCGAAGCCCTGATTAAAAGCGAGGACCTCGATGGCCGAAGTTTCCTCCCGCTACTTCAGGAGACGACGCAGAAAACTTACGCCAAAGACACCCGCTACTGGCATTACCCCTTCAACGTCATCTACAACAGCCCCTACGATGGCTATCCGCTCACCCCTCACTCCGCCATCAGGGAAGGAAACATGAAGCTGATCTTTGACTGGCACGGACGGCTACACCTGTATGACCTGGTAAAAGACCCGTACGAGCTTAACGATCTTGCGCAGACTAAGCCCGAACTCCGGCAAGCCTTGTTCGACAAACTATTGGTATGGCTCGAAGAAAACGTGGACAAGCGGTACTGGCCGGTGTTGAACCCGGATTACAATGCCGATGAGGAGGTTCGGGGCCAGGCCTTTCACAACCTCACCGCTACGCGTTAGGTCGCCCTCGAAGCGTCCACCGGGACCTTTGAAAAGGGCTGTCTCTTAGGTACTGACAAGATTGCCCTACCTCGGATGCTAACAAGGCCGCCACACGCGCCGGACGCTCAAAGGTCGCTACGCATGCTTCGTCCAAACTACTCTTCAGCAAATAACTCAAAGGGGCTCTTCTCATAATTATACATCCAGGTTTCCTCCGGCCGGATACGGAGAAAATCTTCCATTCCCCAGAACTGGTCGTTGTACTTTTCCATCCAGGCGAAGGTCTTACCGCGTAGTTCTTCTTTAACCTCAGCGTAAGCAGGGTCGTGGAAGAGGTTGTTGAGCTGAGCCGGATCCTTTGCCCGGTCGAAGAGGACGTTGGTGATTTCAAGGGAATCAACGCCTTTACCCATACTGAAAGTCCAGTCGGGGGTGATGACTCCGCGCCAGTTGTGGTTCCTGGCTACGCCGCGCTTATACAGCCAAATCGGAAGAACATCCACTGCATCCTGCGTCCCCGCCTGAATCTCTTCCGAAAGGTCCATTCCGTCGTATTGCTGTTCCGATTCCACGCCCATCAGCCCCAATACCGTCGGCATGATATCAAGGGCGCCAAAGAGCAAATCCGTTGTCTGACCAGGCTTGAGTTTGGCTGGGTAACGCACAATGAAGGGAATGCGGTTCGAGTAATCGTGAGGATACTGCTTGGGCAAAATCGCATGATGGCTTTCCAGCATATCGCCGTGGTCTGCACTGAACAAAGCCAGGGTATTCTCGTCCATTCCTTTCTCCTTTAACTTGTCCATCAGCCGGCCGAAAGACATATCCACACCACTGGTAGAGGCCATGTAACCATGGTACATATGCAGTCGGTCGGCGGTCCGCTCCACGCCGGGGCGTAGTTGGATCGAATCCCGGTCATACAGGGCCATCATCTTCTCGTCGGTGTCATAACGGTAGTGCATTTTGCCATCTTCTCCTTTGAATTTCCCCCAGTCGTGGGGCGGGTGCCAGGAGACGACGAGGGCGAATGGCTTACTTTGATCGATGGTGTCCAGGTACGCTAGTGCCTGGTCGGTCTGGCCGTAGATTTCCCACTGGTCGAAGTATTCTTTTTCGTCGTTCTTATTCCAGAAAAAGGCCTTACCCGGACGGAAATCGACGTGGCAGTTATTGGTCACCACGTGGTCAAAACCATACCGAAGTTCTCCCCGGGGCACTGGCCGGTTGCGTTCCCCACCCAGTAGGTGCCACTTACCGATATAGGCGGTTTGATAGCCTTTCTCTTTGAGTACTTGCGCCAGTAATTTCGTCTTATTGGGCAATAGCGGAGCATCATTGATAAAGGCACCGTTCTTCAGTGGGTGCATCCCGCTCATGATCATTCCCCGGTAAGGCGTGCAAACGGGTTGGTTGGTAAAGGCGTGCGTAAACCGTACTCCCTCGGCGGCGAATTGGTCCAGATTCGGGGTGATGATCTGGTCGTTTCCATAGCTGCCCAGCATATCGTAGCTGTGCTGATCAGACAAGACAATCAGCAGGTTCGGAGGCCGCTCCGCCCCATCGACTAGCGGACCATCTGACTCATTGACTTCAGCGGCGCGGTCGCAGGTACAAAAGCAAAGACAAAGGAGTAGGGGAAGTAGACGTAGTTGTTTCATTTTACAAAAATTAAAAGGGGGAAACCAAAGATGGCCTCCCCCTGAAGATTAAAATATCGATCATACAAGGTCTTGATCAGCGGACTCCGAAGCGTTCCGGAGGAACCTTTGAGCGTCCGCTGCGGGTTATCTCAAAAGGCGCGCTTGACCGGACGCTCAAAGGTCGCTGCACGACGCTTCGAGGTCCGGTCGAGTTACCCGACAGTTAGTATCCCGGGTTCTGCGTCAGGTTCTCGTTGGTTTCCAGAACTCCCCGTGGAATCGGGTAGAGCTCCAGTTTGGAGTCGTAGGCAACGTTAAGCATTATTGCATCGGGGTTAACCGCCATAGAAGCTTCCAGATCTCCCCAACGCTGCAGGTCGAAGTACTCATGGAATTCGCCGGCGAGTTCCTTCTTACGCTCCAGTTTGATGATGGCGCGCAGCGCCGCCTGATCGTTCTCGTCTTCGTTGTCCAGCCCGGCCCGGTTCAGTACCTGGTTGAGGTAACCGCGCGCGGCACCGTCGTCACCCATTTCGTTCTCTGCTTCAGCCAGCATCAGCAACACATCGGCGTAGCGCAGGAAGATCAGGTCGTTACCGTGGCCGAAGGGGCTGAGGCTGTTGGACTGGTCCTTGAACTTTCCGATCGGAATACCATTGGGACTGCGTGGACCGCCAAACTGGAGGCCGGCGGTTGCTGCACCCGTTGGGTCGTAGGAGATTTCCTCTCCCGTTCCTACATGATTGTAGGTGTACAGAAAGGTAACATCCCGGCGCAGGTCGGTGGAATCAAAGCTGTTGTAGAGCAGCTCAGTGAAAGCCAGCTGGTACTGACCAAACGGGTGCGCGAAGGGCGTATTTGGCGCTCCCTGGAAGAAAGTCATTACCGTACCGCTGCCATTGATGTTGGAGATGTTCGGGCGGGCGAAGATGATCTCGTTATTTCCTTCGGTAGCAATGTTAAATACATTAGCAAAGTTACTTTCCAGTGCGTGAACACCGACCACTTTTTCCAGCGCCGTAATTGCGTCTGCATAGCGGGCCGTCTGTTGCAGCGGCTGACCAGCCATTTGCAAATTCACCTTACCAAGTAATGTATTGGCGGTAGCTGCGCTGGCGCGACCGAAATCTCCGGATGAGCGAGTGGCCGGCAGGTTAGTTGCGGCAAAAGTCAGGTCCTCCAGAATTACAGCATAGACTTCTTCCAGGGTAGAGCGGGGCTTTTTGACTGCTTCATCGGAAAAATCGCGGGTAGGCTCCAATTGAAGTGGTACGCCACCAAACATTCTCGCCAGGTGGAAGTAGTAGAAGGCGCGCAGGAAGCGGGCTTCTGCGATCTTAGCATCTTGCAAACTGGATTCAAGGCCAGCTTTAGGGATATTATCAATCACTTCGTTAGCCCGGTTGATGCCCTGGTAAAATTGGTTCCAAAATGAACCGTGTGGGTTAGTATCGTTGAAATCAACGGATGCCTGACGACCCTGAGCCGCCATCTTGAGGCGAACCGTCATCATTTCAGAAGGTCCGGAAGTAGTAAGGGTATACCAAAGGTCATTTACACCGGGAAAAAAGAGTGTTTGGTAAACACCCAGAAGGGCCTTATCAACGTCACTCTCGTCCTGATAAATGTTTTCTACACCGATGAAGGTGAAGGGTACTTCGTCGAGGGTCTCACAGGCGGTGAACCCGGTCGCCAACGCAAGTATAAAAAATGCTTTATGGTAAAATTTCATTGTTCTTTTATTTGGAATGATCACGCAATCGCGCAAAAATTGATTCCCCGTAATACAGGGCTTTTCAAGGGTTACTTAAAAGCCCATGTTGAGGCCAAAGGTGAAAGCACGCTGACGGGGGTAAACGCCGAGGTCAACACCCGGAGCCAGTGGTGACCCCAGTGCGCTTACTTCCGGATCGAAGCCCGTGTAGTCAGTGATGGTGATCAGGTTGGTTCCCGTAACGTAGAGCTGCAGCGAAGAGATTACGTTGCTGTTGAAAGGGAAGTTGTACCGGAGAGAGAGGTTCTTCAGGCGGATGTAGCTACCGTCTTCAATCATGAAATCAGCAACGGGTGCAGAGAAACTATTGATGGAAGGGAACCGGGGATCGTTGGTTGGGTTCTCCGGAGTCCAGCGGTTTTCATACCATTCAACCGTTTGGTTCTTGTAGGATTCGTTGTTGTTGAAACCGGAGTTGAGTACCGGGTGCAATGCGTTGAGCACGTCGTTACCGACCGTACCCTGGATGAACATGTTCAGACTGAAATTACCGAGGGTAAAATCGTTATTCCAACCAAAAATGAAGTCAGGGTTGGGGCTACCCATTACTTGACGGTCGAGGCCGTTGATAACGCCATCAGGAACACCCTCTGGGCCGCTGAGGTCTTTGAACTTCCAATGGCCAAGCGTACGGTCGTTGTTGAGGGCTGGCAGCTGTTCGCCGGAAGCCATAGCGGCATCAAGGTCAGCTTGCTGAATAAGTCCATCGGAGATCAATCCAAAAAACTGGCCAAATTCCTGACCTACGCGGTATACGTGGGCGTTGCCGCCAAAGTTAGCCGCAATGCCGGGGCCAAAGATCTCACCGTCGCCGCCGAGGTCAAGGACCGTCGTTTCGTAAGTAGTGAAATTCACACCAGTACTCCAGGAGAAAGAAGGCTTATCAACCACCGTAGCGTTGATGCCCAGCTCGATACCCTTGTTCTCGATACTACCGAAGTTAGTGATCGCACCGCCAAAGCCAGACTGGGGAGGGAGGGCGATGTTGGCCAGCAGGTCAACTGTTGTCTTCACGAAGTAGTCCGCGATGAACTCAAGGCGGTTGTTCCACAGACCAAGATCTACGCCTACGTTAAACTGACGCGTGGTCTCCCAGCGCAGATCGGGAGCTTCGACACTAGTGGGAATAAAGCCAAGTGACGGGCTATTGCCAATCGGGTACTGAGTTGTCCCGTAACGGGCAAGCGAGCGGTAGGGCGGAATGGACTGCGTGCCCGTCTCACCAAATGATGCACGTAATTTCAGGTTAGAGATGGAGTTGCTTCCTTTGAGAAAATCTTCCTCAGACACACGCCAGCCGATGGCAGCAGAGGGAAAGTAGCCCCACTTTTCGTTGGCCGCAAAGCGCGATGATCCGTCCGCACGAGCGGTGAAAGTCAGCAGGTACTTGCCCTTGTATCCGTAATTGAAACGGGCAAAGCCAGACTGGAGTACGGAAAGGCTCCGGCCGGTACCAATATTGTTCAGACCGGTACCAATCCCGACGTTATCCAGACCGAGAATCTCAAGTTCGAAGTTTGTAATATTCGTAGCGGAGGAGTAAGCATTGAACTCACTGTACTCCAGGCCGAGGGTAGCGCCAAGTGTGTGGTCGCTGCCAAAAGTTTTGTTGTAGTTAAGGTAGTTACTAACGATGTAGTCGTAACCGCGACCCGTATTGGAGGTAGCGCTACCAACGGTATTAATGCCAGGGCCTACCGTGGAGGGGTAAAACAGTTCGCGAAGACCAAGACGGAAGTTCGCACCACCGTTGAACACGTAGGACAGGTCATCAGTGATCTTTACCGTAATCTTAGCATTACTAAGCAGGTCCGTATTGAAGTTGCGATCTTCTTTGGCCGTAACCTCAAGGTATGGGTTATAAAATTGCTCGTTCTCGCCGGTTTCACCAGCGAAGGTCAGGCTGGGAACGATGGGTTCTGCCAACAGGGCGTTGGTGATCGGGCCGAGTGATGATGGAAACCCACCCACAGAGGATACGGAGTTTTGTCCTTCCCGGTGAGCGATGTTGAGGCCCACTTCGAAGGTAACCCGATCATTGAACGCGTCGATATCCATATTCGCCCGCACGTTTGAACGGCTGAACTTAGAGTCGATAACGATACCATTGTCAATCAGGTAATCACCGGAAACGAAAAAGCGGATATTGTCCTGACCTCCGGAGATGTTGAGGCCTACGTTGGTACGCTGGCCGGTACCGATGATCTCGTCCTGCCAATTGAATCCCTGACCGGCGAATTCGGCGGGGTTAGGGAAAGGCTCTGGATTGTTAAGGGCGGCATTAGCTTCGTTACGGTACTCGGCGTATTGTTGTCCGCTAAGCATCTCTATGTTGGTAAGAACGGTAGAAGTTGTAGTGTTAGCGTCAAATTTCACCACAGTTTTACCGTTTTTACCACGCTTGGTCGTAACGAGAATAACACCGTTGGCGCCGCGGGAACCATAAATAGCCGTAGCGGAAGCATCCTTAAGGACTTCGAGATTAGCAATGTCCTGAGGGTTGAAGGTTGGTGAACCGGCAATCGGAATTCCGTCGACAACGTAAAGAGGGCCGTTATCCGCCGACAGAGAGTTGTTGCCACGGATACGAATAGTGGAGTTGTCTCCCGGAGCTCCGCTACCGGAAGTCACCAATACACCCGCTGCACGACCCTGGAGTAGTTGGTCAACGTTATTGAAGACCGCTTTCTCAAGGTCGGCACTCTGTACTGAGGTCACCGCCCCGGTGATGTCTGACCGTTTCTGAGAACCATAACCGACCACCACAATCTCATCCAGAATTTGCGCATCCGTTGCCAATACAATGTTGATCACACTTCTGGCGCCTACCGTTTCACGAGTGGTTTCATACCCCGTATAGGTAATGGTAATCACCGCAGCAGGGCCGGAGACGGAAAGCGCAAAGTTGCCGTCAAAATCGGTAACCGTTCCCGTTGTTGTGCCCGATTCCTGTACCGTGGCACCGATCAGCGGCGTACCGTCGGCATCCTTTACGGTACCACTTACTTGTTTTTGCTGCGCCATCAGGCTTCCCGCCAACAGCAATATGCCGGATAACAGGGCGGTCCGAAGCATCAGGCTTGGGTTAAATAGTTTCATAATAGCTAGGTTAGTTTGCAGTTGACTTTAAAAGAAATCAAGGTTAACAACCCCAATTCTCCACCAATATTAGGGCGGGAACCCACCTGCCCCCGTCCTGTACCTTCCTGCAAAGACCAGGTTTCAAAAGTTTAATTTTTTATTCCCCGATAACCGGTACGGTACAGGATGGTAGTCTAAATTTTAGTGATTTATTTGGGATCTAATCTGTGTAAATTATACACAGATAGGATAAATTTATTGGCTTTGAAAACAACCCCCTGGCTTAGCCCGCTTACCTTACTTTAGCTTTAGTCCATAAAGACTAATCAATTAAACCCCATGAAACTAGCTGCCATAGATATTGGCTCCAACGCCATCCGTCTTCAAATCGTCAATGTCTTTGAGTCAAAGGACAAGGTCAGTTTCAAAAGCCTTGAATTTCTCCGCTTTCCATTGCGGCTGGGGCACGACGTATTCAAGAAGGGCAAGATCCTACCCGGAACGACACAGAAGTTCGGCAAGCTGATGCAAACCTTTCGCCTGCTGATCGAATTGTATGACGTTGATGCCACCTTTGCCGTAGCGACCTCCGCTATGCGGGAGGCAGAAAACGGGCAGGAAATCCGGGACGTCCTGGAAGGCACTACCGGTATCGACGTGCACATCATCTCCGGTACAGAAGAAGCTCGGATACTGAACAAGGCCATCCTGCCCTACCTCACCGAAGGCCGCTCCGTACACATCGATGTGGGTGGTGGCAGCACCGAACTCAACCTATACGAGGGTCGGGAACTCAAAGCCAGCCAATCCTTCCGGATCGGGTCAGTTAGAAAGCTATCCGCCGCAGAACGAAAAGACACTTTCTCCCGGATGCAGGCATTCCTCAAAAAGACGAAAAACCCTAAAAGTGGGGAAGTGACCGGCATTGGTACCGGCGGCAATATGAACAAGCTGTTCAAATTGTCTTCCCGAACCGGAAAAACAAGTATGTCATTAGTAGAGATCAAGGCCATCAGCGCCTACGTAAAGGCTTTCTCTTACGAGGAGCGGATGTCTTTTCTGAAACTCAACCCTGACCGGGCAGACGTCATCATTCCCGCTTCCGAAATCTATATCCGGATGCTCGAAGATGCAGGTGGCGACACGATGCTAGTACCCAAAGTTGGCCTTAAGGATGGCATCATTTACGAACTCTACGAACGAACCACTGGAAAGAACATCTCAGAAATAGAATACATATCGGGTATTTGAGGGAAGCCGCCGAACAGGCGGATCGACCGTCCGACATATTCTTTTGACCTGGAGAAGCCGGACAAAAGTTTACCCGACGGCAAATGCTCCCAATCATTCGGCAGGTCATCTGCCCCAACATTCGACCAACAAACTCATCATCATGCGCCCAACAAACCTCCTTGCTCTGCTCCTCCTAGGAGCTTTACTTTGCACCTGCGGCCCCGCCTCATCAGTAAAGGAGTCAGAAAGCCAAACAGACGGGGGGGCTGCGCCGCCCAACGTCCTGTTCATTGCTGTGGACGACCTGCGGCCGGAGCTCGCCTCCTTCGGCAAGGGGATGATTCACTCGCCCAACATCGACCGGCTGGCGGCGATGGGCACCGCCTTCACGAACGCCTACTGCAACGTGCCGGTCTGCGGGGCCTCGCGCGCCAGCATCATGACCGGTATGCGCCCCACCCGCAACCGCTTCTGGGATTTCAAAACCAAGATCAGCGAAGATGCGCCCGACGCCGTTACCCTACATGGCCACTTCAAGGCCGCCGGCTACTACACGGCCGCCATCGGTAAGGTACTGCACCACCCAACCGACCGGGCCGGGGACTACAGCCAGCCCAACTGGAAACCCGGCGTGGGCGGCGGGGCCGGCCGCGACTACCAGATGCCGGAGAACATTATAAATGCCAACAATAAGGATTTCGACGGCCGCGGGCCCGCTTTCGAGCGCGGCGAGGTAGCCGACACCGCTTACTGGGACGGGAAAATCGCCGACTATGCCGCCGCCAAAATCGGGGAACTTGCGCCCGGAGACCAGCCCTTTTTCCTCGCCGTTGGCTTCATGAAGCCCCACCTCCCGTTCAACGCCCCGGCCAAATACTGGGATTTGTATGATCCCGCCAACATCAGCCTGCCCGCCACCTACTACCGCGCCGAAGGAACCCCTGACGCCATCCACCACAACAGCGGTGAACTCCGCAATTACAGCGGTGTGCCAAAAGACGAAATCCTGCCTGAAGATTACGCGCGTCAGCTCATTCACGGTTATTACGCCAGTGTCAGCTTCATGGACGCCCAGCTGGGTCGTGTGCTCGATGCCCTCGAAGCCAGTGGCGAAGCAGATAACACCATCATCGTCTTTTGGGGCGACCACGGCTGGAACTTAGGCGACCACGCAATGTGGTGTAAGCATACACCCTTCAACACCTCCTTGCGGGTTCCACTCATTTTCTCCGCTCCGGGTCACGAGCCCGGGCGCTCACCCGCGATGGTGGAATACGTCGACGTCTTTCCCACCCTCTGCGACCTCGCAGGCCTGGAAAAACCCGCCCAGCTACAGGGGAAAAGCCTGAGCCCACTACTGGACGACCCCCAAACAGCGTGGGGAGACGCCGTTTTCACCCGCTGGAAAGAAGCCGACAATATCACCACCACCCGCTATTCTTATACCGAGTGGTACGACGATGAGGGCGACCGATATGCGCGTACGCTTTTTGACCATGCAACTGATTCACTTGAAGTGAATAATCTGGCCGAAAAGAAGGAATACCTCCCGGTAGTGGAAGAACTTGCCGCACGATTACCGATTGGAGAATAAGCTAGCCGGACCTCGAAGCGTCGCGCAGCGACCTTTAGCGCCCGGCGTGTTTTACGATCAAAATTAAGTTCTCGCTCAATGAAAGTGTCCAGTCCCACCCAAATTCTACTTCTCTGCATCACGCTATTTCCCGTACTGCTCCCGGCGCAAACCGAAGCGGAGCGTAATTTTCAACAACTGGTCGACGCCCCTGGCTGGCAAAAGGCCTTCCAAGACCCCGGCACCCGCAACTGGCAACGTAAATGGTTCCTCGACGGCCTGCGCGCCACGGTAGATAATACGCCCGACGGCATGGTCTTCAGCGCCGGGCCAGTTGCTGGCGACGATGCCTGCCACGGTGTACTCTGGACGAAGCAGTCCTTCACCGGCGACCTGAAAATGAGGTATACCTACACCCGTACCGATACGCGGGAAACCGCCGTCAACATCCTCTACCTGCAGGCCTCCGGTGCCTATGACTTCCCCGCTGACATCGCGAGCTGGCGCAACGAACGCATCATTCCCAGCATGCGAACCTACTTTAATAACATGAACGCCCTCCACATCAGCTACGCCGCTTACCCGAAAAACGGTGGGATGGATTACGTGCGGTGCCGCCAGTACCCCGTACAGAAAGGTAAAAAATTTGCCGCTACTGCCGTGGCACCCGATTATTTCGACACGGGCCTTTTCAGACCGGGCGTACCGTACGAAATAACGGTGGTGAAGACTTCGGAATGGCTGTTTTTCAACGTCAAAGGCGGCGATAAGGAGCAACTGTTTTCGTGGCCATTGCCATCGGGGGACAAGATTGCCAGTGGGCGCATCGGGATTCGGCACATGTATACGCGCTCGGCGCGGTACGGGGATGTTGCCGTTTGGGAGCGGGGGTAGCGGATGGTACAGGATGGTGAGGCGGGAAAAACGTAGCTTTCTTTATGGTGTTGATTTATCCGGCGGTGGCGCATTAGGGCGGCGGCGCGCGGGTGCAAAGAAAGTTGTTATGCAAACCTTGAACTTCCGCTTTATCCTCCCTGGCTGTCTCCTGCTAATGCTTAGTTTTTCTACCTGTACAACCACACCGGAATCAGAAACAATGGCTGACCCCGCCATCGAAGAACTGGCCGCTGGCTTTATGACTCCGCCGGCAGAGACAAAGCCTTGGATGTATTGGTACTGGATCAATAACCACATCTCCGCAGAGGGCATCACCCGCGACCTGGAGGCGATGGCCGAAGTAGGCATCGGTGCGGCGCTGATCGGCAATATTTACCTCGACCGCGTACCGATGGAAGACCAGGGTCAGGTGCCCATGCTGAGCGAAGAATGGAAACGGCTGACCCAACACGCTATCCGGGAAGGGGCGCGTTTGGGCGTCGACATCGGGCTGTTCAACAGCCCGGGCTGGAGCCAGTCGGGCGGGCCGTGGAACGACACCGGCAACTCCATGCGGTTCCTGGCCAGCCAGGCCACCGTGGTAACCGGGCCGGGAAAATTCTCGGGCCTGCTTACACCTCCGGAAGGAGACTTCAGCGACGTGGCGGTGCTGGCCTTTCCTACGCCGACCGGCGGGCCTGACCTCATCGTCCGGGAAACGGACCTCACTGGACAGGAGGCTGCTACCATAACCTTCCCTGCACCCGCGACCGCGCCCTACCAAACCCTGACCCTCCAACCGCAGGGCACTTTCACGGCAGACGCTACCCTGAGCGCAAAAGTTGCCGGGGAGTGGAAAGTGGTCCGCTCTTTCCGCTTCGACCGAAGCAACAATCTGGACCAGATCGGCTTCTACGATGATCCATCGCTGACCATTGCTTTCCCCGCGACCAACGCCCCGGAATTTGAGCTGAACCTGACAAATATCATGGCAACCCGCGGCAGCAAAAAAATCGGGCTACGAACCGCCTCATTATCACCGTTGGCCAAACTTGAATACAGCCTGGAGAAGCAACTTGCCCTGATGCACCCCACCCCGCTGCCGCTGGACGATGCTTACCGCTGGCCCGCCCAGGCCGAACCCGCCGCCGACCAGATCATCCCCACCGACGGCGTGCTGAACCTCACCGAAAAACTAGCTACTGACGGCACCCTGAACTGGAACATCCCGGCCGGCAACTGGACCATCCTGCGCACCGGGATGCTCCCGACCGGCGTGGAAAACGGGCCAGCGGCAGCCGGGGCCAAAGGCCCGGAAGTAGACAAAATGAACCGCGACGCCCTGCCCCAGCATTTCGACGCCTTTATCGGCGAAATCCTCAATTCCATGCCCGCCGCCGAGCGTACGGCCTTCAAATACGTCGTAGCCGACAGCTATGAAATGGGCGGCCAGAACTGGACGGATGATTTCGCCGCCGCCTTCGCAACTACCTACGACTACGACCCCTTACCCTGGTTACCCGTGCTGAGTGGCCACATCGTCGGGTCGGTCGACGAATCCAACCGTTTTCTTTGGGATTTACGCAGGTTAGTGGCCGACCGCGTGGCCTACGAGTACGTCGGCGGGCTACAAGATTTATGCGAGAAGAACGGTCTGAAACTGTGGCTGGAAAATTACGGTCACTGGGGGTTCCCCTCAGAATTCCTGTTGTATGGCGGGCAGTCGGATCTCGTCGGCGGAGAATTCTGGAACGAGGGTTCACTGGGCAGTATCGAGTGCAAAGCCGCAGCCTCTGCGGCGCACATTTACGGTAAAGAGCAGGTGTCGGCCGAATCCTTCACCGCTGCGGGCAAGGACTTCACCCGTTACCCGGGCATGCTGAAAAAGCGAGGCGACTGGAGCTTTACCGAGGGCATCAACCACCGGGTCTACCACGTCTATATTCAGCAACCGTATAAAGACAAACAGCCGGGGGTGAACGCCTGGTTCGGTACCGAATTCAACCGGCACAATACCTGGTTTCCGAAGGCTAAATCCTGGATCGACTACGAACGCCGCTGCGGCTATCTGCTGCGTCAGGGCGACTTCGTGGCCGACATCGCCTACTTCATCGGCGAGGACGCGCCGAAGATGACCGGAGTTACCAACCCGTCCGTCCCCGCCGGATATGCCTTTGACTATCTTAATGCCGATGTGCTGCATAACCGGACCAGCGTGGTCGATGGTCGGCTGGTCGTTAAGGATGGGCCGAGCTACCGTATCCTGGTATTGCCCAGGTCGGAGACCATGCGGCCGGAGCTACTGGTCCGCATCGCCGAACTGGTTGAGGCCGGCCTGACGGTGGTAGGTGCTGCCCCCAGCCATTCCCCCAGCCTGACCGGCTACGGTGAAGCCGACGAACGGGTACATGACCTGGCCCACGAACTTTGGCAACACGAGCGGGTGACAACCGATACCAACCTGCAACGGGTATTATTGAAGACCGGCACAGTGGCCGACGTGGAATTACCGCCCAGTAGCCCCGTGCTCTGGATTCACCGCCGTGCAGATGACGGCCGCGAAATTTACTTCCTGACCAACCAAAGCGAAGAGACCATCGACTTCGTTGCCGGCTTCCGGGCCAAAGGTTTGCGGCCGGAGTGGTGGGACCCGATCAGTGGTGCCCGGCGTCCGCTGCCAGAGTTTCGGGGTACGGCGGAGCATATTCACCTACCGCTACGGCTGGCTCCTTTAGAAAGTGGTTTCGTGGTGTTCAGCGAGTCCGACGGTCCCCCGCCTGAGGGCAAAAACTACCCCGAAACGGAGCTACTGGCCGAGCTTACCGGTCCGTGGTCCGTGCGCTTTCAAAACGCTTATCTTGGCGTAGACAAAACGGTGGAGTTGCCTGAGTTGATGGACTGGGCCGGGCACCCGGACGAAGACATCCGCTACTTTTCCGGAACGGCCACCTACCGCAAGACGTTTGCCCTGCCCGATGCTCCTAACGGAAAGCGCGTCTGGCTGGAATTGGATGAGGCGGCCGTGGTGGCCAACGTTTCTTTAAACGGTAGCTACGTCGGTGGCCTGTGGACTGCCCCCTGGCGGATTGACGTTACCGACTTTCTGCGGGCGGGAGAGAATGAATTAGCCGTAGAGGTGACGAACCTCTGGGTTAACCAACTTATCAGGGACGCTGGCCTGCCGGCCAGGGGACGCAAGACCTGGACGCTTACTGGAATCATGCCTGAGGAGGGAGCAGAGTTGACTAAGTCGGGTTTAACCGGAGAAGTACGGCTGACCTCAATTGTGGACTGATCCTCCGATGGTTAAATGTCGCAATAAGCTTATATTGTGCAAACATGCATTTTGCCTGTTCAGCCAATTTGAAATGAAATCACCTCCAATTCTACCGCTGCTATTCCTGGTTTGCTCCTTCCTGCTTAACTCAAGTTGTACGAGCGAAAAGCCCAAATCTACAGTCGACACCTCAAACATTGATTTTTTCCGGGGTGATATCGTAATGTGTAGCGGTCAGACCTTCGGAGAAGTCAGTTTTTCGCTTTCGTGTGATTATTCCGTGCGGGAAACATTTGATCTGGCGGTCTCCCTGCTCCATTCATTCGAATACCGGGAGGCGGAAAAAGCATTCGTACAGGTGCTGGATGCAGACACGGAGTGTGCGATGGCTTACTGGGGTGTAGCCATGAGCATCTACCACGCCGCGTGGTCCCCACCCGGTAAAAGCGACTTGGCAAAGGCATCCGAAGTTCTTGAGGTTGGCAAATCGGCAGCGAAGAACGCCAGGGAAATGGACTACTTGAACGCCATCGGCACTTACTACAAAGATTGGGATAGCGTAGCCCACGGAATAAGGGCAAAAAATTACGAAAAGGCAATGGAGCGGATGTACGAAAAGTACGAGGACGATACGGAGGCCGCCGTTTTCTACGCATTAGCGCTTTACGCAACGAGGGACAGATCCGGGACGGAATACGTCAACGAAAAGAAAGCCGGTAAAATACTGGAAGCCATTTTCCCGGACCAGCCTAACCATCCTGGCGTAGCGCACTACATCATCCACAATTACGATAATCCGGACCTGGCCCACCTGGCCCTGCCGACCGCCAGAAGATACGCGGATATAGCGCCGGGTTCCGCGCACGCACAACATATGCCTTCCCATATCTTCACCCGGCTGGGGCTTTGGGACGAGTCCATCCAGTCCAACCTGAACTCCATGTCGGCGGCCCGTTGTTACGCCGAGGAGACGGCTATGGACGGCACCGGAGGAGAAGAAGTACACGCAATGGATTATCTGATTTACGCTTATTTACAACAAGGTGACAACGCCAAAGCCGGTGAGATGCACCAGCGTTTATTATCCATGGACAAACTGGCGGCCGATGCGGGGAAATACAACTTCGGGTCCATCTCCGCCCGCATGTGGTTAGAGAACAAAAACTGGACCGAAGCGGCACGGCTGGAACAGCATCCATCGAACGTAGATTGGGGAGAGTTCCCGTGGGAGATTGCCATCACGCACTTCGCCAGAGTGCTGGGGGCCGTGCACAATAAGGACATTGACGCTGCTAAAGAAGACCTCCGTATACTCGAATCGCTGCACCAGCGATTAGTGAACGCTGACGATCCCTACCAGGCAAAGCAGGTGCTGGTTCAGGTAACGGCTTCCCGGGCCTGGATAAAACTGGTGGAAGGCTATCATGAAGCCGCCGTTACCCTTATGCAGGAAGCTGCCGGTCTGGAAGCAGAAGTAGGAAAACATCCCGTAAGCCCCGGCGAAGTCTTACCCGCTCAAGAACTACTAGGCGACATGATGATGGTTTTGGGCAGGCCAAAAGAGGCCCTCAGCGCTTATCTGTTGAATTTGCAATCACATCCGAATCGGTTTAATGGCGTATACGGAGCCGCCGTAGCCGCTAAACGAGCGGGAGAGCATAAAACAGCCAAAGAACAGTTTAGTAAGTTGGTGGAATTAACCGCGGCAAACGTTGAAGACAGGACGGAGGTTATTGAAGCTAAGCAATACCTAAACGAGATTTAACCAGGTAGCCGTGTTCTTTAAAACTTATGGTGCAAGCTCAACTGCGTCTGCCCCTTCCCCCAATTAGCCGTAGTCTGCTTCATCCACCCCACCTGGACGCGTAGGTTATCGGACAGGCCGTAGCCTAAGCCGAGGTAGGTTCGGTTCCGATCAAATCGTTCCACTTCCCGACCGTTTCCAATATCGGTTTGACCGTTTATGAAGATTTCGTTATAAAGGGCAAGGTAAAGTGTCTTTTTCTTCATTTCGGTGTCGTTGAGCAGCACATTCAGGAAGATGTTGTAGCGGTAGCGGGTACGCGTGTCCTGTCCCTCTACCCAGCGTTGTTCGTAGCGGAAGCGGTGCGTTAGCATAAAGCGCTTACCGAGTTTCTGGGGCAGCAATGCTTCCTGGTAAATTCTACTCTCGCCGGTGGTGGCGTCACTGTCTCCGAAAGCGCCGGTAGTGATGTTTCCATATCCCAGGGTAAAAAGGATGTTGGCATCTTCAGGGCGGTAGGTTACACCGCCGCGCAGCAGCAGCTGTTCCATATCTCCCCCTGCATCCCAGGCCCGGTATTGGAGGTCTCCCTGTACACCGAAGGGTCCGTCGCCAAAGGTGGTATTAAAAATATACATGTACCAGCTACCCAGTTGATCTTCGTCGGGGCCTGATTGAGCGGTTAGGGTGGTGCTTAGCAGCAGTATAAAGAAGAGGTAGAATTGTTTTCGCATATCGAACATGGTTGAAACAGGGAAACCCCAAGACTTAAGTGAGGTTCACCCCTCATTCACAAGATTCAGGATAATCTACCAGGGAAGGAATATACAATAAGAGGAGCCTGGAGCTCAGGCAGGTGCCCCTTGCCGCCTAACTTTCCCACTACCGCACACTTCCGGTCATAAGCGTGTTACATAATCATCAGTATCAATACAATGCTCAACCCAACCTTTTACCAGGACCTGCCGGTCGAAAATATGCCATTGCGTAAGTTGTTGGGAAAGAGGAAGCTGTTCCACGCTGTCCCGGCAAATTGGCAGGTCATCGTAATCGACATCATCGGTTCGACGCAGGCCGTCGCTGCCGGCCGGCACCACGAAGTCAACCTGGCGGCAACGGGTGGTATAATTACCGTCCTTAACCGGCTGAAGGCGGACTACAACGAGCTGAAAATTCCTTATTTCTTCGGCGGCGACGGGGCTACTTTCATCGCACCGCCAAAGCTTGCGGAGGAGCTCGTTAGTGATCTCAATAACTATCGCCACCACATCAGCAATCAGATGGATTTGGTGCTGCGGGTCGGATCTATGCAGGTAGCAGAGGTTTATGATGGCGGTACCAGCATCCAGATAGCAGTGGCGAGACTTTCCAGGTTATACGTCGTCCCGGTGGTACTGGGCAACGGCCTCAAAGAAGCAGAACGTCGCATTAAAGCCTCCTTTACCGATGCGGAAGCCGTTGCTTCGGAACTGGCAATACCTGACCTGACGGGCATGGAATGTCGCTGGAACGAGATTAAACCGCCCCGGGACAAAGAGCGCATCGTGTGCCTGCTGGTAAGCTGCAACGATGAAGCTAATCAGGGCCGGGTTTACGGGGAAGTTATGGGCCAACTGGATAAGATTTTCGGGCAATTGGAACGTCGTCGGCCGGTGGCATCAGGCCGCCTGCGCCTCAATCTGGGTCTGGTGAACCTTGCCCGGGAAATGTACGCCAGTCTTGGCCACTTTCAGCTGCGGTACCTGTTGCGCAACTGGCTGGCCACACTCTACGGACCCTATTATTTCCAACAAACTGTCGCCGGCAAAAACTACCTCGCAAAGATCAGTCAACTGACCGACACCCTGATGCTGGATGGTAATATCAATACGGTTATTTCCGGTACTGGAGATCAGATCGACCAACTAACCCGCTACCTGGAAAAGCAGGAAAGTGCCGGGGCGCTGATTTTTGGTATGCACGTTACCCACGCATCGGTCATGTCTTGCTATGTCCGCGATCACGACGAGGACCACGTCCACTTTGTGGACGGAACGGAAGGCGGCTACACCAGTGCGGCGCGAATGTTTAAAGCTAAACTGCGGGCGAGAGGGTAACGGTTAATCCCGCCGTAAAAAGGGAGCACCGGCCGCCGGAATACACCGCAACCACCCCTCTCTGCCAACGTCAAGACCCGAGAGTACAGGACGCCCTGTTGTTGTCCTACCATTAATTTGAGCACGATAAAAAGCGATCCATGCCCAAGTTCCCCTACCCCGCCCTGCTTTTCCTGGGTTTCCTCCTTTGCACCTGCGCAAGCGCCCAAAAAAAAGCACCGGAAAAGCCCAACATCATTATGTTTCTCGTCGATGATATGGGCTGGATGGACACCAGCGTGAACGGCAGCGAATACTACGAGACGCCAAACATGGAGCGGCTGGCCAGGATGGGCATGACCTTTACCCGTGCTTACGCCGCCAACCCGCTTTGCTCCCCTACCCGGGCGAGTATCCTGACCGGCAAGCACCCCGGTCGGTTTGGCCTGACGACCCCGGCCGGCCACCTGAAACCTAATCCCAACGAAGACCTGACCCGCACGGAAGGTGCCCCCTGGCAAAAGGTGGTGCAGCAGGGCATCCGGACCTTTATGCCCCTGGATGAATTCACCATCGCCGAGGCCCTGAAAACCAATGGCTACACCACCGCCCACATCGGGAAATGGCACCTGGGGCAAAAGGGCTACTGGCCCGAACAGCAGGGTTTCGACGTCAACGTTGGCGGGATGATGCACCCCGGCCCGCCCAATTTCTTCTCCCCCTACCGCATCGCAAACCTTCCCGACGGAGCGGAGCACGAATACATCACCGATCGGATCACTTACGAGGCTATGGACTTTATGGAAGCCCATAAAGACGAGCCGTTTTACCTTAATTTCTGGCAATTCGGTGTTCACGCCCCTTTCCAGGCACCGCAGGACCTGATCGATAAATACGCCGCAAAAACCGACCCGCGCGGTAAGCAGAATGCCCCGATAATGGGTGGAATGATGGAGAAAGTAGACCAAAGCCTCGGCATGCTCCTCGACAAGTTGGAAGAACTGCAAATTCTGGACAATACCCTGATCGTGTTCTTTTCTGACAACGGCGGAAATATGTACAACACCATCAACGGCGAGTTCCCAACCAATAATTATCCGCTACGCCACGGCAAGGGCAACATCCACGACGGTGGCATCCGCGTGCCGGCCATCATCGCCTGGCCGGGGCAGATTGAAGCAGGTTCCGTATCCGATGAGCTGATCCAGAGCATCGACTTTTACCCTACTTTTCTAACGGCAACCGGCACTCCGGCAAATCCGGCTCAATTGCTGGATGGAGAAGACCTCGTCCCCCTGCTAACAAAGCAAAAGCGGCTAAAACGGGAGGCGATCTTCAGCCACTATCCGCACTATATGCCTGCCCCGGACAACCTGCCTTCCACTGCCGCCTGGTCGGGCGACTTCAAATGCATCAAGGAGTACGGGGAGGGCGAAAATCGCCAGCCCGCCTACCGCCTCTACAACCTGACCGAAGACCTGACGGAGATGAACGACGTGGCGACGCAGTATCCAAAGGTCGTCGCCCGGATGAGCAAACTGATCGATGCGCACGTGGCGGAGATCGGGGGGATGGTACCGGTGATTAATCCTAAGTATGTGCCGGGATCAAAGAGCCCGATGGGAAATACTAAGGCATTTCCTATGGAGAAGTATCCTAATTATTGAGGGCTGGGCTTGGAAGGAGTTGCGGGTTGATTCTTTTGCAAAAAAAGTTTACTTTCTTGCCTTCAACAATTCCTCTACCAATTCAAAAACGGTAGTCACCGGATTTTGTGAATGCGGAGGCATGCCATCATGGTTCTGCAAAAGCCTTTTAGCTCGTTTAATCGCTTCTTCCTCGCTGGCGGCTTCATCCTTTTCCAATAACTCCCGGATACCGAGACAAAATCTTGCTTTTTTTCCTTCCCGCTCATAATTTACGGACCAACGCTTACTGAGCTGCTCGTAATAATAAGTTCGCTCTTGACGGGTATTGACATAAGTATAATGCAGGCAGAACCACAGCTCAAAAGCATCTACGGAATAGGCTACCCGAATACCAGCCTCTTGGGCCTTCAAAATAGTAGCGTCAAATTCTGCCAGTTGACCTTTCCCTTTGGCTGGTAGATAATCCAGGTCAAAAACCACCCATATTTGATCGTAGGAACCGTCATCAGAGTTTATCGCATCCTTAACCAATTGCCTACGATCGCCGTTAGGATCCCGTGGCTCCACGCTTACGCCCTTGTCATGAAACGATTTGAAGTAAAGTCGCTCAGTCTGACCTTCACACAGAATCAAAAAACGCTTGCCTCTTGAGATCGCTTTCCGGTGTCTTCTTTTTATTCTGGCCATTAGTCTTCCAGTATTGCGATATTGAAATCCGTTACATCTGGAACCGCACCGTAGCTGCCGCCCAAGTAATCAAGCTCGAAGTCTGAATCCTTACGAATCCCTTTTATGTCAGCTAATGAATAGATTATGGATGCTCGGTCTTTTCCTTTTTCCACAAAATCGATCTGGTCACGGCGTAACAACCGGTGATCCAGGAGATTCGTATCGTGGGTCGAGAAGATAAACTGAGCGTTGTTCGGGTTCCCCGTGGAAGAGTTGAACATGGATACGATCTCGCGGGAGAGGCGGGTATGGAGTTTTGCTTCGAATTCGTCTATTATAAGGATACGACCTTGAAGGATTGTTTGCACGATGTAAGGAGCCATAACCAGCAATTTTTGCGTCCCCTGGGATTCACTCTTTTCCACTAACCATCCTGATATTTCGTTTTCAGCATCCCCCCACTTGTGTGACACAACCAACGATAGTCGCCCCTTTGTGCTCTGAAGTTCTTTCAGGTGAACGGGCGGAATACCCTGCCCTTCCAGCGTTTTTTTATCGACTACAAAAAGTTCCTTAAATTCAATACCGGCAAAACGCAACAGCTCCAAAACCTTATCCCGTACCCCTTCATGAGCCAATAGTTTATAAGCGTTCTGCTCAACCGAAATTTTCTCTACGTCACCAAAAATGGTAATTCCAGATAAAAAAGAAGTTACGTCCTTGACGACCTTTCCAACGTTGAACAGCGCTAGTGCGGAAAGAAAGGAAGCATCTTCTCTAAACAGTTCGTTATCACCACGCTCAAGAATGTCAACACTTTCCGGATTGTCAAAATACTTTCTGCCGATGCTGGCGGATTGCCCGACTCTTTCAAAGACTTTAGCTTTCCTTACCGTCTCGTCATACAACCATTCTTTCACTATTGCCTGCTGCGTAGCAGAAAAACCATAGCGATACCTTTTACTGTCAGCCACGAACACTAATTCAAACGAGGAAGGCTCCGCACTATTCCCCGCAGCAAAAGCATAAGGATGCACGTTTGAAGGTAACATTCCGGGCGTCTTTGCCGATAGTAAGCTTATACTTAACATGGCATAAAGCGCCTTAATCAAATTACTCTTCCCGCTAGCGTTCGCACCATAAAGCGCCTTAACTCGCAGTGCATTGTCGCCTTTACCAACGGGTACAATTGCATTCTCAAGCCAACTAAAAGCAGGTTGAAGTGCTGAAGCGGTTAAATCTAAAACCTGTTCTTCACGAAAAGACTTAAAATTAGCTACAGAGAAAGATAATAGCATAAATTCGTATATTATCTACAAATGTAATGCTTTAATATGATTACTTAGGACAACAAGCTATTTCACCAATACTCTGCCTCTCATAATATTTCCACTATCCCATCCCACCGCAATAAGAAGGTAATTCCCAGCGGGTAAATCACCAAGATTGAGCTCAGCGACAGCCAGGTGACGTTCCGCCTGCCAAACCAATTGCCCCGCCAGATTAAAGACTTGCAGCGCTAAGGGTTCCGATACGCCAGCCAGCGTAAACTGGCCCCGACTGGGGTTAGGAAACACCTTCAACTCAGCCACCTGAAACCCACGATTAGTCGTTGAAGTAACCCCCGAACACTCCCCCGCCATATTCTCCAACACCGCCTTATACTTAGGTGCAGGAATCACCGACGTATCCTGGTCCATAGTCTCCAGCAACCCCCAACTGCCGAACTGCGGACTCCTCGGCGCGACGAAGGAAAAATTCATCAACGCCAGCGGTTTCTCCCCGTCCTGCAGGGTGCGGACGAGGTCAAACCACTCGTTGTAGAGGTTGTACATCGAGGTATCACGCTGGATGTCGACCAAGGCGTCTTCATAAGTTGGGACTACGCCGAAGGGGTTGGGCGTGAGGTGCTGGCCGCCCTCATAGAAGGCCAGCGGTTTATTGATCACGTCGGCCAGTTCCGTCTTGATGTCTGAGATATAGCTGAAACTATTGGGCATCGACTGGCGGGTGAGCCGGGCGATGTCAGCGACGGTGGCGTTTGCCCCCAGGCCGTCCAACTCCGTTTCTGCTTCTTCGGTGAAGCCGAAGTAGTAGGTGGGGGAAACATAGTCGAACGAAGCAGCATCGACGTTGAAGGCAACGCGCTGCGCCACGTCGAGCCAGCCGGCCTGCACGCCCACAACACGGCTGGTTCGTTCGGGGACGTCGGCGTATTCCTCCGTCCAGACGTCCAGCATATTCTGGATGAAAGTGGTGGTACCTTCCGGCCAGGAGATATCAGGAATCTCACAGCCGTAGCGGTTGGCCCAGTGCGTTTGGGGGAAGATCCAGTTCCAGATTTCGTTGCTGTATTCGACGTAGATATGCCGTTCCGGTTCGAGGTTATCCCGGAAGAACCGGGCCATTTCGCGGACGTAGTCTTCGCTGGCGGTATGCGGTACGCAGACCCAGCCGTCTTTATCATTATCGTTCATGAAGCGGACCATCATTTCGTAGGGGATGCCCTTGCTGTGGGTCCAGGTGTAGTAGTCGGGTTGGCTGCGGCCGGCCCAATCGGTGAGGGTACTGTCTCCGGTTTCGCCTTCTTTCGTCCCCCAGCCGTTGGTGGAGCCCCAGTCCATGAAGCGAACGGTTTCGAAAACGTCTACTTTTTCGAGCCAAAGGGGGTTGAAAGGTTGCTCCTGATAGGTGGCCTCCGCCCCCGGCATGAGCAGGCGGATATTATGGATGGGATTATCCATTTCGCTACGGTCGATCTTGATTTCGACAACGCCGTCAATGCGGTTAACCAAGTCAAAAGTTGCCCGGTGGTCTCCCGTGCGTTGCAGGTTTTCGTAAGTACCGAAGAAGGCGAGTTCGCCGTCGCCATCCCACAAGATCTTGTATTCTCCCAGTGGCCAACCGTCAGTTTTACCCCAGATGGTAGCCACCTGCTGGGGGTACTCCGAACCGTTCACCGTTTGGGGGGCATGGGTCGGGTAGCCGTCTGAGCGCAACGCCAGACTATCGGCAAAACCGGAGTTGAAGGGGAAGCTCGGATCGCCTTCAGATTTGGTGTACCACTCGCGGCTGTTGCGCATCAGGTCTACGAAGGGTAGTTCCGTACCGTAGTCGGCCAACCCGGCCAGGTTGGTGCCCATGGTGAGTTTGCAGCTGTCAGGTAGTTGGGCCTGGACACTGCTTAAAAGCAGAAAGAGGGCGAAAACGGGTAGATATCTGGTCATTGCCAATGCTTGATTTGGCAGCGCAAGGTAAGATTTTATTGCCCATGCCTGACCAAGACCATGGCCTTTACAATCCCTCACTTTGCACCTGCGTCCCCGCCCTGAAAAACAGCCACCTGCACTTTTTCGGGCGGCGGTGCGCAGGTGCAAGAAGAAGTTTAAATGCCGTCAATGCCCATTCCCCTCATCGCTTACGTGCAAGCAAAAAAACACCGGCAGCCCAATTGACTACCGGTGTACTCACTAGTATACTCGATCAATGCAAATTTTTTGACGGCGTTGGATACCTTAATGGATGGTTTCAGAAATAAACTTATTTATTCCGTACGGACGGGGTTTGCCCCCGCCCGTATCAGAATCCTGAAAACGCTTTATTCGTTTGCTAAGCGAACGGTGAATCCCGTCTGCCAATCGGACAACTACAATTGCCTTTTCAGTCCTTCTTACCAACCGGGATTTTGTCCTACGGCAGGGTTCTGAGAAAGCACATTAGTCGGGATCGGCCAGAGGTAATGCTTGTCTTCAAATACTGGCACGAAGTCCGTTCCCTTGCGCACGTCGATGTAGGGAACACCATCTATCTCGGTAGTCTCGACGCTGGAGCCCGGATAGCGGGCCTGCGCAGCCTCATCGAAACGGATGCCGTAGTCAGACATGGCCAGGTATTTACCCTGCTTCCAGCGGCGGAGGTCGTGGTAGCGGTGGCCTTCCAGGAAGAGTTCCACGCGGCGCTCCCGACGAATTTCCACGAGCTGAGCGGAGATGCCATCATTGGCATAGCGGGGGTCCATCATCGGATTAAGTGGCATGGGCGGCATGTTCACCCTGGTCCGCAGCAGGTTGATGCTTGCGTCAAGGTCAGCCTCGGTGAGGGTCCCCAATTCAGCTTTCGCTTCCGCAAAGTTCAACAGTACCTCTGCGAGGCGTAAACAGGGAGGCGAAGCCGTGTGCTGGTTGCGGGGAGCTTGTTCGTCTGCGGCATTCCAGTGCTTTACGACGTGGTAACCAGTATTGGATCGGTTACGACCGCCGCTTTGGCCCTCAAGCCGCGGGTAGGTATTACCGGCGTCATTGGAGTATTCGTACAGTGCCTGGTCCTCGGGGTTCAGCACACACTGCCGCAGCCGGAGGTCCCGGTTGATGAAAACGGTCTCGATGCTGTCATCCCCCATATACATCGGAGAGAGCGAGATGGGTAAACCGTCTTCGCAAAGTACGTCCTCTACAAAGCTTTTGGTGGCACCACCGTTATAGTTCCAGAAGAGGCGGGAGGCGAAGTGGCCATTGATCTGCGCTTCGTATTTGCGCCAGTAGATCGTTTCAGGGTTATCCTCCTGGGTCAGGGCCTGCCAGTGGTGCCGGTAATCCAGGTTGGGATTTCCGGTGGAATAAAGGCTGAAACCGCCTTCGTCCATCAACTGTTTCGAGGCGTTGACCGCTTCGTTGAACCAGCGATCGGGGTTCATACCGCCATGGTACTTTCTCCAACTACCCTCAAAAAGGCAGACCCGGGATTTCAGCGCCAGCGCGACCCACTTGTCCAGGTGGCCGTGGCGGCCACCTCCGTCGTTCCAGTCTTCCGGCAGGTTGGCAATGGCAAAATCCAGGTCTTCCAGGATCTTGTCCATGGCAAACTCCCGGCTATCCCTCAGGGCATAGAGTTCTTCCGACTCGATATTGAGGAGCTTATCAGTATAGGGTATGTCTCCAAAACGGCGTACTTTATCCGAAAGGAACCAGGCACGGAATAACCGCGCTTCGGCTTTATAACGATTCTTTACCGGCTCGGTAGCGTCGGTACGGTCATAATTTTCGAGGCCGAAATTGATCTGCCGAATTAACGGCCAGCCTTTATACCCCATAATACGCGGTCCGACCGTTTGGGCATACCTCCCGGTCCGGATTTCGTAAAAGTCCTGAGCGCGGGGGTGGGTTGACCCCAGGTTATCGCTCATTTGGTCTTGCCACCAGAGCCCTTCGCGGAAGTTCACCCCGGCACCTTTGCTCAGGCCCATAAGTATGGGGTATTCGTTATCGTCCTTGATTTCGTCGTAGAAGCCGTTGTTGTAGTTACGCATGTCCGATTCATTCCGCCAGAAGGTCTCATTACTGAGTTCGTCCAGGGGGAATCGATCGAGGAATTCGTCTTCGCAACTTGTGGTCAGGAGTAAAAGGCCCGACAAAAGCGCACCGATAGTTATGATACTATATTTCATTGTTGGTCTTTTTTTAAAGGTTGATAACTACGCCCGTGGTGTAGCTGCGGAACAAGGGATAGTTAATGGAATTGTCGAAGATGTATTCAGGGTCGAGCGGTTCACGAATCGGAGAAGCCTCCCACAGGTTTTGACCACCGACGTACACGCGAACTTCACCAAGGCCGATCCGGTCACTTATGGAGGCGGGTAACACATAAGCCAGGTTCACGTTTTTCAGGCGGATATAGGCGGCGTTCTGCAGGTAGCGCGTCTGGGTCTCAAAGTTTTTGCTGCCGAGCTGTTGCAAGGGAAAGTAAGCGTCCCGATTGTCCGGAGTCCAGGAATTATCGATCCAGCTCTGGTCTCCGTTGTAGGAGCGCCAGGGGTAGAACCAGGTCCAGTTGGCACTTGAGGGAGCATAATCCCGCTGGCCTACTCCCTGGAAAAAGATCGACAAGGAGAATGCCTTATAGTTCACCCCGGCATTGATGCCAAAGGAGTAACGTGGATTACTGTTACCGATGATGCGACGATCACCGGGGTTATCCAGAGTGTTTTCTCCCTGACTGATCTCTCCGTCTCCGTTCAGGTCGGTATACCCGATGTCCCCGACCCGCCAGGCGGAACCGAGGCGGCTTTGGTCCGCCCGCGCGTTAAGCTCCTCCTCGTTCTGAAAGATACCTGCAGTTTCGTATCCCCAGATTTCGCCGAGTTGCTGACCAACGTAGAACTCGTTGATCGACCCGGTGGGGTTTTCGTATTTAGTGATCTCACTGGTCCAGTCGGAGAGATTAAAGCCCAGAGAATAGCTGAAATCTTTTGATTTCCGGTTGCGCCAGTTTACGTTCAACTCCCACCCCTGGGTGCGTAGGTCGGCACCGTTTTCCAGCGGTGCGTTGGCTCCCAGAAGATCGGGATAGGATCTCCGGAGGAGCATGTCGAGGGTTTCGCGGGTGTAGACATCGAAGTTCATGTCCAGTTTACCTTTGAAGAAGGCGAGGTCGAGGCCAAGGTTTTTGGATACTACCCGTTCCCACGTCAGGGAAGGACTTACCAGCCCCGGAGGGCGAACGAAGGGCGAAAAGCCACTATTGAGAATAACGTTGGATTGGCCGGAGCCAAGCGAAGGGATATAAGGGTAGAAGTTATTCCCCAACAACTGGTTACCCAGTGAACCGTAGGAGGCACGAATCTTTAAGTTGTCCAGCCACTCCCGTGTACCATTCATGAAAGCCTCGTTGGAGATACGCCAGCCAGCGGAGACGGAGGGAAAGAACCCAAAGCGGTCTCCTTCCGGAAAGCGGGAAGTACCGTCGTAACGACCATTGACCTCTAAGAGATAGCGTTCCTTGAAATTGTAATTGACCCGGAAGAAGGCGCCGCGCAGCGCGACGTGGGACTTGCCGCCGTCCGTCTGTGGCGTACCGGTGGTGGCGGAAATATCCACAACGTTAGGAGACAGAAAAGTGCGGTTATCCGCTTCAATAAAGGTGTTGCGGCCTAGTTCCTGGTTGTAGCCGACCAGGAATTTGAAGTCGTTGTTGCCAAACTTCTTCTCGTATTCTGCGAAGAGGTTGAGAACGTAATAGGTGTTGAAGTCCCGCTGGGTGTCAATGATGTCATCGCCGGTAATTTGCACTGGGTTGTCCTGGTCGAGGTTGAAGTCAACAACCTGATAAGGCAGCTCAGCACTTTCAAACTGGCGGTTGAAGAAGTTATAGGAAAAATTGCCGTTCAGCGACAATCCTTTGACGGGAGTTGCTTTCAGGCCCGTTTTCATCCAGATGTCGGTACTGGTAAAGATGTCTCGCCCTCCATTGGCCAACTGGGGCAGGATCATCAGGCCGTGATTCCAGAACTGTCCCTCAAACTGTTCGTAGCCATCAATGCGTGGAATAACGTGTGGGCGAAGTGGTTCGGTCCGGATCACGGTATTGATGTCGGCCTGAGATGGCTTGTCCGAATCCTGGATATTTACGGTGATCTGCTGGTCGATGGTCAACCAATCGGTCGCCTTAAATTCGCCCTTCATCAAAACGTTATAGCGTTTGAAATTATCGTTGCCCTCGCCGTTAATGTAACCGTCGGTGTTGAGCAGGCCGAAGGAAGTATAGAAATTGGTCCGGTCTGAAGCTCCCGAGATGGCGACGTCGTATTTCTGACGGGGCGAGGTGTCGTTAAGCAAGCCATCCGCCAGGTTGTTGTAGGCGTAGTTTTGAAAGCCTCCGTTTACCAGGGCAAATGGGGCATTATTGGCCGGGTCGGACCAGTAGTTCTCCAGTCCTGCGAGGTAATCGTCGTTGTAAACCGGGGCACTGCCATCCAGCTCAGTTACCTGGTTACGTAGCAGCGCGTATTCATAGCCGTTTTCGATGGGGTTGACGTTAAAAATGGGCTTGTTCCACGAAAGCTGGGTACTGGCCCGGACGTTCACGCCCTTTTTACCTTTCTTCGTTTCTACCAGGATAACGCCAAATGCGGCCCGCGCACCGTAAACGGCGGCGGCGGCGCCGTCTTTCAGTACGGAAATACTGGCAATGTCTTCGGGGTTGATGCGGTTCAGGTCCATCGGTACACCATCAACCAGGATTAACGGATCACCGCCATTAATGGACTCAAAGCCACGAATATTGAAGGTCACATTGCCCGTGGGATCGCCACTGGGGACCGTTACGTTGAGGTTGGGCACCAGGCCCTGCAGGCCTTCTCCGGTGCTGACGATCGGCCGGTTGGTAAGTTCCTCGGCCGCGATGACGTCCACCGCACCGGTCAGGTTGACCCGCTTTTGGGTGGAGTACCCCACGACGACGACCTCCTCCAATGCCGTGGCGTCGTCTTCCAGTGTTACGTCAATGACCGTTTGGCCATTCACCCGGATACGTTGGCTCGCAAAGCCGGTATAGCTGATCAGCAGCACGGCATTGTTATCAGGTACCGACAGGCTGTAGCGGCCGTCAATATCGGTCACCGTGCCGGTGGTCGTTCCTTCTAGGATAACCGAGGCTCCGGGAAGTCCGTCCGGCTCACTGGTCCCCAGCACCCGCCCCGTCACCATCGACTGGGTAAAGGCGAAACCGGATGCCATCAGCAACAGCAGTAGTAAATAGTGTCTGGTTAAGTTTTGCATGATATATAGTTGAGTGTAAAAAAGGTGGTTCAGTAGAAGTAAATCATGAGCAGCCCCAGAAGCACCACCAGGATGGCCAGCAAGACTTCAAGCCATCTTCCCTCTGGTTTCGTTCTCATGATTTTGCTGCTTACAAGGATTTTCATCTACTGCTCCAAATAGAGTAATTACCGGCCGAATTATCGTACGGGAAATTAGTAAAAACGTCCAACCTATTGGTTTACAGACAATTACATTCGACCCATTTGATCTGACAGCGAATTTCGATGCGGAAAGGGCTTGCTTTTTTAGCCACCCCTGCTCCATTATCCGTTCTTTGCACCCGCGCACCGTCGCCCACCTCCTGCAAGCGGTAAATCAGAAGGAACTGAAGGAGCACAATGAGGCGGGAACGCAGGTGCAGGAAAAGCTTTTCAACGGGCAATGCTACCCCTGCAATCGTTGATTTGGAGACGTGGGGCCGCAGAGCCGACGACCGGGCATAATCACAGCTTATCGCCCCATAAAAAGGCAGGAACGCCAGGCTATCCTTACTCCACTTTTTCGTCCATAAATTTCATACCATAGGCCTTAGGAGAAAGCCCAAATCGTTTTTTGAAGGCCTTGGAAAAATACCCCGGATCCTTGTATCCTACCTGATAGCCAACTTCTGAAACATTGAATTTCCGTTGCTCGATGAGTTGGGCCGCCTTCTTCATCCGCAGTTCAAGTAAGTAAGCATTTGGCGTTTGCCCGGTCCAGGCTTTGAACTTGGTAAAAAGCAAAGTCCGGCTTACCGCGAGCTTACTGGCGAAGTCGTTCACATTGAACGCCTGGTTGGCGAGATTTTCCCGAACGATTATGGCGGCTTTTTTCATTAGCTCCTCGTCCAGCGAATTCTGAACCGGCCCTAAGGCCAACTCCGTCTCCACCGCAGAGAACTTACGCCTGACCCGTTCTCTGGTCTGCAGAATATTGTGGCATTTAAGGCGTAATTCTTTGACCTTAAAGGGTTTGTTGAGGTAATCGTCTGCGCCGGAGTCCAGCCCATCATATTTGTGTATCAACGACGTGCGGGCGGTTAGCAACACGAAGGGAATGTGGCTTGTCCGGATGTCTTCCTTTATTCGTTCGCAGAAAGTAATACCGTCCATCTCCGGCATCATTACGTCGCTGATGATCAGGTCAGGCTGATGGGCAACGGCCTGCTCATAGCCGATCCGTCCGTTGGGGACCAACTTTACCCGGTAATGTGGCCGGAGAATATCCTTAATGAAGCGGCCGACCTCCTCATTGTCTTCTGCAATGAGCACGAATGCACGGTCCTCATCCTCAACCGGCAGCTCCGCCGATTCGAACCTAACGGGTACTTCGTAACCACTGATGTCTTCACTGTTACGAAACTCTCCGATGATCTCCGCATCCGTAAGATGCTCGCGCCCCAGGGGCAGGCTGACCACAAAGGAGCTACCGGCCCCCGGCTCACTCTCCACGCTTATGGTACCATGGTGCAGTTCCACAACGTTGCGAACAATGGCAAGCCCGATCCCCGATCCGCGGGAAAACTGAGGGGTCCTGCCTTGATCTGGCACCATATAAAAGCGCTCGAATATTTTGTCTTGTTCTCCGGCCGGGATACCCGTCCCCGTATCCTTTATCACAATAATCAGCCGCTTTGTTTCCGGGCGAATTTCTACCGTGATTGACCCGCCGGCGGGAGTATGCTTAAAGGCGTTTGAGATTAAGTTATAAAGTACCTTCTCAAATTTGTCGCGGTCATAATACACCCCTATTTCATCGACTGGTGTTTCTACCTGAAACACGATTTGCTGATCTTTAGCTTGCTGACGAAAGGAAAGGTGCAGCTCCCGGACAAACTTCACCATGTTGCCTTCGGCAGCTTGCAGAACCATCTGTTTGTGCTCCAGTTTTCGAAAATCAAGCAACTCATTTACCAGTCGCGACAGGTGGCTGGCATTCTTGTCAACAACCTGTAACTGGCGATACAGCTTGCTGCTGCCCCGGAAATTTTCCAGCACGCGCTCCAGCGATCCCAGGATTAGGGTGAGGGGGGTGCGGAACTCGTGGGAAATATTCGTAAAGAGACGCAGTTTTTGATCGTTTGCTTCCTTCATCCGCTGGTGCTCCCGCGCCTCCAGCTCCAGGGTATGCTCCAGGCGGATACGACGGGAGTTGGCCTTTACGATCAGGAAGACGGTGGCCAGGATCCCGAGCGCGTAAAGGGTGTAGGCCCACCAGGATCGCCAGGGTGGGTGTTTTACTTCGATTGCTAATTCAGTGATCCCCGTCGTCCGACCGTCTGCGCTGGACGCTTCTACCTGAAAACGATAATCTCCACCTCGCTGGATGGTATAGGAAGCGCTGGCGGCGGAACTGGTCGTCCACTGGTCGTCCAGGCCAAGTAGCCGGAAGCGGTACACCGTTTTATTATTGAGCAGGTAGCTGGGGAGGGCAAAGTGTAAAGAAAAACGGTTCTGTGCGTGCCCCAGCGTTATGGCTTTGGTGTAATCCAGGTTCTTTTCAAGAATCCCCGTACTGTCTGCTACGACGAGTGGCTGATTGAATAACCTCAACTCGGTCAACATTACATCGGGCAGGTCGAGACGGAACGATTTTGGGCGGTCGGGCCTGAAGAAGGTAACGCCGGAGGCTCCTCCAAAATAAACGTTGCCATGGCGATCCTGCAGACCTGCCGTACGACTAAATTCGTTTTTCTGCAGGCCATCTTCTTCGCGGTACAAGCGGGACTTCCCCTCGAGGGGCTGATAATAAACGATGCCTTCGTCTGTGCTTAACCAAAGTCCTTCCCCACCGGCCTCGGGGACCACCGCAAAAACAGTGTTGAAGGCTGGAATCTCTTCCCGTAAAAGGGCATTCCCGCTGATGCGATATAACCCATTAGCCATTGTCCCCACCCATATCACGCCCCGGTCATCTTCCTTTATATCAGATACGGCAAACTTCTTCCCGGAAGCATTCTTTATGGTAATCCAGGTTGGTTTGAAATCGCTTAAGGCCAGGTCTTTCTGTGCAATGCGGCTCATCGTTAAAGAAGTACCCAATAAAAGGTCACCGTTTTTAGCGAAGCGCATGATCCTGATCGCCCCGTGCCATAGGGTATCGACTGCTGGTAAAGAGGCTTTATAAATGTGCGTATACTCGTTGGTACGCAGGTCGATCCGGTCCAGCCCCCCGCTCATCAGTCCGATCCACAGGTAGTCTTCTCCCTGGATGGCCAGTGAAAGGACGACGTTGTTCGGATCGGAACCACTAGCCTGCGCGTTGTAGCGAAGAAAAGTACCCCTCTGCGTCAATGGGTTATACCGTACAAGACCTTTGCCAAAAGTGCCAATCCAAAGACGGTCCGGCCGGTCCGGCTGCAGACATTTTACGGTACCGAGAGGTTCTCCCGAAAGCCCGGTTGTGTTAAACCGACTGAACGTTTGTTTCTCCGGATCAAAAACAGTTACTCCTTTACCCTCCGTCCCAAAGTATATCCGGCCGGAAGTATCCGTAGCAACGGAACTGACCACTTTGGTACCGAGTTGAATGCCGTTCGCTTCTCCGAAATGTCGAAAGCTGAGCTGTCGGCTATCCCAGAGGTTAATCCCCCCGTAATACGACCCCACCCAAACAGATCCGTTTTCATCCCGGAATAATGCCCTGATCTTATTGTCAGACAGGCTGTTGTCCAGCCGGGGGTTGTGCCGGATCACGTCTACGGCACCTCCCTCTGATAAAACATAAATGCCATTGAAAGACCCGATCCAAACCCTGCCTTCGTTATCTTCAATCAACGTACGGATGACGGCGGTTCCCAAGGGGCCGGTAGTCGTACCCGGTAGTCGCTTAATACGGTTGTTGGCGACTTCCAGGTAATCCAGTCCGGCAACTGTGCCCACCCATAAGTTTCCGTGCTTGTCTTCGAGCAAAGACAAGACTTCATTGTTACGGAGGCCGTCGGTAGTCGGGTCGTTCACTATCCGAACGGAGGCTTTTTCACTTCCCGCCGGAAACTTGAGCAGTCCGGCGGCGGTACCAACCCAAACGTCTCCGTTCCGCATTTGGTAAATCTGGTTGACCATGGCGTTGACCGCCGGTAGTTTCCGGACTTCCCCAGTCAGCATGTCGCAGACGAAAACGCCCGTGCGAGCGCCTATCCACACCTTTTCCCCGGCGACTTCGGCCACGCAAAAAATGGCTGAAGGCATTGTTTCGGGCACGTCTGCAATCAGATCTTCCAGGACGGTAAACGTACCATATTCGGGGTCATACTGAAATAACCCGGAGAAGGTAGCAACCCATATTTTGCCATCCCGGCTTACCTCAATATCGGTGATGTCATCCATCCTGGCGTGTGCTTCCGTGGCAATGACCGAGGGCATTCTTTTCAGCTGCCGCCCGTCATAACGAAGCAACCCGTTCCGGCTCCCGAACCAGAGGACCCCCCGATCGTCCTGGTCGATAGACGTGATCGGGTTAATTGAGAAGGCCTCCGCCGAAGAGATCGTGCTGAAAACATTGAGACTATCCTGCGCAGTAATTCCTCCAGCCTGCAACAAAAGCATGCCACCCACAACAGCACCAGTAAGCAACAGCCGCCGCCATTTCCAACAGATATGCCTGAAGTCTTTAATGGAATCGTACATCTGATTAAAGCTATTTTTTGTCTTGACTAAGATAAGCAGGAGTACGGGCAACTAAGGTATGTTTCCCGGGCCCGACGTTACGTTCGGCCGGCGCACCTTTATCCGAGGGAAAAACGACTCTTGCAGTAGTGTTCGCGGGGACTTCGACCTCCAGGGTCAACACATCTCCATCGATCTCCCAGGCAGAGCGGATTGGACCATGAGGAGAGACGTAGCCAGCCGAAAGATTGCGTAATGCGCCATTACCAAAGTCCGGTTGAATCAATACAGAAGAGAAGCCCGGTGTCTCTGGCCGGATTCCCGCCATTTCGGCAAAGAGGAACTGGCCTACGGCTCCAAAAGCATAATGATTAAAGGAGTTCATTTTCGCGTTCATCTCCCCATTGAAGCCCTTGTCAAGGGTATAGCTGTTCCAGCGTTCCCAAATAGTAGTTGCACCGTTCGCAACCTGAAAACCCCAGCCGGGGTACCGCTCGTCGAGCAGCATCTCATAAGCCAGATCACTTCGTCCGACCTTCGCCAGGGCGGGCAGCAATTGCCGAATCCCCAGTATTCCTGAGGTTGGCTTACGGTCCGCTGCCTCCACCAGGTCTACCAAGTGACCGGCGGCAAGCCTGGCGAGGCTGTCGGGCAGCACATTAAAGTAAATCGCTGAAGCATAGCCCGACTGAGTGTGGCCGGTAAACCCTTTCTCTCCTTCGAAATATCCCTTACCTCCTTTGTAGGCTGTTTCGTCAATGACGAAGCGCCCGTCGGGTGCTACGTAGTGTGCCGCGAATGCGGCGGTTGATCGTGCGAAGAGATCATGGTACCGTGAAGCCTCAGCTGTTTTACCGAGAGCCGTACTCATCTCGGCCATAATGCGGAAGGAGTGGGCCAGGTAGATGGAAGCCAGAATATCGTGTGCCAGGTGCTTATCCGTTAACGCCAGCCAGTCACCAAACCCTCCTCTGGGGCCAATCTCTGTCCACGAATTTTCGGGGTAGAAATAGCCGAAGGGCTCACTCTTTTTGATGACGAAGTCCATGTACTTAGTCATGGAAGCGTAGTGATCTGCGATCAGGGAGGTATCTCCCGAAAACTGCCAGGCGTTGTATGGGACCATCAGGCCGGCTTCCATCCAACCGGGGGAGTACCACACAAGATCGGGGTAGGGCCTGGGAGCGAAATTGGCGTAAGCACCGAAGTCGTATTGGGCGTCGCGAACGTCGGCCAGCCACTTATGATAGAAGTCGGTCAGGTTGGCGTTGTAGAGCGCAGAGCGGGAGAATATCTGGGCGTCGCCCAGCCAACCAAGGCGCTCGTCACGTTGCGGGCTATCGGTGGGTACTTCGAGAAAGTTGGAGCGCTGGGTCCAGATGATGTTACGGTACAGCCGGTTCAATAAACTATCGGAGCTCTGGAAGCTGCTGACCATCGGTGTTGAAGCACTCACGGCTACTCCGGTAAGCATTGCGGTAGTGGGCCGGGCCTTCAATCCGGATACTTCCACGTAGCGAAACCCGTGGTAAGTAAAGCGGGGCTCCCAAACTTCCTCCCCTCCGCCTTTGAGGACGTAAAAATCGGTGGCCCGCGCAAAACGGAGGTTCTCCGTCATCAGGCTTCCGTCCGTGTTCAACATTTCGCCGTGGCGAAGGCGGATGGTATCCCCGGCTGCTCCCGAAACGCGGAGACGGACATGGCCGGCAAAATTCTGCCCCATATCGAAGAGGTAAACCCTAGCGTCAGGCTCGGTGATCCTGGTCGGCGTAAGCTCGTCGTAAGTATTTATTGGGTTTCCGGGGTAGGGCTCCAGCAGGTCGGTCCACTGCTCCCTGTTCTTACTTTGCACCAGCGGCCGCGCCCAATCCTTAGCTTCAAAATCAGGTTCATCCCAACCAGGAATCTCCAAGCGAGCGTCATAAAACTCCCCCATAAGCAGGTCGGCGAAGCGAAGCGGACCGGTGGCCGCGCGCCAGCTTTCATCGGTCAGTACCGACTGGTTCCCACCACCGGCCAAAGTAAGCTCCAATTGTATAATCAACGCCGTGGTATCCCCGTAGAGCTCCCGGTTCTTCGGGTTGGAGAGTGACTTTGGGCCCACGTAGCCTGCATACCAGCCATCGGCCAGCACACTACCAAGCACGTTCTCCCCTACCCGCAGGCGGTCGGTCACATCGTAGGCGTGGGCGTAAATACGCTTATCATAGTCCGACCAGCCGGGGAGGAAAAGATCTTCCGTTACGGCTTCTCCATTCAGGTGTGGTTCCGCCAGACCGAGGGCAGAAAAGAAGAGAATTGCCCGTTCCGGTATGGCTTCAAGCACGAAACTTTTGCGGAAGTAGGCGGCCGGCGGAAGGATCAGTGTATCCGCCAGGTCGGTATCCTGCGTCGGAAAAGAGAGCCACTCCGCCCGCCAGTTTTCCAGCGGAGGGATCGGTAAAGCTTCGGGCGGGGAATCTACAGTACAGCTGCAGAGGGGGAGTAGAAAAAGTAAGCTTAGGTAGCGCATGACGATTCTTTTGAGGTGCTTCGAGCTCCGGGCTGGGTTATTCAGGAAAGTAAAAATCATACCATTCGGCTTCGGATTGATTGGGGTTGCCCGGCACTCCGGGTTTTTTGAGCGTTTGCGTCCAGCGGTCCAGCTTACGCCCCAGTCGGCGGGCCGTGCGCGGTTGTTCACTTAGCAGGTTTTTTGTTTCGTGGGCATCAGTCGTGACGTCGAAAAGAAATTCCCGTTCGCCCATTCGCAGGTACTTATAGTTCCCGGAACGAACAGCAATCTGCTGCCAAAAACGCCAGTACAGGTATTTGTGTGGTGCCTTGTTTTTAGCGCCGGTCAGATAGGGGATCAGGTTCTTACCGTCAAGTTCTTTTGCCGGAGACAAACCCGCCACACCAACGCTGGTTGCAGCCACGTCCAGAGAACTTACGGCGTGATCATACCGCTGCCCTGCCGGAATGGAACCCGGCCAGCTCACCACGAAAGGGATATGAATCCCTCCTTCGGAGAGCATTCCTTTTTCGCCAACGTAGGGTGTGTTCAGGGAACCATCCCAGGCACCTCCTTTGAAATCCAGGGTAATGTCCTCTTTCGTCATCTTCAACGGGGCACCGTTATCGCTGATGAAGAAGACCAGGGTATTCTCCGCCAAATCAAGCTCCGAGAGCAGGTCTTGCACGCGTCCTACTCCATCGTCAACGGCTGAGAGCATGGCCAGGCAGTGCCGGCGGCGTTCGGGCATCTCGCCGGGAAAACGATCCAGGTATTTGGCGGGTGCTTCAAGCGGGACGTGTGGCGCGAAATACGACAGGTAGAAAAAGAACGGATCGGCCTTGTGCCGACGGATGAAGCTGAGCGCAGCCTCGGTCTGGATATCCAGGCGGTAACCGGGTACATTCTCCTGGCTGACCTCCTTGTCTTCCCCCTCCAGCGTATAGTTGGTCAGGTAGTTGTTAATGTAACCCTCGAAAACATCGTCGAAACCCCGGCGGTCACTACGGTAGGCACGTTTCATCCCGCCGGGAATATCAGAAGGAACGTAGGATTCCTTTGCCGCCAGTTCCGGAAGATTTTCCCGAATCCATTCCTCCTGCTGGTGGTTGGGCTCCAGGTGCCATTTACCGGTCATCCCAGTGGCATAGCCGGCGGCCTTGAGCCGTTCCGGGATCAGTTTTTCAGTGAGCGGCAGCGGTATGGTGCCGTTATGATCCAGGCCGAAGCTTTGCTGGTAGCGACCAGTCAGCAGGCCGGCCCGCGACGGGATGCACTGCGGCGCCGTTATGTAGCCGGCGGTGCAGAGGGCGCCGCTCCTGGCCAGCTGGTCGATATTCGGCGTGCGAATGTCTGGTTCCTGGCCGTGAACGCTGAGGTCAGCGTAGCCCATGTCGTCGGTGAAGATGACGATTATGTTAGGAGGCTGGGTGTGGGCCAGGATGGAGGCCAGCAGCAAAAAGGTAAGTAGTAGTAATTTTTTCATCTTCGTTTGATTGATGGACTAATCTCTACAGCACTTTAAATTGTCGCGATTTTACACATCCGATGTAGGGTGATAAGAATTTGAAATTTTCCAGGCCCTATGTCGCCTCTCCCCTAACCCCTCTCCCCCGGAGAGGGGAACTAAACTACGCTGCGGCTACTGCCTTGCTGGATCTGCTAAATTGACTTAAACTGTAGTTATTACTTGAGTTAGAGGTCCTGGAACATCTTCCATTTTACCTAAAAACACTGATACTTGGGTCACCCCTCTCCGGGGGAGAGGGGCCGGGGGAGAGGCGACTTTGAGAGCGCAGAGACAAGATTCTTATCACCCTACATCCGATGTAGGGTGATAAGGATTTCAAATCAAGAGGCTTTCGAGGAAGCGCTCGTCCGCCGAGACGCGACGAAGGAGCTGGTTCGTCGGCCGAGAGATTCCGGCCATATACGACCTTTCGTCTGACGGTTTGGGTTACACCTCGGAGGAAAATTTGATTGACTTCGCTGCGCTCCGTCAACCAAATTATGCCTCCGAGGAGAACCCAAACTTAGATCAACACTGACGACTGGCCGTTTACCTACAATCTAGCGTTTTCACCTCCGAGGCGTCGAGCTGGCGCAGCCGCGAGCTCCTCGGAGGTGTAAAATGGCGGGCATGATCGCTTCTGTAAACTTGTCTGTAGACCCTAGCGACAAGGAATCAACACACGATCAATCTCCTGCAACGCTTTTTTAACCGGGGGCCGACCGCAAGGGATCAACACACGATCAATCTCCTGCAACGCTTTTTTAACCGGGGGGGACCGCAAGGAATCAACACACGATCAATCTCCTGCAACGCTTTTTTAACCGGGGGGGGGACCGCAAGGGATCAACACCCGATCAATCTCCAACAACGCTCACAGTAGGGCGACCGCAAGGGATCGCCCCTACTGTTTGCCCCCCAAAAGGGCCGCGTTCGCTGCGCGAACACAAATCACCTGTTGCCACGCCCTATTCCGTCACCTCAAAAGAATAGGTCCCCGATCCGATCATCTCCGTCCGTCCGGGTAGAAAAACGGTAGCGGTAGTGTTGACGGGGATTTCCACTTTTACGGTCACCTTATTTCCCGAACGTTTCCAGGAAGAGGCAATCTTGCCGTTGATTGAGTCGTAGCTGCCCGACATTTCGTTGATTTCTTTACTGATTGCCGGCTTCAGGATAATCTCGCGGAAGCCTGCCCCCTTCGTCTCGATACCGAGCCCGTACCGATACATCCACTCGGCCACCGAGCCGAAGGCGTAGTGGCTGAAGGAATTCATGGCTGCGTTGATGCTCTCGTTGCTGTTGGCGTCTTTCGTGTAACTGTTCCAGCGTTCCCAGATGGAAGTACTACCGTTGGCTACCGAAAAGCCCCAGCTCGGGTACGCCTCTTGTTGAAAGAGACGGTACGCGAGATCGTGGTGGCCATATTCAGAAAGTACCAGCATCACGTGTTTGGTACCGAGAAAGCCGGTAGAAAACTTATCCCCGTTGTCGGTGACCGATTGGGCCAGCAACGCCGCCGCCTTCGGGGCCAGTTCTTCCGGGTACAGGTCGAAGTATAACCCAAGCGCCAGGGCAGTTTGGGTCCCCTCCGTCGTACTACCGTCAGGCTTTATGTATTTCTTTCCGAAAGCCGTCTTAATGCTCTCAAAAACGGATCGGTAGTGCGCCGCACGGCCTTTTTTACCTAAGGCATCCGCCATCTCCGCCATCAGCAGGGCATCGTAGCCGTAAAAGGACGTTGCGATGAAGTCGTTACTCGTTTTAGCGCCGGTTGTGAGCCAGTCGCCCCAATTGTTACCTGCGCCGGGGCGTAGGTAGTCGGTGCTCGCGTCTGCCTGGAAGTCCATGAATTTCTCCATGCCGGACCAGGCGACTTTAAGCGCACGGGTATCGCCGTAGACCTTGTAAATGGTGTAGGGCGTGATGACGCCTGCGTCCATCCAGGCGGGGGAATACTGTTCCGGGCGGCTGAAGGGAAAGGGCGCAAAGTTGGGGTAGGCACCGTACCAACGCTGGCTGTCGTCAAGATCGACGAGCCACTTAGTGAAGAAAGCGGCCACATCGGAAGTATAGGTCGCTGAGCGCGAGAAGGTGTGGGCATCGCCCGTCCACCCTAGGCGCTCATCACGCTGGGGGCAATCGGTTGGCACTTCGAAGAAGTTAGCCGCCTGGGTAGTCTTGATGTTCTCGAACAGCTGGTTGTTCATCGGGTTAGACGAGGTGAACTCGCCGGCGTCGGTGGTGATGGAGCTGAGGGAGATGCCGGTCACGGCATCCTCGGCGGGCTTTTTGGGAAGGCCCGTAAGCTCAACGAACTGAAAGCCGTGGTAAGTGAAGCGTGGTCGCCAAACTTCAACGCCCCCACCCTTTGCGATGTAGGTGTCGGTGGCGCGGGCCTTGCGCAGGTTGCCGGTCATGAGGCCACCGTCTTCGTCGCGCAACAACTCGCCGTAGCGGATCTTGATTTCGGTTCCGGCGGGTACGTTGACCTTTAATTCGATGATGCCGGCGATGTTTTTTCCGAGGTCGTAGATGTAGGTGCCTTTTTCAGGCTCGGTCATCTTCACGGGCTTCAGCATTTCGCGGGCTTTTACGTAGTCCCCCGGGTAGGCCTGCAGGCGGCCGTCAGGGTAGGTGTAGCGGCGGGGCTTCTTCCAGTCTTTGGCGTCAAAGCCGGCGCGGTCCCAACCCTTGTGTTCTTTGCGGGCGTCGTAGACTTCCCCCATCAGGATATCAGATTCAAGGATGGGGCCGGTGTTGCTTTGCCAGGTTTCGTCGGAGGCAATGATGTCGGTTGTTCCATCCATATATTCCACGTGGATCTGGCCCATAAAGGAGGGGTTTACGCCGTAGAATTCCCGGACCTTGTCTTGCCGCGTCAGCAGGGCGTAGCCGATGTAGCCGGCGTACCAGCCGTCGGCCAGGGTCACGCCAACGGCGTTGCCGCCCTGTTCCAGTAGCGGTTTGACGTCGAACGTCTGGTAGTAAAGGCGCTTATCGTAGTCGGTCCAGCCGGGAAGGAACATTTCCTCGCCCACCTTCTGGCCGTTGATGCTGAGTTCGTACAGGCCGAGCGCCGTAGTGTAGGCCGTGGCGCGTTTGATTGGTTTATCCGCTACCTTAAACTCCTTGCGCAGGTAACGGGCCGGCGGAAGGTAGAGCTCGTCGTAGAGGTCCGTTTTGTCGTAGCCAACGTTGTGGCCGATGAACTGGCCTTGCCAGTCGGAGAAGTGGAGGAGGCCAGTGTGGTACATACCGCCGAATACGTTCGAGGCCTGATTATATTCATCCCAGACTACTACGGTCCACAGGTATTGTTCATTCGATTTCAGGGCCGGGCCGGCGTATTCGATTTGGTTGGTGGCGTTGGATTTCACCTTGCCCGTATTCCAGATTTCGCCGGCTTCGTCCATCACCATAATCCGGTAGGCTGATTGCGAGCGGTTCTGGCCCTCGCCGGTAAGCTCCCAGCTGAAGCGGGGTTTTTCAACGTCTATGCCTACGTTTCCTTCGTGGTACTCCACACGGGGGTTAGTGACGGCTAGGGCATTTTGGGCCGTTAGTAAGGGGAGAATGGCGAAAAGGAGAAAGGAGAGCAGGAGATTCCCTTTACTTCCTTTCGCCCTTTTAATTAGGGCGCGGCCGCTGGTGCAGGGGAGAGTTGGGAGAAGCAGGGTAAGTAGACTAAGTTTTGGCATGGACGACAGGGAGTTTTCAGCTTTGGGGTGAAAACTATTACTGCTGGGGGTGGGGAGCGTCCTGTGGTGTGGGGGTGGGGTGGATTAGGTTTATGCTCGCCAGTGTATTGTCAGGTCGGCAATGTCTTACAAATGCGATGTGCACAGTTCGTCACTCCTGTCTGCCGGCGGCCTCCTTTTGATGCAGTAAGTGATTGATTCAGCGTTACCGTTGCATTTAAGTGTTACAACCCGTATATTCAGAAGCGTAAAGGGGAAATAAATAACCATTTCAAACATAAGCACCATGGAAAAAGTCATTAAATGTCGGGACGTAGGATTTGATTGCGACGGCGTAATCAGGGCAAAAACGGAGGAAGAAGCGCTGAAATTAGCGGCTGCACACGCAAAGGCGGCGCATGGATTGGAGGACGTTACACCAGAAGTGGTGAAGAAGATAAAGTCGGTAATGACGGAGGAGTGAGGTAGATGACCTTGGCTAGGATAATTTCGCAGGCAAAAGCACCGATCACGATGAAGTAAGTCCCGGGTGCCCGACAGGTGCCCGTTAACTGCCGGAATTACACCTTCAGCGCCTCACCAGGAAAACCCGTTTTGGCGGAGTCTATCTTGTATTTAATGGTCGAATAGTTTTTCGGCGGCTTCCTGTGCCCTTGGATCATCGTAACGAATCAGATCCGCATACAGCGCAAGGTCTCCGATCAGGCGGTTATTTACATCAGGCATACGTAATGATGGTAGGTTAATAAAACAGTTACCCGCTTTATCCAGGAAGTTGATCTTGTTCTCCCGGCAGTACTCGCGCTGCTGTTCATCGGAGTAACCTAGCAGCAAAATAGCATTAGGCATATCCTTCAGCGCCTGCTTGTGCAGCGCTTTCAACTGCCCCATTGTGAGGCGGGGGCGGACGAAGTACGGGACCGTCTCTCCGTCAACACTCAGTTTACCGTTATGGGAAGCTGATCACCAAACAGATCAGCTAGTCGGTAGACGCTGTGGTCAATAACATCGGTTGCGGTGGAGGCGGGATCAGTAGCCATTCATTCATTTTAAATGGACGAAAAGATAACTTTGTTGCTATTTAGAAAGTTTTGGCTCAACTAATTTATTCGTTTGAGTTTTTCTTCATATTCATCTTTAGAGATCATTCCCAAATCAAGTGCTTTTTGGAGGACCTCAATCTTGACCTGTTTTCGACTTTTCTCAAAACTACTTTTAGTGTCTATTCTCTCGTTTTGGCTATTTATCTTTTGTTCTTCACGGAGTTCACGAAACCTCACCTCGGCCTCCTGTTCAGAAATTAGTCCGTTCAAGAAAAGGTCGTTGATAGATTCGGCCTTAAGGGTAAGCTCTATTTTTGATTCAGTCGGGACAAATAGCTGAGGGCGGAAGTAGAGTAAAGAAAGAGCTATGTGGTATTCGACAAAGCCGAGAACTATCCAAATGATCTTATTGCGGCCAAGTTTATTTGCCTCTACTCCCACGAAATTTGCAGTTACAAACCTTAGGCCAATTGCAATGATCCAATATAGTTCGTTGGACTGTAACAATGCGAAGATTGTAAATACTGTAATACTACCCGCCCAAATAATAAGCCTCCTTTGAGATGAAGACTTCCACTCTAACCTAACCTTGTTGTTTTCCTCACGCATAGCGATGAAGGTAAAAAGTGCGATCATCACTGTAATACCGACAGGGATAGCCCAGGTTAAAATCTGATTTTCATATTGACCCATTATTGAGTGGATTTTATTTAGGGATGGAATACTTTTGCGGTTATTTAAGATTATAGAGATGGGAAGTTAGTCTCTAGCCGTGATATTAGGTTCTTTGAATCCTAATGCAGCTGGCCGGTACAATGGATGCCATCAAAGAGGAAGTCGTAGACGAAGTTTTCGTAGAGGTGTTTAGGGTTGGGGTCTTTCATGGGAGTCTTTTCTTTCTTTTAATATACGCCCTGATATTTTAGACCAAAAGACATCTCCATTAGGTGGAATTAGTTCGTTTATACCCCCCCTCTCAATCAACCAAAACCTCCCTTTTAACCATATCATAACGATCCCCCGCCCGCAAAAAATAAAACTGCCGGTAAGCCGCCGGTAAATCCTTCTGCGCACTCCCTTCCCTCGACCAAAAGCTGCGGTCGTACACCAGCACATAGCTGCGGCCCATCACTTCGAAGGTGTTGCCCTGCACGATGATGGCCGTTTTTTCATCCAGGCCGATGCCCAATAGTTCGGGCCGCTGATCAAGGATGGTAAACAGGTCATTCTGCCGGTTGCGGGCGAGGACGTGTTGGTCGATCGCGATGTTTTTGATGAAACCGAAGCCCACTTCGTGATCGCCCATCATTGTTTGGTTGCCTTTCGTATCCCCGCGCGCCAGGTAAGAACCCTGGATGGTGGCCCCCGCCGAAGAGCCCCCGATGGCACCACCACGGTGCAGGACTTCCCAGAATAATTTCTCCGCCTGCGTACCGGCGTAGGCATCGACCAGGCGCCATTGCCGTCCGCCGCCGAACCAAACGCCTCCGGCATTTTCGAGTGGTGCCGCGAAGTCGGCATCATTGGCTTTATCGGGGTCATCCGTATGCCATACCTGCACTTGTTTGGCCCCTAGTTGCCGCAATGCCTTCGCTATGCCCGCATCCTGATCGTAGGTTGCTTGTCCTCCGGCAGTTGGAATCACCACAATCGGCGCGTCCATTCCTCCGGACAGCTCGATAAATTTCAGGAGGATTTCCTCCCCTGCGCCGCCGCCACCAACAATCACCAGGGACCCTTTTTCGGGGCCAGTGGTCGTTGGTGCCTGCGCAGAAAGCGGAATATTGGTGGCTAGAAAGAGGGCAATCAGGAAGGTAAAAGCAATTAATACTGGTTGAATTTTCATCATAACATTTTTGGTCATTTGGGAAAAGTGTGCTGGTCAACCTCCATGGCACCTGCGGCCCCGCCCTGATGCTTTCTGGCTACCTTTTCTAGGCGCGGACGCAGGTGCAAGGGAGGAGGGTTAGAGGAAGCAAATATTTGGTAATGTTGGCTGGATTTAATTTGACAGAGGGTAAGATTTGGCAAGGTTAGGTAATAGGCCTTTGAAATAAAAATTCAATTTAACCAAAAAACGAAAAATCATGTTTTGGATAATAACAGCAGTTGTAGTGATCGTAATAAGCCTTTGGTGGGTTTTAGGAACAAGCGATACTAGCCCAAACGGTAATGGTAACCCCAAGCCACAGGGAGGTAGTGGATCAGATTGCGGCTCATGTAGTAGGATTAAAGCTTACTATAATGGTTTAAGTAGATGGCAGAAAGTAAAACAAGCTATCTGGTATGGAATTAAGCGGGTAGATTGTTGGGCAAGAGGCTGTAAGATTTAATCTTATAGGAGGTGGTCACTTATCTACCTTTCGACCCCAACATCAGTCGCTCAATATTTCCCACCCAACCGAATCATAACGATCTCCAGTTCGCAGAAAGCGGATTGTGTGCAATTAAAAAGAGGGCGATCAAGAAGGAAATTGCAATTAATACCGGTTGAATTTTCATCATAACATTTTTGGTCATTTGGGAAAAGTGTGCTGGTCAACCTCCATGGCACCTGCGGCCCCGCCCTGATTATTCTTTGGGCGCGGACGCAGGATGCAAAGAAGGTTAATAGAAGCAGGGCACCCCCGCCCGGAACGGTGGTTCTTACTGACACAAAGTACGGTAATGAGCAGTTGTTGCAGGGGTTGCAGTTGTTACAATGGTTCCAGTTGTTGCAACGGTTGACACGATATGATTGGGCTGAACAGAATGTTAAGTGGGGGGCAACATCTCCCAAATATCACATCAAATAAACAAATTATTCTAAATAATTAAAAATAAACGCTTTAAACATTAAACAATTTTAATACTTGTGTTGTTATGATAGTGTATTAAGCAACGAAGCGGGACTGAAACCCTTATTTACAGATTTATTTTTTTTATTCGACCCGCAGCAAAATTTTTAGTTTTATGAATTCCCCAATTTTAAGTTCATCCAGTATCACCGGAACCCACGTCACTAACAATAAAGGCGAACAACTCGGTGAAATTAAGGATCTCATGATTGACACCAACACCGGTACCGTAAATTATGCCGTATTGACCTTCGGCGGCTTCCTGGGCCTCGGCGATAAGTATTTCGCCATACCATTTGAAGCGTTTACGGTAAACGAGACGACGGAGAAATTCGCCCTCAACGTCAGCAAAGACGTGCTCGAGAATGCCCCCGGCTTCGATAAGGACAACTGGCCAAAGACCAGCGACACCAGTTTCTGGAACGGCCTGTATGACCACTACGGCGTGAAACGCCGACCATTTGTAGGTCAAAACACCTACGCCTAAATTAAATTGAGGCATTCAAAAGCCCCGCTGAACTTCGGTTCACCGGGGCTTTTTTCGTTTGCCCGAGACTGAGGTCGCCAAATATCCTACATATGAGGGATTGACCTCAACCCCCAACGAGCAGAACTTGCAGGGTAGTTCTCAAGTGCAGGCCAGGAGGCATACCCTCAGCCGAGCACACAACGCTCACCCTAAGAATTAATGATGCTCACCCGTTACCCATACTTTCCAACCTTATTACTGCTCTTTTTTTCCCTTAGTGCACCAATTACGGCCCAAACTCTTTTGCGCAATATCGGGCAGGACTCGCTCCTCGGCACCACCGAACTCGGAAGCTCCAGCCCAATAGAATTTACGCGCCTCAACGACACAGAGTTCGTCTTCCAGGGCTTCGTTTCAGGCTTCGAGCTAGGCAACTTACACGTCAGTGACGGAACCGAGGCAGGGACCAATAAAGTTGGAACCGTTACAGCTCAGGGCCAGATGATCCACTTCCAGGGGCGGGTATATTTTGCCGGGACGGACTTTGCAGGCGGACAAGCCACGATCGGCCTGTGGGTCACCGACGGTACGGCAGAAGGTACTGAACTGGTTTTTGCCAGCGAAGCGGGGTCAGCTACCTTTCCTCTCGACCCAAAAGACTTCTTTGTGCTGGATACCCTCTTACTTTTTTCCGGCCTGACCATCACGCACGGAACAGAGCTATGGCGCACCGATGGTACCGCAGCGGGAACCCGTTTGATCGCTGATGTGAATCCCGATGGCGACGGCTATGCGGGAGGAGAACCCACCGTAGTCGACTCCATCCTTTATTTCGCGGGTTACACCCCAGACGCAGGCGTAGAACCCTGGCGTACCGACGGTACCCCGGAGGGTACCTGGATGATCGCCGATATGAACCCCGGCCCCCAAAACAGTGGCGCGGCCTTCTTTACCGCCAGCGGTGGTTTTATTTACTTCTCTGCCCTGGCACCGGGCTCTGGCCGGGAGGTACGCAGGATGAGACCAGAACGGGGAAGCGCCATCGAGCTGATCGGTGAAGGAGGAGGATCAACGGACAGCAGCGATCCCCGGTACTTTGTCGACGCAGACGGCACCCTGTTTTACGTTGCCCAGACCGAGGGCGCGGATGGCCTGGAACTGATGCGATACAACCACGTCGGCGAACCCGAAGTAATGGGCCCTACGGACATCTTCCCGCAAATCCTAAAGCCCTTTGGCAACGGACGAATCGTCTTCAAAGCCCGGAACGCCAACGGCACGGAACTGTGGATTTCTGACGGCACCTCCGGGGGCACACACCCCATCACTGACCTCTACGCTGGCCCGAACGACGGTGTCTTCCCCAACGTTAGTGCGGAGAGTTTTCACGTTTACCAGGACTCATTGGTGTATTACGCCGGTGCCGACGGCACCGCAGCCGATGGAGAATTTGTGTACGAACTGTTCGTCACCGATGGTACCGAAGCCGGCACCGTACTGGTCTCGGATCAGGTACCTGGAACGGAAGGCAGCAACCCCGGAAATTTCTTCACCTTCCGGGAACGGGTGTACTTCGCAGCCACCGACCCTTTGGTTGGCAGGGAACCTTTTTACCTCGGTCCGGGGGAGCCACCGGTCAGCATTTTTCGGCCGGTCGTCTCCAGCCTGAGGCTGCAGGCACGCGTATTCCCAAACCCCATTCGTGCTGGTGCGGCGTTCCGGTTAGAGATGGAGCTGGACACGCCCCTTAAGCTGACCGCCGGGCTGTATGACCTCCGGGGTGTACTCGTTCGTGATCTTCCACTACCGTCTGGACAACTTCAGGTTGGAAACCATTCCATGCCGTGGCAACTACCGGCGGATATTTCTTCGGGGATTTACTTTATCCGGCTGATTAGTGAGGGGAAAGTGGCCTCGCTGCGTGTGGTGGTGGCGGAGTAAAATATTTTATACCCGCAACGCTGATCAGGCGCTAAAGTGAGTGTCTCTATTTTACAATCAACCTGGGATTCGGCAAATAATTGAAGGAGAGAATAATTGATTGTTGGGGCGACTGTGTCAATAAGTAAGTGCTCATTTTAGCCCTTGATTCGCATTTGCCCTGGCAATATATTGAGCATCCGCCCTCCCGATGGGAAGGCGGATTTTTACGTGTTAAAACTAAAGTTATAGCGTAACGGATGGCAAAACCACCGAATTTAGTGATAAACAAACCGATTCCTTATGTTACGCCAAACCGATTGTCACCAACCTCCCACCACTCCTGACCAACGCCTTATTGCCCTGGCCTTCGACCGCAAGGGCAAGCTTCTCGCCCAGGGCGAGATCGATGAAGGAGTAGCCTACTTCAAACTGAAGCCGGCCGAGCTACGCCGCTCCCGCGTCTTCGTCCTTCCTGAACCCGACGACGGGCTCCCATTGGAAACCCTCAGCCTGGAGCAGGTCGCTGATCTCACCACCTTCGAACCCCGGCTTAACCTGACGGATGACGGCGGTGTGCGACTGGGCATCATCCCCGACAGCCTCACCTTACGCTGGTTCTGGAAGCGATGCTGCGTTCGCGGTCGTATTACCAACCGTGCCAGTGTGGAAGGCAGCTTCGAGACCTACCCGGTCTGTAATGCCACCGTTCACATTTGCGAAGTAGACCGTATCCGTCTCTGGATCGAACGAATTCCGGAACACCTCCTTGATCGGCTGCGTTACGGGCTGATCGAGCGCATTCCCCGGCCGCAACCTCCGTTCCCCGATCCCCCCTTCAACCGTTTACGGCTAAACCCCCAACCAGCACCTCCTTCTCTTAACCTGTCAGTAGCCGCCGCCGGGTTTGATCCCCAGCCGGAGCCACCGGGTAGTTCAGGCTTTAACCTGGGACTGGAAGAAGTCGGTTTCAACCCACAGCCAGATCCACCGATACAGCTGGCAAACGCAGCAGACCTCGGTCGTTTACAAAACCTGCAAATCCAGCTCCCCAATCTCCCCGGCACTGATTTCCGCCGGCTGCTGGTGGATGAGTTTCAACTCCTCCGCCCTTACTTCTGCTTTTTCCCTTACATCTGGCCTTACATTTATCGCTGTGATGAAGTTGCCGTAGTGGAAACCGATAACAATGGCCGCTACGAAGCCTGTTTCTGGCACCAGGAGACTGCTCCCGATATTTATATCTGGATCGAATATCCTTTCACTACCGGTACGGAAACGGTTTACCGTCCGCACCTTTCCTGCTATACCCGGTGGAACCACGATTGTGCCAGCGATCTCGACGTACAGCTGCGAAACAATCGCATCCCGCCCGTTTGTGGCGTCGGGCTGATCGGTACTTCCGTAGCCATTAGGGCAGTTGGGCACAGCGTCTCTCCGCTGGCAATCGAGCAGACCTTCAACCGGACCATACCCGTGCCGGGCAACGCTAATTTTCGGACGGTGGGCCTCACCAATTACGCCACTGGCGGACTGGGGAGCTACAGCCCCCTGCTGACGGGGCAACACTTACGGCCCTATTTGGGCAGCTTCCCGCTCATCGCTCAGTTCGGCAGTGCCCTGCCGGCGGCAGGTGTCCATTACTTCCAGGTCAGGTACCGGAAAGTCCACTCCCCTACCCTTGCGGGAACAGGCTCGCCAAACGCTGGTTGGAAAACCTTGCATAGTGGAGGATTAAGCCGGACCCACGTGCGCCCGGACGGACTCGATTTTAAATACGGCAGCTATTCTCTTGGTCCGCTGACCGTAGGTGGAGAGGAGGTTTACCGCATCCCGCCATTTGATCCCCAGGATCCCGGCGTGGACGGCATACCACCGTCTACCGAACCTTTGGCGCGTTGGACACGGTACGACCGGGTACGCATCGGGCAAGTGAATGCCAACGGACTCGATGGAGACGGTTTGTACGAATTTCAGATTCGCTTCCTCAACGAAAGTGGTGCCCCTGCGGCAGTAGGCCCTGACTTTTACCGGGTTCCGAGCACGTCCGACGCCAGTGAAACGATGGCTGCACCCGGTGCATTCATCCTTACCGATGGTAGCTCTTCCAGCTTCCGCTTCAAACTGCGGATTGATACGAGTGCGCCGACCATGGCCATCGAAGGCGTTAGCCTGGACGGTGACCCTGACGCAATGACGGACTGTGGTTTCGTGGAATACGCGAACCTCAACCAGCAAGTGGGCTTAACCTTTACGGCCAGCCACCCGCAGGATTTCGCGCTTTTCAATTTCAATCTGGAGCGCGGTCGGAGACTGGCGACCACCAATCATTTTGCACTGGGAGATGCCCGGGGCATGGTATCCGGCAGTAAAACGCCTTATTCCCTTGGGGCCGATGGTAAGTATCGTGCCAACTTCTCCGTAAATGACTTACTGATTGGCTGTGGAGGTAAAGCGGCCTTTTCAGAAGTACTTACGGTACGGGGCTTGCACACGGACGGTCATCACGCGCATAATTTTTTCGCGCGTTCGATCAGTAATTCTTTCGCACTGGCGCCGGAATAGAGCTACCACAGACTTCTCGACCATTGCTCTTCGCCCGTTTCCGTTTTCCGGAAGCGGGCGATTTTTTGTGTGTCCGCTACTCGAGTACTCATGCGCGCTTAACGAAGTGGGAGTCGAGCGGGCAAGGCCTACCGTAGCCATCAGGTAAATTTTGGCCAGGGCCCAAGAAGATTTGTTGGACGGCGGGCCCTCAGACACAACGAATTAAAGAAACAATCCCCCTTCCTTTTATACAACATCTCCTATAGAGAAAAAGCTAAACTGACCCGTACAGTACAGGACGCTTACCCTTTCCTGGCCCCCCAACTTTACGACGGAATCAAAATAAACCCGTTTTATCATGCAAAAATGTTTACTGTTTTTACCCCTGCTTTTTCTAACCTTCTGCTGCACCAGCGTCCGCGCCCAAACCTTCGACCTGACGTTTAACCTGGCCAGCGCCAGCCAGATGAACATCAATGAGCCGGTACCTGGGACCTACGACATTACCACCACCGGGAATGACGCCAAGATATCCGTTAACCCCTTCATGCCCGGCCCATATGACCCGAGTCAGGTGTACGTAATCAGTTTCGATTACTTCGCGGGGCCCGGCCTGGATGATTTAGAAATATTCTACGGCCTGCCCATCAGCGCCCAACGCAAAGCCAGCTGGGAAGACCTGCCCGCCACGCCCAACGGTGCCCGCACCTTCAAGGCCTTCATGAAATATGAGGTAAGTAACTGGGGGAGCCCCTACCAGGCCTTCCGCTTCGACATCAGTAAGCGCGCTGGCCAGAGCATCCGAATCAGCAACATCAAACTTCGTGCGCCGACCGCTACCGAGGTTATTCCGCTGACGCTGAATCCGGGCGAGATCAATGCCAATGCCACCACCGTTACGGACAACGGCGACGGAAGCCTCACCATCGCCACCTCTGGCGCGGACCCCTATATCGCTACGCTCCCTTTCACCGACGCTTACGACCCGGAACAGACCTTCGTGCTGCAGTATGACTATTCCGGTGACGCGCTCGACGACTTCCGTGTCTTTTTCGGCGATCCCTGGACCCCCACCCGGATGTCCGAATTCGGCCCGCTGGCCGGAGCGGCCACCACGACCCGCTTCACCGGCTTCATGCAGGAAGGCGACGTGAACTGGATTGATGGCGCCGTGGACAAACTTCGGCTCGACTTCGGCCGGCAGCCCGGCAAAACCATTACCGTCAGCAACCTCGTCCTGCGCGAACCGACTAACGCCGAGGCCAACTCCATTGTCCCTCCCGTCATCCTGGAGACGGTGCCGTTGGAACTTGACGTTAACAACAGCAGCGGCGGCATGAACGCCACCGAAACTGCTCCCGGTGAGTACGTGCTCAACACTAGCGGTAACGACCCCTGGATCCGGAGCAAAACCGTCACGGAGCTTTACAATATCGACTCCACCTACATCATCGAGTTCGAATATAAATCGGACGATTCGTACAACGTGCTGGAGATCTTCTTCGGCCCGCCCATCAACGCCAGCCAGCTGCTGAACACCGGAGAGTTACCCGCCGCAACGGACTGGACGACCAGAACGATCAACCCCCGTATACTGCTCGACAACTTCCAGACCACGCAGCGCAATGACTTCCGTTTCGACTTCGGCAAGAACGAAAATGCCAGCAAGCAGATCTCCATCCGCAATCTTGTTATCCGCAAGCCGACGGCTCAAGAGAAGATCGACGAAGAGAACAGCGATAAGTTCATCAGCCGAGCGATCAACCTCCAGTTCAACCAGTACCGCACCCGCACCTACGCCGATAAGGTGACGGAAGTAAAGGTGGACTCCACCCTGGTCACGATCAATGGTACAGTAACCGGTGCCGGCCCTTATTTCCTGGCCGAGATCAACCCCGAAGACTATGGTTTCAACCTCGAAACCTTCGAAAATGTCCTGCCGCTCACCGTTACAGACGGAGCCTTCACGGTTCAACAGCCACGCTACGCGGCACTTGCCGACCGTAACAAGGACCGCCTTTACGCCCGCTGGGCCGTAGTGACAGACGACGGCGACGGGACCTACACCAAGACCTCTCCCATGAGCTGGGCGACGGACATTACCTACGCGGCCGAAAATAACCTGGCGGAAGAGAAAGCCGCCAGTCAGAAAGGACTCGACGGCCTGACCCCCAACACCCTTTCTAATTTCGATGACCTGACCGATCTGGGCATTACCAGCATGAAGATCAACCTGATCCTCAACGGTGTTTTTGCGGCCAACCCTAATGCCAGTACGACGACCCACGAGTTCAACGGTAAGACGTACAACATTAACCAGAACTTCGTCAATAACCTTGACAGCCGGATCAAAGCTTGTACCGACGCAGGCATCAAGACTTCCTTCGTGTTGCTGATTCCGATCAACTTCACCAACCCGCTGCTCGATAGCATCTTTACTCACCCGGACGCCAGCCTCGGCCTGTACAGCATGGCCAACGTTACCGATGCCCGAGGCATTGAGCATTACACGATGTTGGTTGACTTTCTTGCGAAGCGCTACTCCCGCCCCGATGGGCTTTACGGCCGCCTGGACCAGTGGATCATCCACAATGAGGTAGACGCTCATACGAGCTGGACGCACGCCGGCGAGAAGCCCGCGCCGCTCTACTCCCAGATCTACGACCGCAGCATGCGCATGGTTCACTTCACGGCCCGTAAATACAACCCGACGGCGAAGGTCTTCGGTTCCTACACCAAACACTTTGCCAGTAAGGTAGGTGGCGAGAACGGCCCTAATTTCCGCTCCAAGGAGATCCTGACCACCATCAACAATCTTATGAAGCTGGAAGGCGATTACGAGTGGGGCATCGGCTGGCACTCCTACCCCACCAACCTACGCAACCCCGCCGTTTGGAACGACGCCATCAGCGCCACTCCGCTCAACTTCAACGCCGCCCAGATCACGCCCCGTAACCTGGAGGTAATCGACGCTTTTGTACGCCAGGAAAGCTGGTTGTATAACGGCAAAAAGGTGCGGACGATCCTCCTGTCGGAGAATGGTTTCAGTAGTAATACGGCCACCAGCCCCGCCTTCACCCAAGAGCGTCAGGCTGCCGCTTTGGCTTACTTTTGGAAAAAGACCGACCAGCGGCTTTCCGCCATCGAGAACATCCAGTACCACCGCTGGGTAGATAACCCTTTCGAGGGTGGTTTGCTCTTCGGCCTGTGGACCGGTAGCACCATACGCCCGGATTCCTTCAACGTGAAAAAGCCAAGTTGGTTTGTGTGGGAAGCTGCTGGCACCGCCAACGAAGACGCTGTGCTCGACTCATACAAATCCGTGATCGGCATCAATGACTGGTCGGAGATCCAGTTCAATTTTGCCAGCGAGACCACGCCCTACCGGGTACTGATGAACGTCGTGAACTGCGACGATGACCTGACCGACGTACTGGTCAGCTTCAACGGTGAGCACAAGTTTCCGCAGGCCGATGGTACGGTAAGTTTCTTCAACGTAGCCTCCAACGTAGACCAGCCGCTGATGATCAGTAAAGGTGGTGTGCCATTAGTTGTGGACACACTGAGTGTAGGCGATGACCTGGAGCTGAATTTTGACCTTCAGGCGGTCGCCAATCTCACGGCAACGGGCGTTTCCGTGACGGAGATTGCGCTTTCGTGGACCGATCTGGGCGGGGGCGCAGGTGCAGGGTTTGTGGTGGAGCGCAGTGAAGACGGCGCACCCTTCGCTACCCTGGCCACGGTAACTGATACGAACTACACCGATGCTACGGTTACTGCCGGCACGGACTACGCTTACCGCGTTGCTGCCCTGCTAACCGCCAACACGACCTCCTGTTTCTCTGATCCGGCAACGGTGACCGCTCCCTTCCTGGTAGTCGATTACCGGAACGGCGACAACAACAAGCCAACCAATAACAAGATTGCCCCGCGCCTCCAACTGCGCAACGAATCGGATATGCCCGTTGGCCTGAACGACATTACCGTAAGGTACTGGTTTACGGCAGAGAACCTGGCGCCGCTGAATTTCTGGGTCGACTACGCCGCTCTGGGCACCAACGATGTCTCGGGATCCTTCGTCGCTCTGGATGGCCCCTACACCGGCGCCGACCATTACCTGGAGATGAGTTTCAATACCTCCTTCGAGGTGCCGGCCAACGGTAATACCGGCGACATCAAAACCCGCATCACGAAGGCTAACTGGACGAACTTTGACGAGACGGATGATTACAGCGTTGCCAACGGCAACAGTTTCGTAGAAACCACCACAATTACCCTTTACCGCAACGGGGAACTGATCTGGGGTACCGAGCCTACGCCCGTAGCGCCGGTGGTAAGCCTGAAGGCAATGCATAAGAATACGGACAACGCCGGTAACAACACCATCAAACCGGAGCTGAATCTGGTGAACGATGGCAATGTACCCGTCGATTATGCTGACCTAACCTTACGTTACTGGTTTACACCGGAAGGCACGTCGACCGTAACCCCTAACCTGGATTACGCCGTATTGGGTGCTGCTAACGTCACCCGTCAAATCGTTGACGCTGGTGACCTGACGGGCGGTTCACGTTACCTTGAAGTCGGATTCGATGCCAGTCTTGGCCAGTTGGGTGCCGGCAGTGAAACGGGACAGATGAAGTTCCGGTTGGCGAAGGATAACTGGTCTAACTTTGACGAGACGGATGACCACTCTTACCAGGCTACAGGCAACAACTCACTGGTCAACCTGAACATTACGGCCTACCTCAACGGCAGTCTGGTGTGGGGAATTGAACCTGCCGCTGCGCCGCTGGCTAAGAATACTGCTCCTCCAACGGAACTATTGACTGCACCTGCGTTCACCGCCCAACTCTCCCCTAATCCTGCTGTGGATTACACGGACCTGAACTGGGATACAGACATCAAAGCCGTTGACCATATTTACCTGCTTAATGTGCGTGGCCAGCGCCTGCCCGTCCGCACGGAAATCTCCGGCAGCCGCCTACGGGTTCGCCTTGGCGACATTCCAAATGGCCTCTATATTTTCGGTGGCACCATAAACGGAACTACCGTGGCCCAGCGGATCGTCGTTAAGCGATAATAAGTTATTAGCACTGTAATTATGAGCGCCCGCCTCTCCATTATGGAGGGCGGGCGTTTTATTTTCCTGGCACGCCGGAGAGTTGGGAAGCTGATTCCCCGAGTGCCGGCAAATCAGCCTTACCTGAAGAAAGCGACCGTTCCCTGACTATTTATGCCTCTTGACTTAAAACGATAGCAAGCAACGCTACCGTCGGCTTATTTTTGCGATAACAGGACAACATAGATAATATAGTTTTCTATTAAATTGAATTTGATTTTTTTGAGACACACATTTTGAACAGTACTTTTACCGGAGCAGGCTACAGGCCTGCTCCGGTTTTTTTGTCTGCGGAAATAACAAGCTCGATAAATACCTTGTAACTTCAAGCGATTATCCAGGCTTTCGATTTTTTCCAGAGACGAAAATCTGCCGAATGGCGTGTTCATAAGAATTCAAAGTATTGTCGTTAGCAAAAACCCATGAAAAAGAAAAACATCCTCATTGTAGAAGATGAGCCCATTATCGCTGCCGACCTACAGGACCGGTTGACCGAGCTCGGTTACCAGGTAATGGCCAACGTAGATAGTGGTGAAGGAGCTATATTAAAAGTGAATAATCAAGTCCCGGACCTGATTTTGATGGACATTAAGTTGGCCGGCAAGCTTGACGGAATAGAGACTGCCTTACTGCTGCGCAAAACGACCAATGCATCGTTGGTTTTTCTGACCAGTAATTCTGACGACGCCATGTTTCGCCGTGCGCGCCAGGCGCGGCCTCAGGCCTTCCTCTCCAAGCCTTATCGGGGCCGGGACCTGGTCCATGCGATTGAGCTGGCCATAGGGAGAGCTTCTTCCGAACAGTTGCCGGTTGCCTTTGCAAAAGAAGATTCAGTTCAGGCGACGCAGGATCGCCTCTTCATCAAGGTTAAAGAAAGGTTAGTCCGCCTGATGTTCACCGACATACTCTACCTTGAAGCTGACGATTATTATTGCAAGGTGTACACCAAAGACAAGGAGTACCTGGCTACAAAGACCTTAAAGAAAATCAGCGCTCAGTTGCCTGCGGAATCGCCTTTCTTTCGTTGCCACCGTTCTTACGTAGTAAACCTGAACCGGATTACGGAGATCAGCGAACTCTATGTATTTCTTGACAAGCATAAAGTGCCCCTGAGTAGGTCGAAACGTGCGGAGATCCTGGTATTGGTTAATAAGATGTAGGCACTTATTCTGAGAAGACAATCTCTACGCCGTAGCCACTACCTTCGAGCATTCGTAATGACCCTTTCAGTTTCCTGGTCAGTAATCCAATAAGGTTTGTACCGTAAGAAGTACCGTCGGCCCGTTTTTTCGCTGCGCCGCTCCCCACACCATCATCGGATACCTCCAACCTCAGCCGACCTTCCTCACGATGTAATGCGATCTCAATTGTTCCTTCCCGTCCTTCAGGAAAAGCATACTTAAGGGAATTGGTTACTAACTCATTGATGATGAGCCCGAGGGGAATGGCTTTATCAACGTCAAGCCTCAAATCTGCTACGTCATAAAATATTTCCACCTGCTCTTCCAGCCGGTAGGCATCGAGCAGTGTTTCGCCCAGGTCTTTGAGGTATTCGGGCATATGTACTGAGGTGACCTCTGTTCCTTGATACAACTTATTGTGAATCAGCCCCATCGCACTTACCCTACTCTGGCTTTCCAACAGGGCTTCGTGGCCTTTGTCGTCGCCGGACTCCAGGCCACGACGTTGTATTTGCAACAAACTGGAAACGACCTGCAGGTTGTTCTTCACCCGATGGTGAATTTCCCCGATCAGGACTTCCTTGTCCGTTAGCAATTGTTCTTTTTCAAGGTTACGCTTTTTCAGCTGCCGGCTGAGGAAGAAGAAGGTGATTCCCGTTACCAGTGCAAGCAGGAGCCCAAAAATTGTTACGTAAAGAATAATTTTCTGACGAGCCAGTTGTTCTTTCTGAAGAAGGATTTCGGCTTCCTTCTCTTCCGTCTTGTACTTTTTTTCGAGTTCCAGAAGATTTTTGATGTTTTCCGCAGCCTGTAATGAATCTTGCTCAGCTTCCATCAGTTTACCATACCAGGCTACACTATCGTACTGAGACTGGTTCAGACCAGTTGTCCGCAAGGCTTGGTAAATTCTTTTAAGTTCTACGGGGTTGTTCGAGGTTTCTTTGACTAGCCTGGCTGCTTCCAATAGTATATTCCGAGCTTCATCATGGCGACCAATTCGCTGTAATAATATGCCTCTGCTGATCATCCACCAAGCGTATTTCTGGTCACCTTCCATGGCCTTCAGAATTTCATAATCTTTAAGTGCTTCGGTATAATTTCCCAACGCAGTATTAGCGTCCGCGCGCGCACTTAATATGTTCCCCATTTCAAGGTCCAACTCATATTCTTCTGTTATCTTTAGTGCTTCCTCCGCCAGACGCAAGCCCTTTTCCGGATAGCCTAAAAAGGTAAGGTTGTCCGACGCAGAGCAGAGAACTGAGGCCAGGATGTCAACATATTCGCTTTGACGCGCCAGTGCGATGGCAGTAGAATCATAGATCATCGTCAATTCGTAATTACCTAAGCTCGAACTTATACCAGACATCATCTGATATATCCTGGCCTCGTCATATAAGTCTCCCGAGTCATGATATTTTTTGGCCAGAGCGGAAGCCAGTTCAGCAGATTCTTTAGTGTATCCCCCAACCATCAACAGCTCTATCTTAGTCGCGTAGGATTCTGCTAACAAGAACAGCTGATTACTTTCAATAGCGTATTTAATACCTTCTTCAATGTATGCCAGGCCTTTTTCCACCTTGCCGGTGTTGAGGTTATACACGCTACGATTCGAATAAATAAGGGCCAGGCTCCAGGGATCTTCCAACTCATGAGCTAATGCAATTGCCTGCTCAAACAATGTATCAGGCACTAAATCACCAACATTAATCAGGTCCGTAAGGAGTTCGTTAAGGCGCTCCAGGTGATGAGTATCCCGAGGGGTGGCCAGTATTGAATCAAGCCGTCCAGGGAACGCTTGTGCGGATAGCGACGCGGTCAGCGGTAAGCAAAACATCAAAAGAAGGAGAAAAGTACGATACATTTTAGACGTTGTTTTTCGAAACGCATAAGTCCGGGTGCTGATCCATAAAATGAGGCGTATTTAATTGTTCACCAGCCTTTGTTCCGGGAATCGTATTTCAACACCGTATCCCTTGCCGTTAAGTATTTTGATCTCTCCCTTAAGTTTTTTAGTAAGTAGTCCGATCAGGTTCGTACCATAGGAAGTACTGTCGGTACGGTTTTCTGCCGCCGCGCTTCCTACCCCGTTATCGGTTACTTCCAGCCGCACCCGACCATTATCACGGTGCAGTGCAATTTCAATAGTTCCCTCACGGCCTTTAGGAAAAGCATATTTAAGGGAATTGGTTACTAGCTCATTTATGATGAGCCCCAGGGGAATCGCGTTATCTACGTCCAGCCTTATATCTGCTACGTCAAAAAATATTTCCACTTGTTCCTCCAACCGGTAGGCATCAAGTAGGGTTTCTCCCAGGTCTTTAAGATATTCGGGCATGTGAACTGAGGTGACCTCCTTCCCTTGATATAGTTTATTGTGAATCAGCCCCATGGCACTAACCCTACTCTGGCTCTCCAGCAGGGCTTCGCGGCCTTTCTCGTCGTCAGATTTTAATCCGCGACGCTGTATTTGCAGTAAACTGGAGACGACCTGCAGGTTGTTCTTTACCCGGTGATGAATTTCCCCGATCAGGGTTTCCTTATCCGTCAGCAGTTGCTCCTTTTCAAAGTTGCTTTTTTTCAGCCCTTGGCTGAGACGGAAGAACACGATTCCCATGACAAGCGCTAGTAACAGTCCACAAATCGTTGCGTAAAGTTTAATTTGCTGACGAGCAAGTTGCACTTGCTGCAGACGGATTTCTGCTTCTTTTTCTTCCGTCTTATATTTTTTCTTGAGTTCAAAAAGATTTTTGATGTTTTCAGCAGCCTGTAATGAATCTTGTTGCGCATCCATCAGCTTACTGTACCAGGTCACCGTATCGTACTGTACCTGATTCAGCCCTACTGTTTGCAAGGCCTCGTAACATCTCTTGAGCTCCATTGGGTCATTTGAGGTGGATTTGATTATGTTTTCAGCCTCCAGCAGCAATGCCCGGGCTTCGTTGTGGCGACCTATTCGCTGTAGAAGTAAGCCTTTGCTTGTCATTTGCCAGGTTATTTTCTGATTGCCTTCGCCTACCGTAAGCAGGTTGTAATCTTCCATTGCCCTTGCATAGTTTCCCAATGAGGTATTTGCCTCCGCCCGCGCGCCCAACGCGTTCTCTATACCGAACTTATTATCTTCTTCCCGCGCAATCGCCAATGATTCCTCCGCCAGCTTTAAGGCACCTTCCGGATCGCCCAAAAGGCTTCGGTTTACTGATGCGGCCAGTAGGGCCCGGCTTAAGGTCATTGGTAAACCACTAAGCCGGGCCAGTTCGATGGCGGTGGAGTCATAAGCTATCGCGAGCGTATAATTCCCAACACTGGAACTCAAGGTAGATAGTAAACCATAAGCTTCGGTTTCACCAATTAAATCTCCGGAGGCATGGAACTCCTTAACCAGTTCCGAAGCTCTTCCAGCAGCCTCTTCGGTATCTCCGCCGACCATTAAAAGGATTACCTCGTCTATAGAGGCGTAGCGTGCCAGCCCATCTTGCCCACTCGCGCGGGCATACTTCCTGGCCTGAGCTACATTTTCCAGGCCTTTTGTTACTTCTCCCCCATTCAAATAATAGAGATAGCGCCCCGTGTAAAGGGCTGCCAGACCCCGGTTATCGTTTAAATCGTGGGCCAGCTCCAGGCCCCGCTCAAATAAGATGTCGGGTACTTCCATCATCTTGAGTGCGTAACTATCTGACAATTCAACCAACGCCCGGACCTGATGTGTATCCCGCGGGCTGGCGAGTACTGAATCAAGCCGCTCCGTTAGCGATTGACCAAAAAGCGACGCCGCCATTGGCAAGCAAGACATCAAGAAGAGGAAAATAAGTCGATTCATTTAAGTCAATGTTTTTCTATGCGCATAAATCCAGTTACTGATCAATAGATGAGAGCAAAGTCAATCGTTTACCAGTCCTTGTTCCGGAAACCGTATTTCAACTCCGTACCCCTGCCCCTCCAGTACCTTGATCTCTCCCTTAAGTTTTTTAGTCAGCAGCCTTATCAGATTACTGCCAAAAGAAGTACTGTCAGCGCGTTTTTTCGCACCAGCAGTTCCCACTCCGTTATCGGCCACCACCAGGAGAAGCTGATCATTTTCTCGATACAAAGCAATCTCGATTGTTCCTTCTTGTCCTTTGGGGAAAGCGTATTTCATCGCATTCGTTACCAGTTCATTGATGATGAGTCCGAGATGGATGGCAATATCTACTTTCAGGTTAATGTCTGCTACGTCGTAGAATATTTCCACTTGTTCTTCCAGCCGATAGGCATCGAGCAAGGTTTCCCCCAGGTCTTCGAGGTATTCCGGCATGTGTACTGAAGTGACCTCCTTGCCCTGATACAGTTTTATGTGAATAAGCCCCATGGCTCCTACCCTACTCTGACTCTCCAGCAGGGCTTCTTGGCCCTTCTCATCGTCGGAATCCAAACCACGGCGCTGCAATTGCAACAGACTGGAAACGACCTGCAAGTTATTCTTCACCCGGTGATGAATTTCACCGATCAGGGTTTCCTTTTCCGACAGCAGTTGCTCTTTTTCAAGGTTGCTCTTTTCCAGCCTTTGGCTGAGGCGGAAGAAGATGATTCCCATAATAAGCGCTAGTAACAGCCCGCAAGCCGTTGCGTAAAGTTTTACTCTCTGACGGGCAAGTTGTTCTTCCTGCGCCTGACGGGCAAGTTGTTCCTGTTGCAGCCGAATTTCCGCTTCCTTTTCTTCAGCCTTATATTTTTCTTCGAGCTCAAGGAGGTTCCTGATGTTTTTCGCCGTCTGTAGCGAGTCTTGCTCCGTCTCCATCAGTTTGCCGTACCAGGCAACGCTATCGTATTGTGCCTGATTCAGGCCCACCGTTTGCAAAGCCTGATAACACCTTTTAAGCTCCAGGGGGTTGTTTGAAGTTGCTTTAATCAACTGGACCGCCTCCAACAACAGTTTTCGAGCTTCTTCGTGACGGCCAATTCGCTGCAGTAGTATTCCCCTGCCAATCATCCACCAACTATATCCCTGATCTCCTTCCAGCTCCTTAAGTAATTCATGATCTTTAAGTGCTTCGGCATAGTTTCCCAGCGCGGTATTCGCTACCGCACGCGAATTAAGTAAGTTACCAATTTCAAATTCCAGCTTATTTTCTTCTGCGACTACTAATGCTTCCTCAGCCAAGAGCAAGCCTTTTTCCGGATAACCTAAAAGGTTGTAATTATCTGACGAGGAGCAAAGAATTGACGCTAAGAGGCCCGGATTATTAATTTGTCGCGCTAGTGCGATAGCGATTGAATCATACATCATCGTCAACTCATAATTTCCTAAGCTGGCACTTATCTTAGATAGCAACTGATAGGCTTCAGCCTCATTGTAAAAGTCTCCAGTCTTGTGATATTCTTTTGCCTGGGCGGAAGCAAGTTCGGCAGATTCTTTAGTATTCCCTCCGACCATCAACAATTCCATCTTAACAGTATAAGAAAACGGTAGCCAATCGGCCTGGTTACTTGCAATTGCGTATTTAATGGCTTCGTCTATGTTGACTAAGCCTTTTCCCACCTCGCCCATGTTCAGGTTGTACACGCTTTGGTTTGCATGAAGAACGGTCAGGCTCAAGGTGTCATGCAGCTCATGAGCCAATGCCAATGCCCGCTCAAACAGCGTATCATGTACTATCTCACCAGTATTTATTAGTTCCTTATGGAGATTGCGAAACTTCCTCATTTGATGTGAATCCCGAGGACTGGCCAGTATTGGATCAAGCCGCTCGGCAAGCGACTGAGCCAAAAGCGATGCTACAAGCGGCAAGCAGAGCATCACGAGAAAGAGGCGGAGACGATACATTTCAAATGGGTATTACTTTAAAGAGGTGTAACCTTGGGGATCATATACCTACTTAGCGGGGACGAGTAACCAAAACAGCATCAATGTGAAGGGGGCTTATATTCTTGCGAATATAGTTGAAAGTATGCTCAGCGTTTTAGCAACGCAAAAGCCACTGTTGACCTGGCTGAAACCAATACGTGAAGTGGTTCAAATCCCAACACCTAACTGATGTTCGCACAGCAGGGGAACATTATCGATAAGGCGTTCTAAGCGACGACTACATTCAAACAAGCGGTACGGCTTGAACAGCAAGTCCTGGTTCGCTGTAAAAGCACCACATGTAGTCAGTTCTGTATAGCGAGAAGCGGTGATCATCAGACTAGGTAAATGGTACTGTCTGCGAAAGTGTTCCGCTAGTACAAACCCATTGACGCCTCCAGGGTAGTGATAATTGATAATCGCCACGTCAAACAAATCATGTTCGCAAAAACGCAGCGCTTCCTGAGGACCATCAGCCAACCGTACTACCCACCCGGCATCCTGCAGGGAAACTTTCAGCAAGTGCCCCTGTAAGGTGTCCTTTTCTACAATTAATACGTAGCGGCGAACTGACCTCGCATGTCCCGGGACGCTAGGCTCTTTGATCATCCCGCAAAAGTAAGCAGGTAAAATCCCAGTACATATTTTATTCAGGAATATCTGGTTATTTCTCCGGGAACGATCAATTTTCGCGAGTAAACCACTTCCCCGTTTACTTACCCCGTAGGTACAGGATGCCATCGCCAAAAGACGTGCTTACTTTTCACCCATCGTTTGACAAAGAACCTAAAAATTGGCCTGCGAGCAGTTAGCTTTCTACTATTGGCGGCCAGATTCCGGAGCATTAAACGAGTTCAACTCAAGCCCAGCCAACTGATTATGCCAAGACTACTCCCCCTGCTTCTCTCCACCTTCCGCTGCACCTGCGTCCGCGCCCTAAATAAGGGAGAGGAGAAGGGAGGGCGTAAATTTTACGAACTTCGAACAGTTCTCCCTTTACTCCTTTTGACCTTCAGCCCTTTACTCTGCGCCCAGCAACTCCCCCCGGTCTTCAGCCAAACGGAAAACGACCAGGCCCACCGTTCTCCGATGGTAAAAACCTACCTGACGCCAACACGCATCGTATGGCAATCGGACGACAGCGGTGAGTTCATCCAAAATCCCGGGTTACTGCTTAAGAAGAGCAATGGGCAGGTAGCGGTCAACGACCCTAAACTGCTTCGGTTAATCAGTACTAAGGAGCATAAACCAGGTATTCTGCTGGATTTCGGGAAAGAATTGCATGGCGGCGTAAAGATCTCGATGGGTATCAAACCCGGTAAGGAACCCGTAAAAGTCCGTGTCCGTTTCGGCGAATCAGCGATGGAGGCGATGTCTGACATCGGCGGTGAGCAGAATGCGACAAACGAACACAGCCTGCGTGACTTCGTCATCGAAGTACCGTGGCTGGGCAGCATCGAAGTGGGAGAAACCGGCTTCCGGTTCGTGCGCATTGACCTGGTCGACCCAGACGTGAACATGCCGCTCTATGCAGTCCAGGCGGCCTTTATTTACCGCGACCTCGACTACCTGGGCTCCTTCGAAAGCAGTGACCAACGGCTCAACGATATCTGGCTCACGGGCGCCTACACCGTCCACCTTAACATGCAGGACTATCTCTGGGACGGCATCAAGCGCGACCGCCTCGTATGGGTCGGTGACCTCCACCCGGAGATCATGACGGTGGCCTCCGTATTTGGCAACAACGAAGTGGTGCCCCGCAGCCTTGATCTGGCCCGCGACCAGCACCCCCTGCCACAATGGATGAACACCATCAGCAGCTACTCCATGTGGTGGCTCATCATCCACCAACAATGGTACCAGAACTACGGCGACCTCGCCTACCTTAAAGAGCAGGAGAGCTATATGATTGCGCTGCTGGACCAGCTGGAGACCTTCATCGACGAAAATAACAGTGAAACTTTAAACGGTGGCCGCTTTCTTGACTGGCCCACCAGCCCAGACCCGAAAGCCGTCCACGCCGGCCTTCAGTCGATGATGATCCTGACCTTCGACGCGGGCAGTGACATGATGAGGACATTGGGAAAACCGATGCGCCAAAAGAAGTACGCCGAAGTCGCCGTTCGCCTGCGCAAACATATTCCCGAAGGTAATACGACCAAGCAGGCAGGCGCCATGATGGCGCTGGCCGGGTTGGCTGACGCGAAGGAGGTCAACCGGGACATCCTGAAAAAGGACGGAGTTCAAAACATGTCGACGTTTTACGGCTACTACATGTTAGAGGCCATGGCAAATGCGGGCGATCACGCAGGTGCAATGGACGTAATCCGGCAATACTGGGGCGGCATGTTGGACCTGGGAGCAACGACCTTTTGGGAAGACTTCGACATCAACGACAGCCGGAACGCAACACCAATCGACGCCTTGGTACCTACCGGCAAAGACGACATCCATGGCGACTTCGGAGAGTTCTGCTACGTCGGCTACCGCCACAGTTTCTGCCACGGTTGGGCCAGCGGCCCAACGGCATGGCTCAGCCAGCACGTGCTCGGCATCACCCTGGTCGACGGTGGAGACGCCGTCCGGATCACCCCCCACCTCGGAGACCTGGACTATGCTAAAGGCACCTATCCGACCAAGCATGGATTGATTCGGGTTACACACTTTAAGACGACATCAGGCAAGGTAGAATCTTTGGTGGAGTTACCTGAAGGGATAAAGCGAGTTGATTTAAAATAGGCGATTAGCGATGGTTGATATGCGATTGGCTACCGCATGGAGATGCTCGCTGCGCCCGTAAAATGATAGGCGATATGCGATTTAGCTACCCAAAGGAAATGCTCGCTGCGCTCGTAAATAATATCAAGATGAATAAAGTAAAAAAACCTGAAGGCACAGCCGCTACGAGCGAAGTGAGCACTCACACAAATCAACTATCAACTATCGCATATCGCATATCGCACATCTGTGCGGTTATACTTCTCTCCCTGGCTCTTCCCGCTCAAGCCAGTTCCCCCGTCCTCGTCTCCCCCCAACAAGCAGATACCTGGGCAGCCACCGATAACTTAGGCCGGCAGCTTCCTTACAACCCCGAAACCGGAGACCTGAGAGAAGGCAAATTCGTAGGCATATTTTATTTCCTTTGGCTTGGTGCCCATGGCCACGACGCCCACACTAAGCCGCTGGCGGACGAAGGCGTAATGCCTAAACGGGACACCGCCTACCGTAGCCCGTACGACATCAGTAAAATCCTGGTGGCCAACCCCGACAAACCGGAATACGGTCCCGACAAGGCCTTCCACCACTGGGGGCAACCCTATTTCGGCTACTATCTTACGGATGACGAGTGGGTAATTGTGAAGCACGCCCAATTGCTCTCCGATGCACAGGTAGACGTCATCGTTTTTGACATCACCAACAGCCTGATTTACCTGCCGCAGGCGCTGAAGGTCTGCACGATATTCTCCCGGTTGCAGCAAATGGGCTGGGCGGTTCCGAAGGTGGCATTTCTGACCAACAGCAACCACGTGAAGACGACCGAACGGTTGTATGAAGGCTTTTACAAAAAGGGATTGTACGCTGATCTCTGGTTCCAGTGGAAAGGGAAACCACTGCTGATGGGTAATCCTGAAGGTCTGTCCGACGAGATCACCGGTTTCTTCAATTTCCGTCGTAGCTGGGCCTGGACGGAAGGACAGGAATGGTTTGGTGAAGGCAAAGATAAGTGGCCGTGGATCGACCACTATCCGCAAAATTACGGGTGGCACGAAAGCCCGGACGTTCCGGAACAGATCGTGGTGGCTTCGGCACAGCATCCAATTTCCAACATCGGCCGGAGTTTTCACAACGGGCGCCAGCCGGCACCGGACAACATCGATGCGGGAGCCGGATGGTTTTTCGCCGAGCAGTGGCAACGGGCGCACGAGGTTGACCCTGAGTTCGTCTTCATCACCGGATGGAATGAGTGGGTCGCCATGCGGTTTACGGATGGCCGGGCGAAGCAGATCATGGGGAAACCGATTAAAAAGGGGGAGACCTTTTTTGTCGATCAGTACAACGAGGAATTTAGCCGGGACATCGAGCCGATGCGGGGTGGATTTGGCGACAATTACTACTACCAGATGATCGACGGGATCCGGCGGTTTAAGGGGACGCGGGCGTTGCCCACCGTTAATTCGGCGGCGAAGATTTCCGTCGACGGTGACTTCACCGACTGGGAAAAGGTGACCAATATTTACTACGACCAGGCGGGCGATATCCGCCACCGCGATCACCCCGGCTGGGGGCGGATCGAAGCTTACAAAAATAACTCCGGCCGCTACGACCTGCTCGAGGCCCGAGCGACGGAAGACAATGGCTACCTGGCTTTCTATCTGCTGATCGACGGGGCCTTCCCCGACGAACGGGTACCGCAAGGCACCGAGTTATTACTGGAGAGCCGAGACATGATGGGCGAGCGAAACCTTGGCTATACGCACCGTTTAGTTTCGGGCGCGGCCGCAGGTGCCATGGATCTGCAAAGGAGCAAAGGAGGATGGCAATGGACCACCATCGGCCAGGTCCCCGTGGCGGTAAAGGGCGGTGAACTCGAACTGAAAATCCCTAAGGAACTTCTTAAAGCAGCAACCGGCGAAGTTCACTTCAAATGGATCGACAACGTGAAGCCCGACGGCGATGCCATGCGTTTTTATGACCAGGGAGATAGTGCGCCGAATGCCCGGTTTAATTATCGATTTGAGTTCAACGCTAATTAACCGGCCGTACGGAATCGAGAACCCGCCCGGCAATCGCCTAGTCCGACCACTCGGCCGAAGCGTCAGGCCCTGCGGACCGCCCCGGCGGACGAGTTGGCATCTTTTCGAAAATTGTACTAACCCATCAATAAACCAATATGGCTAAAAGGACTAAAAAAGTATTCACGATGCAGGTTTACCCCGACCAGGTGGCGGAATACATCAGGCGTCATAACCCGGTATGGCCGGAAATGGCGACTATGTTGAAGGAACACGGTGTCCATAACTACAGCATGTTTTTGGCAGAAGACGGGGTGACGCTGTTCGGCTATGCCGAAATAGAATCAGAAGAAAAATGGGCAGCGGTTGCCGATACCGACGTCTGCAAAAAGTGGTGGGACAGCATGGCACCGCTGATGCGGACCAATGAGGACAATAGTCCGGAGAGTAAGGATTTGCGGGAGATATTCTATTTGGCGTGATGGAAGGAAAGACAGGAATAGTTAGACGCTTAAAGGTAACTGGTGGGTTCACCGGACGCTCAAAGGTCCCGGCGGGATGCTTCGAGGTCATGGTGATGCTATTGCTGTGTTTAGGACTGTCTTGCGCCTCTCCACCTCCTCAAGTCAGCCCCAGGTTAAACGTCGTCCTCATCCTTACTGATGACCAGGGTGCCCACCTCTCGAAGCTCGGCACTCCTGGTATCCGAACACCAAATGTTGACCGGCTGGCAGCGGAGGGCTATTCCTTTACCAACGCCTTCGCTGCAGTTCCTTCCTGCTCCCCCAGTCGGAGTTCCATCAATACCGGCATGTACCCACACGCCAACGGGCACTGGCGTAATACCATCACGCCAGGGTTGAATGCGCCCGACAAACAGTTTGGCCGGGAGAGTTCGGTAGTGGATAAAGTCGGCATTCACGAATACATCAAAACCTTGCCGGAAATACTGGGGGAGGCGGGATACTTTACCGCCATTACCCAGAAGTTCCACATGAGTCCGCCGTGGAAATTCCCTTACACTGCCAGGAATCCGGTACATAACAACCCGGAGGAATACCGTAAGGTGATCGGATCTTATATTGACAAGGCAGAAGGTCAGCCCTTCTTTTTCCAGGCCAACGTCAGTCCACCACACCGGCCATTACACAAAAACCTGCAACAGTTCCCTGAATACCGGGTTCACCCGGACAGCGTCGCTGTACCCGACGACCTGCCTGACACCCCGGAGTTACGCAGCGACCTGGCCGAGTATTACGGAAATGTGCAACTCGCCGATGCCTGTGCGGGAGCCATCATTGATGTGCTGCGCGACCGGGGGTTGCTGGAAAACACCATTGTCATCTTCACCAGCGATCAGGGAGCAGCCTACCACCGGGCGAAAGCCTCGGTTTATTATGCCGGGCTGCACGTACCGCTGATCTGGCACGGGCCGGGTGTCCCGGTTCCGGGTATGCGGAGTGAGGCCTTGATTTCCCTGACCGACCTTATGCCGACGATCCTTGATGTGCTGAGACTTCCAATTCCAAAAACAGTACAGGGACATAGTTTCATGGGAATCATGAGCCACGGTGGTAGCGCCAGGTACCAGGGTTACGTTTTCGGGGAGCACAACAGCCACGGGCCGGCACGCGCTGAACATTACCCAAGCAGGATGGTATTTGACGGGCGTTACTACTACATCCGAAACCTGCTGCCCGATAAGACCTACGAACTCCCCGCCGACTTAAAAATGGCCGAAGTATGGGGCAATCATGCTTATGATGCTACGGTAGCGGCTGAAAATAGCCATCCGCTCCCCTACGCTCTGCTTCGGCAGTTGGAGAATGGCCGGCCAGCAGAGGAGCTGTACGATATAAAAGAAGACCCAAACCAGGTCAACAACCTTGCTGGCCAGGCAGCCTATACTTCCCAAAAAAGCAACTTGTCTACTGCACTCACCAACTGGCGGAAGCGTACGGGGGACTTGGTTGACGACCCTTTATTTATCCCTACCAGACAACCCCTCCCGCCGACTTACTCCGAAGGGGTCAATCCTGATTAACCCCGGACTGCGTTCGTCGCTGCGCGACGACTCCGTCCGGGGTACCGCCCTACTCGTACCAAACAACTCAACCTTCCATGCAAATACTACGCTCCTTCCTTCCCCTGCTCCTCTTGCCCCTACTCTGCACCTGCGACCGCGCCGCTGAAGTTAGGGAGTCAAACAGTCAAACAGTCAGAGAGTCAGAGAGTCAGGAAGTCACACAGTCAACGCGCCCGCACGTGATCTTTATCATGGACGACCAGCACCGGTACGATGCGCTGGGCAAGATCAACCCACAAGTACAAACGCCTACATTGGATGCACTTTGGGAAGAGGGTACCCTTTATTCTCAGGCTGTATGTCAGGCACCAATGTGCGTACCCAGCCGCAACTCGATCATGTTCGGCATGTACCCCAGCCAGACGGGGGTATTCCGAAACAGTGGCGGAGTGAAAGACGAGGAGCTACCCGGCAAGACCATGGCACAATACTTCAAAGATGCTGGCTACGAAACCGCCGGCTTTGGTAAAGCGCATTGGGGCCGGCACAAGACCGATACCCGGGGTTTTGAGACCCGGTACACCTCCGAGATTCCGGAAAAGGGCGGCATTACCATGGCCCAGGTAGACAGTGCCGCTAAAGCGCGGTACGATGCGGAGATCGCCCCGATGGGCCCCGGCGAGGAAAACAACCTTGGCTACCTCGGTTTCACGAGTAAGCTTCCCGAAGAGGACCACCGCGACGGCTGGATCAACGAACGCGCCATCGAATACATTAAAGCCCGGGAAGACAACCGGCCCCTATTCCTGTACCTAAGCTACATGAAGCCGCACGCCGGCCACAACCCACCGGCAGGTTACGAAGACCGTTACAATACGGACAGCATCACTTACGCCGTGCAACCGCCGTGGAAGGCCGACTACAGTCCCCATTCCAGCGGGGTAAACCGCCGGGAAATGTACGAGGGGTTCTGGAAAAATGCGACCGCTGAAGACTGGCGGCTGATGACCATGCGCTACTACGCCAACGTGACCTGGATCGACGATATGCTGGGACGGACCATGGCCGAACTGAAGAAAAAAGGACTGCTCGACAATGCCCTGATCGTGTACACCGCCGACCACGGAGAGATGCTGGGAGAACGGTATTACCGTTTTAATAAGTACTGCCTGTACGACGCCAGTGTTCGGGTTCCGCTGATCCTGGCCGGAACCGCACTGCCAGACGAACTCCGACGGGGAAACACCGATGAGCGGCCCGTGGACCTCGTAGATATTATGCCAACGGTGCTCAGTGTCGCCGGTATTGAACCGGTGGACCCTTTGCCCGGCGTCAGTTTGCTCGGGCCTGCGGCACGGGAAGGAGGGTTTGCCGCACTCCACGAGCGGGAGGGAGAGGCTGCTTTTATGTGGCGGACAAAAAAGGACAAACTAATCCTGGTCTTTAATCGGCAGGAGAACGCAGCCGATTACACAGCTGACGACATCATTGCCGGAGAGTTTTACGACCTGGAAACAGATCCGCGGGAGTGGGATGATCTGTTCGGCGAAGCGGAGTCGTTACAAAGACGATCAAAGCTTACCGGTCAAATAATCGGTCATCTTCAGAACATGTAATCCGCGTAAGTCTATAATCAATTGAGAATAGCTTCAATAACTATCTGATCTATCAGTTGATCCACTTCCTTACCATACTGCTTAGCATACCCCATTTTTTTGGCATCAATTAGTTTTTTAAGTGCTTGCTCCCTGTTGTTAATTGCCATGTAATATTTCCCCAGGTTTTTATGGGCATAGGAATTATTCTCATCCAATTCAATAGACTTTTGGATATCTTCTAATGCCCCTGGGAAGTCTCCCAGTTTCAGTCGACAGAAACCTCTATTGTTGTAAGCATACGGATGCTTTGAAATCCTTATACTAGCCGACAGTATAAGGATAGCTTCTTCAAATTCACCTAACTTCAACTTAGCATATCCCAGGTTCAAATAGTCTATTCCGTCCCCTTCTGTTTCTTGGCTTTCTATTTTCTCAGTATAGTGCGATACACTCCATTTCCATTCTCGAAAATCCTCTTCCTTTAACTCCGGTACTTTTTTTTGTGCATAGTATTCAGAAATTTCACCATTGGGATATATGTACTTAATCACATCGGCCGGAGACATTTCGGCGACACTTAGAAGGCTAAATAATTTTTGGGCATTCTTCTCAAACTGAGGCAGGTATTTCACGAATAGTTGATAGCAAGCCGTAAGCGATAGTTCTCCCCCTTCTCCTTTATATTCCGTTAGTCCAAACCTACCAGCCTGGTCTATCTTGAAATCTTTAGTTTTATAAAATTTAACAAGTTCATCCAACACGTAAGCGCGAATTAGCAGGACAAGATGAGCAACAACTCCTTGGGAACTTGGCCCACACAAGAGAATTAGAGCAAAAGTGTCATCATAATGCTGTCGGAGTAAAGAGGGCTCGACTAGCAGAGATAAGTTTTTGTCTTTTACTTTTTTTCCCTTATCCGTATTTTCTTTCTCGTCTGCCTTTTTCTTTTCTTTCTCGCTGTTTGCCGCTTCTAGTGCATAAACACTTAATTTCTCAAAATCAACGTCGTTTTTTTTTGCCAGCAATAGTAGCTTACTAAAGCTATCCATAACTTCTTGAGGGATAATACCGCCCCTTTCTGACCTCAGCCAAAGGTCTTGATATTTTAATGGGTGCTCGCCATCTGCTGGTTCTCCGATAAAAACATCGAAGGGAGCTTTTTTACTACCAAATTTACAAGGTATGGTAAATTTTTTCATAATTTCTATATCTTGATTATTCCTTGAACTCCTGAAACTTCTAAAATTTTCCGATAAAGTACTTGATTTAGCGGGCCCACCAAATGCAACTCAGCATCATTATCAAACGGGGGTGTTGATTTCATAATATAAATATCTTCATCGTATCCTGGTGCTTCCATTTTACTGAGCAGAACTCTTAAAATTTCTTGCCGTATTTTAGATTCTGTCTTAGGGTAGTTTCCAATAGCAGCTAGTATTTGTACCATAGCGTACCTGCTATTGAGGCTTTCGCTATCCATTAAGTTAGAAACTGCTTTAATGAAGTGAGCGTCTACATCTTGAAATCTTTGGGAAGCATAAATAGCTACTTGTTGCACATAAAATACATCTTTGAGTGCGGCACAGAATGCCTCTACGCATGGAGCTGTCATTTTCCTTAAATGGCTGAGGCAACTGACGGCATTCATTCTATCCGTAAACACTTTACTTCTTAGAACAATCCTTAACAAGGAGCCTTCAAAATCAGGGATTTTTTTAACGTGCAGCATGTAAGTAGCGGGTAATTTTTCGGCTCCGGCGGCTAATCCATCCAGCCAAACCATTGTCTTCATCCACTGTATACTCTCGACATGGCTTTGTATCTCTCCCGCGGGTTTATTCTCAATCAAGTTTACGGCTGTTTTTTTAACAAACTCTGCAAACTCATCCGGCTGTTGATTAAAGTAGACGCCTAAAACGCGAATACATTTTTTTGTGTAGGCGCCCCACCAGAGATCCTTAGATGCTGCGAGAAGGCCTGGTAGCACAAGTTCTTTTTTCACCAAAGTCGCCACAATCCTATTGATGATCTGGCTCAAATCTTCACCACCTGTCAATATCTCATGCCTACATATAGCTTCAGCAGCAGCGGCACGTAGCTCTTTAGATTCTCCAGTGAGAAATTGGAAGATGAAATCTTTTTCGTTTTCAAATTGACTTCTTCCTAACGCGATTACTACAAGCCCTGCCGAATAGAGATCCTCGCCTACCGTTATTTGCTTTAGTTTTCCAAGGTCATTAGTAGTCAGGCCCGAGGAATATCCAATAGCATCTATTGCAAATGGTTTGAGCAAGGAATTTCCGCTGTTAACAACGCTCATTATTGCATTTCTTATAGCATCAACAGCATCGTGAATCCTAAAATCATCTCCTAGTTTCTGCTGAAGCGAAATCGAGCTTTTAAGCAGTGCTTTAACCACTTCTTCATTTTCATTGCTAAACCCCTGCAGATAAGCATTATAAGCCTTTCTCCCGTTAACTACTTTAATCTTCCCGATGATATTTCGAGCCATTCGTGAGCGCCTACGGTGGCCTCCTGCTTCAGCCATAAGTTCAGTGATCATATTCGCCTGATCAAAAGACAGGTACTCAAAGAACCAGTGCAAACCTTTCATAAGATAGGGAGACTTTTGCTGGTGCCTACTGAGAGTTGCTTCAATATCATATAGGCAATCAAGACTTACTTCTGATGCCAAAAACCGCCCTTTATTTAATGCTAAATTGGCGCGATTTCTAAACTGGTCCTGAACTGGTTCATATTCTCCAAGCAACATTTTTTTTACGTTAACGAATGTAGACTTGTTTATAAAACCAACCTCCAGAAACAATAACGACGCAAAGCATTTTAAGTCATCGTTTCCAACATAAAGCCATTCTGATACAATGGATAAAGCTTCATTACTTGCAGATTTCACCACAAGCATAACCTTCCTGATCAAATCGAGGTGATTTCTTTGGTACATGTAACTAATCGCCAAAGCTCCTTGAAGGGTCAACCGTATCGGACGCAGACGACCTTTGGCAACTATTTTATCAATCAGTTCACGCAACCTTAAATCATCCGGGGCCTGAACCAGGCTCCAAAGTTCATCAATCCTTTCAGGAAGCATAAAGAGGTGGCTACCATCGCGCAAAAGCGCACCTATTGATAAAAGCCCCAACCTGTAATTTCGCTCCCCTAAGCTTGGTAGCTGCAAAAACTGGGGGTATATCCTATCCTCATATATGTATTTATGACTTAGCTTTCGCAAGCGATCTACCTGAATTTTAAACACTTCTGTTAGACCTGAGTCGCTTGAAATCCAGCCTTTGATTTCTCGCAAGTTCCTAGCTAGATTAACCCCTACAGGAAGTTCTTTCGCACACTGAATGGCAGAGTTGACAGCATCCATACGTTCTCCTGAGGATGAATAAGAAGCGAGCTTCAACCAGCTCTGTAGTCGTAATTCTGGATTGCTTATCTTCTTTATTATACTTGATATCATTGAACGGATTTCCTGAAATCCGTCACTGGTCTTAAAGAGAGCTCCGTCAAATTCCTGGAACAGGATCGTCTTTTTTCTAAATTTTCTGAGTACCGTATATAAAACACGAAGCTGCTTTTCAGGGCTACCTTCCCCTTCTATACTTAGTATTTTTTTATCGAGAAATTGAACCACTTTAAAATCTGCTGTCGGAAAAAAATAGTCAAAATATCCTTCTTTACTTACTTCAAATAAGACACTTCTTATGACATTATCAAATTCTTTTTCTTCTTCCCCTATTTCAGCCAAATATTCAGGAAAATAAACTTCCAGAATCTCCCTCAAAGCATAGCGGCTATGAATATTACGAAGCATTATTTCAATCACTCCATAAAACCGGCCATCAGAAAAACTATCAATTAGAGGTTTAATTTCTTTAAGAGCCCAACATTTGAAAACATCGAACTCTGTACTTAAGGCATTAATGTTGAATAGTGCCTCTTCGATGATACTTGGCAAGTCTTCTGAGAACGCCGGCATACGCTCTACTGACCACTTTTGTTGATCCGGCAAATCCGTAACCTTTGCAACATCTACGAAACTCTTTGCAATTACTTCAGGCCCCAAGCTCCTAATTTCTGCTCCCAAAGTATCCAACACTACGGAAATATTGTAAAAAGCATCGTCTGAGGAAAAACTATGCACCCACATTTCTGCCATAGCGAGAGATTGCAGATTTTTGGGTATTGCTTTAATCCAAGTAATCGGACTGGAGATTCTCTCTTCGAATGATGACGTCAATCGTATGATATTGTTAACGAAGACCTGTACTTCGTCGTCATTCATATTATCAACGATTCCCTCCAATGAACCTGATATTTCTCGGGAAATCGTACCTATCTGTTTACTTAACAGCACGTTCAACAGGCTAATTCGCTCGATAACTAGTTTGACAATGTGGCTTTCAGGATCGATTGATAGCTGTTTTAGTTCCTCCACCATCGGGTTACCGACACCCATTAGAAAAATAAGGGCATCTATTCTTTCCTGAGTGGGGCGTGTCTCAGAATGCCAAATTGCCATGCATTCTTCCGTTAATGATTCAGGAGGTGATTCAGCATCCAACGCATCAATAATGGATTCTGTAAGTGAAGATCGCCTGAAGATTCCCCTAGGGTCAAATTCGTACGACTTATCTTTTTCGATTAGTCCCCCATACAACATGATCAAAATTCGAGACCAAGACTGGCTTCCTAATATTTGTGGAACTACCTGCGGATAATCTAATAAAAACTTCCGAAACTCAAGTTCAGGATGGTTTAAAGAATCACTATTTTCGTTTGCTCTAATCGCAAGGTATTTATGAAAAGGCCAGCCCCAATTCATCATATCATCGGGCAAATTTTCAATAATGCTGCTCACAAGCGAATGGCTTGTCCAATTTAAATTTAACAGCAGATCTACAACAGCATTCTTAAAGCTTCTTTTCGAGGCAGGACTTTTCAAAAACTCGTATAGAAATTCAACTACCTGACTATATATTTCATTTTCCTTTTTACTAAAAGCTTGAAAAGTTTCTACCACATTAGAGCGAAGAATCTCACCATCTTCAAAATTTTCAGTCTTTGTATATGCGTTCAATAACTTAATCACTACGTCTCTAATCAAAGAGTTGTCCGGTAGGTATCCCATTTCAGCGAATGAGAGTGCGATAAGGTTGGCACTTCTTGGAACAAGATTATCCATTGGGTCTTTACCCTCAAGTAACGACCTTAGCAACCGATTCCTTTCGTCGGGCAGAAGATACTGGTTGAGCGTTCCAATTGCCATTAGCAATGGCTCTCGCCACCTTGGTTTATACGCCTTCTTGATTATTTCATCCGTGATCATATCCGGATAGCGAATAAGTTTCCTAGCGGCAAAATATTCCTCAAAGGTTAAATGCAGAAAGCCATACAATTCCTCAGCTCTAGCGGCTAAGATGCCAACCTCCTCGCGTAGCCATTTGAGAAAAATTTCTACCTCACTACTTATTAAGGATGGCTTAATCGGAATGGCCTTATCGGAATAATATGACGTCAGCCCTTTCCCCGTTAATACTTTCACTTCATCCGTTACTATTAGACCAACAGGATAATTTTCATGAATATGCTCAGCGATATCTTCAAGTATATAAAAAGTCTTTTCACGAAAATCTTCAATCTTTAAACCTTTATTCTGTAATCTATTCTCACCTATCTTGATGAAGTTATCAGAAGCTTTTTCATACAGTGAAACTCTAGTATCCGGAAGCTCACCATTTTCAGAGTAAAAAATCTTACATAATTCTGTCAGCAATAAAGGGTTGCTAGCTAAGTCCTTAGCGCCACTATTCTTAGCGTTAAATAGTAAGTTTATCAGTACATTAGTTTTCTCTATACTTTCAAAGTAGACCTGTTGAACTTTTCGATTAGCGTGTAAACGACTGTGAGCTGCCAGAATCCAGGTAGAACAGAAGCGTCGGATGGCGTCTTCCTGCATTGGTTGGATCGTAACATGATAAAGGTCTTCATGTTGTACCGGGCAATTATGATAACCAGCAATCCTACTAGTGATCAAGAATTTATTACGTTTCCTTATTTTTCTGGTTTTAGGAAAGTCGACTTCACGATCAATAAATTCTTGTATTTCTGCCACCATATCAGCCCTTTTGGACTTGCCTGCCCCCACCGTCTCCTCAGAAATCTCATCTAAACCATCAAGTATAACCAAAGCCTCTCCTCTGTGAAGATAATCAAGCATTAAACTATTCAGTGCTTGAGAATTGATTGGCTGACTAACCTGATCACCATCATCTAAATAATATGGTACCCGCCCCATCCAGGAGTGGCTACCAATGAATTCGGACAGTGTTATCTTTGGATTCGTTTTCTTTTGCTGTGCAAGTTCGCCGACCCTAATCAATATTGGAAGTCGCACCGGGCCAAAGTCACAGTAATCATTCTCCGCATGGATTGACGAGCCAACCATCTTTGCCTCCACACTCAGGCGCTCTTCTCCGTTCAGAACTCCTTTAGCAAATTTCAGCATTAGCCACCTCGCTAGCGTTGTTTTACCGGTCCCTGGATCTCCAAGCACAACAAGCTTATCATATTTTGAAAGTGCATCAGATAAATTAAGGTGGTTTTTAGCATTAACCATGTCGCGCTCATCGATGGATGGCATTATTGAGCTACGTCCTAGCAAGCGATTTCGCTTTTTCCGCTTTTCTACATCCGATATACCGTTAGCTGTCCAATCATTCTCAAGTTGTTCTAGTTCCTCTGCATAATATTTCTGGGTCTGTAGAATTTCATATGATTTTGAAAGCTCACCCCGGAGAGACACGAACACCTTATCTAGCGGTATATTATTTGCTCCTCGCAGACCAGGCATTTTGATAGTAGCGTGTTGCTTTATCAACCATTTGGCATAAGGCTGCAAGAGCCTTTGTCGGTTGATATAATTCCCAAGGTCCTTAATTGATAATTTAAGAACATTGTGGTCTCGAACGTACATCACCCACTTACCTCTGCTATTTGCATCAGAAAACACTGGTCGCATCGTGCGGTTTCGGTATTGTAACCTAAATTCCTCTTCCTCCTTCAAGTCCTCAGCTATTAATCTACTTTGAGCATCTTTAAAAGCTTTTCCTATTGAATGTCCTTGAGATAAGGTCCGATAAAACCTTTTTGAAAAAACCACGGCTGAACGATCTTCAATATTGACAGCCGTAGCGATTACAATGCTCACTCCAGCATCTAATAACAATTCAGCCTGAGTTTCTGTGGAGCAACCATTTAGAAAAACTACGGGAAGGCATCCATGGTCCTTAATTAAGGCTCCAATCCCTTTAGAATTAGCGGAAGCCCCCTCTAATTTGAGATGAGTACCGTCCGCGTGTCCCGCATAATGGAAAATAGCAATTTGATTCCAGTTGCGATTGAACGATGTGTATATATTTTCTAACGTCGCCGCTGATAAGCATACATGATCTACACCAGGGCAATCCATCATTGCCTCCGTTATCCCTGACTCTTCCTCGCCTAGCAAATCAAGATAAGCATCGTTATCATTAGCAAAAGCAGTCATCACTACGATCCTATCAATTGATACGTTAGGTGCTTTCACAGATGAGAATTAGAGGATTAAACAATAGATGTAATTATAGTTAATATAATCATCAAACACCAATTAATCAATTGATATTAGAAAAAAACATCTAAGCATGTCTAACGTGAGACACTCAGTTCTCCACTACCCTTAACTTGGCATAAAGTTATTAGCTTATGTCACTTTACTTAAAGGTTCTGACAATTAAGTTCCGCTACGGCCAAAATCTACAATGTTCGCCCGTACCCCCGCCAGCAACTCCATCCGGGCCTCAACGCTGGCCCAGCCCATGTGAGGGGTGAGCAGCAGCCGATGCGGCTCATTTACGCTCAAATAGGGATGATCGGCCGGGATCGGCTCCTGGGTGTAGACGTCGGCAGCGGCACCGGAGATCTGCCCTTCGTTGAGTCCACGCACGAGGTCCGTCTCGTTGACGATGCCGCCGCGGGCCACATTGATGAGGTAAGCGGAGGGCTTCATCTTTACCAGTTCGGCGTAGCCGATCAGGTTACGGGTAGCTTCGGTGAGCGGGCAGTGGAGGGAGATGACTTCGGAGGTCGTCAGCAGTTCCTCCAGCGAAACGTGGGGATACGGCTGATCGGTATTGTTCCCGGAAGTCGAATGATAGACCACTTTGGCCCCGAAGGCCGTGGCCAGCTCCGCCACCCGACGACCAATGGCGCCCATGCCGATGATGCCGTAGCGGGCACCGCCTAATTCGTAATAAGGCTGGCGCCAGTAGCCAAAGGAAGCGTACCTGGAGTAGGTACCGTCGTAGACCGCCTGGTTGAGGTGGATAAGGTCCATGGCCAGTGTGAACAGCATGGTAATGGTGAGTTGGGCGACGGAATTAGTACTGTAGCCACTGACATTTTTGACGGGAATGCCGCGCGCAGCGGCGGCTTCGAGGTCTACATTATTCATACCGGTGGCGGCAATGCAGATCAGCTTGAGGTCTGGCAACTGAGCCATCTCCTTTTCTCCGATGACCACCTTGTTAACGATGGCGACGTTGGCACCTCTCAGCCGAACCACCACCTGGTCAGGGGCAGTATTTTCGTAAACAGTGAAGGCCCCGGTTTCCGTAAACTTTGCTAGTTCGGAAGGAAGATCTGCTACAGTTTGGGAGTCTAAGAAGGTGATTTGCATGGATAGGCGATTTTTAATACTATTGAAGAAGTGCCTAAGGTCCGAAGAAATTTATTCTACTCACCCACCAGGCCACAACCAAAAAACTAAACGACAGTAAACATCTAACCCCAAAGAACGGCTTTAGCAATAAGAAAACGACGAGCGTGCAAGCAATGCCTCCCAAAGACCGTTTCTTTGCACCTGCGTCCGCGCCCAAAAAAGTTCCCCCTTATGCCAACAATCGTTCTTCGAAAAATTTGCCTCCTGCTCCTACTAGTTTCATCCATGCACACCATCTACGCACAGGAGGCCGAAGTGATCGGGAAAGTTACCGATGCAGAAGGCGAACCATTAATCGGCGCCACGGTGCAAGTAATCGGCTCGGTGATTGGTACTTCCACTGACCTGGACGGGCACTATTTTCTGCAGGTTCCGCCCGGGCGCATCAGGTTGTTGTATACCTATATAGGCTACGAAAATTTCGATACTTTGCTGACCGTGGGCGTTGCCGAAAGAGAAATTGAGATCGACGTGATCATGCCCGAGGCTTTTCTGGAAACGGGTGAAGTTATTGTCTTCGGTCGCCGGGCATCAGGCCAGGCACAGGCCCTGCGTAACCAGCAGTCGAGCCATGTTAACCAAACCATCATCCACTCTGAGGTTTTCAATAAATACCCGGACGTAACCATTGCCGAGACGGTCAGTCGAATGCCCGGAGTCTCCATTATCCGAGATGTAGGAGAAGGTGAAATCGTCCAGGTCCGTGGCCTGCCAGAACAGTATACCGCAGTAACCCTGAACGGACAAAGACTGCCCACCATCCAGCCAGAGGTGGACCAGAGCGGCAGCCTCAGCATTATTCAAAGCAGCCTTGTGGACGAGGTACGAGTCATCAAAGCCCGCTCCGCAGACATGGACGGCGACGCCATTGCCGGAACGGTAAACTTCAGGGTCCGACACCCGGAAGAAAAATTTGAAATACTGCTGCAAGCGGGCCAGGGCACCAATTTCGGATTTGATGATAACCCCAACCAGTCTTCTGGCATCACCCAGTTCTCCGGCATCCTTAATTCAGAGCTTAGCGAAGAAAAAGTGTACGCGTTGTTAGCCGGCAGCTACCTTAGTCAGGGCCGGGGTAACCGCACGCAACTCTTCGAATACGGAGCTCCGAACGAGCGGGGGACTAACCTTTACAGCTCGCGACCATTTGATACCGATCGGCAATCAGAACGGGTTGGTTTAGTCGGTGCGATAGAGCTGCGCCCCAGCATTTATAACCGGATGCGATTAAGCTATAATTTCAGCCAACTTTCCGAAGACGTTCAGCAACGACAGCTCTTCGCTCACGGGGGAGACTCCCCTTCTGTTAATCGCATTTCCAGCGGTTGGAACACCACTAAAAGCCTGAATTTGGTGGCGCTGGAAGTCGAAAACAATTTCCCCCGGACCCGCCTTGATTATCAGTTGAGTTTCAGCCAGAATACGGAAGAACTCAACGACCGGCTGCGCAGCAGCTACACTGGCCTGACGACCGGTTTCAGCGAGAACGAATTACGAGACCTGACGCCTTACAGCGTTGCCTCTTCCACACCATTGGCAGGCGTCCTCAATTTTCAGGACGAGGCGCTGTTGGACGAAACCGTTGCGATTGGGAGCCTTAACATTACCCGCTACCTGAACCGGAACCGGAACAGTTTTATAAAATTTGGTGGCAGGTACCGAAGTAAGGACCGTTTGTACGGCAGCAACAACCTTATTTTACCAACTTCTGGTGCAGAAACCATCCCCGCCGGCACCTTCGGGGCCGTCCCGACCGACCGCTTCCGCGAGGAAACCGACAGCTTGCAAACCGAAGCTAAAGCCTACGATGCTAAACAACGCATTGCCGCTGGCTACCTTATGTACGCAGCCAACTTCAATTCGAAACTTTCACTTTCTGCCGGCCTGCGTTATGAATACCTCGAGGTAGAAGCCCGTGACGCCGCGGACACCGTTAGTTTCGATGACATTGACCTCTTACCCAGTATCAACCTGACGTATCGCCTGCGGCGCGACCGGCAGTTCCGGTTCAGCTATTATGGTGCCGTCGGGCGCCCATCCTACGCAACTTACCGACCAGAGCTGAGCCAACCATTGGCCTTAATCGGTGTGGATCAATTCTCCCGCAGCAACTCGGACATTGCCGCCACCAGAAGTCAAAATTTTGACCTGGCCTTCGAACGCTACGGCCGCCGGGATGGGCTGTTAACCGTTGGGCTTTACGGTAAGTTTCTAAACGATCCTACCGTTCGGGTCTCCGAATCAGACTTTGACTCACGGGGACGCCCAACTTACACCACGCGGCTGATCAACGCCAACCGGGCCAACGTATTTGGTTTTGAAGTAGGATTTTACCAGAACCTGGGGTTCCTACAATCCACCCTTCGCCACGTCAACGTCAACGGAACGTATAACTTCAACACCTTCAGTGTCGATAATCCGGGTGGTGTAGACGACGGGCTACCGCTGGCCCAGGCACCACGCCAAAGTGCTAACCTCAGCTTAGTTTACAGCAACCCGAATACCAAGTTTAACCTCGTCATTGCCGCCAATTATCGAGACCGGGTCTTCGACCGATTGCTCGACGATGAAGCCATCTACCAAAACACTCTCTTTTCTGCTGATGTGTCAGCCGATTACGAAGTCTTCAAAAATATCTCCATCTATCTGCGCGCCAACAACCTGATGGACCATCCCTTCGAGGAGTGGATCGGGAAGCCTGGGGAAGATGGGTCACTATTGAGGAGCACAAGCAATTATGGCCGTTGGGGGGTTGTTGGGATTCGGTATCGGCCTGGATAGGAGAAGTAGGAACCTGAATAGCGTCAATACTTTGTCTACCCTTTCGTCACGTCTATTCGTACGCTACCGCACACCGACCACCCGCAGCCAATCCAGCAGTCCTGCGCTAATCCCGTCGGCAACGGTGGTTTCTCCTGCTGAAAGGTCAATGGTGCCAAAAATACGTTGGTAATCGGCTTCCAGTTCCACCGTTAGGTTGACGCCGCGTTGTGGTGCCTCAGGATCGGTAAAATCGAGGGTAAAAGGTTGTAATCCCCTGATATCGATCCGGGCGGTGTCATTAGTAGCCGTCAGCACGTATTCGGCGGAAGCTGAGAGATAGCCTTCGCCATCGTTAAAATTGAGTAAGCCTACCTGGGTGGATAAGGGCGAGGCCGCAGGTGCAGAGGCCGGATAAACGGCCATGTACTCCTCCACCAGGCCGAAGGTGCCCCGCAGCTGCGTCAGGGAGTCGGTGCCTACCCGCAGGCGACCGATGGTGGAACTGGTACTTGAGCTGGTGGCACTGAGCAAAGCAATGTTAGTATTAATGACCGTAAGCACCGTATCCGTACTGGTAATGATACCGACCTCCACCTGGTTCTCGGGTATCGGTAATTCCCGCCCCGTGGCCAGCAGGCCCAGCCCACTCAGGTATACCCGGAAACGGATCAGCCGGAAGTCGTTGCCCGCGCCATCCTGATAAGTACTGTCCGTAAATAGCGTGGTGTCACCCCATATCCGGTCAACGTCGAGGCTGAAGGAGGGATAAACGCAGCAGTCGGGGCAGGCTTCGTCGGCCAGAATGTCGAAGTTGGTGGCGTCTGCGTCAAGGCAGGCTATGTTGTCTTCGTAACAGGCGGAGGAAATGAGTAAAATCAGAAAGGCTGAAAGCAGTAGGGGGAGGCGATTCATGGTTTGGAATTGGGGAGGGCAAAGTTAGATTTTCCTATCGGTGTTTGCGCCACTGACGTTTCTCCATTTGAGTAAAGTTAGCCTTTGCCGGAAGGGGCTACCCCATTTATAAGGTTAAGGTCTTGCTAAAATGAGAGTGCGCGCGCTTAAGGTCCTGATCCCTGTACCTGCGTTCCCGCATAAAAAAGAGCCGTCCCCAGCGCCAACCTCCAAAGACGGCCCAATGGACCAATAGCACCAAAATACTAAATTACCATCCCCGCAGCCACCGTCTCATTAGTCTGCTCATCGACCAGAATAATGGAACCGGTAATCCGGTTCTTCCGGTAGCTGTCCACAAACAATGGTGTAGTCGTACGCAGGAGCACACGGCCGATGTCGTTCATCTTGATTTCTTTATCATCTTCGTCGCGGTGCAGCGAGTTGATGTCAAGGCGGTAGCGAACCTCTTTTATCATACAACGGGCTTCCTTCGTCGTATGCATGATCGTATACTTACCGCGTGGCTGCAGCGGCCGCTCGTTGAACCAGCACAGCATCACCTCGATGTCCTGGGTCATTTCCGGTTGGTTGTTTTCCCGCACGATCATGTCCCCCCGGCTGATGTCGATATCATCTTCGAGCAGGAGCGTGACCGACATCGGCGGATATGCCTCCTGCAGCTCTCCGTCGAAGGTATCGATCTTAGCGACGGTCGTACTGAAACCACTTGGCAACACCGTCACCTTATCTCCCTTTTTCCAGACGCCGCCGGCGATCCGTCCGGCGTAGCCCCGGTAATCGTGGAACTCATCGTTGTAGGGGCGGATGACGGTTTGCACCGGCAGACGGCAGTCGATAAAGTTATTATCGGAGCCGATGTGGACGTTTTCCAAGCTGTACAACAGCGTGGAACCACCGTACCAATCCATGTTCTTGCTCTTATCCACCACGTTGTCGCCCAGCAGAGCCGACATCGGGATGAAGTCAATGTCCTTCACGTCCAGCCGGTGGCTGAAGCTTTGGAAATCTTCTTTGATCTTTTGATAGGCATCTTCCTTGAAGTCCACCAAATCCATCTTATTGATACAGACGATCAGGTGTGGGATCTGCAGCAAGCTGGCGATAAAGGAGTGGCGGCGTGTCTGCTCCACTACGCCGTGGCGGGCGTCTACGAGGATCAGGGCGACGTTGGCCGTGGAGGCTCCGGTCACCATGTTCCGGGTATACTGGATGTGCCCGGGCGTATCGGCAATGATGAACTTTCGCTTTGGCGTAGCGAAATAACGGTAGGCCACGTCGATCGTGATGCCTTGTTCGCGTTCGGCCTTCAGTCCGTCGGTGAGCAGGGCTAGGTTAACGCCTTCTTCTCCACGCTTGGAGCTGGTTTGGGAAATCGCTTCGTACTGGTCTTCGAAGATGGACTTCGAGTCGTAGAGCAGGCGGCCGATGAGGGTGGATTTTCCGTCATCTACGGAGCCGGCGGTGGTGAACCTTAGTAGTTCTGTGTGATCGGTTTTCATTGGTTCTTTTATCTTATGGCTTTATACTAAAACCGGTACAAGTTATTTTAAGAAGGATTATTCGGGGCAGGTGCCAGTTGGAGGGGCCATTGGGCTTAATAGTTTAAGTTTCCTTTTATCTTCATCGGAGACTTCTTGCCGTTTGATGGCTTCAAGATCAAAACCCAATTCAGTAAACAGATCCTCTGTGCATTTTTTGGCTTTTTCTATGCCTCCCTCAACTTCCGTACATGCACACATTCCAGTGAGAAAAGCCGTTACGAATGCTATATCCTCTTTGGATAGACCTTCCTGCAAGCGCTCATCTATCAACTTCTGTTGCCACGTACCGGCATCGTTTATAGAAGGTTCTATCGTTGCACAGGCACAGCAAAAAAATAAGGGAATAAGCCAGAGATGATAGCGCATTTGATGTTTTTGATGTGGCGCGGACGCAGGAACAAGGGAAGTTAGGAAGAGCAAGCAACTCTCTCTCCGCTCGCCAGCCTGATGGCTGGGGAACCAACGCTAGAAATATCCCTGTTTCTTCCGGTCTTCCATTGCCGTTTCACTTCGCTTATCATCAGCGCGGCCACCACGCTCCGTCTGGCGCGCCATGGAGACTTCGGCGATGATGTCGTCGAGGGTTGCTGCGTTGGATTCCCATACACCGGTGGTCGTAATGTCACCAATGGTACGGCAGCGAACCATCATGGTATTAACCTGCTCGTCGTCGCGAACGGGGATCAAACCGCCTTCGGTAGCCAGCAGCATGCCGTCGCGGTGGATGACTTCGCGCTCATGGGCGAAGTACAGACTAGGCAACTCTACTTTCTCCACGGCAAGGTATTGCCACACGTCCAGCTCCGTCCAGTTGGAAATTGGGAAGATGCGGAAGTGCTCTCCGTACTGCTTGCGGCCGTTGAAGAGGTTCCAGAGTTCAGGCCGCTGGTTTTTGGGATCCCACTGACCGAATTCGTCGCGGTGGCTGAAGAAGCGTTCCTTGGCGCGGGCTTTCTCTTCGTCGCGGCGGCCGCCGCCCAGGGCGGCGTCGTACTTACCTTTTTCAAGAGAGTCAAGCAAAACGGCAGTTTGCAGGAAGTTTCGCGTAGCGTTGAACCCCGTTTCTTCACGGACCATCCCCGAGTCGATGGCTTCCTGCACCGAACCGACGACAAGTTTAGCGCCCAATCGTTCCACCAGTGCGTCGCGGTAATCCAGCGCTTCCTGAAAGTTATGCCCGGTATCTACGTGTAACAGCGTAAACGGGATCTTGGCCGGGTAAAATGCTTTCACCGCCAGGTGAACCATCAGGATGGAGTCCTTACCACCACTGAACAGCAGTACCGGATTTTCAAACTGAGCGGCGACCTCCCGCAAAACAAAAATGGACTCTGATTCGAGTTCGCGGAGGTGGTTAAGTTGATAGGTGGAGGACATTTGTTGGTCTTTTGGATTATTGGACTATTGGTCTGGTGATCCGTTAGAAGGAAAGCTTGTGCTTGATGGCGGCAACTACTTCTGCTGCGGAAGCTTCTACCGTTTGGTGTTCGGTTTTAAGGTCGAGGAACGGTGTCTCCGGCGCTTCGTAGGGACTGTCGATGCCGGTAAAGCCTTTAATCTCACCGGCGCGTGCTTTAGCGTAGAGGCCCTTAACGTCCCTTGCTTCGCAAACGGCCAGCGGCGTATTGACGAAGACTTCGAGGAAGTCTTCCGGGCCGATGATGTCCTGGGCCAGCGCGCGGATCGCGCGCGTCGGGCTTACAAACGAGCACAGCACCTGCGCGCCCGCCGCCACAAACAGCTTCGCCGTTTCTGCAATCCGCCGGATGTTCTCCCGCCGGTCTTCGAGACTGAAGCCAAGGTCACCGCACAGGCCAGTTCGCACGTTATCACCGTCGAGCAAGACCACGAAATGGCCAGCGTCGAACAGCTCCCGTTCCACTGCTGCGGCGATGGTACTCTTACCACTACCGCTCAGCCCGGTGAGCCAGACGACCCCGGAACGGTGACCGTTCACGGTTTCCCGCTCGGCCCGTTGCACGGTTCGTTCAAAAATAGGATGGATGTTTTCGGCCATACGGACTTCGCTTAAAAGTCGCGCAAAGATAGGTTGGTCTATCGTGTACAGCCTACTAAAAGTCAATGTTTAAGCAGGGATGAATGGTCATATGTTGATGGGTTTGTACAGTGGCTGATGGGCTCACTCCTCTTCCGCAGCGCTGATTACCCGTTCTATCTCAGCTTCCAAATCTCCCTTTAGCGGCAGGTAAGTCTGGTACTTGGTTACTAATAAGTTATTAGGAATTCCCTCCAGGGCAAAGCTGATCGTCTGATTGTTTTGGCCGGTTGCCAGTACTATACCGACGGGAGGATTATCTCCTTCCCCAGATTCTTCGCTGGCAAAGTAGCTTAGGTACATGTTCATCTGGCCCACATCTCCCGGGCGGGCTTTGCGTGTCTTCAGGTCAATCAATACAAAGCAGTGCAGGATGTAGTGATAGAAAACCAGGTCTACGTAATGATGATCATCTCCAATGGTGATCCGGTATTGCCGGCCGACGAAGGCATATCCCTTGCCCAACTCCAGCATAAAATCTTTCAGGTGGGTGATCAGTCGTTCCTCCAATTCACTTTCCAGGTAGGCTTTGTTCTCCGGAAGCTTCAGAAAATCCAGTACCAGCGGCTCTCTGATCAGGTCTTCCGGCCGGACCACACGCTTCCCTTTACGTGCCAGTTCCAGGATTTCTTCCTTGTTTTTGGAACGGGCCAGCCGCTCGTACAAGCCCGCTGTTTTCTGGCGCTTCAGCTCCCGGACGCTCCATTTTTCAATGATGGTTTGTTGTTCGTAGAAGGAGCGGGCGTTGTCTGAACTTAACTTCAGCAACTCATAATAATGGGACCATGTCAAAAAGCGGGACAGTGTCCCGCTTTTTGGGAATTTCAAATAAAGGAGACGGATATAATTCAGATTAGTCCGGCCAAAGCCTTTACCAAGTTTTATGGTTAGATCCTTAGCCAGTTGGTTTATGAGTTGCTTGCCATAGCTCGCTTTCTCAGCACCCGCCTGCTCAAACTCCACAATATACCGACCTATCTCCCAATAGGTAAGTACCAATTCATGGTTCACGGCATTCACCGCAGTTGCTCTCCCATGGGCGTAGCGGTCGCCGATTTTCTGGACGAGGGTATGGTAATGCTGGTTGTTGTTAACGGGGTAGTCAGACATAGCGGGGTGTTTAGACACGTAATGTAGTGGCAATCAACACCGATAAACAAAAAATGTCAACATTTTATTTCCAACACTTTTCTTAACATTTTATCGCTATCGGTGCCAGCTTCGCCCCACTCTGATAAACAGCCTCCAGTACCTCCAGACTCCGCAGATAATCCTCGCCGCCCGTCTCAAACGGTACACCGGAAGTGAAAGCTTCAAGGAAGTGTTGCTGTAGGAAGAAAACGCAGTCACCGGCGAAGCCTTTTGCTTCGTGGTGATAGTTAATATCCCGTTCAGTTTCACCAAGCTTTTGGAGGGTCAGCCGACCATCAAGGTAGAGGCGCAGGGTACCGCCGTTGCCTTCGATTACGGTAGTACCGAAAGTATAGCGAGGGTTTGGATGGTTAGCTTCGTTGTAGCGGTTTCCATCAATGACGCCCTGGGCACCGTTGGCAAAATCAAGGAGCACGAGGGCACAGTCTTCTCCGGCAATGTTGTTGTTCAGGGTGCGCAGTTTGGCGTACACCTCGGTGACATCGCCAGCGAGGTAGCGGAGCACATCGATGTAGTGGATGCCCGTTTCGTGCATTAGCAGGCGCGGCATGGTTCGGAAGTAGGGTTGCCGGTCCAGGTAGGCATCGGCGGCCCAGCCGTCACCCATCCGCATCCGTTGGGTAATGGTGTGGATTTTGTCGCCGATGACTCCGGCTTCGAGCTGGCGTTTCAACTCCCGATGCCAGGGTTGGAAGCGGAAATTCTCGTGCACCATGAAGCGCTTTTGGGCGCGGACGCAGGTGCGATAAATGTTTTCCGCTTCCGCCAGCGTATCCGCTAACGGCTTTTGGCAAATGACGTGTTTGCCAGCCTGGGTTACTTGCTCTACCAAAGCAAGGTGGGTAGCCGGTGGGGTGATGATGTCGGCTACTTCAAAGTCTACTTCAGCACACATCGTTGCTACGTCGGTGAAGACACGGGGTACGCCAAATTCGTCAGCCAGGGTACGGGCTTTGGCTTCGTCGTGGTCGCAGATGGCGACGAGTTGTGCGCCTTCCAGGCGCATCCAGGCGTCGATGTGAAAACGGGCGAAGTAACCGGCGCCTATGCAGGCTATTTTGGTCATGGGGGGCATAGTCTTGTAGTCTTTTGGTCTGGTAGTCTGGTAGGGCTACCGCATGTTGGAGGGGGCATAAGCTGGTGGGCTGGTGGGGCTGCCGCATATTGGAAGTATTAGAAGCCTACAAGACTGCCAGACTACCGAACCACAAGACTAATAGCTCAGCCCTTCCTCTGCCTTCACCCGCACCCAAAGAAAAATCGCCAGTACGTTCAGCGCAGCAGCAAAATAGAAGAAAGCCTGCGCTCCACCAAGCCAGGCGGTGAGGTAGGGAAAAGCCAGGGCCGTCAGGAACGAACCGATGTTTCCGGCCATGTTCATGGTCCCGCTCACTGCACCTGCGCTCCGTCGCCCAATGTCAACACATAAGGTCCACGAGGGTGGCAGGGTCATGTCTGCTCCGAAAATGGCTACGGAAATAGCGATCACGGCTACCAGTGCGGAGTGCGCAAACACACAGCCGATGAGGCCGAGAGCAGCCAGTGAAAAGCCGATGATGGCCGGTAGTTTGCGGGAGAGGTTCATGTTGCCTTTGCGGAAGATGTTATCGATCATACCGCCGCCAACCCAGTTCCCGATCGCACCGGCAATAAACGGAGCGGAGGTGTACCAGCCGGCATCCATGGCACTGAGGTTATAGGTCTCCTTAAAATAGGGAAAGAGCCAGGTGAGGGCGAAAAAGAAGGTGAAATTGCTGCAGAAATACTGAAACACCACCGACCACATATTTTTGGAGCCTGACAGATCGCTGAAAGTTAGTTTATCCGGTTCATCAGGGTCTACCTGTTGACGAGTAGCCAATATTTCATCGCGTTCGGCAGCACTCAGCGCCGGGTGTTCTTCCGGTGTGTCCCGGAAGGCGAACCACCAGGTTACAGCCCAGACAACCCCTATACCACCCAGGACCAGAAACGCGTTTCGCCAGCCGAAGTCGGTGATCAGCCAGGCTACGAAGGGCAGCGCAAAGGCCGCCCCCAACCGGGAACCGGAGAAGTTGAGCCCCGTCACCGTACCGCGTTCCTTCAACGGAATCCAGCTGTAGGTCGCCCGGGCCATTCCCGGAAAAGCGCCGGCTTCGCCGGCGCCAAACGCAAACCGGACGAGCAGCAGATTAAAAAAACCAGAGACAGCACCGGTCATCGCCGTAAAAACGGACCAGACGGAGACGATGCCCGCCAGTACTTTCCTTGGTCCGTATTTATCAGACAGCCACCCACTCGGCACCTGAAACAGGGCATAACCCAGCGCAAAAATGCTGAGTACCCAGCCCATTTGTTTATCGCTCAACATCAGGTCTCCGGCGATGGATTCCTTAGCCACCGAGATGCAGACGCGGTCGACGTAAAGCAAAAGTGCCAGCAGGAACATACCTGCGGCGACGAAGTAGCGACCTTTCATATGATGGTATTTTGCAGAATGAGACTTAGGCTGCCTTCCCCACCAACATTACCGGGGAAGATGATGAAGGGCATGCCTGGGAACTTACTCTCCGGGCCCAGCTCCCAGGTTGGGACGCCGGGCTGGACCTGGCCCAGCACCATTGCCCGCTTCACCCCGAGGGCTTCGGTGGCGATGCGGCTGGAGGTGATGCCACCTTTCGTCAGGAGGTAGGATGGTGCTTCGGGAAGGGCGGCCACCACGGCTTCCAGGTAGCCAGAAACGGTGGCGGCAATATTCAGATTGGCCACGGCGCCTTTGGTGGTGATGACGTCACGGCTGGTGTATATTACACATGTCTTACCCTCGGTATATGCTTCGGAAATTTTTTGGGCGAGATCGCGGGGTGCAAGGGGAGGTCCGTTGGAGAGCAAGGCAGGAACGTCGACTTCGTATTCGCTTAGTTGGTTGTGCACCAGAAGGTGCTTCAGCTGCGCCGTAGTTTTCGGCACATGGGAGCCAACGATGATCAGGCCACCCCTACCCTCTTTTGCTTTGATTTTCAGCAATGGGCGATCGGGTTGGCCCAGTAGGGCTTTTATGAAGGAGGCGGAGGTGCGGAATTGGGGATGCTCGGCAAAACGAAGGATTGCCAAAGCCGCTCTTTTAAGATCGGTGTAGTCGGTAGCATTGATGATGCAGTGTGCTCCCGGAGCAATGGATTCAAGTTTTCGTTTCAGCGCCAAGGGTGCTGGTGCCCTTAGTTCAGAGATATTTAGGCTGGTGACCTCTTCCTTCTGGACAATACCTTCCGTTTTTTCCTCTATCCACGATGTCAGGTTGGAGGCTCGATAGCCAAAGCTACCGTCTTTTGCGAAGGGCGTTTGCCCAGCCGGGACGAGCTTCCCCCCCTCCCTGACGTAATGCACATCATTAATGGTATAGCGACCACCCTCGAAGAAAGCGGGGATGAAAAAGTAGCGTGCATCTCTTAGCTGCAGGCCTGTCGTGAGCCATTCGTCTTCGTTGGGGAAGTGCCCCCTCAAGGTTGAGTCTCCTCGAATGATCACTAATGGTCTTTTGCCGGCCTCTTTACAGGTCTGACCGATTTTCTCGCCCACGGAGTACGCCGTACCGTTGGCATCTTGGCCGGGCAAAGCACGAGAATTTGTCAGGACGTAGAATAAGGGCGTTTGCCTTTCGATTTCGGCCACAATCGCCACCTCCGTTAGTTCGGTAATCACCGGAACATCATAAACTGTTTGGGTTCCCGTCGGATCATCATCCAACACAATCACTACATTGTACCGGCTAAACAAAGCTTGCCTGATGGCCTCATCCAGCCCAGCCTTCGGCTGTTGGGCGGGCAGAGAGGCCATAGTTTTGGCAAAGTCTAGTACGGGTAAATCCATTAGTTTAGTTTGACAATTAAATTATACATCCGATGGGCTCGCAACATCCGCTGCGCGTCTGGCTCGACACATCGGATGAAAATTTAATTCGCGGTGGGATCGGGAGCCCCTTTACTTTTCCTCCAAAGCAATCACCCGGGCGGGCGCGCCGTCTCCCTGCGCAATTTTCAGCGGCAAAGCGATCAAGTCCACCAGCTCCCGTTTAATATTACTCAGGTTGGTGAGCCCTTCGATGATGATGACGCCTCCGGAGAGTAGGATCTCGTGAATTTCGGTAACTTCCTCCAGGTTATTGACGTCGGCGACCGAGGGGGGCTCCACCCCCAGCATTTTGACGTCGTTGGCGACGCACCAGTGGGCCAACTCCACACTGATGCGGGGTAGGCCGTCGCGGAAGCGATCGTAATCCCCTTTTAGGTGCTCATCCCAGCCGGTATGGAGCAGCAGGCTGTCGCCCGCCTGCCAACGGGCACCGATGGGTGCCAGGATATCGGTGCCCAAAACGGCCTGGTATTCCGTGACCGGCACTTTCAGTACCCAAGCACGGCCCGTCAGTTGCTCCGGGGTAAAATCTTCGATACCACCGTCGTTGACATCGAAGTGGCGGGGAGCGTCCATGTGGGTTCCTACGTGAGAATAGAGTTTGAGCCACCTTGCATTCCAACCATCTTTCACCCGCGTCCGCGCCTGCTCCCAGCTTACGCCTGGCATGTCCTCGGTATAGGTGTGGGTTAGGTCGTGTAGGTGGTAGTTTTGGAAGTTGATCATGGTTCAAGTTACAGGTTGCAAGTTACAGGTTGCAAGTTGCAGGTTGCAGGTTGCAGGTCACCGCTACGCTAAAGCTGTTAATGCCGCCGCAGTAATCTCGGTTGTTGTAGCCGTCCCGCCAAGTTCCGCCGTCAGCGTTCCCGAGGCCGTAACCTTATTAATGGCCTTCATGATGTCGGCCGCAGCCTCCTTTTCTCCCAGGTGATCCAGAAGCAGGGCCGCCGACCAGAATTGCCCAATCGGATTAGCCTTATTCTGCCCCATAATGTCGGGCGCAGAACCGTGGATGGGTTCAAACATGGACGGAAAGTTACGCTCCGGACAGATGTTTCCACTACCCCCCAGGCCGAGGCTTCCCATGATGGCACCGCCGAGATCAGAGAGGATGTCACCGAGCATATTGGTCGTCAGCACCACGTCGAAATACTCGGGGTGAAGGACAAAGTTGGCCGAAGCGGCATCGATGTACATTTTGCGGTATTCCACATCGGGGTAGTCGGCAGCAACTTCTTCGATGGTATTGTCCCACAGCGTGAGGGTATGGATCATCGTGTTTGACTTCGTCACGTTCGTCACGTGCTTCCGGCGCTTCCGCGCCAGCTCGAAGGCGTACTTGGCAATCCGTCGGGTCCCCACCTTGGTGAAAATATTGGTGTCTATCGCAAATCCTTCAGGTGTGTCACCGTACATCGTCCGGCCACTCTGGACAAACTCGCCTTCGTTATTCTCCCGGATGATCACGAAATCGATGTCCTCCTGCCCCTTATTACGCAGCGGACTCTTCAGGCCATCAAAGAGTTTGACCGGCCGGTAATTGACGTACTGCTTAAAGGCCGTACGCACCAAATTAGTAAAGTCCTTAAACGGTAGCCGATCATCTACCTCCGGCAGGCCCACCGCTCCAAAAAGTACGGCATCGAACTCTTGTAGTTTCTCCAGGCCGTCATCTGGCAAAAAGGCGCCGTGCTTCAAGTAGTGGCCAGCACCGTATAGTAAGGTCTCTGATTCGACCTTAAAGCCGTGCTTTTTGGCTGCGGCTTCAATTATCTGCATCCCTGCAGGGACGATTTCATGGCCGACACCGTCTCCATTGACAGCGGCAATTTTGTAAGTTTTCAAGTTGTCGGGTTTTCAAGTTATCGGGTTGTTGAGTTGTCGGGTTATCGGTTATCAGGATGTCGATAACCTGACAACCGATAACCCGACAACTTGACCACTCGCCTGCAATGATAGTCTTTTGAATTTTGAATTCAAAATGAATTCCCTACTTTGTGCGCATGGAGCACCTCGAGTTGGTAGATCGACTGTACCTCACTGTAAAAAGAATGATTCTGGATCAGGAACTTGTACCGGGCCAGAAACTGGTGCAGGAGAAGCTGGCGGCGGAACTGGGCGTCAGCCGCAGCCCATTGCTCAAAGTATTACAACGACTGGAGACTGAACTATTGGTAGAAAGCATCCCCCGCCGGGGGATGTACGTTAAACAACTCGCCGCTACGGAGATCCGCGATGTTTTTCAGTGCCGTGCCGTCATCGAAGGACTTTCCGCCCGCTTGGCGGCGGAGCGCGCTACCCCCGAAGAAATTTCTGCGCTTCGGGATTGTTTTGCGCCCTTTGTCAACGACAACTCAGACCTGGAAGCCTACGCTCGTGCTGACCGGCAGTTCCACCAACTAATCATGAAGTATTCCGGAAATGCAGTTATCAACCGCCTGGAACTGCTGACCAATATTCACCTGACGGCCTTTCAGGCGGGTCTGCTACGAACACCTAAGGATACTTTACCCGAACACCGGTCTATTATTGAGGCCATTGCCGCCGGAGACGGGCCCATGGCCGAGCGGCGGATGCGCGGGCATATCGAGGCCAGTGGGCGACTACTTTTGCCGGATTAATACCGCTTGATCCTCTTTCCACGTAGCAGCGCCCGCACATCTTTGCGCAGCTCCTTCAGGTTGCTTTTGTGTGCTTCTTCCTTGGTTCTCGCCGGAATATTTTCCCTTTTGGGGCCTGCTGCCATCGTGCCGATATGAATCCCCACGATCTCACGGTTCGCTCGAATGCAGTAGGTGATCGGAAAACTATTGAGTAAACTAAGCAAACGGGCATCGTCCGCCTTGCGGTCTTCCACCTCCACCATCTCCATAAACACCACTACGATCTTGTCGCTGATGCTGGCCAAACGCTGACTGTCCCGGGCGTTTACCGGAGTAGGCATCAGTAGAAAAGTCATGAGTCTGGTGGCGTTTTCTTCGGCGACCACGTTTGCGGCCGCTATCTTCATTTCGCTCAGACCGCCCGAGAAATTAGCAATTCCGTGAACCACAAAGGGCTGGTTCAAAACGCCGAGGTTCCAAAGTTCTCCGTGTTGATCCTCCAGGTACACCGGCTTTACCCTTGCGTTCATCACGGTTGCGTAGGCAAGATCTATCCATTTACCAACCTCCCCCCAGTTCTCTGCCTTCTTAGCAGAAGATGCTTTCTCCTGGTAGTTCCTGACGGTGAGGGCAATGTCCTGTTCCACACTGAGTTCCTGGGCAGCTAGCCAACAGGGAAGAAGTAAGAACAACCATATCGATAGACGCATTTCGGGTCATTATAAGCAAGGGGCCATGCCGACTATTTAGGTCAGGCCTGGCCCCTCAGTTTCAGGTTTTCAGCGTAAGGCTGAGTTATTAATGCGTGGTCACATAGAACGAAGCGGAGAGCAGATCGTCGGATAATTTAGCAAACAACCGCCTCAACGACGGCAGTCGTAACGAGCGGTAGCGAGCATTCCCGGTCAGGCCCGGAGGGCCGCCTATCGTAGCGAGGGGTCAGCGCAGATCCGCAGGATCAAGCGCAGCCCCTCGTTTTCGTTGGTTAGCGCAATCTATATTCAATGGGCCTTCCTACCTATTTTGCCTTAATCGAACACCCAATCGCCTTCACCGAAGTAGGATCAGGTGTAGAGCCAGCTTCCAGCGCAGCTACGGCCTGCTCCACGTAGCGCTCCGTCACCGCATCCGCATCCTGCGCATTGTCATCAATGGCGCCGTGATACTGAAGTACGCGGTTAGCATCAAGCAGGTAGACCTCCGGTGTTTTGGAGGCACCGTAGACAGGGTATACGGACTGCTCGGCATCGAGCAAATAAGCAAATCCGTACCCTTTATCTTTCGCTCTTGCCTGCATGGCAGCCATATTATCTCCCGGCTTTTTCATTACATCATTGGGTTGAATGGCAACTACCGGGTAACCGAGGGCTGCCATTTTTTCGTGGAGTGCAATCAACCTGGCCTCATACATTTTGGCGTAGGGGCAGGTATTGCAGGTGAAGGTTACGATATAGCCTTTGGGGGCAGCACCTCCAGCGGCTTTGGTGGCCGCCAGGCTGTGGGTCATACCGTCGGTTCCGGTCAGAGAAAAGTCGGGGGCAACGTCGCCGATGTTCAGGCCCATGGGGGCAGCATCAACTTCCGCGACTTCTTTTTGAGTTTCGCTGGCTTCGCTGATGGGGGCATCGCCGCAGGCCGTGAAGCAAAGGAGGAGCGTAAGGAAGGTAAATTGAAGAATAATTTTCATCTTTAAGTACATTTTGGTTTAAGAAGGGGAAACAGCGGCTACGGCAGTGCGCAGCTCATCGTAGTCATCAAATTTAGTATCGTGGAAACGGCGCTCGTTACCCCGGAGAATCAGGGTGACGGGGATGGCGCCGCCCCATGACGGATCGACACGATCGATCCAGGCATTATAGTCACCATCCGCAAGGGCGATCACGGGTAGTTTCATCTGTCGCTCCTCCACGAATTTCTTCAGCTTGGTAGCAACATCTTTCTTGAAATCCAGGCTGACCATTACGATGCGGACGTCCGTTTCGCGGGCCAACTGCTCGAAGTAGGGCAACTCTTCTACGCAGGGTTGGCACCAGGTAGCCCAGAAATTGATGACCAGCGTTTCGTCGTCCCCGACTTGTTCGAATAATGGTGCCACCTCATCGAAACTGGTGTACACCGGGTAGGGCAGGGTGTCCCGGTTGGGTGTCAGCAGGGTTGCGACGCCATCTTTTTCGGGAGCAGTGCCTTTAGCATCCGCTGTTCCTTCAGGAGCATTCTGGCAGGCGACGAAGAGTAGGCAATACAATAACAGAGGGGTAAGAATTCGCATGGCTGATAAACGTATTTAGGCCGGTAGTGATTGTTTGGGCGGGGCCGCAGGTGCGATATTAGGCTTAAAAACAAAGAAAGGGCTATCCCAAGTGCCTAAAGGGCGCGTGGGCGCTGCCCCGAGAAGCGTTTATTGCTACCGTACATTTATAAAAAGCTGCGCTTTTTTCTCAGGGCAGAGCCCACTCGCCCTTGCTTTTTGTACTTCCCCCTGCACCTGCGGCCGCGCCAAATTCACGATAAAACCGACCATATGTGCCAATATTTTCAATTTCCACCCATTGTGGAGAACCTGGGGGAGAACTAAGCCCTTAGTCTACTAACAGACTAACGAACTAAAACCGTAAGTTTGCCCAAAGTCCGATACCCACATGAAATTCAGTGTTTCCTCCTCCGATCTGCAAAAAAAGCTCACCCTAGCCGGCGGTGCCATCAGCTCCAATCCGGTATTGCCCATTCTTGAAGACTTTCTCTTCTCCATTGAAGGCAATCAGTTGACGATATCGGCAACGGACCTGGAAACCAGCGTAACCACCTCGCTGGAGGTGAACGCTGACGGAAACGGAACGGTAGCGGTTCCCGCCCGCATCCTGATCGATACGCTCAAGGCATTGCCCCAGCAGCCGATTACTTTCTCGGTCGATGAAGACAATTACGGCATCAAAATCACCTCCGCCTACGGTTCTTATAAACTGGCGGGCGAAAATGGGGAGGATTACCCCGACATTCCTCACCCGACCGACGATGCCGACGAGATCAGCGTCTCCGCCCTCGCCCTGCAGGAAGGCATCACCAAGACCCTTTTTGCGACGTCTACTGACGAACTTCGTCCGGCAATGACCGGCGTCTATTTCCAGGTAGACTTCAGCAAGCTCGTCATGGTCGCCACCGATGCGCACAAGCTGGTAAAGTACAGCCTGAGTGACATTACCGGAGAGGTCTCCAGCAGCTTCATTATCCCCAAAAAGGCGTTGAATCTATTGAAGGGTGCCCTGCCTTCTACCGACGAACAAGTAACCGTCTCTTTCGATAAAGCAAATGCCTTTTTCAACTTCGGAGAAAGTAAGCTGGCTTGCCGCCTGATCGACGCGCGCTACCCTGACTACAACGCGGTTATTCCCGTAGACAACCCCAATGAGCTGCTCATCAGTCGTACTGACTTACAGCAGAGCCTCAAGCGGATCGTGATCTATGCCAATAAAACAACCAACCAGGTCATCCTGACTATTTCGGATGGCTCACTGACCGTTTCGGCCCAGGACCTCGACTTTAGCAACGAAGCAACGGAGCAACTGGCCTGTAGCTACAACGGTGATCCACTCACGATCGGTTTTAACGCCAAATTCCTCGTGGAGATGCTCGGCGTGCTGGAGGGTGAAGAAATAAAACTTGAAATGAGCACGGCTACCCGTGCGGGTATCCTTTTACCAACGGAACAAGCCGGCGGGCAGGAGATCATGATGCTGGTGATGCCCGTAATGCTGAGTAACTAAGGCCACCGCTCCTCTCTTGCGAACGCCGCGCCACTTCTTCGGAAGCGGCGCGGCGTTTTTTTTGAAGCAGAAAACTACTGAGCCTGCCAAAATAAAGGCGCAATATTTTGGAACAGCGGTACAAGATAATCAGCTACGGCGTGCCGGCAGGGTTTAGTTACCACACCGAAAGAAAACGCCTAAACCTGCCTGTCCGTACCACAAATCTCCTGCACAAGTCATCCATCATGAAACAAACCGATGAAAACCCTAACTTTGCCCCCTCAAAATCATCCCTCCAAAAATAAGCCCCCGCAACCAACCGTTAAAAAAGCCTTAACGGGCATCACGCCAGCCTCTAAAGGCGATTAATCTGTGGCTCCACCATTGACAATTTCCCCGGTGGGCATCATTTTCGGAATTATTAATAGCTACCATGCAACGAATCTTACGCAACTCTCTCTGCTTTATCGCGCTCTGCTGCCTGAGCCTTTCTTTGAGTGCTCAAAACGCTTGTGTCCTCGATGAAAACGAAAACCCGGTAACCCCGGGTACTGGTCTTCCCTGTGTGAATACCGTAGTCTCTGCCGTCCCTTTCCTGCGCATCAACCCCGACGCCCGAGGTGGTGCCATGGGCGATGCCGGTGTGGCACTTAGCGGTGACGCCAACTCGATGCACTACAACGCCAGTCGCCTCGCCTTCGCTGAAGAAGACCTGGCCCTGGGCGCCACGTACACTCCCTGGCTACAGGCACTGGGCCTCAATGACGTCTACCTCGCCTACCTCGGCGGCTACAAAAAGCTGAACGAGTTTGAGGCAGTGGGTGCCTCCCTGCGCTACTTTAGCCTGGGAGATATTCAGTACACCGACGTAAACGGCATGAACACCGGAACGGGCAAACCGAACGAATTTGAATTCGCCTTAGCTTACACCCGTAAGCTAAGTGACCGGTTCAGCGCCAGCCTGACGGGTAAGTACATCAACTCCAACCTGGCCAGCGGCCAGGAAGTGAGTGGTGTCGTCCTCGAAGCTGGCCAGGCATTTGCCGCCGACCTCGGTTTTACCTACCGTAATGACAACATCCGGACCAGTGGAGGCAAGAACAACAAGTTTGCCATCGGTGCCGCCATTACCAATATCGGCGCAAAGATTACTTATACGCAGGATACCGTAAGGGACTTCCTGCCCGCCAACCTCGCCGTCGGCGCCGCCTACACCTTCCAACTGGACCAGTACAACGAGTTCACCATCACTGCGGAGACCAATAAGTTGTTGGTCCCTACCCCGTGTGATGGTACAGACGTCAACTGCGACCAGGACCAGATCGATGACCAATCGCCCATCGCCGGTCTCTTCAGCAGCCTCAGCGATGCGCCACAGGGCTTCGGTGAAGAACTTCGTGAATTTACCTACAGCATTGGCGCTGAATACTGGTACGACAAGCAATTTGCCGTTCGCGCCGGTTACTTCACCGAGCACAGTACCAAAGGTGGCCGTCGGTACCTCACGGCGGGTCTTGGACTGAAGTACAACATCTTCGGTCTGAACTTCAGCTACCTGGTCCCGACTGGCAATCAGCGTAACCCACTCGACAACACACTACGCTTTAGTCTGCTATTTGACTTTGGCGCCACTGCCAGTGCACGTTAAAATTTCTCTTCAGGAGGTTTTTCTGCTATACTAACGCAATTTTAAGGGGGTTAACTCCGTATATTGCAACAGACGCCGGTTGCACACCGGTCGATTAAAGATTTTTTATAACTGGGGTTTAGTTCAGGAGAGGTGTGGCACTTGTGCCACGCCTCTCTCTTCTTTTGTAGCAATAACTATTGGCAGCATATTCGACTAAAAGCTACCTTGCGGCAACTACCCCATTATTATGTCCGTAGAACTGCTCCCTTTTCCCAAATTTTACCACCTGCCGTTTGGCTCAGTAGTAGGAGATTTACCCAATACAAGAAACGGGGTAAGCTCTTTGCCTGATCATATTTTTGATCAGGATCATTACGCTTACGCCCACTTGACCATTCGCAAGGAAAACCGTGGCGAAAATTGTACCGGCATTTGCGGATTACTTCCATATAGCTACTTTCTTGATGGTACTGTTCGCCCTCATGAGCAGACCTTACTCTCCAGGCTTAATCGACAGGAGACAATGGTCCTGGCCGATAACGGTGCGTTAGGCAAGCCAGTATTACTCACGGTCCCCTCACTCAAAGATTGGTGGGCAAAAATGGATGAGACCCACAGTATCACAACGCCTTGCCTTGATTTTGTCGGTAAGGAAAACTATTATGAGCTACGTTCTTACCACATGAACAGCTTTTACAGTGAAGTAGCAAGTGATGACTATCCGCTACCGCAGGTACCCGCCCTCTCTGATTTTGGCCCGCTTTGCATTGCCGACGGCCACCACCGGGCCGAAACCCATGCCCGCCTGGGCGCCGCAGGCGTCCCCGGTTTTGAGTTCGTCCCCGTTTGCCTAATCGGTGCCGACGAACTCACCATCGGTGCCTTCGCACGGCTGATCGACGACGATCGGCCAATAGACAAACTGCTGCCCTCACTTACGCCGTTTTTTGAGGTTGAGCCACTAGAGACACCGCAGGCACCAGTTCAGCCCGGTGAATGGCTGCTGACCCGCAACGGTAGGAACTTTCGACTGCGTAGAAAGGATAGCCCTGCTAACGCTCCCATTGATGTTGAATGGCTGGAACACACCGTCCTTCCCGCAATATTTAATATTACGGACACCCGTTCGGACCAGCGCATCACCTTTGAACCTGTAGAGAATACGGCTGAGGGTCTGGTAGACTTTCTTCCTCCGCAGGAACATATCTGTCTTGTCGGTTTCCCCTTGCCAAAAAGTATCTTCTTTGCGGAAATTGAGGCGGGCAGATTACTGCCGCCTAAGAGCACGCGGTTTGAGCCCAGGGTGCCCAGTGGGTTGATTGTTTGGAAACCGTAGCGCTACAGTTTTTCTTCGACGTCGTACTGCTTGGTCTCCCGTTTCACAAACGGGATTTTGAGCATTTGCCCAATATTGGAATGGTCCGCAGTATCCATGTGCGTATCGACGCCATAAACAAGCTTCCGGTTATCGACGGCAGCGTAGGTCCCCAGGACCTTATCCCAAAAACTAAAGATGTTACCAAAGTTGGTGTCCGTATAGGGCATTCGGTAATGGTGGTGAACGCGGTGCATATCCGGCGTAACAAAAACCGGGCTTAGAACCTTATCGAGCCACTTCGGCACTACGATATTGGCGTGGTTGAATTGGGACAACACCACACTCATACTCTGATATAGGAACACCAGCCAGATCGGTGCGCCGACAATAAGAACGGCCGCCGTAGTAAATACGAAGCGGATCACACTCTCTCCGGGGTGGTGGCGGTTAGCCGAAGTGGTATCGATGTGCTGGTCTGTGTGATGAACCAGGTGGAAGCGCCAGAGCACGGGAATCCGGTGTTCTGTCCAGTGGGCTGCGTAAGCACCGATTAGGTCCAACAGCGGCAAGCCAAGTAGCAAAGTCGCCCAAAGGGGCGTATTTAGCCATTGAAGCAAGCCGAAATTGGCGGTGACAACCCATTCACTGGTCGACACCAGAATAAAGGCCAGGAGAAAGTTTACGATGATCGTAGTCAACGTAAAGAAAAAATTGATACCCGCATGCTTCCATTTTCCGTAGTTGGCGGAAAAGAGCGGAACCGCACTCTCGATCAACCAGAAAATAGTGATTCCGCCCACCAGGATCAGGCTGCGATGTGAAGAAGGGATGTCCGTAAAATATTGCACGATCGTTTCCATGGGCGTAAAATACGGCCTGCTTTTAAATTATTGGTTGTGGGAGGCCATGGGTGTGTAAGGAGCGTACTAGAGATCATCTGGTCATACACTTACCCTGCAAAGACTCAGGTTGAATTTTTTTTTGGCTAACTTTGTCCACCCTTAGCAGACTGCAACCATCGCAACACCTGCAACCACTGCCCGACCCCATGCTAAAACGCCTTTTTCTCAGCGAGCGCGCCATGCTCACCGCCATCATCATCAACGCAGTGGTGATCTTTGCGCTGTACTTTCCTGAGTTCCGGGATAATTGGTGGCTGCTGACCATTGACCATGCGTTCATCCTCTTCTTTCTGGTAGAGGTGATCGTTAAGCTGGCCGTACTAAAGCCCAAAGAATATTTTAGTGCAGCGTGGAACAGGTTTGATTTTCTTATCGTAATGGGAAGCCTGCCGGTGTTTCTGGAAGGCGTGCTAGACATCCCGGATGCCGCTGGCCTACTGATCTTACTGCGCTTGTTCCGGCTGATTCGCCTGGTGCGGTTCCTACGGTTCATTCCCAATATTGAGCAGGTCATGGCCGGGCTCGGCCGGGCAATGAAAGCCTCCGTTTTTGTATTGGCGGTGCTGGTTTTCCTCAATTTCATGCTGGCGATCATTACCTGCCACTTCTATGCTGATATGGCACCAGAGTATTTTGGCAATCCTTTAGTCAGCATTTACAGCATCTTCCAGCTTTTCACCCTTGAAGGATGGAATGAAATCCCGGCCGCCATCGTAAAGACCACTGATAGCCCAATGACCATCGGCATGACCAGGTTCTATTTTGCCATAGTCGTCGTTTTGGGCGGCATTTTCGGTATGAGCCTGGCTAACGCAGTTTTCATCGACGAGATGATGATGGACAATAATAAAGACCTGGAAGACAAGGTTGATGCGCTAACGGAGGAGATCCGGGCTTTAAGACGGGACTTAGGAGCTTAGGAACCAGGGAACCAGGCCGTCGTTCGCGGCGATGCACTTCGTGGCTGCCTTCAGCGGTCGCTTGCTTACTTTAAGCGAGGAAGCGAAAGCGCACCGAGTGGTATATGCGGTAGCCTGGCTCTTAGCTCCTGGTTTCTAGTTCCTGATTCCTAGCTCCATAGTTTGTAAAAAGGCGCGGCCGCAGGTGCGGCGACAAGGACAAAAGAGCAAGGAAGGGTGAGAAAAAAATTAACTAAACGCGAATCAACAACAATAAAGCCTTCGCCGTTTCAGTCGGTGAATCTTCTCAACGCTAAAGGATAATGCTAAAAACATCCTGCTTTAACCTCTTATTAATTGTTCTCACCAGCCCTTTATTCGCCCAGGCAGACCCGGGCAAGGATATCCTGGAACTGGATTTTGGCGGATATGAAATCGACCTTACGGACATCCCTTTCCTCATCGACGAAGTAATCGATGCTACGGGGACCGGAGGAGCCTCTCTCGGCACTGCCCACAAAGGAATCGGCAACCGGCAAGTGGACCTTAAAATCAAAAACGGTCTGGAACTTGGCCTCAGCAGCCTGTTTCTCCGCAGCGCAAATCAGCGGGAAGAGACGCTGGCCAAAGTACGGATCACTGCGCTTACCCTAAACGAATTTGTAGGGGCTACGAGCGAATCAGCCAAGGTGGAGTTGGAAGCAGAATTGGCGATTCCCTCTAAAGATGGTTTTTTGCTGTACGGACCTTTACGGTTCGTTGACGTACGCAGCGGCATTGACGTTACGGATGGGCATCCCAGGGCGCTCATCAAGGCATTAGAAAAAATACTCCGCCAGTTCCCGGAAGAGGTGGCGGCTACTCCGGGGCGTACAGTTTCCGAGCCCGAGCTGCGCAAAGCCCCGAACGACTACGCCGTAGACAAGAAAGACCTTAAAGAAATCCCTGATGGCTTTTATCAGACTTTTATGGATTTTCGTGCGGGTACCGTATCTCATCCGGTCCGGCCTGAGGTGCGAAAAACCCGCGATCCCCATATCGATGAAAATGGGAAGGCCTACGAAATCATTACCCTGAAACGCCCCCAGGAGGTAAAAGCGCGGGAGTTCCAGGAATTTTGGGGTGCACAAATAGATGGTAAGCCTTACCTCAAGATCCAGGACAATTACTTCGAGGTCTGGCGAGACGAGCAACAGCAGTTAATGGTGGCCTTACCCAGGGAATTATTCAAAAGTGAAAATGGGGGAACCATTGCTGCAGCTTCGGCTATGTTCGGAATAATCGGAGGATTGGTCGCCAGCGCCATCGTAGATGGAGACTATGGGGAGATCGCCATTTATCGCTTTTCTTCCAGGGATGGAAAAGTCATTGTCTCGGAGACTAACTCTGCTGATGAGGTAAGTGGCGTAATCCTGAACAGTTCCGATTTCAGCAGTAAGGACAACGTGCTGCGGATCCGAAACACCGCCGGTATGTCAAAAGTGGTGAAACCCGGTGAATACATCCTACTTGGGGAAGTGGAGGAGGTCTGCCTTAGCGTTGACGATGGGCAAGAAACCTGCGAAAAAATTTCGGTGAACGAGTCTTCCTCCACATTCTACCAAATAACGGTAAAGAAAAATGGGCGTTACCGCCTGACCTGGATGCCGGATGAAGCAGCCGAAAAAGTGATTACTCAACTTAAGGAAGGTGCCGTAAAAGCCATTAAATAGGAACCTTTTACTGAACGTACTACCTTCGCCCTATGAAATTGATATCTCTGGCCCTCCTGTTTCTTTTATTTGCCTGTTCACCCTCCGCTCCGAACCCGGAGACCAAGACGGTAGAAGCAACCGTATCTACGCCCGCTGCCCTTCCTACCTCCCCTGCACCTGCGCCCCCGCCACCTGATACTTTGCCGGAACCCGAAAATTCTGATGCCCCGGTCATCCCCAGCCAGGCCTACCTCACCGGTAAATTTGACCCTGCCAACCACCCCGACTTCGTAAAAGTAGCAGCTAAATACACCGATGGAGATCCCTACGTGTTGCACCAAGACACCTACGCCGGGTTTGAAGCCATGCACGCTGCCGCAAAGGCTGATGGCGTAAAGTTGGTGATCGTGTCGGCAACCCGCAATTTTAAGCGGCAAAAACAAATATGGGAAGCCAAGTGGAACGGGCAACGCCTGCTCGAAGGCAAAGAAAAAGCCGATGAAGTTTATCCTGAACCTGCCGACCGCGCCCGGGCCATCCTCCGCTACTCCTCGATGCCCGGTACCAGCCGCCACCATTGGGGCACCGACCTGGACCTGAATGCCCTGAATAACGAGCATTTCAAATCGGGGGAAGGTAAAAAAGTCTACGACTGGCTCACGGCTAATGCCGCCACCTACGGCTTTTGTCAGCCTTATACACCAAAAGGAGCCGAACGGCCACAAGGCTATGAGGAAGAGCGCTGGCACTGGAGCTACCTTCCAATTGCTACCCAACTGACCGATTATGCCGTCTCCCAAATGAAGGATGCTGACATCGGAGGCTTCGCCGGCGCAGCGGCGGCCACCGAAATCGAAGTGATCAACGACTATGTGCTTGGGATAAATAGGGAGTGTCTATAGTCAGTTGTCAGGTTGTCCCGTTTTCGGGATACTGAATTGGCTCGGCACCCCGACAACTTGACTATCTGACTATAAGACTACTCTTCCGATCACTCTGCCCCCGGAGCGGTGGCATCCCTTCGTACCCCAGCCCGAATTCTACTTCGACTGGCCCTTCGGGGGCGTCCGTCGGGATTTTTATAGTCCTGCTGTAGATTATTGTGGGTTCATTGGGCATTAATACAGCAGTTGCTACTTCATTTAGCTGAGCGAAGTCCATCGTGCCGTCTGCGTAATGGAAGGTAACAAAAGGACGTAGTGGAAGCGGCCGCGCAAGTCCGAAGCGACGTGGAATGGTCCCCACAATTTCAACGGGGTAAATATCTCCGGACGTAACGGTATCAGGCAGGGTGACTGGCGTAGTGATGACTAGTTGCTTCGCGACCTGAAAATCGGCAATCCGTGCAGTCAGCATGTCCCGGGTTTGGGTTCTAAAGGGTGTCCCGGCAGGATACTCCCAGGTTTTCTGCCCCAGGAGGAGTACTTCCTGGCCATGGTATATGGTGTCAGCCGTCCACAGGTCATACTGGTTCAGACGATATTGTACGTCGGTGAAGGTCCAGGCGGGATTACCGGTATAAAATTCATAGAGAGAGGCCAGGCGATAGCTGTTCTGGACCATTACGGGCAGTCCGTCGGCCCGTTCAGCCAGGCGTTCAGTCCATGGTTCGTGATCGAAAGGTTTTTCGAAAGGGAGCCATTGACGCGGAGCCATTAACAGGAGCCGGGCCAGCAATAAAATTCCGATGGTGATGACTGCCAGCAGGTAAATACGTGGCTGCCACCCGGGGAATCGGTCCTTAGCTGTTTCGAAGAGGAGGTAAACCAGTGGGATGCTGAGTAGCGCGGTCCATTGTGCTTCAGTACCGCCTTTAGTGGTGGTATAGAGAAAAAACAACAGGAAGCCAATTACCAGCCAGCGACAAACGGTAGCGAAATCAGGGGTTGCAGAAAGTTTGGTATTCACCAGTTCCTTAAACTTAACCGGACCCGATTTAACGAACGTCATTACGTAGTAGAACAGCAGCAGGGGGCTAAAAATAACCAGCTGATTCAGCAAGTACTCAAGGGTGTATTTCAGCTCGTAGGCGTCGTTTCGCCCACTCAGGTGGTAGCGAAAAGAGGGAAAATCATTAGCGTATTGCCAGTACATATGTGGCAGGAACAGGGCTGCTCCGCCCAGCGCGGCCAACCATGCCCCGGGCTTTCGCAGCAGCCACCAGAGATACGGCAAAACGGAGAAGAAGATCAGCATTACTCCGTGGTATTTGCTGTAAAGGAGGCCGGCCATGGTCAGGCCCCAAAGCGCGCCATTGGCCAGGGTAGGTCCGTGTAGGAACCGGCGGTACGCCAGTAAATATAAAATACTGAAAAGCAGCAGTGGTCCATCGGGCGTGGCAATAAAGCCATAGACATGGAGAAAAGGCTGAGCGGCAACTAATGCACCAGCCAACCAGAGCAGCTTCCCCCTTGGGCGACCAAGCAGATGCCACATCCCAGCCACCGTGGCGGCACCGGCCACTACGTGGCCCAAACGGAGACCTAAGGTGCCCGGCAACCAATCTTTTCCCAGACTGATCAACACGGCCACAGCGGGAGGGTGGTCAAAGTACCCCCAGTCCAGCCGGCTGGCGTACATCCAGTAGTAGGTCTCGTCGGCATCAAGTGGCGTAAAGGCAGCCTGTAGTAAATTGAGTAAAAACCATACCAACAGGAACCAAACCGGTGAGATCTCTTTACGAGGTAATTCCATAGGGGCGAAGGTAGCGATGTAGTCAGAGAGTCGAGTGGTCAGTAGGCCAAAGAGTTGGTATGATTGACTGACTATTTAATTCCCAGACGACTTGACTCCTCTAATATTTGACTATTTGACTACTTTTACCCCATGCACCCCACTACTCTACTTTTTTTCTGCTCACTGCCCCTCTTACTGGTTTCCTGCAAAAACGAAACGTCCACCGTTGACGCCTCACCTCCTGTCGCAGACATTTCTAAAGCATTGTTAGGAACCTGGGAAACGATTGAAGTAGAAGCCAAATCACCTACCTACCAGGGGCTTGACACAACCATCCACCAAACCATCCGCGAAGCGGATTGGGGGCGTCTTTATGGTGTACGCCCTGCCCGAACGGTTTACACCGCTGACGGAAAACTTAAGCGGACCTACTACAATTCGAATGGCCAGATAACGGATGTGACCAACGGCCTCTGGAAAGCTAAGGGGACGGATAGCCTGCTTGTTATCGAACCAAATACTACCCTCAATTACCGTCACCAACTCGACGGTGAACGTTTAACCCTTACCGGAATTATTGATTGGGACTTTGATGGCGAACAAGATGATGAGTACCGCGCGGTCCTAAGACTTGTATCCCGTACTAATTGATGTCGCTGGAATTATGGCAAAATAATACCCCGTGCGCTGTCTTCCTTTCCCCCTACATTAGCACAGGGCCGCTTTCTAATGCGCTACTTTCGTGGTCTTTTGACTTTGGGTAAAGGGCAATAATGAGTGGTCTGAGTCGAAAAAATTTCAGTGTTTATCACCATAGTAGAGTTATTCGTCACTTCCAGCAATATTATAGTGTTTAAGCAAATTCATTTCCGTTCTTCAGGCATCGTAAATACATGGCGAAAATTCGCTGATAAATTAGATGTACCAACAAAAAAAATATGAAAAACTAATATTTGCCAATTGAAACCTATACCTTGCGGTATTCCTCAGAAATAAACCGGCCATCTTTTCTCAATTCTAGGATGGCCTATATTAAGTTTCTGCCTTAAAATATGGTTAGCGACCAGCAGAAATCAACATTCCCAAAAGAGACTAACAAGAATTTAGGCCATTCCCTGTCGGGTGGAACGGTAGCAGCGGGGTACATACCACCTTGTTAAGTAGTAACGTAGTATAAATTAGTGTCAGTTCCGGCCTGACCTACAACATAACTCGCTTTTTTATGAAACCAATTTACTTCAAACTGGTAGTTGCCCTGTTGGCGTTACCTATATTTCTTCAAGCCCAGATGGTGTCTGGCACAGTAACTGACGGTAATGACCCAGTGATCGGTGCCACCATCGCCGTTGGGTCCACGGGCACCGTGACTGATGTCGACGGTACGTACAGCCTTGATCTTAAATCTGCCGGCACCTACAAGCTTTCGGTAAGCTATATCGGCTATGAGACCGTCACCGAAACATTTACGCTTGCCGCAGGCGAGAATAAAATATGGAACGTTGACCTGGAACTCGGTGCCACCCAGCTTACCGAGCTCATTGTCGTAGGTTCACGAACGGCTCCCCGGTCCTCTACTACCTCCCCCCTTCCGGTTGACGTATTCCGCGCGAAGGACCTGCTCTCTACCGGTCAGACAACCTTCGATAAGGCGCTCCAGTACCGGGTACCGTCGTTCAACACCGTGCAAACGCCGGTAAACGATGCCACCTCCCTGCTTGATCCCTACGAAATCCGTAATATGGGCCCCAGCCGTACGCTGATCCTCATTAACGGAAAGCGTAAGAACCTCTCTGCCCTACTCTACACCCAGACTTCTCCGGGACGTGGCGAAACCGGTGCTGATATTTCCGGTATCCCCGTAGACGCCATCAAGCGGATCGAGATCCTGCGCGACGGTGCCTCCGCCCAGTATGGTTCGGATGCCATCGCTGGTGTAATGAATGTTATCCTGAAGGACGACGCCGATGCCGGCTCCTTCACCCTCCGCACCGGGATCACCAGTGAAGGTGACGGTGAGATGTACGGCATCGCGCTGAACAACGGTTCCAGTCTGGGGCGCGACGGTTTTATCAATTACACCCTCGACCTCAGCAAGACCAATCTTGCTAACCGCCCGGGAACAGTCGATGCCGCCGGCGAAGCCGGTGACTTCGGTGCACCGTTGGCTGACGTACAAGCCTTCCTCTCCGCTTACCCCGACGCACGTAACATCAACGGCTCCCCGGAAACAACCGCTTCTAAGGTCGCCGTCAACTTCGGCAACAAGATGACGGAGAACACCGAAATCTATGGAGACGCCGCTTACATCTACAAGCGCGTCAATTCTTTCGCCAACTACCGTACCCCTTACTGGCGTACGGAAGCAGACTTCCCCTACCTCGCGGATTTCTTTCCCGACGGACCAAACGGTGAGTACATCGGTTATGTGCCTACTTTTGAGGGCCTCCTGAACGATTACAACGCTACCCTCGGTTTCCGTACCAAGAAAGATGGCTGGATCGCTGATCTGAGCTTCACCATCGGTGGCAACCAACAGACTTATAAGGTCAACCAGTCGCACAACCGTAACGAGGTATTGGTTCCTAACTGGGTAGATGCTAACGAAGATGGACTACAACAGCCAAGCGAAGTTACTTACGCTCAGCGTTACCGTGAGAACAGCCCCATTACCTTCGATCCCGGTGGCACCCGCTTCACCCACACCGTTGGTAACATCGACATCACGCGCCGACTTTCCGATAAAGTAGGTATCGCTTTCGGTTCCGAGTTCCGTAACGAGAACTTTACCATCATCGAGGGTGAGCTTTCCAGCTACGAAGCCGGTGGTGCTGACTCCTTTGCAGGTGCTGACCCCCGTAACTCCGGTAAGTTCAACCGCTACAACTTCGGTGGTTACGCTGATGCTGCCTTTGACTTCACCGATGACTTCCTCGTGAACGCTACCGTTCGTTTGGAGAACTACTCAGATTTTGGTAACGCTTTCGTTTACAAGGTTAGCTCGCGCTACAAGTTCAACGAAGACAAGATCACGGTCCGTGCTTCCTTCTCCACTGGCTTCAAGGCCCCTACCCTGCACCAGATCTTCACCCAGAAGGCTCAGTACAGCTTCATTCCCGGTCAGGGCATTCAGGTTGGCGGTCTCGTCAATAACGTAAGTCGTGAGGCTCGCCTCCTCGGTCTGCCTTCGCTCGACCCCGAGAAGTCAACCAACTTCACCTTAGGTGTAGGTCTGCGTCCATCTGATGACTTGAGCATTACGATTGACTACTACAACATTAAGGTGGAAGACCGGATCATCCTGTCTACTGAGATTGGCGGCACCGACGGTGGCGGCACACAACTCGATCAGATCCTTACCGACAACAACCTGTCTGACCTCAGCTTCTTCGTTAACGGCATCGACTCCCGCACTTCTGGTATTGACTTCGTGTCCAACTACCGTGGCCTGAAGCTCGGTGAGAATATCCTCAATGTCAACCTCTCTGGTAACTATGTACTCCAGAACGAACGTATTGGTAACGTTAAGAACCCCGCTATCGTCGCCAGTGCCGGCCAGACGGTCTCCAACCAGACCCAGGAAGCTCTTTTCTTCACTTCCCGCCCTAAGTACAAGGTCATCCTTGGTCTTAGCACTGACATCGGCAAACTGGGTGTATCCCTGAACAATACGGTATTCGGTCCTACGACCTTCTACCAGCAGGGTCTCGACGCAGGGATCTTCACTGAGTTCAACACCAAGGTCGTAACCGACCTGGCGTTCAACTATGGGATCTCCGAGAAGACGACGCTCTCCCTGAACGTCAACAACATCCTCAACGTACTGCCAGAATGGGAATGGAAGTCTGAGATTTCTGGTGACCCCCGCCTACAGGATAGTGAATTCCTGATGAATCAGTCTAACCTCATCACCTTCAATCAGCGTTACTCGCAGATGACCTACGATGGCTACCACTTCAGCCAGTTGGGGACTATGCTCAGTGCAGCACTGAACGTCCGGTTCTAGTCAGGCTATCGGGTTGTCAGGTTCTCGGGTTCTCGCTCGATTGATTTGATTTACTTGAATAAACTACGCCCCCGTCAACGGTTGTTGACGGGGGCGTTTTTTTGGGCGGGCGCGCAGGTGCAATATCCGGTAGAGGGCTTGCAGCCCGATAATCCTATCAAACAAACAAATCTTTATATTCCGGATGCAAATAAGTAAACTTCCAATCTTGCCAATTTTCCACCAACCCTGCAGATACCGGATTATTTAAAACATACCACATTACGCGCATAAATCTCCCAGGCCGCACGTCCCGATCATAGTATGACGGTGTCCAAAACGGCTGGCCTGTAGCGTCCAGAATTAGATTAGACTGCCGGGAAGTATGTCGTTTTAAGGAGCTCATTATCGGGCCGAGAGTAGCTGTTTCAAGGCCGTTTGGTGCTCGAACAACTATATGCAGGTGATTCCCCATTATACAGGCAACATATAGAAACCAACGATTATTCTCTGCAGACTAATGTAATGCATTCATTACCAGATTCGCGATTTCCTGCCTATTCAGATGATATGGACCATTCGATAAATCATGTAGCGCTTCATCAATCCCAAAATGGTATTTACCAGAGATTCTTTGTTGAATCCTACGTAGTACTTCAGGGATCTTCGACTCCGGAGAGCTATACAATGCGTTTAGCGAGTCAGTTCGTTCACGTTTCAATCTTTCGATCTATGTTTTGGGGATGCTTCCATCTAAACGAAGAATGAGGTGCGTAGGAGTTTGAGTAAGGTCACGATGCGGAATCTTTGCTCCGTATTTTAAGGTGTTAATAAGACAGTATGTTGTTAATGCAGCAATATAGGTAAATTACAAAAAAATACAATTTATATTATTTTTATTTTATTTTAAACATTTTAAAAATTAGTGGGCATTATTTAGTTTCAAACTTACCCTTGTGCTTTGGGGGATATTCGTCGGGCTGCAAGCCCTCTACCGGTTAATGCGCACCCGCCAAAAAACAGCAAGGCCACCCGGAATCCCCGGATGGCCTTGCCAATTTGCAACCTGAAATTTGCAACCTTCAATTACTCCGGCTCGAAGCCAAGGATAATGTTGAACGTACTCAGGTTACCGTTTTCGGAAGCGTTCCTGTCCTTGTCAAAACCGACTCCCCAGTCAAAGCCGAGGGTACCGAACATGGGCAGGAAGACGCGGGCACCGAAGCCGGCAGAACGCTTGAGATCGAAGGGGTTGAAGTCCCGGCTGGTCCTCCAGGCATTACCCGCCTGGGCGAAGGCCAGCACAAAGATGGTACTGGACGGATTAAGGCTGAGCGGGTAGCGCAGCTCCATCGTATACTTACTGAAGATGGGAGTAGCTCCCTGTTGTCCGGTAACCGGGTTGAGGTTGGCTTCGAGTTCTTCAATCTCGTAACCACGCAGGGAGATAATATCCACCCCGGCAAACTGAAACTGCTGGTTGTTAATACCATCACCACCCAACTGGAAGCGCTCGAAAGGTGCGACGCCTACAGCATCGTCATAAGCTCCGAGGTAACCGATCTTAGCCTGGGTCTTGAGGACAAACTTGCCCACCAGCGGAGTATACCAGTCAGCATTCAGGCGCCACTTGTGGTATTCCAGGTAACGGAAACGCTCTTCTACGTCCGCCAGGTCTTCAGGATCACTGCTGCGCAGGCCAAGGTTACGGTAGGGCGGCGTGAGCTGTACTGTCAGCTCGATATTAGAGCCCTGCTTAGGGAAGATCGGATCGGTCGCAGTAGAACGAGACAGGGTAAACTGCCCACTGAAGTTGTTGAAGTTGCCGTTTCGGACACTTATCCCATCATCGGTGATGAATAGGTTAGACCACTCATTGAGGCTCAGTATTTGCATGTTGATGCCTGCACGGAATACAAAGTTATCGTCCGGCCAACGCAGTCGTGTACCAAAACTAACTGAGCCCTGTTGGATGATCAGTTTCCGTGGCGCACTCTCGATACCGAGGTCGTACTTGTTGTAGAAAGCAGATACCGTGAGTGACGTTGGGCGCTTACCTCCAAGCCATGGCTCCGTCAGGCTCGCATTGTAGCTCTGGAAGAAGCGACCGTTGGTCTGGGCTCGCAGGCTCAGACGCTGACCATCTCCCTGTGGCAGCGGGTGCCAGGCTTCTTTGTTAAATAGGTTCCGCAGGGAGAAGTTGTTGAACGTTACCCCAAGGGTACCGATTACACCACGTCGACCACCCCAACCGGCGCTGAGCTCCAGCTGATCTGAAGGTTTTTCCTCCACGGTGTAAATAATGTCCACCGTACCACGATCGGGATTAACCGGCGTATCGATGCCGAGGGTCTCCTGGTTGAAATAGCCGAGGCCGATGATCTGCCGCTGAGAACGAATGATGTCTGAACGAGAGAACTTCTGCCCGGGACGGGTGAAAACTTCGCGGCGGATAACGTGCTCGTGGGTCCGGTCGTTGCCGTTAATGACCACTTTGTCGATCGTTGCCTGTGGTCCTTCAAAAATTCGCATTTCCAGGTCAATGGAATCACCAGCGATGGCCACTTCGATGGGATCTACGCTGAAGAAGAGGTAGCCATTATCCATGTAGAGCGAAGAAACATCAGCGTTATCCTGGCTGAAGGAAAGGCGGGATTGCAGTTCCTCTTCGTTGAAGATATCTCCTTTCTCGATACCCAGTACCTGACTAAGGGTCTCGTCATCATAGATGGAGTTTCCTTTCCAGGTAATGTTACGGAAGTAGTACTGGTTACCTTCATTGACTTTCAGGTCAATGATCAGATCTCCGTCTTCATTCCGGTACAAACTGTCGCTCAGAACCCGCGCATCCCGGTAGCCCTGAGTATTGTAGAAGGCAACAATCGCATCCTGGTCTTCCTTGTAAAGGTCCGGGCGGAATTTGGAAGACTTCAATAACCGGCCTTTCTGGCTGGTTTCTTTCATTTTCTTCCGCAATTTTTTGTCACTGATGGCCTCATTACCAACGAAGTTGATCTCTTTGATCTTGACCCGATCTCCACGATCTACGTTAAAAAGGAGTCTTACCGAGTTTGCCCGGCTTGAGTCAATCTCCTCCTCCACCTCTACTCTGGCGTCGAGGTAACCTTTCTCAATAAAAAATTCGCGGATACCTTCGGCTGCGTTCACTTTGGAGTCCTCGGTAACGATGCCCCCCCTTACGATGTAAGTATTAACAACCTCGTTCAGGTCCTCGTGTAAGCCTTGCTTAACACCAGTATAGCTGTGGCGAAGGAAGCGCGGACGCTCCTCAACCCGCAGGCGTAGGAAAATCACGTCTCCAATTACCTTCTCCTGCTCAATAGCAACGTCGGTAAATAACCGAAGGCGCCAGAGGTTCTTAATGGCCCGGGGAATATCCGGTCCGGGAATGCGAATTTTATCGCCCACGCTAAGGCCGGTAACACCAATGATGGCATTTTGCTCGGCGAAGAAGGCGCCCTCCACCGAAATGGCACCGATTTCGTACTCCTGGGGGCTGGAGTAATCGTAAACCGGAAGGTTGAGTGTATCAGTCTGAGCGGTTACAGTAGCAGCCGTCAGCAGACAAAAGATAAAGGAAAGGTATAAGCTAAGTCTCATTCGTCGCTTTATTTGCCGCAAGAAAAAAATGGTAGGAATGCGGCTCCGGGGTAAAAGACAATGTCTTGAAGAGGGTGGTTGGTCGGGGGTTAGGTCAATTGTTCGCTTGTTTTGCCAAACCGTCGTTCCCGTTGCTGAAAATCGAGGATCGCGGCATACAAATCAGGTTTACGGAACTCAGGCCAGAATACGGGACTGAAGTAGAATTCAGCGTAAGCTGCCTGCCAAAGGAAAAAATTGCTCAATCGGTGTTCTCCACTGGTACGGATGATCAGTTCAGGGTCGGGAAACTCCCGGGTACTCAGTTGCTGATCAATGATCGATTCATTAATGGTCGTCGGGTCAAGGCGGCCAGCAGCCGCTTCTCCCGCCACCTGACGAATGGCCTGCGTCAAATCCCATTTCCCGCTATAATTCAGCGCCAGGATCAGTTCCATTCCTTCATTAGTAGCAGTATTGGCAATACCAAAAGCCAGGGCGTCCCGCGTTGCTTCGGGTAACTGGCTGGTATCACCGATGGCCCGCAGGCGGATGTTGTTCTTTAGTAAGGTCTCCATTTCAGAGCCGATAGTATCTACCAGCAGCTGCATCAGCGCCCCAACTTCCATCTCCGGTCTACTCCAGTTCTCGGTACTGAAAGCATAGAGTGACAGGCAGGAGACACCAAGTTCGGCGCAGGCTTCCACCGTTGCCCGAACAGACTCCACCGCGCTGTGGTGACCGAACACACGTGGTTTACCCTGGCCTTGCGCCCAGCGTCCATTACCGTCCATGATCACACCGATGTGGCGCGGAAGACGGGATTTATCGATTTGGTTTTCTAGTTCCATACCTTATTAGGCCGCAAAGGTACGCTTTTGAAGTGAGTTGGCGAGTTGGTTAGTCACTGAGTTGCTACCGCAAGTAACACTCACTTCGCTGCGCTTGCTCACCTTGGGTGAACGAGCGCAGCGCAGCAAACGGTAACAGCGGTAGCAACTCGGTGACTCGCCAACTCAGCAACTCGCTCACTGAGCAAGCGCAGCGCAGCAAACGGTAACAGCGGTAGCAACTCAGCGACTCGCCAACTCAGCAACTCACCTAAAAGTCCAGGCCAAGCCCCAACAGTACATTACGCCCAGCCTGAGGGTACAAGCCTATCGTTGAAGTTTCAGCACCAGCAAAGTTAAAGCGGTAGCTCCAACCGTTGGAGACGTAGAGCTGATCGGTAAGGTTACGGACCAGGAGCGTAAAGCGAAGGGAAGGTCCTGGCTTTTCGATACGTGCCGGATCGCCGGCCGGATTCATCGGGGTGACGGGCAATTGAATGACCGGACGGCGCAGCTTCAGGCCGTAACTGAGGCGAAAGTCCGTGTAGTTATAGGCAGCAAGCGCAGCGCCTGCAGTGCCGGAATTATCAACGTAGCGTTCCCCGACGTATTTGGTCTGCAAGCCAACTTCAAGGCGGTGACGGCCACTTGTCAGGGCGAGGTAGTTCAGGTCCAACGCACCGACAACCGAAGGACTGAAGGCCAGTTCCGTGTCTTCCCGCTCTACGGCATCCTGGCCGAGCCAACCAAAGTTTTCATCGTAGCTGTCCAGAAATTCCGTGTAAGCCCTCACCCGGTTGCGGCTCAGCGCCAGGTTACCGCCGACCGTAAATTTGCGTGAAGCCCGGTAGCCCCCCTCCAGCTCAATACCGAGGCGGTAGCTTTCGGGTACGTTGGCACGGATTAACTCGCCAACATCGTTGAGCTCACCGGTGACCACCAGCTGATCTTTGTAAGCCATGTGGTAAAAGTTGGCTCCGTAGTTAAAGTTACCTCGCTGCTTCCGGATGCCGATTTCGGTATTGTACAGTTGCTCTGGCCGGGGCCGGGTTGCCGTAGGGTTTTCGGTGTAATCATTACGATTGGGTTCCCGCTGCGCAACGCCGAAGCTGGCGTAGGCCTGTCCGCCGGTAAAATTATAAAGCAGTCCGGCCTTAGGGTTAAAAAAGGTATGCGTTGCCGTTTCGTCAATGCGGCTCAGGTCATTGGCGAAGCCGAGAAATTCGTAGTTGACGTGCCTTACCTGCAGGTCCACATAGGCTTTCAGGGGGCGCGAACGCAGGTTCAGGGGAAGGTCGAAAGAAGAGCGGAGGTAGTTGGAGAAATCCCGTTTAACTGCGTCGTTATCGTAGTACCGGTCACGGATTTCGGAATCGCCCGCGTTGCGGGCCCAGATGACTTCGCCGTAGTGATCGCCGAGGTATTCGTTGGCAGAGCCACCGAAGGTAATGTCCAGATTTGCAGAAGGGCGATAGCGGAGGCTGTAGACGGCACCGTAGAAGTGATTATCTAACCAGCGACGGCGGATGAGGTCAGATTCCGTCACCTCGCCGGCGTCGATACCATAGTCCGCTAGGTCTTCACCGGCTTTGTACTGCTCGAAGTAACCAAGTCCTCTGGTGTAATGACCACTGAGGCCGAGGCTCCACTGGCCGCCGAATTCGTTGTTGTAGTGAAGCTGGTAGTGGTTCTGGCGGTAGTTGTCGACTTCGTTATCGTAAGGCTCTCCCTCTTTTTCGGTGCCAACGGAGTTGTAGGTCCGGCCGATCGTATCGATCTGTCCCTGGGTAACGCCGTTCCAGGACTGGTAGGTCACCTCATTGCCGCCGAAGGCGTTGAACCGCCACACGGCACCTGCGTCCGCGCCCACATACGTAAGCCCCGCATAATAGCCTTCCAGGTCAGCCGAAGCCCGGTCCACGTAGCCATCCGAATGCGTCTGGCTATAGCGGGCATCAATCTTCAGGCCGCTATCCATCAATCCGGAGGTGTAATTGACCGAACCGCGGCGGGTGCCGAAACTGCCCACGCTACCGTCGATGCTCAGTTTAGGCGCCTCGCTGATCTGGTTGGTCTTAAAATCGATGGTCGCACCGAAGGCCCCCGCGCCGTTGGTACTCGTACCCACTCCCCGCTGAATCTGGATGTTGTCGGCCGAGCTGGAGAAGTCCGGCAGGTTGACCCAGAAAACGCCCTGACTTTCGCTGTCGTTATATGGTATACCGTTGATGGTCACGTTCGTCCGCGTCGGATCGGAGCCCCGAATCCAGATGCCGGTGTACCCTACCCCCGTACCTGCGTCGGAGTTGACGACCACGGAAGGTGTCCATTTCAGCAGGTAGGGCGCATCCTGGCCGAGGTTCCGCTTTTGAATTTCGGCTTTGGTGACGTTGGTGTAGGTGACTGGAGTTAAGGAGGTCGCGCGGGTGGCCGTGACCGTGATCTCATCAACAGCATAGAAAGGTACCAAGCCTGCTTCCGTCCATTGCAACGTTAAGGTTCGCCCGTCAAGGAAGGAACTGATGGCCACCCGGCTGGGGGTATAACCTGTATTGAGGGAGAGAAAACCATTAACGTACTCCGGTGGAACAGTCAAAGCAAACTTACCCGCTATATCGGTAGTTGTTGAAATATCGGTACCCTCTAATGTCGCCGACAAGCCAATGAAAGGTTCTCCTTCGTCAGTTAGCGCAATACCGTTAATAACTTTTTGTCCCGTAAGCCCACCAAAGTAAGCCAGCGCCAGGGCGGCGCAGAATAGAAATCGCATCATTGCGAGAAAATTTTTCCCTACCTGGCATTACCCGGGCAGGTTCCTGATTAAAAAATCTAAGGGTATGATCTCAGCCGGCGTTTGGAAACGCTAGCACCCCCTTTATCGAGGGCAAAGGTACAAACTGAGTTGGAGAGTTGACGAGGCACTGAGTGGCTGCCGCAAATGCCGTTCGCGGCGCTTCGCTTGCTCACCTTAGTGAGTTGGAGAGTTGATGAGTGGCTACCGCAAGTACTATTCGCTTGCTCACCGGGGCGAGTGAGCGCAGCGAAATGAGCGGCAACAGCGGCAGCCACTCAGTGACTCAGCAACTCAGTGACTCACTATTCAGCGATTCAGTTCGTACATTGCGCCTGTAAAAAAAGAAACCGGCCGCCCAAAGGGCAACCGGTCCGAAAAAAGAGCTTTGAGAGGCTATCTACATACCAAAGTTTTGGAGGGGTCATCCTCCGAGGTCGTCAAAATTTGAGATTATAAATCCGCTTGTATCTAATGTTCGATGAGATTACGGGCGTTTGTGCCAAAATGTGTGATGAGATTAAATTCGCTTAAGATTTGTGTATGTCTGAGATTAAAATTTGTAAAGTGGTCGTGGTCGTAAATTAACTGAGATTACAATTCGCTTGTGCCTTAACAAGTTTTCAAGCAGCTTCTTTAGTTGTTATGGTTGTTAAGAAGTTGATCGATTTGCCAACCGTTCTTCCTGTTGACATTACAAATGTGCAGCAAGAATTCAGCCAAACCATGTACAATCGCCATCTTTTTTGGATTAAAAAAAGCGATGTAAAAATATCTAATCAGCTGAAAAACAGTAGATTATGAATAAAAACACCCAACTTAAAGGGAATTTAAGCACAAGTTATACCGAAAGAGCTCCCCTGCTTTTTTTTAAAAAAATCTTCTTTTTGGGTCAAAACAATCATTTTTTAACACTTTCGGCCACCATTTTCTTTCTTTTCCTGTGTGGCACTGGTCAGCTTCAGGCACAGATTACTCCCGATTTTTCGCAGAGAGACCCACTTGCGGGCATCGCACCTGATAATTGGCTTACGCCAGATACTTCCTTCAACAAATCCCGCTTCTACATCTCCGTCGGCACCGGAGCCACTCTGTACGGAGCAGCAAGCGTCGGCCTTTATCAGACCTGGTACGCCGGTTTCGACCAGGTGGGCCTGCATTCTTTCAATGATTGGCCCGAGTGGAACCAAATGGATAAAGCCGGCCACGCTTTCACCGCTTACATGTTCAGCCGTTACGCCTTTGCCGGTTTTAGGTGGTCTGGTCTGAAACGGCCCGCAGCACGCTACGCAGCCCTTGGCGTAGCGAACCTCCTGCAGGGCACCATTGAGACCCTCGACGGATTCTCTGCCGAATGGGGCTTCAGCTGGTCAGACATGGGGGCCAACCTGACCGGTAGTCTCCTCTTTACGGCGCAAGACATTGCCTGGCAGGAACAACGGATCCTCCTCAAGGTCTCTAATGATCTGCGATCAATTCCCGACATACCGGTCTTCAACGGTAATGGTGCGGAATCCAACCTGGGATACATCGTCCGTGATCGTTTCGGCAGCAACATCTTTGAACGGTACTTAAAGGACTATAATGCCCAAACGATCTGGATGAGCGTCAACCCGAAGGCATTCCTGCCAAAAAGCAATCTCCCCGTCTGGCTTAACGTAGCGGTTGGCTATGGTTCCGAAAACGTTTACGGTGCCTACGGCAACAGCTGGCGAGAGGGCGGCGAAAGCTTCCGCTTCCCGGAAGAGCGCTACCGGCAATGGTTTTTAAGCCCTGACATCTACTTCAGCCGAATCCCCACCAAAAAACGCTGGGTAAGGTTGACCCTCGGAATTCTGGATTTCATCAAGTTCCCGGCGCCGGCGCTTGAGTATAGCGAGGGTGGGTTTAAGGGGCATTGGGTGATGTGGTGAGTTAGTTCATAGTCGGTAGTTCATAGTTCAGGAGTTCAATAGTCGGTAGTTCATAGTTCAATAGTTGTTGCTGACTACAGACTATCGACCATGAATTACCCCACGAGCGCAGCGAGCATCTCCATGCGGCAGCAACTATGAACTAACATACTATCGAAAACGCAGTAACAACTGTCGCCCCTCCAAAGTATCCGGTGCATCGTCAAACAACAGCACGGTGTAAGCCAGTCCGCGGTCTGCCTTATATATAGCAATGAGCTGCGCGGTGGCGTGGGGGCTGTAGCTGGTCTTGGGCCGGAAGGTGTACATCCGGGCCCAATCGGCGTTAAGTACGGCCAGCTCCTCATCGTCGAAGGAGTGAACGGTCGTAACGGCGTCATCGGCGTTACTCGCCAGGTTCATCACCAGCAGGCCGACCCGCATATGTGGTCTTTGGTAGTAGAGATCGTTTGCTGTTTCCGGGCGCAGGTGAAGGCGAATCTCCAGCTTCTCTGTTTTGCTACGGACCGTCAATTGGTCGGCCAGGTAATCGTTTTCGGGGTTCCTGAGCAATTTAAAATCAGCGTCGAAGGGATGATTTACCCGTATGTCGAGGCTATCGAGTAAAACCTGAATTTCAGGCGTCAGGGGCAACTGGGCATGGAGCAGGCCACCGGAAAGCAGCAGGAGTAAGAAGAGAGGCTTCATGTTTATTAAACGGTCCATCCCGGGAGAAAGGTTGGTGCCTATTTCGCTGCCGGAGCAAAAACGGACGTCAATCTTTCTACTAAAAGGTTTGTCATCCTTCGGTGGACGTTGCTTTCGTGCTCGAGGTAGTAGTCCATTTCGGCGGAGGTGAATTGCCCCAGTGCAAGGCCGAACAGCAGGTCTCGCAACCGATGGTCCCGGGTCACCATTTCTTTGATCTTCCCGGATCGTTGATCGGCAGGGAGTTGCTCCAGCTTTATTTTTCGCTTCACCAGGAAGTGCCCGAAGATGGACAGGATCAGGTCGTGCTGCAATTTCATGATCGGCCGCAGGGTGTCGTTCTGAAATTTTTCATCAGGCGCGGCCGCAGGTGCAAGTTGGAGTTGAGGGCGCAGGGTGAGGCGAATTTCGTCGGTGGGCATAGCTTTCAGGATTTAGTATTCAGGGGTCAGCAATCAGGAGTTAGGAGTCAGGAGTCGGTATACAGCACTCCGGGCTCAGTATCCAGCAGCCAGGGTTGGGAGGTTCTACGGGGTATCAATCTGAAATCACATTTTTTGTTCAAAAAACGCGCAGCGTTTTCAATAGCCCTCCTCCATGGGGAAGGTTGGGAGGGGGTTGCGCAATGTGCTGTACAAAGCAGCGAGCATCCCGCCTGCTCTTCCACCCTTCCCAGCACCTGCGACCCCGCCCCTTCTTCCTGCTTTCGGGACCGAAAAAGCATCCCTTTCGGCGTAGCATATACCAAGTTTTTCAAATTGTCGTATCTTCGCGTCCCCAACGAACGCCGGCCGGGACCTGTAAGATAGTGGTCCGGCCGTTTTTCATTAGGAAAATCAACAAACTATCCCGAACATAAGCGCCCACAGAGCCGTGGGCAACGTAAAGCTAGATGCAGTATGGCACTAATTGGTAAGATCAGACAGAATACGATAATCGTCCTCCTATTTATCGGAGGCGGCGTAGCGCTATTCATCCTTTCGGAGATGACCAGCGGAGCCTCCGGGCCCCTCGGCCCCGTCATGAACCGCATGGGTCAGGTGGGAGAAACCGAAATTGATCGCACGGAATTCGAAAAAACTGCAAGCACCGCCTTCACTGGTGGTGATGCCTTCCAGAACCGCGACCAGTTGTGGCAGTTCTACGTGAACGAAGCGATCATGACCAACGAAGCGGACGCCATTGGCCTCACCGTTTCTGAGGAAGAAATGGAAGAGTTGCAGTTTGGCAATAACCTTAGCCCCGTTGTTCAGCGTAACCTCGCTGACCCCAACACCGGCCAGGTCAACCGTACCCTCCTCAACCAGATCCGTTCCGAGCGCGACGCCGGCACCCTGCAGGACGCCATCGATACTCGCCGTATCCCTATCCCTAACCTGGTCCCCATCTGGCGCTACCAGGCCCGTGAAGTAAAGGCCACCCGCCTGCAGGAAAAGATGACCGCCATGGTTGCCAAGGCCATGTACGCCCCAAGCTGGCAGGCAAAAGAATTTGCCGATCAGCAGCTCGGCAACCGCCAGGTAGCCGTAGTTAAAGTCCCCTTCGAGGAAGTAGATAACACTGACGTAACCGTTGGTGACGCCGACATCCAGGCCTACATCGATGAAAACCGCAGCGTTTTCATGAACGATGTAGAAAGCCGCCAACTCAGCTACCTCGCGTTCAACGTTAAACCGACCGCTAAAGACTCCGCTGACCTGCGCACCCAACTGTCTGACCTGGCCAACGACTGGCGCGAGGAAACCACCGAATCCGGTGACAGTCTCTTCGCCCTTGGCGCTAATGGCAGCTACCAGGCCGCTTACGTCGCCGCTGACCGCCTTAGCCCAGTTGTTGCCGATGCAGCAGTCAACCAGGTGCCTGTGGGTACCGTTTTCGGTCCTTACGTTGAAGGCAACGCTATGAAGCTCTTCAAGCTCATCGACCGTAAGGTGATGGCTGACAGCGTTAAAGCGCGCACTATTCTCCGTCGTGCTACTACGCCCGAGCAGTTTACCGAGGCCGAACGCCTTATCGACAGCCTCAAGAACGTACTGGATCGCACCCCAAACAAGTTTAGCGACCTTGCCGAAGAATTCAGCCAGGACCCCGCAACTTCCTCTAACGGTGGCCTCATCGAAAAGGCTACCCCCGGTCAGTACCCACGCGCAATGGACAAGGTTATGTTCCAGACCGGTCGTGTTGGTGAACTGGTAAAAGTTCGTGCCATTTATGGCTGGCAACTGATCAATGTCACCAGCCGCAGCCAGTCTGAGCAGCCCCGCGTAAAGATCGCCTACGTAGTAGAGCCGATCATCCCTAGCTCCAATACCGAAAACAATGTGCTCGCAAAAGCACAATCTTTCCTCAACGGTAAGAACACGCTGGCTGAGATCAAGAGTGCGGGAGAAGCTGAAGGCATGGAAGTAGTGTCTACTGGCCCTCTTTCCATCAGCAACTATGTCCTTAGCCCACTTGGTAGCGGACAGGAAGTGAAGAACATGATGTGCTGGGCTTTCAGTGCTAAGAAAGGGGAGGTGAGCCCACAGGTTTACACCTTCTCCGATCCACAGTTGTTCTACCAGAACAATCATGTCGTTGTTGGTCTTGAGGACATCATCCCCGTTGGACTGCCAACCATTGCCTCCGTCAAAGAAGCACTCACGCCCGTAGTACGCAACCGCGTAAAGGGTAACAAACTTGCTACCGACCTCGCTGGCAAAGACCTTTCGGCCATCGCTGCGATGTACGACCTGCAGGTCGACACCGTAAGAAGCAACCCTACCCTGGAAAGCCTGCCAACCATCGGCCGTGAGCCTAAGGTTGTTGCCGCTGCGGCCGTTACTGCAACCGGTAGCATTAGCAAGCCCGTCGTTGGCCAGAGTGGCGTTTACGTCGTAATGCCACTTACTGATGCCGCTACCGGCAACAGTGGCAACCTGCCCGGTGCCCGTGCACAGATCAACATCACTGCCCGTAGCCAGGCAAGCGGTAGCCTGCTGCCGGCGCTGCGCGCCACCGCTTCCGTGGAAGACGAACGCTCAGAAGCTGATTGTCAGCAAAACTAAGCCATCTTATTTGCCTGGTGGAAAGCCCTCACTGTCTTTGGATGGTGGGGGCTTTTTTGTGCAGGTTGCAGGTTGCAGGTTGCAGGTTGCAGGTTGCAGGTTGCAGGTTGCAGGTTGCAGGTTGCAGGTTGCAGGTTGCAGGTTGCAGGTTGCANTGCAGGTTGCAGGTTGCAGGTTGCAGGTTGCAGGTTGCAGGTTGCAGGTTGCAGGTTGCAGGTTGCAGGTTGCAGGTTGCAGGTTGCAGGTTGCAGAAAAAAAATGCCACAGGCAATTCATCCAAGTTTTTCCAGCTTTTTTTTAAAAAAAGCATTTAAAACGAGCGGAGCGAGCTACCTCGTGCGGTAGCTGCAACCTGCAACGCGCCGAAGGCGTACTGCAACAGGAGCATAAGCGACCTCTGCAACGCGCCGAAGGCGTACTGCAACGGGAGCATAAGCGACCTCTGCAACGCGCCGAAGGCGCTCTGTAACGGGAGCGAAGCGACCTCTGCAACGCGCCAAAGGCGCTCTGCAACAGCGAACGAAGTGAGCCTTCAGAACTTTCCCTCCCCCAACTAGCAACATGCAACCTTCAAGTTGTACTTTTGTGCTGCAAAAGAAATTTGCCCCAATATGTCTGAAATCAAATCTGCCGGCATCAAAGGATATGCCGTTCTCGGTACCGTGATCGCCCTTTTACTCTTCACCATCCTGGTGGTCTACCTCTACCGCTACAACTTTAATTTTGTACCGGAAGAGCCACAGAGGTACAGCGACTTGCTACAAGCTGCCGTACTGAACCTTAAGGCTTAGTGGGCCGATTGCATCGGGCACAACAAATTTTATTACTGCTATCGGGCCTAGTGTTAACCGGATGGCTCTTCACTTCCTGTGTCAATGACCCAGAGGATGTTGCGCGCCTGCAACAGCAACTTAACGATACGGTAGAGGAAGCGGAAGGCGTCCACATTATTTTCAGCGACTCCGGTCTGGTGCGTGGCATAGTTGTCGCTCCAACGATGCTGAACTACCTGGACAAGACGGATCAACGGCAGGAGTTTCCCGATGGGCTACGCGTTGCCTTTCTCGATGAGTTTCAGGACACCACCAGCACCCTAACCGCTAAGTGGGGCGTCTACCGACGCCGTACAAAGGAAATTACTGTACGGGACAGCGTTGTCTGGGAGTCTACCGACTTGCAGCGACTGGAGACGGAAGAACTGAATTGGGATGAAAATAAAGAGCGTATTCATACCAAGAAATTCGTAGTCCTGAGCCAGCCGGATTACCTCATTACGGGGTACGGACTGGAGGCCGATCAGGGTTTCAACAATGCGAGGGTATTACAGGTCGTAGGACGTGTTCCGGTATCCCGGCCGAAGGAGGCGCAGGAATAGCTGCCCCCCACCCTCCATGCAATATCACTCCAATCCTTTATCTTCGTAAATAAAGTTGTAGCCGAATCCAAAAGGAAACGAGCGAAGCGAACTGCCCTACGCAGTAGTTTATCTGCACCTTCTCCCAAGGGCGAAGCCCATCTGCAAAGCAAGGGGTCGCAGCAACTTTACATTTAAAAAGGCCACAGGCCATCCAAACCTTGACCACTTTTGCCATTCTTCTCTTCTTATTTCTTTCCGCTGTTTTCAGCGGTTCAGAGATCGCCTATGTTTCGGCAAATAAACTGAAGGTAGAACTGAAAAAGAAAAGAGGTACCCGCCGCAGCCGGATCCTGGCTGGCTGGTTTGACCGACCAGCGGATTTCATGAGTACCATGCTGGTGGGCAACAACATTGCTTTGGTTGCCTTCACTTCTTTGATTTCCGATTCTTTCGCCTTGTTTCTCCATCCCTGGACGCCGGCTGGCGGTATGATTAACCTGCTTGGCGTAACGGTCATCTTAACCCTTATCGTGTTGATATTTGGCGAATACCTGCCCAAGACCTTGTTCCGGTTATTTGCGGATGATGCCCTGTATTTACTGGCCGTCCCACTACGAGCGTTACAGTGGCTGCTTTACCTCCCCAGCCGGGTAATGACTGGCGCGAGTAACCAGCTGTTGAGCTTATTCTTCAAAAGACCAGCAGAGGAACTGGATACCGTGCTTACGCGCCTGGACCTGGAGAACTTCGTCAATGAAAGCCGGTCATCGGCCGATGAAGATATGGCCGTAATTGACACCAAACTGTTCGGTAATGCACTGAACCTTTCGGAGGTAAGGGTAAGTGATTGCATGGTGCCACGAACGGAGATCCAGAGTGTAGACGTCTCTATTTCCGTAGATGAGTTGGAGCAAAAGTTCCAGGAAACCCGCCTGAGCCGCATCCTGGTGATTGACGGAGACATGGACGAAGTACTCGGGTACGTTCATCACCAGCAGTTGCTGGACCTTCCGGAATCCGTTCGGAGTATGATCCTCGAACTCACCTTCATTCCCGAGGTAACCCGGGTAACCGATTTGCTGGACCAATCGATCAAAGAACAACTAAGTATTGCCTGCGTCGTCAATGAATTCGGTGACATTGCAGGACTGGTCACTATGGAGGATTTGCTGGAGGAAATTTTTGGCGAGATCGAGGACGAGTTCGACGAGGACCCCTACCTGGAAACCGTTGAAGAAAACGGGAGCTATATCTTCAGCGCCCGTCTCGAGATCGGCTACCTAAACGATAAATATGACCTCAAACTACCCGAAGGAGAATACCATACGCTGTCGGGCTTCATCGTGACCGAAGCCGAACGGGTACCGGACCAGGATGAAAGCCTCGAATTAAGGGGGTTCATCTGTGAGATGGTGGAAGTCTCCAATACCAGGATCGAGGTGGTTCGGCTTAGTGTGGCGCCGGAGGTGGAGGAGTAGGGTTCAGTATTCAGGGTTCAGAGAGTAGTATTCAGGGAGCAGGGAGCAGTATTGAGCACTTACGTCCTGAATATCGAAACCTGCGCACTAAGCACTGAACCCTGACCACTGAATACTAATGAGGGCGCGGCCACAAGTGCGAGGAACGGTAGAGGGCTTGCGGCCCGTTAGAAGCCCTCCCTGCACCTGCGTTCCCGCCAAAAATCTAAAAGCCTGCGAGCTATTTGAACCCCGGCGCAAAACCCGGGTTCCCCTATTGAACCCCGGTTACTCTTTACAGACCCATGCAAGCATTTCTTGACCTCATTGGCACTACGCCCATTTCGCTCCAGTTACTTATCGCCTTTGGTGTTGCTTTGGCACTGGCGGCCATAATTGTGATGGTACTCTACCCCATCCTTAAGATCTCCGCACGTAAAACGCAGAGTTACACCCTCCAAACTTTTTCTAAACGGACCCGCACGGCCGTCTTCTGGTTAGTGACCATGCTACTGACCTATTCGTTCTGGAATGTAATTGACGCTTCCGTAACGGATAAAGAAGAAAGCTTCTTTCTGCCGGGCATCCTTAACCTCCCCAGAACACTGCTTTACATCTTTGGAGGGGCTTTCCTGATTCAGGTTACCCGGGTGGCGGGAGATACCATTCGCCACCGCTACAACGCCGACGACGTTAACAACCTGCGGGAGCGGAAAATTCTTACCCAACTGCAGTACATCCAGCGAATTGTTTCCATCCTCATTTTCGTGGTGGTCGTCGCCTTTATTTTCCTTCAGTTTGAGGGAATGAAAAAGCTTGGAACCGGTATTCTGTCCACCGCCGGTGTCGGTGGCATCATCATCGGTCTGGCGGCTCAGAAATCAATCGCCAACCTCCTGGCGGGCTTTCAGATCGCCTTCACCCAACCCATCCGGCTTGATGATGTGCTTATCGTAAACGGTGAATTCGGGACGGTGGAAGAAATTACCCTGACCTACGTAACGATGAAGCTATGGGATGAGCGCCGGCAGGTTATTCCACTGCAATATTTTATTGACAATGTATTCCAGAACTGGACCCGAAGTACCGCTGAGCTGATCGGTTCCGTATTCCTGTATCTCGATTATTCCTTCCCAGTGCAGGAACTGCGGGAAGAAGTAGAAAACTACCTGCCAACTCAGGAACTCTGGGATGAACGCGTAAAAACCGTTGCCGTAACCGAAACAAGTGAACGAACCATTACGGTACGCATCCTGGTTTCTTCCAATAATGCGGGCAATACCTTCACCCTCCGTTGTAATACCAGGGAGCATCTCCTTAAATGGGTAAAGACCAATCATCCCGACAAATTGCCCCAGCAACGGGTGAAGGGAGACAACCTTCCAACGCTTCCATCGTTGTAAATTTTCATTTTTTACTGAAAGTTAGGTTCGTCCGACCTAACTTTGCCCATCCTTAGTCGCCCGACGGTTAGTAGCCCGGAGGCCGCCCGAAGCCAACCCCTTAATTTATATGGCTAACCGCCTGGACCAGATAAAACGGCCGATCGCCGAAGAACTGATTGCTTTTGAAAAGCATTTTCGGGAGACCATGCGTTCTAAGGTGGCCCTGATGGACCGGATCACGTACTACATCGTGAAACGTAAGGGGAAGCAGATGCGGCCAATGTTTGTTTTCCTCTCCGCCAAAATTTGTGGAGAGATCAATGAGAACAGTTACGTTGCGGCTTCGCTCATCGAATTGATCCATACCGCCAGCCTGGTCCACGACGACGTCGTCGATGAATCCTATGAGCGCAGGGGTTTCTTTTCCATCAATGCCCTGTGGAAAAATAAGATCGCCGTGCTGGTGGGAGATTTCTTTTTTGCTAAAGGACTCCTGATTGCGCTCCGGCATAAGCAATACCGTATTCTGGAGATCATCTCCAATGCCGCACAGGCCCTTAGCGAAGGTGAACTGCTACAGATCGAGAAAGCCCGCCGACTCGACATTGACGAAGCCATTTATTTCGACGTCATCCGGCAGAAGACCGCCAGCCTGATCGCCGCCTCCTGTGAGGCGGGAGCCGCCTCCACCACCCAGGAAGAGGAAACACTGCAACTTATGCACCAATTCGGGGAGAAGATCGGCATCGCCTTCCAGATCAAAGACGACCTGTTCGACTTTGGCGTCGACGACGTCGGCAAACCCCGGGGCATCGACATCAAGGAGAAGAAGATGACACTCCCACTTATCCACGCGTTGAATCAGGCCCCCTCGGGTGAACGCAAGCGCATCATCCGGTTGATCAAGAAGTACAGCGATAAAAAGGACAAGGTGGCCGAAGTGATTCGCTTTGTCCACGAAAGCGAAGGCCTGCCCTATGCGGAGGCCGCCATGCTCCGGTACCGGGATGAGGCTTTTGCCTTGCTGCGGCAAATGCCGGCCTCGGATTCGCGGGATAGTTTGGAGGATTTGGTTAATTATGTGGTGGAGCGGAAGTATTAGGGGGCGGGGACGCGGGTGCGATAAACGGTTTTAAGGCAAGGGTGGGTAGATGCGTCGTGCTGCGCTTTGCAGGACATTACACTAATTTTCGTCTTTCACTACGTAATAAGAAATACCGAATGATAAATAAAGTAATTCTCCAATTGTTAGTATTCACCTTTCTTGTTTTTAGTTGCAATTCTAAATCTTCTGAAGACTTCAAGGAATCTGACAGTTTTACCAAGGAGGAAAAAGAATCAATTCATCCAATAAGAGTAAATCAGCAATTTATTACTTCTTTTAATGAAGGAGATACATTAACAGTGAAGTCATTTTTTGGGGATTCCGGAGTTGAATATCCAACTTATGAAGAAGCCCTTGTAAATAGTGATGATAAGTCCATCATCATAAAGAATGTTGAATACGGAGGAGCGACCGAATGGAAAAGAAGCTATTTAGTTGGAAGTACAAATCTAAAAGAGGTGCTTCCTCCGTTACAGGAAAATTAAAGCTAAAATCTGTGATTCTAAATGCCCCGGTGAACCGATCTTTCGATTGCCCCGTACCTCCCGTAAACACATTACTATGACTCCCCGAAAAACGCTAACTTTAGCTCCCCCCAATCCCCCACAACTATGAAAAAGCTATTGTTTGTACTAGCCGCTGTAGCCCTCTTCAGCAGCCACGACATGTACCTGAAATTGGACAGTTTCTTCCTCCAGCCCAATACCGCCGCCAACATCCAGCTGTTCAACGGCACCTTCGATAAAAGCGAAAACGCCATTGCCCGAAACCGGATGATCGACGTCAGCCTGGTCGGCAACGGTACCCGTACCAAGGTGGATACAACCCAGTGGAGTGACCAGGACAACGTCACGATCCTAAGCTTTACCACCGGTGACCCAGGCACCTGGGTGGCGGGAGTATCCACCCGCGCACGAGACTTCGGCATGGAGGCACAAGCCTTTAATGACTACCTGAAGCACGACGGTGTACTGGACATGCTGAAATCGCGCGAAGAGAACGGGCTCTTAGACGAAGCAGTCGTAGAGCGGTACTCCAAGCACGTCAAGACCATCTTCCAGGTAGGAAGTACCAGGACAGATGACTGGCAAACGGCCCTGGACTACCCGATCGAATTCGTCCCCATCAGTAACCCCTATGATCTGCATGCGGGGGATATGCTGAAGGTGAAACTGCTGTGGCAAGGCCAACCATTGGCCGGCCAGTTGGTCTACGTCGACTCCGACCAAACGGACCACGGCCACAGCCATGACCACGGTGATGCGGCCGATCATGACCACGGAGATGAGCACGCGCACGAACATGGCGATGAAGAGGGACATGAGCATGGTGAAGAACATGGCCATGACCACGGTGATGAGGCAGGCCATGACCACGACACCGAAGCAGAAGAACCCCATCACCACGACTCCGCCGCCCAATACCGCACCGACGCAAAGGGAGAATTCTCCTTCAAAGTAACCGCCGACGGCATTTGGCACGTGCGGACGATCTACCTCGTCAACTCCGAAGAGCCCGGCCTCACCCACGAGTCCAACTGGGCAACGCTGACCTTTGAAGTGGACCACGGACAGGAACACTCCCACGCTGAAGAAGACCACGACCACGCCCATGAGGCCAACTCCGGCATTCCCGGATATGCGTATTGGGGTGGTAGTCTGCTGCTGATTGCCTCCTTGTTTTTCGTGTTTATGAAGAACGCCAAGTCTGAATGAAACGAACCAACAGATCAATACTAAGTGCCGCGCTTATCCTCTTCCCGCTCCTACTGGTAGCACACGGCGTAAGTTCTGCCGATCAGGAAACCCTGAGCAATGGTGGCCTGCTGGCCTACATCCTCGTAGGCGCTAAGCACATGATTACCGGATATGACCACCTGCTTTTTCTGGCGGGGGTTATTTTTTACCTGAGTGGTTTCAAAGACATCGTACGCTTCATTACCGTATTCACCATCGGCCACAGTATCACGCTGATCAGCGCGACCTATCTGGGCATCAAAGCGGATGAGCACCTGATTGATGCCGTAATCGCTCTGAGTGTGCTCTACAAAGGTTTCGAGAACCTGGGAGGGTTTGAAAAACTGAAGATGAAGTCGCCCGACCTGCTGATGATGGTCTTCCTCTTCGGGCTGATCCATGGGTTCGGCCTTTCTACACGCCTGCAGTCGTTCGAGATGGGGCCAGACCTCTTCCTGGCGAAGATCGTCTGCTTCAATATCGGCGTAGAGCTGGGGCAGATTGCTGCCCTGATCCCGATCGTCTTCCTAATCACCCGCTGGCAGAAGCTGAAGAGTTATGACGCCTTTTACCGGGCGGTGAATACTTACCTGGTGATTGCGGGGATCGGGTTGTTTTGCTACCAGATGTATGGGTATTTTAGTGGAGGGCATTAGCGGATCGTTTAAGAAGTTTCGTTATTCAAGGGGTAATCTTCCAGCAGGCTGTCGGGGAGAACCGAACCTGAGCCAAAGTGAGCCATTTTTGTGGTAGTTGACTCATGAATTCAGTTGTTTAACGGATTAATCGGCTGAATTCATCGGGAAGACTACCACAAAAAGGGCCGTTTTGGGGCGACAAGCGTTTTCTCCGACAGCCTTCAGGCGCAGGGCTTGCCCCTGAAGGCGCGGTAATATTTGCCGTTCGCTGAGCGAACGAAAAGAACGCTCTGGGGATGCCAATACGGACGGGTCAAGCCCCGTCCGTAAGGAAGAAAGAGTAACTTTTGTGTATTCGCTGCGCGAAATTCGGGCCAAAACCTGTTATTTCAATATTCCCTCAGGAAGTAGTACCGCAATAGTTTGTCGAAAGGCCGCAAACCGTTCCCCGGAAGCACCGTTTTCCTGCACGGCATTTTTGTTTTCGCGGAAGCGCCGGTAGAACGTATCGTTATCAATCAGCCCTTCCCGCCAACGGGCAAGGTCCAGTAATATGGGAATGGTGGGCAGGTAGCCTGCCTTTACGGAGTAGCTCCTGTCTTTTTCTTCCAGTTTAAACTGTCGGATCAGCTTAAGGGCTTTCTCATTATGATCCTGTAAAAGCAATACCTGCAGGTAAACGGTAAAAAACAAATGCCACCGGTATCTTAAAATGTCTTTCCTGTAAGCCCTGAGGTAGCTGTCACCATATGACAATGCCTGGGCAAGACGTCCGTTCCTGATCAATGCTTCCAGGTAAAAGGCAGTATAACCAATGCGGTTGTGCGGGTTTACCGTTGTGCGGGCAGCATCTTTAGCTGATTGCAATAAATTCAGGGCCTCTTGCTGGCGGCCCAGGCGTAGTTGCACGGCAGCCAGGTTATTGACGTAAAAGAGGTAATCGTAATTTCTGGCACGGACGGAGAGCAGGCCATAATAAACGGCCTTTTCATACTCCCGGCGCTGTGAATGAAGTAGTAGGCGGTTACCGTAGTAGTTTGCCAGAATGCGCCTGGAGTAGTTTCGCCCTCCCTGAAATGATTGGTCAAGATAGTCGAAGTGCACCAAAACGCGGTCATAGTTATGGTAGTTGAAACCGATAAAAGTAAGCCTCACAAGGGCGAGGTATCGGTTCAGTCCGTCCATGTTTTCGTTACGGAAGACGTTTTCGAGTAAATCCTGCCATTGTTCGCTTTCGTTACTTTGATTAGCGTATTGCTCGACTACATCCTGCGTAATGTCATGAAGTTGATCGTAACACTCCTTACTTTGGTGAAAAGGAGTGGCATGAGCAATTAAAAAGTCATTGACCAATCGATGATCCTGGTAGCGAAGCCGGATTTGCAGGAAGTGTCGATAGTGCTTCAACACCTCATAGAATTTCATGAAGAAGTAACTCGGATGCTGGTAGTGACGTACCAGCTTCAGAAGTTTCTTTTCATCCTTTGTCTCGATGGAGTCCGTCATGATCCGTCGTTCGGCCTCGAGCAGCCATTCATGGAAGACGTCTACGTCGATGTCATCGAGGCGCTGTTGGATCCATTTCTGGAGATGGTGGTATTTCCGTTTATCAATGGCCAGATCGTAGGGCGTGAATTGCTCTACCTGACGGCAGTTGAGGTCAACACGCTGGAGGATCGCGAGTCGTTCGGGATCCTCCAGCTGCTGGGTACGCAACAAGTAAGCGGTTTCGTGCGGGAGGAGTTGCCCGGTGAATTCCGTAAACTTATGTAGGCGGTTGCGCACGGTATGGGGAGTTGTGTTAAAGTATTAGTCCGCCATCCACACTCAGGCAGGTTCCGGTGATGAAGGAGGCTTCTTCGGAGGCAAGGAAGGCATAGGCGTTGGCAATGTCTTCCGGCTGCCCAAGACGACGTAAAGGCGTTTTGTCCTGCATTCCGGCGAGGACGGCCTCAGGCATGGCTTCGGTCATTTCGGTGGCGATAAAACCTGGCGCTACGGCATTGACCGTTATTCCGTATTTGCCGAATTCCCGGGCCCAGGTTTTAGTCATGCCGATGAGGCCAGCTTTAGTCGCGGCGTAATTACTTTGACCGAAGTTGCCGTAAAGCCCAACGACGGAGGAGGCGTTCATGATCCGACCGTAGTTGGCTTCGGCCATGTATGGGTATACTGCCTTGGTACAGTTGAATACCCCCGTCAGGTTGACATCAATGACCTGCTGCCATTGCTGATGAGTCATTTTTTTGAAGCTACTGTCCCGGGTAATACCAGCATTGTTGATCAGCACGTCAATGCGGCCAAAGTCCGTAATAACCGCTGCGGCCGCTTTTAAGCAAGCTTCGGGGTTGACGGTGTTGACGGCGTAGAACCTGGCAGGAAAACCGGCATTGCTGAGTGTTTCAACCAACTCCCGGCCGGCTGCTTCGTCGATGTCCCAAATGGCTAGCTTGGCACCTTCGGTGCCACATTTCAGCGCCGTTGCTTTACCGATGCCCCGGGCACCGCCGGTGATGATGATAACTCTGTCTTGAAGTCGTTGCATGATCTGCGTTTTTTAGAGGTGAGGTCCGAAAACTAGCGGCTCATGTGGGGGAGTAGTTAGAAGAATGCAAGGTAATAAAGGTTGACTTAATAAATTAACAAATGTTAATTTATTGGTTTACAGCATTTTAAACCCATAAAATGCGGGGTTGACCGAATTTACAAGTTTGCCCTACACTTTTCCCTAGCACCTGCGTCCGCGCCCTAATTTGCCTGCATGAAAATTTCAATCATGCGCTTCTCATTTATCCTGTCTTTGTTGTCGATCACCCTGCTGTTAACCTCCTGTGCAACAGCGCAAACTACCACTGCCGTGACTACCTGGAATTATCCTTATGACGTTCACTTTACGGACATCAACGACAGCATTCGCCTCGCTTACGTTGATGAAGGCACGGGGCAGGAAACCCTCGTCTTTATCCATGGCCTCGGCTCTAACCTGCAAGCCTGGCAAAAAACAATTGCCGGCCTTAAGAACGATTATCGGTGTATTGCCCTGGACCTGCCGGGCTATGGTAAATCCAGCAAAGAAGACTACCCGTTCAGCATGACCTTTTTTGCCGATCAGGTGGCAGCCTTTATCGAAGAACTGAAGCTGGAAAATGTAACGCTGGCAGGCCATTCCATGGGCGGACAAATAGCGCTTACCCTTGCCTTAAAGCAGCCTGATTACCTGACCCGGCTGGTGCTCGCCGCACCAGCAGGACTGGAAACATTTTCTCCGGAGAACCGGGCATTTTTTGCCACTTACGTTCAACCACAGATCATTCGAGCAACGACCGAGCCCCAGATTGAAGCCAATTTCGCGTTAAATTTTTACGAAATGCCCGAAGATGCCCGCTTTATGGTGGAAGATCGACTGAGCATGCGGGAGGATACCCAGGCCTACCACTACTATTCCGAAATGATTCCCCGCTGTGTACTTGGGATGCTTGATGAGCCGGTCACCGATCGGCTGGCAGCGCTAAACCTGCCAACACTACTGGTTTTTGGTCGACAGGATCAACTGATTCCTAATCGATTCCTGCACCCGCAGTTAACCGTTGAGGCCGTTGCGAAATCCGGGCAACAAGCCATCAAAAATGCCGAAGTTATATTCTTCGACAAGGCGGGACATTTCGTTCAATGGGATCAGTCGGCAGCCTTCAATAAGGCCGTCCGAACTTTCATTGACTAAATAATCGATCTAATCTTGATCTTTCAGTCAACCCTAATGCCAGTGAGGCAAAAAGCTAATGTTTACTGGATTTACGGCGCCTTTTTCTTTGTTCTTCGTCTTTAGTCGCTAGCTTTTTATTAAAAATATCAGGGGTTGGCCTGGGAGTACACGCATACTTTGGCAAAGTGAATATTGTTTGGGAAAAGAAACACTACAGCACATTCGTGTCTGCAAAATAAGGCTATCTCCAAACATGTGACTGTATCCTTAAAGATGAAATCATGTATAAAATACTTTTAGTTCTTTTCATAAGTTTCTTCGCGTCGGTAGCGATGGCCCAGCAGGCGACACTGTCGGGGCGGGTATTAGCCGAAGATGGCAGCCCATTACCCGGAGCAACAATTGGGGTGGCAAGCAGCTCGCTCGGTACTTTTTCGGACGAAGACGGGAGATACGAACTTTCCCTTTCCCCCGGCACTTACCTTGTCCAGGTAAGCTTCACCGGTTATTCCATAGAAAAAGCAACCGTTACCATTGCTTCCGGTAGTACCAACACCTTAGATTTCACGCTGGAAGAAGGCTTCGAGCTGAGCGAAATCGTGGTCTCCGGTTCCCGAAAACCGGAAAAAATAACGGAGAGCCCCGCGACGATCGAAACGATCTTCTCCCGGGAAATCCTGGAGTATGCCGGTAATCCGGCCGAGCTGATCGCCCGGCAGAAGGGGGTGGATTATTTCCGCGCCGGCCTGGCCGCGCCAGCTTTCAATATCCGGGGGTTCAACTCCAACTTCAACGCCAAAAACCTGCAGGTAACCGACGGTCGCTTCAGTACCCTGGTGGCTACGGGGCTCCCCTTCGGCCCGCTGAATACGATCATCAAGGAAGACATCGAACAGGTGGAACTGATTCTGGGTCCTAACTCCACCCTCTACGGGCCGAACGCCCACAATGGTTTGTTGAATACGATTACTAAAGATCCGCGGCAATACCAGGGTACCACCATTACCCTCAACCCCGGAATCACCGGTGATGGGGATGCTTACTACAGTGCGCGGATTCGCCACGCCCAGGCGTTAAGTGATAAGTTTGCCTTCAAAGTTACCGCAGAGTACACGGCTGGTACGGAATTTGAGTACACCGACTCCGTATTTATCGACCGGGTTGGCGCCTTCGACATGATGGGCAATCCGATACCCGACGGGATAAAGGAAGGCTATGAAGAACTGGAACTCGACCGCGATGTCGAATTCCTGCGCGGTGAATTTGCCCTGCATTATGACCCCTCGGATAAACTGAAGCTGGAACTCGCCGGTGGTATGAGCAACAGCACCTACCTCTCGCCCACCAACGTTGGTCGCAACCAGATCAAAGACTGGCAGGTAGGCTACGTACAGCTCAAAGCCAGTGGGGACCACTGGTTCGCCCAGGCTTACTACACCACTTCAAAAACGGACAGTACCTACTCCATCGATGACCGGACCAAGGCATACTACAACCTCCTCCGTGCAGGCCAATCCGACGCCGTGGCCCGCGGGCCGCTTTCTTACTCAACCGGTGCTATTTTTCAGGATGCTTCCAACCGGGTGAACGCCGAAGCACAGTACAATAATACCTTCGGCAGCCTGCAGGTCGTTGGCGGTGTTCAGTACCAGTTAGACAATGCCAACAGCCGGGGAACCTACCTCCTCGACGAGAACGACGACGACTACATTACCGTAGCACAGCTGGGTGCTTATGCTCACCTCACGTATGACTTCGGAGGTGGATGGCGGGCCCTGGCGGCCGCGCGGGCGGACAACCACGAGGTCTACGATTTCAATTTCGTGCCTAAAGTCGGTTTGTTGAACATCGGCAAGACGGGTACCTGGCGGCTTACCTACGGCCAGGGTATCGCTGCGCCCACCATCCTGAACCTTTACGGCAACCTCTTCGGGGGGCTGATCCTCGGTAATGCCGAAGGCTTTACCCTGGCGGACGGCAGCAAGGTCGAAAAGCAGCGGGTCGAAAAAATTTCTACCCTCGAGTTGGGGTACCGTGGGCAGCTGATCAAGAACAAGCTGTTCATCGATGCCAATACCTACTTCAATAAGTCCAGGGACTTCCTCAGCCCGGTTACCGTGGTAGGGGTCACCACTGAAAGGGGCGACACACCAATTGCGGATGTGCAGGATGCCTTTGCCGTCTACGGCGGCCTGGTGGCTACCTACGTGAACTTTGGTGAAATCAATACTTACGGCCTGGACATTGGCCTTACCTACTACTTTACCCCGGAGCTGAGCACTTACGTGAACTACAGTTACTTCGACTACAGTGCGGACGAAGACAACCTGGACAATGATTTCAACAACGATGGGGTGGTCAACTTCCTCGACCTGCTGGTCAACGCTCCCACCCATAAAATGGGCGCCGGCCTGAACTACAGTGGCGATAAGTGGTTCGGCAGCCTGTTCGGCCGTTGGGTACAGGAGTACGATTATTTCAGCAGCTTCCAGATCGCCAGCCGCAGCTACCCTGAACTTACCTACCGGGGCCTCCCGATCATCGAGAACGCCCGCTCGGGAGACTCTTTCAACTACGGTCCCCTGGGTGGATTTGTTACCTTCGATGCCAGCCTGGGTTACCGCATCAGCGATAAAGTAACACTGTCGGTTGCTGCAAACAATCTTCTTAATACAGAGTTGCGGGAGTTCACCGCTAGTGCCCCGACTAAAGGATTGTACACGCTCGAGCTCCGCTTTAACCTTCCGCCACGTCGCAGCGGTAAAAAGTAAGTTGCCCGGGTAACCTGGCTACCTAACCAGCCGGCATACCCGACATTTTATCCCAAAGGCTGTACCCGTTGGGGAGGAAGGCACCAGCCTTCTTTCTCTTCGGGTTCGCCCGGGAAAACCAACTTCTTTGACCATTAACCAATTTCATGGTACTTGCCTGGACACTCTTCTTACTCTACCTTCTGGGAACTTCCTACCTCGGATGGCTTGGGTTAAAGAAAACTGATGGATTTAGCAGCTTCGCTATTGGTAAAGGAGACCTCTCTCCGCTGCAGGTAGGGGTAACCCTGGCCGCGGCAACTGCTTCCGCTGCTACTTTTATTATCAACCCGGGGTTCGTTTATGTTGACGGGCTCTCCGCTTTCATGCACCTGGGAATAAGCGTTTATGTTGGCTTTGTACTCATGCTCCTCTTATTGTCTTTTCGTTTCAGAGAGCTGGGAGCAACTTTTCATGCGCTGACGATTCCAGACTGGATTGGCAAGAGGTATGATTCCCAAAATTTCTCCCTCTACTTCGCGTTCATTAACCTGCTGAGCTTCGCCTTCATCGTTTTATTGGTGGGCGGTATCTCAATCGTCATGCAGCAACTGCTGGACGTTTCGAACCTGATCGCCCTGGTGATTACGCTCGTTTTCGTTACCGGATATGTACTGATTGGCGGAACCTACGCCCACGTTTATACCAACATGTTTCAGGGATTCCTGATGGTTGGCGTTTCGGTGCTGGTGATTGGTTCTGGCATATTTCTAATGACTGGCACGGAAAATTTTTGGGGCGAGGTCGCGGGTGCAGGCGAGGGTTTGATGAGCTATGTTAACCCTGAAAGCCGGTTCTTCAAAGACATCTTCTCTACTTACATCGCGGGCTTCTGCATCGGTGGGGCACTGGTTTGCCAACCCCATATCCTGACCAAAGCGCTGTACGTGAAAACCAACCGGGAAGTCGGGCAGTACATCGCCATTTTTTCCGGAGTATACCTCCTCTTCACGCTGCTGCTACTCGTTGGCTTCTGGGCGCACATCTCGGTGCCCGCTGAAGCATTAGCTGATCCGGCAACCGGGGTTTTCCGCCAGGATTTGGTGATGACGGCCTACCTGAAAGAAGCCTTTCCCGACTGGCTCTTCACCATCGTCAGCGTCGTACTGCTCGCTGCCGCGATGTCTACCCTCGATGGCTTATTGGTTGGCATTTCCACCATCACCGCCAACGATCTGGTGCTAAACCTGCTCCGCCGGAAAAAGGAAGGAGACGAAGAGAAACAAATGGTGCTGGCCATGCGCATCAGCCAGCTGGTGCTGGTCTTGGTCGCTATCGCTGCATTTTTTGTAGCGCTTCATCCGCCACCGCTGCTGGGTATTTTCGGCCAGGTGGGGGTTTACGGGCTGGTGCTTGCGGCGGTACCTCCCTTGCTTGCCGGTGTACTCTTTACCAATGTCCACAAAAAGCTCGTCTGGTTCTTTTCCGCCCTGGCCCTCGTCATTCATTTCACCCTTTACCGCTACGGAATGGTATGGTTTCCTGACGGGACACTAGCCTTTGCCAACCCCGGCGTCACGGCTACAATTGCCCTTTTGGCAACCGCCCTTCCTTCCACTTTAATCTCTTGGGGCCTCCGAAATCAGCCTGTACCTCAAAAGGACTAAAATCTTTATTTATGCGAAATGCGCAAATCAGTGCATGTGGCGCTTATGCCCCTGCACGTGTCATTCCCAACGCCTATTTCAACGAATTGCTTGGTGAAGATGTAGACACCTGGCTACGTACGAATGTAGAAATATTTGAACGCCGTTGGGCCGCACCCGATGAAAGTAGCGCAGATATGGCGGAACACGCCGCCAGGCAGGCACTGGATCGGGCCGGCCTGCAGGCCGGCCAACTTGACCTGATCATCGTTGCAACGGATACGCCAGAGTTTGTATCGCCCTCCACCGCTTCGGTGGTCCAGGATCGCCTTGGGGCCGCCAACGCTGGCACTTTCGACGTTAATTCGGCCTGCGCCGGCTTTGTTACTGCCCTGGACATCGCCTCAAAGTATATTCGCAGCGATGACGCCTACAACCGGGTTTTGGTCATCGGTACTTACGCCATGAGCAAATACCTTAACCTGGAGGATAAGAAAACAGTAACCCTGTTTGCCGATGGTGCCGGGGCGGTAGTGCTGGAATGTACGGAAGAAGCAGGTAAAGGCTTTCTGGCCAGTGAACTCCGTTCTAAAGGAGAATACAACGAATGGATGGGCATCTACGGTGGCGGCACCCGCCACCCCGTTACGCCTGAAAGTATGGCTGCCCATCAGCACCAACTACAGTTCGTGCATAAATTCCCCAAAGAACTCAATCCTGCCACCTGGAGCGATATGGCCAGGAAGCTTTCAGCGCGTACGGGCGTCGCGCCCCCGGAGGTGGATCACTATTTCATTACCCAGATCAATGTCAATGCCATTAGGGAAACACTTAAATTACTTGAGACAGAACCAGCTAAGGCACACACCATTATGCACAACTACGGCTACACGGGTTCTGCCTGTATCCCAATGGCCTTTAATAATGCCTGGGAGAAAGGACTGGTAAAACCGGGTGAGTTAGTGTACTTTATTGGCTCGGGCGGCGGACTGGCCTTTGCCAGTGCAGCTTTTCGGATGTAAAATCGACAGAACTATGGTTGCCACAGATTGGGCCGCCCGCTGGGCGGCGTACACGCCAAAAGCCATTGCCTTTACCGACGGAGATACCGGAGAAGACCTTACCTACGGAGAACTAAACCGGGCTGGCACGCAACTTGCCGCCCATCTTTTGGCTGTTCTCGGCCTGCAGCATGGTGATCGCATTGCCATCCTGGCCGAAAACAACCTCGCTTATCCCCTCCTCTTTGTTGCCGCTCAAAAGGCTGGCTTTGTGCTCATTCCGGTCAACTACCGACTCAGCGCCCCGGAGCTGGCCTACATCCTGAAGGATGCAGCACCTGCCCTGCTGATTACTGAAACGCAATTTGCCGGGTTGGCAGATGATGCCTGCCAATCTTCCGGACTCAGTCCACAACGCTGGCCGCTACGGGAAGTGCTCTCCCGCAAGGAAGAAACCATGGCTTATACTTCCTCCTGGCCGGAAATAGAAGAAACGGACCCCATCTTCATTCTATACACCTCCGGAACTACAGGTTTTCCTAAAGGTGCGTTGTACACCCACCGGATGCTATTTTGGAACAGCGTAAACACCGCATTGTCGCTCGTCATCAACACCGAAAGCAGCACCGTGAACGTAATGCCGCCCTTCCATACCGGCGGTTGGAATGTGCTTTTAACCCCCTTGTTGCACCGGGGCGGACATACCATTTTACTACGAAAATTTACCGCCGGCCGGGTGCTGGAATTATTGGAACAAAGCAAAGCCACCGTTTTTATGGCGGTACCGACCATGCTTCGCATGCTGGCGAATGATCCTGCCTTTAAAACGGCCAACCTCACCTCCCTGCGATACATCATTGTTGGCGGTGAGCCCTTACCCTTACCGGTGATTGAGGAGTGGCATCAGCGGGGCATTCCCATCCGGCAGGGCTTTGGCATGACCGAAGTCGGTCCAAACTTATTTTCGCTTCATCAGAACGACGCTACGCGAAAAATAGGCTCTATCGGCCGACCAAACTTCTACGTGGAAACCAGAATCATTGACAAAAATGGTGCGGATTGCACCACAGATGTCCCTGGTGAACTCCTACTGCGAGGCCCGATGACGACCCCGGGCTACTGGCAGAATATGGATGCTACCAGGAATGCTTTTCACGATGGATGGTTCAGAACGGGAGATATCGTAAAACGAGATCATGAAGGGTACTTCTACGTGGTTGGCCGTCTGAAGGAAATGTACATCTCCGGCGGGGAGAATGTCTACCCCGCAGAAGTTGAGCGGTGGCTGGAAAAGCATCCGGACATTACGGACGTTGCCGTCATTGGGGTACCGGATGAAAAGTGGGGCGAAGTTGGAAGCGCCTTTTTCGTTCCGTTACCCGGACGGTCACCTACTACGGAAACGCTGAGCGAATTTTGCCGGCAAGGGTTGGCTCGGTACAAGGTCCCGAAACATTTTACCTCCGTCACCGAATTGCCTAAGAATGGTACGGGTAAAATTGATCGCCGGGCTTTGGCGGAAGATAGTGCTCTGTAAAGTTTTTGGATACTGCATAAGATTATCTCCAGTCATTGGGCGATCTTCATACTTGTCGCGCAGCAACTACACTTTCGTTGCCGGGGTCAAGGAGGAACGACGCAGTCCCATAATGAAAGCACCCATTTGGCCTGACGACGCTGCGCGTCGTGCCTTTATCGGTTAGTCCGTTACCCCGGACTTCGTCCAGGGTAACTATTATGTATTCGCTACGCGAGATTCGAGCCCGCGAAATTTCTGAAATGGTCCACTAGGAGTACATGCCCAAAGCACCAGGAAAAATAAGGGTCCGCTTTATCCAAGCGAGGTTAAACGCTGGTTAGGGGACCCTAAAACCCACTCATTCCTGTTCAAAAGGCAGGGCTACCTCTTCTCCCCAGATGTAGTGATTAAACCATTGCCAATTGTGCCACACGGCAGCCAGGCGTTCTTTGGGTTTGGTAATACCGTGGCCGAAGCCGTTGTAAACGATCAATTTGGCCATGACCCCCTGATCTCTTAAACCCTGCGCCAACTCGTAGGCATTGGCAATCGGTACCCGGCGATCAAACTCCCCGTGCTGGATGAGGGTCGGGGTGCTGGCCTGGTTGATGTAAGTCATGGGTGACGTCTTTTCGTAAACCGCCTTATCCTCCCAGGGTGTCGCTTGAAGATATTGGCGGGTAAACGGATGAATATCGGTATTGACGTAATAGGTCATCCAATTGGAAATACCTGCGCCTACAGAGAAGGCTTTAAAGCGCTTGCTGGTAGTGGTGAGGAAAGCTGAAATATAGCCGCCCTGGCTCCAGCCCATACAGCCCATTCGAGCGGTATCAATTATGCCTTTTTCTTCCAGATAATCTACTCCACTGAGCACATCCCAGGCATCACCCACGCCCAGGTTGCGAACGTTTAGCTTCCGGAATTCTGCGCCATAACCCGCCGAGCCCCGGTAGTTGGGTTCCAGGATCAACGCTCCCTTATCCAACCAGTGTAACATTGGATACACATAGCTAGCCAACGGTTTCGTCGTCGAAATACCCGTTGGCCCTCCGTGGATGATCACCATTAACGGATATTTTTTAGCGGGGTCGTAATCTGCAGGCTTGTGCAATACGCCTTCGATCGTAGCACCATCTTTACTTTTCCAAGCGATCATTTCACTACTGGAAACCTTCCAGTCCTCGATCTGTGCTTGCTGATCGGTAATTCGGGTTGGAACAGAACTGCCAACGGTTGCTTTGAAAATATTAGGTACGGTGGTTCCCGATGCTGCGTCGAAAACCATCTGGGTACCATCTTTAGAAAAACTTACACTACCGATCCTTTCAGGAGCGGCTAAAACCTTAATGACTTCATTAGTCCCAGGGTCAATTTTGAATACCTGACGCGCCGTTTTTTGCCAAGCTATAAAATAAATGCCCGTAGGATTCCAGTCTACGACACTCTTGTCTTCATCAAAACTGGCGGCCAGCTCAGTAGCTTCGCCACCATCAGCGGGCATTTTAAAAATACGGTCGTTCGTATAATAGACGGAGTCAAAATTATCTACAGCGGAGCTATACAGAATCTCCTCCCCGTCTGGTGACCAATTGATCACAAAATCAGCGCTGGGATTGGTAACGATATCCTTCACTTCTTTAGAAGCGATCTCCACAATAGCAATATCCGAGGTGAACCACGAGTTGATCAGGGGGTCTTTTTGCTTGTTGAAAGCAATACGTGTACCGTCCGGTGACCAGGCGAAGTTACTCACCGTATATTCAGTTGATTTAACCAATTCCAGCGGCTCAATGGGTTGGATACAATTGACCTTCTTTAAAGAATCCGTTTTTTCATAACAGGGTAAATCTTTGGGTTTCGGGTGATTAGGTTTAAAATCAATCAGGTGCAGACTCGCTAATTTATATTCGCCATCGTCCACCTGATAAGCGCCGAAACGCTCTTCACGTTCTTTGTCGGCCTTCGTGGACTTTTCTGTCATGGTAAAGGCAATCTGCTGCCCGTTAGGCGACCAATCAAATTGGCCAATATTACCCTCCACCTGCGTAATCTTAACGGCTTCTCCTCCAGCTACCCGAATGGCATACAACTGGGCATCCTCCTCCCGATTGGCGCTGAAAAGAATCCATTTTCCGTCGGGCGACCAAAGATAGCCGCTGGAACTACCTTTATCTGTATTGGTTAATTGGAAGGGCAATTCTCCGTCTTTCGCTAACCAAATTTCGGAGTCATAGCGATTATCTTTCCAATCGGTGCGGGATACGGAATAGATCACATGCTTTCCATCCGGAGAAATGAGCGGCGTCCTAACGGTGCTCAGAGAAAGGCTTTCTTCAAAGGTGGGTAAGCGTTTTTCCTGGGCTTGCAGCCAACTGATACAGCAAAGGAGGAGGATGGTCGTTAATAACGTTTTTTGTGGTAGCATATTCATGAAGCCTTTTATGTCAACTAAAATACGCTTTTTTTCCTTGGCATGTCTGAACTCACCCAACTGAACTAAACGCCTGTTTTAGGTGAGCGAGATTAAACGCCGATACAGCGACTCGTACTCCGCCACCATCCGTTCCACCTGAAAAGCATCCAACACCCGCTTACGACAGTGCTGTCTCACCCTGCTCCCTTCCACCTCCTCCAGCACCTGCGTCAGCGCCCGCACATCATACTTGGCCACTAAGGCCCCGACCTCCGGAGTAACGATCTCCACCGCAGCTCCACTGTCAAAACCAACCACCGGCGTACCGCAGGCCAGCATCTCTGCGAAAACCAGCCCAAAGGGCTCATCCCAAACCGAGGTGACGATGCCGACGGCCGAACGCCCCACCAGTTCCGCCAGTTCTGCCTGTTTAAGATGACCCGCATACCGGATACGCTCATCAAGTTCCGGAGCGACTAAAGAATCGAAGTAATGCTGGTCAGATATCGGTCCCGCCAGCGTAAGCCGACACCCCGCCGCGCGTGCCGCAGCAATGGCATATTCCGCCCCTTTTTCGGGCGTAAACCTGCCGTACCATATGGCAGTCCCGGGTGCCGGAGTTGCCGAAAAAGGCCAGGCGTCGGGGTCAAGGCCATTGTGAATGACGGTATAATCATCTCCAATAAAAGGCTGCCACTGCCGGCCCAGAAAATGACTGATGGCCACGTAGTGGTGGTTAGGAACTTGTTTCGTCAGCCCTGCGGTGAGACGGTGTGACTTGTAAGGCGGTGTGTGTAAGGTGGTCACCATCGGTATCCCAAGCCCCTGCGCCAGTAATGGCGGCAAAAAGTGGATGGTATTATTATGAATGGCATCATAGTCCCCTAAATCAGCAAAACGGATGGCCTTGCGAATGGCCCGCGTGTAGGTCAGGAACCCTGCATTTTCCTTTACGGCTATAGGCGCGAGATTGAACTGTTGATCCGAGCCCGGATGCGCAAATAAGGTCACCTCATGTCCACGTGCCACTAACTCCCGCGCCAACAGGTGCGTATGCATCTCCAGGCCGCCGTGAAAGGGCTCGGCGACGGGGAACTTCAGGGGAGCTAGAATGGCTATCTTAATGGTACGATTGGTTTAGCGGACTTGTTCCCCGGCACTCGTGCCGGTGTCTTTCAGATTAAGAGGTCACCGGCACGAGTGCCGGGGAACAAAGCCTTACTACAAAACTACCATACTTTCCACAAAGCCTAACTCAAACCGCAATTCCCGGGCAACCGATAGTGCCTCGACACGGGTGCTATCATCCAGGGTGGCAAGGTGAGCCTCCGTCCAACCTTCGAGCAAAGCATTCTGGGCCCGGTAGAAGTTCGGGGCAAGCTTTAATCGCTTGAGCGATTGGAGTAAGTACAAGGCATCTGACCAGTTGGAAGGTTCGGAGAAACAAGCCTTGATGGTCTTATGCAGCCGATCTTCAGCAGCTTTCCTCAGGTCATCAGCCTCGCGCCATTTATGCGTCCAATGACTGAAATCGGCAACGATGCGGTCAAGGCGACCGGTGTTGAGTTCCTCCTGTTTCGTCAACAAGTCCTCTAACCGGCGGTGCAAGGTGTAGTTGATCGCGGCCTGATAAGCATCGGGCAGCGGCATGCCGTTGGCCCTCATGGTGCTCATCAGCTGGTAATTATCGTAGTAGACGTCTTTAAAGTTCTTCGAGGCGACCTCCAGGGTACGGTAGGTCATGGACAGTAGGATCTTCTGCTTTTCGTCGCGGAAGAGGTGCCAGATCGAGAAGGTCTCCGAACCGAAGTGAGCGGTAAGCAGCGCAATCACTTCCCCTACATGACCGTTTCTAAATTCCTGTTCCATCAGCGATGTGGCACTGGTAAAGCCTTCGGCGGAAAAGTCATCCCTGATACTTCCGATCATGGTCTGTTGCCCCAGGTAAAGGACGCCAAAGCTGAAGGTGGTGTTCGCGGCGGTAAGGTTGGAGACAATGGTGATCCGGCCGAGCGAAAGCCGGTAGCCACCCGCCCGGAGCGGGTGCAGGGCATGGATCTCCGCACGGTAATTAAAAAGTTCCAGGTCATCCATGTCTTCTTCGAAAAGGCTGGAAGTAGCAAAATGCATTCCGACCCTGCGCAGGCCGACGCGCGCGGGCATTACGTTCTCCCGGTACGCCTTCGCGGCATTTTCCATAACGTTACTTTCGATCTTTTCCAGATCAGACAGAAAGGTCGGATGGTAATTTTTTTTGCTCACCACTTCACAGAGGTGAAGTGCCCGGTTGGCGTATTGGAGTACTTGCAAGGTTTCGATCCCGGTCACCTCATTGAAGAACCAGGCACAACTGGTATACATCAGCATACCGTGCCGTTGCATTTCGAGCAGCCGCAGCATTTTTATTTTATCTTTCGCACCTACGGTCTTCCGCCGGGCGTGCCGAGCCAAAAAGGCATCGGCCCGGTCCGGAGAGCGGTCCAGTACCAATTCGATGTAAGCATCCCGAGCCGCCCAGGGATCAGCAAAGAGGCCTTCCCCTTCCTGTTCAAAGACAGTGATCAAATGCGCCCGGACGCCGTCGAGGGCAGCGCGGAGCGGCTGCCGCCATCGCTGATGCCAGCCAGCTTTGCCGCCAGTATGGCAACCGCAGTCTGACCGCCAGCGTTCAACTCCGTGAACGCAGGACCAGGAACTGTTTTCGTGGATACGGGCTTCCCAAACGGGCGGGTAAAGTTCCAGGAACTGACCGTAGTTGATCAATTCAAAATCAGGATTCTCATCAATATAATTGAGGGCAAAAGCCAAAGCCATCTCCCCTTTTTTGTGGTGGTGACCATAGCTTTCGCCATCAGTTGCAATTTGAGCAACCTGCGGTTCATTGGGCTTATCGTCCAGCGTATTCATCAGGCGGTTGGCCAACAGGCGACCATCGTTGAGTAGGCCTTCAAAGGCAACTCCCTTAGAGACGTCACCGTCGTAGAAAAATAAGTCGATGCTCCGGCCGCTGGGCAGCGGGCAGCGGTAAGCCCGGCGGGTATCTACGCCGCCGTGGACGTCGTGCCAATGCTCATCTTCCTCGAATTTCACCGACTGGCACTGGCGGGGTGCCAGCACGGTAAATTTTATGCCATTGTCCACCAATGCTTCCAGGGTGGCAGTATCAACGGCCGTTTCCGACAGCCACATCCCTTCGGGCATGCGGTTAAAACGGTGTTTGAAATCAGCTATTCCCCAACGAACCTGTGTCTGCTGGTCGGCCGCATTGGCCAGCGGCATAATGATGTGGTTATAGCTTTGCGCAAGGGCATTCCCGTGGCCACCGAAGCGGTCCATACTGTCCTGATCCGCTTTTTGGAGCCGGGTATAAGTAGCCGGGTCATGTGCTGCCAACCAACTGAGTAAGGTGGGGCCCATGTTCCAGCTGATCCGGTCGTAATTATTGCTGATGGCACTGATGTGGTCCGTAGCATTCAGCACGCGCGCAGTAGCGTTAGGCGCATAACACTCCTCGTTGATGCGCTCGTTCCAGTCGTGATAAGGCGCTGCGCTATCCTGGACTTCAATCGTCTCCAACCAGGCATTTTCGCGCGGAGGTTGGTAAAAATGACCGTGAATGCAAATGTATTTCTTGGGGGAAGCTGACATGTGCGCGAAGATAATAAGCCCGGTAACAGGAGGCTAGCCAAATCTTATCCCAAGTCTGCGATTTTCTGATGGCTAAACAGTTAATTGGTTCTTTGGGCCATTGGTTCTTTAGTCTATCGGGCTGCCCCTATTGACAACCATGCCATCACTCGCTTATTCAATTATGGCCACCAACGAGCGACAGCGAGCAGCCTCGTGCGGTAGCTGTTCTCTCATTCAATCAGGAGAGCAGGCTTCGGCCATGTACCTATCCAAAGAAAAAGTGTAGGGGTCCAGTTCTTTTGCTCGTTGGAAAGAAGTGCAGGCTTTTTGACGGTCCCCCTCCTTTAAATGTATGATGCCCTTAGTCAGATGGCAATAGGAATTGTTTGGGTCCAGCTTAAGGGCCAAATCAAGGTCGGCTTTTCCTGCCGGTAAATCTCCCAGCTGAGCGTAGGCATAAGCTCGGTTGCTGTAGGCATACGAATCCTGGCCGGTCAATACCAGTGCCCGATCGAAATCAGTAATGGCTTCCTGGTATCTTCCCATGAGATTAAGGGTAAAACCGCGGTTAACCCTTACCATCGCGTTATCGGCCTGACCGTACAGGATGCTATTGAAAGTGGTCATTGCTTTATCGTAATTAGCCGTCATTCCATAGAAAATGCCAAGATTGAATTTGTATTCCGGCACGGCTTCGAAGTAATTTTTTTCGCTACGGTACAGGGCCAGCCCTTTTTCGCCGTTACAGGTCTGGACGTATAAGCTGATGAGATGACTGAGTAATTCCGGCTGTCTTTCTCCAGCAGCATAGGCTTGTTCCATCAGGGCGAGCGCTTCGCCATACTTCTGTCGGTGGTACAGATAAAAGCCTTTGCGAAGACCCGGTGAAAATTTTCGCGAAGCAATTATTAGTAACAGAAGCTGGCCATCGTTAAAAGTAATACTTCCGTCTGCAAGTTTAATGGAATAAGGATAGGGTTTAAGATTAACCCATAGATCATACATCGAGGAAGAAAGAAAAATAAAAGCAAAAATAATTACAATATCATGCCCTCCAAGGGCCAACGTCAGCACAGCAATACCAAGGGCTAAAAGTAAGCTAGCGATCGGCCCCATTAAAACATAAAAGAATTGTCCCACCAGACTATTGGTATACCCCGGCACACACAAGCCACCCCGACTGTGCCAAAAACTAAACCGGTGAAAAATAAGTAAACGCCCTATTTGGTACTTACGACTGGTTGAAGGGTCGCCCATCGATCCAATATAAATAGACACTGGCCCGTCAGTGACCAGTAAGGCGGCCAACCCGTGACCGAACTCATGAATAAAGGTGGTAATGGAGCGGCAAATCAGTACAAAGCCGACCAGGACAACAATTGCTAAGGCGAAGTAGAGGGTCATCAGCGGAAAAATACAAAACCCAAGCAAACCCTCCACCCCAAAACCTGTTATAACCACGAAGGCCTTCAATAATGGTCAACAACCATCACCAAAACACAGAAAATTCATGTTTGAATTACCCAAGCTCCCCTACGAATACGACGCTCTAGAACCGCACATCGATGCGCGCACTATGGAAATTCACCATACGAAGCACCATAATGGTTACACGACTAAGTTAAACGGCGCCATTGACGGCACGGACCTGGCCGGCATGAAAATCGAAGACATCCTCGAAAATGTCAGCAAGCACAGCACCGCCGTCCGCAACAACGGTGGTGGCTTTTACAATCACAGCCTCTTCTGGGAGGTCATGAGCCCCAACGGAGGCGGCAAGCCTTCCGGTGACCTGGCCAACGCCATCGCCGAAGACCTTGGCGGTTTCGACGCTTTTAAAGACGCTTTCGCCGCCGCTGCTGGCAGCCGCTTCGGCTCCGGTTGGGCCTGGCTCGTTGTAGCTGAAAACGGTCACCTGGCCGTTACCTCTACGCCAAACCAGGACAACCCACTGATGGACGTTGCCGACGTGCAGGGCACCCCCATTCTCGGTCTCGACGTTTGGGAGCACGCCTACTACCTCAACTACCAGAACCGCCGGCCCGACTACGTGCAGGCCTTCTTCTCAGTTGTTAACTGGGACGAGGTAAGCAAGCGTTACAACGACGCGAAGTAATCAGTGAATAACTGAATAAGAGAATGCGTGAATGGGGAATACCCCCGTTCGCGCATTCTTATTTTTGCCTCCTCCATGAAAAATTTCCTCCTTCGTCGCCGTGCCACCTTAGACCCTCCCCGCTTCCAGGGCTGGGGCAGGACCCGCAATTACTTCGAAGGTTGGTATTTTAAACTGGTCCTGCCCGAAAAGAGTCTGGCCTATTCCTTCATCCCTGGTATCAGCTACGCGGCCGACGGCACGGGGCACGCCTTTTTACAGGTCCTCGATGGGGTTGGGGTGACGTCGGCTTACCATCAGTACGATGTCACCGATTTCCAGCCAGCGGAGGAGCACTTTGAACTCCAGCTTGGCCCACATTTTTTTTCGGAAGATTCCATCAGGATCGATTTACCAGACCTGCAATTCGACCTGAACTTCAAAGATATTCACCCGTGGCAAAAGCGCCCATTGGCACCGGGGGTAATGGGATGGTATGGCTTTGTGCCCCGCATGCAGTGCTACCATGGGCTGGTCAGTTTGTACCATGAACTGCAGGGAAAAATCACCGTGGCAGGTACGGACTATGATGCTTCCGGTGGCATAGGCTACATCGAAAAAGACTGGGGCAGTGGCTTCCCCGATGCCTGGGTATGGTGCCAGAGCAACCACCTCACGGGCACCGTCCAGCCCGCCAGCCTGATGGCCAGCGTGGCCAGCATTCCATGGCTGGGCTCCTCCTTTACCGGCTTTTTGGCCACTTTCCTGTTTGAAGGAGAACTGCATTTATTCACGACTTGGGCGGGGTCGCAGGTGCAAACAACGTTCGATGAAGAGCAGGGGACGGTGACGCTGCACTTCAGCAGTCTCAAGGCCCAGCTCATCGTCACTGGACATCCGGCTCCGGGTGGCGACCTGGCCTCCCCCATCACCGGCTCCGCCATGACGGGCAAGATCAACGAAAGCCTGCAGGCAGAGCTGGAAGTCGAGTTCTGGCGGAACGAGCAAGTCGTTTACGCCGGCCGGGCTACCTGGGCGGGGTTGGAGGTTTCTGAGGGGGCGAAGGAGGTTTTGTAGGCAGGTGTTGCAGGTGTTGCAGGTGTTGCAGGTGTTGCAGGTGTTGCAGGTGTTGCAAAATAAAAGTTATTGCATAGTGCATGCTTAAAGAAACTTACATTTTAGCCACTCCGTTACTGTTGCTGCTTTTTGCACTTTCTCTTTCAAGATTGTCCGCTCCTGCGCCACTTCCTTAGCGTCTACGTCGTATTCGATATAATCATTCTGTCCAACGATTCTCAATACTCCATTGACGTAGATAAGGGTATGAATAGCTCCATCAGTAGGATCTGTGATCCAGCCTCTTCCATTATCTTCGGGAAAGAAGGTCAGCGTAAGGGTGTCGTCCTTTAGCATGGATTCTTCATCATGCACAAAGAGCTCAATGTCCGTAGCGACGAATTCCAATATTCGACTAGCTCCGAATTTGGTGCGCATTTTTTCCTTGTCGTCAAGGAGTTGACGATCGGTAGCCCAATGTCCCCGATCTGCATCACAAATTATTGTCCCTGCCTCTACAATTGAATCATAGACAATCAGATAGTCGCTCTTGGAATACGGCGTTGAGTAAGTACCAGTCCAGTTTCGCCTGGTCGTAGCTTTCCTGAAGTCCGTTTTTGATGATGATATCTGGGTAGCTAACCGTGCAGGTAGTCTTTTGGCAACTGAAGATTGACAACATCGTCAAGAGTAATGCCGAAAATTTCACGTTATCCATGCTATGCAAACGCTTCTATGCCAGCGGCAAGTATTATTACCTATCAAGGCGTTGTATGGCCTGTGGAAAGGTCTGTTCTACAGCCAACCGCCAGGTCAGAAAAACCCAGCTGGTTCTTGAAAAAACGCGCAGCGTTTTCAATAGCCCTCCCCCCGTGGGACCGCCAAAGGCAGACGCGAAGCGCACGATTGGGAGGGGGGCTATCAATTGACAATAACAAATTCAGCGCAGCCATCCCTGCTCCTTAATCCCCTCCCCTGCACCCGCGACCGCGCCCCCTGATCCTGAATGGCACACAAAAACGCCGCCTCCCCAAAGGAAGACGGCGTTTGTTTCAGCACGTAGATCTGTAAAGTGTGCCCTTACCGAAGTACGATCATGCGTTTAGTGGCCACCCACTCTCCGGCCGTAACCGTGTAAGAGTAGACACCCGCTGCGTTGTTCAGCATCTGGTTGTCAACAACCAGGCTGTTGTAGCCCGCAGTTCCTTCCTGTGTGAATTCACGAATGGTCCGACCAGCGGCATCGCGGATAGAAATAATCACTTCTGCCTGAGCAGTCTCCAGCTGGAAGCTGATGACCGTCTGGTTCCGAACGGGGTTCGGCGTGTTCTGGAAGAGTTCATTCGAACCGTTCTCTACCTCGATCTCGTTGAAGACCAGGGCCAGGTTACGGAGGTTACCCGTATTGCGCTCGTAGGCCTCTGCTGCGGTGAAGCGGCTGCTGATGTCAAGACCTTCACTCAGATTATCGTCAGCATTCGCACGGACAACAAGGGTGAAGAGGACTTCTTCACCAGTCCAGTCCGTAGGTACGGTACTTCCCGTCCAGTTCCAGCTGGTCGTGATCAAGCCACGTTCAGCGAAGTTCCATCCGAAGTTAGCGGCTGTAACCAGACCTGGTTCAATGTCGGTAATTTCAAGCGCAGTCCGGTCAAACTCCAACGTGAATTGGTAACCCTCTACTTCCGTCAGTGCAGCTGCACTAACTGGTACACGGTAGGTTTCTCCCTGGGTCATTGCGATCTCCTCCACATCCAGTTCCAAAGTGCCGTTAAGGCTTCTTGGTGTACCGGAAACGAGTGAGTTCGGTAATGCTGTCTGGTTAACGTCACCAAGCTTAATACCGATGAAGTCAACGTCAACGATGCTACCGACGAGGTCGTTATGGTTGCTTACCGTCGGGAAAGCCGTCTGCCATGGGTTGAGTGATGCGGGGAAATCATAATCTGCAGGAATGAACATCCAGCTCGGCATATTCGCCGGGAAGCCATCAATCTGACCAAGGATCAGGCGACGGATAGAAATGATATCTCCTACGTCAATGCTGGCGTTGCCATCAACGTCGGCAGCAAGTAAGGTATACGGATTGTCCAGCGGATTAGTACTCAGGATATGGGCAGTGATACCAACAATATCAGAAGTCCGAACACCATTCAGGTAGTCCTCGTAGTGGGACGGGCTGACCGTATAGTCATTACCAGGTGCGAGGCCGGTGAAGCTGAAAGTTCCCTCCTCCGTCGTTACGAAGTTGCGGTTCATTCCGCCTGATTCGTTCAGGCTGACCGTGACGTTTTCAACTGCGTTCATGTTAGCATCGACAATGATACCAGCGAGGTCAGCGAGGTCTCCGCCGCCATCACATGGTGTACTGGCGTTCTGCTGAATCTCTACGAAGACAGTACAGTAATCATTATTACCCGCTGCGTCGAAGGCGTAAAGGCGTACGGGGTAACCGCTGCCGCTACTTGCTTCAAGTTCGGCACAAGTGATCATGACGCCAAGTTGGTCTTCTTCCACCAGGAACCCAGCAGCAGAAGCTACTTCTTCGGGGTAGAGGCTGTAAGTATCGATTTCGTTACCGAAACAGTCCGTGATCGGGCTGGCAATGAAGTCGCTTGCCCATATGGCTGCAATACCGCCACCTTCACCATCGTCAGTGAGTGTGACCGTCAGGGTCTGGATACAGATCGGTGTTGGTGCCAGTACTGGGTCAACACAGAATTCGAGGATAGCATTATCGAAATTACCACAACCATCAGCGGCGTTAATCCTAACGGCGTGCTCACCGACGGGAGCTCCGTTAAGGCGAATAACGTACTCACCAGTAACACTGATGCTTACTTCATCAGAGGTAAGTGCCCGGGAAGATTGGAAGCCAAGCGTCTCGTCGTAATCAACGTCGAGCTGAGCGGTCACCTGAACGTCAGAGCAATCGTCTTCAGCCGTGAAGTTCAAGGTTACAACGGCAGAACAGTTAGCACCATTTCCACTGAAGCATGCATCAGGTTCAGTCACCGTAATGACTGGAGCGACTTCGTCGTAGACCTTGATGTACTGAATGTAGCGGAAGGAGCCACGGCTATCGTCCTGGGCGTAGGCCTGGGCGTCGATATTACCGTTATCATCATTTGTCCCGTCGATATCATTGCCATCGTCAACCCGGCGATCGGATTGTGGTGGGCCAACGTTGAAGACGCGGTCGCTGAAGCGCGAGAGGAAGGCGTCATCATCGCTGGAAACATTGAGGTTAACACCAGGTAAAACGTTCAGGTAGAGCAGTTCCGTTTCAGGATCGCGGCCATTGTGTCCGTCACGTGGGATGAGGTATGGATCACCGAGTGAGTTGAATTCACACCAGTTTACGGCGTCGTAGGTGATGCGAAGCTTAAAGCATTCTTCACCTGCGTCCAAAGTACGGAGGGTATCTACGTTGGTAGTTACGGTGAGCAGGTCACAACCGAAGTCGGTGAACTCAAGATCGTCATACACTGGAATTTCAGCGCAGGTACCACTTACATCCATTGGAAGCGTCACTTGGTAATCAAATACACTGACGATGTCAATTGTCTGAGTACAAGCTGGACCATTAGTTAAGCCGACACCGTCGGTAGCCGTGAATACCCGGACAATCTGACCGACACCACAGTTGTTGATGGCACCGGAAACAGTTTGGGTAATCGCTACGCTACAGTTGTCCGCAGCTCCGGCAAAGCCAAACATTGCATCAAGTTGTGCGTCACTGGCATCCTGAATATCATTTGGCAGGCTTTCGATGTATTCGACACAGGTAATCGTTACGTCTGCGGGGGCGATACAGGTAGGAGCGATTTTGTCTTCTACCAGGATTTCCGTCCAACAAATCGATGAGTTGCCGTCTTCGTCCGTTACCCGGAGTTCAACGGTAACCATGTCTTCAAGGTCACAGCAGTTAACACCGACGGATGCGGACCAATCTGTGTAGAATGGAGTGGTCGCTTGACAGGTACCAGGGTCGAGTTCGTAGAGGCGGCGGATTTCCAGTTGAACCTCACCACAGAGGTCTTCGCTGTTACCGTCCACGTCAGCGGCAGAGATAACTGCCTGTCCATTTCCGTCAAGGGAAACATTGAGGCCGTCTTCACAGGCTGCAGTAGGACCAACTTGATCAATCACCGTGAGGTTGAGGATACATTCGCTGTAACGACCACATTCATCTTCCACTTCGTAGCGGACGGTGTAGATACCTTCGTCAAGACCAGACAACAGGTAAGTGCCGTTGGGCAGTTGAGTAAGCAGGCCATTGCTGGCAGACACGGTGTAATCCCAGTTGGTACATCCGGTTTCTACAACCGGTTCTGGAATCAGGTATGCGCCATTACAGTCGATACTGCTCGTGCTAATCGTTATGTCATCAGGACAGTCAACTACCGGGTTTTCAAAGTCAAGAACCCGAATGATCTGTACAGCCTCAATTGGGTTAACACCTGGCACAACTGGTTGGCAAGTGTTACGAACCTTCCAGGTACGGATGATCTCGTAGCTACCGGCACAGATGTTGTACACTTCATCAGAGTAGAGGTAGCTGGCGCTACAGAAATTCGTAGTGAAAATATCTGATCCATCATCCACAAACGGGAAGCCGGTACTTTCGGGATCCGTAAGGGTTGGGTCTGCAGCGGCATCTGCACAGTAGACTGCGGGAGCTGCTTCGCCGTCCCGGTTGGCGGGGAAACGAACAGTAGAAAGATCGAAGGCTTCGATCGTTATCGTTTGTACGCAGCTGGAAGAGTTGCCATAGGCATCAGTCACTTTCCAGGTCCGGCGCAGGATCGCCCGGGGATCGTCACAAGCATCATTCCGTTGAAGGGTATCGGCAAAAGCCACCGTTGCACCGGCGAGGGCACAACTCTGAAGTACCGGAACGCCCATGAGGCTGGTATCCGTAGAAGCGTTACAGCTGACCGTCATATTGGGCGGGCAAATGAACTCCGGAGCTTCGAAGAAGCCTACGTCGATATTACCCCAACAACTAATGTCGTTCCGTGGGTCGTAGATTTGATAGCGGATTTCTTCGCCAATCTGGTCAATACCTACCACATTTGGTGAGATGGTATCGAACGTACCAGTGTCATTCCTTTGCAGTAAGGTCAGGACATAGTTATCGAAACAGTAGTACTCCCGACCGGCAAGTACCATTGAGGGAACAATCTCCTGTTCACAATCGCCATCGAGGTGAATATTGATCTGATCGATACAAGCCATCTGAGGATTAGCGGGAATGTATTCCAGGACTGTTACGGTGTAGAAACAAGAAGTAATATTTCCTGCTGCGTCTGCCACATTGAACTGAATTTCATTCACTCCGATTGGGAGTAGCTGACTGAACGGCGGTATACCGTATATGTCCACCACGGCACAATTGTCCGTAGCGGTATAATCGGTTGGCGTGTAAGCTTCTTCACAATCGCCACCTGCCAATTGGATGGTTGCATCTGAGGGGCAGGTAATGACGGGGAATTCCGTATCGTTAACGGTGACGTCAAAGCTACAGCTGCTGGTATTTCCGTTAGCATCCGTGAGGGCATACGTTACGGTTGAGATACCTACGGGGAAGAAGAAAGTTACTTCTGTGTTCTCCGGGAAAATGGGTATCGCAGTCGATTCCAGGGTAGTGCCGCTGGAGTCTACAATGGTCCAGAGGATAGTTCCGCCCGGGCAATTGTCAAACAAGATTGCATGGTTCCAGGTATAGTTTGCACCGCATACACCAAGATCATTCTCCAGTGTAGTAGTGTAATCCGGATAAGCTTCCCGTGAACTGATGAACAGGATAGAGGAGGTAAAGGCGGCGGGATCAGTACTCTCCTGACCGTTGTGGCCAATCTGTAGAATCCAGTCACCAGCAGCAGCTTCACCGTTAAAGATCTCAATATCGCCAATTGGCATTACGAGATCACCAGCGTTATTTAGGATGCCGCAACCTGCGTCGATGGCAGGACCGAAGTCGCCATCGAAGGTAAAATCGACTTCATTAGTACCGGCGCAAACGGCAGCTGCCAATTCTACTTCGGTACCTTCCGGGCTGATCAGGGTAAAAGTGAGGTTACCCATGTCTCCGGCTAAACCAGCGATGTTCAGATTAACATCAGATACAGTGTAAGCATCACCTACCGTGTAAACAGTTTCAATACATTCACCGAAAGCCACATCAATGGCACCGGAAACGTAATCGTTCCATTCGCCATACAAACCACAGACCGCATCTTCCCGGTCGGTGACGGTAACCGTCAGGTCACATTCAACCCGAACGGTAGGCTGTGCCTGGATGGCGGTAGCTGCGCCATTAGGCGTTGGTTGTGCGAGGCCCGGATTAAGGGTGCCAAAAGTGGTAGGCAAACATGCTTCGCCAGGGGCGAAATCATTAGCGGTATTAGTATCCCAAACGGTCGTCCGTACGATACCACCACCGCTGACCGGGCCGATATTGCCCGTCCAGTAAGCTGCTTCGTCCATACCCGTCAGGTCGAAACCGTTCATTACGGCAACGTCAATGATGGAGCGGGACAGTCCGATGGAGTAGGCTGCTGGCTCACCGGGAGCAAGGTTAGCAGCGCCAGGAACATTAAAGAAGTCGTCCGTTGGTGAGTTGACACCGTCACCGAAGTGAATTGTCAACGTACCGCCTGGCTGCAGGATAGTAAAGGTTGGCACCGCGTACTCTTCCACGCCTCCGGCGTGGGTTCGGGTGATCATCAGGCAGCTGACGTCCAGTGCCGCACGGTTGAAGTTGGTAATTTCCAGGTAATCACCGTCGGCGGGGTTGCCGGCGGTGAAGGCAGGAACTGGCAGGGTGCCATCAACGGCATCGTCAAAAGCATGGGTGATCTCCGTGATCAGCAGCAGTGGCATGTCCTGTACGGAGTAGCTCACGGTGCTTGTACCCAGGCCGAAGAAGTTACCACTGGCGTCATCAAAGCCGCTGGCGACTTCGTTGCCTTCAGCATCGTCGATGCGGTAAACGATGGTCAGGTTGGGAAGACAGTTGTCTGCGATGTTGGTTGGTGCAAGATCATTCACTACTGCACCACAGTCACCTGCGTCCGTGTCTGCAGTTGCATCCGCCGGACATTCGAAAGTTGGTGGGGTGTGGAAGTCATTCACGATGATCTTCACGTCACAGCGAATGCTGTTGCCCGTTGGGTCTACCGCTTCGAAAGTATTGATCGTGATACCTACAGGGTAGAGGTCACCGGAAGTGAGTCCGGTATCATCTACCTGCGTAACGACAGGAATGCTACAGTTATCTACTGCCAGTGGCAGAGAGTAGTTTGCAAAGGCAGAACACCAGGTGGCTGGCGCGTCAACGATAACGGCTGGCTCCGGACAGTTGATGAAGCGCGGGGGATCATCATCCGTTACGGTTACCTCGAAGCTACACTGTGAGAAATTACCCACGGCGTCCTCAGCGTAGTAAGTCACGGTAGATGTCTTTACCGTTGGACTTACGTGCTCGAAATCGTAAGTGCCGAAGAACTGATCGGGAAGCGGGTTCGTGATATCAGGGTTCAGCAGCGCGGTAATGTCGAAAGGACCGGCAATAGAACCATCAGGGTTAGTGATCGTGTAGGTGTACAGGATTACATCACAGTTATCCGTAGGCAGGGTGTGTTCCCAGGTGTATTGTGCTTCACAAACGTCTTCTTCCGTTGTGAGCTCAACGGGACCAAGGTTTTCACAAAGGATTTCTGGCGTACCATTTTCGTCGTCGTTATCACAGCTTCCTGAGCGGAAGATCTCACATCCACGAGCATCAACAATGGTAAAGGACCAGGTCGGCTGGGTGTAGTCAACGAGCAGGTTGCCCAAATCCTGAACAAAGTCACCGATATCGGCGCCAGTAGATCCATCATAAGTGTATTCACCGTCTACGTCATCGGCAACGCCATCACTGTCGACATCGAGTTTCACTCCACCATACTGAATGGTGTAGGGCTCAAGGCCTCCAGTGACTTCACCCAGATCAACTATGCGGTCATTCTGGACGATACATTCACATTCAGGAGACTCCATTTCCAGAGGCTGGCGGAGTTCGAAAGTAGAGTGGACGATCTCCAAACAACCGGTCAACGCAACGTTATTGTTCTGTACTACGGTACCGGGGAAAGCCAGGATGTAAGAGACTGTTACGTAGCCCGTGCCTTCTCCCATAGTGTAAATACCGTCAGCAGAAACACTACCAGGATCCATTGATGCTGTTCCTGGAGCAGGTGCAAAAGCAGAAATACCAAAACCACCGAATGCATCCCCCAAGTAACTGTTAGCAGCTACCTGATCGTGTGAAAGTGTAGTTCCGTCAGGAAGTGTAATTATGAGGTAGTTAGAGAAGTCTAACTGCTCAGGGTTATTGTTTTCTAAACAGATTTCAGGAACATCTAAATCGAAAGTGATGCCCTCGAAGAAATCTTCTACATAAATCTGTGACAGACAAGTAGAGACGTTACCAGCAGCATCGGTCACCCGTAAGGTTACAAGATTGTATCCTGTTTCGGTACAATCAAAGTCGAGAGTCGCTGCAAAAGCGCCTCCTGGCTTAGCGGCCATGATATCCAGGTCTGTATCGCAGTTATCAGTACTGCCACCGTCCAAGAAAGCAGTACCATCAGCAGGATCTTCCGCAGAAACGGATACGTTACCGGTATTGTCCAGGCGTACCTCAACATCGATACAAGCAGCTGATGGACGTTGAGCATCTAATACAGTGATTGTAAAGTCGCAAGTCTGAGTTTCCATAGTACCATCAATGGTATCATCTACATCACCGTCTCCGTTGATGTCTACCATCATAGTATAGGTAACGGTACTTTCACCAATTGGGAAAGTCAGGCCGCTGGCATCATTGTGCGTGCCCAGGTTAGCGGCAGAGTACATAGTCGTAGTCGATGCCATAGTACCGTCAGCAAATGCAACACTATAGTTAATGACCGTCGCACAGCTGGCACCCTGAATAGGTCCGACGCCGGTAACGACTGCTGTGCACTGATCCGCATCTGTTCTTACGGTAATAGGAGCAGGACAAGCCAGGATTGGATCACCAGTAGTAACCACTACCGGGAAAGTACAAGTACTTTCAATAGCTGAACAAGAATAGGCAGTATAAGTAACCATATAAGTACCCGGTGCTAAATCAGAACCAGGAATAGGACCGGCCGTTTGGTACAGGCCGGATTCAGCCACTACTACTTCCGCAGGAGGCGTACCGTTGAAGTTGGTTGCATCCGTTCCTGCCGTACGTCCACGGTACTGCAGTAATCCACCATTACAGCCATCGTAGGCAACGGGGATAGACCAGTTGGCTTCGGTGTCGCAGATGCCATCTTCGGAGAAAGTGTAACCAGTTTCGTTGCAATTCGCAAACTCTGGAGCACTACGGTTGATTACCGGGATTCGAACGGTTTCTTCGTCGCTAAAGACCAGGTCAACGTTACAAGAAGCGGCTGCCAACAAATCTTCAATGATTACCCCTACTAAAGGAATAGCACCAATTGGCAACAATTCAATAAGGTTGATCGATTCGTCGGAAACAGTACCACAAACGCTCTGCGCCATGAAAGGCCAGGATACAACGTTACGAACGGTGATGTAGCCATCTCCCTCAACGTTATTAGGGATTGTCGCACTCCCATTATCGGGGAAAGTATATTCGTCCAAGATGATATCAAAAGCGCCGTCACCATCGGTGTCAGCAACTACGATACCACTACCTCCTGTACCACCAACTAAGTCACTTAAGGCATCGAAAACAAACTGGCCCACGGTCTTGTCACAAGCTTCTTCTACGAAGTCTGGCAAGGGAATAGGATCCAAACAGAAATCATCTACAATGGGTAGAGGGATACAGATTTCGAAGTTGATGATAAAGCAAACGGCTCCTGCTGCAGGGTCAAGTTCAGCGATGGTTGGACCACTGGTAGCGATGTCACCAAAAAGACCGGGCAGGCTTCCTTGCCAATCGAAGGAGATTTCTTCGTCACTACACTGAATGACGCCGGGTGCATTAGTGATCTCCGCCTCGATCAGCTGTGGGCCGTCCAGTCTGAAGAAACTACACTCGAGGAACAAGTTATTGCTAACTTCTACCTCACAAACTTCTACTGCATTAATGTCTGGCTCACACTCACTGGCAAAAGCAGCATTGGCGCCACAATCGTTGCCATCATTAAAGATCGTAAACGTGAGACACGTTTGTGCAGTACAGGGCGCTGTCGCCGGAACTCCCGGACAGACAGTTACGCTATTCGTTTCTTCCAGACAAATTTGATAGTTAATTGATCCTACGCCGGCCGGAGAGGCCAACATAGTAGTACCTGCACCTACATTGTTACCATTTACGGTATAAGTAGGAACAGAACCATTGCTGGTTCTACCGAGTGTTACGGATACCGGCGTAGTACTACATACCGGAGACGCAGCACCGGTAACGGTTAGCAAGGGGTCAGGTTCTGCGGTAATCAGCAAGTTCGCTTCGTCAGAATAAGGGGCGTTATCACAACCATTAGGATTGTCCACTTCGTAACGAATAAGGTAACATCCTGCACCATTGCCCGGAGGAGTAAAGGTGGATCCAGTGATACTACCACCTCCGCTTTGTAGCGTAAAGGTGCCGCCGCCAGTATTAAAACCATCGAACATCAAGCCCAGGTCTACTGTGCCACCACTAGGCTTACACGCTACAGTGGTAGGCTTTAAATTTGCAACTGGTGCGGCAAATACCGTCACCGTCTGTGATGCTTCGAATTGGCAGCCATTAACATCGTAGTTATAAACAACGTTGTAATTGCCAGGGTTAGCTTCGCTTACATCAATGGTTCCTGTGGTACTATTGAAACCAGGCGTCGCCGGAAAAATTTGAAAGCTCGTTACATCATTAGGGTCCGTACCGTCAACTGGTGTTACCGCGAACGCAAGGTCTGTGCCATCCGAACAGGCATTGCCAGGGTTGCTGATCGTAACCGGAACGTCGTAATTGAAGCTGACCGAAACAACCTGCGCGCTGAATTGATCAGCGCCAGCATCGTTATTGTTCCAGCCACCACCAAAGCCGTTATAGGTGATATTGATGTCGCCATCAAGGTCGGCCAGATCGTCTTCTACATCATTTGCACTATTGAGGACAAAGGTCTCACAATACGGTGAAGCCTGCGAAGGGGTATACCCGAGGTCACCTACTGTGCCAACCATATTACCTGCAACATTGACCGCAAAGGTTTCGTTAGCCGCATTCATATCTCCCCAAAAACAGATGCGCACGGAGACGGGGCCAGTGACTTCCACTACATCCCCCAGGCCAGCGCTGAATACATCCAGATTCTGGGTAAAGGAAAAGGGAGCGGTTTCATCGTCCGTATCTTCTGCGATAACGGGAAAAGATCCGCTGCTGCTGTAGTTACACTGGGCCTGAAGTCCGCCAAGGGAAAATAAGGTAGCTAATACTACGAACAGTATATAGCGATGCCGGAACGACAGCAAGGCTGTGGTCCCGGTCGGGGATAAAGTTTGGGTCGTCGTCATATTAATGTGTGCTGAGATTAAAGATCGTATAACATATATCAAGGTGCCTTTCAAAGTTTGGTCAAACTTGTAAAAGGTGGTTTTCTTGGTCGTTAGGAGTGATTAGTTCCATCCTTTGGTGCTGTCAAAGCCTCCTAAGGCGTTTTAAATCTTATAGAAAATAGTGTGTCAAGTGTGCTAAAAATTTCAAAAAAGCAAGAAGCCGAACATCACTTCTTTCTTAAAAACGTGACGTTTACTATCCAAAAAACTTGATAAACTTCACTGATTTAGCCTGCAAGTTATCTAAAAGTGCTGATTAACTGATAAAAGTACGAGAGGAATTGATCGATAAACATCAAAACCAGGTGAATATACCTATTAGAAATTATGCTATTGAGTTTGGACTTATGTTTCCAGTTGGACGAATAGACCAGCAAGAACGCTCAAGACGTCTTCCCTTGCTCCGTCAAACCCTCCCCTGCATCCTGCGTCCCCGCATTATTTATCTAATTTTTTTCAACCTGAGCTAAAAACCCGGCAACCCTAATGTTTACGCCATGCCTGAACCTGTTATGAGGACATATTTTAAGGCATCCAAACAAACTTTAACATAAATCCGTAATACTTTTCGATAAAGGTGCGTTAATAGCCCCGTCCCGACCAACGAACACGCTTTTTCTTTCAGGGACATTTTTCCGGTTTCGCTCCCGGCCGTTGCACTGGCCATAGTGAGGGAAGCCATCACTAAACCAACGCCACATGGCTACCATTCAGAATAATCCATCCTCCACCCCATCCCCCAAGTTCACGCCTACTCCGGCGCCGAAGCCCAACCGCACGCCCCTTTTGCTGGGTGCAATTGCCGTGTTGCTGCTGGCCCTTGCAGGTCTGGGCATCGGTTACGCTAACCGCGGTACCGAAAACGCTGAACTCGCCACCGACCTCGTCGAAATGGAGCAGTTCAAAGCAACTGCCGAAAAGCAGTACTACGAGAGCCTCGCAGAGCTTGAAGAAATGCGCGGCAGTAATGAGGAACTCAATGCGCTGATTGACCAGCAAAAAGAGGAACTCCGCACACAGAAGGACAAAATTACCGGTCTCGCCCGCGACAGCCGTAACCTCGTGGCTGCCCGCCGGGAGTTGAAAGAACTCCGCACACAGACTGACGGCTACCTGGTTCAACTCGAAGAGATGCGAATCGCCAATGCCCAGCTCACCGAGAACAACCAAATTTTGACCAGCGAACGAAACCTGCTCAGCAGCGATCTCCAAGTCAGCCGCCAACAAAACGAGAGCCTCAACACCGAGCGTGCTGTCCTCGTTTCCGAACGGGAGCAACTGACCAGTACCAATCAGGAACTGAGTCGTAAAGTCGGCATCGCCAGTGTGATCAAAGCCAATAACGTTACGGTAGTTGGCCAAAAAGAACGCTCTAACGGCAAGTTTGTCGACCGGAAAAATGCCAACAGCATTGACCGCCTCTACGTTTGTTTCAATAGCCTCGACAATGGCGTGGCGCAGCCCGGAGATGAAAGTTTCCAGCTACGGATTATCAACCCAGCGGGTGAAACAATCCAGATTGATGCAGAAGGTAGTGGTATCATGACCAGCGCCGAGACCGGTGACCAGATCCCCTACACCAAGTCCGTCAACTTCGGTTTCGACGGTTCCGCCGCCAGCCACTGTGCCGAGTGGAAAGTAGCTAATCAGCAATACGCTGAAGGTACTTACACCGCTGAGCTGTACAACAAAGGCTTCTTTGTTGGCCAGGGCACGGTAGTGCTCAAGTAAGCTCAATCAGTTTCGCAAGTAGGCAGTTCCTGCCCTTGCTCCTAATTTACTGACCAAAAACAGGGTCGTGGACTTTTAGTCTGCGGCCCTTTTTTTTGCAGGGGTTGCAGGGGTTGCAGGGGTTGCAGGGGTTGCAGGGGTTGCAGGGGTTGCAGGGGTTGCAGGGGTTGCAGGGGTTGCAGGGGTTGCANAGGGGTTGCAGGGGTTGCAGGGGTTGCAGGGGTTGCAGGGGTTGCAGGGGTTGCAGGGGTTGCAGGGGTTGCAGGGGTTGCAGAAAAAAATTGCCGCAGGCAATTCAAGCAAATTTTTTCAGCCCTTTTTTAAAAAAAATTGTCAAAAACGAGCGGAGCGAGCTGCCTGATGCGGTAGCTGCAACCTGCAACGCGCCGAAGGCGTTCTGCAACGGAAGCGTAAGCGACCTCTGCAACAAGGAGCGAAGCGACTGGCCTGTAACGCGAACGCAGTGCACCCTAAACCTTGCCCATCCCCACCGGTTTACCAAGTCCAACCAATCCCAATAAACATCAACGCACAATCTTTACTTTCCGAGTCGTTAGAATTTCCCGTGCAGCGGGAAACGATGGATGAAGCTACTTTCCTTCGTCATTTGGCGGATGCCGTAGATTACTGGATGCAGCATCGGATGGAACAGTTGATGAGCCTCTGCTACACCCTGGATGTTTCGGAATCGGCCGTAGCCGACGCCTTCCATCCGGCTGCGCCGGAACCTGCCAATCTTGGCTTGGCGCGGTTGTTGTATGCCAGACAAATTCAACGATTGGAAACCAAACGAACTTATAAAACGCCCCCCCTCGACGATGAAAATGCCTGGTAGAAAATTCTGGATCCCACTCCTTCTCCTCGCTGCCTACTTCGGCGGCCGTGCCTGGTATTTCTCTCCTAATGTTAGCAGCGACGAGTTTGCGAAGGATTTTACGGCCATACGGGCCGACGGCAAATCGTTCACGCTGACCGAACTGCGGGGAAACTACGTCCTGCTGGATTTCTGGGGCAGCTGGTGCGGCCCCTGCCGGCGGGAAAGCCCCGGACTCGTACAGTTGCACGAAACCATGGGCGATCAGCTTATCATTGTTTCGGTCGCTATAGAACGCGATAGCACCGCATGGCAACGGGCGCTGATACAGGATAAAAAAACCTGGCCCTATCAGGTAATGGATTACACCAAAAGTTTTAAGTTCCTGGGCGGTAACATTGCCGGGATGTACGGCGTCAAACAGGTACCGACCAATTTTCTGATTGATCCGGATACCGGAGTTGTCGGGGTTAATGTTCCATTGGATGAAATTCCCCACTTAATTGGTATTGGAGCTTCCGGCGCTCCTACTTCCCACAATACGGACCTTTAGACCATGCGCGACAACATCGACCCCGTTTACGAATACGCCCAATCCGTCTCTGGCCCTACCCCTGCCTACCTCAACGAAGTAGAGCGGCAGACCTACCTGAAAACCATGGCGCCCCAAATGCTGAGTGGTCGGTTGCAGGGACGGTTACTGGCGATGCTGAGTAAACTGCGCCAGCCTAAAACCATTCTGGAGTTCGGCACCTTTACGGGGTATTCCGCGCTTTGCCTGGCCGAGGGGTTGGCTACCGGCGGAATACTTCATACCATCGAGGGCAACAAAGAGATGGCCTTTCTGGCCCGGGGAAATTTTGCGGCTTCGCCCTTTGCGGAGCAAATTCAACTGCACGTTGGTCAGGCGGCCAACCTGTTTCCGAACCTAAAAGGCCCCTTTGACCTCATCTTCCTCGATGGTGACAAGCGGAGTTATCCGGACTATTACCCCGACCTGATTGACCGGCTTACGCCCGGAGGGCTCTTACTGGCCGACAATATTTTGTGGGACGGAAAAGTCAGTGCTTCCGGCAAACTGGGCGCAGATGCATTAGCCTTACGTGCCTACAACCAGCTGCTGGCCGACGATCCAAAGATGGAGGTAGTAGTACTGCCCATACGGGATGGGCTGAGTGTAGGGCGAAAGCTTTAGTACTCGTTAAAAAGCTCTTCAGTTGGGCGGCGGCGCGCAGGTGCAAAGTAAGGTGAAGTAGCAGAGTTCTGCCATGCTTCCCTTACGCGGGCACCGCAGTAGTCTCTTCCTTAGGCAAGCCCTCTACACCATTTACGGTAGTGTATTTGAAGCTCAGTTTCTTATCCGGGTAGATGTAGCTGAAGGCCGATTGTACCGCAATAGTTCCCTCGTGGAAACCACAAAGAATCAGTTTCAATTTGCCCTCATAGGTGTTGATATCTCCAATGGCGTAAATCCCCTCAACCCCGGTACTGTAGTCCTTCGTATCGACCACAATTGCGTTCTTATCTATCTGGAGCCCCCAGTCTGCGATCGGGCCAAGCTTCGGAGCAAGGCCAAACAGAGGAATAAACTCATCAACTGAGACCAGTTCCTCTTCGCCAGTTTTATGCTTTACGGTGATGCCACTAACGTGATCTTCGCCCGAAATACCAACTGCCTGAGCATTGGTAATGAGGTTAATCCTGCCAGCAGCAGCCAGGTCCATTACCTTCTCGACACTGTCCAGAGCTCCTCGGAAAGAATCTCTTCGGTGCACCAACGTCACTTCGCTGGCGACGTCAGCCAGGAAAATAGTCCAGTCCAGCGCAGAATCACCGCCACCGGCCAATAAAACGCGCTTGTCCCGGTAAACTTCCGGGTCGCGGATAACGTAAGCAACACCTTTATCTTCAAAGTCGGCAATGCCAGGAATTGGTGGTTTACGAGGTTCAAAACAGCCTAAGCCACCAGCAACCATAATTACGGGCGCCTGGTGGACAGTTCCTTTAGAGGTGGTGATCTGATACATCTTCTCTCCTACCTTTTCAATGCGTTCGGCCCGTTCACCAAGGGTGAAGCCAGGATTGAAAGGTTTTATCTGTTCCATCAGGTTATCCACCAGTTCTCCGGCCAATACGGTCGGGTAACCGGGTATGTCGTAGATCGGCTTCTTCGGGTATATCTCCGTCAACTGTCCGCCGGGCTGCCCCAGGCTGTCGATCAGATGGCAACGAAGTTTCAATAATCCCGCTTCGAAGACGGTGAAAAGACCGACTGGGCCGGCGCCAATTATTAGGATGTCTGTTTGGATCACAGTTGTATAAATTTTGATTATTGGGGTTATAACGTTTTTGATTCTTTTGAGTTTCAGAATAGTGGATAGTCAATAGTTGGTAGTACTACCGCAAGTTTGTGCTCGCTTCGCTCGTACGGTTTGGTCTTTAGAGCCGGTATTGCTCAAGGCGAAGCCGCCACGAACGAAGTGAGCTCTTCCACTCCAATATGCGGTAGTACTACCGACTACTCACTAAACGTGCAAGCCGCACTCATCCTTATCCTTCCCTGCCCACCGGCCCGCGCGCCCTTGTCCGGGTCGGGTACAATGATGGCAGCCGATGGAACCGTAGCCTTTGGCTTCGAGCGGATGACGGGGCAATTTATCTTTTTCGAGGTGGAATAAGAACTCTCCCTCGGTGATATCGATCAGTGGATGGAAATGAATCAGGCCCTCTACTTCTTCAAATATCCGCATGGCAGCGCGGTTCATCGTCTGGTAACTGTGCACACCCGACATCCAAACGGTATGTTCTTCCTTAACGGCTTTTAACGGCAGCACCTTATTGTAGTGACAGCAGCGACTGGGCTGCGACTCCCACATTTCGGCGGCTACGGTTTGCTCATGGCGATCCTTTTCGGGATGAATCTCCACCACCTCCAGGCCCGTGATTTCCGACAGGGTGTCTTTGTAAGCCAGCGTTTCGGGGAAGTGGTAACCGGTATTAAGCATGTGTACTTTTTGCCGGGCATTGCCCCGGCTTACCAGGGTCAGCATCACCACGGACTTAGTGCCGAAGCTGCTGGTAAAAAGCACCCGGTCTACCGGAAAATATTCGTAGAGGCGACTGATCCGCTCCTGAAACCCGAGGGCTTCGAATTCTGCGTTCAAGGCTTCGATGTCTACGTTGATGATGGTCTTTGTCATGGTTATTTTCTTGGGGTCTAAAGCAATGGTGAGTGAGAGAATTACTGAATGGGAGAATACGCAGATTACAGTTCATCCAAAATTCGATTGATTGTAGTTCACGTGGCATGATCAATGTCATTCAAGGAATTCATTGTCCGCGTCATTCACTCATTCTTTTATTCTGTCATTCTCTATGGGCGCGGCCGCAGGTGCAGAGGAGGTTTCTTGGCAAGGGCACTCCAGTACCCGTTTCATTATTTATCGGGCACTGGAGTGCCCTTACCAGCTGTTTCCACCAGGCATTCTCCATCCGGGCATCGGCAAGCCGCTTTTTCATCGGTGGCCGAAGAGAGTAAACTGTTTGTCACTGCATTCAGTTGACGGACTTTCGCCTGAAAATCACCGGTTAACCGATCCCTGAACAGTTTAAGGTTATCAAGTAGGTTGGTGGTCTCAAAGTCTGGAAGCTCCGCTTCCAGGAATTGCCGGAAGCGCTTGGCGAAGGTGGGGCTCTGTCCATTAGTACTGATGGCGATCTTCAGCGGTCCGCGGGTGACGATGCTACCCAGGTAAAAATCACAGAGGGAAGGCGTATCTGCTATGTTGGTTAATCTTCGTGCGGCTTTCGCCGCAGTCCAGACCGTAAAATTTATTTCTTTGAAGTTGGTAGCGGCGACAACTAGGTCCGCGACCCGGACGTCAGACTCCCGAAACTTTCGTTCGTACCAGATAACGGTTCCACCAGCGGGTGTTTGCCATTCTCCAGCCGTCGCTTCGCCGGCGAACCGGGCCGCCCTAAGCTGGTTTCCGCCGAAGCCTGCTTCGTCTACCGGTCCTTGTTCCTGCGTCCGCGCCTGCTCATCGTACTGATCAAGCAACGCTTTCAGTTCCTCTCCCATCCAGGGCGCGACCAGCACCACCCGGGCGTTTGGGCTGGACTTGAGGATAAAGCTGAGCTTCTCCTCCCCTACCTCGCCGGCACCTACTACCAGCAGCTGGAGGCGGTCCAGGCGGAAGAAGGCTGGGTATAGTTGGTTATTCATTCTCGGTTCTCGATTTTAGATTCTCGATTTTGGATTGGGCTAACGCACAGAGATGCTCAATTCGTTCGTGACGGCCTCCAGCGCACCGTTGCGGAAGTTCGGGTGCTGAGAAACCGTCTTACCTAAGACAATGATTCCCGGCCCCTTGTCCCGTTCGGCAGCGACACGTCCGGCAATGTCGTTAACGGTGCCCAGCCAGCAACGTTCGTCGGGCCGACTACCGTTCTGAATAACCATAGCCGGCAGATCACCCTTGCCTTCAGCGTCCCAAAGGGCGCAAATTTGATCTAACCGCCCCAGGCCCATCAGGATGATGACGGTAGCATCGGTTCGCGGGGCCAAAAGTAAGTCTTTACTCAAACCACCACTTCGGGTATGCGCCGTCAACACCCAAAAGCTGTCGGCGTAGCCACGGCTGGTGGGGGCTACGCCCTGAAGCTCGGGAAGGCTTATGCAGCTGCTGATGCCCGGAACTACGGTCGTTGGCACTCCCTGCTCGCGAGCGTAGGCGATCTCTTCCTGTCCGCGGCCAAAGACGAAAGGATCACCGCCCTTAAGCCGGACAGCGTGCCCATACTCGTAGGCAGAAGCCACCAGTAAGGCATTGATCTCTTCCTGTTTCTTGTAGTGGCAGCCGGCGCGCTTACCCACGAAGATCCGCTGGCAGTGCGCCGGGGTTTCGTCGAGCAGCTCATCGGAGCTGAGGGCATCGTAGAGGACTACGTCGGCGGATTGCAGCGCTTTGAGGCCTTTACGGGTGATGAGGTCGGGGTCTCCGGGGCCGGCGCCTACTAGGGTGATGTGGGGAGTCATATGGTAGAGGGCTTGTAGCCCGAATGATGCTGGGCCTAAGGCCAGCAGTTATTTGAAGGTCCCCGGATTACGCGGATGGCTGCGCCACCACGCTTCATCCGGGGTTAAAGCGATTTGATCCCTCCGGGATCTGAGGAGGCGCCACCACGCTTTATCCGGGGTTAAAACGATTTGATCCCTCCGGGATCGGTGGCTAGGCTTTGTAGTATTCGCCTACCACTACTTTGTCCAGCTGCGCCTCGCGCGTCTTGATGGCCTTGGAGACGAAGGCCCGGGCGTCGGCGAGGTAGGCCCGGACGAAGTCCGGGGTAGGTTCGTTTTTCTTGATTCGCAGGACGAAGTCAGGGAAAGGCATTGCTTCGCTGAACCGATTGCCGAACTGTTCCGTAAAGTCGTTGAGGATACCAATGTGCGTGTTACACTTCACGTCTTCGGCCAGCAGCAGCGCCTTAGCGGCGGTGATCATGGCGGAGTAGGCGTGGTAACCGGCATCGGCCCAGGCTTCCCCTTTTACGGACTGGCCAGCTGCGATGACTTTGTCAGAAGCATCATTAAGGATGGCACCGATCACGTCGAGGCTGACACCGGCACACTCGCCGACACCAATTTCCTGGCGATAGTCCTCGTCCTGTCCCCAATCATAGAATTCTTCGGTGGTGATGGTTTTACTGTCGCCCAATGATTTCAGGACATTGTAGAAGTAGCGCCTTCCCTGGCGGATTACGTAGTCGTTATAGTACTCGCCTTCCGTCGCGTTCTCTTTGTAGTCGTTAAAAAGATCCCGGACAACCTGTGGGATTCGGCGGGTGGGTACTTTGATGACTTTTTCGGCGACGAAGCCACGGCCATCGGGCGCAATACCGCCGCCAACGACCACCTGCATAGCCGGAGCGATCTTCTGTCCAACCCGTATGCTGCTGCCGTGGAAACCGATGTTGGCCGCCATGTGCTGACCACAGCCGTTCATACAACCGGAGATTTTGATTCGGATATCGTCTTCAGTTACCATTTCGGGGAACTCATCGCGTACCAGGTCTTCCAGCACTTTGGCCAGGCCGGTAGAATTGGTCACACCCAAGACACAGGTATCGGTGCCCGGGCAGGCGGTGATGTCGGCAGTGGTATCGTAGCCTGGCAGTCCCAGGTTGAGGGCGTACAAACCGTTGAACAAATGCGGCAGGGCAGATGGTGGCACGTAACGTAGTACCATACCTTGCTGAACACTTAGTCGTATATCGTCGCTGGCGAACTCCTTAATGAGTCCGGCCAGCAGGCGGGCTTGTTCGGCTTCCAGGTTACCGAGGGGGATACGGATGGCTACGGCGCGGTAGCCGCCCTGGCGTTGTTCCAGCACATTGGTCCGGAGCCACTCTTCATAAAGTTTAGCGTGTAGCGGTTCGGCTGTCCCGAAGTTGTCGCCTGGTACCTGGCCAAGGCTGGGCACGAGGCTTTCGTCGATGGTGTAGGTCTTATTCGCAACGGCGGGCATTTCTTCTTCTACCAGCTCCATAAAACGCTCCAGGCCGAGGTCCTTGAGGAGATACTTCATGCGGGCCTTCATCCGCTTTTCCCGTTCGCCGTAGCGATCGAAGACACGGATGGCCGCCTCCATGAACGGGATGATCCGATCGGCTTCGAGAAACTCAAAGGCTGTGGGAGCAACCATGGAAACTGCGCCCAGCCCTCCACCAACGACGACCTTAAACCCTTTGACACCGTTTTGGATGCGGGGGATAAAGCCGAAGTCGTGGAAATAGGTAAAGGCGGAATCTTTCTCAGAAGACGAAAATGCAGGTTTTATTTTGCGGCCCATCTCCTGGCAAATGGGGTTGCGCAGGAAATAGTCGAAGGAGGCATAGACGTAAGGGCTTACGTCAAACGGTTCGTCGGGGTCGACACCGGCCAGGGGGCTGGCGGTAAGGTTACGAACGGTATTACCACAGGCCTCGCGGGCGGTCATGCCGGCTTCGCTTAACTCCTTCCAGATGGCGGGGCTGTCGTTGAGTTTTACGTAGTGCAGCTGTATGTTTTGCCGCGTGGTAATGTGCAGCCGGCCATTGGTGTACTTCTCGGAAATATTGGCCAGTGCAATCAACTGGTCGGGCGTAATGTGGCCAAACGGGATTTTGGTCCGGAACATATGCACGCCAATTTGGCGCTGACCATACACCCCTCTGGTCAGGCGGTAATGCTTGAAGCGGTCCTCATCTTCCTGACCTCGCTGGTAGGCGTAAATCCGGCTGGTGAGTTCTTGAATATCCGCCCGGTCAGGGGCATTAAGGTGGTTGAGATCAATATTTTCGCTGATAGTCATGTCCAAAACTACCCGTCATTCAGCACTTAGTTTGAATTAAACCATGAACAAAACAACATATGAACGGATTACGGAAGGATACAAGAATTACGTTTTCAGCGACTTAAACATTATAACAAAACAGATTAGTAAAATACTTAACATATTTTTAATTTTATAAATTGTTTTATGGGCGCGGTCGCAGGTGCAAGGGAAGGGGTAAAGGGCGAACGGGCTCTGCACCGAAAAAGAGTACAAGGCCAGCCAATAACCGTTTTAAAAAGCTGCGCTTTTTTCTCGGGCCACAGTACCTCGCCCTTGCTTCTTATACCATTCTCTGCACCTGCGGCCCCGCCCGATGCTTCTACCCAATACCCAGCAACAAAAAATCGTTCTCCACCCAACCATCCCTTACTTATTCCCCTCTCTATTGCATACTCTCACATGTGATGATTAAGATTTTCAAACCTACCACGGCAAAGGCATCGCCACCGACAACACCCGCCCGCATGACCGAACAGGAACTCGTGGCGGCCTGCCGGCGGCAGGATCGCCGTGCCCAAAAAGAATTATACGACCGCTACAGCCGAGCCATGTATACCGCTTGTTACCGTATTTGTGCTGATTTTGACCTAGCCAATGATGCGCTGCAAGAAGGATTCCTTAAGGTATTCCAGAAGCTGGACACCTACCGGGGAGAAAGCACCATTGGCGCCTGGATGAAGGTGGTGATCGTACGAACTGCCCTGAATAAACTACGCCGGCATAAGGTCACCCAGGAATTGCCCTTAAACTATGCCGACGAAGAAGTAAATTGGGATACGACGAGCCTGGATACAGAGTATCTGGAAAAGGCCATTAACCAGCTGCCCGACGGCTACCGCGCCGTGTTTGTACTCATCGAAGTAGAAGGTTACAAACACCAGGAGGTGGCCGACATGCTAAACATCACCGTAGGAACTAGCAAGAGCCAGCTGTTCTACGCCAAAAAGAAACTACGCGAATACTTGCGTCACTACGTTTAGTCTTAATTGATCTATTGGTACTATTGGTCCATTAGTACCAATAGATCAATAGTACCAACAGAACAATAGACCAAATAATACCAACAGTCCAAAACGATGAAGGAAAAAAACGCTGATAAACTCCGGGACGCCCTGAGCAGGCTACCGGCTTACGATGCCCCCGGCTCCGCCTGGGATGCCATCGATAAAGGCCTCTCCCCTACACTGGCAGATCAACTACCGACCTACCAGCCGGCTGCCGGCGTGTGGAACGCCATCAGCCGGAAAATGGAACAGGCCGAAGTTGCCACGCTGCAGCAGACAATGGCAAAGCAGCGCCAGCTTCCGTGGCGAAAATTAGCGGGTATTGCAGCCGCCATTGCTCTCCTGCTAACCGTTGGTATTGGGCTGAACAGTATCGACCGCCCGGCGAAGGTGACCATCGCTTACCACCAGGAAATTGCTCCGGCCATGACCATTCCTGACTGGGATGACAACGAAGCGAGCTTTACCAACGCCCTGGCCGAAATTGAAGCAAGAAACGAACCTAAGCTCAATGCACTTGGTCAGGAACTGATAGAACTGAACGAAGCCAAAGAAGAGATCAAGGCCACTCTTGTCGCTTATGGTGATGACGCCTCCGTCATCCGTCAGTTGGCCGAAATTGAACGGGACCGGTCAGATATTTACCGGCAGATTATTGAACTTTAGCTTTATTTACCGGCCTGAAGGCCGGGTAACCATCCCTTACATGCGTTTCCTCCCTTTCCTTATTTTTGCTTTCTCCCCTTTCCTCGGTGCGCAAACGTCGAACGCGCTGCGCGAGGTCGTTACCAAAACGATTGAAGACACCTATACCTACCGACCAGGGAACGAACTGGCTGTAGAGGGAGAGAAAGCTGAGATATTTGTAGAAACCTGGGACAAGCAGAAGATTCAGGTTAAGATAGTGATGACCGCCAGCCACCCAAAGCTGGAGCAGGCGGAAACCGATCTACAGAACCTGGACTATATCGCCGAGGTTGCCGGTCAAAAGATATTCCTTAAGAACAAACTGAAAGACAAATCCCTGCGTTCGCGGAGCGAACTAACGGTGCATTATTACATTACGCTACCCGAAGAATGCCCGGTATACCTGAAGAGCCACTTCGGTGGTGCGACCATCTCTAACCTCCGGAACCAACTGCGGATCAACGGTGAATTCTCCGCAATTAACATTGATAACGTTCATGGCATTCTGGATATCCGCAGCCGTTTCGGTGACATTACCGGCGAACGCATCGACGGTAACGTTGTGATCAATTCCCGCCGGTCAGACATCAACCTCTTCGATATCGGCGGCACCTTCAACATCACCGCGCAGTACGGCGAGCTAAAGATCAGTCCCAACCTTAGTATGCGGGATTTACAGATCAATGCCGATAAAAGCGACGTGTATATCTACGAACCCCTCGGCGGAGAAGGGATGGCCTATGACTTATCCCTGAATAACGGTGAAGTCAAACTACCTGACGGCCGCCGGGTGATCGAACTGGAACGAACGACGGAAGTCCGCCGCTTCGCCATCCGGCCGAGTAAGGAGCGAATGGGAACCATTACGGCTAGTGTGGCTTTTGGGGACTTGTACCTGGATAAGCAGACCAGGGAGTTGAAGGCTGGAGTTACGCGATTTTAGTGGGACAGCGGCTTGATGGCAGGGCAGTAGTACAACCCTAAAAACAAGGTTGCTCAGAGCAAGCACGGTTCGGTAAGCCAACAGTGGCAGGCAACTAGATCCGTTCCAAAGATCCCATAGGCAGCCACCCCTGCTTTCCATCCTCCAAACTAACTTTAACGAAGCCGTCAAACTCATCCAATACCCGGAGTTTGAGGCCGGTAGAAAGAGATTTTTCGAGCGTGGCATCTGCTCCTGGCGCGACACGCAGGTCGGCGGTTTTGGCCACCAAAATGGCCTCCCGGTCGTTGTCCAGAAAAGCGTTCCTGCTGTTACCGATGCTAAAAAAGAGGATGGCCAGAACTAAGGAAATGGCTGCGCCTGGCAGGAGAGCAAATCGTTTCTTCTCGTCCATTTCCTTGCGACGAAGGAACCAGATAACGGCCCCCGCTACCGCAAAACACCAAAAGACCATGGCCAACCAAAAAAGGGTACCGGCCCCCAAAGTGGCACCGATGGCGCGCCACCAGCGCGCCAGAAAAAAGTCAGGTAATACCTGCCGGGTAATCCCCGCTTCTGCCCGGACGTACTTAAGGTTATTCGTCAGCCTATCATGTCCGGGCTTAAGGCGTAAGCCCCGCTCGTAGCTAAGGATGGCCCGGCCAAAATCTGCCCGTTGAAAATGGGCATTCCCCAGTGCCTGGTACAAGTCGGGGCTAACCTTTCCTGTTTTAATAAGACTGTCGAGGGCGGCAACCTGCATGCGGGCATCGTCCCCGCCTAATGCTTCACGGGCAGCGGACAGTTCCGAAGACTGAGCGGACACAGAAACAGGCAGGAAGAGAAACAGGCAAAAGGTCAGGATTCGGGGCATAGGGCAAAAATAATTAATCAGGTACTATTCTTTAGGCAATACCGCCGGAGGTCCGCTTTTCTCAGCAGGATAAGCCTCCAACACCGGCAGTACCGCCGGCTTTTCTCCAGTGCGCCCCTTAAACAGGTCCTCCACCGTTAATGGCTTTCGCTCCGTTTCCCAACGGAAGCCTTCCAGCTTGAAGGTTTCGTGATTAACTGCCTGCATAGGTTCCATTTTACCACTGGGCGCACTAAGAAAACGAATCTTCTTAACGCCGCCGTTCTTAAAGTGTAGTACCATCGAGCTGCAGGCCGTCTTGTTTACCCCAACGTAGGCCCCCGCTTCATCAACGATGTAATAAATGGCTTCGGCATTACCCTTTACTTCGGTGCGGGAGAGGCTGGTGCTGTCAAAGAACGCTTCGATTTGTTTGCCTTTTACCTGGTTGAAAAACACCAGATCAGGTGTAGTGATGACCAGGCCATTGCGTAACAACTGTACCTTGTCCAGGGCTTCACCCTTGAAATGGATGCGGACGGTATCTCCCGTCAGCTGACTGGTGTCTTGCCAAAGGATGGGGTTTTGGTAAAGCGTTAGCACCGAGTCGATGGTATTGAAGCCCAGGGAATCACAGACCGCCTGCATGTCGGACTTAAGAATCCTGACGTCGTGGTGCGCCGCCAGGTAACGTATCGTATCATAGGTGACCAGCGTATCTGTACTTGTCAAGACGTTTACCGTCAGCGAATCCCCCAACATCACCGTATCGCGGGAGAGAACGGTGGTGGTATAGCTTGTATCAACCATATCGCTACGGACAGAAACCAGGGTATCGGCGACCATCCACATCGTGTCCCCTTCGAGGACCGAAGTCATCATTGGCCGGTTGCCGTAGTAGTCGGGCCGTCCGGACCGGTCGGGGCCGGCACCGCCACTTGCCAGCAGGTAACCGGTGGTTTCGTTGTACCGGGCAGTTGCGGCAGCGATGGTGACGTTGGCCGAGGTATCCTGCCAGAACACACGGCCGGAGGCCGTGCTGAAGCCGGTTTCGGGGTCTGAGTCTAACCGGTCTGCCAGGATGATCATTGGCGGGGCGGACACCCGGGGCCTGCCGCCTACAACAGAATAGACCGCCCGTTTTATGTCATAATCGATGGTATCCCCCGTAACTGTCTGTATGGAATCCCGGACGGAGGCGTTGCCCTCCAGTTTATACTTGTCTTCGCGACGGAAGTAGTTAATTCGTTCGGCTGTGGCCCGTTGAAAGTCGCCTTCGGCGACGAAAGCGTTGCCTTCGAGGATGTAGGTTTCCCGCAGTCCGCCAAAGTAGCGGATGGTATCGGCTGCGGCTTTCCGGTTACCGCTGAGGTACTGCGCGTTTTGGCTAAAAACGGCCTCATCAAGTTGCACGTCGTAATAACCGGATTCACAGTAGATCCGGTGGGTATCGGTGCGGATGACGGTAGGACCGAGGAAGTACACCCGATCTGCGGCAAGGTCATACATCAGGGTATCGGCCCTCATTTCAAAGCGATCATCAATGGCTACCACGCTGTCGCGGAAATACACCTGCTGGCGATCGGCGTAGTAGTAGCCGTGGGTACTGCTCAACTCGGTGGTGCCGTTAGAGACAATGCGGCCGCCGGTATGGTAGGTGGCCAGCTTGGTCTTTAAGTCGTAGTCGAGCCGGTCCGTAAATAGCTCAGTTTTTCCCCGTTGCAGGGCAACGTGGCCACGTAGTTTAGCCAGGAGAGTTTCGGCGTTGTAATCGAGTTGATCGGAGAAAGCAGCGAGGCTGTCACCTTGTTGGATGGTGACGTTGTCGTAAGCGTAAACCTGTATTTCATTAATAATTTTAGCGCTGTCGCAGTACATGAAAATACTGTCCTGGCTCAGCTCTACCTCACCCACCAAAATCTGGACGGCCCCTTTATTCAGGGCGATCAGCTCGTTTGCATTATCAATGTTGACGACCTCAGCAGCAGCTGTATCCACGGGGTTACGGACCTGGGCGCGGACGCAGGTGCAAAGAAAGATTAAAACAGCAAAAAGGAGCCAGTGGCGATAATTACGCATAAGATCGGGCGCAAAGATAATCCACTGATGCGGCGGATGGTTTATTTGCGTGGGGATATGACGCTTTGCGTGGGTGGAGCGTGTTAATCGGGTGAAGTTTTTAACGGAGCTTTAACCTTAGTCAGGACGTCATAGAATCAAGCGAGTCGCCTGGCCCCGTCCAACGAATTCTTTTTGGCCTGCCGCAGCTGGGCTAAAACCTTGTCTGATTGCCTGGCGTAGACAACCTGACCCGCCAGGCGGACTTTTCCGCCTTCGCTCCTGCGTCGCACGTAAAAAAGCATCCGTCGGACGGGCAAAACAATGTCAAGCAGTACCGGCATTGAATCCCTGAGTGGCGAGTTTCTGAGTAGCTAGCATAGGTATCTTTCGCTACGCTGCGCATGCTCACCTTAGGCGAATGAGCGAAGCGAAATGTGTGGTGACAGCGGCAGCGCTACATGACTACCAGACCACAAGACTAACTATTCCTCCATGTCAAAAATAGAGTCGTTTTCGCCCTTATCAACGTTGTCCCGCAGCGAATCCATTGCATCAACTGCACGGTCGTAGAAGTCACGGAATACGGGATAAAGGTCTTTACCGCGTTCCCAAACGGCGGTGCGGATCACGTTCAGCGGTTTGTAGGTAATGCTGGTAGCAGCAACCTCTTTGGAAATGATCCTGGTTTGGTCGCCAAAGTAGACGAGGCCAGAGAAGATAAAAGTGAAGAACAGTCCTGAAAGGACGCCCCCCATAATTTGGTTGATGAAGTTGATGTTTACCTTCTCCAGGAAACTGGTCAGGCCCCGGGCGACGATCTTAAAGAGCACCAAAGTAAGTACAGCGACCACAAAAAAGCCGAGGATAAAACCACCGGTTGTCGTCATCGCAGGTGCCCACGAATACAGGATGTCCCCCATGATGGGGCCAAACTTCATCGCCGCCAGAATACCGAAGATATAACTGGTGAGCGTAAGGACCGTGGCGATGATGCCTTTGGAATAGCCTACGTAGAAACCGTATGCCAGAAAGATGAGACAGATGATATCGATTGCCATAGCTACAAAGTTACGGAAAAGATGAGCCTGGACCAGGTTTTGGTGGTTGCCTTAGACGAACAACGGCATTAAGTAGACGAATTTGTGTTATTAGTCCATGGCCCTAAGGTAATGTGGTAAATGGCACCTTTAACCCTTTGTCTTTTAACCTTCCCTTTGCACCTGCGGCCGCGCCATCTGATTGTCGACCGACCGTAGAAACCAAAATAAAACACCTGACGAATACCTTTCAGGGTCCCGCCTTTTTCCGTTTCTTTGCGCCGCATTTACCCCCCAAAATAACCCTCCCGAATGATTCGTATTCTTGCAAATGACGGCATTGCCGCCAATGGAAAAGCTCAATTGGAAGCTGCCGGCTTTGAAGTCGTCACAGACCATATCCCCCAGGACCAGTTGATGACTGAGCTAAACAACTTCGACGTCATCTGCGTCCGTTCGGCCACTAAAGTTCGTCAGGACCTGATCGACGCCAGCCCAAACCTTAAGGCCATCTGCCGTGGTGGTGTCGGTATCGACAACATCGATCACGCTTACGCCAAGACCAAGGGCATCCCTACTTACAACACGCCGGCCGCCTCCAGCCAAAGTGTCGCCGAGCTCGTTTTCGCCCACTTCTTCAGCTTGAGCCGCGACGTACAGCGTTCCAATTTTGAGCTCCGTGCCGCCGACAGTGACTTCAAAAAACTAAAAAAGGCTTACGCTGGCGGTCAGCAGCTTCGGGGTAAAACCCTCGGCATCCTCGGTTTCGGCCGAATTGGTGTTGAAGCAGCCCGAATCGGACTGGGCATTGGCATGAACATACTCCCCGTTGACCTGATCAAGGAAAACGAAGCCATCGAACTGGACCTCATGGGTCAAAAGGTCGTGGTCAACGTTCCCGTTGTAAGTATGGAAAAAATGCTTGCTGAAGCAGACTACATCACCATCCACGTTCCTGGTGGCAACCTGATCGGTGCAGAACAACTCGCTAAGATGAAAGACGGCGTTATCCTGGCCAACACCAGCCGTGGCGGCGTCATCAACGAAGATGCCCTGATTGAAGCCCTCAACTCCGGCAAGGTCCGCGGTGCGGCTCTCGACGTGTTCATCGGTGAACCTACTCCACGCCGTGATCTGCTGGAGCATCCACAGATCAGCGTTACGCCACACATCGGTGCCGCGACTGGCGAGGCACAGTACAATATTGGTACGGAGCTGGCGGATCAGATCATTGCGCACTTTGAGTAAGCTGGACCCCTGAAAAACATGAGTCATCCCGAATTTTGGCGATGACAAAAAATTAGGCCTTTTGTGTATTTTCGAGGAGTTCTCACACTTCAAGAAAAACTCAAAAGGCCTATGTTTTTAAAGTTACTGCAAGATAAAGCAACTACTCCAATAAAGCGAAAAGCAGGTCCATTTCTCCTTCGTCAAGTAGATCGTTACACCCGTCAGATAAGGGTAGATTTGGATGCTGCTATTGATAAGCGACTGGTGGGGACTTTTTTCAACCTATTCGTCATCATTCTTATGTTTCGTGAGCGACGCATGGGAT
>NZ_KB890479.1 GCF_000373105.1 Neolewinella persica DSM 23188 | reverse complement strand
GCGGACAACCGTAAAGGATGTCCCTGCTAATGCGTGATTCGTTTCTTTAGTGAACGATCAACAAGTTGGGTAAGAGAGACAGCTAAACCGATAACGTCATTCGTATAGATACAAAGACCTAGTTTGCTGATTAAATAAAGTTTGAATGATCCGTAGATCATTCGTTTTCTGCGACAACCCGAAGGTTGTCAGCGTGACATTTACCGAAGTAAACACCACCAAGCGTATGCTTTCTATTACTAACTCATAAGTTCCAGAGCGGTTAATACCACTTAGTTTCTTACTTTGTAGACTTCTTTTTCCCGAAGAAAAAAGAAAAAAGGAAGCTTTCGGGTGATTAGTACTACTCGACTCCATACATTACTGCACTTCCATCTATAGCCTATCGACGTCGTAATCTTCAACGACCCTCAATGGAATACTCATCTTGAAGTTGGCTTCGTGCTTAGATGCTTTCAGCGCTTATCCATTCCGCACATAGCTACCCAGCAATGCAGCTGGCGCCACAACTGGTACACTAGAGGTGCGTCCATCCCGGTCCTCTCGTACTGGAGACAGATCTTCTCAATATTCCTACGCCCGCAACAGATAGAGACCGAACTGTCTTGCGACGTTCTGAACCCAGCTCGCGTGCCACTTTAATGGGCGAACAGCCCAACCCTTGGGACCTTCTTCAGCCCCAGGATGTGACGAGCCGACATCGAGGTGCCAAACCTCCCCGTCGATGTGAGCTCTTGGGGGAGATCAGCCTGTTATCCCCGGAGTACCTTTTATCCTTTGAGCGATGGCCCTTCCATACGGAACCACCGGATCACTTGAGCCTGCTTTCGCACCTGGTCGAAATGTCTTTCTCTCAGTCAAGCTCCCTTATACTCATACGCTCTTCGCATGATTACCAACCATGCTGAGGGAACCTTTGCGAGCCTCCGTTACGCTTTAGGAGGCGACCACCCCAGTCAAACTACCCACCACACACGGTCCTCCCCTTTCCGGGAGTTAGTGTCAAAGTATAAGAAGGGTGGTATTTCAAGGACGACTCCACAAACACTGGCGTGCCCGCTTCGTAGTCTCCCACCTATCCTACACATCTTATACCCTAACACAATGTGAAGCTGTAGTAAAGGTTCACGGGGTCTTTTCGTCCCGTTGCGGGTAATCGGCATCTTCACCGATACTTCAATTTCACCGAGCTCATGGCCGAGACAGTGCCCAGATCGTTACACCATTCGTGCAGGTCGGAACTTACCCGACAAGGAATTTCGCTACCTTAGGACCGTTATAGTTACGGCCGCCGTTTACTGGGGCTTCAGTTAAGACCTTCGACCGAAGTCTAAGCCCCTTCCTTAACCTTCCAGCACCGGGCAGGTGTCAGACCCTATACTTCATCTTTCGATTTAGCAGAGTCCTGTGTTTTTGCTAAACAGTCGCCTGGGCCTTTTCACTGCGGCCCCCACAAGGGGGGCGACGCTTCTCCCGAAGTTACGCGTCCAATTTGCCTAGTTCCTTAGCCATGAATCACTCGAGCGCCTTAGGATACTCTCCTCAACTACCTGTGTCGGTTTACGGTACGGGCCGTCATCCTCGCTATTTCTTGGAAGTCGCTTCGGTACACTATCAAATCAGGCCGAAGCCTTCTCTGTACTATCGGTCAATTTTAATCAACCTTCAACGTACTATTCCGTCAGTACGCGATACCTACACTACTCCGTCGCTTTTAGTGGAGACGGGTACGGAAATATTAATCCGTTTGCCATCGGCTTCGCCTTGCGGCTACACCTTAGGACCCGACTAACCCGATTCTGATTAACATCGAATACGGAAACCTTAGTTTTACGGCGAAGGGGTTTCTCACCCCTTTTATCGTTACTCATGCCTACATTTGCTTTTGAAGTCGCTCCAACATGAGTCACCTCACATCTTCTGCGCTACTTCAATGCTCCCCTACCACTTGACACAATAAAGGTCAAATCCATAGCTTCGGTACTGGACTTATGCCCGAGTATTTTCCGCGCAGGAACGCTCGACTAGTGAGCTGTTACGCACTCTTTAAATGAATGGCTGCTTCCAAGCCAACATCCTAGCTGTCTTAGCATCCCCACATCGTTCAATTCAACTTAGTCCAAATTTGGGGACCTTAGCTGATGGTCTGGGTTGTTCCCCTCTTGGCAATGGACCTTAGCACCCACTGCCTCACTGCTGCTGCTGTAATACCGGCATTCGGAGTTCATCAGGGGTTGGTAGGCGGTGAAGCCCCCTAGCCCTATTGGTAGCTCTACCTCCGGCACACACTACACAACGCTGCACCTAAATGCATTTCGGGGAGTACGAGCTATCTCCTGGTTTGATTGGCCTTTCACCCCTACCCACAGGTCATCCGAACATTTTTCAACATGTACCGGTTCGGTCCTCCATTCCGAGACTATCGGAACTTCAACCTGCCCATGGGTAGATCACCAGGTTTCGCGTCTACCCCCACTACCTTTCGCCCTGTTAAGACTCGCTTTCGCTTCGCCTCCGGTCCTGAAGACCTTAAACTCGGTAGTGAGGAGTAACTCGTAGGCTCATTATGCAAAAGGCACGCCGTCACAACACAAGGTTGCTCCGACCGCTTGTAGGCGCATGGTTTCAGGGTCTTTTCACTCCGCTTCTCGCGGTTCTTTTCACCTTTCCCTCACGGTACTGGTTCACTATCGGTCTCACAGGAGTATTTAGCCTTACGGGATGGTGCCCGCGAATTCAGACAGGGTTTCTCCGGCCCCGCCCTACTCAGGATACCCAACATAATAAACATGATTCTTGTACGGGACTGTCACCCTCTGTGGTCACATTTTCCAAGTGTGTTCCAATTACATGCCTATTAATTATTCAGGTCCTACAACCCCACTACGACGTATCGTAATGGTTTGGGCTGTTCCGCGTTCGCTCGCCACTACTTGCGGAATCATTAAATTATTTTCTCCTCCTCCGGGTACTTAGATGTTTCAGTTCCCCGGGTTACCTCTCCTTGCGGAGTACTATGTCTTCAACATAGTGGGTTGCCCCATTCGGACATTCAGGAATTAACGGTCGTTTGCACCTCCTCCTGACTTTTCGCAGCTTACCACGTCCTTCATCGTCTCTGTGAGCCTAGGCATCCCCCATACGCCCTTATTTCACTTCCTAATCTTTATGATCCGAAGACCAAAATTCTTACGAAACAAAATAAAATCACTTGAGTAATATTATTTGCCTAAAACTAATGAGTTAAGTTTTATATCCAACAGACGCTTGAGAAAATTAAAAATTTACTCTCGCAACGAGATCTTACGTAAACTACATAAAATCCGTTATTTATTACTGTTGCTCTCTTACCAACTTGTCAAAGATCGTCACTAAACCATTAGTCCCTTTGCGTCGCTTGTCCATCATAGGAAGGAGTCCACGGGGCGCAGGGTGGTTTAACTGT
>NZ_KB890478.1 GCF_000373105.1 Neolewinella persica DSM 23188 | reverse complement strand
TCGAAGTCTACGCACAGCAGCGTTACATCGTCTGGTGTTACTTCAGCGATCGGAGAGGTCTTGTCTTCGGCGTTGACGATGCCCCAGCAGGTCTCAAAATTGAGGCCTAGAAGATCACCCGTTGTAAAGGTGATGTTGCTGATCTCCAGTTCGCTGGTGAACGCGCCGGCGAAAGGCTGGAAGCCGTCATCTTCAAGGCCAATCATCAGCGTATAGCCAGGTTCTACATCAATAGACGCAGAACCCGTGGTTGGCTGGTCTGTATCAAGAATGGTTACTATGACGTTGCCCTCAAAGTCTACCAAAATAATCGCGTCATCGAAGCCATTGTCTACGCCATTATAGTCGTAATCGAAAGTTACTGTGCCAATTTCGGAGAACTGAAGATCAGCGGTAACACCAAATGGTGAGCCGGAGTCGAACACCGCAGCGCTGGTGGCCAGCGTGAGCGTTGTCGCCGTAAACGTTGCAGAAGCACTTTGGTCTCCGTTCGTGGTTGTTTCTTCTACGTCCCAATTGAAAGCAGCCAGAGAACCGTTAAAGCCCGATGAGGTCGAGATCGGTTGATCTGGAGAGCTGATGGAGTAGGTGAAGCTGCCACAGCCGTCGATGATCGGGCCGTTGGAGGGGTCGTTGTCTTGTACGGTAATCTCAAAGTTGAAGACGTCCAAACAGGCGACGTTGCCCACCAGCAGCATCCGGGGGATAAGCAAAGCCTGGCACTCGTCGTTCAGCGTAAGATTGATTTCTCCGATACAAGCCAGTTCTGGCTGGTTGAACGTCACCGTGACAACCACTGGAGCGGTTGCAACATTGCCATTCACGTCCGTAGCAGTGATGATCACTTCTACATCACCAATGTCTTCACAGGTGAAGAGCAGCTGGCTTGCAGTGAGGCTTGCAATGCCACAGGCATCAGTGGCTGAAGCCAGGTCGGGCACAGTGAGTGTAGCTGTTCCGTTGTCATCACTTAGTACTACCGTCTGCGGCGTTACCGTGATTACTGGCTTAACCGTATCCATTACAGTAACCGTAACGATATCCGTCCCCACGTTACCACTCGGATCAACAGCCGTAAGCATCACTTCCTGGGCTCCAACATCATCGCACGTAAAATCGAGTGAGCGGCTAAATGTCACGGAGACCACTTCACAATTATCCATGGCAGAAATAACGATATCCGAAGAATCCACCGAGCCCATGCCAAGGGCATCAAGAAATACGGTTTGGTCGGCACCAACAACTACCGGAGGCAGCGTATCGATAATCGAAATATTGATTTGGCAAGAAACGGATCCGTTACTTGGGTCGGAAGCGTCGAGGAAATTAATGAATGTAATGCCCGCATCTTCGCAGTCAAAATCCAGGAAGAGCGGATCAATTTCGCTGCTGCAATTATCATCTGTTGTGCCCAGTATGCTTGCGTCTATGGAAACCATTCCATTTAGGTCAAGGGCAAGTGTGGTATCCCGACAGCTTATAGTCGGGTTTGTATTATCATTAATGGTAACCGTAGCAGTACAATTGTCGGATAAGCCATTAATGTCGGTAATGGTAAGTTCGACGGTGTTTCCTCCCGTATCTCCACAGTCGAAAGCGTTTATGTCTAATGAAAGTGAACTCGATCCACAGGAAAATGTAGAGCCGTCATTGATCTCACCCGGTGTAATAGAAACATTACCGTTCGCATCCAATGATCGCGTAATATCCTGACAAACAGCCACCGGCGGCACGTCATTAGCACTGGTAAGACAGGTCCGCGTAGCAACGTGTCCGGCAATGTTATTAGAATTGGCTGCGGTGAAAACTGTTGCAGCACAAGCAATAAAGGGGGACATTATGGTAACGTCTAGTGTCGCGTCGCCATGAACACCTCCCCAAAGGTGTCCGATTTCGTGTGCGCTCAAGGAACGCAGGCAATTCATCGAATTAGCAAAATCCTCGCAAACGTTATAGCGATCATCTGTACAAACGACTCCGATTCCGTCTGCGCGACCAATCAAACCAAAAGGGTTGTCATCGGGGTCCATGGGGTCTGCCGTCCTGAAGACGTCACGGGCAACCCATAGCTGTCCAATGTCGTGCGGAGCGAAATTACCGGCAACATTACCCCAGGCAGCAAAGTCAGGAAGTAAGACGTCCATAAAGGCATCGGTCGACCAGGGGTCTGCTGCGGCGGAATTTGGAATTACAACATCTACTACCTGATATTTGATATTCTCCGCGGTATAAAGCCCCATCATTTGAGTCGTGATATCTACTATGTGCTGCTGTACGTCGGTAACAGTACCGAACTTCTGTACCATATCAAAAGCGGCAGCCAGCGCAAGTTCCGCAAACACAATGTCGCACATCATTTTTGCTTCACCCTTTTCAGGAGCGAGATCCGATGGAAGCTGATCGTGGTGCTCAGCGGTCTCCGTAAGACCACACTTCAAAGCAGGGTCCACCAGTACATCGGCGGCGAGGTAAGAGACGTATAAGTTTTTTGGTACGCCGGGAATCATTTTATGCAGGGGTTCAACAAAGCGTTCTCCCGACCCTGTGCGAATACTTAGCACAAAGTAATCCTCCCATACGGTCATGAGTACTTCTCCGTTCTCAGCTCCCCTGGCGCGTCCTTTAAATACCGCGTTAGTCGGTGCGTCCTGATATTCAACTCCTGTATCCGTCAGGACCCGGAAACGAAAGTCAGGAGAAAATAGTGCGAAGGGCTCCAGATCAATCTGCCAATATTCTTGCTCGCTTAACTCCAGGCCGAAGCTTAGGTCAGCAGACTTCGAAGCATTCTCACTTAGACCTGCATGGTCCATGGTAAATACTTGATAGGCTTTAAAACTCTGCTCAAGATCAGCCGAAGTATAGCTAACGGTTTTGGGCGTGAGATTTATCTCCGGATTAGTGGATTGGGCGAATAGTGAAAGCCCCCCAAAAAGGAAGGCTGATAATATTAAGGTAAATGATGATTTCATGGATTATGAATTAAGTGTGAGTAAAATGGGATGAAGACTGGAGGGTAGAACGTCCCGAGACGAATCAATGCAATCGTTAGCCCCCAGGTCGGTTTGGGGATACTATAGAGGCACTTTGCCGGAATACAACCTTAGGGGGAGAGAGCTTACACGGCTTTAATTAGCCGCGCTGAGAGCAAGAAAAAAAGGTCCATGGGATTACCTGTCTCCGGTTACCTTTCGGCAAGGAGCTCAAAGCCAAGGCTTTGTTAAGCCATGACACAACCGGAATCCTGAAAAAATAAAATGTAAATAATGTCTCTCTAATAAATTACACCATGAAAATGTGAATTTTCTGTCAGTTTACAGCAAAAAAATAGCATTTTAACATTAATTACGGCTATTCACCAGCTTAAACACGCTAAATATATGGCCTGATTGTATTTCATTTACTACAAGCCTGTTCTGATCGTTTGCGTCACTTTAAAACATAAGTGATCATTAAATACATAGTTCGCCAATCAACTATTGCCTGTTTCGACAACGCTTGAGGCTTGCGTTAAAACCTGATTTCTGACTCCATTACGCAAAAGCCCCGCCACTCCATCAAGGAGCAGCGGGGCTTCGGTACAAGGACCTCAAAGCGGCCCTAGGGGACCTTTGAGCGTCCGGTATGTGCAGTT
>NZ_KB890477.1 GCF_000373105.1 Neolewinella persica DSM 23188 | reverse complement strand
AGTTGTTAAGTAATAACAACTGACCGTTAGTCCTGCCCGGAAGGGCAGATGGAAAGTGGCCCCATCGGAGAAATCCGGTGGGGCCACTTTCATTTTACTACTTTGTAGGAGGTAATCCCTCCGATAGTCTGCTTATCTATTCACTAAAAAGCCGTAGCTTGCCGATAAGTATTTAATGCTATGTGGAAAAATCTTAAGTCCTACTTTATCGTAGAGGAAGAAGGAAAACCAGGGACCCCTTCATCGGCTAAGAAGCCGAAGGGTAACCCCGCTAAACCAACGCCTGCTTCTCCGAAGGCGTCTCCAACTGCACCTGCGTCCTCGCCCTCATCAGTAAGCGGAAACGTAAATGACCGCTTTGTCAAGGTATTGATGGAGGCAATGGAGGCGGCCAACCTTCCCGGATTTGATTATTTGGAGTATAAAAAGTCACTGCAGAACCTGAAAAAGATGAATTTTACGGACAGTGTTCGTTATCAAACCGCATTTGCTACCGCTCAGAGTATGGGCGTAACTCCGCAACAGCTTCAGGATTCGGCGCAGCACTACCTTACTACACTCAATACGGAGCAAAAAAAATTTTCTAATGCATTAGCAGGGCAGCGTGCCCAACAAATAAATGAGAAGGAAGGGCAGCTGAAGCAGATGGATGCTGATATTGGGCACCAGGAAGCTAAAATTAAGGAACTACAAGCGCAGATTGAGCAATCTAAGAAGCAACAGGAAAAGCTGCGTAAGACAATAAAAGAAAGTGTCGACAAACTCGCCAAAACACAGGCTGACTTTGAAACGACCTTCAAAATAATCACCGAGGGGATTGAACAGGATAAGGTCTACATGGCCGAATTCCTAAAATAGTCGACAAAACCTGGATGCTCGTCGAACCGACAAAACCTCCGGGCATCTCAAACCTTTTGTTAAGGCGCGGTCAGTTGAGTATCTTTGACCGCACTGCTTACTTACTGACAAAACAAAATTATGGAAGCACCACAAATGAAACCGAAGTCATTCTGGCAAAAACCAGAGGGCGTAACGGGGCTTATTTTTATGGTAGGCGTATTGGGCGCCCTGGGATTTGTGATCGCTACCTTCGGTACTGCGATTATGAGTATGATCACCACGACGATTGGTTTGGTCGTTGCGCTGGCAGTACTGGGGGCTATCGTTTTTATGGCCCTTGACCCCAGAATGCGCAATCTTATTTTCTATGCTTACAAGAGTGTGATGCGTGCCATCACTGGTATGTTCGTGCAAATCGATCCCATCGGTATTCTTAAAACCTACGTGGAAGAGCTGCAGAATAATCTGCGTAAGATGAATAAGCAGATCTCGCAGCTACGCGCGCAGATGCATAAGCTGAAGGAACTGATCGTGAATAACGAACGCGAAATCAGCAGTAACCTGAAACTTGCCGGAAAAGCTAAAGAGACGAACAAGCGTAATGTGATGATCCTGAAAAGCCGCCGGGCCGGCCGTCTTAAGGACAGTAACATGCGCCTGGAGGAGCTTTATAAGAAAATGGAAGTCCTCTACCGGGTACTGACCAAGATGTACGAAAACAGCCAGATACTGGCGGAAGACATCAAAGACCAGGTAACGGTCAAGGAGCAGGAGCGCAAGGCGATCCACGCCAGCCACGGTGCAATGAAATCAGCCATGAGCGTTATCAACGGGGACCCAGATCAGCGGGCAATGTTTGACATGGCCATGGAGAACATTACTGAAGACGTTGCTAACAAGGTCGGTGAAATGGAGCGCTTCATGGAAATGTCGGCCAACTTCATGGATTCCGTCGATCTGCAAAACGGTGTCTTTGAAGAAGAAGGCATGCAGATGCTGGAGCAATGGGAAAAAGAATCTACCAGCTTACTGTTGGGAGAAGAAAAAAGCCAATTACTGCTCCAGGCACAGAGTGACAATGATGTACTGGACCTCGATGCTCCGGTACCGGAACGAGCACGGCAGAGTGGCAATAAGAACCAGTACGATTCTTTCTTCGACTAACCGTCGGCAAAATATATTACGAGCCTCGGCCTCTGGCAGAGGCTCGTATTGATTTTACCCCACTCCTTAACTTTAAACCAACACATTATGGCTCGCTTAACTACGTTTAGTAAGCTTCTCATTACAATTCTGATTTTATTAGCCCTTGTTTTCGGCTTTAACTTCCTGACCAACGGTAAGCTGTTGGATGGCATTCTGAATGGAGGGGAAGGGACTGCTACAACTGCAACTACTAGCGGTGATAAACCTGATTCAGGTGGAGGCTTCTTCGGTGGAGGGGACAAAGGCGGCGATCCAATCAGGGTTGGCGTGGTTACCTGGGGCGGCTATGCCGGCGGACAATACTTTAACGAAGGGTTCAAGGCAAGTGCCGAAAGCCGGTTCAAGAAAGAATATGGTATTGACGTCGAATTCGTGCTGAATGACGATGTAGTCGCCAGCCTTAATAGCTGGAAAAACGGCGACATTGATGTCCATTGGTACACTATTGATGCTATGCCGACGATCATGCCGGAAATGGCTGCTTTTGATCCGGTGGTGCTGTGGCAATCTGACTGGTCACGTGGCGGAGATGCCATTGTGGTGAAACGGGGGATTAACTCCGTAGCGCAACTCAAGGGCAAGTCTATCGCCGTTGCGGAACTTACACCCAGCCATTCTTTTCTCTTGTATTTGCTGGACGCAGGACAACTTAAACCAAGCGATGTGCGCATCGTAGCTCAACCCTCAGCCATTGAAGCGGCAGCCGCATTCAAAAGCGGGCAGGTAGATGCCGCGGTCGTGTGGTCGCCTGATGATGAGCTCAGTGTACGTGCAGTTCCGGGATCTAAAATCTTGGAAAGTACCAAATCGGCTTCAAACATCATCGCCGACGTCTTCTTCGCCAAGCGGAGCTATGTAGAGGCTAACCGGGACAAACTCCAGAAACTTTACGAAGGCTGGATGCGGGGTGCGGCTGAAATCAACTCAAGTGACGCCAACAAGCAGAAAGCCGCCAAAATTCTCGGCCGTGAAATGTCGCTGTCGGAAGCGGATGCTCTGGGCATGATCAATAACGTTCGCCTGACGACGCACGGCGACAACGTCAACTTCTTTGAGCAAAACCCGAGCTACCGCGGGGTTACCGGCGGGGAATTGTACCGTACTATGGCACAGGAGTACAAAAACCTGGGCTTCATCGAAGGCAGCATTGCTCCCTTCCGAACGGTAGGCTACGGAAATCTGGTCATCGATGCTAATGATAAGCTTGGCGGTGGAAACAACGTTGCTGAAAGCCGGCCAGACTTTGCACCGGTGAACGAAAATGACGGTAAGGATTTAGACGCCATTGCCACAAAACGGATCAGCATCAATTTCCCCACGGGGGTGTCCACACTGGATGACCGCGCCAAGGGAATCATCGACGAAGAGTTCGTGCCCATTGCAAAAGCTTTCGGTAACGCACGTATCCGAATCGAAGGGAATACGGACAATACAGGGTCCTTAGCAACGAACATTGCCCTCAGCAAGAAGCGTGCCCAAGCAGTAGCTGCTTATCTAACCCGGGAATATGATATGGATTCAGATCGCTTTATTATTGTAGGTAACGGACCCAATAAGCCTATTGCCAATAACAGCAGTGAAAGTGGTCGGGCCCAGAATCGACGCACTGACTTTGAATTAGTGAAGTAGTTCGTCTTTTAAAGACTTGCTCAACTAACATGAGTCATCCCGAATTTTGAGCCCACATTAAAGTGAGGCAAATCGAGATGGCCATTCTAAGTCTGTAGAGCGGTATCGAG
>NZ_KB890476.1 GCF_000373105.1 Neolewinella persica DSM 23188 | reverse complement strand
GCACGTAAGCAACGAAGAAAGCGCGCGGATCGTAAGCCCGCTGGACCGCCTGAAAAAGGAGTAATGACCGCTGGTTGGCGTTGCGTAAACACTGCAGGATAATGCTTCGTTAACGANAACCCGCCGGTACCCGACAATGAATGATGCTGTTTTGAATAGGTTGCGTAAACACTGCGGGATTTGGTTGGATTTGCGTATGTTTGGGGAGGCAGATAGTTGCTGTTTACGCATGTTGGCGGGTAGCGTGTTGTTAGCCTTCATTAGAAACAAAGATAAACCAATGATAAAATTCTTTAGAAAAATTAGGCAAAAACTACTCTCTGAAAATAAAGTCAGCAGATATCTGATTTATGCAATTGGTGAAATCGTTCTTGTAGTAATTGGTATCCTCATTGCACTTCAGATAAACAATTGGAATGAAAACAGAAAATCACAATTAAAATCATACGATTATTTAAAACGCCTAAAGGTCGATCTTGATAATGTATATGAAGATGTAAATGGTTCCTTGAGGAGATCAGATCTAAAGTACCATGATGCATTAGTGGCGTTAGAAGTTTTAGAAGCAAAAGAACTTCCATCCTCAAAGCAAAAAGTCTTTGAACGACATTTAGCAAACTACTATAAATTTCAAATCGCCATTCAAACTCCAACTGCTTATGATGAAATGCTGAGTTCTGGTGATTTAGGTCTTATCAAAAATGAGTCGTTGAGAACGGCATTTTCCAATTTATCAGATGGTCGCGATTTTATAATTACAATAAATCAAAGCTATCTTAATGCTTATAATAATAACATGGATGTAATGGAAAAATACACGCGTTACCACATACAAAATGTGGATACTGATTCATCTAAAGTTTCCGTTTCCTATGATTTTGATGCCATGACTAAAGACGAACTTTTTATTAATCAAATTTCAAATCAAGTCAATACATGGTATAAAATATTTAACGTATATAAAGTACACCTATCACGTGTCAATAAGATTAAAGACAGCGTTCAAATAGAACTCAAAAAATATGACGAATGATAAAATTCTTTAGAAAGATTCGTCAAAGATTACTAACTGAAAATAAGTTCAGTAAATATTTACTTTACGCCATTGGAGAAATAACCTTGGTTATTATAGGAATATTATTGGCATTGGCAATAAATAACCGTAGTCAAGAAAGAAAACATGAAGCTAAGATAGCAGCTCTTTTTGAAGAGATCTTAATAGGCTTGGAAGATGATATAGAACAAGCTTCTGAAAATGCAAAGCGGGCATTTAAAACTGATTCTCTAATCAGGTTAGTTATAAATGATAATGTCACCAGAGAAGATTACAGTTTGGATATGGATTATAGGCGGATTATGATTGGGTCGAAAAAAATGGATTTTTCAGATAATGGGTATAAAAATCTTACGAATTATATAGATAATATCCCTTTACGGTTTAAACCCCTCATGAAAAACCTCAATGAACTTTACTTGGATAAACAACCTAACCTTAATGAAAAGGATGAAGTTATAGAATCGCTTTCCTTTGATTACGTAAAGTATTTATCAGAAAATAAATCTTGGTTTAGTGAAATATATTCTTTTGCCCCTAGTGAAGAATACCTTAATTATGTGCTAAATGACATATCCTATAAAAACAGAATTCTTCGATATAAAATGTATTCTTCGGGCCAGAGAAGAGCCTTAACTAGATATGAAAATATGGCTTTCCGATGCTATATAGCTATATACAAGGTTTTGAGGAATGATCAACCTCTACCTGAATTCGTCCGCAATTATATGATATACCTTCCCAAGAAGACCTTAGAAAAGTATGAAGGCGATTATCTAAGTGTAGCACAAAATGGGGTGCGAACCACCATTGAAATTCGTGTGAAGGATGATTTCTTAGAACTGAATTATGCTATTGAAAAATCTAAAAATCTAACACCAGAAAAGATTACTATTTACAAAAACACGAAAGAGGTAGACCTATTCCCTAAAACACAAGAAGTTTTTTTTAATGTGGTCTCGGACTCATTTGGGAACATAATTTTTGAGATAGATGACAAAGGTAATATCGTTTCTCTTAAGCAAGGTAGAGGTGAGAATGTGTATAAAAAAAATATTAGAAAAGGTAACTCAATAAACTAACCAATGATAAAATTCTTTAGAAAAATTAGACAAAAAATGCTTTCTGAAAATAAGTTCAGTAAATATTTACTTTATGCCATTGGAGAAATTGTACTCGTAGTGATTGGGATATTGATTGCGCTTCAAATTAATAATTGGAATGAAGGAAATAAAAACCATCAAAGAGAATCTCTCATTTTAAATGAGGTTCTTAACTCTATAAATAAAGACTTAAAATATAATGAAGATCTTGTTGACCGACTAATCGAAAGAAAACAACAAGGGTTAGACAGTTTAGAGACTTATATACTTGGTGCCGAAACAATTCAGGATTCTCTCTTTCTTCATTTCTATAGAAAAGCAAGTCAAAACGTTGTTCTGCTATTTGATAATGGTCCTTATGAAGCGCTTAAATCAAGTGGTTTGGAATTAATTACTAATGATTCTTTAAGATCAGCAATTAATAACGTTTATGCTTTTGAACTACCAACAGCCGCTAACTTTTCCAATAATATAAATGATGAATTTGCCCCTGAACTTAATCAAATAAAACCGATCCTTTTTTACCTAAAACGAACGCAGCCAACAAACCAAAGTAAATTCCTTCGTAGAGACTTAAAAGACAGAGATATACTAAATAATCAGGATTTTCTACTGCTTTACAATTTAGAACGTATTAGACTTGCCAATTATAAGTTTTGGTTAGAAAAAATGAAAACGTCTTTGTTAGATTTAAAAACACAGATAGAAAAAGAATTGAACAAATAATAAAATGCAACAGCGTGTATGCGGAAATACTCCCTAAGCGGGCGCTCTACGCATATACAAAATATTAGCTTTCATTAGAAAAAAGAAAGTCAATGATAAAATTCTTTAGAAAGATTCGCCAAAGATTACTGATTGAAAACAAGTTCAGTAAATATTTACTTTACGCCATCGGTGAGATAGTACTTGTCATGATTGGTATCTTAATGGCATTGCAGGTTAATAATTGGAAAGATACTACCAATAATAAGGTGTCTGAACAAAAAATATTATCCGAAATTAGAAACGGAATTTGGAGAGACCTTAACGATTTTGAAAGTAATGTATATGGTAACAAAGAGGCAATATTGGCAAGCGACCTACTTCGCAATTTTATCCATAAAAAGGAGACTAATCAAGATTCTCTATCGGAACTCTATAATTACCTTTTTAATAATTTTGATCCGGTCATTAATAAGTCGGGTTATGAATCCTTGAAATCAAGTGGTTTGAAAACGATAAAGAATGATTCGTTACGTGTCCAGATAGTGGAACTCTATGATTACTATTACACAATTATTGAAAACAATACTTCTCGTCAATCCAGAGATCTCTCTTATTCAAACTATGGTAGGTTAATAAGTAAATTATATCCTTATATAGAATTTGACGATAAAGGTAAGTTAATCAGCACATCCACCCCAATGTTAAGTGACATTGAGCGGAAAGAATTGTTAAAATATCTCGACCTTATTGTCCACAGTCGAGAAGGCATAGTGCGTAGGTACCAAAAGGTCATTTCGAGAATGAAAAGCTTGTCCGTAAATATTGACAAGGAGCTGGGGCACTTTATTCCAGCAGAACAACTTCAAGAATATGTGGGTACATATGAATACAAAATGCAAGAAACGGAAGAAAGGGCTGCTGCTACAATGACGATGGAAATTTCGGTTGAAGAAAACTACTTAATGACTATCCCTTCTTGGAGAAATTGGAATAAATCATTTTATATGACTGTGCCGGATGAGTTTGTTTCTTTAGAATTACTTGTTGAGGGAAACAAAGTACCATTGAGTTTTATTAGGGATGAGAACCAGAATATTATCGGTCTTAACGATAATCACCCTAGGGGTAATCATAAGTTTATAAAAATTGATTAAAGGATGAAATATCTCAAAAAAATAACAAAAGGCTAACAATGTGGAAATCGACAATAACCTCCACAAGGTCGGCTACTGCGTTTCCACTCCCGTTGGAGTGAAAGTCTCCGCTGCGCTCCGACTTCCACTCCAACGAAGTGGTGCCCTGCGCATTAAGTCAGCGGAAATGCGCTGCGCAGCCCTTCCGCCAACATAATGTCTGCGTCAATTCCGAAATTTCAAATATTTTTTGAGGCTTCGCCTCAACCACATTCTAAATTTCAGAACTGCGCAGGGCACCACTTCGTTCGTAACCGTCCGAGCAACTACAGGCCGCCGCCTTGTTTTTCCGCCCACCGCTCCGGCAACAACTCCTCCAACCGATTAACCGGATGAGCACCGATCCTGCCTAAGACGTCAGCCAGCCATTCCCAAGGATTAACGCCAGCATATTTGCAACTGGCGAAAAAGCTGTACATCATCGCCGCCCGTTGAGCGCCCTTATGGGATCCGGCAAATAAATAATTCTTCCGGCCCAGGGCCAGCGGCCGGATGGAGTTTTCGATCAAGTTGTTATCTATTTCAATACGGCCATCGTCCAGGTAATGCC
>NZ_KB890475.1 GCF_000373105.1 Neolewinella persica DSM 23188 | reverse complement strand
GGTCGATGGCACGAAAATCCACGGCCAGAATGCGCGGAAGAAGAACTTCAATGCGGCCAAAATTCAGCGGCACCTAGACCGAATCGATGATCGGATCGCCGAAGCAATGACGGAGTTCGCGCGCCAGGACGCTTATGAAGATAGTGAGGAGAAGTCAGNGTTGCGGGCGCGGACGCAGGATGCACTGGACGTATTAAAAGCAAGGAAAGCCGAGTACGCCAGTCACCAAAAGCGATTAGCTGAGAGTGACAACACCCAGATCAGCCTGACCGACCCCGANGCNCGTTCNNTGATCAAGCATGGCCGGGAATCTCTGGNCGGCTACAACGTCCAGTCGGTGGTGGACGATGCCAATAAGCTCATTGTCCATACGGAAGTTACCAACGAAAACGATCTCAACGCCCTCGGTCAGCTCGTCGAGGACACGAACGAGTTTCTTGATCTAGAGCCTGGCGCTGAGATCCTGGCCGACAAAGGCTACCACAACGCCACCGAGATGCAGCGCGTCCGGGACTTGGGCCACCAGACCTTCGTCGCCGAGCGTCGTCATGCCAGCAACAATAAGGAGGATAACTACCCGCCTAGCCATTTCTGCTACGATGATGGGCAAGACGCTTACATCTGTCCGGCCGGAGAGCTACTCCGCTCCTCCGGCAAACTTTACCAACGAAAAGGAACGCCCCATCGCTTCCAAACCTACCGGGCTTCTCGTAAAGTATGCGGTAAGTGTCCGTTGCGGGAAAAGTGCCTGTCGGCCAAGTCATTAGTGAGTAACCATTCCCGGGCCTTCACCCGCCTGGAGCACGCTGCCGCCGTAGAGGCCAATCACGATAACCTATATAATAACCCTGGCGTATATTAGCAGCGCCAGGCCATCGTCGAGCACCCGTTTGGTGCCCTGAAACGATAATGGACGGGCTACTACACGCTCCTGCGCGGCCTCGATAAAGTCGACGGGGAGTTCAGTTTGCTGGCTTGCTGCTACAACATCAGGAGGAGTATGTCCATTTTTAGCGTGTTGGACCTGCTTGAGCGTCTAAGGGGGGCGATCTCTCGGTATTTTACCGCTATTTGTCATGAGGGGCTCCGTGGAGGCTAGTGTTTTTGGTGTATTTTGTGAGCGGCCGCGGCGGCTGAAGCTGGTGGGCTGATCAGCGCTTGGAAATTGAATCTTGGGTAGGGACATTACTCAGATTCCCGTTGTAGCTAATTAAAGAAAAACCAATGTAAATTCAATGTCAGTTCGCAAAAGCCCTGATTAAGTATAGGAGAAAATGAGCACCCGTATACCCATATCATCATCCAACAAATCCATTGCGGTTCTCCCTTTTGTTAATATGAGTGCCGACCCTGAGAACGAATACTTCAGCGATGGCATTACTGAAGAAATAATCAACGCCCTAACCACCGTGAAGGGCTTGAAAGTCATTGCCCGCACTTCCTCTTTTGCATTTAAGAACAAAAATATAGATGTGCGAACCATTGGTAATCAGTTAGGGGTAAGTACTGTTTTGGAAGGGAGCGTCCGGAAAGCCAAAAACAGGGTTCGCATTACAGCGCAGTTAATCAGTACTAATGACGGCACTCACTTCTGGTCAAAGAATTTCGATCGGAATTTGGAAGGCATATTTGCACTACAAGATGAAATAAGTTTACTCATTGCTGACCAGATTCGGGAAAATTTTGGTCACCTCAATATTCAGGAACATCTAATTGAAGCGCCTACACAAAATATGGAGGCCTACAACCTTTATCTTAAAGGTCGCTATCAGCATTTAATGTGGGATGGACCAGGAATCGCAAATGCAATAGAACTCTATGAACAGTGCGTAGCGATAGACCCCTCCTTTGCTTTGCCTTACTTTGGTTTGGCGTATTGTTATGCCATGTCCGGATCCTGGGGAAATAATAAAGGCTTGTTGCAGATGTCAGAAGAGAAGCTCAGCAAAGGTTTTAAGCTGGATAAACAATCCTATGTAGGGTATTTTAGTAAAGCGACATTGTCCTTTTGGGGTCAATGGGATTTCATCAAAGGGCATAAATTTTTTCAAAAATCATTAAAACTTAATCCATTCTATACGGAAGCAGAAGAAGGTTTATGTGAATTGTATACAGCGGTAGGTTATTTCGATAAAGCGCACTGGCATACTGATAATATTTTAAAGATAAATCCTTTATCTCCGAATCATTATTTTACCAAAGCAAATATTTATTATTTAAACGAGGACTACACAAAAGCACTGGAATGTATAGAGACCTCATTGAGCATCAACCCAGGTTTTACACATCCCATTGCACTAAAACAACTGTGCTTAATTCTTACAAAAGATTACGAAGAACTAAATGACTTCTTAGATAATACTCCTTTGGCAGAAAGACCGGAAGAATGCAGAGTATTATACAAATTGGTAAATCCAGAAGATAAGATCGATGTTGATATCAGCAGGGTTAGCTCAATGATAAAAGAGGATTCTGGGGGAGCGCTTTTCCCCTGGCAACTTTTTTTGTTGGTCCATTTGGACAATCACGAAATGGCATTGGACTTTTTAGAAGAAAACATCAGGATGCGTACCGGTCAAGTCGTAAACTTTATGAATATTCCGCTGCTTAAACCTTTGCACCGGTATCAGAGGTTCCAGGATTTACTGCAAGCCACTTTTCGTACAGAGCTATTACCAAATAATCCCGAAAAAAAAATACGAATTGCCCCTCCCAAGGCCCTAATGGCGACTGCTGAAATCGACAAGGTTTTAGAACTTATTGGAAAAGGAATGAAGGAAGAAAAGTGGTTTCAAAACCCATCTTTATCTTTACGCGAGCTAGCCGAAAATGTGAATATTAGCAGTAACAAGCTTTCCTGGTTGCTAAATGAACGAATTGGCCAAAACTTCAATGAATACATCAATAGTCTTCGTTTGGAGAATTTCAAAGAGAATGCCCTAAATCCTGCCAAAAGCCACCTTACCCTTTTAGCACTAGCTTATGAAAGCGGCTTTAATTCTAAATCGGTATTTAATGCCTTCTTTAAAAAAATAGAAGGGATGACACCGAAAGCTTGGTTGAGGTCTAATCAAATGTAAGCCTGTCCAAAAGGTCCCAAATCTCACTATAAAGTCCGAAATTTCATTTCAGGACGATTCGCCTTCCTTCCCGCTCCATCTTTGCATTGTCAAATCGATAAAGCAGAGTAAATAATCATCGGATGATGATTCCTTTCCTTTTTACTAGATGTAGTAACGATAACGGGAGGTGCTTTGTAGAAATCGGAATTTTCAAAAAAAAATATGATTACTATGAAAAATCTATTTGCAATGCTTTTATTTTTATGCACGCTTAGTGTCTTTGCTCAAACTAACTCGCAAGAGGGTGAAGAAACAGAAGTAGCCCATAAGTACAGGGTGAGTACTACTTATCTCATGACAGATCTTATCCTGGCAGACTGGAACAAGCGAACAAGTAACCAAATGATAGAGCTTCATGTAAAACGCAACCTGGATAATAAGAACATCGTAGGTGTGAAGTTTGTCACCTGGCGATTGTTTCAACCTATGGGAATCACCTGGTGGGATGGTCTTTTGGATAAGTTAGAGACAGAAAGTGAATTCTATCCAGGATATTTGCGAGAAACAGGAATAGGCATAACATATCAACGTATGCTATGGAAAGGACTATTTGCAACTGTTGAAGTTGTACCGCAATTTCAAACCTATACGGATCTAGATGATAATAAACTTGGAAATGGTTTTAAAGTTTATAACTCCGTTCATTTGGGCTACCATTTCGCATTTGGAAAGAAAAAACGATTTTTCATAGAACCTCAGGTTCATTGTAACCAATGGATGTTTGATAACAATTCTCCTGAAGGGTTTAAGCAATTGGACGAGAAATGGAGGAACTACTTTCTTTTTGAGCCAAACCTTTACATCGGCTGGAAGTTTTAAGCTATAATCAGACAAGTCAGGATTCACAATTCCTGGCTTGTCTGACTATAAGTACAAAACAATAAATAGCATATCCAGCAAAAAGGAACGATATGAAATAACACAGGGACTTTACCAATCCTGGACCTTTGAAGAAGCAATCCAGAGAAGTATGGCTAGGAAACTTAAGTTTGCTCCCGGCACAAAATGGAAGGCGTTTTACTCAGATACAAACTATCAATTGCTTGGAAGAGTAATCGAGACCATCACAAATAGATCATTTAATACTATGATAAAATTGATTCAATAGGTGGTGAAACAACCGAGTACTGGCTGCAACAGTTACTGATATCCAAGACAATTACCAGAAAAACCGGAAGCGACCCACCCAATATGGCCTCTTCGCGACGCATTTGGAAGCCATGATAGCTCCCGACTCGGAAGTTCGCGTAATTGCCGCCTTTGTCGATCAACTGAATTTACTGGAATTAGATTTCCAGCCCATCAATAATATGGGGGCAAGCGCTTACGGCCCTGAAGTATTATTGATTATATACCTGTACGGTTACCTCAACCGCGTGNGCAGCTCGCGCCGGTTGGCGCGGGAATGTCGGCTTAACGTGGAGATGATGTGGCTCACCGGGCATTTGCAACCGAATCAGAAAACGATTGCGGAGTTCCGGAGAATTCATCCAAAGCA
>NZ_KB890474.1 GCF_000373105.1 Neolewinella persica DSM 23188 | reverse complement strand
TGTGATGGCTCAGTTTGTGTCCCTTGTATGGGCACCCCAGTAGACTGTTCCAACGGAACGACGACCGTCTTTCCCTGCGACGACGGAGATGCCTGTACCGACGGAGACGTCCAGACTGTCCTTGACGCTGATGGTACCATTTGTGTGCCGTGCGCGGGTGTAGCCCAGGACTGTGCTACTGGAACCACGAGTACAGTTTCCTGCGACGATGGGGACCCTAATACTCTCAATGACCTGGAGACCATCCTTGATTGTAATGGTGACATTTGTATCCCATGTCAGGGTACCCCAGGTGATTGTAATACAGGCGTAACAACTACAGAAGCCTGTGATGATGGTAATGCCTGTACCATTAATGACAGGGTGACCATTCTTGCAAGTGACGGTAGTGTTTGTGAACCTTGTACCGGTGAATTTTTAGACTGTGAAGCACCTGAAATTACCATTCAGATTTGCCAAACCGTACAACAAGCACAAATTGGACCGGATAGAAACGATTGGTCACATGCGAACCTGCCCATTGTGAACGAAGGTTATTTGCACAACTTCACTATTCCAGATCTGCCTTGTAGCTCAAATACAACCACGATTTCATCTTTAGAGATTGGGATTAATCTCCAAAGCCTGACTTCTTCCTCAGCTTGTAATGGCATCCCGATCTACGGCAACGTTTTGTTGAACTGTGCTCTTACACCTCCGGGAATTTGTACGATTATTCAGGATGTACTTACACCGGGATGTGGCAACTTTGGTGGCGGTGCGACTACTCCGGGCGATTATGCGATGACGCTCACCGATTGCAACAGCATTAACCCCAATGATGTAATTGGCGTGGACCTCATCCCGGCAACAGATTTTTCTGCGGCTTGTCCTTCAAATGGAAATGCGATAACTGACGGTTTGGCAGCATTGGAATATGAAATATGTCTTACCCTTGTTTATGTCCCTCAAACCTGTGTGGACACTATGATGCTTCCGTGCGACGACGGTAACCCCTGTACCGAAAATGACGTAGTTGCAGTAGAATCTTGTGACCCTGCTGCTGTTTGTGTACCATGTCAGGGTACGCCAATTGATTGCGACAGTGGTACGGTTTCTACAGTTGCCTGTGATGATGGGAATCCTTGTACCATTAACGATGTACAATCGATCCTGGATTGTGATGGCAGCGTTTGTATTCCCTGCGCCGGCATTGTCCAGGACTGTACTTCGGGTACAACCAGTGTGGTTACTTGTGATGACGGAGATCCTAATACCCTCAATGATGTAAGTACAATCCTAGATTGTGATGGGGCTATTTGTATTCCTTGTGCAGGTGTTCCGGTAGATTGCTCCACCGGAGCAACAAGCATCATTCCGTGTGACGACAATGATCCTTGTACCGTAAATGACTTACAGACGGTGTTGGATAGCGATGGAAGTATCTGCGTCCCTTGTGCCGGTACCCCGCAAGATTGCTCGAACGGTGCAACTGAGGTTGTCCCGTGTAATGACGGTGATGCATCTACCGCAAATGACCAGCAAACCATTCTCTCTTGTGACGGAACAATATGCACGCCTTGTTCGGGTGTTCCCTGTGACTTCTCCGTTAACCTTGGCCCTGACCTCACCATAGCAATTGGTGACAGCCTGCAGTTTAACCTGGTTGCAAATGCTTCAGTAGATAGTGCCGTTTGGCAGAATGTTGCGGGGTTAAGCTGCCTCAATTGCTTGGATCCGGTTGTGAAGCCGACCCAAACAACGACCTATTCGATCACCGCAATCGATGAAAACGGCTGTGAGGCATCAGATAATATTACAGTTATTGTTAACGAAACAAGGAAAATCTACATTCCTAACGTATTTTCACCGAACGGTGATGGCATTAATGACCATTTTGAAGTGCAAGGTGGTCCGGATTTGACCACTATCAGAAGCCTCAACGTTTACGATCGCTGGGGCGCGAATCTATTCAGCGTAACTAATCAGCCTGTAAATTCACCTGCTACCAGGTGGCTTGGCGATAGACAAGGACAGCCAGTTGGCGAAGGTGTTTATCTTTACGTAGCCGAGGTGGAATTCACCGATGGCCACGTAGAAAAGGTTTCAGGTGAAGTGTTGGTCATGAAATAAAAGAAGTTTTCAATCATAATTTTTTAGAAAATAGACGATCCATGAAGAAGTTTTTACCCAATTGGGGCCTAATGGCCTTATTATGCCTGCTCTGTTGTAGCGGGCCTGGCTTATTTGCCCAAACCACGCAAGTCGAAATCTGTGGAGACTTCTCCTGTGAAACGGGATACGAAGCCCAGCGCATGGTTGTTGACGGCATGGGCGTTGTTAACCTTACAACTCCTGGAACAGGAACTGATGTATGGTGTGCTACCGTTGATGTGACTGGAGGTAACGAGGTTCGTTACATCTTCAATTATTCAATTCCTGGCGCTGCTGTGGAAGAAGACCTCACGGCGCTGGAAGGAGACTGTGTAACTACCGGTCGTCGTACTTATACGCCAGCCGGACCAGGAGAATCGGTAACTAGTGCCTGGGAATCTTGTGAGGCAACAGCTGTCTGTCCTCCAACAGCGCCAACAGAAGCTGCTCCAGCACCTTTCTGTGACCAAGCTGACGTCATCTCGATGTTCAGCGAAGCCTACGGTGATATCGATGTTGCTACCTGGCGGACCGTTTGGTCTTCAGCAACTGGAGGTGATATCGTAGACGTTGCAGGCACAGAAGCCCGACGCTATGACAATGTCGATTTCTTAGGCATTGAGCCCGCAGCTGACATTGACGCTTCTGGTATGACTAATTTCCACATTGATGTCTGGACGCCCAACATGACTATTTTCCGGGTAAAATTGGTAAATCGTGCGGCAAACGGACTCCCCCAAAGTGAAGACGAGATTGAGTTTACGCCCACGCAAGGTGGATGGAACAGCTATGATATTCCTTTAGCCGATTTCGCTAATCTTAACAGCACTGAGAATATCTACCAGCTTATTTTATCCGGTCAGCCGATCGGAGGAGGTACGCTGTTCATTGACAACGTTTACTTCTCTGGAGCAAATTGCGTAACGCAAGCACCAACACCTACCTGCGACGCAGGCCAGGTAATCTCTTTGTTTAGCGATAGCTACACGGATGTTGCGGTTTCTACTTTTTTGACCCCTTGGTCCGAAGCACCCGTTACGCTGACTGACGTTAGTATTTCAGGTAATGCGGCTAAATTCTACGAGAACGTAACTTTCCTTGGCATCGAAACAACAGGCGCTGACCTTGTTGACGCTTCGGCTATGACAACCTTCCATATTGACTATTGGACTGGCAACGCCACCCAATTCAGAATCAAATTGGTTGATTTTGGTGCTGATATGAATTTTGGCGGTGGAGACGATACTGAGCATGAGGTAGTATTTGCTAACCCGGCCCAGAACACCTGGATTTCTTATGAGATTCCATTGAGTGAATTTACTGGATTGATAAATACGGATAATATTGCCCAAATTATCTTGTCCGGAATGCCCAACGGAGATGCCGATTTTTACATCGACAACATGTATTTCTCCTCTTGTGTAGCTGCTCCTATAACCACTCAAGTCACGATTTGTGCAGATTTCACCTGTGAAAGAGGTTATGAAGCCCAGCGCATGATTGTTGACGGTGTAGGTGTCGTTAACCTTACAACTCCTGGAGCAGGAACTGATATTTGGTGTGCTGACATTAATGTGGTCGTAGGTAATGAGATTCGTTATTTCTTCCAATATTCAGCGCCTGGTGTCGCTCCGGCAGAAGACCTTACGGCGTTGGAAGGAGACTGTGTTACTAATGGTCGTCGTGTCTATACGGCAACGGACATGGATGAAACGCTATTATATGCATGGGAGTCTTGCGAAGCTACTGCTGTATGTCCACCGACTAATATGGTTAACATCTGTGCAGATTTTACCTGTGTAGGAGATTATGCCGCCCAGCGCCTGATTATTGATGGTGTAGCCGGTGTTACTAACCTTACAACTCCCGGAACAGGACCTGATGTTTGGTGTGCCACCGTTGAGGTGGAAGTAGGTACCGAGATTCGCTATTTCTTTCAATATTCAGCGCCTGGTGCCGCTCCTGCTGAAGACCTTTCGGCTTTGGAAGGAGACTGTGTTACTAATGGTCGTCGTGTCTATATGGCAGTGACAGAGACCATGGGAGAAACACTGACAAATGCTTGGGAGTCCTGTGATGCTGAAGCTACTATTACCGCAGTTTGTATGAACATCACCGTTCAACTTGATGAGAATGGTGATGCTTCTATTGCTTCTGCTGATGCAACGTCCTCCCAGATCGATGGCGGTTCCACCAGTACTTGTGGAGGTCTAATGTTCTCCGAGAGCATGACCGCCTTCACTTGTGAAAACATCGGCCCCAACATCGTTACCCTGACGGTAACAGACGCTGCTGGTAAAACGAGCACCTGCGAAGCCACGGTAACTGTAGAAGATATGATTGCACCAGTGCTTGTTTGTGCAAGTGGTGTTAGTACAGTAGAGAATGGATCGTTTGAAACCGGTGACTTCACCGGTTGGACGGCTATTGATAATCCAGACCCCTTTGTCCCATGGGCAGTTGGAGCGACCTCTACTACCGGAGAAGGCTTCTTTACCGCAGCAGTACCAACTGATGGTGGTTCTCTCGCTTCTAATGGATTTGACGGTGAAGCCGGCGAAGCTATTTTATTTCAGGACGTAAATGTGCCTACTGATGGAATGCTAAGTTGGGACGAAAATATTGACTACGATCTCACCTTCGGGGCTACGATGACTCGTATCCACATGGTAGAAGTACAAGATCTTGCTGGTAATACTTTGGAGGTCCTGCATGACGTAATGGCCATGCCTAGTACTACTGACACCGACAATGTATGGGAATCCTATACCGCTGATCTGTCAGCGTATGCCGGACAGCAGGTTCGCATCGCCTTTAAGCAAACCATTCCGGAAGACTTTACCGGACCAGCTAAATTTGCGGTCGACAACGTCGTTCTTGTGGGTAGTGGTCTGGAGGTATTCCTCGACGCCAATGGCATGTTTGACCTAAATGAAATTGCTGATCAGTTTACGGCCACGGACAATTGTGGAGTAGCAACGACTTCTATCAATCCTGATATGCTTACTTGCGGTGATGTCGGTGTAGTAGAAGTGACCTTCTCAGCTACTGACGCCAACGGCCTTACTTCTGAGTTGGTTTGTTCGGTCACTGTATTGGACCTGGTCCCTCCCGTCATCGCAGTTACCCCCCAAACGGTGGTACTGAGCGACGACGCCGGTACGGCGACCCTGACGGTGGGCCAACTGGCCTCCGCTACGGATGCCTGTGGCATCGCCAGCCTGACGGCCAGCCA
>NZ_KB890473.1 GCF_000373105.1 Neolewinella persica DSM 23188 | reverse complement strand
GTCCAGGCACCACCCGTTTGTTCGCCCGTAATGAGGCCCGCCAAATCGATGGCAGTCGTAGAGTTGTCACAAACAGACGTATTTCCATCGGTACCGGCATTCGCCTCTGGTGAAATATTGACGGTTGCAACAGACTGATCGTCGGGACATGGAGATGTGCCCGTGATCTCATATTGGAACGTACTGCTCGTAGCACCGGCCGTAGGGGTGAACATTCCCGTTGCGGCAACAAAAGTGCCACCACTACCGGTCAGCCGTGTCCAGGCACCACCCGTTTGTTCGCCCGTAATAAGGCTCGCCAAATCGATGGCCGTCGTAGAGTTGTCACAAACAGACGTATTTCCATTGGTACCGGCATTTGCCTGTGGCGAAACATTAATGGTTGTTGTTGTCATCGGAAAACAACTAGGGTCTACAATGTTTGTATTACCATTGGCTAAAATAGCATAGATCGTATAACCACCAGTGGCGGCAATACTTAACCCAGTTTCTGTTGTCGAAGTCGCCGCTGCTGCCGGACTAATTGGTGTACTCAGGGTAATAATTCCGTTTGCCCCATGATTTGCGAAATCATATAGTTGTGCCGGAGTGAGACTGGAATTGGCGCTATAGTATAAGGCTAAGTTACCGAGGTCAGCATCATGCATAATGGTGGCATCAAAGTCACTACCTAAGCATACAGGATCAACCGATACGGAAAGAGACGTGATACTCGGACAAATGGGAGTACAATCAGCCGGCGCATCATAAGCATCCATAATATCGTCCGTACAGGTCGTTGTAGTTTCGAACTCAACCATTACATCAATACCCGCAACCCCATCACTGGTCAGGCCAGTAATCATGAAGGTCTGTGTGCCCATTGTACCTGCAGGAGTGAATAACTGATCAACACCGTTATTGGTAACGATCCGGAGGTCTTCACCGGAGGGAGCGTTATCGTAGGATACTTCTACCGAAAGAGTATAAGTATTAGTTACAGGATCACAAAGGCTAGCGGAAACCTGATCAATACTGATGTCACAGACACATTCGTCTGGTGCATCGTAGGCATCAATAAGGTCATCCGTACAGGTGGTAGTTGTAGCGAAGGTAGCGGTAACATCAATATCCGTTATCCCATCGCTGTCCAAGCCCGTTAAAATAAAGGTTTCTGTTCCAAGGGCACCCGCCAAAGAGAAACTCTGACTACCTCCGTTAGATGTACTAATGGTAAGCATTTCGCCAGCTGGAGCATTAGCATACGTAACGGTGACGGAAAGCGTGTACTCATTCGTAAGCGGAGCACAAGTAGACGCTTCTGCGAGGTCAACCGTAATCGAACACACTGCAGAGTTCGTCACTCCCATATCCAACGTATGGTTGTTCTCACCAGCTAGCCCGGTAGTGAAAGCAATAACCCCAAGAACTGAAGCATCGGAGTCATTAAGGTCCGTTTTCCGGTTATTCGTAGCATCACTATTCGCATTCTGAGTAGTGAACGCGGCTACGGTACCGTCAACTGCCTGAATGGCCAATAAGCTGATTCGCACTTCGTAATTCATTTCTGGTTGAACTTCGGTGAATCCATTCACCCAAGTCTGAGTCCCAACCGTATTGTTGCTAAAGATAAAGAAGCCGTTTCCTTGCGTTGCGTCCGCAGCGGTAGTTGTCTCGGCGACTTTGGTAAAGACTAATGGAGCTGTTTCTTTAAACAGTTCTACAAGTACACCATTGATGCCGTCCTCATTTGCGTCCTGGCGGCCGTTACTATTTCCATCAAGCCAGAGGCGGTTACCTACCTGTAAGGGAGCAGAAGAAGCAACACCTTCTATATCCCCGAGACCATTTCCTTTACCATAAGTATTAATATTATCGACGGTTCCTCCTTCAAAATCCTGACTTGCATATACCAATGCCGCTCCCTGTCGGGAGCCATCAGTTGTACTCAAGGCCAGGTATCCGGCTTGATTAAAATTGTCGTAATCATTAATTGGATCATATACAGAGACAATCACATTACCTGTACCATTGTAGGTAAACAGACCGCCTAAACTGATTTCATCGTGACCTAATTCGAACTGAGGGTCAAGAATCGGGTCCATATCATTGGGATCTGCACTGGCAGTTGGGCATTGCCCTCCCCCATCAGCAGTTGCATTCGCAGGACGGTAACGATCGTCATAAAAGAATTCTCCGTTTCCAGGCCCTTCTTGTTTGTTAATACCAATGGTAGGGCCAAAAGGCTCTCCATTAACACCATTACCTGAATTAGATTCTAGTACGTAAGTGGCTCCTCCATCGGTTGTATTAGGTGAGGCGACAAGAATATCACCAGCACCATCTGCATTCCACAGTAGATCAGGATCAGCCCCTAAGTTGGTAGGGGGTAATTTTTTGAATCCATGCTGGTCCGCAAATCGGTCTCTAATACCGATTATAATTTTCCCTTGTTCATCGAACTCGATGTCGGTAAGCCAGGCTTGCGGATAGGCACGTTCAGGAGAAAGATCATCGGGTGTTCCTGCCACTCCATCGCCGCCATTACTATTCCCGCTAGTTCCCATTACGGCTGCTTCCATAGTAGCTTGATCGTAAATCGGCGTCCAGGGGAAAAATTCTCCCTGGGCATTGTTTGAACAAAAATCAATTGCCTGGCCACGGATATAATTCAGCGGAAAGTCCAATACCTGAGTAAAGACATCCGTAGCTGGGTCGAACTTGTACACGTATCCCCGCATTAGGCCTTGATTACCAAGGTTGTTAATTACTCCCGTATTCGTATTTACAACAACCGATGATTCTCCTGTTGCCACCAACCCAATATAAATAGCTCCACGATAACTTGTAACGGCAAAGGGTCGAATGTTTTGATCTCTTTGGTTTGCATTACCAATCAGACCTGGTAAATCTGTGAGATTACCAGTCGCTGGCCAACGATTAATCGAAGCAGCACTAGCTGGAGCCGTAGGGTTTTCCCGGGTACCTCCCAATTGGATTTCATAAAGACGACGGTCGGCCAGGTTAATGGTCCACATTACATTTTCGTCTTCAGACATCGCAAGGCCACCGAGGCCAATTTTACCTACGGCGTCGTAAGTATCTGGATCTCGGTTAAAATCGGCAGTGTTTGGGTGCGTATTTACTCCCGCAGTATTAGCACCGAAGTAAGTATCAAGATCAAGAAAAACAGACGGCGTGCTAGCAGCAATCGGAGCGACAGTACTGGTAAGGCCAATTTGATAAATTGCGCCGGTCCCGCCTGGGCCAAACGCTGTATGTCGTTTGGTGAAAGCTGCCGCATAAATCTTTTCCGCAGCCCTGGAGTACACCACACCAAATGTAGAACCGATTTCATTGTGCGATGCCACGTAATAAGAAGTTGGATTAATATTGCCAATCCCTCCAGAAAATTCATCGGGTGATGTAACTACTAATACATCAAGATTAGCATTCGATCCATTTGAAGGGCCATCGACATAACAAGGCACGGCAACGTAGACCTCATCATCGGGAAAATGCTCTTCGGGTCGGTGTAATCCGACTTCGACCTTATTACCACGATTGATAAAGAACACGGTTGTGGCACCTGCAACTGATGGTTCCAGGTCTGTCGGTAATCCGGTTACCTCTACCCGGTAGATATCATTATTGCCGGGGGTAAAGGTGTAGTTACCGTCACTCGTGTAAGTGAAAGCAGTAGGAGTATTCGCAGCGCTGTAAGCGGTTACTGTGATACCGGCTATTCCTAACTCTCCAACTCCTTCCTTCGTTCCATTACTATTGTAATCATTGAATACGTTGACGCAGATTTCGTTTGGGTCCGCTCCCGGGTCAACAATTAAAGCCGCGGTACCACTTTGTGTATGTGGGTTAGCACCGAACCCGTCTCCATTAATCGTATAACTAATATTGTTACTGCCAGAAGCACCAGCAGGTGCAGTAACGTCAACATCAATCCCCCAAAATTGGCCATTTCTAACCCCTGGAAAAGTTGTTCCAGTTGTTGCAGTAATGGTGTAGGTAATTGAATTAGTACCTGAACCTGCTGCACTGACAGTATGATTGCCAGTACCCGACGATGCATCCTCCGTATTCCGGGTAAGAACCCAACCGGCAGGTGCCGTCAGGATTACCTGAGTTACGTATTCGTCATCAGGAGATATAGTATTCAGTTGAAACCCAACGGTGCCAGTAACTTCGGCGGTTACCATATTACTACCAGATATGTTTATTGTAGAGCCATTGATACTTTTAAGTTGCTTCCACGCAATATTTTTCTGGTCTCCATTTAGGAAAGCACTTAGTTCTAGGGAAGTAACAATACTAGGTACCGGTCCGTGAATGGCTCCCTCATCTAATTGAACCACCCCAGGAAGGCTCAAAAGCCATCCGGAAACGAGTAATAACAAGCCCGACGAAAGGAGCATCGTATATAGCTTCTTTCCTTTCAGCAATGATTGCTGAAGATTAGTTTGATTATTCTTCATGAGGATAAAAATCTATAGGTCGTAAAGTCAAATAATTTTAAAACAGTATTTGGAAGGTGGAGTACTCCACCTTCCAAACCATAAGGATATAATTCCTGGCGAAGGGCGTTGACTTTCCTGAATCAGGCAAGTCAACGCCCTTCCCTGAACGCTACTGTTCGGGGAGCCTTAAGATCAAGGTTGAACGATGAAGCGTTTCGTCGTCCGAACTTCAGTCGAATTCAAGGAGAAGTAATACATCCCAGCGGATAAATTCCGGAGATCAAGGTTCAGGCCGGAACGGAAAGTCTCGACCGAAGTCTTGCCTTCCAGTACCACTTTACCCGTCGCATCAATGATGAACCAGGGAGCGTCTTTCACCTGTTCCGGGAGTGGGATACGGACCGTCAATTCAGTCCTGGCGGGATTCGGGAACAGCTCAAGCTCTGGAGCAACCTCGAATAGATGGGTAGTCGTAATTGGAGCGATGCGTCTCGCGCCGCCGCCGAAGCTAACCGTATAATCCTCTACTTCTCCTTCAGCGTACGTACCACAGCTGCTACCGTTCAAAGAATTGTAACGCATCTGTATCCGCATCCGGCTGGTGCCGGAAAGGCCGCCAGGAATGGAAACACTACCAGTTACGGTACTGCTACCGGAAAGCTCCAGTGCTCGTTCACCCGCGTCGGTAAAGTCACCGTCGGCGTTGTAATCTATGTAAACTACCCAGCCTTCATTGTAAGCACTACCCGGGAATCCAGGTGTCAGACTGAAGGAAGCAGTTCCGGAAAGCGGAATCGCCGGGGTACCAGTGTAATTACCGTATCCATTATCGTTGCCCGAAGTGTTCGTCACTCCAGCAATAGTTATGGAGGCAATGTGCTCATACTGTGTGCTGTTGGCACTTGAAGAGCAGTAACTGACCGAACAAGCAGCACAATCCGGGCCGCCACAGTCGACGCCCGTCTCATTACCGTTCTGGATACCGTCCGTACAGGTAGGACAAGCAGCACAATCTGGACCGCCACAATCGACGCCCGTTTCGTTACCGTTCTGGATACCATCGGAACAGGTAACACAAGCAGCGCAGTCAGGGCCGCCACAGTCGACGCCAGTTTCATTGCCGTTCTGGAGACCGTCAGTACAGGTTGGGCATGCGGCACAATCAGGGCCGCCACAGTCGACACCCGTTTCGTTACCGTTCTGGATGCCGTCCGTGCAGGTCACACAAGCAGCACAATCAGGTCCGCCACAATCGACGCCCGTTTCGTTACCGTTCTGGATGCCGTCCGTGCAGGTTGGGCACGCGGCACAATCAGGTCCTCCACAGTCGACGCCCGTTTCATTACCGTTCTGGATGCCGTCACTACAGGTTGGTCCGCTAGATCCTCCGATACAAGTTGCTACAAGAATA
>NZ_KB890472.1 GCF_000373105.1 Neolewinella persica DSM 23188 | reverse complement strand
CATTGGTGGTGATCTCATTGATGTCCCGATCAATGTATGCCTGCAGGTCACGAATGGCACGACAGTAAGATTGGGTAGTACTTTCTGACCTTCCTTTCAGCCAAAGGTGCTGTCTTTGGCGATCAATCGAGGATTGACAACTGGGATGATGGGCCAGGAACGCCAGGCTGCGGCGGAGCTTTTTTTAGCCATTGTAAAAGGAGTTTGATTTACTCCTAAGTTAGGGGTATTTTGCGGTAGCGGTTGGCGCGATAGCGGCTTAGTTCAACAATGGTGCAGCGTCAATGCCTCCTATCGTCGGCACTGCGCCGTTACCGAACCGTTCTGCCTCATTAGAAAAAAAGCAAAAATGAAAAGACAAATTCTGATATTGATAGCAATCGTAATTTTTGTAATTACCTCCTGTAATCAAAAAGAAAATAAGCACCTAACCGATGAAGAAATATGGAAACTTGGTTGGAGAATGTTTGCAAGTTCAATGGATGAAAATTATTCACTCGCAAGTTTGCAATTTGATACATTGAGAAGAAGCTCAAAAGCTATCGATAGAAAGTACATTATAATAGGACTTGAAATAAAAAATGAACTTGGAAGAGCCGATGAGATAGCGGAAATCATAAATTTCCAAGACAAAAAAATATTACAGGAGATTTGCAAGAAAGATTTTCTGTCTAAATATGAGGTTTGTAAAGAATATTCAATTGAAGAAGTCGGAAATAAGGAGTTACAGATTGAGTTGATTAGGATGTATGTAGAAGACCAAGCAGCAAGAGGAAATCTAATGGGTGACATTATTGTGAAATACAAAATTGATTCTACAGAGATAACTCAAAATGGAGGAGTGTTTGTTGACGAAAGAAATCGGAACAGATTAAAAGAGATATTTAAGGAATATGGTTTTCCAACAAAGAAATTAGTAGGAAAAGATGCTATGCAAGGAATATTCTTAATGATACAGCATAGTGACAGAGATAAAGAATGGCAAAAGTCGCAACTATCCAACATAGAAAAATCTGTAAAAAATGGTGATATGAATGGTCAGAGTTATGCTTATTTGTACGACAGAATCAAAATAAATAGTGGAGAAAAACAATTGTATGGGACTCAATTTGCCAATGTTGACCCAATTAATAAAATTGTTGAATTAGCCGATACTGAGGATTTGGATAATTTGGATAAGCGAAGAATGGAAATAGGTATGATGCCGATACAAATGTATAAAGAATTTATGCTCAAAAATTTATAAAAAGAAAACGAGGCAGAACAAAGGCTATGACGTCCATGCTCCTGTACGTTTCCCATTAGCCGCAACCATGATTTTGTAGAAAGATAACCTTATTGAGCGGGTAAAAGCCACTGCATTGCAAACTAATCTTCAATTCGAAAGGAATATTTTCAAATCATAATTCATATGGCATTCCTGTTAGCTTATTCCTGTAATGACCAGAATGATATATTAATCATTCCCAACAAAATTGGCCCGTCCGAAAAATCGTTGATTCACGAAGTTATTGAGATTAGAACCAAACCGGAAATTAAACCCAAATCTGGTATCGATAGTATAAGCTGAGGGTAGGGTTACTCTCCCGCTCAAAATATCCTGTTCGGTGAAACCTCCTGATGCCAGGTAAATCTGGTCCTTTACGTAGTTGCCTTCTGCCCTTACAAAAAAAGAAAAATTCCCGGTTACACGGACATCTGCACGAACATTCAAACCTGTGGTCCAAAAGTTAAAATCATCTAGATAATTTCTCAGACGATATCCAAATTCCAGGGTGCCCCATCGTTGATTTAGTCCCAGACTGGCTCTCAGACTATGGAGGAGCCTAGTTTCTTCAGCTGCGCCGTAAATCGTTTCCTCGACATAATTATTGTTCCTGACTTCAATCCCATAGTTCACTCTCAGAAACCTGGTATTCTGCTCTGATTCCGGAAAAAAATTGTACTCTATAGCTGGTCTGCAGCTAACTTGAAACGTGTAATTAAGGCGAGTGTTCTGAAGACCTGCCAAATCATATCCATAAGACCAACGGGGTGATATGGACTTTATTAGCTGGTGACCGAATCCAAATTCTGATACATCAAAATTGTTTTCAATTTTATCGATGATCTGGTTGCCGTTAGCATCAAGAACGGGGTCGCCATTTGCATCAACTCTTGGTTCGTTTTGAATCGTTGTTCTCAGCCTTTCATTTATGCTCCCGGATACGGAAACTTTCAACTTATCCGTGATACGGTTAATATTGATGTCTCCACCCAAATCAATTTGCCTGCTAAATTCCTCTAATTCAATATTCGCATCACTACCAACATTAAAAACCCAGTAATTCCAGGGATCAACACTTTCCTGTGTAGTATCTCCCAGAAGGCTAAGGTCAGTCTTCATGTTGATATCAATCACTTCTCCTGCCTGGGTCTTCGCAACAAACGAAGCTAAACCTAATTTGATGAACCTGGTAAGTTTTTTCCGCACTTCAAAGTCGGTGTCCGTCTGGTTGTTATTTACGTATAGGGTGTCTGCTCTTCCCGCATGAATGTTTTGCTGCCCAATAAAAATCAGTTGATATTGTCGTCCACCTCCACCAGACCTATTATCGTTAATAAGCAGAAAGACATCAGCTTCTTCATTATCCCTGTAGAAGTCAACGGCCGTAATTTCCGTTCTGATAAAATCCATATCACAACCTCCATCTCTCCCTTCACAGCCATCGATAAACACCCGGAGTTTATTGGGAGAGCTGTAATCATCACTTAACGTTTGACTAATCGCAGCAGGATTAAAGGAAAAAAATGTCAGAATTAATAAAAGGGGTATTAATCTCATTTGATTAGGATTAGTTCGCGATGGTCGCACTCTCAAGATCGAGGTTAGATGCAAGCTGTTAGACTCAAAATTGCGTTTTACCATCATTGTTTGAAAATAAGTACGCATTTTCACGAAAAAGCAAAGCAAATGATTATCGATCCTTTGCCAATAACAAACATAAGCAATAGCGGCTCCTGTTTGGCATGTGAACAGAAATGGAACTTAAAAGAACCTGATTATTCCAACAGAGGATACTTTTTTCAAAAAAAACGCTAAAATCACACATGACGAAACTACTAACATTCTGTACAAATAATTATTTATTAGTAGCTTATTGTTCTTTTGGCCTTTTGTGGATAGTCCCTCAATCCGCAGGATTGACTTGCTGTTAAGAATATAATTTTAGGGAGTGTGTCCATTTTGGGCGTATCAAGGCTGCTTGAGTTGCTGAAGGGCCGCTTTTCCGCTTTTAAGCTGAATTTTGCGCTGAGGGGCATGGAAGCATACAGGATTTGCAACTGTACGATGATTCTAAGCCGGGACCCTCTACTAAAGCAAAATTCTTATTTCCAATTTGTTACAGACCGAAAAGCTAGCTTTTTAGGGACGCTTATTTTGAGTCACCTTTTCCAAAAACGCCTTGATAACCTGTTCACCTACTCGACTTCCTACTACTAACCCTACTTCATTGTCAGTACGAAAGTGGACGCCTCCTTCAAAGCGAGATTCGGAACATTCTTTAGCGGTTTTGTGAAAGAACTGTTCATCCTGTGGAAACAGGAAAGACAGCGCGGTAGCAAGTGAGCCCGCTACAGTTGTATGCCCGGCGGGGTACCCCGGAAAATTAGGGGTCTTTACTAGGATGGGTTGGAAAGTCGGATCATACTGAAAGGGACGAATACCCCAATAATGATATTTACCATCCCACGCCGCAACAATGCCGTCGAACCTGGCAGTGTGAAACAGAGCAGTAGCAAAGGCAGCTTCAAACGGCCCTAGATCGTACGCCAGAATTTTCCGTTCCAGCAGATTATCCCAAACGGGAGCACTTTTCCATTTCCAGGCAATTTCACTGGTTTTGTTTGCCGCGTTGAACCTGCGTAGTTCTTCCATGTCCGCTGTCCAATCGGAAGGTGGTGGGGCCGGTCTGAATTGATCCGGGCTCAACAAAGTAAGGGGCCGCCATTGGCGTTTCATGGGGTCCCACTTGCTTGGAGTGCCCGTCCAAAGGCTATCTAAGCTGGGTACTTGCCCTTCCCAGATGCGTTCCGTTCGATCCGTTTTAGCGTACTCGATATATTCATTCGCGATTTGTTCACCAATTACAGCTCCCCGTTCTATATCTGACGGAAATTGAAGTCCTGTTCTAAGACGTGCATCTTTAAACTGCGCCAAGAGGCTATCCAGATAGGGTCTTCGATCGGGGAAATAATATCCAATTACCTGATGGGCGGCACTTGCTGCAGCACTCCATTCACAGATAAAGGAGGAATAGTCCCTTTCGCGGCCTAATTTCCGAATGTTAGCATTTTGCCGGAACGGGGCCGCCATTTGATGTCGTTGCTTGTTTTTCCATACTTCGGCAAGCGCATCATAGATCGCAAGGTGTAAAATGACAACCCGGCCTCCATTCTTGTGGCCCTTGTGAGCGCGGCTTATTTCCATCATGATCTGATGCCAGCGATAGGAGGGATAGGAAGCGTTCCAGTAGTTCATCTCCCTTATATCCGCTGCACTTACTCCTTCCTGTAGCTCGATCACCTTTACGATTTCCTCCTCAAGTTCAGTTGCATTAACGGGCGCTAAGGTTTCCTCTAGGTGGAACTTGAATGGTTCGAAGTCCTTTATTTCTACTTGTGCCATAGCTGATATAGTCGACACCAGAAGCACAATTAGACTAAGAATATTTAGTAAACTACGGTTTATCCGCCTTGATGAAATGGGCATAGTATCCTAATTTAAGAGGTGCAAGATCAGTACAAAGTTATAATAAGGATGTACGCTTCCCAATCCGGCCTGCCATTATTTAGTAGCAGTAACCCCCTATTAGCTACTCCCCCACCATCAACCCCCACCCCTCAACAAAATCTCCCGCAGACAACTTCTCCTTACCAGTCTTATTCTTCTGGACAATCTGATAATAAGCCACCTGCCGCGGACTCAAATACCGCAACAAATCTTCCCCCCGCCCATAGGCCGAATTCATCTTGGTCTTTTGCACCTCGGTGAGCGGTAGGTAAACAAAGTCCGTCTGCTGCAGCTGGTAATAATGGTCTTTGGCCGCAAGCCGGTAGCCAGCGCCAGCTTTCACGGCCTTGATGTCTTTGTCGGCGGCGTAATCGGCCAGCTCGCGGGCATTGGTTTTGGCTGGATCGTACTTCACCTTCACGACTTCGTGGCCGTTCAGGAAACCAGGCTCGGTCATCAGCACCCCGTCGTGGCGACCAAGGTGGTGTTCGCCACTCCAGAAGCAGTACATCTGAAAATAGGCTTCTTTCGTGGGTTCAGCGGCGACGGTCAGTTCCAGGCCAAGGACCTCCAGGTAGCCGGGGATGGTAATCTTGCTTTCGATCAGGCCTTGGGCCATGGCCCGGTAGAGGCCCTGCGGGGAGTAGTTGCCGGCCACGCGGTCCACCAAATCCTTACCGTTGGCGCCTACGATGCGGACAACGGGGTTATTCCAGGTAGGCTCCCCGTATTTTTCCAGCACTTTCCGGTCAGCTCCGCCTTTATTATTGAAAATGGCCAGCGGCACGAACTCATTTTCGATCCCCTCCACCATCAGCGGGTGGCTGAGGGTAGTGGTCCCATATTTCTGGCAGGTGGCGCAGCCCGGCACTTCCTGGAAAAGGATCAGCACCGGCTTGTTGGAACGCTTACTTTCGGCCATGGCCTGATCGTAGTCGCGTAGCCAGGAGACTTTGCCCAGTTCGATGGGTTGATTGCTGGCATCGGTCCTTTGCTGCGCAAAGGCGGAGCCGGTGAGGAGTAGGGCGGCTAACAACAGTATGTATTTCATGGCGATGGTGGTTTGCCTAAAGAAGGAGCAGTGATGCCGGCAAGTTGTACGGGAAGGTAAGGATTTGGGGGAAGTGTAGGGGAGGAGACAGTGGAGGTACTTGAGTTGCTGGAAGGTTTTAATCTTCGCTTGCTGTGCACCTTAAGGGCGAGTGGGCTGTGCCCCGAGAATTCTCGGGGCACAGCCCACTCGCCCCAGGATCAAGGGAACCCTCTCGTTTTCGTTAAAGCCCAGGCCCGGAGGGCTGCTTTATGCAGGGAGGGCCCAGTCCACTCCCAAAATGTAAAAGCAAAACCAAAACGCCAGTCCGTTGTCTTATGATAACATGGACCAATCATCACCCGTGCGGGATCGTTTTCAAGCGGTAAATAACTTTGATCGCTACCTCTCCTACTTCCTAATCTTCGCCTTCACCAGCGGAACCCTCGCCCACTGCCTGCCGGCAGTACTGCCCGTTACCAAACTGACGACCGACGGTCTGCTCTTCGTCCTCAACGGCCTGGTGCTTTACGCCATCTACCGACGGAACGAAGACCAGCGGCTATTCTGGTGGCTACTCCTTGCTTACTGGTTCACCTTTGCGATGGAGGCGGCGGGCGTTGCCACCGGTGCTATTTTTGGGGAGTACGCCTACGGACCAACCATGTGGTTCCAGTGGCTGGGCGTCCCCTTCGTCATTGCCCTGAACTGGTGTGTACTGACGCTGGCTTGTAATGAACTGGCCTGCCGCTTAACCCCCTCTCCAACCCCTCCGGCTCTTAAGAACGCTGCGCCTTCTTCCACCAATCGCCAATTACCTATCAATTATCGCATATCGCATATCCTGACGGCGGCGCTAGCCGCAATACTGACCGCGCTCTACGACGTAGCCATAGAACCCGTAGCCATCTCACTCGATTATTGGCAATGGGGTGGAGGAGAGATCCCACTTCAAAACTACCTCGCCTGGGCCGTCATCGCCTTTCTGATTTCCCTGCCGCTCCACTTGTTGAAAATCCGTTTCCGAAGCCCGGTGCTCCTGGTCTACCTCTTCGCACAACTATTTTTCTTCCTGGTGCTTAACTTCATGCTTTAGCGGGATACCCCGACAACTTGATAACTTGACACCCCGAAACCCCGACAACTCGACAACTTGACGCTCCGACAACCTGACCACTATGACATCGCCATCCTCGGCGGAGGCCTTGCCGGCCTCAGCACCCTCTACCACCTGGAGCGGGCCGGTAAGCTGGTGGGTAAGCGTGTGGTACTGGTCGATCCCGAAGGAAAGAAGACGGCACACGACCGCAGTTGGTCCTTCTGGGAAGCGGAGCCGGGGCCGTTTGAAGAACTGGTGCATCACCAGTGGCCACTGGTTACGGTACACGACGGGACGCGGAATCTCGACTGCGACATCAGTCCTTATATATACAAGCTTATCCGGAGTACGGAGTTTTACGCCCACGTCAATAAGGTTATTGACCAAATTGAGGGTTTAGAGCGACTTGACGCGCGGGCAGAAGAAGTAAGGGCAGAGGGAAATACCGTTCGCTTCAAAGTAAACGGAGAGGAAATGGAGGCGGACCTGGCATTTTCGTCCCTTCCCCTGCACCTGCGGCCGCGCCAAATAAGTGCTCCCTATCTGGATCAACACTTCCGGGGCTGGTTCATCGAAACGAAGGAAGATACTTTTGACCCTGGTCGTGCCGCACTGATGGATTTCCGTACACCACAGCACGGAGAGCCGCGTTTTTTCTATGTCATGCCGTTCAGCAAACGCAGCGCGCTGATCGAGATCGCGATCTTCAGCAACAATCACCTTGAAACGGCCGAATATGACCGGCTCATCGAGACCTATATATATGACCATTGGACAAAGGGCGGCTATGAGGTCACCCACGCCGAAGACGGTAACATTCCGATGACCACCTACCCATTTCCACTGCGCGATCGTAACCTTATATATATAGGTATGCGCGGCGGTGCTACGCGGCCCTCCACTGGCTATACTTTTTATGCCCTGCAGCGGCAGTTGACCGATCTGGCGGATCAGTTTCCCAACCTCGATAACCTGGCACCCTGGCCGCGCAAGCATTTGCTCTACGACGCCACCCTTCTGCGCATCCTGCAAAACGGGGAGCTGCCCGGCGATGAGCTCTTTGTCGACATGTTTGCCGCCAATCCGCCAGCGCGGGTACTGGCCTTCCTGAATGGAGAAACCTCTTTTGGACAGGAGCTGAAATTCATGAGTACCACCAAAGTCAGTCTATTTGCCCGGCGGTTTATCGGAGAGCTTTATAAGACGCTGCGAACAAGCAGTTGAGAATAACCTCTACGAGCTAAGCGAACATCCTCCTGTGGTAGCACTACCAGACTACTAGACTACCCACTACCAGACTAATAAGGGGGCGAGATCGCAGGTGCAAGGAACAGCACAAAGAAGCAGGGCAAAGCAGCACGGTCTTCGCAGTTGGTCCTTATTGTCAAGCCTGGAAGCCTCTTTCGATTACAAAACGGGTATTGTCTCCGTTAAGCGCTTCTATAGCTGCGGTTCAGCACCCGTCGCTTAGCGCAGTATTGCCGTGAAAACCCAGTAGAATGGCCGCTGCTCTCATACTAAGTATATTTTTTACACTAAGCTTCCGACTTTCGTTCTGCGAAAAGCATTTTGTACCGTGTTTTTTGTGTTTAATCAGCGGCATTTGCCTACATCCTTCGGTAGTCTTAAAAAAGATGAATCGAAGTGAAGATTTCGCTTGCACGGGTGGTGTGGATGGACGTATCTTTGCATCCCGCAAGCGAGAAACGTCTCATGCATTCTGGTTGAAAATACTGCACTAAAGGAGGATAGAAAGAAAGTCTAAAATACTTTCCGAAAGCCTTGCAGGATTGAAACTTAGGAGTGTATCTTTGCGGCCCGCTAACGAGTGGGGTTGAGTAGAAAAGGGCTTTGNAAATAAACTTTCAAAGTATTTCGCTTAACACTTGCACAGTAACTTTAAGCGCTGTAATTTTGCAGCCGCTTAGGAAGCTAAGCAACAAAAACGAACTTAAAAAGCTGCTTT
>NZ_KB890471.1 GCF_000373105.1 Neolewinella persica DSM 23188 | reverse complement strand
TGGAACTGACCAACATCAAGGCTTCCGGCGTACTGACTTACACGCTGACGGCGGGTGAGTTCACCGCTTCTAAGAAGATGGTGGTGGTTAAGTAAGCACCGGTTACTCAGCCTTTAGGCTGGAGTTGCCAGCTAAAGGCTGGGTAACCAAAACGAAGCCCCGCTGCTCCTGAAGATGGAGTGGCGGGGCTTTTTTTATTAACGAAAACTTCCTTATCAAGTCTGGCACTGGCTTAACTTCCTTATCGGGAGGTAAAGCGGAAAGGTGAGCCATCGGGATAAAAAAGGCAGCCTATTTCAATGTTGCTGGCATCCGTACCTTAGCCGGGAATTGCGGTTATTTGAATTCCCGCATCAACACTTTTGCCGTTTAGCAAACTAATAAGTTTAATGCAACTGTTACACTCAATTGTAGACCAAATTGTTAATGCTCCGACGGAGGATATTGATGCTTGGCGGGACCTCTTCGATTATTTTCGTAAGGAATATCAACAACGGGGTGATGTTAAGCGGGCTTTTACCGATCTGGAACATTTTTTACGGGAAGACCCTACGCACCAAAAGGGCCTGAAAGACAAAATACAAGACGTTACTAATAACTACAATTTCTTTTCCTTTTTTGCCCAGTATTCGCTGCTCGATGAAGCCGGATTTGCCAGTGGCGTCTGGGGCAGGTTAAAGCATAAAGTAATTCCCCGGATCCCGGAGGAAACCGATATCCAGCATTTCGTTGGCACCGTGATGAAATTGCCTTATGATTTGCGCTGGATAAGTCAACTACCAAGAGACGCTCACCAAAGGCTCTTCGGGGCCAACGGCCCGCAGCTGCACACCGATCACCTATTCTCAGAACTCGACACAGCCATCAGGGCCCTCGGTGTAAAGATTAGTTCCTTTGGCATGGATCACGGCACTACTCACCTGTACCGTCAGCTGGGCATGGATACGTCGCCCTTCTTTGACCTGCAATCTGCCCTCAGCAACGACCTTACCACCGAGAATCTTTCCGCAGCAGCAACTGCGCTTGAGGAGATATACTTTACCATCACCAACCTCCGGCTGCGTAAAAACGAAATCGGCACCAGCCTGCGCCTCACCTACCAAACGAGCCGGAGCCTGTCGAAACTGGCCATTCTTAAAGACCTGCTCCAGCTTAGGCAAACTCCGACCCATACGGAGCATTGGCTAAAAGTTGTGTACAACTGTCTGCGCAGTGAGGCTTCCCGTTTTAGTGTTCGCCAGTTCATCAATCGACAGCTGGATCTCCTCTCCCTGGAAATTGTAGAGCATACCGCGCGTTCCGGAGAGAAGTATATCGCGGAGAACCGGTCAGAATACTTCGGTATTCTCAGGGCAAGCATGCTGGGCGGTTTACTGATTGCCTGCTTCGCTGCCGCGAAGATTTATTTCGACGGTCTCCAGCTGGCAGAGTTGCCCGAAGCCGTGCTCTTCAGCGTCAACTATGCTACGTGCTTTGTACTCGTCAAGACTTTTGGAGGCATCATTGCCACGAAGCAACCGGCGATGGTAGCCTCCACGATCATCAAAAACATTGATCAGAACAACAATCTCAAGCTATCAAGCCTTCATGAAATCGTCAATTTGATCAAGAAAGCAAGCCGTAGCCAGTTCATTTCCTTCGTAGGTAACCTCTCCATTGCCTTCCCCCTGGCAATGCTGATCAACCGGGCTATTTCTGCCTATACCAAAAGTCCCTTCATTTCCTCTTACAAGGGAGAATACCTATTGAACAGTCTCTGGCCCATCGCTGGCGGAGCCATTGGGTTTGCTGCCATCGCAGGGGTTTTCCTGGCGCTTTCGGGGCTTATTTCCGGCTATTTCGACAATAAAGTGGTGGCTAGTCGGCTGCACCCACGGCTGGTACGTCACCCTTTCCTGAAGTCCTTTCTATCGGAGAAACACCGGGAGAAATTGGCCAAGTACCTTTGCAAAAATATTGGTGCACTCAGTGGCAACGTCAGCCTGGGGTTCTTCCTCGGAATGGCCGGTTGGATCGGTTTCATTACCGGGCTCCCCATCGACATCCGGCACATCGCTTTCAGCTCGGCCAATTTTGGCTTTGCCTTCCAGACCGTAGAAATGAGCACCATGACCATCCTGCTGGCCACCCTCAGCATTCTGCTGATTGGCCTGGTCAACTTTGCCGTTAGTTTCGGGATCACGATGTACCTGGCGCTGAAGTCGCGGGGAATCACCTTCGTGAATACCTTTAAATTACTGGGGCAGTTGGTTTGGGAGATTGCGTTGCGGCCGTGGGCGTTTTTGGTGGCGCCGGAGAAGGGGTAGTTGGTGCGTTTGTCACTGGTTTAATGCTAATGCGATTGCCCGTAACTTCGGGGCGTAGTCCTAAAACAAAGTGGGGCATAATCTCTCCTTGCTTTTACCTTTTCATTGCACCCGCGGCCGCGCCCTAAGGAAAAGCTGACACATAAAAGCAGTCCTGCTGATTCAACTTACCCGGGCCAGCCGCTACACGGACATCACGTGGAGATTTTGCGACATCACCAGCCCAACGGGTTCGTCACAGTCCCAGCCCGTTTCAGCCCTTTTAGTTGGTAGCCCTGCCCTTTACGGCGAACTTAGTGGCACACTCCTCCTTCCGGTGGCCCTGGTAAAGCAGTGGCCTCCTTACCATAGGTTGGAAGTATTCGCGCTAACAACAGTCACCTTCACTGCCCCCGCAGATTTGTGTGAAGATGCAAAAACCGGACCGCTGGGGGCATCGGGATCATTTTACCAGCAAAGACACTAAGTCGGCGGGCGGCGCGCGGGCGTTGGGCGATAATAAATTACGCCAGCATGTCTGTTATTTTTGAGCGGCCACACAGAATGCTGTGAACTAGTTTTAGCAGGGCCTGAAACTTGGGCTTTGGGGTAAGGTTTTTCATAATGACTTCCGATATCATTCATTTCAACTTTTCGCCCATTAAGCTTAAACTACTATTTTTAACAACACAGCCTTTAACAATCCTAAGTAAATGCCAACTTTCTCCTTTAACCATATTGCACTTTCCGTAAAAGATGTCGACCAATCTACTGCGTTCTATCAAAAGGTATTTGACTTCAAAGAGATTAAGAATACTGCTTCTGATTCTAAAACCAGATGGCTATCGATTGGTGAAGGAAGACAGCTTCACCTGATACCTCGTCCAAATTTTGAAATAAAAACCAACAAGGCAGTTCATTTTGCTTTCTCCACACCTGATTTTGATGCTTTCCTATTGTTGATAACAGCATTAGCTATTCCCTACACTGATTGGTTGGATACACCTAACAAAGATTATATTAGAGCCGACGGAATTAAACAAATCTACCTTCAAGACCCCGATGGATATTGGGTTGAAATAAATTATGATTGCTGATAAAGTCAATGCCATGAAACTCCTCCTCCCCCTAATCTTCACACTATTAACCACCAGTCTAAAAGCCCAACCGCCCTACCCCAGCCCCCTGGACACCATCCTCCCCGTCCGAGGACTCTGCCTTGGTGCCCCTTCCACCGAAGACCTGGACCGTTTCGTAAAATTCATAGATGAGGAATGCAGCCGGCTCAACGTCAATCTCCTCGTGCTGCGAATAGGCACGAGCTACCGTTACCAAAGCCGGCCAGAGCTGGCTAATCCTGATGGGCTGACGAAAGAACAGGTCAAGAAAATCGTAGCGGCTGCCCGGAAGCACGGCATCCGGATCGTGCCGATGGTGAACCTACTCGGCCATCAGTCGTGGCATGGCAAACTGGGTAAACTGCTGACCGTCTACCCGGAATTCGACGAAACGCCCTGGGTGGACCTCCCCACCGGAAAATACGAATGGCCCAACGAAGACGGCCTCTACTGCAAGAGCTATTGCCCGCTGCACCCGGGCGTACACGACGTCGTCTTCGACCTGGTGGACGAAATTACGGAAGTCTTCGAAGCCGACGCTTTTCACGCCGGGATGGACGAGGTCTTCTACCTGGCCGAAGACAAATGCCCGCGCTGCGGCGGCAGAGACCCCGCCGAACTCTTCGCCGGAGAGGTCACACGCATCCGGAACCACCTCGCCGCCTCCGGCAAGGAGCTGTGGATCTGGGGAGACCGCCTCATCGACGGTAAAACCACCGGTATCGGAGAATGGGAGGCAAGTATGAACAACACCGCCCGCGCATTACACCTGATCCCCAAAGACGTGGTGATCAACGACTGGCACTACGATCGGGCCGATCCCACTGCAGCACTCTTCGCGCTCAACGGTTTCAGGGTCATTACCTGCCCCTGGCGAAAAAGCGACGTTGGGCTCGCGGAACTGGACCTGATGCTCAAATTCCGCGCTGGAGCTACACCAACTACAAAGGATCGTTTCCAAGGAATGATGCAAACCGTCTGGTCCGGCACCAGCCATTTCCTGGACGTCTACTACGGCGAAGCTGAGAACAAGGACCCGAATGGGGACCAGGATGCCTGTTTTAAGGAGTTGTTTCATGCCATTGGCCAACTTAAGTAGACCTTCATTTTCGGCATATGAAAAAGGCGGGCTACCTTGACCCCAACCAAAAAAATCATCGTGCGCCAAGTCCTAGCCTCCATCTGCCTTCTATTACCACTTTTCATCGCTGCCCAGGACAAGTGGGACGTCTCCGCCCCCACCGGCGAATGGAACTGGAAAACCACCAGCTTCACCACCACCGAAGGTACCTGGATGAGCCTCGACCTCAGCCCCGACGGAAAAACCATCGCCTTCGACATGCTTGGAGATATTTACACCTTGCCCATTGAAGGCGGTAAGGCGAAGCCCTTACGCACCGGTATTCCCTGGGAGGTACAACCCCGTTTCAGCCCCGACGGCAAGCACCTGCTGTTCACCAGCGACGCCGGTGGTGGCGACAACATCTGGGTAAGGAACCTGGCGACAGACAGTACCCGGCAGGTCACCAAGGAATCCTTCCGCTTACTCAATAACGCAACCTGGACACCCGACGGTCAGTATTTCGTCGCCCGGAAGCACTTCACCTCGGGCCGCTCCCTTGGCGCGGGTGAAATGTGGCTTTACCACATCAGTGGTGGGGCGGGTATCCAACTGACAAAGCGGAAGAACGATCAGCAGGACGTCAACGAACCGAGCGTATCCCCCGATGGTCGGTACGTATACTATAGTGAAGACATGTACCCCGGTGGGTCTTTCCAGTATAACAAAGACCCTAACTCACAGATCTATGTGATCAAACGGCTGGACCGGGAGACGGGCGACATCAAAACCGTTGTCAGTGGTCCGGGCGGAGCCTGCCGACCACAAATTAGCCACGACGGGAAGAAATTGGCCTTCGTTCGTCGTGTACGCACCAAAACCGTGCTGCACGTGATGGAACTGGAGAGTGGCCGTACTTACCCCATCTTCTCTGGCCTGAGTAAGGACCAGCAGGAGGCCTGGGCCATATTCGGGCCCTATACTGGTTACGACTGGACGGCCGATGATCAGGAAATCGTCGTTTGGGGCGGAGGTAAGCTATGGCGCGTACCGACCATGATGCCCGCCAACGGTAAAGAGAACGAGGCTAAAGAAATACCCTTCAGCGTAGACGTAGAGACCAAAGTATCCGAAACAGTCCGCTTCAAGAACAACGCATTTGACGACAGCTTCGACGCGAAGGTGATCCGCCACGCAGTGACTTCGCCCAACGGGAAAATGCTGGCATTCAGCGCCCTGGGCCAGCTGTATACAATGAACCTTCCGGACGGAAAGCCGACACGGCTTACCGACGAAGACAATTTTGAGTTCGAGCCGAGCTTCTCGGCGGACGGAAAAACCATCGCCTACGTCACCTGGAGCGATGATGAACTGGGTTGCCTTAAAACCATCTCTGCATCCGGCGGCCCCGCCCAAAAAGTGAGTAAAACACCCGGCATTTTTCGCACCCCGAGCTTCTCTCCCGACGGAAAAACCATCACCTATTTCCGCGAAAGCGGCAACAACCATCAGGGATTTGCCTATTGCCAGGAACCTGGCGTGTACACCATTCCTGCTGCCAGCGGCGAAGAAACCCGCATCAGTGAAAGCGGTGAATATCCCGTATTCAATCAACGGGGCGACCGCGTTTTCTTTCAGAAAGGCGGCTTCCTTTTCGGCGCACTCAGTAAGGAATACTGCAGCGTTAAAGTCGCCGGGGGCGACGAACGCACCCACCTCAACGCTAAGCATGCCCAGCGCTTTTCTATAAGTCCTGACAACAAGTGGGTGGCCTGGTCGGAGCTACATAAGGTGTTCGTGGCCCCCTTTGCGATGACCGGCAATAAAGTCACGCTGGCCGCTGCTGGAAAGAACCTACCCGTGGCCCAGGTTGCAAAGGACGCCGGCATCAACTTACACTGGTCAGCCGATAGCAAACGATTAAACTGGACGCTCGGCAACCAGCTGTTCAGTGACGAGCTCACCGAGCGTTTTCTCTTCCTTGAAGGCGCCGTTGACAGCGTGCCCCCCATGGATACGACGGGGATAACCATCAAACTTGAGGTCATCGCAGACACCCCGGAAGGTCGCATTGCCCTAACCAATGCCCGCATTATTACTATGGAAGGCAACGAGGTGATCGAGAACGGCACCATCATTATCAACGGCAATAAGATCGAGAAAATGGGGGCGCGGACGCGGGTGCCGGCAGGCGTAAAAAGCATTGATTGCAAGGGTAAGACCATCATGCCCGGCATTGTCGATGTACACGGTCATCTGGGAGATTTCCGTTATGGTCTCAGCCCCCAGCGCAACTGGTATTACCAGGCCAACCTTGCCTACGGGGTTACAACGGCCCACGATCCGAGTTCGAACTCAGAGATGATTTTCAGTCACTCAGAGATGATCAAAGCTGGCAAGATGCTTGGCCCACGCCTTTTCTCCACTGGTACCATCCTCTACGGTGCCGAAGGTGATTTTAAAGCGCCGATCAACAGCCTGGAGGATGCTCGGTCAGCCATCCGACGTACCAAAGCGTATGGTGCCTTCAGTGTAAAGAGCTACAACCAGCCCCGGCGGGAGCAACGCCAGCAAGTAATCCAGGCAGCACGCGAACTCGGCATTATTGTAGTACCTGAAGGCGGCAGCACTTTTCATCATAATATGACCATGCTTACCGACGGACACACTGGTGTGGAACATAATATCCCCGTCGCCCCGCTCCATCGGGACGTCCAGCAGTTCTGGCAATCAACTGATGCGCATAATACCCCTACCCTGATCGTAAATTACGGCGGCGTGAACGGAGAATACTTCTGGTACCAGAATACAAAGGTATGGGAGCAGGAGCGTTTGTTGACCTTCACCCCACGTGGCATCGTTGATAGTCGCTCCCGCCACCGCACGATGATTCCCGATGAGGAGTACGACAATGGCTATCAGCTTACCAGCCGTTCACTTTCCAAGCTAAACGATCTTGGCGTTGGGATCAATCTCGGCAGCCACGGACAGCTGCAGGGCCTCGGTGCCCACTGGGAACTGTGGATGATCGGCCAGGGCGGCATCAGCAACCATGATGCCCTGAAGGCGGCGACCATTAACGGTGCAAAATATTTAGGCATGGACCACCAAATAGGCTCCCTGAAAGAAGGGAAACTTGCTGATTTGATCATCATTGATGGTAATCCGCTGCTAGACCTGCGCGACTCGGAAAAAATCACGCATACCGTAATCAACGGCCGGATATACGACGCCAAGACGTTGAACGAAGTTGGGACTCGGCAACAGAAGCGAGGCAAGCTCTGGTTTGAGCAAGCGGGTAGCGGCAACAACTGGCCGGCTTACCAGCAAAGCTTTGGGGCTGCGGGGGAGCATTGCGCTTGCCGGGGGCATAACTAAGTTGGTCTAGTGGACTATTGGCAGGGCAACAGACCAATAGTCCACTAGACTACTAGACCATCTTTGTCTTTTTAGCCTTCGTACATTCTAATGTGTTCGAATATCCCAGGGTTACTTTTTTCCCAACAAAGTCTTGAACATCTTCCGAACCTCACCTACACCAGAAAGATTGTACTTGGCTGCGGTGCGGTCGGCACCGACCTTGATGCTGACACCGCTTTCCGGAAGCGCAGCGAAAATATCTTCATCGGTTGCATCGTCGCCAATACCCAGGACAAAGCCCCAATTTTTCTTACCAACCCAATGGCTGGTTGCCTTTCCTTTATTGACGCCGGCGTTTTTGATTTCCACCACTTTGTTTCCTTCCAATACCTGGAGGTCCTGGTTTTGGATTAAATAGGTAAGCATGTCCCGGAATTCACGGACACGTTTCTGCCCGAGGTCACGGTCAATGCTCCGGTAGTGCCAGGCGAGGCTGTAGTCTTTAGTTTCGATGAACGACCCCGGCGTTCTGGCCACCAGGTTTTCCAGTAATTCCATGACTTTAGGCATCCAACCATCCACAACGTTTGGATTTAGATGCCACTCGCCGTTTTCCTTCATCCATACACCATGTTCAGCGGCCATTTCGACGTCGAGATGCCCCAGCCATTTCTCCAGAGTTCCCCGGTCCCGTCCACTGTTGATCACTACGTTGTTGCGCTTATCGTCTGCTAAGCCGGTAAGGATCGCCAGGGTCCCCTCATCAGGGTTAACTGCCTGAGGGTCTTCGTGGAAATTCATTAATGTTCCATCATAGTCGATGAAAAGCAAGCGTTCTTCTGCTTCCTGATATTTCTTGAGAACTTCGTCCAGGGCATCTCCGCCAAGGTGCGTAGTATTGGTCATGCGGTTTTTGTCTTTAAGTTTCTTTTGTTCTTTAATGAAGGTAGCTGCCCAATGCTTTACGTCGTATCGTTTGAGTTTTACTTGCATGAGCTCCAGACGAAGTTGCTGTTCTTCTCCCGACATTTCCAGGGCTTCCAGCAATGCTTCCTCAATTTCCTGATGGCTTTGGGGATTGACGGTAATTGCACCGTCATTGAGTTCGTAGACCGCACCCGCCATCTCACTCAGGATCAACACACCACGTTTTGAATCCTCCTTGGCAGCTACATACTCTTTGGCGACAAGATTCATACCGTCTCTGAGTGGAGTAATCAGTGCAATATCCGCCTCTCGATACAAGGTGGTCAGTGCCGCGAAATTTAGGGACCGGTAATAGTAGTGGATCGGCATCCAGTCAAAGGTTCCGTATTCTGAATTCACCTGACTGACCAAGACGTCCACTTCAGTTTTCAGGCTTTGGTACTGGTCAACGTTAGCCCGACTCGGTACAACGATCATGATTAGGTTCACCTTGCCGATGTACTCCGGGTTATTTCGTATGAAGCGTTTGAATGCCCGGACACGGTGAGGAATACCTTTGGTATAGTCCAGGCGATCTACGCTAAGGATGATCTTCCTACTGGCGTGGAGTTTCCGGATTTCCCCGCTGCTCTGGTCTGTGTCTGCATTTGCGTCTGGGTCTGCGTATTTATCGTAGTTGATTCCCATGGGGAATACATCGACATTGACTTCACGTTCATCAATGTGTAACCGACCGAACTTATGCTCGTAGCCCGTGATCCGGTAAGCGGCAGACAAGAAGTGCCGCATGTACCCGAAAGTATGAAAACCGATCTGGTCGGCTCCAAGGATTCCATCAAGGATTTCTTTACGCCAGGGGAGGATACGGAAGACCTCGTAGCTAGGGAATGGGATATGGAGAAAAAAACCGATGCTGATGTTTGGGAAGCGTTCCCGGATCAGTTTGGGCAGTAGCATAAGTTGGTAGTCATGTACCCAGACCATGTCTCCGTCACGCAGGTGTTTTTCTGTTTCCTGAAAAAACTTATAATTTACCTCCTGGTAAGCGGACCACATGTCATCATTGTAGGCCGTATACTCAGTAAAGTAATGAAAATGAGGCCATATGGTCTTATTGCTGAACCCTTCGTAGTAAAGGTCAATTTCCCGTTCCGTAAGGAAAACCGGTGCTAATTTCCGTGGAGCAAGATCATTGCGGATGCTTTCTTTTTCCCACTCATCGGCAATATCCTGGCCGGGCCAGCCGATCCAGAGTTTATTGTAATCCTCGTCGAGCGAGTTAAGTCCAGTTGCAAGCCCGCCGGCACTGGGATGATAATGAAGTTCACCAGCCGAACGATTTATCGTGATTGGCAGGCGATTGGAAATAATTACGAGTCTGGACATCTAGATGGGATAGCTTGGTGAAGAGTACATGATGGGACAATAAGCCAACTTTTATGGATATAACAAAGAAACGGCCGGTTCCATTTCTTGGAACCGGCCGTTTTCTTGCATGTTTATACAAGTTGTACTATTCTTCGACTTTCTTTTTACGTGGTGTCTTGAAGAATTCTTTCAACTGTTTTTCAGTCATGAAGCCATATGCCATCCAGGTAGTCATAGTGGTTTTCTTGATGTCACGGTAGTCCTTACCACGCTTGTTGGTGTAGACCTTCAATAACTCCTTTGTGTACTTTTTAGCCAACGAGCGTAGCTGCTGGTTGAAAGACTCATTACCAAATACCTTAATGTAGGCTGGAATCTGCTTTCCGGTGATCTCAAACCACTGCATGTATTCTTCCTCCGTGGTTCCAAGACCGGCAGCGACTTTTGCGAAGTACCCGAAAATAGTCTGGCGGATGTTCTCATTGAAGTTGCTCAGGCCACTATGCTTGGGCTGTTCTTCCTGAATGGCTTCCTGTACATCAGGACTAACAAATCCGTCGGCGTGAATTTTGTCCGTCAGGTTAAAGTAGGCCGTCAGGTCATCTTCAATAGAACGGTCGATGATGGCACCGAGCATTTGTTCCTGCTCAGGTCCGAAAGGAATCGCAGAGTCATTCTTCAGGCTGAGGATGAAGTTTAGTATAGCATCCGCAGTTGCCTCGGGCTTTTCCTTACGTTCACGGTTGATCGCGGCGATGAGTTCAGGCTCGCTCTCATCTGAAGGGGTGAAGTAGGCGCCGTAGATGGCCATTGGCTTCAAAATCTCCTCCCGGCCAGCAAATTCAGGGCGGGTCACCATTTCATGCAACGTAGGCAGCAGTGCATCGTTATTCAGCGATCCGCTGACTCGGAAGAGCAGAAAATCAATCATGGCAGTGGTGTGGGAAGTAAGTTCACCAACTTCAACCGGGAATGGAGCGTAGTGGTAGTTACGCCCTTTAAACTGCCGGCGGTACCGCCGCTCGATCCTGCGTCGTCCTTCCATGGTCCGCGCATCGCTGCTGCGCTGTGCCTGCATGAACTGACGTACTCTCTTACTTGAAATATTATTGACCAGGCTGGTAACAAAAATGTCGCTACTCAGGGCGAAGCCACACTGTACGCTTTGGCCAATCCGGTTACTCAGTTGGTCGAAGTTGCTGTTCTGGGCAATAGCCTTCAGAATTGTTCCAAAATGGTTATTCTGCCGGGCATAATAGTAGTGTTCTGTAATCTCTCCACGAAGTACCGAGTAACCCAGTACGCGTGGTAAAAAGAGGCCCTCAAAGCGTTCGTCCAGTAATTTCAACTCAAAAGATTCAATTTCCAGTGGGCTGAAATCAATCATCTGTTGATAAGCCTGTTCGATTTGTGGTTCAAATTCGAGCTTCAGCAAATCATAAAACTGATCCTCCTCTTCTTCGAGGTAACTGGCCAGATTAGGGCTGGCCTGAATGGCTTCCGCGATGGCTTCCAGATGTTGGGCGTATGCTTCGTTAAGTTCGTACATGGTAGACTAAGATGCTTAAGTAAAAAGAAACCTGATAATGCCGTTTTGGCATTATCAGGTTTGTGCACTCCCGTGAGTGCGCTGCAAATGTACGCTTTTGCGGGAGGAATTGTTGTATTTGGGGAAAAAATGTTACGCTAACACAAAGGACCCGCACCGGCCGAGGGCTTTCAGCCCGGGTGCAAACGGGGCCGAAGACTTCCGGAGCGGGTAAGCGCGACAGCTACTAAGTCAGGCACCGGGCAAAATCGCTGCGCTCCCTTGACCGGCTCGGGCTAAAAGCCCTCGACCATTGCCTCCAACGCACAACATGAGTCATCCCGAATTTTGAGCCCACATTAAAGTGAGGCAAATCGAGATGGCCATTCTAAGTCTGTAGAGCGGTATCGAG
>NZ_KB890470.1 GCF_000373105.1 Neolewinella persica DSM 23188 | reverse complement strand
TGCAACGTGTGAGCGCAGCGAACCTGCAACGTGAGCGCGCAGCGAACCTGCAACGTGAGCGCAGCGAAACCTTCACCGATAAGCTGCCATCTGTCGGGCGATGTATTTCCCGATTATGTCAAATTCCAGGTTGACCTTCTTTCCGGGCTCCAAAGTATTGAAATTAGTGAACTCGTAGGTGTAGGGAATGATGGCTACTTTAAAAGTATCATCAACCGGTTCCACTACTGTGAGGGAGACACCGTTGATGCAGACACTTCCTTTGTCTACCAAGAGGGTTTCCGGGCTAAGCTTATAGCGAAAAGTAAAATACCAACTTCCGCCAGCTTCCTCAACATTAAGGCATTCACCGACGGTGTCAACGTGGCCCTGTACAATATGCCCGTCCAGGCGGGCACCGGCCTGCATTGCCCGTTCGAGGTTGACCCGATCGCCGATTTTCCACTCTCCGAGGCGGGTTCGGTCCATCGTTTCCCGGATGGCGGTGACGGTGTGGGTGTCTTCCGTCAGGGCTACTACCGTGAGGCAGACGCCGTCGTGGGCCAGGCTTTGATCAATCTTAAGCTCGTTACTGATGGTCGATTGAACCGTAAAGTGGACGTTGTCTCCTTCGTGTTTAAGGTTGGTAATGGTGCCTGCAGCTTCTATTATTCCGGTAAACATGTAAAGGGGTATTGATTGGTAATTATAAATTCTTGTTCATAACCACTCAGCAATCGTTTTAGATTTGATAAAGTGTAAATCAATAATTACCCACCAATAATGGTGAATCAACCGATCACCACTTCTTCGAAGTTGAAAGGAACGGTAATGACTACCGCCCGTTTAGCATAGAAAATACCGGTGGTCATTTTCTTACCGTCTACCGTAAATTTAGTAGGCGGTTGTGAAAGACCGACGAAGCGGATCTGGGCATCCTGAAAATTAGCGTTGTAATCCCCCTTGATGGTCTGCCTCAGGCGGACTTTTTTACCCGAAGTACTGACCGCATAGGTTCTTTCCGTGTACTGACCGGCTTGGTGACCGTAGCCTTCACCAGCGTCCCAATAAAAAGTACTTTCTCCGCTTTCTGCCGAGAAGACGCTGAGTTCTATATGGCGCAATTTTTGCATTTCTGCCGTATTCTGAACGATTCCTACCGTAGGGAGGGTGGCACCGGCACGGACAAAGATCGGGATGCGATCCGCCTTAATTTTAGCCTTGAGAATTTGTTTGCCCCAATGTGATTCTCCCGTCCAGAAATTGTACCAGGTACCTTTTGGCAGGTAGACCTGCATGGTCTTAATCCCTTTTTTGAGAACGGGACAAACCATCAGGTCTTCTCCGTATAGAAATTGGTCGCCGTACTTCAGGCAGTTTACGTCCGTCTGGTCGTAAAAGAACAGGTTCCGTAGTACAGGAACTCCTGTTTTCAGGTGCTTTTGGAAACTACTGTAGAGGTAGGGTAGGAGCTGGTACCTCATTTGGATGGCCCGGCGATTATGCTTTGTGGCCTCCTTACCATGAACCCATGGCTCCTGGTCTTGTCTGTTTTCTTCTTCTGCCTTTTTTACGGCATCTGCTTCCGCTTCTGCGGCACCGTCAGCATTATTGCCCATACTATGGGTGCGCATAACCGGGTGGAAAACGGCAAGTTGCAGCCAGCGGGTCATCATTTCTGGCGTCGGGTTGTCGACGAATCCTCCGATGTCAGTACCCACCAGACTATAACCACTGATGGCCATCCGGAGGCACTGCCGGTTGGCGATCTGAAGGTGTTCCCAGCTGGCGACGTTGTCTCCCGTCCAAAGGGCAGCGTAGCGCTGCCCGCCACTGAAGCTTGCCCGTCCAAGGAGGAAGGGCCGCTTGGCTGGCTGCAATGCCTTCAGGCCGTCATAGCTGGCCCGGGTCATTTGCATGCCGTAAATGTTATGAGCTTTCTTATGGTTCGTCGGTTCTCCGTCGTAGTCGTGCATGACATCGTGCGGGAAGGTTAGGCTGTTGATCTTGAACATGGCCGGTTCGTTCATGTCATTCCAGAACCCACTAACTCCCTGGTCGACATAAAGCTCGCGGTATAACGGTCCCCACCAATCGCGAACGTAAGGATCGGTAAAGTCTGGCCATACACATTCCTGCGGCCAGACGGGACCTTGCATCACCTCTCCGGAGGAACGGCGACAGAAAACGTCCTCTTCAGTACCGGAGGCATACACGTCGTATTCCTCATCCACCCTAATGCCCGGATCGATCATGACTACCGTATGAAAACCGTCTTCTTTGAGGTCACCGATCATTTTCTTCGGATCGGGGAAGTGGTCTTTGTTCCAGGTGAAACAGCGGTAGCCATCCATATAATCGATGTCGAGGTAAATCGCATCGCAGGGAATTTTTTTGGTACGGAAGGATTTGGCGAGTTCTCGCACGCGGCTTTCCGGGTAGTAACTCCAACGGCATTGGTGGAAGCCCATCGCCCAAAGTGGTGGGAGTTCTGGCAGGCCGGTCAGTTGGTGATATTGAGCCGCAACGTCATCGAGCTGCGGACCATAAATGAAGTAGTAATCAAACTCACCGCCTTCTGCCCATATGGTAGCAACGCCATTTTTCTTGGTGTTGAAGTCGAAATGACTCTGGTAGGTGTTGTCCAGGAATAGGCCATAGGCTGCACCCTTCCGTAGACCGTAATAGAACGGAATACTGCGGTAAAGTGCTTCGTGGCCTTTGCCGAAGGCGAAAGAGTCAGAATTCCAGTTGGAGAACTTCGCTCCCTGCAGGTTGGTATCCCAGGCTTTATCGCCAAGGCCGTAAATGGCTTCTTTGGGGTCCGTTTTTAGTTGAATCCGAACCTGCTCCAGTCCGCGGTTAAGGGTCGTACGGCCGTAGAAACTTGCTGCGTATTCATGCAGTATTTGTCCGGTTTTTTTATCGACTACCTTGATCTTACCATTAGATTTGCCAATGCTTATCGTTAAGACCGCAGTGGTCAGGATAAAGGCTGTTTTTTGCTCCCTGATCCCCGTTTTTGCATCCTGCGGCCGCGCCTCATCAGCTATGGCATAACTGAAATCACGGCCTGGAGCCCCAACACTGTAACGAAAACGAACCGTGCGATCATTCCAAATCTGGAGTTGTAATTCAGCTTTTCCAGCGCTTTTAATCGCATAAGAATGCGGGGTAGTCGCCACGACGCTTGTTACTTTTCCAATCTCATGTTCGTAATAAACATCTTCAAAACGATCGGTTCCTGTAGCGTCCTTTTCGGCGGTCAGGTGGGCGTCGGGAGCAAAGGCATCCCGAACTCTTTTTTTCATTTTGGCCATAAGGGGGTATTCTCGGCGCAAGGTAGGAAAAGTTACGGGTTGGGACTGGTATTGTTGACTTAGTCAGCATGTCTCCAGCCGCTGCTTCTTTCGGGTAAATGAGTACCTGCCTTAATGCCTAAATGTCCATAATGGTTCCTGACCCACGCACCTCGCTTAGTGTAACTTCTTAATGCCTTCGTGCCTTAGTGGTTACTCCTTCCCCTTATTCCTTCAGTAAAAACACATTCGTAAAGGTTGTCTCTTCGCCGCCAAAGCCGGAAGTTGAAGTAGTGATAGATGCCGTTAACCCGTGCTGGTCATAAAACAGATAGCCATCAAGGTCAAGAACGACGGGGACACAGCTAACTACCTTCTGGTTCAAAAAGGACCGGCCCTCAATGGTAAAGGTGGGCATACTTGCCACAAAATCTCCGGTAAATTTCTCTCCGTTTTCGTAGAAGACACAATCGCTGTAGCTCAACTCCGCAACCGGCGCTGCCTGCAATCGGAGGGTGTCTGAGCCATAAAAGAAAAACAGTCGCGTGCGCTGACGGTCTTCCGCATTGATGATGAGGAAGTCACCTTTCCTTTGGGCTTCAAACACGAAATCTTCGCCATTCTCATAGCTTTCCGTGAACTCAATCGCGTTTTCGTCGCTGGCGGTAATCGTCAAATCCAGTTCCCAGACTTCATTTGTGCTGGCCTGCCCGCATTCGTAAGAGAAGACCTCGAAGGTATTGAATTGACCGACTACCGGTTCCTGGAAATTGATGCGTTCTGGGTTGAGTACAGGATCTGGGTCCTGAGGTGCTGAAATGTTTCCTTTTTCACAAGCGGTGAAAACAGTGAGTAGGGTAAAAAGGATGAGAAGGTATCGGTTCAGGTAGGTCATGGCACGGTGGTTTGTCTGTTAGACGGTGTTCCCCCGCGGCGGCGTTGGTTCCTTTGGAAGAAAAAAGATCGGATACGAAAGGTTAGGGGCACCAGCAATTGCCAGTGCCCCTAATTCAATACTGTGTTGTTCTAATGTTTCTCAGGAAGAACAACTTTCATAACTCCAGGAAATTCTATTCTTTACTTGTATTGACAAGCCTTGTAGGTGGAGTTGAAGTGCAGGTTCCTTTGCAACCAAGGAAATGTCTACGCATCCATTATTACCGAACCATCACCCGGCCAGTATGACGGACACCGCTGTTGCTGAGCCAGCTCAGTAAGTAAAGACCCGTTTTTTGATTTTGAAGTACAAAGCGGAATCGCTCCGTACCGGCTGGAACTACTTCAGTTTGTACTCGACGTCCGTCGGAAGAAAAGACTTCCAGCGTAGTTGGCTGGTTCGTGAGTGGCAGATCGATATTTAATTCGCCGGAGGTCGGATTTGGGAAGGCGGCCAGGTTAGCAATTACTACCTGTGGTCGGCGTGTGCTGACCAGATTGGAGGTAAGATGGCGCTCGATGTGGCCACCATCACCTGTGAGGTAAACAAACTTTCCGCTTGGCGTAAGACCGACGCCACGGCCTGCACCACAGGACCTGGCTACGGCCTCCCAGGTTACTCCTTCGTCTAAGCTTCGACTTAGCAGCGCATTGTTGCCGCTCGCAAAGCTTGCGCTGTAAGTTGCACCGGTCGCTTCATCAACTTTGTACCCGTAGCCTGCGGCATTTTCGGAAAGGACGACCCAGGAGGCACCCCCGTCGGTGGTCATGAACGCATTTCTGTTGGCCGTGCTGATGATGCCACGTTGAGCGGTGTAAAAGTGAACTCCTTCCCAGCGGTAATTATCATTCGGGCTGGTCAACTCAGTCCAGGTAAGTCCTCCGTCAGTGGTTTTGCCGAGGACTTTATCCCCTACGGCATAGCCGATGTCATCAGTGGGGAAGAAAACGCGGTTAATCCTGCGGTCGAAGTTGTGGTCGATCACGGTGAAAGTCGCGCCGTCATCAGTAGAGATACCGGCGAGTTCAAAGCCCATCACGAATAGGTTACCATTGCTGAAAGTATGGAAAGCATTAGCATCTCCCTGGCCAAGGCCGCTCTCCTCCTGGAAATACCAGTCGTAGCTCGAACCACCGTTCTTGGTGATGCGTGGGTAGGAATTACCGTAATAAAGGACGTGCTCCTGCTCGCTCCGCATATCGACGAACGTTACCGGGGCATTAGGGTTGGTATTGCCGCTGACTAAGGGCGTCCAGCTGTCTCCACCATCAGTAGTTTTTAGCAGAGCACTGCCGGTACCTGCTACGATACCAACATTGTCGTTAATAAAGGCAATCTCCGTCAGGCTTACCCGATTCGAAGGAATTTGCCCTTCCCAGTTCTCAAAGTTTGTTGCAGAGTAGAAGATTTCTCCGGCATCGCTCGGCACGAAAAACTCATCACCCCGGCGGTGGTAGTTGTAGAAGCCAGGACGGGTTCCGGACTGACTAGGAAAAAAGCCGCGCGTCCAGTTGCTACCTCCGTCCATACTTACCCAGTACTCGTCTACAAGACCGGCACAGACCAGGTGGGTGTCGGAGAAAGACTCCATCCATAACATTCTTCGGGGCTTTTCCGGCGGGGCCAGGTTGGTCCAGGTAAGTCCTCCGTCGGTAGTTCGGAAGATGTCCTGGCCACTATCTTGCCGCCAACCTTTATTGGCATCACGCCAGTGTACTGCAATGGGATTGCCTTCCACGGCGGTGGAAACCGGCGTCCAGGTAGCACCACTATCAGTTGTTTTATGGAGGATTTTGTCGCTGTCGAACACATAGCCCGAGGTGCTATTATAAAAGGACATGAAGGTGCCCTGGAAGTTTGCGGTTAGCCCGTCAATAACCGTCCATGTGTTGCCGTTATCGGTGCTGCGCAAGTAGTCCGCGCCATTCCTGTCGCCAATTATTACGTTGTTGTCCAGGGCGTGTAGTTGACGGATTTCCTGATAATCTTCGCTAACGGACATGGAGAAGGAGCCACCGCTACGGGTGAGGATGATGCCGTCTCCGGCAATGACCGCATTGTCGCAGTCATCCCCAAGGCAGGTAACGGAATAGTAATCCAGGCTGCTGTCGGCAATGTCAACTAGTGTCCAATTCATTCCGGCGTCGGTTGTCCGTGTTACCACGCCGCAGGTGCCAACGGCGTAGCCTTGGCCTGATGCGTCAACGTAGACGTCCTGGAATTTGGTGTCCCAGTCGCGAGGATAGACAACGTTCTCCGTTTGAGCGGACAAGCTGAGAGAAACAAATAAAAACAGCAGGGATAGGTAGAAGGAAGCGTGTTTCATTTCTGGAGCGTATTTTCTAACAAGTTCTTAAGAACTGGTGGGTTGAATAACTGCTACAAAGTTCAGTTATAGGTATACGGCTGGCCTCTAGGGAAACGGAGATTTGGAAAAACTACTGGAATTCATGGAGGAGGGGAGGGGGCAGTAATCAGGAATCAGTTCAGGTCTCAGAATTTAGTGTTTAGCTTTCAGGGGCCTTGCTGAAGACTGATCACTACATATTGAATACTCCCAAGGGCGGGGCCGCAGGTGCAGGGGAATGGATGTGGAAGCAAACCTGTCTCTTACCTGCTAGCTTTAAGAGCTCGTCCAACAGCACGGACATTCGTCGGGAACACTTATACCAATGCTCCGTATTTTTACTAAAATCCTCCTATGCAAGGCTTAAGAACCACCATCTACCAAGTCCCGGACCTCACTGCTGCGAAAGCGTGGTACACGAAGGCCTTCGGTAAAGCGCCATATTTCGATGAACCCTTTTACGTGGGGTTCAATATTGGTGGGTACGAATTGGGTTTACAACCTGAAGAAGGAGGACCACTGATCAAATCAACGAACGTTGTTTCCTACTGGGGTGTCGGGGAAGACGTTCAAGCCGCATTTGACGGGTTGCTGGCAATTGGTGGTACCGCCCATGAAGAACCCATGAACGTCGGTGGCCCACTGATCGTCGCTAGCGTCCTTGACCCTTGGGGAAACCCCATCGGACTGATTTATAACCCAGTATTCAAGGCAGATTGATCGAAATCTCGTCCCGATTCGTCGATAACGGAAAGCAGGAGAGGTATTTACCAGCAATTTCGTGACCTTACTTTTCGCTTGTAGGGCATCTCCTTGGGCAAACGTCAATTTTGAAGTCCCTAATCCACCCCACCCATGAATAAAACGAACCGGCGTATCCTCCAGCTTCTGGCCCGTCATAGTGATTGGCAACCGGAGGAGATAGAAAGTGCCCTGCAGCAACGGGTTCACGCTTCTGCCACGGATTGGCACTGGCTGCTGAGGATGTTGTTCCTGGCCCTGGGCTTCGGCTTTCTGGCTAGTGGCATCCTCTTCTTCTTTGCCTACAATTGGTCAGAGATCCCCAAACTGGGCAAAATTGTAATCGCCGCCCTGGGCGTGAGCGCCCCCGTTCTACTTTCGCTCTTGCCCAATTTGTCCGACCTGCTGCGCAAGAGCTTTTTGACCACCGGAGCTTTTCTGGTGGGTCCGCTTTTTGGGGTCCTCGGACAGATCTATCAGACTGGCGCCAATGCCTACGACCTGTTCTTCGCATGGGCACTGTTCATCATCATTTGGGCGATAGTTGTCGACTTTGCCCCACTGTGGTTGCTATTTGTCGGGTTGCTGAATATCACGGTTTCGCTCTACGCCGAGCAAATTGCCAGTGGCTGGGATTTTTCCTTCACTTACATGTTGCTCTTCGCGCTTAATAGCTTAGCTGTCGTGCTTGTCCATTTGGTACCTAGGCTAAGTTTCCGAAAACCCTATCCCAGTTGGCTCGCTAAAGTTTTTGCACTGGCCGCAATCGGCTGCGCCACGGTTGCCTGCTTTAGTGCCATCATGGATGAGGGAGGTGGACTTGCTGGATTGTATACGCTACTCGTTGCCATAGTGTACGGACTTACCAGATGGTATGCCATAAAGCAACAAGAGCTGTTCTATCTGGTCGCAATGACCTTCAGCCTGATCGTGATCGGTACCGCAATAATTGTACAAATAGATGATAATAGCGGTGGCTTTTTTCTAGCCACGCTTTGGGTCGTCGGCACCACCATCGGCAGCATCTTTTACCTCAACCGCTATCGTAAAATATGGAGCCATGAGTGAACAACAATTAAACGACGAACTGGCATTATTGAAATCCGGCACCAACCGACCACTTCAGATCGATGAAGTAGCACTCCTTGATGAGTTTCAGCATGATCAGGAACACGAAGGCTCTCTGGGGATGAAAATCCTTTCCATTCTGGGAGCTTTACTGGCAACGGCCTTCTTTCTTGGCTTTATTTTTGTGGCCGACGTCTATGATTCTGCCGTAGGCTTAACCATGACCGGCCTAATACTGATCGGGGCCAGCTACGTATTGAGCCGGCCGAAATACGCAGGGTTGATGGCCGATGCCTTCAGTGTTTCATTTGCTACTTGTGGCTATATGCTATTATTGATTGGCTTGGTGGATCCCATAAACTCCGAACGAGGTGTAGCCTTAGCTGGTGCCTTCATCGCAGGCACAATTCTGGTGCTGCATGAAAACAGGATAGTCACTTTTTTGGCTACCGTTACCACCGCCGGCTCCTTACTGTTTTTGGCTGCTGATGGTTGGGAATCGCCTGCTGTTCACTTCTACGTAGGCATTACCGCACTGTTACTCACCGTTTGGTTTCTGTTTGAAGGAACGTTACTCAAAGTCTCCGCCCTGGTTAGCCGGAGGTATGACGGCATTCGAACCGGACTCATCTTTGCACTAATAATGGGCACTTACTACCTCAGCGACTTTAACTGGTGGATGGGGATGGAGCGTGCGCCCAATTGGTATGTTTCTGTGATCTTGATTCCTTTAACGGGCCTTGTCACCTGGCAGCTATTACGAAAATTTGTTAAAGAGTCAGCTACCAGAGTAGCGTACCTGACCGGCACACTCACCTTGCTTCTACCTACGGTGTTTGCACCTGCGATCTGCGCCGCATTATTGATCCTGCTCCTGAGCTGGCGTTCCGGTTACCGCACCGGAGCAGCCATCGCCGTAATTGCGCTGGTCTATTTCGTCAGCCGGTATTACTACGACCTTAACCTGACCTTATTCACCAAGGCCATTATTTTATCGGTGTCCGGCCTCTTGTTTCTGGCCGCCTACCGCGTCTTGCACCAAAAAATCAGCCCACAATGAAACCACTGACCCGCGTACTGGTGATGGTTAATCTGATCATCCTTTTGGTTTACACAACATACTACGTGCAGAATAAGGAAACCATTCTCTCCGACGGAGCGCTCCTCCTTTTCGAGCTGGCCCCCGTGGATCCTCGATCCCTGATTCAGGGAGACTTTATGGTACTCGATTATGCCGTCAGCCGCGGTTTTAACCAGGATAGTCTTCCTAAAAAGGGTTATTTCGTGGTAACAAAAGATGCTCAGGGCGTTGCACAAAAAGAACGGGTTCAAGTATCAACCACTCCGCTGAACCCCGGAGAATTTCTCGTGAATTACACCAAGCCGGATTGGCAAATCAACATTGGGGCAGAGTCCTACTTTTTTGAAGAAGGAACGGCTTCGATCTACGAGGCCGCGAAGTACGGTGGCATCAAAATTGATAATGCCGGAAACAGTTTATTGATTGGGCTTTACGATGAGGATCGCAAGCTCCTGGGAGGGGAGAATGAGAGAATTACAGAAGGAGAGAATTAATAATAGGCTGCTTGAATGAGCGCAGCGAGCACTTCCCCGCGGCAGCTATTCTCTCCTTCAATTATTCCCTCCTTCACTTACTCTCTCTTCACTCAAATGTAGAAACCCAGGCAATAGCCTCCGCAATCTTCTGCCGTTCTCCTTCCAGGTCCGCCTCAGAATACTGATAAGCCTCCGCAAAGACAGCCAGTACTTCTTCCAGCACCGGTTCAATGCTCGGCATGTCGAAGTACAGCCGGCCACTGCGGCGTTCCACCCAGTCGATGGGGTAGAGGGCGAGTTCGTTTTCGATGCACCAGGCAGCTTCGGCACATGCCAGACGAGCTACGTCGGTTCCTTCGCCGCGCTTCAGGGCCGCTGCTATGATGACCGGCGTCTGCTTGCCATAGTTACTGACCAGGTAGGCCGCGCGGTCGGGGGCTAAGCTGGCATCTTCCAGTTGTTTGGCTATTTCTTTTTCGTAGGCCAGCACGGAAGCGAAGTCCGGGAAAGGGCCTCCGGTCAGGTCAATGTTTTTAGTATTGGTTTTTTTCAGGTTGCCTCCGTCATCTTTCATTTGGTCGCCCAGCCGGTCGACTACGCGCTCCGCCATTTTGCGGTAACCGGTCAGTTTACCTCCGGCAATGGACAGGAGGCCAGAGGCGGATTCAAAGATTTCATCCTTACGGGACATCTCTCCGGCAGATTTGCCTTCCTCAAAGATCAGCGGGCGAACGCCCGCCCAGCTGGACTCCACATCGTCTATCGTGAGGTTGACCGTAGGGAAGATGGCGTTGGTACCTTTTAATAGGTATTCTACGTCCTCTTTATTGGTCGGGATGGCGTTCGGGTCCCCTTTGTACGGCGTGTCGGTGGTGCCGATATAGGTGCAACGCAGGCGGGGAATAGCGAATAGCATCCGACCATCCTCGACGTCGAAGTAAACGGCATGTTGCAGCGGTAAGCGCTCACGGGCTACGACAATATGAACGCCTTTAGAAAGAAAGACGTGCCGTTCGGTCATGCTTTTGTCCACTGTCCGCAGCTCATCCACCCAGGGGCCGGTGGAACTGATGACGTGCTTGGTCCTTACGGTAATGGACTTGCCACTAAAGCGGTCGTTGCAAACGACGGCTGTAATTTGCTGGTCTTCGTCATAGACAAAGTCTTTGGCCTCCACATAGTTGAGCGCCGTGGCACCGTGACGTTCGGCCGTTTTGATGTTTTCAATGGTTAGGCGGGCATCATCTGTACGGTATTCTGCGTAGAAGCCACCTCCTTTAAGGATGTCCTTTCGGACGAGTGGCTCATGCTCGATGGTTTCCTCTTTGGTCAGCATTATCCGCTTGTCGTCCCCCTCCACATCAGCGAGGAAGTCATAGACCCAAAGTGCCATGCTGGTAGATAATCTCCCCAATGATCCACCTTCGACCAGAGGAAGCAGCATCTTTTCGGGCCGAACAAGGTGGGGGGCGATTTCGTGCACCACGGCGCGTTCCTGCCCAACTTCTCTTACCAGGCCAATTTCCAGATTTTTGAGGTACCGTAGTCCTCCGTGAATCAGCTTGGTGGATTTGGAACTGGTGCCCGAGGCAAAATCATTTCGCTCGATGACCACCACTTTAAGGCCACGGCTTGCTGCGTCGAGGGCCACGCCAGCACCGGTAATTCCTCCGCCGATGACAATCAGGTCAAATTCCTGCGTCCGTAACTGTTCGATCTTTTCCTGGCGATGACGGGTGGGTTTCATATTGACTACTTTTCTTTATTGTTGTTGCGTTTAACAGCCTGTAAAGTACGAGGGGCTGGTATTTGTTCTGGCATACGCTGCTGCATTGTTTTTCTTTTAGCCTTAGAGCAGCGATTTCTGTGCTGAAATCCCTTTGGTTTTAGCTTTCTTCCAGGCAGGGCGCGGCCGCAGGTGCAGCGGAAGGCTTTAGGAGCAGGGCAGGGGAGGTCGGTAATGTCCCTCGTTAAACCTTACTTTGCACACCGAAAAGTAACTGCCTTATGCCAGAAATCATCGCCGCAGGCGAACTACTCATTGATCTGATCAGTACCGAATACACGGATGACTTTCGCTCGGCCGATACTTACCAACGGCTGCCCGGCGGCAGCCCCGCCAACCTGGCGATGAACCTGGCCCGCCTCGGCAGAAATGTTGGCCTGGTGGCTACCGTCGGGCATGACGACGCCGGAGGTCTATTAATCGAGGCCGTAAAGGAGGCAGGAGTGGACACTACCAGAGTAAACCGGGTAGCTGAACCAACGACCCTGATTCTGGTAACTAAAAGCCGTGCCGTCAGCGACTTCGAACCCTATCGGCTGGCGGATCGATTCATCACTGCGGCGCAATTGGACATCCCTTCGGGCGTCCGCATTTTTCACACTACCGCCTTTGCACTTAGCAAAGAGCCCGCCCGGAGTGCTATTCTGAACGGTATGGAAAAAGCTAGTGAGGCGGGCGTACGTTTAAGCGTCGATTTTAACTACGCCGACAAAATTTGGGCATCCGATCGGGAAGCCGGGCTGGACACCCTGACCAAAATCGCCGCCGCTGGCGGGTTGATCAAAGTAAGTGAAGTTGATTTTGAACGCCTGTTTGGTGGTGCCGTAACTGATAACCATGCAGCGGCACAACGGATCATGGACCTGGGTGCTCACCTCGTTTGCCTGACCCTGGGCGAAGAAGGTTGCTACGTAATGCACCAGAATGGCGCGTTTTACCTGCCCGCTCGGAAGGTGGAGGTCAAGGATACTACTGGTGCAGGTGATGCCTTTTGGTCTGGCTTTCTGGCGGCCCACCTGGGCGGCCATGACTGGGAAGCTTGCGCCCGCGCCGGGCGCGGTATGGCAGAGCTCAAACTAGGCACCGTTGGCCCGCTGACCCATAAAGTCTCGCTGGAGGAGCTGCTTGGTTAGTAGTTTACTCACCACAATCAACGTAAACGGCCTTAGCCCGAAACATTGCTTCTGACTTCACCTTGCACCCGCGCGCCGTCGCCCAGGTACTGTCACTTTGCACGCTTTGCCGGATATTTCCCTGGGTGAGCACATCATAAAGCAATACATATTTACCGGGGAATTCCTGTGTACGAATATCACCTTCCTGTACCTCCAGAAGTGTTCCCTTTCTTGTTTCCGGATGAATGCGCTGGTAATAATCAAAGCCCGGTACTGCACCATGATGCAGAACTGGCGTGTATCCTTCTTCCATTGAAGTAGCTAATCGGCGGGCATCACTGAAACTCAGCGGTTGCCAGAAATGACGAACGACATTGGTGCCTCCCAGTACCAATACCCAAATCACGATAAAACTATATTTCCATAAACCCGGGAGGTTCGTTGTTTCGAAAACATATTTACTGCCCATGGTCGCCAGCACCCAAAGCCCGGGCAGTACGAAAAGCAGGAGTCTGGGAATCAGGCTATAGTAACCGAAACCTGACACGACAAGCACCAGCAAGAGCGGACCCACTAAGAGCGTTCGGTGAAACCAGCTGCTGCGCAGCCAGCCGGCAACCAAGGCCGCAGTCCCAAAGACGATGGCAATTGCCGTAAAACCGAAGGCTAATTTTGGTATAGAGAAGAGCAAGTTGCCAAGTTGCTCCCATGGGTAGTTTTGCTGGGGTAAGGGGAAAAAGTAGGTTTCGTGATAGGTGTTGAGATAGGAACTGCCGATGGCTGGGCGCAGCACCGTTAAGTAGAGTAGGGCAAATGACAGGAGCCAACAGGTTCCGATACCCAACCAGATCAACCGTTCACTTTGTTGCTGTTTGCTTTCATTAGCCTCCGGAAACATAAATTGGGCTGCCCCTGCCGCCGCCAGTACAAAGACTGCTGGCAGGGAGAGCCAAATCATCAATACGCCAGCTATACCCCAGATTACCCAACTGAAACGATGTTTTGTGCACGCCATTCCTGTAATTAGTGCTGCGACCCCGAGGTCAATACTGTAAGGCTTTACCTCACTGACGTATCGAAGTACATCCGGATTGAGGAAGGCAAGTGCTAACGGAAGCAAAAGCCACCAGCCTAACTTTAGACTTTTGCCAGTTAGAAATAGTCCAATAATCGCTAATGTCCCCCCGGCCAGGGCGGGCAGGCGTAGGGCCCGCTCCCCATAACCAAACAATTCGCCGCACAGTTTGGCGGCCACCAGGTAGAGTGGGGGAGCGTACTGCCGGTGATCAAGTGGAGAAAACAAACCGGAGAAGGATCGGTCAAACAAGTTCCTTGCTACGTTGGCTTCATCCAGAAAGAGTGGCCGTCCTGCCCACCAATTGATCAGCCACAGGATTGCTCCCAGAACGATCAATACCAGACAGGACCATTTTAACGAGTTCGCCATCGGGGCCAAAAATAGCTTAAAAAAAACCTGCCCTCCAGCGGATTGAGAATCAGTCCCTTGCCGGGCACATCTGCAACTTTTTCCAGCCTTGTAGACATTTTACTTGCACAGTCCTTGTCAACGATGCTATATTTGCATCGCTTTAGTAATAAGGCACATGGCTGAGCAGCCAGCAGACGCGGATTTAGCTCAGTTGGTAGAGCGCAACCTTGCCAAGGTTGAGGTCGCAGGTTCGAATCTTGTAATCCGCTCT
>NZ_KB890469.1:170652-236727 GCF_000373105.1 Neolewinella persica DSM 23188 | reverse complement strand
GTCAGTTCTGCGGGGCATTCGAGGGTTGGGGGAATTTCATCGACTATCGTAACGTCGTAAGTACACTCGCCACGGTTACCGCTCATGTCGGTCGCAACGACCGTCCGCTGGACGGTGGTGCCAACGAAGGAACAATCAAAGGTGCGACCGTTAATGGGACCACCCACGGTGAAGGGACCGGAAGGGTCCATGTCACAGTTATCGTCGATACTGACCACGGCATCGTCGTTTTCGATCATGGCGGTGCCGTCGGCACCGATGGCTACCGTGATGGCTTCGCAGACAATGACGGGGCGGATGGTGTCCAGTACCGTAATCTGGGCAGTACAAGGGGCCTTTCCCTGAGTTTGGTTGTCTTGCATCAGCGTAACGGTAACCGGTCCGTTGGCCACATCATCACAAATAAAAGTAGACTGTGAAAGGCTTAGGCCACTGTTATCGCAAGAACCATCTGCCTGAACTTCTTCTGGCGTGATGGAAGCATTTCCAGCATCATCAACATATACTGTTACGTCCTGGCAGGTAAGATCAACGATACATTCATTGATGGTAATCGTCTGTTCGCATTCATCAGAAAGGCCGACATAATCCGTCACCGTAAAGGTCCGGGTTACGATGGTAGGTTCCATGCCCATTTGGGTATCAACGTAAGTGATGGTTTCAATGCCACAGTTTTCGTCAATGACACCACCTTCTGCCGTGAATTGGGCTTCGGTGATGGTAACCGTAGCTTCAGAGTAGGCCAGGTTGGAACCGTTTCCGTTGCCGATGACAGAATCGTCTCCGGCAGTTTCAAAGTCTTCCGGGCAGGTATCGATGATCGGGTCTTCGTTGTCAACTACTTCAATGTAGAAGGTACAGGTTTCAACATTTCCCTCAGCGTCAAATACTTCGTAAAGAACGCCGGTAGTAGTAGAAGCAGAAGCGCCGCTACCATAGAAGTAAGTAGAAGGCGTGATGAACTGTACAAAGCCGTTCGTTTCCCCGTCCATGATTTCAGTGGAACCAGGGCCGTAAGTAAGCGCGTCTGGAATAATGGTAGGCGCTGGACTGCTTTCCGCAAAGAAAGAGATCGAGACAGAATCAACACCGCAATCGTCCGAGAAGCGAGGCGTGCGCCAAATGACGGCCGAACGGCAGTCTCTGCTGTTGCTGGTGCCATTGCTGGGCGGCGTGACCGTGTAGACGTAGTCAAAATTAGTCTCCATGACAAAGGTCTCGTCGCACGTTGGGCGGGCGGTGGCATCGTCGATGGTTGGACCAGCCATGTCGGCACAACCATTACCTCCGCTTGCTGAAACAACTGCGGCCCAGCCGGGCTCGGTGACCGAAGGATCACTGCTAAAGCTAATCGTGAGGCAACCATCTGCGGAGGTGGAAGTGAAGGAATCTCCAGGCTCCAGGTCGTTGGGGCCATTTTCACCTTGGCTGCTTGAGCAGGCGTCACCACCGTCGCCACTGTCCTCGCCACAACCTTCAAACAAAGTACCGTTTCCGTCACTGATGGTCAGTGCATCCCAACAACACCCGCCAACAAAATTACCGCTTCCGGAGGAGCTGGTTTCTAAATCCACAGTATTAAAAAGGATGGTTATCTGCTCTCCCGGAGTACTAGGGCAGAAGGTGACACTTCCGGATTCACCAGCTGAGTAATTTCCTCCTGCTCCGCCCGAGTCGTAATAGTTCCGGGACGATCCATCTAGTACGGTGTAGCTATCGCTTCCCGAAGTAGGGTGAATGATGTCTTGGGCGTTCACAGTGGGTGGGAGAAACGCAAAGAGGCACAGTAAAGCACCACTAAGCAGGGTACGACCAATGGCCGTTCTGGGTAAAATTGTTATCATCTTTTCTAATCTGAGATTATAAAAAACTGTGGCGGGTCAGTGCCATACAAAGAAAAATACATATCAAATGTACGAAGAACGACAGTTAATCAAGGTGTTACGACGTGTTTTTTTTTATTAACCCAGAATCAAGTAAGGCTCAGTTACAGATCAACCTGAATTGTTTGCACCTATTCTTAACCGCAGAATCACAGCGTGAAGTCGCCTGAATAGGGGTCGGCAGCCCGATAAACGCTTAAAGTATTACGAACGTAGTTCCATAATAACTCAACTTCGAGTAAGAAGGCCGACTTAACGCCCCCCTTCTTTCCGTACAAAGACCTGTAGCCGATCGTTGTTGTTGCCCACCAGCAGATAGGTTCCGTCTCCCGTCCTGAGTGCGTTGATGGAACGTGCATCGAATGGCGTAAACCAGCCGCTTTGCCGTGGCCCGAGGGCTCGAAATCCTCCCTGGCCGTCTCCGATAAGCGTTAGCCCGATGCCCGCATCATAACGGCTGGTCTCCACTTCAGCGCCGTACATGTTCCCGGTGCCCAGAACATCCAGGTGCCCATCTCCATCCAGGTCGAAGACCATAAAATCGCGCAGGGGAGCAGTCTGGGCCCTGGCAGGCAACGCAATTCTTTCAAAGCGGTCTCCTTCGTTTTTCAAGAGAATGCTTTCAAAGGAATATACCTGCTCCTTCACCGCCTTTTCAAGCGTGTTTTCGGGAAGAATACCTTCCAGACCGCTGGTGGCAAATCCCTCGTAGGAGGGGAATTTTTCGGCAATAAAGGGCATTTGTTCGGACGAACATTCACGGCCACGAACGGGGACGATCTGGTCTCCGGAGTAGCTGGCCAGAACGACGTCATTGGTGCCATTTTCGTCAAAGTCGTTACCATAGACCATGAGCGGTTTCTCCCTGCTTGCTTTGTATTTGGTGTTGCGGCCAAGGTTGCCGACCAGATAGTCCTGGTCACCATCTTCGTCGAAATCACCAGCAGCGATGCTCCACCACCAGGCCTTGGAATCAGCAAGGCCGAGACGGTCCGTTTGATCTGTGAACGTTCCTGCTTCGTTGGCAAATACCCTGATCTTCATCCATTCGCCTACGACCAACAGGTCCGGATCCCCGTCCCCGTCATAGTCCGAAAAGAGGGCGTCGGTTACCATTCCGAGACCGGTGAGGTCCGGTGCCCGTGAGGAAGTGGCATCGGTGAATTTTCCGCTGTTGTTTTCCAGGAGGTAGCTGTCTGTCGGGGTCGGATACTTTCCGGGAATTAACCGACCACCGACAAAGAGGTCAAGATCGCCATCACCGTCGTAATCCGCTGCTGCGACAGCTTCTCCACTGCCGAACAACTGGGGCAAGGCTGCTGGATCACGTTTAAAACTCCCTTTGCCATCATTGCGGTAGAGGCGGTCGAGGTACCTTTTATCATTGGGATTGAATTCGCTCCCGCCACTCACGACGTAGAGATCAGCGTCGCCGTCACCATCAGCATCAAAAAACAAGGAACCGAGGTCTTCGCTGGCCTTATCTGCATTCCAGGGTTGAGCGGCAGCCGGGACAAAGTGGCCGTCTTCGCGCTGTAGCATCAACTGGCCGCTGGTGCCCGCAGCGCCGCCGAAGTAGAAGTCTTCCCGTCCGTCACCATTCACGTCACCCGTGGCAAGGTGAGGCCCGTGCTCGGATTGTTTGTGGGGCAGCAGGATCTCCCGCGCGAAATCGTCGAATTTGTTCTCCTGGTGGGTCAGTTTCAACACCACCTCAGGGTTCAACTCCTCCAATAGTTTATGGGGTACATCAGGTACTGTTTCTTTTCCCTTGGCATCGGCTGGATCGATCAGGTGAGTCTGGTTGACGGCAAGGTTTTTCTCTATCGTCCATTTTCCATTGGGCCACCGAATTCTCAGTTCCTCAATCGTCTCAGCCTCCCCCACCCCAAAGTGCGCCACCGTTTCGGAAGCGGAAAGGTATCCGCGCGTAGCGGTGATCTCCGTAGTCTGGATTTTGTCACCTGCATACTGGATAGTGACTTTGGCGTTCATCCCCGCTACGTAGCCTCGCTTCCCGCCCAGATCGAAACGTACATAGTTATCCTGATTACCCTGGGTATTCTCATAAACCGAAGCCGGAGCGCTAACGTTGTTGATCACCGCATCAAGATCACCGTCGTTGTCCAGGTCCGCCACCGCCATACCGTTGGAAAAACCTGGCAGGTCGAATCCCCAGGCTGCGGTAACATCGGTAAAGTGCAGCGCTTGTTCTCCATTGCTCTGGGTCCCGTCGTTGTGGTACACATAGTTGGAGATCGGAACTGAAGGGACCATCTGGATCACATCCATTACATTGAATTCAGTTTGTCCTTGCTCGTTCAGTTGTTTGATCTTGTACTGAAAATCATTATTGCGCATGTCCCGCTTAATCCCGTTGGTGAGGGCGAAATCGCGGAAGCCGTCGTTGTCGAAATCGGCCATCAGGAAACTCCAGCTCCAGTCGGTTTTGGCGATTCCTGCCTGAAAACCGATTTCGCTGAACGATCCGTTGCCGTTGTTCATCTGCAGCGTATTGGCCATATACTGGTAATGGTTGCCGTCTTCCACCAGCTGCCAGAACTGTTTGGGTCGCATGCTGGCCATATTCGTTTTGGAACGGAAGTGGTCGGGCGCAGCCATGTCCACCACGCCAATGTCGGGCTCCCCGTCGTTGTTAAAATCACCGATGTCGCTGCCCATCGAAAAATTGGAGATGTGACGGATGGACGCGTCAATATCGTTGCGGAAGGTGCCGTCCCCGTTGTTGAGGTAAAGGAAGTCGGGCTCGTAGTAGTCATTGGTTACGTAGAGATCGGTGTAGCCGTCATTGTTCAGGTCGTTGGCGACTACGTTAAGTCCGTAACCGTAATTTTCGATTCTTGCCGTGCGGGTAATGTCCTGAAATTTTCCGTTTCCGAGGTTTTTGTAAAAGTGGTCGGTCCATTGTGCCTTACCCTCTTCCAGATCAAGGTTGAACCGACTGACAAACCGGCCATCCGGTGGTTGATTGACGACGTAACAATCGAGGTCTCCGTCGTTATCGTAGTCAAAGAAGGTAGCCTGAATAGAAAACCCCATATCGGCCATTCCCATTTCCTCGGCCCGATCAGTAAATGTATTGTCTCCGTTGTTGACGTAAAGCCGGTTCTTCCGTTGGGTAAAATCCATGGTGGGATCGTTACGGCAGACGTAGATGTCCAAAAAACCATCGTTGTTCACGTCAGCAAAGGTGACCCCCGTCGACCATTTTTCTTCCTGGACTATTCCGGCAGGGAGGGTGATGTTCTCAAATTTAAGGTTGCCTTTATTAAGGTACAATTGGTCCCCGACCTGGTTGCCAGAAAAGAAAAGATCGGGCAGTCCGTCGTTATTGATGTCTCCTGTAGCTACCCCTGCACCGGAGTATACGTGGTTCCAGCGGAGGTGGTTGTATTGCTCGTCTTCAACAATGTTGTTTGCAAACGTAACGCCGGTTTCTTCGGAGTTGAGCAGTTTAAAAAGAGGTTGCTCCGACCCCGCGTAGCCTTGGTTCTTTCCCTCGTCTTGGGCGCAGCCAGTCAGGATAACAAGAAAGAGAAGGGTGGAGAATGTGGAGAAGACTTGCACGTTAAAGATGGTTGATATTAAGGGTAAAGGTAGGTTAGGCAAGTGAGCTGGATTAATAATGGTTCATTTTTCATTGCACACGCAAGTTCAAAATACCAAAGGGGGCCAATGTTACAGTCACTGCTCAAAAAACTTCCCCTGCATCCTGCGTCCGCGCCCTATATTTGCCCAACTTTTGCCTACCCCTCGCAACTTAGAGCTTGTTTGAGAATCCGCTTCCGACCTGCGAACGGCCATCTTAGGCCTGCTCTTCGTTCAGAAAAGTGAACTAATAACCCGTTATGAGTCCATTTTCTAACCTTGATCAGACCTAAGATGGCTCGTTCTCGGTCAGGAACCAGATTCACAAACAAGCTCTAAAGGAAACCTTGCCCCCGTTTTCGGGCCAACTACTCAGACAGAATTATGGATTTTATCGCCGAACTAACGTGGCGTGGTATGCTGCACCAGCTTACCCCCGGAATTGAAGAACACCTGGCCGAAGGGCCCCGCAAGGCCTACATCGGTTTTGACCCAACAGCACCCTCCATGACCATCGGCAATTATGTGCAGATCATGCTGCTCACGCTGTGGGCGCGCGCTGGTCATCACCCGGTCGTCCTGTTTGGCGGGGCAACGGGGCGCATTGGCGACCCAAGTGGAAAAGACAAGGAGCGGCAACTCAAGACGTACGAAGAGCTGGACAGCAACCTGGAGTTTCAGCGGCAGCAAATGCTGCGTTTGCTTTCAGCGGGTTTAAGGGGCGCGGCCGCAGGTGCAGAGGAAGTTGAAGCCGCAAAGTTCTCCGTCGTGAACAACTACGACTTCTATAAAGACATGAACGCGCTGGACTTCCTGCGCAACGTCGGCAAAACCCTCACCATCAGCTACATGATGACGAAGGACTCCGTCAAAAACCGCCTGGAGACCGGGATGTCCTTCACCGAATTCAGCTACCAACTGCTGCAGGGCTATGATTACCAACGGCTTTACGAAGACGAAGGAGTAACCGTACAAATGGGTGGCTCCGACCAGTGGGGCAACATCACCGCCGGCACCGAGTTCGTCCGCCGCAACCTGGAGGGCAAGGCCTACGCCGTGACTACTCCCCTACTGACCAAAGCAGATGGCTCCAAGTTCGGCAAGTCCACCGCCGGCAACATCTGGCTCGATCCCGAAATGACGAGTCCGTTTGAATTTTATCAGTTCTGGCTGCGCTCCGACGACGCCGACATCCCAACTTACCTGAAGTACTTCTCTTTACGCAGCAAGGAGGAGATCCTGGCCGATTGTGCAGTTCTTGAAGGCGAAACGCCGGAATTCAGCGACATCAGAAAGGTAAAGACACGTCTCGCCAAAGAACTGACCGAGCGGGTACACGGGGCCGAAGGGCTGGCTACGGCTCTCCGCGTCACGAACTTGCTCTACGGTAAAGCCGCCGCCGAAGACCTTCGGGCATTAGATGCCAAAACACTGGCATTTCTGGGTGGCACCTTACCAACGCACGCTTTTGCCAAAGCTCCCTTAGCGAATGGTGTTAACTTAATGGACTTCCTCGCAGATAGTGGTATTCTGGCCAGTAAGTCGGAAGCCAAACGCGCCATCGAAGGAAACGCCATTTCCATTAATAAGGAGAAGGTGACCAGCCTGGAAGCAACGGTTACCCTGTATGACCTGCTCCACGATCGGTATATGATGGTGGAGAACGGGAAGAAGAAGCGGTACATCGTAGAAGTCGGGTAAATACCGGTCGCAGGGCTTTCCGCGCCAGGTAGAAGGTAGACACACTTCGGTTGCAGAAGATCGACTGTCGCAAAATTGCGATGGTGGCCGTCATTGGATTCGCCCAGCTCGTCTCCCGTCGCTGCAAAAGGCATCCTTTCAGAACTGCGGGTGATCATTATTGTTAGTGGGGGGCATTATCATAAACATGAGTCCTCAGCGACTTAAGGCTTAACGGCCACCCAGTCCTTTCTTGCCACCATCGCTTCGAATCTTTTCAGGAAGGAAGCCAATTGATCGGGGGCATCGAAGTAGACCTCCACTTTCTTCATCTCGGTACTCCCTACGCTCTCAGGAAAGCGAAGAACGGTTGCTTGTACATCAGCGGGGATCGTTTCGATGTCACGGGGGAATACGGCAGGAAGTTGATCCAGGTTTAAAGAATCAAGGCCGGAGATCAGGGAGTTGTATTCCTGAGCATTGAGCCGCAGGCGGTACTCCCCTTTTTTATCCATGTGCTTTTTGGCATTGAGGATAAGCTGACGATCATTGGTAAGGGTAAGACTGTACTGCTCGCATTCGCCGTAGCAGGCGGTTTTGCTGACGGCGAAGAGCGGTCGGTCGTAGTCCAGCACCGGTTTACCGGAAGCAGCAGGCGTGGGCATAGATCGGGGAGTCTCTTGTTCAGGAACCGACGTGGCCCTGGCTTGATCAGCCGTTGAAGGGGTACGACGAGAGCCTGGCCGCTTTGCGGCAGCGATATCGGCATCCGTCAATCCCTCTTCCGCAACTTTCACGTCATCAACAACCGCTTCATTTGGGCCTTCGATCATTTTTTTGTTTTCGACCATCTTGGTAACGGCGCCTTTATCGGGCATGGTACTTTTAGCGGGCTGATTAGCGGGGGCCAGGAATTTGCCATCGGAAGACGTGGCATTCGAAGCATCCCGGTTACAGCCGAAAAGAAGGGAAAGCAGGAGGATTGAAAGGATGGCGTAACGCATGGTTGGTCTTTTGGTCTTTTGGTAATATTGGTCCTTTGGGCCAGCTGGTAATTAAGACATTGGGTTGATGCAGTAGTCACCGTAATTGCACAATGAATCCGTTAAAAGAAAACTAAAATTAGGAAGTTTTAGGCTGGCAGCAATACCGCAGCTACCCTACTCTGCTGTTTGGGAGGCTGTAATTGCACCTGCGGCCGCGCCTTGTCAAGATATTGGGTTGTCGGGTTGTCAGATAAGACAACCCGACAACCTGATTACTTCTTCTTCCCCTGCTGCTTCTGCTGCTCCTTAAGGGCCTCCTGCAACCTTGCGGAGAACCCGGTGGTCTTTTTGGGCTTCTTCTTGTTGGCATCCATTTTGGCCTTCAGTTTATCGTGATCGATCAGGAAGTTCTTCGTGATGATCGTTTGGGCAATGTTGAAGGTGTTGGAAAAGAGGAGGTAAGCCGTCAGTCCGGAAGCAAAACTATTGAAGAACCCGAGGAACATGATTGGCATGATGTACTGGAAGTACTTCATCATCGGCTGGGCACTGTAATCCATGTGCTTACTATTGTAGTAAGCGTAAATAACCGTGGTAATGGCCCACAGGACGGCGAACAAGCTGATGTGCCCCTGCATGAAGGGAATCCATTCAGGGATCTTAGTCAGTACGTCATAAGTACTGAGGTCATTGGCCCAGAGGAAGTTCTCTTGTCGGAACTCGATCGAAGCGGGGAAGAAACGATATAAGGCAAACCAAATCGGCATTTGCAATACCATCGGTAAACAGCCACCTAACGGACTCGCCCCATACTCCTGGTACATTTTCATCTGCTGTACCTGCTGCGCCTGAGAATCGTCTTTCAGCTTCGCCTTCATTTTCTCTAACTCGGGCTTGAGCAACTGCATTTTTACGTTGCTGACCAACATTTTATACGTCAGCGGGTACACCATTAATTTCACAATCAGGGTAAGTACAAGAATGGCAATACCCATGTTTCCAATGAAGCTGGAAAGGAAATTGAACAGTGGCCGAATGACCCAGCGGTTGATCCCTCCGAAAATGGACCGACCGAAGCTGATGACGTCAGACATATCGTAGCCAATGGCCCGTAAGCGTTCAAATTCGTTGGGGCCAACGTAGAACTGCATACCAATGACCTCAGAAGCGGACTTGCCCACCGGAATATTAATGGTGGCAGAAACCTGCTTGAGATCGGTAGAAAGATCAACATCATCGGGTGCAATGGTGGCAAATTTACTTCCAGGCGCAAAGGCATCGTCTGCGATCAGCGCAGCGGTAAAGAACTGCTGAGAGGCCGCAGCCCATTTCAGCTTAGTTTCCGGTACTTCTTCCGTATCCGACCCATTACAGGAGCAATAGCTGGAGCCATCATCGATGGGCTTAAAGTACATCGTCGAATAGCTCGCTTCGTACTGGCTGTTCTTTTCGATCTTATCGAGGTGGTTATCCCACTGTAACTGGATAGTCTCATTATGAGCAAGTACCTGATTGAGCCCTTCGAAGCGCAAGTCGTAGTCCATCAGGTAGGTACTGTCGCGCAGTACGTAGCGTTGCTCGAAGTAGCCACCGCCGGAGGCTGGAGCCCGCATGATCACAGTTTGGCCTTCCAGGACAGGCTCGAAGTAGAGGTCACTGGTTTTGATGCCCTCTCCAGATACACCGTTGACCGGCAGGATATACTCGAAGCGGTTTTTCTGGTCCTCCAGCAGATAAAGCGGTAGCTTATTCTCGGAGCCGTCTTCATTCTCCGTTATCTTAAAGTATTCTTTGAGCTCGACCTGCTTTACGCCTCCACCTTTGGTACTAAAGGTGACGATCATCAGGTCGTTTTCAACTTTAATTTCCTTATCCTCACCTGCGGCTGCCATGGCAAAAGCGCCGAACTCGCTGCCAAACCTGGCGGTCCGCGCTGAATCGGTTAGCCCTTGCAGGTCAGTCGGTGTAAAGGCTGAGGCCTCCGTTACCGGAGCGGGGGCCAGTTCAGCCTGATTTAGTAAAGCGATTGAATCCTGGTAGCGCTGCTGCGTTTCCAGTTCTTCGGCGCTAGGTGCGACCATCACTTGCCAAACCGTAAAAATTGCCAGGATTAACACCAGGCCGATGACGGTACTTCTGTCCATCTCCATACGATAGTTACTTTTTCCGTATTATTGAAGCGCATCCTGACCGATTCATATCCGCCGCTAACGCCCTTAAAGGGCCGCAAAGGTACGTAAGCAAATACTATGTCTGCACCTTCCTCCGACGAGCGCCCCGCACATTACGACGAGCAGCTGAATGTAAGCTATACATCAGCTGAATATGTCTTCCATGAATTTGTGCTAAAAATAGGTCAGCATCACCCTGATTTTGATGATTGGCTGACCGAGCAAGGCTACAGAAAATACGCTTTCCTGACGGCCTTCAACCCACGTTCTGTGTTGTATTCTCCGGCGGATAACACCGAAAGGCAGGAAAGTCTCCACCAATTATTACGGGTAGGTGGGCTACCATTTGCCCCGGCCGCAGGCCGGGATCCCGAAGGCAACTGGCCCACCGAGATCGGTGTATTTCTTTTCGACGTTCCGTCGGGAGAAGTGCACGAACTGGCCAGGGTGTTCGGACAAAACGCAGTGGTTGAAGGGAAGGTGGCGGGGGTGCCGTTTTTGGTTTGGGTTTGAGGAGAAGCGATTCTCGATTCTCGATTGGTGATTCTCGATTCTTGATTGGGCTACCGCATGAGGCAGGCGAGACAGATATTCGATTGGCGATTGGGCTGCCGCAAGGGCCGTTCGCGGCGCTTTGCTTGCTCACCTTAGGCGAATGAGCGCAGCGAAATGAGTGGCAACGGCGGCAGCCACTCAGTGACTCACTAATTCACCAACTCACTCTCTGCCAAACAAAAAGCCCCGAACTTTGGCGGAAGTTCGAGGCAGGGTAAGCCTTAATCCGAAGACTAAGACTTCTCTTGCTCCGCGCGTAGCGGAGATAAAGTAACTGGGGGAATTCCTGTGAAAGAAATTCCCCCAGACGGGTGGAGACGGCGAGAGTCGAACTCGCGTCCAGCGAAAGCGCAAGGCAGCTTTCTACACGCTTATCGGCCAGTCAAAATTTTCGAGTCCGGGGGGAGATTGGTCGACCTCTCATGTCCGGACCTTAAATCCTAAATTTCGCCTCATGACTCGGATTAGGGTCGGAGACTAGTCCCAAAGGGGTGAAGGCGGCGTGATGTGTATGGAACCTCAACCATGCGGCCTATATACTATGGTTCTAATCTAAGATTAGGCTGCCATAGCGTAGCTGGGAGTGCCAACTAGAATTGTAATCGTTATTTTTTACGGAGTAACCAATCATGCTCCGGCGTGCTTACTACAAAGCTTACTCCCCTGTCGATTCCGGTACGTCCCCGTTAGGACTCCGCGGTGGGTAAACTTGCGGACCTTCATGGAGTAAACAGTCCGTTATGCCGCAAGGTTGCGAAGAGGAGGAAAGAAATTATAGATTAAAGAAGTTCCGGGCATTCCTCAAAAATGGGACGTGAATTATCGTGCTTATTGCCCTCTTTGTTCGGTGAGTAGCAGGGTAACTACTAATAATGTCGGCAGATAACCTTAGCCCATGTTCCGGTAATCCGGATGATGGTACGCTTACGTACCTATAGTAAGCGAAACAACGACAAACCTGATTTTATTCGCTTACTCTTTTTATTTGATGACCCTTAACTATGGCCTTTATCGGGCCGGTGTCATCACCAAAAAACCAACCAAATGACTAACTTTTTCAGATTATTCCTCTTCATCGGTATTGTTTCACTCATTAGTTCTTGCGAAGACGACGATGACAATATGGTACTACCTACCCAATTTACCGTCACCATTGAGAACGTCTCGACCCCTCAAACCGTCGCCACTGACCGGGCCATGGGTACCGTTCCGCTCAGCCCACCAACCTGGGCAGTATTTGCAGCGGGTGGTGACCCGATGTTTGAAGTCGGGCAAAAAGCCAACCTCGGAACCGCACGAATTGCCGAAGACGGTTTCCCTGATGAGATGCTTGCCATTCTGGGGGCTGATTCCAACGTAAAATCTTTTGCCGCACAGACCTCCCCCGGTGGTCCGGACAACGGCCCGGCCGTATTTGCCGGCGAGTCCGTAACCTTTACCGTTTCGGCCGTTCCCGGAGACAAGTTTCAGTTCGAGACCATGTTTGTACAATCTAACGACTGGTTCTACGCCTTCTCTGGCGGCGGCGTCGAATTATTCAACGGTACCACGCCGCTTTCCGGTGACCTCACCAGCCGCGTAAATGTTTACGATGCAGGTACGGAGCAGGATACTGCTCCCGGGACCGGACCTGACCAAAAGCCCGTACAAGACGCCATGGCTACTAACGTTGGACCAGATGAAGACGAAAACATTGCCAGAGCAGCGGACCGCCATAATTTCACAATCCCAGCGACTAACTCCGTGATTAAGGTGACGATCGCACCCGGTATTTAGACTCAAAATTAATCCCAGTACAGTGTAATTTCGACGGCTCCTCCTGCTCAGGGGAGCCGTCTTTTTATTTACTGAACTGACCTTCGGTCACGTGGCCGAACACCACGACTACCATCTTGTGTTTCTAAGGCAAAGGCTCCATTTACATGAAAAAAAGAATCATTGCTTTATTTCGCCGGGACGAGCGACTGTTACTCCACATCATCACCGCGATCATAGTAGGTTTTGCTGCGCTTTCTATTTTAGTTTTTGTGTTCACTTCCCAGGGGTTCGACGTACGCATGTCTACCAGAGTGCAACGGTACCAATCAGAATGGCTTGACCAGCTGATGTGGATAATTAGTTGGTTCGCGACCATTCCGGGAGGCCTGATTACGGTAGGAACGAGCTGCCTGACGTTCTTAATTCTCCGGAAACGCAGGGAGGCGCTTTTCCTGGTAATGAGCCTGGGTGCCATCCCGATTATTTCCCTCATCAAACGGCTCTTCGACCGTACCCGGCCCACTGCTGATCTGGTACGCGTGATCCGGGAATTCCAGAATGCGAGTTTCCCCAGTGGTCACGTGACGTTTTACGTGGTGTTCTTCGGTTTCCTTGCCCTGTTGGTGTACCGGAATAAACATTGGCCGGTGTGGGTACGCCGACTAGTTGGCGGGTTGTCCATATTCTTAATTATTACCATTCCCTTCTCCCGCATGTACCTGGGTGCGCATTGGTTTACCGATGTAGTAGGAGGCTTTCTGCTGGGGCTCCTGTTGCTTATCGGACTCGTAAGCTGGTACAGCAGGGGGAAGAAGGGGGCGCGGCCGCAGGTGCAGGGAAAGGTAGAATGAGCAATGGGCGGGTGCCCTCTAACTCACCTTGCACCTGCGTTCCCGCCTGAAAATGCGCTTGCCCAATTAACCATAGCATGACCTCTGGACCACACTGCCGGACATTTTGCTTAAATCGCTGGAATGGCTGCTTCTAAGGAATTTAGTTATAAGAATTGCAGGTGCTGTACCCCCTGCAACTACTGCAACCCTTGCAACAAGTAGCACTCGGTGGCGACAGGAAGTTCCGAGCTGAAATAAAAAATGTTCAGTAGTGTGCCGCTGGACAGTAAATCCGGTAAAAGTGAGGCTTTACGACTTCGTAACGAAGAACCGCTCCATCAGCCCAATATTTTTTGCTTCAAAAGAACCGGCAGCTTCACAAACGAAGTCTTTCCCAAGTAAATCACGCGTAGTACGCGATACCGCTACCCTGCCGATTTCTCCGGCTACTTCGAGCCGGCTGGCCTGGTTAACGGTGTCCCCCCAAATATCATAAACAAACTTATGCTTGCCCACCACACCGGCAACCACTGGCCCGGAGTGCACGCCAATGCGCGCATCAAAATTCGAGTTGCCGTTAAGGTAGGCTTGCATGGCAAGGCCCGCGCGGACGGCCCGTTGGGCGTGGTCCTTGATTTCTTCGGGCAGGCCACCGGCACACATATAGGCATCACCGATGGTCTTGATCTTTTCCAGACCATGCTCGGAGATGATCTCATCGAAGGCCCGGAAGGCTTCATCCAGTAAGTTGATCAATACTTCAGGTTCCGTAGATGCAGCCAGCCGGCTAAAGCCTTTGAAATCTGCAAACAACACCGTCGTTGATTCGTAAAGCCGGGCGGTAGCCTTTCCGGTTTCTTTCAGTTCTGCTGCTACGGAAACGGGCAAAATATTGAGCAGCAGTTCCTCTGATCGTTGCCGTTCCTCGACAATGATGGCGTTTTGTATTTCCAGCTTAGCGCGGTAGCGCTGAGAAGAACGGAAACGGGAATAGATGACGCCCAGAACCACCAGCGTGGCCAGGGCCAAACCGATCAACAGGTTCCGCTGCAGCCGCTGAGTGGTGACTTCCGTTTGCTGACGGTCAATGATCTGCTCCTGCCGGAGCAACAGTACGCTGTCGTTAAGCCTGGAAAACTCACTGACATCCAGCGCATTTTGCTGACGCTCCAATAGAATAACCTGTCGCAGCTGGCTGTCATTAAGCGCAGTAATCTCTTTTTGCTGCAAACTGACGATGGCTTCCAGGCTGATCGATTCCAGGGAATCGGCGGATGGGATGAGGGGCAAATTATCTGGTCGGGAGGAGGGCAGCTGCTGTAGGTCGATAGATTCATCGCCCGCAAACTCCTTCAGCAAGGCAACTACTTCCGCTACCTTATCCCGTTTACTGTCTTTTCTGAACCCCTGCGCGGCTTTTCGTAATTCATGGATCCCCGCCACCCGTTCCTTTGCCGTAGCTTTCGGATCCTCCAGAATACTAAGCCCGAGAAGCAGTCGTCCTTCAGCTTCCACCAGGGGCAGCCGGGCCTGTAGTCCACTTTCCACTAAGGCTTTAGCCTGGGCATTTGCGCCTTTGAATCGTTTCTTTTCGATCAGCTGTTCAATCGCTGTTACCTGACCGTCGAAGTTATCTGCCTGCGCGGATACGGCGGGGGCGGAAAGGAGGATTACCAGGAGGATAAGGAGGCGAAACATGCGTCAATATTACTTACTTTTTGGTTATTAAGTTCATTTGATCGTTTTGGGAGGCTTTTACTTCTTGGTGGCAGGACCAAGTGGGTATCTCTTCGAGGGTTAAGTCTTTTGGCCAAGAAATAGAAACTTTACTTTCTTAGCTTTGGAAATTCAAAGCGATAATTACTAAGTGCCCTATGGGAGGCGGTAGTGAAAATAAAGGCTAGCATTATTGAGTTGTAGATATGTTACATTACCAAAAATATTCTTCCATCTATTTTCTGAATATCCAATACTTCCTTCTTTGGTAAGTAGACGAGGAAGTAGTAGGTTTAAAGAGTACCCATTATGAAGAAAAGTTTCATCCTTCAGCTGATAGCGCTGTTTTTTTTTACGGGTTCAATTTATGGACAGGCTACTTTCAAACCCGGATACGTTGCTTATCTTGATGGTAGTAAGGAAGTAGTATTAATTAAGGATTTAGGTTGGCGTTATATCCCCAAATTTATAACTATAAAAAGCACAGAAGAGGGGAACTCTAAGCGTATTGAGACAGCGGCATTAAAGGAAATTAAAATTGAAGATGGCTCCTATTTTATCAGAAAGCTAGTAGCCATAGATAAGTCATCTTCCATTACCGGGAACTTGCCGAGTACGAGAAATCCTGACCTTATAGTAGAGAGTACCCTACTAAGACCGATAGTAATGGGAGAAGTAAGTTTATACTCTTATTCTCAGCCAAAAACCACGAAATTTTTCTATCAGGTTGAAAACGTAGAGATCACTGAATTGATTAATCGGGATTACATTAGTACTTCTGGCCAAGTGTTGACGAATGATTTTTACCGAGCTCAATTGAAAACCGATTTGTCTTGTGATGACCGAGACGAAAGAGCAGTTGGAAAAACTTCCTACACTGAAAAACACCTAAGGCGACTTTTCATAGTCGAAAACACCTGCAGAAACGCACCATTCGTGGACCATAGAGAAGATAAAAGCGAAAACAAAAAAATAAACTTTTCCGTCCAGCCCGGAGTATTTTTAGCTAACGTAACTATTCTACTAGACCCCGCATATGGTAGAAGAGTGCCTTACAGTGGGAAACTCCTATTTAGGCCTGGCTTTGAAATTGAATTAAACTCCTCCTATCTAAATAACCGACTTCGCTTTTTTACCAGTCCAAACTTTCTGCATCACAAGCAGAAGAGTACACTCTTTTTCGAGAATAGAGCATTTGTTGACTCAACCATATTAAATATTAATTACAGTGCGGTTGAAATCCCTCTAGGACTTCGATATTACCCATTGACTAAACCAGTAGTAAGCTTATTCATCGATGCTTCCATTGGATACAGTTGGTACCTTACCAGAGAAGTTACCTATGACGACAATTCATCTTCCTTCGAATTATCCCCCTCTAATTTTAATGGCTATTTAGGCTTGGGGCTAATGATAAAGGAGAAATTTACTTTTTCCATCAAGTATCAAAGGGATTTTATCCCAAGCAAATTTATCCGTGGCACCTCATCGGTAAATGGCTTCAGACTGGTGTCGGGTTATCAACTATAGATAAAACCCATTCGGGTTAAACTAATCGAAGCATTTTTTACTAATACTGTAGTTGTAACATTTTTGTCAATGAGAAACGTTGACTATATGCTCAACGAGGATTTCGCTCCGCCCCTACCCACGCACCTGGTACTTCCGCGCCACCGGCACCTCCCGGAAATCCGGGTCCCGTTCCACCGCGCCGGCTTCCAGCACTTCTGCGGGGATGCCATTAAAGTACTCCTTAGGCTCGAAGGTCTGCTCCGGGACGTAAGGGGAAGACAATTCCTCCATAAACTCGGCCCTTTTGGCCAGGGGATTATTACGGTCTTCTGCAATATTGGAAATGATGGACACGCCGGCAACGATCAGCACCAGTGCCGCAATCATCCATGGCCGGATGCCGAAGATAGAGGCGCCGCCACGACGGCGACGGTCCAGCCGCTGTTCAATGCGGTTCCAGCCCTGGTTAGAGGGCGTGCGACGCAGGCCCTGGGCCCGGGTGCGAAATTCTTTCTCGAATGGATCAAAGCTTGCCATAAGACTTGATTTTATTGGTTATGGGAGGTATAGCCCAGCAATTCCAATTGCTCCCGCATGCGTTTTTTTGCAAGGATGAGCTGAGATTTACTGGTATTGATGCTGATGCCGAGTAACTCGGCAATTTCCCGGTGTTTGTAGCCTTCCACCACGTAGAGGTTGAAGACGGTACGGTAGCCGGGCGGCATCCGGTCAAGGAGGTTCATGATGTCTGCCTCAGCCAGGCGACTGGCTGCTTCGGCGGGAACGGCGAAAGCGGTAGGATTAACATCCGTCAGTTCAGAAGCCTGTTTCAAGGCATGTTTTTTACGCAACAACATAAGGGCTTCGTTGACGACAATGCGACGAATCCAGCCTTCAAAGCTACCGCTGTCGGTAAAGGTGCCGATCTTATCAAAAACCTTGAAAAAAGCCGACACCAGCACATCTTCTGCATCTGCATCCCGGGCGGTGTATCGCCGGGCTACTGCCAGCATTACCGGACTGTAGCGGTCATAGACCATGCGCTGCGCGCGGCGGTCATTGCTTTTACAGCCGGAGATGAGTTGTTGCTCGGTCATAGCAGGTTACAGGTTGCAGGTTGCAGGTTGCAAGTTGCAGGTTACAGGTTGCAGGTTACAAGTTGCAGGTTTGCCCTAAAGATGCAACGTCAGACCGCCGTGGTGGGTTCCGCCCAGGAAAAATTGAAGACTTCCTGAAAATGACGTTTGACGAAGGGTTTGACTTCGGCCAGTTCGATGGGCCGACCTACTTCCACACTTAGGCTGGTCACTGCCCGGTCGGCATCATTGATGCCGCAGGGAACGATGTTATTGAAGTGCGTGAGGTTGGGGCGGACGTTGAAGGCGAAGCCGTGCAGGGTCGTCCAGCGGCTGAGGTGGACGCCGATGGCGCAGATTTTGCGGCGCGGCTGCCGCCGCGCCGGGTCACCGGGGAGCCAGACGCCGGTGAAGCCCTCGTCGCGTTCGGCCAGAACGCCAAAATCGGCACAAGTACGGATGACGACCTCTTCCAGGCAACGCACGTATTTGTGCACATCGTTAAAAAACTCATCCAGGTCCAGGATTGGATAGGCGACCAGCTGGCCGGGGCCGTGGTAGGTGATGTCTCCGCCCCGGTTGATTTTATGAAAGGTAAATCCTTGTTCGCGGAGCTGGTCCTCGTTGAGCAGGAGGTGGTCCACCGAGCCGGATTTACCGAGGGTGTACACCGGCGGATGCTCGACAAACAGCAGGTGGTGGTGTTGCGGGCCGGGAGTGGTACCGGTTTTGACCAATTCACGGTTGGCCTTTTTGCGGGCTACGGTGGCGGCATGGAGGTCCATTTGCAGGTCCCAGGCTTCCTGGTAGGGCATCCGATGGAGGTCATTGAAGTAGACCCGTGGAAATTGAGTGGTTGGCTTCATTGTTGAAGAAGAAACACATCAATGGCAGTTTGGATTAGCCAGGCACCATAACCCTGCTACACAATACTTTCCCTTGCTCCTGCGGCCGCGCCTTATTAGTCGGTAGTCAGATAGTCCATAGTCAAATAGTCGTCCAAAACTACCTGACTATGGACTATGGACTATAAACTATCTGACTATTTAATAATCAGCGGAGCCGCTGAAGTAGCCACCCCATCACTGAGGCGCAGGAAATATGTTCCGGCGGGCAGTTTCGTAGAAAATTCAAGCGGTAGTTGATGGTTTCCAGCGGGCAGTTCCCCCAGGTCACGGTGCAGCACCTCTTGTCCGGCAGCGTTAAATAAGCTGAGGTTCGCTGGTCCGGCCACCGCATGCTCAAAGGCCACAGTGACCCGCTCGTTGGCAGGATTGGGAGACACAGAAAGCCGAAACCGGTCGGTATTTACGTTAGTAATATCCGTCAGATTAGTCGGTACTGCCACTCTAAAGTTGACGTTGTCAGGTGGCGTCAGGCCATCACGATCAAAGGTGTCGTAAGAATAGCATACCACCGGGGCGAAGCTGCCCGGGCGAATGAAATCATAGGTAACGGAAAGCTGTACACTGGCGATGGTGAAGGGATCGTCTGTCCCTAAGTCACGATTATAATAACGAAACTCAGAAAAAGTCTTGTAAACGACTACTTCTTCATACTCCGCAAACCAGGTCTTAAGGCTTCCGAAACCGGCATAAACCCTGGTCTCGGTGTAGTATGTGGAGTCTTGAGTTCCAAATTCAATATTATCCTCAACGGTAATTTCAGTAGACCTGGCAGTGTCCCCAAGCATCTGGCCGAAAGTAAAAATCTGCTCGGGTGCTTCCAGCCTTTCGATCAGGATTTCGATTTCTCCGGTGGAGAAGTCAAAGTCCGACTCCGCCAGCAGAAAAACGCCTTCCTCGGTAACGTCGAGCACGTCACTTAAAGCGAATTCATTTCCGTCATCGTCTAGTTCAGGGAAAACAAAACTGGAGCGTACCGCAGTCTCGGGCAAGCTGTCAAAGGCGGGTTCGTCTGTTCCGGTTGGGATGGCAAGAATGTCGATTCGGCTCAGGCTATCGAGTGGAACATCTTTAATGGGAATTTCAAAATCTTCATCTATGAGGTCCCCCACTGCGGTAAAATCGTAGGCCATGAAGGTACCCACCTCCGGAACGGGGAATTGGGCGGAAGGAACAGATAAGAAGAAAAGAGACCAGGAATCTCCGACAGTAGGAGCATTTTCCTGACCGATGACGCTCTGGGCCTGGCCGAGAGTACACACGGCGATAACCGTGAGTAGGGTGTAAAATAAACGCATGTATAATAGGATTTAAAAGCGTGGTGTCTTGTAAAGGCAGGGTGCCCGGGTTTGGCACCACTTGTTAAAAAGGTTTAAAGAAATTAGCGCGGAACCACTACATCAGTAAAATGTAGAAAGCATCGCTTTACTCCCTTAATTGAATAGGTTGACTTCGGAAATTCAATTCCTGCAACGCTGCAAAAGTAGTCACGACTATGTGGTTCTCTCAACCTTTCTACAAGAAAAATTCACAATCTTTCTCGTTGCGGTTACTAGGCTACTTGTCTACGGACTCTCTGCTTAATCAGGCGCGCCGATAGTTATCGGGGCCCAATACTAGCCAAGTAACAGGCAATGTTAGTTATTGTATCCATACTTTAGTTAATCGACTTCCCAAGCGAACAAAGTATACGCCACGCGGTAGGTTGCTTACTCCGACCTTGATTCGATCGTCCCGGACAATAATCGTCGCTTGGGTCGTCACATCCTGCCCCATTGCGTTCAATAAACGGACATTTTCCATATCTTCCACAGCAATCACCTCGAACCAATTTTGCGCAGGATTGGGATATACCAATAGATTGTTCTCATCAACAAAGTTTACGACCTGTACACCGGACAGGGAGAACGATCCATTTAAATCGAATTGTCGCAGCCGATAATAGTTTAGTCCATTTCCCGGGTTGTCGTCGGTCAACGCATAGCCGTTCACGCTACCTTGATTTCCCCGTGACATGACCTGACCGATTTCCAACCAGGTGTTTCCATCGGAGGAACGTTCTACGGAGAAGTAGTCGTTATCCCGCTCATTCATTGTCGTCCAGTTGAGCAACGCGGCCAGTTTTCCGTGTCGGCGAGCCGTAAAGGAGACCAAGTCTACAGGGAAGGAAGTTACGGCCTCAAAAGCTCCTGCGTCTGGAGCGCCATCCCTTGGAAATTCACTAAAATCAGCAGCCGGAGCCACCGCCGGGTCAGCGTGTCCAATTGCCGGAGAACCTGCCAGCAAGGAGAAATCTTCCGCGAGCGCATCAGTAAATTGCGGGTCAGCAATGATGGTCCTTTCATCAATTGCCGTAATGTCCGAGTCTTCCCGGAAGTTACCGAGTTGGCCAGCATCATTGATAAATATCAGGTTGTTTTCCACTACCAGTGGGTTGCCGTCATCATCAATCCCGTTGGTCGCATCGGTTGAAATTGCAAACCGTTCCAGGTCTCCATCAATCACGGAGATATTGTTCTTGATTACGATGTCTTCGCTGTTCTGTGCGCTGATGCCGATGTTCCCACCACTGGGGGCGTACCCGGCATAAGGATCATAACCGGAAAAAGGATCGTAGCCAACACCTATCGGCGGATTCACGTAGGTTTCCGTATTCGTATAGGAATTGAGGTAGCAGGTGTTATTTATGAAATCCATGTGCTTACCCTGATTGGTGTGCACGCCGCTGAACCCGTTCCAGTAGCTGAGGTTGTTGGCCACCAGGAAGCGGGAGCCGGAGTTATTCCAGCTACTTGCCTCATTTCTTTGCAGGGAGATGCCCTTACCCTCATCGATTCGAGCGGTGATAGCAGTCTTTTTGGCATCGTAGGAGTATATCTCGTTGTAGTTATGATGCACCCTGTTTCGTAAAATTTTGATACGATAGGTGTCGTCATCATTCGGGTCCGATCCGGCAGAAATGGCGGATTGGGCCAGGGTAACGACCATACCATGGGTGCCGGTGTAGGATCGAAGCGAATTATATGCCACCTCATTATCGATAATGTTGACGTATTCACCTCTAGCCACACGCATCCCTCCTCCAGGCATCCTTTGGATGTTATTACCAATGATGTCAACGTGGTGGACGTCCGTTAAATACATTCCCCGGGTGTCAACATAACTCGGTCGAGGAACACCATTGGGATAAGTAGCGGCTCCCGGAAAAGTAAGGGCCTCCACTTGGGCTTCCGATAAACAAAGGTCAACGTAACGGGAAACCTGAGTACGGCTGAGATTGGAAAAATCAGGATCAGGATATAAGTTAGGATCAACAAATAGAAACTGCAAGGCAAACGCCTCCTGAAGCGAAATATTAAAAGCTTCTCCCCGAATTTCAAAGTCTTCAATCCTCAGATAAGAACAATTTCTAACCCGGAAAATATTACTCCCGTCTCCTTTTAAAATGGTACTACCATCGTAAGGCCGGATGGTGATATAATTTCCCGGTGTACCGTGGACATTGCTGATATTTATGGTATTCTCCGACAACCAGATGTGTGGATCATTGATATTATCATCCGTAGGATCACAGGGCGTACCGCCGTAATCGAATACATAGTTCCCGTTGTAACTCTCATTGGTAAACTCCCCCATCAGGTAAACGACATCTCCGGGTGAAACCAGGGCATTACTCCCCTTGAATACGGGATCAATTGAGGCGAAGGGAGTAGATACAGAAGTACCGCTATTACCGTCATCTCCAGTTTGTTGATTGACGTAATAACTTGTCTGAGCCGTTAGGGTTAATGAAAGCATTAACCATACCGACAACAAGGTGAAAATTTTCATACCGGGCATATTTTAGAGACAGCAAATAGTTATTCTAAAACCACCACTCTTGCCACGAACCTCCGTTTAGTACTGACCGAAGAAATAAGGTAAGTACCGGGGCTCCATCCAGCGGGAGACAATGTGGCGGTGCCGCCTCCGATCAATTGGTAGGTTCCGTAGTTCTGCCCAAAGGCATTGACCACCCGAAAGGAAATGGATTCGGTACGGAAGCCACTCAGATCAAGCTTAATCGCTTCGTCCCGCCGAATCGGGTTCGGGTACGCGCGCAAGTCTACTGCCCGCACTGCGGGGCTGAAGACTCCGTTTGTCTGCACCGCCTCCTGGCAAACATTGACCACCTTGATCTCCACGCCAGGGATGGTTGTAGTAAGCATTACTGAATCCGCGATCAACGACATTGGCGCGAAGGTAAAAGCCCCGGTATCGGAGGCCGTAGCATAAGACATTCCATTGAGGAACCATTCGTAGGGCGCGTTGACCAGGTCCACGGTGCAGGCCCCCATTGCGTTGACACGCACGTCATTGTTATTAAGGCTAAAGCCCATATCGACGATGATTCCCATTGATCCAGCAGCGAACTGGTTACTCCTGGTGTAATCGAAGAAAGCATTATTGACTGCTACCCCGGTTACGAAACCACCGGAGCCCTCTCTGGTTGTTTTGACTAAACCGTTATTCGTAAAAGTGCCTGCCGTACTAACATTGAAGCGGCCATCCGTAAGGTCAATGGTTCCGTTCACAGCATTTGTTGCGTTCCCTTTTACATACAGCCGGGAACCTTCAGCTCCTCCACTAATGGTAATTACGCCGTTATTAGTCATAAGACCTAGGGTATCAATGGACAGTGTCCGCCCAGACAGGTCTCCGTCTCCCCCACCTCCGTTAAGAACGACGCTGGTACTGTTATTGACGAAATTAGCAGCGGAAGTAGGATTACCTACGACAATAGCATTGTTGCCGGAAGAAGCATTGTCTTTAGCCGTCAACATCAGGGTTCCGTCGTTGAGGAACGAAGCTCCAGTAATCAAGTCGATGCCGTCGTCTCCAGGCTGATCAGAAATGATCATTCCGGTAGAGGAGTTGTTGAGTACTCCCCCATCCTTCACATTGAAGAGGTCGCGCTCCAGTGCGTCACCGGTAACGGTACCGTTATTGATGAAGGTGCCAACTACACGGACTCCATCCTTTAATCCTTCCCGGAGAATGATGCTGCCATTGTTCGTTATGGTAGAATTAGCGTTAGCCAGGTTGATACCGCTCACTCCGGATACCAACTCAAAGGTCGATCCTTCACTGACCGTGATGTTCACCATTTCCGAGCCGCCAAAAATGACCATCCCGTGTTTATTATTTGTAGTGTTCGCGACGATTGTACGCATGGTACCGGAGGCACCTATGACAAGACTACAAGTGTCGCCAAAGGTTATGGCGTGCTCAGCAGTATTACCATTGCCGACCGTCAGATCCATATCCAGAATCACGTTGGCCTGACTGTTGATACGAACGCTGACTGGATTATTAGGAGCTGTTCCTGTTACCGTAGCATCTACTGAGAAGACGACCATCGAATCGGTGGCGGGCACCTCATCGCGGTCCCAGTTCAAGGCATCATTCCAGGAAGTACCGTCGCCACCACCATCCCAGATGTACTGGGCGGAGAGGGAACAGGAAAGAAAAAGACAGCCAAGTAAAAAGGAAAAATACTTCATTATAGATTTTTTAGTAGCGACAAAAAAGCCGGGAGGAATTGGATTATCCTTATTCCTCCCGGAACATCAGTTTTAATGACGAAAAACACTTAGGCAACATCCTACTGAATGATAAATCTTGTGGTGACTGCGTTGCCACTGTTACGGAGGTAATACATTCCCGGTTGGAGATTAGGGATTGGCAGGCTGGCTACTACTCCGCCTTCAAGCTGATAGGTACTAACCTGGCGTCCGTGTGCATCGGCAAGGACCAGGACCGCAAAAGACATCTCCCTGAGGTCAACGTTGAGTTGCCCCCCAGCAGAGACCACGGTTGGGAAAACTTTCATTGCACCTGCGTTCGCGCCCGCAAAATCAGCACTCACGACGTGGCTGTAAGTGGTGGTTCCATCCTGGTCAACCTGACGCAGGCGGTAGTAGTTGGTACCGGATACGGGATAAGCATCTTCCAACTCGTAATCGGCGGCAAACCTGCGGGTACCATAACCGGCTACGCGGCCGATCTCGGTAAAGACGGCGCCGGCGATACTGCGTTCAACGGCGATGTAGTCGTTGTCAATTTCCGTGGCGGTGGTCCACTTCACCATAATCGACTTAGGCATAGCGACTGCTTCCAGCGCGGAAAGCTCAATGGGAAGGGCGGGGTTACAGGTAGCGTTTTGCAGGCGGACTTTCAGGCCAGTAGGGAAGCTGAGGCCAACCGGCTTGATGTTAATGTCAGCCGCACTGAAAGTCATGTCGTCAAAAGTCAACGTACCATCTGCTGCGGAAGTGCCTACGGAAGTACTGCCTTCTTCGTACTCATAAGGTACGTTAGCCAGCTTTACCGAACAACCGTTCATCACGTCGATACGCCAGCTACTACCTTTATCCAGGTCAATTCCCTGGTCATCAAAAGTTCCAGAGCCACTTGCAAAATTACCGCCACCGTAAGTGAAATATGCGTTGTTAGTGGCAGTTCCTGTATTGAAGATGCCCGCAGCGCCCCGGGTAGATATGATGAGGCCGTTGTTAGTCAGCGTTCCGGAGGTATTGATTCTTCCGTCGGTCAGGTCAATCGTTCCTCCAATATCATTTGTAACATCACCACCTGAGTTGATCCGGTTACCATCGTCACCTCCCGTAAGGGTGACTGTACCAGTGTTTAACAAGGACCCTGCTGCTGCAATACCAATTGCACGGCCTGTGTCTCCACCGTCCGCATTAAGCGAATTATTACTCGTATTGGTAAGAATACCGCCGGTAATCGCCAGGGCATTGTTGGCGCTGGTTGCCCCCGTCTTTGCCATTGTAGTGATGGCCCCATCGTTATCGAAGGTGCCCGCTACCACTTCGATACCGTCGTCGTCCATTCCGGAAGTGGTGATGTCGGAGTTCTCCATATTGGTAAAAGCACCTTCGGTGTTTATGCCATCGCTGGTTACGCCTCCTCCGGTAATGATAATTTCTTTATCGTTGATAAATATGCCCGTTGCCTTATTCTTGATCCCACTACCTACAGCGTTAGTTATCGTCAGCACAGTAGTGCTGCTGCGAAAATTGGTGAAATTTGCAGCATTGTCAATACCGTTGAGTGCGGCTCCGGTGATCATCAGCCCTCCTGAATTAATAAATTCTCCGTCCGTTAGGCGGATGCCGTTCCCCGTGGAATTGATGATCATAGTAGTGCCCCGTTGCACGAACGAGGCCGTGGCATTAGCGATATTTACACCATGCTTTCCGCCTGTGATCGTCATTGAGGCGGTTCCTTTAACGTTCACGGTGGCACCGGTGGCACCACTTCCTATTTGGAAGCCATTACTGTTGGCCTCGGGCAGCAGGTTAAAGCTCCGGCCGTTTTCGATGACGAGGCGGGCTCCGGAAAATAGTTCGATGGTATTTCCAGCCGTAGTGCCGTCTCCCACCGTCAGGTCAAGATCGAAAATGACCTGGGCGCCACTGGCCAATTGGAGTTGTACGAGTGCCGCGGGAGCGGTACCGGTCACAGTAACGTTGGTATTGAACACCGCCTTATCAACGGCAGTAGGGACGACGTCGCCATCCCAATTCAACATATCATTCCAGTCAGTGGTAGCACCGCCACCATCCCAGGTAATCGTAGCCTGAGCGAAAAGGGAACAGGAAAAAAGCAGAACAGCAAAAGTAAGAAGTAGATGTTTACGCATGATTTAGCAATTAGTAGCTTAAATCGATCCCAGGACCGAAACAGCATTGATAATGATTTGAGGAAGAAAAGAAATATTGGAGTGCGTCAGAATTCTGGGTGGCCGGGTTGTGCGACTGAGTCGCAATGGTCTAAGGACGACTAGCGACACAGTCGCTCGACCCGGCATGATTCCCTGATGCGACTTTGGAAGTCTCCAGAAGTAGCCGTTCGCTTATTCTTTCTCTTTGCGCTTGGCTGCACGCTGGTCTTTTGTCAGGATCTCCTTATTTATTTTCTGGCTGACGGCCTTACGGATCGTTTTTTGTTCTGCCTTGATGGCATCGGCTGCACCTCCGGCCTTTTTCACAGCGCGTACATCTTTGGTCATCTGTACGTACAGGGCGGTGATTTCTTTGGCTTGGGCTGCCGTAAGTGCTTCTTCCGCATCTCCGGCAATGATCGCCTGGTTGAGTTTTTCTGTTTTCTCCATGGCCATCTTTTCCACTTTATTGCTTTTTTGGCCAAAGCCCGTCCCCAGGCAGCAGACGGTAAGGAGAAGGAGAAGAGTTGATTTTAAGTAAGGCATGATCGGTTATTTTGTTATCTGATTTCGTTACCACAAAGCACGTTCAATAGCCCTAACTATAGGTCCACTCAGCGTTTGAAAGGGTATGTTTTGCGTCTAAACACCGCATAAACACTAACATCAAGGTCTTTTTAGGAAAAATTATAGCTTTTGGGCGAGGCCGCAGGTGCAAGGGAGGTTAACGGGGCAATGGGACGCCTCGGACTATTCCACCATCAGTGTCAATACTGCGGCAGCCCCGGATTCCAGACTAAAGTGCCCCACCCTCTTTTGGCCATTTATCGTGAACTGATATTCGTAGTCGCCATAAAAGCCACGTCCCTGAATCCGACCGCCAGTATCCGTATCGCCCCTCACCTCGGTTGTCCATTGCTGGTGGACCAATGACTGGAAAGCCAACCCCATATCTCCAAGTTTCCAGTCGGGGGTGAAGATGGAAGCTTTCGGATGCGTGCCGCCGTAGTATCCCCAAAAGAGGAACTCACTTACCGAAGGGTGACTAAAGGCAATGGTCAGAAAGTCTCGGGTATAATCAAACCGGAGCTCCGGGTCATCCAGGTCGATAGTAAATTCAGAGATGGATATTTGCTTATTCAACTCACCGTAATAGTTCAGCAGTTCAAGCACCCGTTCTGGTGGGGTAAGGTCAGACCCCATATGGCATTGGATACCGATTCCATCCACCAGTCCATCTGTCTGCTCATCTACTCTTTTGATGTAGTCGTAGTACCATTGCTGTTTTTCCAAATCGTGTCCTCCTCTACTGATTATCCCAAATTCGTTGGTAAATCGGCCAACAGTGCTGTCCCGGCCTGCCAACTTTCGGAACCCGTTGTACAGGATTTCTTCCGAGCCGGTGATTTTCTGGAGGTCCCGATTGGAGTAGGCCTCGTTAACTACGTCCCAGCGACTAACCTTCCCAGCTGTTCGCCGAAGAATATCCTCCACATGCCGATCCATCAGCTTAGTTACCTGATTGGGGTTACCCCTATTCTCCCGGATTACTGGGGGGAGATACTGGAAGCCAGGCCAAATCAATACGTGTCCCTTCACCGCAACGTTTCTGGCCGCAAGACTGTCCATTATGGACAGCGTGTTATTCCGATACTCTTCGTTACGCCATCGTTTAATCTTCAGGTCATTTTCGAATACAATGGTATTGAACATCTGAGCAATACGATCCATCCGTTTGGGATCCTTGACGATCGCCTGTGCATTGACCGCAGCGCCCCAACCGAAATGGTGGCGCTTAAGATTGACCTGGGTTGGCATATCGGATATTGGGTTGCCTTGGGCATCAACGAATTGAAGGCTGAAACTTCCTTTGCGGTGTCGTTCTATCCTGCGGGCGGCTTCGTCGCGCCAGGGGGCATCCGTTTCCCGGCCAGCGTAGGTTATTTTGGTGCGGGGCAGGTCTTCCGCCCGAGTACCCACCGGGTACAACGTAAGATCAGCCTTTCGAACCAAAACCTCCTGCGTCGGATAGCCGAACTGGAGATTAAGGATGAGTTTATCGGACGCTACGTTTTCTGTGAGCGTATAGGGAAAGTTATACGTCCGCCAATCACTCCCGATACTCACGGTATGGCTTAGGTTGTCTTTGTGGCTTTCGCTTTGGCGTAATAGACATAATAGTTTACCTTCTCCCGTTTCCAGGCTGGCTTGCTCGGTCTTGGCCTCGAAGGACAGGAGCAGCACCCGGCCAGCCTTCAAGGTCCCGTTTTTCAGGGGGATGGAGCGTGAAAGATTGTAGATATTATCGGGCCGGGTCGTCGTGGTCAGCCGCATAACGGTTTGCCCTTCCTTGTTTTGGTAAGCTTTCACACCACCGAAACCTTCCTTCGCAAAATTAAGTCGGGCGGGCGGAACTGGGTGGAGCAGACTTTGGCCCGACGGTAGCTGTGGCTGGGCTGCGCAGGTGGTAAGTAAAAGGCAACATAGAAGGGTTAGAAATCTTGTCATGGGGTTATTTTATTTGGCATCGGGATTATTGACGTAGATACCTTAAGATTGTTTCTTCCGATTACCTGTTATTGAGATCCTCCAGAAGTTTTCGAAAACCCTGTGACTACAGCAAGACCCGAACTTATATTTCTCTTAGATGAAAGATTTGGACGTGGGCTTATATCCGGGTTCCTTGTGGTCCTAGAATATTGGCGGCGCTGCGCGCCGTTTTGTTGCCATTCCACTCACTACCCCGGGTTTCGGCGTGCCGCCTCACCCAGGGTAATTAAAGGTCGATCCCTACGGGATCATCCAGGCACCCTGCTCCCTGGTCCTTCCCGCTGCTCCTGCGGCCGCGCCCGCTATCCCTTCACCCTTAGTTTCATCTTCTCCGGCACCAGGTATTCCGCTTTCCAGGCATTCAGTAAGACACTCAACTCCTTGGTTTTTGCTTGCATTTCTAGACTTAAATTCTTTGTCTCTCCTGGGTCATCAAGCAGGTTATAAAGTTCCGTTTTACCGTCTTCATTGTATTGTACCAGCTTGTAGGCGCCGGACCGGACCACGCTCATATCCGCATCACCCGTACTGTGTGGCCGCGCCTTGGCCGAATGCCAGAACACCGTACGATTTGCCCAATCCTCCTTCCCTTCAAGCACCTTCTCCGCGCTTTTACCATCGATGTTCGGGACCAGCTTATCGGCCACTAAATCCAGGATGGTCGGGTAAATATCCATGCCCAGTACGATGGACTGTTTGTCCGTCCGCGGGGCCAGTTTCGCTGGCCAGCTTACGATCAAGGGCACTCGGATTCCTCCTTCATAAAGCCATCCTTTTCCCGCCCGTAATGGGAGGTTGGAAGTGGCCAGATGCCGTTGGTTTTTATTACCGTCATTGGAAAGACCGCCGTGGTCCGAAGTAAAAACGACGATAGTGTTTTCCGTAAGGTTATTGGCTTCCAGATAATCCAGTAACCGGCCGACGTTCTGATCCACGTTTTCCACCATTCCTGCGTAGTCGGGGTCATCCTGCCGCATTTTGCGACGGCCTGCTCCTTCCTTAATGTACTCCGGGCCGTCGCCAAAGTCAAAAGCAGCAATTTCTTTGGCGTTGCGCTCCCGATCTTCCGGTTTTGCTTCGAGTGGCGTGTGCACGGCATAGAATGCCAGGGCCGCGAAGAAGGGCTTGCTCTTATCATTGGCTTTCAGCATGTCCAACGTCTTGTCGGTCATCAGATCGGAGATATAATCACCTTCCTTACCGTCTTTCTCCACATTGGGCACTTGTTCTTTATGCCGTTTCCCATTTTTTTTGATGTTAAATGGGAAGAACCGTTGCCCTACCCCACCGGCGTGTCCGGCTGCGTAGGAAGCGTTAAAGCCAAACGCTGTAGGGCTATTATTATCATGGCCGAGGTGCCATTTCCCTACGAAAAAGGAGTTGTAGCCAACTTCTTCCAGCAGTTGAGCAAAATTGCGCTCCTGCGGAATACCGATCAGGTGGCCGTGGTCTTCATTTACCGGGTAAGTTCCCGTCATCAATGCATAGCGCGAGGGTGTACAGCGGGGGTAGTTGCTGTAGGCTTGCTCAAAACTGACACCAGAGGCGGCCAGGCGATCAATGTTCGGCGTCTGGTAAATCCGGGATCCGGTAAGGCTCAAATCATAGTAGCCTAAGTCGTCTGCCTGGATAAGCAGTACATTTGGCTTTTCGCCAAGAGCGTTGGCCGCGCGGCCATTGCCCTGGGGTTTCACGGTATGCTGAGCACCTTCCATTTTCTTATCACCGGATGGTGCATCTGGAACCAGCATCGGTTTCCCTTCCAAGGCACCGACACCCGGACTTTTCGCTAGGTTCTTCCGTTGCTTTTCCAGGAACCGTTGTAATTGTGCTTTGAGTCCTGGTACCACTTTCATGTAGTCCTTATCCTTCGCCCAGTTCTGTGTTTCCAACGGATCTTTTTCGTAATCATACAATTCTACCCCGACGATATTATCGTTAGAGTAAGTATCGGCACTGGTGTACCCTTTATGCCACTCGGTATACCGGTAGCGCTCCGTCCGGAGGCTGTATCCCATTGTAGGATTTTTCTTTCCACCACGGGCGTATTGGCTGATGGCAAAATCCTGCTCGACGGTAGTCTTCGGATCATTATCCAGCAGCGGCACCAGACTTTTGCCTTCTGCCTGAGCACTCGGCTTCACCCCCGCCAGGTCAAATAAGGTGGGGAAAGCATCGACCAAGTTAACGGGAATGGCCACCTGCGTACCTTTTGCCACACCGGGGCCAGCAAACATAAAAGGAATCCGGGTCGCCTGCTCGAAGTTGCTGTGCTTACACCATAGGGTGTGATCCCCCAGATGAAATCCGTGGTCTCCCCATAGCACTATGTTGGTCGTTGCGTCAAGGCCGGAAGCTTCCAACTCATCCAGCACTTTTCCCAACTGTGCGTCGATGTAGGAGACACAGGCCATGTAGCCGTGGATCAATTCCCGTTGCTTTGCTTCAGGGATGGCGTCACCCAGTACCGCCTCCTTGGGAAAATCGGTGTAGCTGCGGATCTCTCCGAAGTTATGGTAGGCAATCTCTGGCGTGCCTTCGGCTACCTCCTGGATTCCCGAAAGGTCGATCTTATCCCGATCGTACAAGTCCCAGTATTTCTGCGGGGCCACGAAGGGCAGGTGAGGACGCTGCCAGCCGAGGGCCATCATCCATGGTTTCTTACTGCTCTTCAACTCCTTAAGTCGGGCAATGGCAGCCTTGGTGTACACACCGTCCTGGTAAGCATCGTCAGGAACCGGTGCACTCTCCGTACTTGGCTTATGCTGTTTGAGCGCGTAGGCACGCTGTTGACCGGTCTTATCAATGCCTTTAGTCTCCGCTTTGGCCATAATGGCCGCGAAGCGGGCACGGTTCTCCGCACTCTGATAGTTGATAATTGGCTTACCGGTCGATGCATTATAATCGTCGGGAAGCGTATGGCCCAACGACCAGCTTTTGCCGTCGTGTCCAGGTGCGGAGCTGCCTTTGTGGTAGATTTTACCGATGCCAACAGTTTCGTAGCCCTGGGAAATCAGGTACTCCGGCATAGAGACCAGGCCATCGCCGGATTTTCGAAAATCGGTATGCAGGTCCCATACCTTCGTTCGATCGGGGAAGCAACCGGTCATGATACTGGCCCGACTTGGGCCACAAACGGCGTACTGTACGTTAGCGTTAGTAAACGTTACGCCCATCGCAGCCAATCGGTCGAAGTTGGGGGTATGCATCTCTTTATGGCCGTAGTTGGAAAGCAGTGGCTTGAGATCATCCACGGCAATAAATAGAATATTATGAGGCCGTTCAGTTGTCAGCGAGGGTTGTTGTGTCAGAGGAGCTGTGCTGCCACAGGCAAAAATCAACAGCAACAGACCAGCAAGGGTGTTAGTAATATTTTTCATTATTTCTTTTTGTTGGTGATGATGTCTTTTACGCCTTCCCCGTTTTTAACGATCTCTCCAAAATCTTTATCGGAAATCTTCCGATACTCGGCGAGTGGCAGGTCATTATCGTAGTCTTTCATTAGTGCTTTCAGTTCAAGCTTCAGCTTGCTTATGACGTCAGCATAGGCCGGGTCGTTTATTCGGTTGATCACCTGATCGGGGTCTTTCTCATTGTCGTAAAACTCCCACTTGTCAATACTGTAATAAAAGTGGGCCAGGGTGTAGTTATCCGTCCGAATACCGTAGTGAGGTTGTACATGGTGCCAGAATGGGAACTCGTAGTAGTGGTAGTACATCGATTGGCGCCAGTCGGCAGGCGTATCACCGGATAGGGCGGCAGCGAAACTGCGGCCTTGCATGTCCGTCTCCACTTCAATACCAGCTGTCTCCAGTAAAGTAGGTGCGAAATCAACGTTAGTAATAACGTCCTCATTCACTGAACCTGCCCTGATCTTTTTAGGATAGCGTACAATAAATGGCATCCGTAAAGACTCTTCATATATGAAGCGTTTATCGAAGAAGCCGTGATCTCCCAAGTAGAAGCCTTGATCGGAAGTGAGCACGATCATCGTATTGTCAGCTAGGCCGTTTTCGTCCAGATAATCCAGTATTCTTCCGATGTTATCGTCTACAGATCTTACGCAGGCCAGGTAATCCTTGATGTAGCGTTGGTAGCGCCATTTTTTACCCGCTTCAGCAGTCATACCTTCAGGTTGTACAATCTCTTCATTCTTAGTGCCGAAAAAGTCCCATTTGATTTTCTCTTTGCCCTTCAGGCCTTCGGGACGCTCTAGCTTCATGTCACGACGACTAAGGTGTTCCATCGTCATTTCAGTATCACCTGCGGTGAGTTCCCGGCCCTTGTAATCGTCATTAAAAGAAGTGGGATAAGGCATTTCGATGTCATCCCACAACTGCTCGTATTTACGGTCGGGTTCCCAGGGGCGGTGTGGGGCCTTGTATTGCAGAAGCATCAGGAATGGTTGGTCTTGCTGGCGGTCAGCCTTTAACCAGTTTATGGCGAAGTCGGTGCTAAGGTTAGTAGCGTATCCTTCATGCTTTACCTCCTTACCATTGATATTGTAGAGCGGATTCCAGTAAAGTCCCTGCTGGCCCGCCGCTGCGTGAAATTTGTAATTGTCGAAACCTACAGGATCGGTTCCCAGGTGCCACTTCCCAAACAAAGCTGTTTGATAACCGGCCGCCTGAAATGCTTGAGGAAAGGTCCATTTACTTGTATCGAAGCGGCCGCCACTTTCGTTTTTATAGTACCCGTTCTTATGGCTGTAGTCTCCCGTCAAGATGGCTGCACGGCTGGGGCCGCAGATACCGTTGGTGCACAGCACATCCTGGAAGAGCATGCCCTCCTGCGCGAGTCTGTCCATATTGGGTGTTGGAGCGATGTCTTTGTAGATGTCGCCATAGGCGCTGATGGCTTGCGTTGTCAGGTCGTCGGCCATTATGAAAATAACGTTAGGTCGTTCAGTTACCGCCGTAGTCATTCCGACTTTGTCATCAGGTGAGGTGCCTGATTTACAGGTGGTAAACGCTAGCGCGGTCAGCACTAAAAGCAATAAGTAAGTTAGGTTACGGTTAATTTTCATGGTTATTTTGCTTCGAGACTATTCATTGAACTATCTGTTATTAGTAAAGTCTGCATATCCTGGTGATGGGCTGTATCTGGCAATGCAGTATCGTTAAAGACCGGTCCGTAGTTGCTTCTGACAGGAGCTTCCCCAAAGAGAAGGAAGATCAGTAATAGAACAAGGAAAGCCCATTTTGGAACGATGCTGTTTCCGTTGGTCATGGTAAATTATTAAATGGTTGGAGCGCCGCGAAGGCCGACGGAAAGAAAATTAAGCTTGGCCTGGAGGCACTCCCCCACTAGTAGCCAGGATTCTGGTCCCCGATGTCAACGGCACTATTTCCCGACAATTCGGTCAGCGGAATGGGAAGCAACAAATTCTTTTGGTCATCAGGGTAAATGAAGTCTTTACCGTTGTCGAAATTTGGATGCTCATTGTGGGGAATGATCACTTCGTTCAGCAGGAAATCGTAGCCATAGCGGCGAGTATCAAACCAGACGTGGCCTTCACCCAGGAGTTCGAAACGGCGCTCGGTACGAATCTTTTCACGGAAACTTTCCTGGGTCAGACCGGCGTAATCAAGGGGCTGCGGTGCGGCACTACCATCCGCCATTATTCGGGCGCGGCTCATTACTTGATTGACGTAAACGTATGCTGCTTCCGGACCATTCATTTCGTTTTCGATCTCAGCCAGCATCAGCAACACATCGGCGTATCGCATTAGGATCATGTTGCGCTGAGTAGTGGTACCGTTGTAGGTTTCGTCCAGGTATTTCCGAAGTACGGCGTAGCCGTCGTTCCCATTGGTCCGCTCGGGGTAGATCGTGCGGCGGGCGCCATCTCTTTGGTACTCGTCGTATAAGAAAGTAGCATCAACTCGAGGGTCGCCCGGATAAGTATCAACGTGCTCATCGAAGGTTTCCTTATTGGGCCGCACCCGGCCGAAGGTAGGTACATTCGGCAAGGAGTAAATGCTTCCCCTGGGCGTGTAAATTCGGGAAAAATCCGAAATACGAACACCACCGGTGTGCCCGTACTGCAGCTCGAAGATGGACTCTGAGGTGTTTTCATTGGTCGGGTCAAAAAGCTCGGCGTAGGTCGCTGTCAACTGGTAAATATTAGCATTGACAACTGCCAGTGCTTCGGTTCGCGCGGCATCCAGGAAAGAGGCATTCCCCTCAGTCGTCGCCCGGGTCAGATATACTTTGGCGAGGTAGGCCGTAGCTGCGGTGGATTTGGGACGGCCTGGTAAGTCGTCCCGCATCAGAACACGGGCCAGTTCCAGATCGGCGACGATTTGGGCGTAGACTTCGTTTTTGTCGGTTCGGGGAAGGTCCAGTGTCCCCAGTTCCACTGGCTCGGTCCGCAGGGGAACGTCACCAAAGATTCGAACCAGATCGAAATAAGTAACCGCCCGCAGGAAGTAGGCCTGCCCGAGTACCGCATCCCGGTTACTAAGGGCAACATCTCCGTTCTCCAGATTATCAATGATAAGATTGGCTTCGTTGATGACCTGGTAGGTCTGTGCCCACAGCTGCACCAGGGAGATGTTACTGGCACCACAGTTTAGGCCCGTAGCATCCCGGTTAGCATTCTGGCTCGACCAGAATTTTCCAGATACCGGCATCAGCAGGTTGTGAAAAGCAGCACCGTGGTAATTTTGCTCTGAAAAGGCGTAGTACAAACCATTCAGTGCCGTTTCTACGCCTTCTTCGGTCTCAAATACCTGAGCTTCGCTCTGGAAGGTATCGGGTGTTTCTTCCAGGATGCCGTTTTCGCAGCCAACCAGGAAGACGAACAATACCCAAAGACTGATTTTATTTAACTTATGCATGATGCTTAACTTTTTTTAGGTGGTCGATTAAAATCCGACCGTCAGGCCAATGGTGTAAGAGCGTAGCTTCGGAAAAGAACTCCAGTCAACACCCCTTCTCAGGGGGTCGGAGAAGAAACTGTCCACTTCCGGGTCAAAACCCGAGTACTTAGTGAGGACGAAGAGGTTCTGTCCGGAGAAGAATAGCTGGGCGTTGGTGATTCCTTTGATTGTTTCTGCCGGTAATGAATAGCCCAAGCTAACGTAGGAGAGCCGTAGAAAGCTACCGTCTTCGATGAAACGATCCACAAAGTCTCCCTGATTCTGGTAGTTCAGACGAGGGAAGGTGCCCTCCGGATTTTCCGGCGTCCAGGCGTTCAAATAGGTTTCGCGGCGAATGTTGTCAGATAATCCCCGGGCAAAACCGCTGCGGGAAAGGTTGCCATTGGCAATCTCATTGCCCTGTACTCCATTAACAAGGAAGTTGAGGGAGAATTGGCCGTAAGCAAAATTCATTCCGATGCCGTAGTTAAAGTCCGGATTAGGATCACCAATGATGGTCAGGTCGGCCTCCGTAATGTTGCCGTCTCCGTTCTGGTCTACATAAAACACGTCTCCTAACACCGTCTCTATACCCTGTACACTCGGCGCAATTTCCAGATCGGAGGCGTTAGCAACGATGCCGTTAGTGGCATAACCGTAGAATAATCCTGCGGGCTGCCCTTCGATGAAAATATTAGCAGGAGCTTTGAAGAACGTTCCACCGGATACCTGTCGGCCCACAAAGGCGGAATAGCGCTCCTGGCCGAACTGTGTCTCGGGTAATCCCAGGTTTTTAATCTCGTTGCGGTTCCGTGCAATGTTGGCCGATACGTTCCATTTGAACTTACCGTTCAGAATTGCGGCACTAACGGCAAATTCCACGCCCCGGTTTACCAGATCGCCCTGGTTGGTGGTGATGGTAGAAAAACCGGCGGAAGGCCCCACGTTGAGCTGCTGTAGCAAATTAGAGGTTTGCTTATGGTATACATCTACCGTAGCCGTGATCCGATCATTCAGTATGCCGAAGTCAAGACCAGCGTTCAACTGTCGGGTTGTTTCCCAACGAAGGTTTGGGTTGGCCAGGTTGAGCGGGCGTTGCGCATCGATTGGATTACCGCTGGCATCCGATTGCAGTGCTGCGGTAGGCCCATAGCGCGCGAGGGTTTGGTAAGGCTGGATGGCCTGGCTTCCGGTCAAACCGTATCCTACGCGGAGTTTTGCGTCGCTGATCAGATTCTGGTCCTTGAGAAAGTCCTCATTACTGATCCTCCAGGCGGCCGCCAGAGCGGGAAAAAAGGAGTATTTGTTGCCCGGCGCGAACTTACTTGTTCCATCTGAACGAAACGATGCGGTCAGCAGGTAGCGACTTTTGTAGCTGTAATTGATACGACCAAGGAAGGAGAGCAACTGCTCGTCCCGGCTGTCGAATAAACGGGGGGTAAAGGCGCGTCCCTGGTCCAGGCCGTCGTACCGTAGTTCCGGATTGGGAAAATCATTGGCGGTGAAGGTTTCCTGGTCCAGGTTAGTCACGTCGTATACTACCCCAACGGTACCGCTGATCTTCTGGCCACGGCCGATCTTTTTCTTGAACATCAGTGTATTGTCCACATTATACCGCAGGCGGGTCAGGATGCTTTCTCCAGCTTCTCCGTTGGATTGCAGGCCGCGTTGCAGACCAAGACCGTACCAGACGTTTCTTTCCTTTTTGCGGTAATCACCGCCAATCTGCAAACGGTAAGTAAACACATCCGATATTTGATAATCTCCCGATACACTAAACAGGCTTCGGAACTCCCGGCTATCGTCGTCGTAGTCGCTTAGCCACGCTCGGGGGCCGTCGAGGCTTTCCTCTACGCCCTCAATCAGGTTGTTCTCTGAGTACCCGAGCAATGGTGCCGAGAGTGCAACCTGACGGATAATACTGTTGTTGGCACCCCCCAGGTTCTCCGTCCCTTTACTCGCCTGGTTACGGATGGAGGACACACTTGCCCGGGTACTTACTTTAAGTTTGTCGCTGAATTTATGGTCATACTTCGCCAAAATATCCCCGGTACGAACCTTAGCATTGGGTACCAACCCGCGGTTCGTCATGTATCCCCCCGCCAGGAAGAACTTCCCCTTTTCCGTTCCGCCGGAGGCACTCAGGCGGTGAGACTGGCTGAACGATGGCTCGAATACGTCATCAAACCAGTTGATCGGCTGCAAGCGGCCCAGGCTATCGGCATTGGCCTCGATAAACTCGGGACTGTCAACAAACTCGGTGATCGTTCCATCAGCGAAGGTGTAAAATCGGGGGGCAAAGCTCAGTGCTGCGCGGGCATCGTTCTGGTAGTCCACATATTCTGAGGGGCTCAGCACCTCTACCAGATTAGCAGCATCCCCTACTCTACCGTAAGCATTATAAGTCAGTTTTACTTTTCCTTTTTCCCCCTGCTTTGTCGTGATAAGGATCACACCGTTAGCTCCCCGTGAACCGTAGATGGCCGTGGCGGAAGCGTCCTTTAGTATCTCTATGCTTTCGATGTCCTGGGGGCTCAGTCCCGTCAGCCCGTTTTGGGCAGCCAGGAAGGAGCTGCCTCCCTGTAGGGGGTCAGCCGCATCTTCCGTTGTGGAGTTGACGATGATTCCGTCAATCACGTACAATGGTTCGTTGTCTCCACGCAGGCTGTTGGCCCCCCGGATACGAATCGATAAAGGAGAACCAGGTTCTCCACCATTGGAGCTGACGGTCACCCCCGCTATTCTTCCTTGTAACAAGGATTGGACGTTGGTAAACTGACTTGCTTCCTCCAGCGTGGGTTCCATTGAGCCAACCGAGCCGGTCAGGTCCCGCTTATTCACCGAGCCGTAGCCGATCACGACTACTTTATCAAGTAGTTCTACATCCGATGTCATCGTAAAATCGATAACCGTTCGGGTGCCCACCTCTTCATTACGCGCCTCATATCCCGTGTAGGAGATCTTTAACGTATCCGTTGCGGACGCTTCTATTACGTACTTACCGTCCAGATCCGTGGCCGCACCACGGCCCGTTCCTTTTATCAATACAGTAGCGCCAATGAGCGGCAATCCATCACTATCCTCCACTACACCGGTGATCGTTCGTTGCCCGAAGAGACCGACGGTAGTAAGGAGCAGACAGAAAAGAATGTAGTGATGTTTTTGCATAATACTTGGCGACTTAATTGGTCCGCAAGGTACCGGTTGAAGGAGCGTTTCCAGGTTCAATCACCGTCGAATAGGGTTCGTAAATCGTCTGAAAGGGCTGTGAATACTTGGATTGGGTAAAATCTCTGCTTTTTAGGCGCGGCCGCAGGTGCAGTTTAAGGTTGGGAAGCAGAGCGGGTGCGGAATTGATCGAAGAACAGTTGAGCAATCAATCGGGAATTGAGTAGGAAGATGAAAATATCCAGTAGTATGACAATTTACTCGTAAGCATTAAAAGCCGAGATCCGCGTAGCATAAGCGCTCTGGCTAATTCGAAGCTTCACACCGTGAATAGCCTCCCCGGACAGCTTCACCCGCATCCCCTCACCGATTACGTCTCCCCGGTAGACCTCGTGCCAATCTCCCCCGGCTTCTCGCTGCACCAGCAGTGCGTAGTCCCGGACCGAGTGTGACCGCATATTCTCGCTCATCAACACGGTTTGCACCCGCGTCCGCGCCGGAAAATGCAACGTCAGCTCCGGCTGCTCATCCTCCTTTTCCGGCTCCCACCAGCCCTTCAGGTGAATGCCTTCACTGAAGACGTTGCCCTTAGTATTGTAAATCGCCTCGGGATGGTGCTTCTGATTATTGAAACTGGAGGCCGACACCTTAAACTTATCGTTTGCCAGCGGCTCCCCCGCCCAGGTCGGAATGCGCTCGAAGCTGACCGGAGCTTCTTCCAGCACCAGTTGCACGATGTTGTCCAGGTTCATACCGAAGGCCGCACGATCGAAGTCAAGTAACAAACGATCGTTCTCAATCCGGTAACCTTTAAAACCGAGCGTGACGCCCTCCGCTAACTTAATACCTACCGGCAACAGCGGCAGAGAGATGGTAGCGGCGGCGTCATTGGCCAGTTTTTCCAGCACGTGCAGGTAAAGGGTATCACCACGTTGGGTAGACGCGCCCCAGTCGCCGCCGACGTAAATTCCACGACGGGTGTTATATAATGTATTGCCGTATTGCTGAAGCCAGCCCCCCACCCTGGCGGCCTCTGCGGCTTCTTCTTTCACAAAGGTACCTTCGCCGTTCGGTCCCAGGTTCAGCAGCAGGTTGCCGCCGTTGCCGACGACCTGGATCAGCATCCCCAGCACATTCTCTGCCTTTTTGATCGGCCCGTTTTTGTGGTAAAGCCATTTATCGGTCATTGTCAGACAGGCTTCCCAGTAGCGGGGATGATCCACCGGGCCGAGGGATTGTTCGGGGGTGTCATAGTCGCCGCGCCGGTCATTGTCTGGCCAGCCGAAGCCGCTGCGGGGATTACTCAGCAAGCCGGGTTGCCACTTGCGCATGTCTTTGAGCAGGTGGTAGCTGTCCCACTGCCAGTATTTCGAGGTAAGGTGATCCCAAAATACACCGTCGATGCGGCCGTAATTGGTGTACAGGTGCTCGACCTGCTCCTTCATGTACGGCAGGTAGCTTTCGTAGTGGTTTTCTCGCAGGCAGTCCGGATGCGTCCAGTCGGGCTGGGAGTAGTACCAGAATATTTTCACGCCGTGGCGACGGGCCGCTTCAGCCAGCTCTTTGCAGATGTCGCGTTTGAAGGGGGTATGCTCGATGTCATAATCTGTATTCGGCGCGTCGAACATGCAGAAGCCGTCGTGGTGCTTGGCCGTAAATACAAGGTAGTGGGCACCGAATGATTTGACCTGCTCCATCCACTCGTCGGCGTCAAAATCTACCGGATTAAAGCTCAGGTACTGGCGGTCGTAGACCTTGGCCGGGATACCGTTGGTGGCGGGTTTGTTGGCGGCGGGACGTTCGCCCAGGCGGCCCCAGCTCAGCACGTCAGTTACCTGCAGGGCCGGGCCCCAGTGGACGAAGATGCCAAACTTGGCGTCTTTAAACCACTTCATTTCCTCCTCCGTGGCGGCGATCTCCCGCTGCTGTTCGGCGGTGATTACCATACTTTTATCCTTTGGCGGGAACTGCCATTGGGCTTTATAGGCTTCGGCTTTCTGAGCAGCGAGCTGAACGTTGCAGAAGAGAAGAAGGGTCGCAATTATAATAAAGAATAAGCGCATGATAACTTTTGGGGCGCGGACGCCGGTGCAAAGAATAGTTTTAAGAGCGATGATTGTCGGCTCAATCCTTACCGGAATATTCTGAATTATTGCGGGGTGTTTCCGCCCCGGTATGTTGCTTCCAGCTGGCCAGCCGGGCGGTGAGTCGGGCAATGATTTCAGGATTACTGGCTGCAATCTCTCTTTCTTCGTAGGGGTCCGTTTTCAGATTGAAAAGTGTGTACTTTCCCGTCTCCACATCTTCCGTAAGCTTGTATCCTTCTGACTGGATGACGTTGACCCAGCTCGACCGGAAGTTCCCCCATTTTGCATTGTATCCAGCGTAGTTGGTATACTGCCAGATGAGGGCTTCGCGTTTGGTGTCTACGCGTTGGCCCTCCAGCAGGGGCACCAGGCTTTCACCGTCCAGTACCTGTTCCGTTGGGCGGTCGATGCCGGCCATGTCAAGTAGTGTTGGGTACAGATCGATGTGCAGAATAGGCGCAGCATTTTTAGTAGCTGCGGGAATCCGACCCGGCATCCGAAAGATGTACGGAACCCGGATTCCCCCCTCCAGGGTTTCCCCTTTATTGCCCCGGTACGGTCGGTTGAAAATCGCGTCGTTCGTTTTGTAGTGGCCATTGTCTGATACGAAAGCAACCAGGGTATTCTCTACGACGCCCAGCTCTTCGAGCGCAGCCAGCAGCTGGCCAACGCTTTCATCGAGGCTTTTGATCATGGCCAGCACCTGCAGGGTTTCCATGCTCAATTTATCGCCGTGTTTCTTCTTGAAATAGGCAAGGATTCCTGGCTTGGGCTCTAGCGGCTTATGCACCAGGTAATAAGGCATATAAAGGAAAAACGGCTTTCCCGCAGCCTTCATCTCTTTCATGAAAGCGATGCCCTTGCGTGTCGTGTAATCCGCATTGTACTCGTTGACGAGGATATCCGTCTGGGCGGGTTCTGCCTTAAAACCGTAGTGTTTGGTCGTCTCTACCGCCTGGTCGAAGCCCTGCCTTCCCATCGCCGACGCTCCCTGGCCCAGGTGCCACTTTCCGAAGCCAGCGGTGGCGTAGCCACCAGCTTTGAAGGCTTCGGCGAGGGTGATCTCTGTCGGATCCAGGCCGACGCCTTTTCCCTCCGGACGATGGTTCGCAGGCGGCAGGTATCGCATGGCAGCCAGGGTAATCGAATCCTGTTCGTAACGGTCGCTTACCCGGTAAATTCCATGGCGGGGGACGTATTGACCGGTCATGATGCTACCACGGGAAGGGGCGCAGGTAGGGTCGGCGCTGTAACCGTTGCTGAAGCGCATTCCCTCCCGGGACAGCCGGTCAATGTTCGGTGTTTCCACGTATTCATTGCCGTAGCACCCCAGCGCGTTGATTCCCAGATCATCCGCCAGGATGAAAAGTACGTTAGTAGGTGTCGGCGGATTATTGGTGGATGATAAACGGCAAGAGCTGAACAGTATAATGATCAAAAGATATCTCATAAACAAAGGGCTGTGGATGATAAGTTGTTATCACAAACTTACCTGCTGCCGGATTCGCTCCAGTCCTACCATCATCTAAAAAGGTTCGTTCTGCAACCGATTATCGCTTCAAACCAAACTCTTACGGAACGCCACCGGAGACATCCCATACTTCTTCTTAAACGAAGTACTGAAATACTTTGGGTTGGAGAACCCACACTCGTAAGCCACCCCCTTCACCGTCTCGTCCGTTTCAGCCAGCATTCGCCGGGACGCTTTGAGGCGGGTATGAATGATGAAATCCTGTGGTGACAGGTCAATCAGATTCTTCATCTTCATGTACAAAGAAGTACGGCTCATGCCTACATGCCGGCAGAGGTCCTGGACCGAAAGCGAGTCATTAGCGATATTGGACAGCATAAACTCCTCCAGGCTACCAATAAACTCCGACTCCCGGTCAGACCGGTGTTGATCAGCCCGATCAGCCTCATCCTGCGCAGCGTAGCGCTCCCGCATCCGCTTACGCCAGGAAAGGGTGTTGGTGATCTTAGCTAACAGCAGGTCAAAGTTGACGGGTTTTTCCAAATACTCGGTCACCCCGGCGGCAATGCTCTCCACTTTCTGCGCTGAGTTATGCAACACGGTGAGTAAATAAATGGGAATATGATTGAGTTGAATATCTGCCTGGATTGCACGGCTCATTTCCATTCCGTCCATTTCTGGCATTATCAGATCCGTGAGGATCAGGTCCGGGAAAATTTCGGCCGCCTTTTCCAGGCCTTCTTTGCCATTGGCGGCGGTGGTCACTTTAAAGAATTTACTCAGCCGTTTACTAAGTTGAGCGCGCAGTTCATCATTGTCTTCCACCAGCAAAATATGAGCCGATTTCAACTCAGCTGTTTCTTCTGCTATTTCCACTTTCAGGGGAACAACTGATTTGTCGGTAATAGCTGGTTTATAATCTGCCTTACGGTCCTCCATCATCACGTAGAAAGTCGTTCCCTGATTTTCTTTACTGCTAAAACGAATGCTTCCCCCTTCTTTCTCCACCATGCTTTTCACCATCATCAAGCCCAGTCCGGTCCCCGGCAGCTGGCTGTTAATCGCATTACGGGCACGATAGTATTCCCTGAGGATGTATTTCTGTTGATCGGCAGGGATGCCGATACCCGTGTCAGAGACCTTCAGTTCCAACTGCCCCTCCGGGGCAGCCCCCAATTCGACGGTAATACTGCCACCTGGCCGGGAGTATTTGACGGCATTAGATACCAGGTTGAAGACAATTTTGTCAAAGATGTCCTGGTCGTAGTGCAAGCGGGGCGGGGCGTAGGTATCATTTACCGACAGAGTAAGTTCGCGTTCCATTAGTAATGGGCCGAAACGCGTCGTAAGCTCACGTGCACGGTCACCGGGAGTAAAAACCACCACATGCCGGGACTTCCCCGAAGACGAAGCCTTATGGAAGTTCAAAAGCTGCTCAAAGAGGGAGTTCAGGCGTTTGATTGTGGCCCGAATTTTTCGATTCGTCTCTGTCCCTACTTGGTCGGTCGTTTCCGTAACATCTTCCAGTGAAGCCAGCAGAATGGCCAGCGGTGTTTTAAGTTCGTGGGTAATGTTGTTGAAGAAATCAATCTGCCGTTCGGCGTTGCGCCGCCGAATCAGGGCCCGAGAAACTCTAAAGGCCGCATACGCCGCAACCACCGCCAATAAAAGGTAAACCAGGCGGGCCCACCAGGTTTTCCACCAGGGTTGTGCAATACCAATCAGCAACTCTTTAGTTGGCCCCCAGTCTCCTGGACGGGTAGCGGCTTCTACCCGAAAGACATAGCTGCCAGGCTTCAAGTTGGTAAAATTAATTTGATTCAGCGTAGAGGGTTTACTCCAGCGATCATCCAACCCTCGCAGTTGCCAACGGTACCGAACCCTACCGGAGGAAGCGTGCGCGATCCCGGCAAAATGAAAGGTCAGGGCATTTTGAGAGTAGGTCAGGTCCAACCGATCCAGTGTATTAATGTGTGCGGGTAAGGCGCCGGAGCCGGGAGCCTGGCGTTCATTAAAGAGAAATAGGTCTTCTAAAACTACTGTAGGTGTGGTGCCGGCAGTCTTCACCGAGGCGGGGTTAAACATGCTCACCCCTTCCAAGCCGCCGAACAACATCTCACCGTCCCGCAGCCGCACCGCACTGCCGTAGTTGAACTCCGTACTGAGTAGCCCTTCCGCCTTTGTAAAAACCCTGACCAGGGTATCGGATTCGGACATCTCTACCCGGGCCAGACCCCGGGAAGTCCCCGCCCAGATATGCCCCTTAGCGTCAGATAATAGGCTTTGTACTACGTTAACAGGCAGACCGTCTTCGACGGTGAGAGAAGTAATCTGTTGGGTTGCCACGTCATACCGAAGTAAGCCCGCCCCACTGGTGCCTAGGTAAATAATACCATTGGCAAGGGGGAGAATAGCATTGATGGAAGAGAAGTCTTTAGTTTTTCTGTAGACGTCCAATGCTTCTAAAGAATTAATTTTTGCACCTGCGGCCCCGCCCTTCGTTGCTTTTATCTGGTTCAGCGCCAACTTACTACCCACCAACACCCCTCCACCTGGCACAGCGCTGATTACCTTCACTTGTTGTACAGGGAAGGAGTTCACCGTGCCCGTTGACCCAATCTGGTAAACGTCCATGTTTACCCCTCCTATCCATAGATAACCGTCCTCGTCGAGCGCCGAAGTAAAAATGCGTCCCTGTCGCTCGTCTTCCGCATTGGCAAAAGGGACTGCCGCTACTTGAAAATCCCGTTTACGAATCCGGAAGAGACCTCCCTGGAAAGTGGTAGCCCAAACGTTCTCCCCCTGCTCGGTCAGGGACGTAACAATTTGCCGGGAGCGGTCAGGAACTTCCTGCAGCAAATGACTCCATCGCCCAGTGCTCCGATCCCAAATGCTAATTCCATCCTTCGTTCCGAACCAGATACGTCCTTCTCCGTCCTCCAGAACTGCTCTAGTAAATGGATGCGCCAGGCTTTGTTCCGTATTCGGGACGTGCGTAAGGTGACGAAAAACATTACCGTAAGGATCAAGTTTATTCACCCCGCCCCCGTAGGTTGCGACCCACAAAATGCCTTCGCGATCAGTAAGCAAGTCATAAACTCCGTCGCTGGACAAGGACCGGAGGTTGTCCACATCACTACGATAATTATTCTTCTTCTGGAAGGCGGAGTCATATACATGAATACCGGCACCATCGGTCGCTACGAACCAATCGCCGTCACCGCTTCGTTCCATCGCGCGTATGGGCAAGGCTCCATACTCGTCGAGTTGGATAAACGTTTTGAAATCTTCCGACAGTAGAAAGAGCTGGCCTTTTTGTCCTCCTATTAAGTAGCCGCCGTCAGCTTTAGCAATGGCAGTAGCCGTGATCTCCAGCTTTGTTTTGGCCCACTCTCCGGTCAGCAGGTTTAGAAAGTAAAGGCCATCGGACACACCAAACAGCAGGGTATTATTTTCGAGCAATAAAGTCTCCAGGTTGCGCAGGTTGGCCATCCGGGTTGTCTCGTCCGTCTTCGGGTCATAACGCCACAAGCCATTAAAACCAGCAATCCAAAGGTCGCCTTTGGGCGTCTCTACCAGATCTTTCACCAGTCGGGGGCCAGCCTGTCCGGCAGGCAATAATTCGAACTCGTCAATGGTAGCAATATAGCGCGCCACACCCCGTTCTCCGCCGATCCAAACGGATCCGGATGGGCCGACGTGGACCGTCCTAATACTTTCCCCAAAACCTGCGGGCAAGCCGATTCCCGGACTATAATTGTACGTTTCGCTGGAGTTGAAACGAAGTACACCTTCTTCAGTAGTTACCCAGAGATTACCGACTGTATCCTGCGCAAGGTGGAAGGCAATGCTTTGTTGAAAACCCTGTTCGGCCGTCATCTGATCGAACCGATACTGGGCCTGGGCACTTACTACCCCACTGGGCAGCGACAGGAATAGGGAAACCAATAGTATGAATCTGAGGGAATGACCTGGCATATGACTTCTCGCCCCGAAGGTTAACGTGTAGGGCAAAGGACAAGGTAGGGGTTTATTAGTCAAATAATCGGTAAGCAAATAGTCGGTAATATTTCCTAGTTATTTGACTTCAGACTACTTTATTATCGACTAAGAAGGCGCGGGCGCAGGTGCGAAGAATGGCTTTTCGGAGCAAAGGCGTAGCGCCGCTACTCCCCAATTGTCAATACAATCTTCCCCACATTGGCGTTTGCCTCCATGTATTTATGGGCATCAGCCACGCCTTCCCAATCGTAAATGGTATCGACGACCGCACGAATGGATCGGTCGGCAAAAGCTGGCCAGATACGCTCGCGAAACTCCGCTACCAGTTGGTGTTTGTACGCTTTGGACCGGGAGCGCAGGGTCGTCCCCGTCAACTGTAGCCGCTTGCGTAAAATGGGGGCCAGGCTGATGCCCTCCACCCGTGCGCCGCCCAGGGCGGCGAGGCTGACCATCCGCCCTTCCATAGCCAAGGCCGTGAGGTTCTTTTCCAGGTACGGCCCGCCAATAAAGTCAAGAATTACGTTGACACCGTTGCCATTGGTTTGGTTAAGGGCAGCTTCAGCAAAGTCTTCGGTCCGGTAATCGATACAACGCTCCGCGCCCAGGTCGAGCAGCGGCTGATGCTTCATGCCACTGGCGGTAGCGATCGGATGAGCGCCGGCAAGTTTAACCAGTTGGATGGCGGCAGTCCCTACCCCACTCGCGCCAGCGTGGATCAGGACGGTTTCCCCAGGTTGTATTTTAGCGATCAGGTGTAAAGCCTGAAAGGCGGTCAGGAAAGCCTCGGGGATGGCTGCAGCCTTAGTAAAAGACAGGTTTTCCGGCAGCTTCAGCAGCATGGCGGCATCTACGGCCACCAGTTGGGCGTAACCGCCACCGGGTAATAACGAACATACGTTATCGCCAACTTCAAAGCCTTCTACGCCCTCTCCCACTTCAATCACCGTACCGGCCATTTCCAGGCCCAGAATGTCCGTCACTCCGGGCGGAGGTGGGTACTTCCCTTCCCGTTGCAGGATATCGGCGCGGTTCAGCGCCGTGGCGGCTACGTAGACGAGAACTTGCCCTGTTCCGGCTACCGGATCTGGCACTTCGGTGATCTGGAGTTGGTTGGCGTCGCCGGGGGAGGTTACGGTGATGGCTTTCATGGGGCGAAGTTAGGAAATTAGCGGCTAGAAACCAGAAGCTAAGCAGCAGCAACCAGAAGCTAATGGTCTGCCAAAAATAGAAGTTTCGTGCATCCCCCGCCGCCAATCGGCCGGGTTCTTCAGGCAACTACCGTTTTCGGACTCCCTGCATTGCCAGTTGCTTCCAATAGTTACAGACCAGCTGTGCCTTTTTACTCTTTACCTGATTCGTTAAACTCCGCTTCATACCTTGATATAGTTTGCGCCGCAAAATCTTCCGACAATGCTTTTCCAGCATATTCTTTTGCCTTGGTAAAATCAGCCTGACTGTCATTCGAAATGGCTGATTGGAATTTCTTAAAAGTCAAAAACATCAAGGCTATGTTCACATTATTCGTGCTAAACAGCGCTGAATACTTCTCCTTATTTTCCAGGAGAACGTCAGCTACAGCATCAGGAATTTCCTCGCTGGAAAAATACAATAATGTCGAAAAGTACCCCTCGGAGAATACATCCTGATCAACCTTCCAGTATTCAGCAAACTCTACGGGGTCAATCTTGGTATTGGTCCGATTGACGTAGTCGATGTAAAACTTGGGATACTGGGTAACATCAATTTTCTCAGCGTATCCTGGCAGTATTTTATTGGCCTTGTTTAATTTAAATCCTTCCTCCAAAAATGCTGATACATTTTGTGACAGCGCTTTGAAACCATCACCCGGAAAGCCATACTTCCTAATTACAACACGGCCTCTTGCATTAAGTATCAGACCGGTCGGGTAACTGCTTACGTGGTGCTTTTTTGAAAGATGGTATAAGCTATCATTTTCGGCATCGTATTTAAGCAATACAAAATCCCTGGCCATCTCTTTTCTGATGGAGTCATTTTGAAAAATCAACTTATCCAGCTTTTTGCACGGACCACACCAGGTTGTGTAGAAGTCAACGAAAACAAGTTTCCCTTCTTTAGCAGCAAGGTTTAATGCTTCATCGTAATTTTGGTCGATTACTTTCAGGTCTTGGGTGTAGGCTAACGTGCTGGTAAGCAACGTGAACGTAAACAGTAGGAGTAGTTTCATCAGTGGCTATTTTCTTTGATTACTTCGAATCAGGAAAATGGTTACAGCGAAAACTGAAAAGACTTTACTACCGGTGATGATGGCCAGCTAGTTCTTAGGTGCAAGCCCATATCAACGAAGCACCATCTATGGACGGGGCTTACCCAGTCCGTATTGACCTCCTGAAGGCACTCTTTTCTCGATTAGCGAAAGGCGGGCCACCTTGCCCGTATGGGCGGGGGCAGGCCGTCCCTGGCTCCTACTCCACCGAAGCCTCAAACCCATCCACCGGCAACCCCTCCTTAGAAAACAAATTCCCATCGGGGTTATTCGCCCAGTTGTACCGAACCATGGTGATACCCGTTCCCGCCGGATTAACGATCGCCACCATGTTGTCCGCCGGATCGAGCAGCGCCTGCGCAAAATGCCATTTACCAGCCTTGTCCTTAACGGTGAAACCCTTGGCGTAGCCGTAGCGGTCTTTGGATTTGGTCATCAGTCCGCCGCCGATGTTTTCAAACTCCAGCACGGTCATGCCTTCAATTTTGTGGACCTTTTTGAGCGAAGGGCTATCCGCCACCACTTTCTTACCGTAAATGTCTTTCAGGGCGTGAAGGGAAAGTCTGCGACCGACCTCCCACTTATTCTTGGGGTGAATATCGTCCGCTTCCCCAATATCGGTGATGATGGCCTGTCCGGTCATCGGCAGATCAGTGGCGGCTGTTTGGCTCTGGCGAAGTACAGCCCAGCCCGGCTCATCGGCGGAACTGACCGCTTCACGGAAATTTGCCAATTGTACCCAATAAAAAGGCAGTTTGGCATTCTTGAAGAAGCCGCGCCACTGGTTGACGAGGCCACGCATCAGGTTGGCGTACTTTTCGGCGTCCCCTTCACCGGCGTTACTTTCTCCCTGGTACCAAAGGACCCCGGTTAGCGGGTAACCTTCCAACGGAGCGATCATAGCATTATACAGCACGACCGGCACCTGATTGTAACTGCCGGCAGCTACGGTGAATTTTCCAATATTGAATTTATAATCGCCATCCAGCGCGACAGTCCCTCCGGCCGTCACTAGCTTCATTTTATCGGCTGGTCCGGTGAACCCACCTTCGCCACCGGTATCGACAACCCGAACGGCCAGCAGGTTTTCTCCAGCCTTTAACACCCCTGGTTCGACCTCGTAGACCCGGTCTTTAGAATACGCAGACGGATTACTGCCTACAAATTTTCCGTTAACGTGCGTCCAGTCTCCATCGTCAATCGGGCCGAGGTGCAGGGTCGCCTTACCGGCTGCCTGGGCCGCCGTCAGCGTAAATTTCTTACGGAAGTAGAAAACACCGTCAACATTCCGATAACCTTTACCCTCCCAATGGCCGGGCATCTCTCTGGTTGGCCAGCCATTATCGTTATAGCCGGGCGTGAGCCAGCCGCTGTCTTCTCCGTCGTCCGAGGTAGGAATATCGCGACCAGGGAAATCTACCGCAAAACGCTTGCGGGCGGGGAGGCCGGCCTCCTTTACCATTTCCTTATTCTTAGCAAGGGCAGCGTTCGCATCCATGCCCAATGCCTCGGGGCTCATCCAGGGTTCGATTCTGCTTCCGCCCCAACTGGAATGTAAAAGGCCAATGGGGACATCCACTTCTTTGCGCACGTAGTGCGCAAAATAGCTGCCGACACCACTGAATTGGCTGATGCCTTCAGCATTACCGGTTATCCATCCGCCGTTTACGTCCAGGTGCTGACGCGGCGTACTGTCGTAGGTCCGTTTAACCTTGAGCTCCCGGATCATGGGGTCGGCAATGGCTTTGGCGCGGCTGCCGTCGGGGTCCGACTGCGTCAGCTTCCACTCCATATTTGACTGTCCGGAGAGCAGGTAAACATCACCAAAATAAATGTCGGTCAGCAGGATAGACTCCCTCCCGGAGAGAACCGAAAGTCGGTGCGGGCCACCCGCGCCCATTGGTGGCAGCGAAACCCTCCAGCGGCCCTGGTTGTCTGCTTTGACCGATAGTTTTTGTTCACCAAACAGCACCTTCACCGTCCGGCCGGGCTTTGTCCACCCCCAAACCGGATGATCAACGTTGCGTTGCAGTACGGCATTATTGGTAAATGACTCGAACAGTTGGAGGTCCTGAGCCAATGTAGGGGAGAAGGATAAAAGGAGGAAGGACAGGACAAACAGGGAGGTACGCATGGATTTGGCTTTTAAGGAAGGTGAATATGCGAAAAATAGTGATAAGAAGGATTACGAAACGGTTTGAAATACGCTTTAGGCGCGGCCGCAGGTGCAAAGGGAGGTGGATGGAGCAAGGTTGTGGTTATAGAACCGTCTGTGGCCACTTTGATTGCTTCTTTAATCCGGTTCCCTGCACCTGCGTCCTCGCCTGAAAAGACTAAGGCTCCGCTTGTCGGTCGAGGGGGGAGAAACGACCTGACTCGTCCGACGAGCAGAGACTCAATTTAGCGGGTGGTTCCGATCTCCCGGCGGACGAGTCAGGCTGCCACGCAGTCGCCTCGGCCGACGAGCGATCTTATGATTGCCCTGCGCTTATTACTTTTGTGGTCCATTAACCTCAGCTGGCCTGTCAATCACCGTGACTATCCTCCAGGTCCTCTTTCATTTTTCAACCCATCTACATGTCCGCACTTCGTGCCATTGGCCCCATTGACGGCCGCTACGCCGGCAAAACCAAGGAACTACAGGAATACTTCAGTGAATTCGCCCTGATCCGGTACCGCGTCCTCGTTGAAGTACGGTATATTCAGGCGCTTCACCAACTTGGCTTGCCCCAATTACAGCATTTTTCCGTTGCACAAATGGACGATCTCAATCAGATGGTCCACAACTTTTCGGATGCCGATGCGGAGGAAATCAAGACTACGGAACGGACCACCAACCACGACGTCAAAGCCGTAGAATATTTTGTCAAGGCGCGCATGACCGAAGCTGGGATGGAAGACGTACTGGAGTTCGTCCACTTCGGCCTCACCAGCCAGGACATCAACAACACGGCCATTCCCCTTACCATCAAAGATGCGCTGGAAGAGGTCATTTGTCCCGCACTGGAAGGCCTCGTCAGCATGGTTGACCGCCACGCCATGGCCTGGGCAGAGGTGCCAATGCTGGCCAAGACCCACGGCCAACCCGCTTCCCCTACCCTGCTGGGCAAGGAATTCAGCGTTTGGACACACCGGCTGCGCGAGCAGCTGCGCCAGCTACAGGAAGTACCCATCCCCGCCAAATTCGGCGGTGCCACCGGTAATATGAACGCCCACTACGTGACCTTCCCGGATTACGATTGGCATGCTTTTGCCGACCAGTTCGTCAGTAAAAGCCTCGGCCTTAAGCGTTCTTATCCAACTACGCAGATTGAGCACTACGACAACCTCGGGGCCATCTTTCACGCCCTCAACCGCATCAGCACCATCCTGATCGACATGTGCCGCGACATTTGGCAGTACATCTCCATGGAGTACTTCCGCCAGAAAACCATCGCCGGCGAAATTGGCAGTTCGGCCATGCCGCACAAAGTCAACCCCATCGACTTCGAGAACGCGGAGGGCAACCTCGGCATCGCCCGGGCGCTGTTCACTCACCTGGCAGACAAGCTTCCCATCAGTCGCCTGCAGCGCGACCTGACGGACAGCACCGTTCTCCGCAACGTCGGCTTGCCCATGGCCCACGTGTTGTTGGCGGTTAAAGCCATCGACAAAGGCTTCAGCAAGTTGGTCCTGAATCAGGAGAAGCTGGCTGCCGACCTGGAAGCCAACTGGATCGTCTGCGCCGAAGCTATCCAGAACGTCCTTCGCCGGGAAGGCTACCCCAAGCCCTATGAAGCCCTGAAGGAACTGACCCGCGGGCGGACGCACTTCAACGAAGGAATCCTCCACGAATTTATTGACGGGCTCAACGTCAGTGACGCCATCAAGGCGGAGTTGAAATTGATTCGGCCGGAGACTTATGTGGGCCGGTTCTAGGCCACCTTTATCAGGAGTTGCTCCTTCACCCAATCGTTTGCCAACATATCGACCACCAGGTGGATACGGTCTGGCCCATCATTCCATACACTGTGCGGATCGGATAACCGGAGGTACCAGCATTCTCCTGCTTCCATAACCACCCTTTGACCGTTCAGCATAAAGTGGACTTTGGGGTTGGTTAGAATCGGAATGTGCAGCCGGACACAGCCGCCTTCAACGTCCAGATCGTGGTCCCGATGTTCTTTGATCAAAGCGCCTGTTCCCAGCCGCATCAACCGGGCAGCGTAAAGGGTGGAATGAAATCCCGCTAATACTTCCTTCAGGTAAGGACTGTGTTCAAGTATGGGTGTATCGACATAGTCTTTTGAAGCAGGGTCAGAGTAAATTTGCTGAATTGGATGGACGGCCCCACGGTTGGCCCGCAGGGGAAGGATGGACCATGAGCCTGCGTAATTTCTGGTAACGAAGTGATCCGTCCAGCCGATACCAAGTCGCTCAAGATGTAGCAGGTCTGCCTGGAGTAAAGCAGTATCAAAAAAAAGGCTAAGTTTTACGCGGTCGGGAATCATAGGGGTACAAGAAGGTTTTAGCACAGGATAAAAAATAATATTAGATTTCGGGAATTTTTCAACGTTGTGGATTGTTAACGGCTCCCCACTCACGACCAAGCCATGAAACAATCAACAACCCGCCCCTCCGCCACAGCGGTGTATCAAAGTTTCCGCCAAATCCTAGGTTACTGGGCCGCTGCGGCCAGGCCCTACCGTTGGTATTTTGTGGGCATCTACATATGCTACGCTATCGGTATCGTGGCCATCAATATCCTCGTACCAATCTACTACCAGAAAATCATTGACGGGATGACGACGGACATTAACGGGTTGGATGCCGCTGCGCGGCAAGCTCAGTATGCCGTCCTACTCGGTTACATCACCATTGCAGGATTCCTTTATGCGCTCCGTATTGGGGCCTTTCGGGCTGGCGACTGGTTCTTCGATCACTTTCGTCTGGGCACCATCCAGCGCATCGAGATCGGCATGTTCGGAGATTACCTCAAGCATGGTCGTAAATTCTTCGTCAACAATTTTGCCGGTTCGCTGCTGAACGACCATCGCCAAATGCGGAGTGCTTTTGACGTCTTCATGGACCACGGCACCTTTACCTTTTTTTGGTGGGTGATCGTGTTCTTCGGTAGCCTCGGCGCACTCGCGTTTATTTTCCCAATCGGTGCGCTGGGCATCATTGTATGGTTTTTGGTGTACCTCGTTGTCGTAGTGCTGGTATCGCGCAAGAAATTTGTGCTCGAGCGCAAAGTTGCCGAGCTCAACTCCGGCATGACTGGCCTGCTCGCCGACAACCTGAGCAACGCAATGACCATAAAGACCTTTGGGGCGGAGACCCGCGAAAAGGGCCATTACAAAGAACGTCATGAGGTACTTCACCGGGCACGACACCGCAACAAATACTGGAGTCGGTGGCGAAACGGTCTGCAGGGCATTCTACTCGTCATCCTTGATGTCGGCGTTCTGCTCATCGGTGCCCGCTCCTGGATGCGGGGTGAAATCAGCGCAGGTACCATCGTGCTTATCCTCTATTATTCCAACAACATCTCCCAGGAGGTTTGGAATTTCTCCCGGATGATTAACGCTATGACCCAGGCCTACGCCGATGCCAACAAGTTCATGGAACACATCCGGACAGCCCCCGACATCAACGACGCACCTAAGGCCATTCCCGACGGCATTTCAGACGGCGAAGTGAACTTCCAGGACGTCTCCTTTAATTACCCCGATGGCTCCGACGTATTCTCCAACTTCAATTTCCGCATTCGCGCGGGAGAGAAAGTGGGCATCGTTGGGCCAAGTGGTTCGGGCAAGTCTACCCTCATCACCTTACTCCAACGGCACATGGACGTTGATGAAGGCGCCATCCTGATCGACGGGACGGATATCCGGGAGCTCCGCCAGGCTTACCTCCGGGCAAAAATTTCACTGGTGCCTCAGGACCCCAGCCTTTTCCATCGGAGTTTGCGCGAAAACATTGCCTACGGTAAGCCAACTGCCACCCAGGAAGAAATCGAAGCCGCCGCTCGCAAGGCGCAGGCCCACGATTTCATTCTGGAAACGCCCGAAGGGTACGAAACAGCCGTAGGGGAACGGGGCATTAAACTCTCCGGAGGGCAACGGCAACGCGTTGCTATTGCCCGGGCCATTCTGGAGGCAAGTGCCTCTCCCATTGTGATCTTCGATGAGGCAACCAGCTCGCTGGACAATAAGGCAGAGAAGGAAATCCAACAGGCCATTGATGCCGCCTTATCCGACGCCAGCCGAACAGGCATCATCATCGCCCACCGGCTGTCAACGCTGAGGAGTGTGGACCGCATCGTCGTTCTCGACAAGGGCCGGATCGTGGAAAGCGGCAGCCACGCCGAGTTGCTTGGGCAGGATGGTCTTTATACTGAATTGTATGATAGTCAGCTACTGGAGGAGGTGGAGTGATTTCCCAGCTAAATTTTCGCCAGCGGGGCGGGGCAAGCCCCGCCCCTACTGGCTAGCGCAGAATCATCCCGTGTTCGCTGCGCGAACGCGGCTGCCAAACTTGACGCTGGTGCGGGCGGGGCTTGCCCCTGCCCGACCAGCATAAAACACGAGCGAAGCGATCATCCCAGTGCGGCAGCTGTTCTCCGACTCTGTGACTACTATTGTTCTTCTAAATCCACCATTTTAATCCCCGCTTCGACCGCCATATCGAGGTAATTGTCCTCCGGAACGACCGGACAGGAATAGCCCGTGGTATACGCACAGTACGGATGGTAGGCCTTGTTAAAGTCGATCACCAACTCGTCGCCGTCCGGAATGGAAAGATCGAGGTAGCGGCCGCCACCGTAGGTTGTCTTTCCGGAAGTATGGTCTTTAAAGGGCAGGAATAGCAGGTTTCGATACTTCGGAGCAATGTCTATCCGCAGGCTTCTGTATAACGGGATGGAAACGGCTTTCCCGTTCAATTCGAAGGTGGCCAGGGCATAGATTGCATATTCGGCCAATCGGGTAGAGCTGGTCTGCATCTTGATCACTTCAGGTGCTTCGAAGCGCTCAAGCTTTGCGGTAACGCGGTAAGCAGGATCGATGCTGTAAAATGGAAGTCCACCAAGTTTTTGCAGCTTCGCCAGTTTTTCGGGCGGCAGTATCGAGCGGTTAGCATCGAGGTAGGTAGCATTTAGTTCCGCCTGGTGGGTAGCGGCGTCATTTTCGGAGGCGCGCGCGGTCGTTTTAGCGGTGTTGCAAGCAGTAAAAACTAAGACAAGACAAAAGCCAAGCAGAAGTCGCATAGGTTTAGATTTTCGGCAAGATACGGAGGGCTTGACTATCTGACTGCCTGGCCATTCGACTCGCTGACTGTCCTTTGGCGCGGCCGCGGGTGCAATCACAGAATAAAAGCAGCAGGGTCTTTCAACCAGTAAGCCCAGTGGTTGGTTTGGAAAATGGCTTCCATCTATTTTACACCGTTAAAACAACTTCATGAATTTCCGTCCCCTTGGCAAAACCAATTTCTCCGTTTCTGAAATCTCCCTTGGCACCTGGCAGGTGGGAGGCAAATGGGGAGACCCGTTCAGTAACCAGGTGGCAGAGGGAATTCTCCACGCTGCCATTGATGCCGGCGTCAATTTTATCGACACGGCGGATGTATACTCTGCCGGCCTTAGTGAGGAGGCGGTAGGCCGGGTGGTCCGTTCCCGCTCTGAGCGGATCTACGTTGCCTCCAAGTGTGGCCGTCAAATAACGCCACACCTTAACGAAGGGTATACTGAAAAAGCGCTGCGTGGGTACGTGGAGGACAGCCTGCGCCGGACGGGGCTGGAGACCCTCGACCTGATCCAGCTACACTGCCCGCCAATGGAGGTTTACTACCGCCCGGAAATTTTTGGTCTGTTCGAACGATTAAAGGAAGAAGGCAAGATCCAGCACCTCGGAGTAAGCGTTGAAAAAGTAGAGGAGGCCCTGAAGGGCATGCAGTACGATAACGTGACCACGGTACAGATCATCTTCAACGTCTTTCGCCAACGACCATCGGAATTGTTCTTCGCCGAGGCGCGGGAGCGCAACGTCGGCATCATCGTCCGGGTACCGCTGGCCTCCGGCCTGCTGACGGGGAAATTCAATACAGATTCCACTTTCGGCAAAGAAGACCACCGCCACTTTAACCGCGACGGTGCTGGATTCGACAAAGGGGAAACCTTTAGCGGGGTGGACTACACCCTCGGGCTCAAAGCCATGGAACGCATGAAACAACTCTTCCCCGGAGAGAAAAATCTGGCACCCCGGGCGCTACAGTGGATTCTTCGGTTCCCCGAAGTAAGCTGCATCATCCCCGGCGCATCGAAGATTGAGCACCTGGCGTCCAATATTTCCGCTCCGGAAATGCCGCCACTGACGCAGGAGCAGATTGATGGAATGAATGCCATTTATGAGGAGATGGTGAAGGCGGGGGTGCATCAGTTGTGGTAAATCACCTCATCGACTATTTGCTTGAATTTGTCGAAGGGACTAGGTGGATTTGAACGCAGGCCATAGGTTAGCGTCAAATAAATACCTACCAATGCCTAGCACAGAATTAAATGAGTACCCTTTATTAGCTTATAAAGCCTATAAGCACAAAAAGCTTGCGGCCCTCGATGGCATTCTTACCGTATGGGAAGACGCTTCGGCCAGGTTTGGTCGTGGCCAGTTTTATACGTTCGCCCTGCACATGCGTCATATTTACTTCGGCCTTATGGCTTTGGACAATAATGATGTTCCCACTGCGAAGATGGAGCTGATTAAAGCCAGCAAAATTCCGGGCTCCCTAATAATGGGTTCTTTTGGCCCTAATATGCTGCTCGCACACCGACTGCTGCAACGGGGAGAAAAGAAGATCGTACTCAAATTCCTGAAAAACTGCCGGAGCTTCTGGCACCTGCCCTCCCGAATCTATTTCGCCCGAACCTGGCGTTCCGCTATTCTACGCGGGGAAACCCCTGACTTTGGTGAGCACCTTTACATGTACATGGGTTGGGAGAAAGGTTTCGAACCGGATTTGCTTTCGGCCTAGTGGATTGATTCAGGGGACTTCTGAATCAACCTACTAGTTCACTCTCAATGTCTAATGGGTTTGTGATTGACGTGTATATTACGCACTTACGTAATAAACCATCATCCCATGCGCCCCTACGTCCTGGCAGAAACCAACTGGAAAGCCGTAAAATCCACCGATTACGAGGTTGCCGTCCTTCCCTGGGCAGCGACAGAAGCCCATAACTACCACCTGCCTTACGCTACGGACATCATCGAAGGTGAGGCCATCTCTGCCGAAGCCGCCCGCATTGCCTGGGAAGCGGGTGCAAAAGTGATCGTGCTGCCCTGTATCCCTTTCGGCGTTAATACCGGACAGCACGACATCAGGCTTGACATGAACCTGATGCCCAGTACGCAGCTCCATATTCTTCGGGATTTGATTACGGTGCTGGACCGGCAGGGAATAAAGAAACTAGTGGTATTCAACAGCCACGGAGGCAACAACTTCCGGACGATGTTGCGGCAACTCGGGGTGGAGTTCCCCGAAATGTTGCTGGTGGAAACCAATTGGTTCAAGGCACTGGACCGCGACGATTACGTGGAAGAAGGCGGAGACCACGCCGATGAAGTGGAAACCAGTCTGGTACTCCACCTCCGGCCAGACCTTGTATTACCTTTACAAGAGGCTGGCGACGGCGCAGAACGGCAACCCCGCATCAAGGCGTTCAAGGAAGGTTGGGTTTGGCGGGAACGCCCCTGGTCACAGATTACGGAGAGCACGGGGACGGGCGACCCCCGAAAAGCCACCGCCGAAAAGGGCGAAAGATTCTTTCGGGACGTGACGGAAAAATTTGCTCAATTATTCATTGACCTGTCAAAGATTGAAAAGGATAATTTCTACGAATAACGAAAAGTAAAAAAGTTACCTTGCCAGTCCGAACCTTGGTTCTTCAGCTGAGGTTCACCACGTAAGATGTGGACCTAAAGTCCCCTTCTATGCACTATTGCTCTCACTCTTAATTCAAAATCTGGCTTATGCAATTACGTACTTTTACTCTATTCCTTGCCCTGATGTTTTTCATCAGTGCTCCCGCCCACGCCATCATTGTGGCTCCGGCTTCGCCCCCTGCAACTTCCAACTCATCCGAAACAGCTGCCAAAGAAGCCGCTGAAGCTTATAAAGCTAAACTAGCTGCTATGACGCCGGCTGACCGCCGCGCCTTCAAGAAAGCTCAGAAGCAGGAAATGAAGGAAGCCGTCAAGCAATACAAGCAAGAGGTAAAAAATGGCACCCGCGCTGCGGATGACACTACTATTTTGTTGGTCATCCTGGCCATTTTGCTTCCACCACTCGCCGTATTCCTGTATACCGAAGAAATCGGGACAAAATTCTGGATCAGCCTGCTGCTAACCTTATTGTTCTTTCTTCCAGGCGTCATCTACGCCCTTCTGGTAGTAACGGGTAACGCTAAGAAGAAGTAACGATCGCCCGCGCAGCACGCGTTGCTGCACCACCAGATCCCAGCTGCTTACGCAAGCGCTGAAGATCTTTTAATTGCTGGTCCCGTACGGGGCCGGCAATTATTTTTTGCAGGTGCTCCGCCAGGTTATCCGGGTTAAAATCGGCCTGAATCAGTTCAGGGACGACGGGGGCATCCATCACCAGGTTGACGAGGCTGATGTATTTGATGCGGTCACCGACCATCCATTTGGCGATGCGATAGGCCAGCCAGTTGCCTTTGTAAACCACCACCTGGGGCACGCCGAAGAGGGCGGTCTCCAGAGTCGCAGTTCCGCTGGTCACTACGGCAGTATCGGCCCTTTGAAGCAAGCCATAGGTATCGTTCATGACTACACTCAGGTTGGGCGGCGGCGCGCAGGATGCAATGATCCGTTCGTAGAAAGCAAGATCCTGCGCCGGTGCTCCGGCGATCGCGTAATGGTGCTCGGGGTGACGGGCGGCAGCAGCCAACATTAACGGCAGGCCTACGGTAATTTCTTGTTTGCGGGAACCGGGGAGGAGGGCGATTATAGTCTGATAGTCTAGTAGTTCAGTAGTCTGGTAGTTCGCCTGCACTTCAACTTTCTTTGCATCCTGCGGCCGCGCCCCTTTATTCCCTTGCGCCTTTATCCCTTTCTCCTCTGCTTCCCGGACGACGTCCAGCAAGGGGTGCCCCACAAAGGAAACATTGACCCCACGCTCCGCATACCAGGCCTCCTCGAAAGGCAGGATGACCAGCATACGATCCACATTGGCCCTGATCTGTTTTACCCTTCCAGACCTGGACGCCCACACCTGCGGGCTGATGTAATAGCTGATGTCCAGTCCTTCAGGCCGCGCCCATTTCGCAATTCGGAGATTGAAGCCAGAATAGTCGATCAGGATGAGCCGGTCCGGCGCGTAAGCCGCGATGTCTTCCTGGCATTTCCGCTGGTTCTTCAGGATGGTCGGTAAATTCCGGATCACTTCCACCACCCCCATAAACGCCAGTTCCCGATAGTGCATCACCAACTCCGCCCCAGCCGCAGCCATCAGGTCTCCTCCCCAAACCCGAAACTCCGCAGCAGGGTCTTCGGCGCGGATCGCACGAATCAGGTAGGAGCCGTGGAGGTCTCCTGAAGGTTCGCCGGCGATTAGGTAGTATTTCATAATAGTCTTGTGGTCTGGTGGTCTGGTAGCATTGTAGTCGCTACCGCAGGGGATACTCGCTATCGTTCGTGAGAATATCATGGCGAAGATAATTCCTTTGTCCCGCCCAGAAGTACTACAAGGCAAACCGTATTCCACCTAACTGCTCAACATAGTTGTATTCTGGCATAAAGGTATTTGGCTGCCCTATCTGGGTTAAAACCCAGACCTGTGCGACCAAGCTCTGCGAGCTGACCCACCAAAAGCATTATGCGCTGTCATTACCAGATTATATAGCATAGCCTTTCGATGATGGCGAAGCTCCACGAGCGGAGCGAGCACCTAGCGCAGACTACAAGACCCCCAAACTACAAGACTACTTACTCCTCCCAATCAACACCACCCCCACAATGACCAGCAAGGCCCCCAGCCCCTGCACCAGATTCAGGTATTCCCCCAATACAAAATATTCGAGAACAATGGTCGCAACCGGCCCGATCGCCCCCAGGATAGCAGCGTTACTGGCGCCGATCCGACGGATGCCCTCCGTGACCATGTAACCAGGAATAACGGTACAGAAAATGGCCAGCAGAAGCCCGTAACCATATAAGCCCCAGGGCAAGCCAAGCAGGGTGTTTCCTGCGGCGAAGACATGGAAGAGAACCGCCACACTTGCCGCGATCAACGCTACGCTGGTAAATCTGACACTACCAAGTTTTGGGGTGAGCCGGCCACTGCCAATCACGTAAAAACTGTATAACAAGGCACTCAAAAAGACCAGGCCTGCTCCCAGTGAAAATTGATTTCCGATGTAAAAATCTGACCCGCTGAAGGCCAATGCGATGCCAGCATAACAAATCGCAGTAGCCGCCCACTGGACTTTCTTGATCCTCGTCCCGAAGGCCAACCACTGAATCAGTAGCACCAGGGTCGGGTAGATGAACAAAACCAACCGTTCCATTCCCGCGCTGAGGTATTGCAGCCCCAGAAAATCCGTATAACTGGCCAGGTAATACCCCATTATTCCAATAGTCATGATCAGCAGAACATCTTTGGCTTCCATAGCCTGCTGTTCGCCCGTACGGGCCCGTTTATAATATCCGATGCCCAGAAAAAAGGGGAGTGAGAAAGCCATACGTAGGCCCAAAAGCACAATACTTTCTACTTCGTAATCCTGATAAGACAACTTAATTACAATGGCCTTGCAGGAAAAGAGCACCGCACCCGCCAGGGTTAGGAAGAGACCAATTTTACGGTCCCGGTCGGAGATAGCCGGAGGTGTTGCCATGACTGGGGTTGTTGTCTTGACAAAGGTGCTATTATTATGCGGTGGTCTGTGGTCGGATATGGAGGGTTCTACGATTGCGGGGCTTTTTTACCATTAAGGTCATTAAGCACATTAAGTACTACACTAAGAAGAAAACTCGTACACATCGAGCGAAGCGAGCAGCCACGTGCGTTAGCCTACCTTCTACAAGCGAAGCGTCTACACACTACCGAGGGCGAAGCCCGTCTAAGAAAAAGCTCCGTCTTTTTAGTGCGCCGTAAAGTAAGCTATCAGCATCCCCAGCACTACCACGCCAAACTTCTTGGCGGATATTCCGTGCTCGCGGCCGCCATCTGCTTCAAAAAGAATGGTGGTAGAGATGTGGAGGAAACTTCCAATTACCAGCGCCAAAACGCGGTTTCTCCAAATGGGGTTAATACTGACGATTTCACCGAGCGCTGCTCCCAGGGGTGATAGGCCGGCGAAGACCAGCAGACATCCCCACATGAATTTTTTGGAATAGCCAGAATAGCGGAGCAGTAAACCAAGGGCAAATGCCGCAGGAATTTTATGCAGAACAATACCAATCAAGAGGTGGTTCCCATCAAGATTACCGTGATCATGCCCCGCTAATTCCGTCACCGTTTCAGCAATGGTCCCCAGCGGCAGGCCTTCCAGCAGGGCATGCAACCCGAGGCCGACCATTACAGTGAGCCCATAACGATACCCAACCTGTTTGTGTGCGTGTACGTGGCCATGTTCCACTCCCTGGCTCAAGCCTTCCAGCAACAGCTGAACAAAAAATCCGCCCAAAAGCCACACCCCGGTATGGTAGGTCGTTTCGCGAAAAACCGTTGGCATCATTTCCATTGCCGCAATGCCCAGCAGGTAGGCGCCACTGAAGGAAAGTAATAGCGGAAGATAATCTTTCCGCATCCGGTCTTCACGTCCACGCAGGGCTTGGGCAAGACCGCCGCCGAGAAGAACACTGCCGAAAAGTAATAGATATTGCCACAGGGCCATAGTAGGGAGTCTAGCGGCTGCAAAGTTAATGCGACGATGTCGCATTTTATCCCAAAGTGTTCAGGAAATAGGAAGCAGGGTTCAGGGTTCAGCGTTCAGGGAGCAGTGTTCAGGGCTCAGGAGTCAGCGTTCGGGGCCGGCTATCAGGAATTAACAATCAAACATCACTTACTACATATTGCACTGACAATTCTCGAGACATTCGATGATCAGGCTTACGTCGCGTTCTTTCAGCGAGTACATCATGGAGCGGCCATCCCGTTTTACGGAAAGGATACCTTTTAGCTTCATATTTTGTAGGTGGTGGCTGACCAGAGATTGTTCGTAACCGAGGGCTTCGCAAATATCCGTGACGTTCAAGCGGGGATGCTGCTCCAGTAAATGCACAATTCCGAGGCGGAGCGGGTGGGCCACCGTTTTAAGGATGAAAGCGATGCGTTCCAGTTTTTCGGCTTCTTGCTCGTTGAGGGCGGTAGGCTTCACTTGTTCCATTGGTGGTTGATTACTTGCCCTAAGATACAAGTTGCTGGGGATATTAGTTTTCAGGGCTTAGGATTCAGTAGCCAGGATTCAGTATTTAGTTTTCAGGATTCAGGATTCATTAGCCAGTTTTCAGATACCAGTATGCTGCCTTCAGGGTTTTGCTTTCAGGTCCCAACACTTGAATTTCTTATCGGCAGCCTATCCAGTAAAACCTGAGTTCAGCCCCCTGACGACTGAATCCTGAAAACTGAATTCTGGTCCATGAATGCTTAGTCCTGACCGCTGAATACTGGTCCCTGAAACCTGATCATTTCTTCTTCCGCGTAGTCCAGGCCGGCACCACAGTGATGACGACCGGAACCTCCCCCGTTTCATCCCGGATATCGACCTCGATGACCACCTCACCCTTCGGCTCCGTCTTAATCCGGTGCAACTGCTCTTCGGTCAGCCGGGCGACAGCCCGGATGCGGCCGGAGGACCGCCGGACAAACTTAGCTTCCAGGCTTTTCACCAGCGGCAAACGCTCTGCCGGTAGGTTCATCCCCATCATCGTTACGGCCACAGATTCTGCCAGGGTGATCATCGCGCCTGCGTGTACCTGCTTCATGTGGTTCTGGACGCCCTTCTTATTAGGTACATAGGCGATCCATTCCCGTTCACTCACCTTTTCGTAGTGTACTTTTGCCGTCCCCACAAATGGTACGGCGCGGCTAAGGGCGAAGTTCAGTGCCCGGTTTTGCAGGCTTTTGGGCAGCTTTTCGATGCGGGCCAGGGCGGAGGCTATTAGATTGGGCATTTTTTGGACTATTGGGGCTATTGGACTGTTTCTCGTGAGTATCTCCTGATCCAAACGAAATAAGAGAATAAGTGAGTTATTGAAGGATTGAATAGTTGCCGCAAGGGAGAGCTCGCTACGCTCGTTAAGGCAGGCCGTATCCTTGCTCCTCTACCGTTCCTTGTACCTGCGACCGCGCCTGAAAGAGAATGGGAGAATAATTGAGGATAGAATGCAGCCTGCCCAAACGAGCGAAGTGAGCTCTTCTGTGCGGCAGCTATTCTCTCATTCCATGATTCTCTCATTCTCTACCGCCGCGTCTTAATCCCCAACACGCCCAACAATCCCCGGGTAAACTCCCGCGCCACCGTACGACCAATCTGCCGCGTAGTGGTATTGCTCATGACTTGTTCGAAAATTGATTTCTCCTTACTCCGGGAGCGGGTGGAGGTTTTCCTGGCTTTCGCCTTTTGCTCCTCCATTTCAGCTTTGTGCTCTGCTTTAGCGGCAGCCTCCATCTTCTTTTCCAGGATCTCGTAGGCGCTTTCCCGGTCAATCTCCTGGTTATATTTCCGAACGAGTGGGCTGCGCTGAACGATGTCTTTAATCTCAGAATTGGTCAGTATATCCATCCGGCTCTCTGGCGCTCGAAGCATCGTGCGCGCCAACGGAGTAGGCCGGCCCTTCCGGTCCAGAACCGTTACCAGGGCTTCCCCCGTACCCAATTCAGTCAGTACCGTATCCACATCGTAGAAATCGGTCAACGGGTAGTTTTCGCTGGCCAGTTTGATGGCCTTGCGGTCTTTAGCCGTGAAGGCCCGGAGTGCGTGTTGGATTTTCAGGCCCAACTGACCGAGAATGTCACTCGGAATATCGGCGGGATTCTGTGTCACGAAGAACAGCCCAACCCCTTTCGAACGAATGAGTTTGATGATGGATTCCAGCTGATCGAGCAGCGCATCCGTAGCCTCCTCAAAAACCAGGTGGGCTTCATCGATAAAGATCACCAGCTTTGGCCGGTCGAGGTCCCCTTCTTCCGGGAAGGTAGCGTATACCTCAGCCAGCAGTTGCAGCATGAAGGTGCTGAACAGCTTCGGCCGATCCTGAACGTCGGTCAGTCGGAGAATGGAGACCATGCCCCGGCCAAGTTCGTCCAGGCGGGTCAGGTCGTCGACGTCAAAACTGGTCTCCCCGAAGAATTCCTTGGCGCCCTGAGTTTCCAGCTCGACAATTCGACGCATGATCGCGCCAGTACTTGCGGTGCTGATACGACCGTAATCTGCTTCTATTTCCTCCTTTCCTTCTCCGGTAATCCACTGCAGGATTTTCCGGAAGTCCTTCAGGTCCAGCAGCGGAAGTTTATTTTCTTCAGCATATTGGAAAGTCACCGCTACGATGCCAGATTGAGTATCATTCAAATTCAGCATCTTGGAGAACAGCACCGGGCCGAACTCAACGACCGTTGCCCGCAGCCTGGCACCAGGTTCTTCGCTGAGGGTGAGCAATTCCACCGGGCTGCCGCTGGCCTCGAAGGGAATCCCGATGGCTGCGTGACGTTCGTCAATTTTGGGATGCCCGCCACTAGCTATTGCGATCCCCGAAAGGTCGCCCTTAATGTCCATGAGTAAACTCGGGACCCCCTCCTTACTCAGTTGTTCGGCAATGATCTGGAGGGTCTTGGTTTTACCGGTACCCGTTGCACCGGCAATCAATCCATGGCGGTTCAGGGTTCCCAGGGGAATGCGGACCAGCGCGCCCGTTAGGGTTTCTTCTCCGAGCATGGCGCCGCCCAGTACAAAACTAGGGCCTTGGAAGGTGTAGCCTTCTTCAATGACTTGGCGAAATTGGTCTTGGTTGGACATCTTTTAGTTTTACTTTTCTTGTTGGGCGACAAGGTACGAAAGTTGCAAGGTAGTCGCTACGCTCCAAGTTTCAGGGGCGCTGTGCTCTGGTTGCAGGGGTTGCAGGGTCGCTGCGCTCTGGTTGCAGGGGGTGCAGGGTCGCTGCGCTTTGGTTGCAGTGGGTGCAGGGTCGCTGCGCTCTGGTTGCAGGGGTTGCAGGGGCGCTGCGCTCCGGTTGCAGGGGGTGCAGGGGCGCTGCGCTCTGGTTGCAGGGGTTGCAGGGGCG
>NZ_KB890469.1:47980-170432 GCF_000373105.1 Neolewinella persica DSM 23188 | reverse complement strand
GAGTTGCAGGGGCGCTGCGCTCCGGTTGCAGGGGTTGCAGGGGCGCTGCGCTCCGGTTACAGGGGTTGCAGGGGCGCTGCGCTCTGGTTGCAGGGGTGCAGGGGCGCTGTGCTCTGGTTGCAGGGGTTGCAGGGGCGCTACGCACTGGTTGCAGGGGGTGCTGGGGCGCTGCGCTCTGGTTGCAGGGGGTGCTGGGGCGCTGCGCTCTGGTTGCAGGGGGTGCAGGGGCGCTGCGCTCTGGTTGCAGGGGGTGCAGGGGCGCTGCGCTCTGGTTGCAGGGTCGCTACGCTCCGGTTGCGGGGGGTGCGGAAACGAGCGAAGCGAGCTGCAAAGTGCGGTAGCTGCAACCTGCAACGCGCCGAAGGCGCTCTGCAACGGGAGCGTAAGCGACCTCTGCAACATGGCGCGCAGCGCGCGCCTACTTCACCTTATTCCAGTCACTAATTCGCTTATCGTACTTCTTTTTACTGAACGGCCACAGGTCCGGGTTGCCCGAAGCTTCGAGCTTTTTTTCTTCGTCTTTGGGCATCAGCTCAGAGAAGAAGTCTATACCAGTGATGGCTTCCACCTCGTCGATGCTCATGGCATATTCCGGGAGCGGGTCGAAGCTGATTTCGTTGGGGATGACGAAGCCGATGCCCTTGCGCTCGGGGTCGTCAAGGTCAAGGAGTACCTTGTAGTAGGCGGCGGGTATGGCGACGCGGGTTTCACGGCCGATGGTACCCTTGGGGTCTTCGGTCATAACCGGACCGGTAACGACGTAGAGACGCTGGAAGCGGTTGGCCCAATCGCGGGTCAGTTCCTCTAATTCCCGCCAGACGCCCTGGTTGAATTGTCGGGCCTGCGGGCTGATGTTGGACAGGTAGAAAGTTTCCCTGGCCTGGTCTGCGTTCCAGGCAAAGTCAGCAAAGGGTGCCAGGTGTCCCCGGTCGTAGCCGCTACCACGGTAGTCATTATCGGAAGCAGACCCGGTACTAACGTTAGGGTCGGTACGAAAATCATTCGGCCGGTCCGTCCATTCCTGCTGGAGGTTTTTACGTTCGAGAATGTAGGCGACCCATTCTGCCTGTTCCCAATCTTCGTCGTAGCTAAGAGAGAAACCCTGATAATCTATCCGTTCGCCACGGGTACCGGTTGGCAGGTAAAACTCCTCGGCGGCATAGTCCAACCGGTCAGCGGGAGGCGCCTCTCCTTCCCCACCGAAGTTGGAGAAGGCCCAGACAAGTGCGGCGGCAATGGCACCGAAAATGCCAACTTTAGTAATGATCCCTCCGGAGGAGGCGGAATCTGCGCCGGTGTGGTTTCTGCGTAGTTTTGCCATGTTGGTTCTTTGGTCGTATTGGTCTGTTAGTGCTATTGATCCGTTGAGCGCGCCTTTTTATACAAAAGGTAGCTTTTTCAGCAGCAAAGTAAACAAAAACCACGGCCATGCCCAAAAGAATATTCCAGCGCAGGAATAATACGAAGCTATTTGTTGTGGATCCACGGTAACATTGGCAACAAGAATAGCGTATAGCTTCTTGTTGACCAGCTCCTGGTTGCTACATCCTATCCCAGCCTCTTCATCCTGAAGATCATGGTGTAGCCCCCACGTTCCTCAATGGTGATTTCGCCTTTCAGGCGGGCGGCACGCATGCGCATATTGTCTTTCCCCTGGCCGGTTTTTTGGGCGCGGACGCTGGTGCGAAGACCGTTTGGAGGAGCAGTATCGGTAGCGGGCTTACCGTTATCTCTGATAAAGAGTTCGAACTGCTGAGCGAACTGTTCCAGCTCGATTTCCACCTTGGTGGCATTACTGTGGCGGGCAATATTGTTAATGGCCTCCTTGTAGATGAAATAAACATCTTGCCGGATATTACCGGACAATTCTTTCTTTTCGTCAAAGCCGGAGGCTTTGAAATCGTAGCGAATATCTAGCGGCAACAGGACCTCGTCGGCATGCTCCTGCATCCGCTGCAGCAGGTTACCGATGGTGTCCCGCCGGGAGTCGATGCTCCAGATGACGTCCGACATTTTAGACATTGCGCTGCGTCCGGCTTCTCCGACCGTGTGCAGGCGGGCCTGTAACGTCTCGTCGTTCGTCTTGTTTTTCAGCAACTCCGCCTGCAGGGTGATGCCAGCGAGTAATCCGGAGACTTCGTCGTGAATATCTGCACTAAGTTGTGTTCGCAATTGCTCGTTGCGCAGCCGTTCGCGCAACCGGCCTTGCAGGATAAAAAAGATCAGGCCCGCAAAAGCGACGATGATCATGACCTGGAACCAAAGTTTTTCTACTACGTATTGCCGGACATTGATGGCTAATTGTAGTTCGCGTTCCCCGTAGTTGCCGTTTGCTCCGGCCCCCTGTACCCGTAACAGGTATTTACCCGAAGGAAGATTGTTGAAGCGGATGGTCCGTTCGTTTACCAGGGGTACCCAATCATCGTTAAAGCCTTCCAGCCGGTAGCGAAACTGGCTGCTGCTCGGCAGCTTACCGGCCGGGAGAGCAAAGGAAATAGCGACGGATTTTTCGCGTGCGAAGACCGTTACCTGTCGCTGACTTCTTATTTCCTTAGACACCCGGCGCTCGCTGTTTCGGCCATAGACAATGATCTCGGTCAGCATCACCTCCGCCCCTGCATCGCTGGAAGACAGGTCGGATTCCCGAAAAGTAGTAACACCATTTACACCACCGAAGTAATACCTGCCGTCTTTCCCACGAAGGGCGCTTCCGGGCAGGAACTCGTCATTACTCAGTCCGTCTTCCCGGTAGTACCGCCTCACGGACCCCGCCTGCCGATCGGCGGGCAAGTGAACCAGTCCGTTTTGGGTAGATAGCCAGAATCCACCCGTAGAGTCGGGCACCATTCCATATACGAAGTTGCTACTCAGCCCTTCCAGGCGGCCGAAGTGGTTATAATCCGCTCCCTCATCAATGAGATGAAACAAGCCTCCGTCGGTCCCCAGCCACCAGTCACCCGGGGCGGTTTCCAGGATGGAGAAGATGGTTCCTAAACCCTCCTTTGCACCTGCGACCGCGCCCTCTTCCTCCCCTTTGAGCTTCGCCCTTTTCAATTCGTATTCCTTCACCTTCCCCGTCAACGGATCGTACCCTAACAGGCCCTGTCCGCCGGTTCCAATCAATAATTCACCATTTGCTGCAGCCAGCAGACAATTGATCCGAAGGCCACTGATTTTCTCCGCTGATTCTCCGACTTTAAGTACCGGAACACAGGCCTCCCGCCGCCGGTCAAAACGAAAAAGCAGCCCAATTTCTCTGGGATCCGATACCCCCAGATAAAGTGATCCGTCTGGTCCAAAGGCCATTGCTCTGGGCGCATAATCCATTCGGTACACCTTTGTTGTCCGACGTAGGAGATCATAGCGGAACAAAAGTCCTCCCTTGGCCAGGTTTACTGGCTGCCCACAGCCCCACAGCACATTAGCAGTTTCATCGTATAGCAGGGCAGCTCCGGCCCTAAAGGCCAATGTTTGGGTAGAGTCTTCCGCCAGCGTTAAAGCCAGGGTATCCAGCGTAGGCTTTCCCGGCGTCCGGTAATAAATGGCGCCATCTTCTTCCATGAAATAAACCTTGCCGGTGTTGTCTTCACAGATTCCCCGTATCTGATTCGGGAAAATATCGCCGCCTTCGCGCAGTTCCAGGAACGTCTCCACAGGGTTAACGTATCGTTCCACCACCCCCAGCCCTTCGCGCAGCCCGAGGTAAACGGTCTCCCGAAAATCTACCGCAGCCACCGTCGAGACCTTTCGCTGTGTAGGCAGGGGAGCTTCAAAAACCATGAAATTTCCGGCCGTATCAACTAAGCCATATTCATCGGGAAATTGCTGCCCGAGAATGTCTTCCGTTGCTGGCAGCAAAAGCTGCCCACGCTGATCCCGGTAAATGGTTGGGTAGCGAAGTCCTGAGTTATCGACGTCCACTGGTCTCGGCTCGTAGTTGGCCTCAGGCCGCCAGGTAAACAATGGGATCCCTCCCCGAAAACTTAGGTAAATCCGGCCGTCAGCAGCCTCCGCAAAAGTATAGAACCGACGTACACCAGTTCTCCCCTTGAAGGGTTCGCTTATTAGTTTTCCCGTTGCGCTGAGGTGCCGGAAACCATGCTCTTCATCGTACAGCAGGAACTGGCCGCTCGTATGCGCCAGGAGTTCCACACGTGGTGTCAGCGTGGTCCAGGCGTCCGTTGAATCGTGGTAGATGGGCGTAAATGTTTTACTTTCTTCGGTCCCGTTGGGGGTGTATTCGTAGAGGAAGGTTCCCTCGCTGCCGATGGTTACCACGAAGGTTCGTCCGAGAGTGTCGGTAGTAATGGCCCGTGGATACCCCAGCACCCCAGTGCTTGGCACCAGCCTAACCTGCTCCACGCTAAATGTTCGGGGATCAAAACGGTCAAAATAGCCGAAAAAATCGTGGAAGGTAACTACAAGTTTGCCCTCGTTATCTGCTTCCACTCCGGCAACGGCCCCACGGCTCAGCCCCGGTCCTTCATCAGCCGTACCCTCCCCAAACCTACGGAAGCGTTGCCCGTCGAAGCGGTTGAGTCCATCCATGGTGGATACCCACAGAAAGCCGTCCGCTCCGATGTGGAGGTCGTTGATCTCCCGGGTCGACAGGCCGTCGTTTACGGTGAAGTACTCTATGCGCAGGGGCTGGGCCTGGAGTAGGGTCAAGGTCGTTGCGACAAATAGGCAGACTTGTAGGAGGCGGTTTGGCACGGTGTAAAGGTAATCGTTACAGGGGTTGCAGGAGTCGCTTCGCTCCTGTTGCAGGGTCGCTTCGCTCCTGTTCCAGGGGTTGCAGGGTCGCTTCGCTCCTGTTGCAGGGGTTGCAGGGTCGCTTCGCTCCTGTTGCAGGGATGGCAAGGTCGCTTCGCTCCTGTTCCAGGGGTGGCAGGGTCGCTTCGCTCCTGTTGCAGGGGTTGCAGGGTCGCTTCGCTCCTGTTGCAGGGGTGCCAGGGTCGCTTCGCTCCTGTTACAGGGGTGCCAGGGTCGCTTCGCTCCTGTTGCAGGGGTGGCAGGGTCGCTTCGCTCCGGTTGCAGGGATGCCAGGGTCGCTTCGCTCCTGTTGCGGGAGTCGAGCGGAGCTTACGTAGTGCGGTAGCTGCAACGCGCCAAAGGCGCTCTGCAACGGGAGCGTAAGCGACCTATGCAACAAGGCGCAAAGCGCCTCTGCAACAGCGCGCGAAGCGCGCGCTACAAATGCTCCAGCAACAACTCCCGTAACCGAGCCTCCGACAGCCCCCGCTCCAAGACTCCATTCATGGCGAAGGAGATTTTACCCGTCTCTTCCGAAACGATGAAACAAGCCACATCGATCTTTTCAGACACCCCAACCGCAGCGCGGTGGCGAAGCCCTACACTCTTTGGTAAATTCGAATTTTCAGAAACCGGTAAAATGGCGCTTGCCCGGCTGATTCTCCGGTCTTGAATTACAACGGCGCCATCGTGGAGGGGGCTTTCTTTATGAAAAATACTGACCAGCAGGCCGTAACTTATATCGGCGTTCAGGCTGGTGCCACCGGTGATTATAGTATCGGGATCGGCGTCTCTGGTGATCACAACGAGCGCACCGGTACGATTACCGGCCATACGTAAAAAGGCCCGGCGGATGTCCTCCGTTTCGGGGGCAGTCTCCGATTGGTCTTCCCCCCGGCCCAATAATCGGTTCCAGACGGAGTCGCGTTGTTTGAGCGTAGAATTTCCCAGCAGGAGCAAAAAGCGTCGCACTTCCGGCTGGAAGATGATGATAAGGCTGACAAAACCAATGTTGATAAATTGGTACAGGATACTGCTCAGCAGATCCATACCCAGTGCTTTGAACGCCTGATAGCTAAGAAACAACAGCATCATCCCCACAAAAATGTTGAGGGCGATGCTTCCCTTCAGGAGGCGGTATAGCTGATACAACATGACTCCTACGATCAGAATATCGAAGAAGTCCCAGATGTCTACCTGGAGGAAGCCGATGTTGAAGAGGAGCTGCACGGGGCAAAGGTAGCATTCAGGATTTAGGTTTCAGTATTCAGGTCTCAGGGTTCAGGAACCAGTATTCAGATTTCAGGATATAGGGGCAGATTTCAGGAACCAGCATTCAGTATCCAGGCAAATACAGACCGCTGAATACTAAATACTGTTCCCTGAAATCTGAATACTGATTCCTGACCGCTGATTCCTACCTTTGGGTTATGCAATTCACGAAATCCCTCTCCTGTTCTCTTCTCTTTTGCCTTTGCTGGGCGGGGCCGCAGGTGCAAGGTTGGGGACAGGAGCTCCGCACCAACGCTTCAGGCGAAAAGATCATCGTGTATGCCGACGGCTCCGCACGTTACTTTAACGACCTGACGCTGATCGACGCACAGCAAAAAGACTCTGCCGGGGCTGCCTACCCAGTGGTAAAAGTGACCATCGAACCGCTGAGTGGCGGTGTGGATCCCACACTCGCTGATTTGCGACGCATTGCGCAGCGGAAACTTCAGCTGGCCCGGGAAGCCGAATCACTGGCCCGCACCCGTGCCACCGCAGCCATCAACAACCGGGTCGCTTTAGAGCGAGACCTGGACGCCGCCCGGAACGCTGGCCGGAACGATGAAAGCGCCGCCTTGCAGCGCCGCCTGCAACTGACCCGGCAGGTAGAAACCTCCGCCCTTAGCGAGCGTACTGCTGCGGAAAAGCGAGCTGCTGCGGCCAACATAATTGTCACCGAAGGTCGTTACGTAGATGCCTACAACGAAGCTCGCCGTAAGGAGCGGGCCGGCCCTGCAATTGAAAAACCTGCAACCCGGACCGAGCGCGACCTAAAGATGCTGGTGCCGGCAGAGCCGGCCTTTTCCGGTTACGGTCCGTCCATTGGCCGTTTCCCCGTCCCGGAACCGCCACCGTGTGCCAGCGGCCTCCCGGCCGCTACGCTCAACGGTCCAACGCCTACCAGCTACCCTTCTCTTTTTTTCACCCATACTGACGAAAACCTTCGCCCATTTTTGGACGGCAAAGAATACCTTCGCAGCACCGCCTGGACCAGCCGTGATGCCCGGGGAGATCGCTTCCTCCACGTCCGGTTTACCTTCGCTAACCCCAATGTGATAACCGCTTACGGTTTTTTGGCTCAGAACTCCAGCTTGAGCCTCCACCTGCTTAACGGCCGGCACATCTCGCTGCAGGCCGACCGGGAAGCCGTTGGCATCATTGATCACGCCCGAAGGGAGGTCAACTACAATGTTACCTACCAGCTGCCCCGCAGCGCTGCTGCGGAACTGCGTAACCAGGCGCTCGACTATGTCCGGGTATTCTGGTCCGGAGGCTTCGAACAATACGAAGTGTATCAAGTGGATACTTTACGCCGGTTAATGGATTGTTTGTAGCAATACCGACAGGGTAATCGCTAACTCTTTACGCCTTTCTCACCTTAGCCTGATAAGCGCACCAACTTCACTACCCCGGTCAAAGCAACAGATTGGGCCGGATCAGGATAACAACTGATTCACCTCCGCTTTATACATCTTCCCGATCGGCACCAGATGTGTGCTAATCGAAATCCGGTTGCCTTCGATGCTGATGATGTGCGGGATGGCCACGGCAAAAGATTTATGGACCTGTAAGAAATCGTCCGGTGGCAGGAAGGACAACAGGTTGGATATTTTATCACGTGTGACGATGGTCGCATCGGTGGTAATGACCTTCGTATAGTTGCCGGCGGCTTCGAGCAGGAGGATATCGTCGACGGCGACCTGAACGTATTTTTTGTCACCACGCAGGAAAATACGATCGCTCGCCGGTCGGGTAGTCGCGGCTAAGTCGGTTCTTCTTTCGGTCTTTGTCGGGCTGATCACCTTATTCATCGCTTTTAGGAATCGATCGAACCCGAAGGGCTTTAACAGGTAATCAACTACGTTGAGTTCAAAGCCCTCCAGGGCAAACTCCCGATAGGCAGTGGTGACGATCACCTTGGGTGGGTGAGTCAAGGTTTTCAGGAAATCGAAGCCGCGAAGCTTGGGCATGTTCAAGTCCAGGAAAATCAGGTCGACGTCGTGGGCTTGCAGGTGTTGCATCGCCTCGATTGCGTCGTAGGCATTGCCGCTCCGTTCCAGGTTGGGGAGCAGGTCGCAGTAGCCCTGAATGATGTTGTGGGCCATGTGTTCATCGTCGATGATCAGGTAGGTAATCATGGTAATCTGATTATGCCGGGCGGGCGGGGGCATGCCCGGCCCGTGCCAAGGATGGGGAAGAGGGAAAAATGATTAGTTCTGCCCGGAAGACTTCATTTTCCTCTGATAACGAAAGCGAATGCCCGTCAGGATACACAAGTTCCAATCTCCGTTTTAAGTTGGTGAGGCCGATGCCCGGGTCCGCAGGGCGTTCTTCCGGGTCGAAGTTATTCTCCACGGTAAAGGTGACACCCTGCTCCCCGACTTTCAGGTCCAGGTGAACGTAGGCGTTATCCCGCAGTTTTTCTACCCCGTGCTTAAAGGCATTTTCCAGCAGGTTGATGAACAGCAAGGGCATTACTTCTAAAGCTACATCGCCCAGGTCTTTACGAAAGTCTACCTCGACGTGCTTACGGTACCGCTTCTGATGTAAGCGAATAAAGTTCTCGAGATAGGCGACTTCCTTCTCTAACGGAACGGATTGCTTCTGCCCTTCGTAGATGCCGTAGCTCATCATGTCCGACAGCTGCAAGATCATTTCCTGCGCCTCGTCCGTATCCTGTTTGACCAGGCCGTAAAGATTATTCAGCGCATTAAAAAAGAAGTGTGGATTGACCTGGCTTTGCAGGTGCGTTAGCTCCATCTGCATCTGCGCTTTTTTCATTACGATCAACTTTCGGCGCTGCTCCAAAAGCCAGCGGATGCCAAGAACAAATAAGGCCAGAAAATAAAGTATGGCCAGTAGGTTAACTACGGGTTCGAATTCATAGGCCGTCATGACCAGCAACAGCATGGTAACGGCGATGCCAAAAGCTGGCCACCATAACTTTCTGCTTCCCCATTTTTGAATCGGCGCTTTGAGGACCAAAAGGTCCTTATTGACCAAATAGATGAAGTACAGCGACAAGGCAGATATTTCCGCAAACAGAAAGACCAGGAACGGTTCTTTGGGGAAACATTCGAAGGTAGCGCCCAGGCTGCCAGCAGAGATAAGGGACGCGAGGCCGATACTTTCCCATTTGATCCACCCTGGAGTCAGGCTGATGGTTCCCCGACGAAATAGCCACCAGGTAAGGAGAAAGTAGGCGAATGAAAAAATGGCTATCAGCATGAAACTTGCGCCGGATAGCTCTATGTTCAGGTCCAACAACACTATGCCCGAAAGCAGCCAAAAATTGCTCAGTAGAAGTATGCCAGCATTGCCTCGTAAAAGTAGTTTACGCTTCTGAACCATGCCCAAATTTAGGTGGAGGGGGCTCCGCTGGCAACTAATTTGATGAACGACCTGCCAGGTGGGATGAACTGGTGGGGGAATGGGACGAAAGGGGGTTGTGGGAATTATCAAAAGTTCTTGGCGTAACAGTCCTCGTGGACTCCGTAGGGGCCGCACAATTTTCGGCCCGGTAAGGCGGAGCGCCGAAAGCCTGGGTAATAAATGGGGTGTCAACTTGGCGGCGCTGCGCGCCGCATCGTTTATGCCCCTTCTCAGGCCCCGGGTAAAAGAACGCTTTGCGGCCTTTCAACCGGGCAAATAATGTTCGACCATTACGTGGTCACCCTTATACCTGGAACTTATGGAGCATCTTATAAGCAACCACCTGAAAGTTTACATACCACTTAGACAGCAGTTCATCACTATAATTTCGCCGCCCAGATGGCTCCCGGTACGTTTGCCCCATGAACGAACTAATCATTAACGGGCTCTCCAAGACCTACGCCAACGGCGTACGCGCACTGGACGACGTCTCCCTCACCATCCCCTCCGGCATGTTCGGCCTGCTCGGCCCCAACGGAGCCGGTAAGTCTACCCTGATGCGGACCATTGCCACCCTACAACCCGCCGACGGCGGCAGCATCACCTTCGGAGAGCTGGATGTACTGCGGCAGCAGCACGAAGTACGGGAGATCCTGGGTTACTTACCACAGGCATTCGGCCTCTATCCCACCATCACCGGAGAACGACTACTGGACCACCTGGCTATCCTGAAAGGATTGATCAACAAGGCGGAACGCCAGGAGGTCGTCTCCGGATTGCTGCAAAAGACCAACTTATACCATCACCGCAAGAAGAAACTCTCGACTTACTCCGGCGGGATGAAACAACGCTTCGGCATCGCCCAGGCACTGCTCGGAAACCCCAGCCTTTTGATTGTTGACGAGCCAACCGCTGGCCTGGACCCCACCGAACGCAACCGCTTTTATAACCTGCTGAGCGCCCTTGGGGAAAACCGGATCGTCATTCTTTCCACTCACATCGTAGAAGACGTCAAAGAGCTCTGCCCGCAAATGGCCATCATCCACCAGGGACGCGTATTACTTCAGGGCAACCCACTGCAAACCATCGATTCGCTGCGGGGAAAGATCTTCCGCAAGTTCGTCAACCGGGAGAACCTGGAGGCTTACCATCAGGAGTATGCCGTCATTGCTGAACGGAGGTTACAAGGCAAGCCGCTCATCCACATTTATCGGGACTCCGCCCCGGGCGATGGTTTTGAGCAGGTGGAGGCGGATTTGAACGACGTTTATTTTACTCAGCTGCTTGGGGCGGGTTAGGGGAAGCCTTTTTTCATCCGATGAGCGAACCTCTCTGCTAGCTTCAGCTCCTACGAATACGTCGTTGACTGTAGGGGGGGGCACCCTTACCGATTCGTAGCGATCCCCTTTTATTCCAACTTTAAAACCTCTGTGCCCCCTCCGTCCCTCCCGCTGCGCGGCCCTCTGTGAGCACCCAATTGCTGACTAGTAATTCCCAAAAAAACTCCAATATGCTACTCCAAATCGCCAAATTCGAATTCGCCAACCGTCTTCGTCAACCAGTTACCTATCTCTATTTTTTGGTGATGCTACTTTGCTCTCTGGGAGCAGTCGACTTCATCTTTGAAGGCAGGTTAGGCCAGGTGAAGACGAATGCACCTTACGTGGTCGCCACTTCCATGGGGATCTTCTCGGCCTTTTTCATGTTGATCATTTCTCTGGTGATGGGAGAAGCTGTTCTCCGGGATTACCGGCATGGCATGGCTTCTATATTATTTACAAAGCCGTTAAAGAAAAGGGATTACCTGTTCGGCCGCTTTCTGGGAAGTTGGCTGATCGTGGTATTGATTTTCATAAGTTTGCCGCTAGGCATGCTACTCGGGGAGCGTATGCCCTGGCGCGAAGCGTCGGATTTACTAGCCTTTGATGCCAGCGTCTATTTTCGTCCGTTTTTCTTTCTGATAGTCCCCACCCTCTTCATGAGCGCTGCTGTTTTCTTCGTCACCGGGGCGTTAAGTAAAAAGTTACTGGTAGTGTACACCCAGGGCATTTTATTTTTCATCGTTTACCTCATTGCCATGATTGCTTCGCGGGATTCGGTTGATCCGTTCTGGGGAAGCTTGCTGGACCCGTTCTCTTTCGAGACCATCAATAACCTAATCAAGTTTCAGGCACCCGAAGAAAGGAATAGTTTCGCCCTGCCCTTTACCGGTATTTTGTTGGTGAACCGGGTTTTTTGGACCAGCATTGGCGTTCTGGTATTATCCTTGGGGTACAGGCGGTTTAATTTTAGCCTGGTGGGTGCCTCCCGGTCAAAACTCCAGGTCATTCCCGCTGAAGAAATGGGCCAGGCGGAAAACGTTTATGGAAAAATCACCTTGTTTCCCGCACCGGCTCCAACCCGAACAACCTGGCTGCTTCAATTATTTCACCTCACCCGGTTCTATTGTCAATCGGTGCTTAAAGAGGTCTCCTTTTGGGCTATTGTAGTCTGCGCGGGAGCCATCATCTTCATCAATGGTATTTCCCTGGGGTCGCTTCACGGGACCAGTAGTTTTCCGACGACCTACCTGGTGGTAGAAGAAATACAAGAGCTGGCCATTGCCTTTTTCCTCATCATCATGGTCTTCTTTACCGGCGAACTGATCTGGAAAGAAAGAAGCCTTAAAGCCGACCTCCTGCTGGACGCCTACCCTACCGCGATCGGCCTGAAGCCACTGGGCAAGTACTTCGGCTTACTCCTCATTTACGGCTTACTTATTCTGGTATTGATCGGTTCAGGCATGGTATTCCAACTCTTAGCTGGTTATACAAATTTGAATCCCGGCCTTTACCTGTCGGGCTTCTTCGGAGCGACCTTTAAGTTGTTGGCCCTATTCACCGCAGCCTCCTTTTTTATTCATGCGCTGACGAATAAGAAGGCCGTAGGTTTCCTGGGCTCGCTGCTCTTTCCCATCCTGAGCGTTTTACCCTACCCCATCGGATTTCATCATCCGCTGCTCCGCTTTGGAAGTGGAGACCTCGGAATTTACTCAGAAATGAATGGCTTTAGTGGTTCCTGGGAGCTCTTTGCAGGGCTGACTGTTTATTGGTCGGCTGCTGCAGTAATATTGCTCCTGGGAAGTATCCTTCTATTTGTCAAAGGAGAGCAAGTTTTGCTCTGGAAACGGATCAGAATGATCAGGCACCGGCTTAGCAAACCAATGATCATCGGTTTACTCTCCGCTACCTTATTGATGGGGTCCAGTGGTGGGCATTTGTACCACCAAATAAATATTCGGAACACCTATTTCTCACCGGCGGAGAAGGAGGCCATGCGGGCCAACTACGAGCAAACCCTAAAACAATACGAACACCTCCCCCAACCGGAGATTGTTGCAGTCAACCTAAAAACGGAGCTTTACCCCAGCCGCCGGGCTTACACCGTGGAGGGTTATTACGTGCTAAAAAACAAAACGGCGGCCGCCATCGGTAACCTCCACGTGCAGGAGTACCCCGACGATCAGGTTACGATGGAGCACATGGGTTTAAGCGTTGCCAACACACCAGACACTGCTCATCAACGGTTCGGGCACTGCATCTACGTCCTCGCCAAAAAAATGCTGCCCGGCGACTCGATAAAACTCTCCTTTCGGCAAACCTTCACGGCTCAAAATTATATGGAACGAGAAGTCATTAACATAGTAGAAAACGGCACTTTTTTCTCCAATGATCAACTGCCAAGTCTTGGCTACAACCGTAGTATTGAACTGTCAGAAGAAGATGCCAGAGCAGCATATGGACTATCGGAACGATCGGATAAAGCAGCCAAAGACGATCCGTTTGCTTTGCGGCAAAGCAACACAGGTGCAGATGCTCACCTGGTCCGCTTCGAGATGATTGTCGGCACGGAAAAAGACCAGACCGCCATTGCTCCGGGAGACCTTCTCGAGGAGTGGACCGACAACGACCGCCGGTATTTCCATTACCGTATGCCGGCACCCATGCTTCACTTTTACGCCGTTGTTTCCGCCCGTTATGAGCTGTCGCGGGAACAATGGACTTCATCCGAAGGGGTGGTAGTCGACCTCGAAGTCTACTACCACCCCGGCCATGAACAAAACGTTGGCCGAATGCAACGGGCATTAAAAGTCAGCCTTGATTATCATACCAAAGCCTTCTCGCAGTATCCATATCATCAGGTACGAATTATGGAGTTCCCACGCTACCGGAGTTTCGCGCAGTCCTTTCCCGGCACCATTCCAACGTCAGAAGCGCAGGGTTTCATGCTTGACCTGAACGACGAGCAGGCCGTGGACATGGCGTCCTTCGTCGTAGCTCACGAGCTGGCCCACCAGTGGTGGGGCATGCAGGTGCAAGCCGCCAACGTGGAAGGCCGACACCTCATTCTGGAGTCACTGGCCCAGTACTCCGCACTGATGATTTTACGGCGCTTGTATTCCGAGGATAAGATCCGCCAATTCCTCGAACGGGAACAACGGTTGTACCTCCAGGCCAGAGCTGCTTCCCAGGTACGGGAGAGGCCGCTCGCCGAGGTTCAAGACCAACAATACATTTACTATAAAAAAGGGGCGATCAACCTTTATGCCTTACAGGGCTACATTTCTGAAGACAGCCTGAACCTGGCGCTACGGCGGTTTGTCCAACACTGGTCCTTACCGGCTGACAAGCCAACAGCGGATCGGTACGCGACTACCGATGACCTGCTTGGCTATTTTCGGGAGGTAACCCCAGACAGTCTTCAGTACCTGATCACGGACTTGTTCGAGACGGTCACCTTATGCGACAACAAAATTTTGGATGGCAGTTTCGTCGCGTCTTCAAAGGACAGTTTCCGGGTACAGCTGACTATTGAGACGCATAAGTTCCGGGTAAACACAGAAGGTCAATCCGTTCCCGTCAGCGCTAACGACTGGATTGACGTTGGGATTTATGGGCAGGACCGATTTGGCGCTGATTCGCTGCTGTACCTGAAAAAGCACTTGTTTTCGGAATTAGAAACCAACCTGAAAATTGACGTTGGCCATAAGCCGGTTTGGGCAGCGATTGATCCTTACGGAGTGTTAATTGACCGGATCGTTGAGAACAACCGGGTGGTGTTGTCGGATTAATTCCCCACCACCGAGACGTAAATCCATCCCTCCGCGGCTTTCTGAGGATCCTTATTATCGTCGCCCACTAAGGCGTTAAAAACCTTTTCATTAACGTGAAAGGTATTTGGTAATGCGCTCTTAAAGCTTGGTTTTGCGCCCAGCTCATCCGTACATTTTAGCCGTATGGGGAGGATACCTGCGCCGGGGTAAGACAGTTCAATGGTTTTCCCTGCCAGGACGTTCCCGCGCCAGGTAAAGGCACGCGATACCGGAATCTCGTAACCTGGTTTGATGATCCTGGCGGAATCGGCAATAATTTGGAAGGGGCCCATGTATTCTCTGTGCAGAGCAATGATCTTTTTTGCCAGCTCATCTTTTGGGGAAAGGGACTTTAGCCTTTCCTCGATGGCGACGTCGTCGTCGATACTGACATAGTCTTTTTGCACCAGCCAGTCGACCAACACTGGTCTGAAATTATTGTCTTGCCATATTTTATCGAGTACATCAGTTGTTACCTTCTTCGACTTGAGTTCGAATTTAAACCCGGTTTCACTGCCCCCAATGGAGACATCATCCAGTTCGCCCTGGCCAAAAAGCATCATCACCAGCACACCGAGTAACAGCCCGGCTACACCACCGATTAACATTCCTCTTGTTTGTTCTTTCATAAATTCAGCTTCTTGACCATTAGTACCGCCAAACTTAGCCTTTGCCACCCACTCCACCAAGTTAAGGTGGAAATTTGCCGATCTGTATTTTCCTGGCTCAGGCCGTGTTGCGAGGTATGGTTACCGTTCGGAATCGGTGTACCTTCCCTCCTTAACTCACCACCACTGACTTATGCAGCATATTGTCTCCCGCTTCCGGCTTTCAGGCCCGGCCATCGACGTCAGCCCCTTTGGTTCGGGCCACATCAATGCTTCTTTCCGGGTAAAGACGGAAGAAGATGAATACCTCCTGCAACGGGTCAACCACCTGGTTTTTCCGGACATCGCGGCATTGAGTGACAATATCCAGCTCGTAACGGACCACCTGAGAAAGAAGATAATGAAGGCTTCGGGGGAAGCTGGTCGACAGCAAACGCTGCAGTTGATTCCGACCCTTGAGGGAAGGTGGTGGCTGAAAGACCAGGAGGGGGCGTATTGGCGGGTCTTCGAATTTCTGTCCGGGCTCGTGTCTTACGACGTAGTTGAGACCCCGGAGCAAGCCTACGCTGGTGCGCGGTCATATGGTTATTTCCTTCGGTTTCTGGATGATTTTCCGGCTAAACAGATCGTTCCGGTGCTGCCGGATTTCCACAACATTGTATCGCGGCTGAAGGCATTTGAGGTGGCGCGGACGCAGGTGCAGGGGAAGTTAAAAAACAGGGTTTTGCAGTGCCAGCCGGAGATTAAGCGGGTACTGGCCCTCGCCAACGACATGACGGCAATACAGCGGGTGTGGGAACGCGGGGTGTTGAAGACGCGGGTGACACATAACGACACGAAGTTCAACAACGTCCTGCTTACCCCGGCCGGGGAAGGCCTGGCGGTCGTCGACCTGGACACCGTGATGCCCGGCATCGTCCACTTCGACTATGGCGACGGCATACGCACCGCAGCGGCTACCGCCGCCGAAGACGAGCCTGACCTCCACCTCATCGGCGTAGACCGGGAGAAGTACACTGCCTTCACCGAAGGCTACCTCTCCGTTACCCGGGATTACCTGTCGGAGGCTGAGTTACATTACCTGCCCCAATCCGGGGCGTTGCTTGCCTACATTATGGCGGTCCGTTTTTTGACGGACTATTTTAATGGGGACGTCTATTATGGGATTAAGTATGCGGAGCATAATTTGGTTCGGGGGAGGAATCAACTGAAGTTGGCGGAGGTGTTAATGGGGTTTTCTAGCTGAGCTGCGAAACGGCGTAGGCACTCCAGTGCCACTAATTGCCGTGATAATTGGATTCGCTCCTGATTTTTCCGACTAAAGTCAGTACTGTGTTACAAAGCTCAAAAAGCTAGGCAGGGAGACCAGTTTTCAATTTTTAATTGCGCCTATCAACTGTTTAAAGCGCAGTTGATCCCGAATCGAATCGAAGCTCTCTTCTTCTTTTAACCATTCAACGTCATCATACCCCAGGCTGATCGCTTTTTCCAGGTTTTGCAAAGCCAGCTCTTTCTGGTTTTGCAAAGCGTAGTAGCAGGTTAGGTTTCGGTAGACCCAGCTGTTTTCAGGGTCTAGCTCTTTGGATTTGTCTAGATTTTTCTTTGCTTCATTAAGTTGTTTGACTTTTAGGAGGCTGTAGGCTAAGTTGTTGTAAGCATAGGCGTTTTTCGGGTCTAACTTGATCGCTTTTTTAAAATCACTAATTGCTCTATCATAATTCCTCATTTCGGAGTATGCAGTTCCTCTGCTGTCATAAACGTCGGCATAGCCTGGTTCCAACTCAAGTGCTTTGTCATAATTTAAAATTGCCCTTTGATAGTCTTCTAAAAAAGTGTACGCCCCTCCACGGAAATGATAAACATCAGTAGATTTCGGATCTAATTCAATTGCTCTATCAAAATCTTCAATTGCTCTTTTGTATTCTTCCTGAAGAATATATACAATACCTCGATCTACATAAGCACTAATAAATTTTGGGTCTAATTTAATAATTTCGTCAAAATCAGCAATCGCTTTTTTATAGTCCTTCAACAATGTATAAGCCCTCCCCCGATTATCATAGGCACTGACGATTCTCGGATCTAACTCAAGTGCTTTATCGCAACTAGCAATAGTACTCGTATATTCCTTTAACCCAATAAAGGCTCCTCCCCGATTACTATAAGCAAGGGCATCCATTGAGTCTAGCTCAATTGCCTTGTCAAAATCAGCAATGCCTCTTTCATATTCTTCCAAGCCGACATAGGCTACCCCCCGATTATTATAAGCACCGACAATATCTTGATCTAACTCAAGTACTCTTTCACAGTCAGCAATAGCTCTTTCGTACTCTTCTAAGCCATCATAAGCCGCCGCTCGGTTACTATAAGCAATAACATTTGTTGAATCTAACTTAAGTGCCTTATCACAATCGTCTATGGCTTCAGCATACTTTTTTAGACCGACGTTCCCACCTCCCCGGTTACTATAGGCCATAGCATATCCTGGATTCAACTCAAGTGCTTTGTTACAATCTTCTATGCCTCTCGTATATTCTTTTAGACCGATATAGGCGGCTCCACGGTTACTATAAGCCATATCATTCTTCAAGTCCAGTTCAAGAGCCTTATTACAATCGATTATGGCTTTCTCGTATTTTTTCAGGCCAGCATATGCCCCCCCCCGACCACTATAAGCTTTAGCAAAACTTGAATCTAACTCCAGTGTCTTATTAAAGTCAGCTAATGCTTTGTCATATTCTCTCAGATAAGAATAAGCGCCTCCTCGGTCGCAATAAGCTACGACATAATCTGGCGCCAGCGCTAACACCTGATCAAAATTGGCAATCGCTTTTTGATATTCTTTCAACTCAGTGTAGATATGCCCTCGATTCATATAAGAACCAACATAACCGGGATCTAAATCAATGACTTTATTAAAGTCAACGATTGCTTTTGTATATTCCTTTAACGACGCTAAAGCGACACCTCTGTTGTGATAAGCAGCGGACGACGTAGGACTTAATTCGATTATTTTGTCGTAATTATCAATTGCTTTTTGGTATTCTCTCAAGTCATAAAAAGTATTACCTGCTACGAAATACCGTAACACCTTATTTAAACCAGAAATCAAAAAACTCCCCAATTCACTTAGCCTGTCCAAAGCAAGGAACGCCTCTTCTATCTTCTTCGCCTTAACATTGATTAATGAGGTAATCCAATACTTCATAGATACAGAATCAATCTGTAATTTTCCAGCCTCAATGGCCATTGGGCTGGTCGACGTGTACTCAGCGTCATGCTTGGCGAACTTGACGTCAGAGTCCGTTGCTAAATTAGCAATCACCTCGTCGGAAATCTTATAGCGAAAACAGACTTCAGCCCCAGCACAATTCTGTTCAACCTGGCGGGCCAGACCATATATGATCAAGTCGGCATGGTGCCTTTTTTGGATTATAATGGCTTCTTCCTGACTATTAGGCGGTGGAATACTGTCTACCACATACACTGTATGTAAGGGAATGTAAACATCTTCATTAGCTGCAATCACGTTCAAATGCTCCTCTACGGCCCGGCCTATGCAGTAGGTATCCTCTCCCGCGATATAATCCTCAAAACGAACAATCAGTACATTAAAAGCTTCCTGATCATCAGGTTGAAAAATGGAGCTTTGTACGGGTGGTGGACTAAGTAATACTTCTTTAGGGGCTGGCTCAGGGTAGAAAACGTCTTTCGGATTGTATCCAGTGGATGCCGCAATCACTGCTGAAACACCAAGAATAACTGCTAATCCGACAACGTACTTCCAAAACGGGCGGAAACCACTTTCGCCTGGTTCAACCGCCTCTTTCTTTAGGGTCTGGTCGGGTAACTGGCCGATAATTTGCAGTGCAGCGTCATGAATGCGAGCAATCGAAATGCTTTGATCTTCAATCGATAAAGTTCCTTTCCGTGCTTTTTTCCTGTACTGTTTAAACTTAGAGGAAAGTAAAAGAACTTCATCGCGCAAGTCTTCGTCTTCCAAGGATTCAGTGATTTCCAACAAAGCATTAATAGCCTGCTTAGCCTTATCCTGACCGATAAGGTTTTGCAATTCAGACTTTGAGAGAAAGGGCTTGATTTGGTTTTGATTTTAGCTGGTGACCAATGTAAGACATTTTTGATATCTCATCATCTACCTCACCGTAAACATTAAGCGTCTATCGGAGAACGTGTTCTTCCGTCCACCCAATCAGCATCAAGCATTGTCGGAGGTGCAACCGTTAGTGCTCGGAGCGTCCTTAGTACAGCCCAGCTACCGCCCCCGAACAACTAACCGATTAGCCTGCTCCGCTCCCGCAGCAATCCGCACCACGTACATCCCCGCAGGCAGTTCGCTAAGGTCAAGACTACGCTGGCTTCCGGGATACCGCGCCAGTTCCTGTCCATGCATCGTGACCAAGCTGATATCGGTAACGCCTGCGGGCAGGTTATTCAGAATTACTACGCCTTCCTGCGTAGGGTTAGGGAAGATGTTGATGCCACGTGCCCAGGTGGGCTCCCGGCTGGAGACCGTACCGTTCACTTCAATTTCGTTCCCCGTACCGCCTAAAGCGATGGTTACCTGATCGGCACTGAGGTAGGCATCCGGCGTGAGGACCAGGTTGAGTTGGTAGTTTTCGTTGGCGGAATTGTTCAGAGCGCGGAAGGTCAGGTTACCGACGAGGGCGGCACCGGCGGGAGCCGGTGCATCAGCGCGGTCTTTGCGGGCAAGGGCTACCTCAAAGCGGCCGGTGGTTAACTCCGTGACCTTGGCAATGGAGAGGAGGTCCTCGCCGAGGAAAGAGTTTTCCAGGTTGATGGCCAGACTGGAGAGATCAACCTCGTCCGGATTGAATTCAAGGGTAAAAGCCAGACCGTTGCCGCCTGCTGCTGCATTGTCTGGCTCACCAAGAAAAATCGGCAGGGTCATTAACTCTCCGGCGTTGATGGTATCCACTCCGCCCAGGTAAAGTGATGGATCAGCGGAACGACCGGAGGAGGTGCCGCCGCCCGGGTTCCAGAAGCCGGGCGCTTCCTGTCCGTAGAAAGTATTGAGAACAGCCACGTCGGCGGCTTCGATGGTACCGTTGCCGTCGGCATCGATGTTGGCGAAGTTGGTATCGTCGGGCAGAGTCTGGGGCCAGGGCACAGCTTCTACTTCGGTGAAGCCATCTACCACTGTATCCCGCGCGGGGCCGGAGGCCCCGTAGGCCAGGCCGATGTTGAGCAGGTCGGTATGATTGACGGTGCCATCGGCGTTAGTGTCTCCGGGACGAAGGGGGATGGTCGGTATTTCGCCAAAGGTCAGACTACCGTCTGTCAAAAAAAGTGAGTCAATTTCCTGAACATCATCATCAAGAAAAGATGTTTCTATGTCCCCACCAAAGGCTATAATAGAATAGCCATTCGGCACCTTAGGTGTAAAGCAAACCTCGAAGAGTAGCGTTGAATCAGGCAAGGTAATTGGGCCGGTGTCGAAGGGACTGTACAGGTGACGCAGCTGACCAACAAGGGGCATCCCAAAATTACGACTGTTAATGCCCAGGCCGTTATTATTAAACCTTACCTCTGCGAAAACCAGTTGGGTGGAGTCGTAGCGTATGGCAAACTGGTACGCCACCACCTCCTGATAGTGATTGGCATTAATGGGCACACACATCGTATCCTCCACTGGGTTGACAACAAGGTCTGGAATAGAAAGATCCGCCAACGGCTGGGCAGAGATGATAGCGGAAAAAGAAAAGAGTACCGCCAGGGCAGCATTAGAGAATAGTTTCATGGGATCGTGAATAAGTTAATGGGAAAGGATACTGACGTGATAAATTATTAGCACGCCCCTCAAAAGTAGGGTTTAAGCTTTATTCAGTAGAACCTGACGACTCCTTTAACAGAATTCTTCGATTCTCTCTGCATCCCTGGAGATAACAGTTCCCGATCTGGCGCAGAGCGCCTTTCGTCCAACCCCACCAGACCAATAGACCAATAGACCAAAGTACCACCTATCCCAACCACTTCCCCTGCCTATCCATCCCTTGCTTGCTCATTACCAAGTCCAACAAAGCACCTGCGTCCGCGCCCATATGCAACATTTCTGCATGCGTGTCTTTAAGGAACCGCTCCTTGACCATATGGTCGAGCAGGCCGGAGAGGTGACTGTAGTACCCATGGACGTTGAACAGGCCACAATGCTTAGCGTGTACCCCCAGCTGGGTCCAGGTAAACGCCTCGATGATTTCCTCCAGGGTACCGATGCCTCCCGGCATCGCAATGAATCCGTCAGATGCCTCGGCCATGGCCAGTTTGCGCTCGTGCATGGTCTCCGTTACGATCAATTCGGTCAGCCCCGTGTGGCCCACCTCCATATCCACCAGAAACTGGGGGATCACGCCCAGCACCTGTCCGCCCAACCGCAGGACTTCGTCGGCCACCACGCCCATCAGCCCAACCGATCCGGCACCATAAACGAGGCGGAGGTTACGCTCCACGATGGCCGCTGCCATGTCTTTGGCTGCGGAAGTATAGGTGAAATTAGCACCAGAGGAAGAGCCGCAGAAGATGGCGATGGATTTCATGTTCGTTAGTTTTTAGTTTTTAGGTTTTAGCAATCAGGTTCAGGGGGCAGTTTTCAGGCATTTGTTATCGCTCGATCGCTGCGCTCACTTGCCTTTAGTGGCCGGAAGGACGCAAGGTAATACCAACGACGGAATCAACAAGGCATGCTCTAAATCTTCGCAGAAAGGTGGTAGCCGTCACGAGCGACAGCTAGCATTCTTGCTTAGGCCCGGAGGGCCGTCTATCGTAGCGATGGGTCAGCGCAGCTCCGAAGGAGCCAGCGCAGCCCTTCGTTTTCGTTAGGCCCGCTAGAGTTCCCCACCAATGCAGGAGTGACCCAGGCCCGGAGGGCCGTCTATCGTAGCAATGGGTCAGCGCAGCTCCGAAGGAGCCAGCGCAGCCCTTCGTTTTCGTTGGTTTCATTGATTCCATTGTTTTCGTTAACCCCGTTAGGGCCGACCCCGCCATCTGTTCCTAACCCGAAGCATCGTCTATGGTAGCGAGAGGTGACCGGCGCTCCTAGGATCAAGGGAACCCCTCGCCCGCATTCACAACGACACCAGCCCCTGAGTGCCTTCTAGCCTATGAACCAACCTTCGGAGCGGGAGCTCCACTCCTCACCCGAAATTTCAAAAAAGATTTACCCCCCATGCAGCGCATCCCCCTACCCCCCGGTCTATTACCCGAATCCAATCCCTAACAAATGCGTTTTAGCCTATTTTCACTGCTGCTGCTCCTGGTCCTGACCGGATGTTATAAAGACTTCGAAGACCTTACTACTTCGACCAGTGAGAGGGAGCCCAATATATCCTTTGGTGCGCTAACGGCTTCGGCTAAGGGGCGGGTGATTACGGAAGACGGTACGCCAATTGCCGGGGCGCGCATTTCAAATTTCAACCGCTCCGTCACCACCGATGCGAATGGCAACTACGACTTTTCTGATTTTCTGATCGATGTTAATGGCGGCACTCAGTTTTACATCTCTGGCAGTGGCTACTATGATGAATGGCGCAAATTTTATCCCGAGGGTGGTTCTCTCCACCTGATCGACATCGTGATGAACTCCCGCCAACCGCAGGGCATCATCAACGGTGCTACCGGTGGCACCTTTACCACTAATGGCGTAAGCCTGACGATTGAGCCCGGTTCCGTAATGGCCAGTGGCGGTGGCTTCTATAATGGCGACATCAACGTAACGATGCATTATGATGATCCCTCCTCCTTTTCTGACATTGCTCAAAGTGCCGCCAACGTTCCCGCCTGGTACAATGGCAGTGAAATGGAACTGGCGACCTTCGGCATGGTGGAGGTAGAAATGACGGACGACCAGGGACGCCGTGTATGGCTCAATCAGGAACAGCCCGCGACCTTGGCCATGCCCATCCCGCCTTCCCTGCAAAATACCGCTGACGATAGTTCCACCGTATTATTCTGGGAGCTGATCGAACTCCAGTGGCAGTTCCTTAGTCAGCCCTCTGTGCGCGGCGGTACCATCCGTGCCAATATTTTCGGCTCAGGCCTTTACAACTGCGACGTACCTTATGAGCGCGCGACCATCTGTGGCCAATTGGTTACTCCCGAAGGGATACCCTTAGTGAGTCAGCCCTTTGCCCTATCAATTGCAGATGGAGCCTTCGTGTTTTCGTTCTACAGCGACAACCGTGGCCGCTTCTGCGCCCGGGTAGCCCGCGACCAGGTGCTACAAATCCGAATCCCCGATCCATGTAACCCCGATGAGATTTTACTTTCTATCGACCTCGGCCCTTACCCCGAAGGCCCTACTGAAATTGGAAACATCGTCCTTGACCTTCCACTTATACTTAAGCCGATCGTGGTTACGAAATGCGAAGACGGTAGTCCTTTTACTGATGAAGACGGGCTCCTCTGGATCAGTGGTTTTGGGAACGGCATCCCCTACCCGCTGAATGGTGACGGTATCTCTCTGCTTCCGCTTCCAAATTGCGGGACGCTCCTCCGTTACCAAATTCAAGCGGTAGATGATGACATGCGTCAAACCTCCACCTTAACCACGGTAATAAATGAAAACAATTCCCCGCTTAACCTCACTGTGTGCGGCGATCTGGAAGCCGACGAATTTTTCACTGCGACCATCGACGGTGGCCCGGTGCTGAACATGAGCCGGGGCAGTTACTTACTCCGGCAAGACGCCGAAGGTGAGCAACGGCACCAGTTTTGGGGAGAGCACGTATCGGGCACAGATACAACCGAGTTTTTTATAAGTCTCCCGGTGCTGGAAGTCACTTCCTACGGCGCGCCCGACGCCACAGTAGTAGGTTTCGGCTACCAGCCCGGGCTTTCTTATCGCTTACTTTGTGATACTAACTGCGCGGGTATGACCATCGACATTATCGCAACAGGCCCTGGATTAAGCTGGGTTGAAGGCACTTTCTCTTATCTAGCTACCCAGACTAACATTATCGACGGCGCAGGAATAGCTGCAGACCTCCCCATCACCGGCACCTTCCGCCTAAACCGCTAATCCCTTGACTGTATCCACCATTATTGAAGGTTGCCGGCGGGGCCGGGCAGACTGCCAGCGAGAGCTGGTAGTTCGCTATTCTCCCCAACTCATGGCAGTTGCCCGGCGCTACGCCCCCAACAACGCGACGGCCAAAGATGTACTACAGGATAGCCTCGTCCGTATCCTCCAGAAAATCGATCAATACGCCGGCACCGGTTCCTTTGAGGGTTGGATGCGGCGAGTCGTTATTAGTGTTGCCCTCAAGCAATTGGACCGCAAGTGGGTCCGCCGCGAGGTATCCGTTGGAGAGCAACGTGACCACCAGTCGGTAGCGCCCGTAGCACTCGACCAGCTGGCTACAGAAGATATTATGCGTTGCATCAGCGGATTACCCGACGGCTACCGGCAGGTCTTCAACCTCTACGCCATCGAGGGGTACAACCACCGGGAGATTGCCCAGATGATCGGTGTTTCAGAAAGCACCTCCCGCTCCCAGTACAACCGGGCCCGCAAATCTTTGCAAACCATATTGACCGACCTTAAAATTGCCCTGAAGCATGCAGAATAAAGAACTAGAACAGGGGCTCCGTGACCGGATTTACGACTACGAAATGCCCGTTGACACCGATCAATTATGGCTTGACGTACAGGCTGACCTCCAACCGGAAAAGAAACGCCGCAGCCTGACATGGTGGTGGCTGCCCGGGCTCCTGCTGGTAGGGAGTCTGGGCTGGTTGGCATTTGGCCTCCTTGAAAAAGATACGGCGCGGACGCAGGATGCAAACAATGTTGACGGGCAATTGGCCGACACCCAGCCAGCTAAGGCCGCTAGCGTTGAGGACGTAGCTACGGGGGAGGCTTCAATGGCTACAGCCCCAGTAAACATTGACGAGTCCAACTTTTTAAAAAATTATATTGAGAATTCAGCTAACCTCCCCATTTCCCCAAAAAAAGCAGCAACTACGCCTCCATCCATTGCATCTGCCACTCCTTCCCCTGTACCTGCGGCCCCGCCCAATGAAGCTGCCAAAATTCTACCCCTTTCTCGGCAGGGGGAGGAAATGCCCCGATCTTCATCAACCAAAGAAGTTGCTGGCGGTAAGCGGCAAAATCAAGCGGCTCCCCGCATCACTGCCCTGCCCGTAGCATTACTGCCCGAGCGGTCTTATGGCCCGGAATCCCCGCCTTTCTCCGAGTTAAAGGATCCTGCCTGCCCCGTTTTCACCAAGCGGCGGAAGGCGCAATGGAGTATCGGCGCAGCCGGCATCAACAGTAAGCCTCACCGCGAGATTACCGCGCTCAACGTTGACCAGTCCGGCCAAAGCATCCGAAACCTCAGGGTGGAAACCCCACTAAACGCCGTCACGGGTCAAATCCTGGCAGGCTACGAAACCGGCAGCGGTTTCAGCCTGCGTAGCGGAGTAGGCTACACACGAATCAACAGCGTAGCGGAAGTTACCCTCGACACCACCGTTACGACCATCGGGACCGGCATCACTGAAGTCATCATCAACGGCCCGGGAGACACCACCTTCATCACCGGAGTAGTGGAACGCCGCATCACCACCACCGGCACTTCCCGGTATTACAACCGATTATCCACCATCGACGTGCCTATTTTACTGGGAAAAACCTTCCGCGCGGGCAAATGGCGCTTCGGCGTTGAAGCCGGTCCGGTCTTAAATATTTTGACCAGCGGCAGTGCGCGCTATCAACTGGCCGACGGCTCCTTCAGCACCCGGGCCGACAATGAAAACCTGTTCCGCAACCGCCTCTCGGGCTTAGGCTGGCAGGGAAGTCTTTCGGCCAACTTTCAGCTCTTACCAAAACTCGACGTTGGGCTGGGATTCAATGCCTACCGCCAACCGAAGGGTGGCTTCGAGGTTGCTGGGTCCCCTACGAGTACCCGCTACACGCTTTATGGTGTCCGGCTGGGTATTAAGCGGTATTTCTGATCAAAAGGCATAACTCGAAGTGTCCCGAAGGGACCTTTGAGGTCCACACAGTTGATTACCTTGCCGCCAAAAGGTAATCTATGCTCCCCACCCACTACCACCAATACTGGTCTCAAAACGGTGCCGAACACCTGGCTGATTATGCCAGCGGCACTACAAGCTGGGTGGTTGGGTTGGCTCCTGAACAAGCCATGGACTTGTCGGCGACACAAGTCAGCCAGCTGCTACATGACCGGCTGGGCGCCGAAAGTTTCAAAGCCTGCCTTGATCCGGAAATGCTCCTTCCGTCTCCCCTGGCCGGAGGCCAGGACGGCGAATGGCTGAAGCGATGCCATACCGTTGGGGTCAACGTACGGACCATCGGCGATTTCTGGAAAGTCCTGCACTACGTCATCACCTTACCGGACCACATCCGGGGTATCCACCTCCTACCCATTTGGGAGCCGGGCGTAGTGGGCAGTCTCTACGGCATGGCCAGCTGGGAACTCAACCCGGAGTTCACCAGTACAGAAATGAGTCGGATGTTTCCTGGCCTTCACCGGGTCGAAGATCAACTGGCCGTAGTGGTCAATTTCCTGCATGCTCTGGGCAAGGCCGTCGGGATGGATGTTATCCCGCATACCGACAGGTACAGTGAGATGGTCCTCGTTAACCCCTCGTATTTCGAATGGCTGATCCGGGACGATCTCCTCATCACCGACCACCGGGAGCACCTTCATGAGGAAGCGGAAGCGGCCATATTGGAGTGGCTGCAGCGCCGGGGGCCGGCGCAGCCGGCCTACGCCACCGTCGGCCCATTCTGGCAACTAACCGCCGATAAACGCCGGCACCTGCTCTTCGGCCTTCCGGAGGACTACGGCGGGCGGCAAAGCCGCCGCATCGATCTGGTCGACTGGCTTTTTCACCGAGGCCTGGAACCCGTGCCGGCTACCATGGCACCACCCTACCGGGGCCTTGAGGTCAATCCCGATCCTTCCGCCATGACGGTCGATTATGCCGGACGTGTGTGGCGGGATTACAAATTCTCCGAACCGACGGAAATGAGCCGGGCCTTCGGCCCGCTGACCCGTTTCAAGCTCTACGGCCGGCAAAACGATAACCAGGACTGGGCCATTGATTTTGACCAACCAAGACCTGACGTTTGGGCGTACCTGACCAATAAATACGCCGAACAGCAGGCGCGCTACAACTTCGACTTCATGCGTGGCGACATGAGCCACGTTCAGATGCGGCCGGACGGGGTACCGGAAACGGCTGACGAGTGGTACGACCCGTTACGGGCGGTGAAGCTAAAAATTCAGGAGACAACGCCGCACTTTGCCTACTTCGCCGAGTCCTTTTTGGCGGAGCCCGGGTACATGGCCTACGGAGATGAGGTCGACCACCTGGAACGTAGTGAAGCGGAAGTCACTCTCGGCAACCTACAGTCGACCGTGCCTGATGCTGAAGACTTTTGGGAGATGACCGATCATTATTTGCGAGTAGCTGCGTCGCGGTCCGTTACCCCGGCATGGACCGTCATTACCGGAGATAAGGACGACCCCCGCTTTGATCACTTCCACCATCACGGCGAAATGGCGCGAATGTTTACGGGGTTATTTCTCGGCGTTTTACCCATGTATTACAGCCTTGGTTTTGAGCAGCGGGACCGGCATTTTGAGCGGGCGCAGAACGAAGTATACTCCAAGTTATATGTCTTTCAGGAAGACCGCGGAGACAAAGCCGTCAGTGGTCCGTTTCAGTGGGGTGCCAATCTGGATTTATTCGGCAAACTGACTGACCTTAATCGGTTTGTAGCGGGTATTTTGCCGCACTTGGGGCCAACGGAATTTCCGGCGACAAAAAAGAGCGTACCGCCACATTTTTTGGGCGCGGACGCAGGTGCAAAGAAAGTTGACAAGAGCAGGGTGCTCCACTGGGTCCGCCCGGCGACCGATGGTGAAGGAGCTTATCTTTTTGTTGTTTCCTTCTCCCCGACACCCCTGGAAGAAGTAACCGTCTTCGCGGGAGACCAGTGGACTAAAGCTGATCTGCTTTTTTCCACCGACGAGCGGGAACATGAAATACTGGCGGTAACGGATGGAGCACTTTCGCTGGAAAAATTAGCGGGTGGAAGATGCTATTTACTGGGGTGAGGTTTTGGCTCGTCCGCTGAGACGGGAGGCACGACGGGGCTCGCCCGCTGAGCAGACGGTGAACTACCAAAACCTCTCGGCGGACGAGTCAGTTCCTACGTCGCGTCTCGACCAGCGAACGATTTTTTAAGCCTTAAACATCACCCTCCTCAATAACCTTCGGCTGCCCCCGCACCTCCAAAGAAAAAATATCCGGCCGCCCATAGTGCCCCACCACGTCGAAATCCAGTTGGGCGCGGGAGATGTCTTCCAGGTCCAGCTCAGCTTTAAGGATACCGGCATGGCCAAAAAGCGGACCGGCGATGATCTCGCCAAGGGGAGAGATAATTACACTACCGCCCCGGCACATTTCCTCCGGCTCATTGGGCACCAGTTCCTGGTGCTGTTTAGTGTACATCGACTTAGTAAAATACTGGTTGCACCCCAGTACGAAGCAACGGCCTTCGAGCGCGACATGACGCATCGTGGAAGTCCAGACATCACGGGAGTCTGCCGTGGGCGCAACGTAGATTTGGACGCCTTGCTGATACATAGCCATCCGGGCCAATGGAAGGTAATTTTCCCAGCAGATCAGACCACCCAGCCGACCGATCTTTGTTTGCACTACCACTAAGCCTTCACCTGCGGCCTCGCCCCAAAAAACACGTTCGGTCCCCGTTGGCTTAATCTTACGGTGAATGGCCAGTAGCCCGTCCGTTGGGGAGAGGTACAACGTCGAACAATACAGGGTGCCGCCCACCCGCTCCGTGACCCCCATCACCAGATACGCCCCGTAGTCGCGCGCCATGGCTTCAAGCCTGGTACGGTCCTCCGTTTTAAGGTCGATGCTGTTGTTGAGGTAGTCTGCGTAGAGTTGACGTCCTTCGTTGGAACGACTGCCCACCACCGCACCAAAATCGAAGCCGCGCGGATAACCAGGGATGAAGGATTCTGGAAAAATGAGCAAGTCACACCCGCCAGCATGCTGTGCCACCAATGCTTCCGTTTTCCTCAGGGTCGCTTCTTTGTCGAAGAAAACCGGACTATCCTGAAGTACACCAACCCTGACTTTCATGATGCTTGATAGTTACTCCACTGGTTCCGCAACAGCGACGTCTTCTTCCCGGTATTTAGAGAATATCTTTTCCAGCAGACGCAACTTGATGGGACGTGGAAATAATTTACCAAGAAAGGCCATGAGCTTCACCAGGAAACCCGGGCGGATAACCGCCTTACCGTTGAGCATGCCGTTGATGGCTTCAGGGGCCAGATCTTCCGGCATCGTCACCGCAATTTTTGCCAGGGTACCCATCGCTTTCACCCGTTTCAGACCATCCTCATTAGTAATGACCGGACCGGGACAAAGGACAGAGACACTGATATCGTAGTACCGAAACTCTTCCCGTAGTGCCAGGGAGTAATTATAGACGAAAGCCTTGGTTCCGGTATACACCGTCTTATACGGCAGGGGCAAAGTGGCCTCTACACTGCTCATGTTTAACACCCCACCCTGTGTCTCTTTAAGTATGGGGAGTAAGGCGTAGGTCAGCTCAACCATCACCTGGTTGTTGAGTTGCATCATGGTGCGGTACTCTCCCCAGGTGGTGTTCTCAAATAACCCGCCGCGGCCAAAACCTGCATTATTGATCAGGTAAGTTGGTTTCAGACTGGCTTCACTCAGCCAGTCCAGGATTTTAGCGATCGCTCCTTCCCCTACGAGATTAAGGCCGAGGGTGAGGTATGCAGCTCCGGGGATACCTGCCAACTCTTCTTCCATATGACGAAGATCCTCGTTGGGCAAGGCAACAATAGCCACGCCCAAACCTTGCTTTACGCATTCCAGGGAAAGCGCCCGGCCAATGCCGTGACTGCCTCCGGTTACCAGGACCCATTTGGGCTTCCTGAGATTATCGATTTTGCTCATTGATGTAAAAGTGCCGGGAATGTGTATAAATGCAGCCACAAAGCTACGCACTATTAATTAAGTCTGGGATTTCTCCTGTCTTCCCCCGGCAATACGCTAAGCGATTTTCAGGAGGTGCTTTGAAAAATTAATGTTGACTTATAAATGCAACGTACAACTGGTGGTAAAGAAGCCTTGTCTGCCAGGCTTTTAATCTATAGTTTTGCACCTGCGGCCGCGCCGGATGGTGCAAAAAAAATGGCGACATTAACCGATGATGTAGTTGGTCTGCACAATGTAGACAGCGAATTTTCGCCAACTTTCTCTAAAAGTCATACCTTAGCCGCTCAAACATGCATTAAAGCCAGATTATGCCCTACAGTACGATCACCGGAATAGGCCATTACGTGCCCAAAAACGTTGTGACCAACCACGACCTCACCAAGGTAATGGAAACCAGCGATGAATGGATCCGCGAGCGGACCGGCATTGAAGAGCGCCGGTACATCACCAAGGGAAAGGAAACTACCACGACCCTTGCTTACGAAGCCAGCATTAAAGCCATTGCCGACGCTGGCATCGACAAAGAAGACATTGACTTCATCGTGTTCGCTACGCTGAGCCCGGACTACTATTTCCCTGGCGCGGGCGTACTATTGCAGCGGGAACTCGGCATTGCCAAAACGGAGATTGCCGCCCTTGACATCCGCGCCCAGTGCTCGGGTTTCGTTTACGCACTCACCACGGCCGACCAGTTCATCAAGTCGGGCACCTACAAGAAAATTCTCGTCGTTGGGGCTGAGGTCCACTCTGTTGGCCTCGACTTCACCACCCGTGGTCGTAACGTTTCTGTCATCTTCGGCGACGGTGCCGGTGCAGTTATTCTGGAAGCAACCGAAGACAAAGGGGTCGCAATCCAGGCTACAAGTATGCACTCCGACGGCACTTACGCCGAGAAACTCAGCTATATGTACCCTGGTGCACACGGCGGCTATTTCATCGAGAAGTACGCCATTGAAGGCTTCGATGTCGACTACGGCGACCCGGAATTCGGCGGCTATTTCTTCAATCAGAACATGATTGACCAGAACCGCGTCTACCCCCACATGGAAGGACAGGCCGTTTTCAAAATGGCCGTCCGTAAATTCCCGGAGGTAATTATGGAAACCCTTACTAAAGCAGGTATGGAGGTAAGTGACCTCGATATGCTGATCCCCCACCAGGCTAACCTGCGAATCAACCAGTTCGTAGCCAAGACCATGCGCCTCAACGAGGACCAGGTGTACAATAACATCATGCGGTACGGTAACACCACTGCTGCGTCCATCCCGATTGCGCTCAGCGAAGCACGCGATGAAGGCAAAGTTAAGAAGGGCGATAACGTCGTTCTCGCTGCCTTCGGTGCCGGATTTACCTGGGGTGCTGTTGTGCTGAAATGGGGACGTGACTAGAAGTGCCTCAGGCACTTCGTTGGTCTATTGATTCTATTGGTCTATCAGGTGCGGATGCTCGCTATCGCTCGTGTGTACGCCCAACAGACTAATAGTACCAACAGACCAACCTACTGCACCCGACTACTCTCCCCCGCGCCCGTAGCCCGGTTATTATACCGCGCCTTTTTCAGCTTTCCGAAATTGTAGGTAAGCGCAAGCCGCAAGTAACTTGACCGCCATTTATTGTCGAAGTAAATGTCCGTCTCGCCAATGGCATACTCTCCTGAAGCGCGAACAGTGTTGAAGATGTCGTTGGCGATCAAACGAGCAGTCAGGGCGTCCTTGAAAAATCTTTTTTCAGCCGATAGTGTGAGGTTTGCACTATCATATCTGTTGAAGGTGCCTTCAAACAGGTTGCCTACGTACCAGAACAACACCTCAAGGTGCAGTTGCTGACCCACACGGAACCGGTTATCGGTAAAGAAATAAGGTTGGGGTTTAGGTTCTACGAAGGCAAAATCTAACTCAAAGGCGGAGGCTTTTGAGTAGGAAACGCTTGCCGTATTGTTGGAAGTCCACCAATCGGTCTGAATGGTATGGCTTGCAGATGCGTACCAGGTTATGTCCTGGGAGAAATTGAGCCGCTTAAGTACGTAGCTGCGAGGATCTTCTCCACGGAGGGCACTCCCCGCCAGTGGGTCTAAGGTAAAGTTGTAGCCAAGTTTCAACGTGGTGGGTCCGGATTTTCCAACCAACTCGACGGCGTGAATCTTTTCCGGAATTAATTCGGGGTTCCCCTGGATAGAAGTATAGGGGTCCTGGTAAATCAGGTTAGGGTTCAAAGACTGGTATGGCGGCCGCCGGATGCGCGCGGTGTAGGACAGGTTTAAGGTTCGGCGCTCTGGCAACTCGAGGTTCAACGAGGCATTAGGGAACAGATTCAAATAACTGTCGTTTAACGGAGCCAGGTCATTTTCCTTTAAAGAGAGGGTGTAGTCCGTCTGCTCCGCCCGCAGGCCAACAGTGTACCCTAGCCGGTCAGACAGTTGGCCGCTCATGTTGAGGTAGCCGGCAGATACACTTTCGTCGTAGATATAAATACTGGAAAGGGCCTCGCTTGGAGCGAAGTCTTCTCCGGATTCAGCAATAAAGAAATCAAGGTCGGCATCGTTTATCACCCGGCCGTATCGAAGGCCTGCTTCGAGGCGGTACCCGGCGGGAAAAACTTTAGTATAATCCACTTGCAGAGAAGTAACATCAATGTCGAGATCAAGCAGGTTAAGAAGCCTTCGCTGAGTTGGGCCGGCCGGTGTGTTACCATTTTCCAGAATAGGATTATTCGCCGTATTTGCAAATCGTACGGACTGCCCACCGACGAAGACATTAGAACCCAGGCTGTCCATTTCCCGTCGGTAGTTCAGGGAGATTGAATTATTTCGGTCCTGTTCATTCATCGAAATAGTACTGGCATAATCTAGTAAACCTTCGTCATCAATCAACCGATTGGTGTTAAAGGTTTTACCGCCGAGTTGTTCTGCAGCGCCGGTATAGCCAAGCGAAATTGCGCCACCACCCGGAGCGTCATACTGTACACCTGCACCGTAGTAGTGATAACCTTCCAGCTTCCGTTGCCAATCGATGTTGACGGCGGAGCTGAGAAAAACGGTTGGATCTGTGCGGTCACGGGTCGTAAATTTAACGTGACGATCTTCACCAATTTTCACCGCGTAGCTGGCCTGAACGGCAAAGCGACCGAGGTTGCCACTGAGGTTAGCACCAGAATAGGACTGCCACCCACCAAAAGCGGAGGTGCCCGTATTATGCTGTAAGCCGACCTGATAGCCATCTTCACGACCACGCAGGGTAGTAATTTCGATCACTGCGCCGCCGCTGGCGGCATAGCGGGCTGAAGGGTTGCGGATGACGGCGATCTTCTGCACGTTTGCGGGGGCCACCAGCGCAAGTTGTTCGGGGGTAATGGGCTGACCGTCGAGGTACAAAATGGCGCTCCCTTTGCCGAGAACGGAGAGGATACCATCTTCGTCGATTTGCACGTCGGGCGTACGCGCCAGGATTTCGTTGGTGGAGGAACTGGCGGCCAATACGGTATTGGCCACCAGGACTTCTACCGTTCCATCAGGCCGCTGCGTGTATACGGGCTTACGGCCACGAACGACTATTGCGTCGAAGGTCAGGCCGGCTGGCTGCACCTCCACCTGACCAAGATTGATGGTGGTTTTTCCGTCGTTGATCACCCGTCGGTAAACATCGGAAAATTCCAGGGAGGTGAAACGAAGGAGTACCTCTTCCGCAGCAATATCACTCACCTCGAATTCACCATCCAGAAAGAAATCGCCGGTAAGCAGGCTCGAATCTCCTGGATGGAGAACCATGACGTTGCCACCGGGCCGGTAGCCATCGGGAAACGTGAGGATTCCGGTAACGGAGTAGGTATTGTTGTTCAGCAGCTCCTTTTGGGCGTGGCCGCTGGTGCAGAGGAAGGTTAACAGCGCAAGGACAACGAAAGCTTTGGGTAGGTACATATTAATGGCTGGCTGGTGGTGAGCACAAACCTATCCTTTACCGGTACGCGATATTTTAATAGTCGTCGGATGAGAGTTTAGGGGCGACGGACAGGGTATAGCCCGGCGGACGCGTCAGCTCCTTTGTTGCGCCCCGGTCAACGATTGATTCCTAACGCCCCAAACTAACCATCCGTCGTCCTCTACCACCTTTCCATCGCCCCGAAACCAGAAGCCGGTTACGGTCACGTATTTTTACCGGGAATGGAAAAATGGAAATCCTTACTCTCCCGCCCGATATACCAGCACCTGCTTTTCTGGCTGGTAGTATACACCTGCTACATCGTTTCCAACTGGAGTGATTTCACTCATCCTTTCGGGGTATTCTCCACCTATACCGTGCGGGTAGTTTTGCAGATCGGCCTAGCCTATGCCTGCCTGCTGTTTATTCTTCCCCGCTACCTGGCGAATAAAAACACTACGGCTCTGGTGTTATCGTTGGTGGCCGTCGTTTTCACCGGGCATTTCCTCAACGTTTCGGCGATGGTCCTCTACCTGGAACCAACCTCTCCGGAAGCCTTTCTTTACTGCCGCGCTGATTATATGGAGATGACCTACTGGGAACGGGTTTTCGATCTCAAATACGCCGTCTTCATCACGCCTGCCTCGCTTTTTCCCCCCACCTTCGTCCTGGTTGCCATTCAATATTACCAGAAACAGCAGCAAGTCAGTGAATTGAACGAGCAGAAGCGGGCTGCTGAACTCAGTGCTCTCAAGCATCAGCTCAACCCACACTTCCTGTTCAACACCCTCAATAATCTTTATACGCTGGCACTGAAAAAATCGGACCAGACCGCCGTCGCTATTGCGCGGCTTTCCGACATTCTTGACCATATTCTCTACCGCTGCAATGAGCCCTTAGTTGCACTTGATAAAGAATTGGATCTCATTGAGAGTTACATCGGACTGGAAAAAATCCGTTACGGTAAACGGGTGGAGGTAACGCTCAAAAAATCGTTGGCCCATCCGGCGAAAATTTCCCCCTTGCTGTTGCTAACGTTCATTGAAAATGCCTTTAAGCATGGGGTAAGCCAGGAAGTCAACCGGGCCACCGTAGATATTTCGTTGGCTTCTACCTCCACGGCCATCTCTTTCCGGGTAAGCAACAGTATCCCCTCAATGGCACCTCCGGAAGACGCTAACCGGGAAGCTATTGGCTTAAGCAATATCCGCCGCCAACTAGAACTCACCTACCCCAACCGCCATAAGCTAACGATCAGGCAAACTGATGGCCGTTATGACCTCACCTTAAACCTGCAACTAACATGACCCATCGCTGCCTCATCATAGACGACGAAGACCTGGCCCGGGAACTGATCACCAGCCATTTAGAAAAACTCCCTGAATTTACCCTCGTCGGCACCTGCGCCAGCGCCCTCGAAGCCCGCCAGATCCTGCAAACCCGGACCGTTGACCTCCTTTTTCTCGATATAGAAATGCCCGTCCTGAAAGGCACCGAATTCCTTAAAAGCCTCCGGCATCCCCCAAAAGTCATTTTTACCACCGCCTACCGGAACTACGCCATCGATGGCTTCAACCTCAACGCGGTCGACTACCTGCTTAAACCCATTACTTTCGAACGGTTCTACCAATCCACTTCGAAGTACCTGGAACAGTTTCAGACGAGCCGTGCGGAATCACCGGTTTCTTCTCGCCGTGACCACATTTTTATCCGAAAAGATCGGAAGCAAATCAAGCTTGAACTGTCCGACATACAATACGTCGAAAGCCTGAAAGACTACATAAAAATCGTTGCCGACCACGAGACCCACACCATCAAACATCGGCTGACGGCCTTCCTGGAACTACTTGATGACCGCTTTCTCCAGGTTCACCGGTCCTTCCTCGTTAACCTTGACCGGGTAACGGCCTATACTAAACAGGATATTGAGATCGGGGCTAAGGAATTACCAATTGGAGAGCTTTATAAGGAGGTGGTTATAGAAAAGTTAGCGTAAAGAAAAAGGCAAAGTACTTAATTATAGCAATGACGACATTAAACTTACGGTGGTAAATGGTCAGACAAATTAAAGACCTGACGTGTTCCCTCATCAATCTCAGGACCATCCAATAATTCATGACTTTTACCGTGGTATCAGTTTTGCAGAGGCCGAACGACGAATCGCAAAATATCCGGCAGATAAACAGGTGCAGGCCGGCCACAAGACTAATAACGCGAATCAAGGACTAAAAAGAGCACTTGTCTGTTGAAACCGTCGCGACGGCAATCAAATGATGAATAATAGAATGGCTACCGCAAGCACCGTTCACTGCACTGCGCTTGCTCACCATGGCAAACAAAGCGTAGCGAAGTGAGTGGCCAGTGCGGTAGCCTATTCTCTCCTTCAATTATTTGCTGAATCCCAGGCTATTTATAAAACAGAGAGACTCACCTTAGCTCCTGATTCGCGTTAATAGACCAACAGCACCAATAGGCCAAAATCCTACAACACCTCCGCCACCGTAAAAATGCTCCCGCCCACAAAGACTATCCCATCCGTAGCACGCGCGTCAACCTTTGCCCATTCGTAGCCTTCAGCCACGGACTGGCAAACATCTCCTTCCAAACCATATTTCTTAGCAGTCAACTGCAGCTCCGCAGCTGGTAAGCCGCGCGGGATATCAGCTTTCACGAAGTAGTAAATTGCGTCTTTCGGGAAAAGAGGTAACGCCTTACTCAAGTCTTTATCGTTCACGACGCCAATCACCATGTGCAACGGGCGACCGTAATCTTTGAGCCGTTCGATGACGGGGATAAGCCCTTCATTATTATGGGCAGAGTCAGCAATACACAGGGGGTTCCGAGCCTGCAGGATTTGCCAGCGCCCAATGTAGAAGGTCTCCTTAACTACGTTCTTCCAGCCATGCTGGATCGATTTACCATTGGGCCGGAAATCATCGTTGTGCAGCACCAACAAAGCCGCATAAGCCGTGAGCAGGTTCTTACTGAGGTGGGGTCCATCCAGGTCGGTTCCGATGATGAGCCCGGCCTCCGAGCCGGGCAGGCCAATGGAGAAGTATTTCAGGTTATCCATTCCCCGCATCCCTACGAGGTTGATCTCGTAAGCCTGGTCGGCGATGATGAGCTGGCTGCGGCCAGAGCGGGCCAAGTCCCGGAAAACGGGCAGGGTTTCGTCCTGCGTTTCTCCGATGATGACGGGGATACCAGGCTTGATGATGCCGCCTTTTTCGAAGGCGATCTCCGGTAGGGTTTCACCGAGAAATTGCATGTGATCGTACCCGATGTTGGTGATCACCGACAGCACCGGCGTAATGATGTTCGTGCTGTCTAACCGGCCGCCAAGGCCAACTTCGATGATGCACCAATCTGGTTGCTGGCGGGCGAAGTAGTCGAAGGCCATAGCAACGGTGATCTCGAAAAAGCTCGGCTCAATGTTCAGTTCGGTTGATTGCAACCAACCGACAAAACGCACCACCTCCTCCTCCGGGATAAATTCGGCGTTGATCTTGATCCGCTCCCGAAAGTCCTGGTAGTGTGGGCTGGTATACATGCCTACCTGGTAGCCGTGGGCCTGCAGCGCAGCGGCCAGCAGGTGGCAGGTGGTTCCTTTACCGTTGGTGCCAGCAACGTGGATACACCGCAGCTTTTCGTGCGGGTTGCCCAACGCGGCCAGTAGGACGCGGATGTTGGTCAGGTCCTTTTTCATGGCGGCTGCGCCCGCACGCTGGTACATGGGGAGCTGGGTAAAGAGGTAGTTTACGGCTTGTTGGTAGGTCATGGCAGTGGATAAAGTCGGTCATCTATCCGACGTAGAACTATTGGAAGCCTCCAGAAGTTTTTGCTAAAATGATGATCACGGGGTGGTCTAACCTTATTTGCTTCGGGTAAAAGTCCGCTTTACGGACTTTTACCCGAAGCATGAGGAAGTATATAAATGCTGCGGCGCTGCGTGCCGCCAAGTTTTTCCCTATCCATAACCCCGGGTTTTGGCGTACTGCCTCATCCGGGGTTATTAACATTCGATCCCTTCGGGATCTTCGTAGGGCAAACTCTACCTGCCCACCAACCGAACCCCCTCATGTGCCTCCGTCTCCAGCCAAAACTCTACCCGATCAATACTGTCGCCAAAGAACTCCTGCATAGAAGGCAGGTAAAAATCGATGGTAGATTGCTCGATGCGGAGGGGGATACCGGTCGTATTCATGAAGTGCACCCCAGCGGTATCAAACTGATTGATGGCGTTGCCCTCGGTCAGGTTACCGGGGTGCAGGCTGGTGGCCAGAATGATGTCTTCGGTGATTTGTCGGGAGCGGAGGTACACGTAATTGTTGACGTTGCCGGTAGGTTTTAACCGGGCATCCAGGGCGTTCAGGATGGTGGCGAGAAGGCGTGGGTCGTTAGTTTTCACATCAGGCTTCAGGGCAACAACAATGCTTCGTTGTCTGAACCTCGCTTCTTCCCCCTCCAACCATTGCACCTGCGCTCCCGCCAAACTCCCAATAATGGCCGGTACCCCGCCGTTAAGTACGATCCGGGTCTTCCCGTTGCCAATTGTTTGATTATACTGCTGATAAGCGCCCGGATCAAAGCCTTTGGGCAGCGATTGCTCCACAACGGAAGCTACTTCATTTTCCAGCAATACGTCCGGCCCGCCCGCACAAGCGGTAAGAAAAAGTAAAAATATCAACAGTCTTTCGGTCATAGGTGCTTTAATGTTGTTGCCTCCAATATACCAACGAACCAACTGATTAAATATGTCTCGCAAAGCCCGGATTGAAGCCATGCTCACCGAATCTCCACAGGATGCCTTCCTGCGTTTCGCCCTCGCCAAGGAGTATGAGAAGGAGGGCGCGGACGCAGGTGCAAAGGACCTTTACGCCGCCCTGGTCGCGGACCAGCCGGAATACGTCGGCACCTACTACCACCTGGGTAAAACGCTGGAACGGCTAAATGAGCAAGCCGAAGCATGGCGGGTTTATACCGAAGGCATTGCCATTACCAAACGGCTGGGGGAAAAGCATGCCATGAGCGAATTGGCAGGGGCCAGACTGGAATTAGGAGACGAAGAAGACTTCATGTAAGCAGCTCAATTGCTTTAGTAAAAAGTCGGGACATTAGCATTTTTTAGCAGTAATTTTGATTGGCAATTCTGCTAAAACTCTCCCGGTTCATAACCGGGTTTTGTTAACATATTTGATCTCCTTATGATCCACCCTGGGACTGAACTTCGCCTCGTAAATGAGGTCGTAGGTTACGGCGTTTTCGCCACTGTGCTTATTCCAGAAGGCACCATTGTTTACGTGAAAGACAGTCTTGAAACTGTGATCACGCCCACCGACTACCTGCTCCACCCCCCCGCCATGCGGGAGGTTGTCGATAAATACTCCTACATCGACCAGGACGGAAATCGCATTGTAAGCTGGGATTTTGCCAAGTACGTCAACCATTGCTGCAACTGCAATACCATCAGCACTGGCTACGGTTTTGAAATGGCCATCCGGGACATCCTCCCGGGAGAACAGATTACCGACGAGTACGGCATCTTTAACCTCGACGAGGAAATGACGCTGGTTTGCGGGGAAGCAAGCTGTCGTAAGCGCATCGGCCCTGACGATTTTGACCTGCACTACCGGGACTGGGACGAAAAGATTCAGCGCTCCATTGGCTTCCTTTTTGAAGTCGATCAGCCGCTCCTCAGCTTTGTCGATGAAGCTACCAGACAGGAACTTGATACGCTGTTTCTCAATCCTTCATCGTATAAATCTGTTTATGCGCTGAAGTTGAAAAAAGGGTAAGTAATCGATGAAAGGTCGCTGCGCTCCTTTCCTTGTAACGACAGTTTTCTCACAGAAACAGCCATAGGTTTCTCACGGAGGGCGGCACAGAGGGACGCACGGAGGGTGCACAGAGGTTAAAATAGAACACACAACTGAACCGCTACGAGTGAAGCGACCAACCAAGCGCGGTAGCTCTACAAGCGAAGCGTCTACAAGTGGCGAAGCCACGTCTACGAGGTCGCGAAGCGACCGTCTACAAGAAAATGAGCGCAGCGAATTTTCGTCTAAAAAAAGCCTCCGGCTTTTACCGACTGCACCGCACACAAAACGGGCTCTCCGGCATCAGCACCAGCCGCGCCATCGGGATCGGCCGGCCACACCGCTTGCAAAGCCCGATTTTCGGGTCATCGAGGTTGGCCTGCATCACCTTCAGTTTAGTCAGCTTTTCCCGGGCTTTGTCAAGGGCTGCCTCCTGCACCGCCTTATTGTTGATGGCGTCCATCCGGGAGACGCGGCCAATGGCATCGTCGGGGGTAACGGGTGCAGACATCTCTTCAAAGCCTAGGATTTTCTTTTCGGTGAGCTCAATTTGTTCGGTTAGTTTTTCGGCGAGGAGGGCTTTGTCGATCATGTTGGCATTGTTCCCCGGCATTTATGCCGGAATCCTGCACAGTATAATGCATTCAAGCGTAAATACCAGGGTACCATATTACCGCACCGTGAAAGTCTTTCCATCCTTCCCCACCCCGGTTATCGTCAGCGAAGTCCAGGCCCTGGGCAATACCCCACCCTTTTGGATGATGCCGGTATCCGTAAATTCCAGCCCGCCGAAGCCGAACAGGACTGCCTGCAGCACGCCTCCGGCACCGGTAGCAAAATAAGGGTTGGTACCGCCCGCCGTTTCGGACAAGACGCCAAAGGGCGGGACCTCATTGGGCTGGTAACTCTTCTCAAAAAGGCGGTAAGCATTATCTACATCACCAAGTCGGGAATACAATAAGGCCAGGATCGCAGCGCCCATCGCCGGGCCGTCGGGGGCCAGTTTTGGCTCGTAGTATTTTAGGTCCCGACGAATGTCTTTCGGCTCCCGGACAATCTCCATGGGCCAGGAAAGGAGGTTGACGTCGGCCTGTTTAATCATGACGCCATCGTAGGTAGCATTTTCCTTGGTCGTACCGTCCGGAAACCGGAGGATAGGGATGTTAGCGGCTACGTGAGCCCAGTCGGGGTCAGGGGTCAGCCCGAGGGCCTCGGCAGCTGCCGTTGCGTAACCTAAGGCCGTGATGGCCATGCCGTTGGTGTAGGCATTATTATCAATATTTTCCTCCCACTCGTTGGCTCCGATAACGTTGTCGATGTTGTAAGCCCCGGGTCCGGTGCGGTCAACGCGACTGGCGAAGAAGTCGGCGACTTCCCGAATGACCGGGTAACCGGTAGTCCGCAGCCACTCTTTATCTCCGGTCGTCTGGTAATACCGCCACATCGCCCAGGCAATGTCGCCCGAGATGTGGTGCTGGAATGGGCCGGTCAGGGCCCATACGGGTGTATCCTCCGAGCCGTCGTCTGCTGATTCCCAAGGGAACATCGCACCGGCATAGCCATGAGCGAAGGCGTTCGTTTTAGCCGCGCCCAACCGGTCATACCGGTACTCCATGATGCTCCGGGCCATGTCGGGCTGCAGTGCCAAAATACCGGGGTACATCCATATTTCGGTATCCCAGAACACGTGACCGTTGTAGCCCAGACCGGAGAGGCCCATCGGTGAAAGGCTGTACGCCTGCCCCGCACGAGCAAAGCTGTACAAGTGATACAGACAGGAGCGCACGGCAACCTGGTCGCGCACGTTGCCCTCAATTTGAATGTCTGACTTCCAAAGCTCTGCCCAGGCCGCGCGGTGGCGGCGAATGAGGCGGTCCATCCCTTCCAATTTAGCGAAAATGGTCAGACGCTCTGCTTCATTCAGCGGGTCGGCGAAGTGCTCGCTGGCCGTGGTGGAACCGACAACCCCGAAGGTATAGGTCTCTCCGGCCTTAAGCTCAAGGTGGAACTTGGCCAGGTGCATATTAAAATCCCAGTCTTCATGGATCACCTTCGGTTCTTTACCGTGTTCCTCCGGGAAAAGAAAGGCGGTGGAAGCAGCCACTTTGTGGGCGCCACTGGGGCTTTCGCCGTGGCTGGTCAGCAAACCGATCAGGACGTGTGGCCGGTCAATCTCGCCGTAGAGGTTGTGTACGTTTCGCAGGTGGTCCGGTGCCTCAATAACGGACATCGGGGTGACCCGCACTGCTTTTTTAGCCGTTAATTGCACCTGCGTCAGCGCCGTAAAAGGAAGATGCCGGAGAGACATCAAAGTATGCTTTACCGCCAGCTTATCACCAACGTCAAAGGTGGTCACGAGTTCCGCCGTTTGCATGTTCAGCTCCTGCTTGAAGTTGCTGATGTCCCCGATGCCGATACGGCGACCATCAACGTCCAGATTCATGTTCATGTGATTGAACGTCTTGAGGATGTTGGACACCCGGCCGCGCTGGTAATTATCGTAGACGCCGTTGAGCACCACGTCTTTGACCTTCATGGGTTCGGGGCTGGAGACCAGGCCGACCATTCCGTTCGCAACGGTGATGCCGTAGTAGTTATCGGGATTGATGTCGGTGGCGGGGATGGTCCATTGGGCATTGGTTACCGCACCGGCGCAAACCAGCAGGCAGATAAATAAGCTTCGCATGATCGATAATGTACTTTTCGAGTTAACAGAAATCTATCGGCTAAGCTACTGGATTAAATCCGGACCCCGAGAAAACTCTCCCTGACTACTCCATAACCACCCGATAATTATTCGGAAACCTGACCGAGTAACCAAACACGGCCGTTACTTCTTTCTTTGGGCCCAGTTCTTGTTTCCAGGTCAGGATGCCGGTATTCGTATCCATCTGAAAATTGGAGGCGATCTCCGGTTTGATGTCAATGTTCTCATCGCCACTGATGGGTACCTGATCGAGGATGGTCAGGTTGACGGGTACTTCCTTGGTGTTACGCACCTTGATCTTGTACTCCCGGGTCTGGGTCGTCCTGCTTCCAAAGAGGTTCTTCTTCCGCGAGTCGTCCGTTTCCTGACGTTCGATGACGATCCCCGGGTCTTTACCCAGAGAGATCTCCAGCACATCGCTCGTATTGGCCACGTCCAGTTTGGAAACGCCGAGGTAGGTGCCTTCGAAGAAGAGTTGGACTTCGCCGGATAAGAGATTGTACTGCTCCCATTCCTTTATCTCAGCGGTGAGGTAGGCGTCCGGAGTGAATTTAGGTACGGCCAGGTGCTGGTAGGTGGCCGGCAGGTTGTGCTGTTTGATCTCGACGTCGCGGGGTTTACCGTCGGATGGAATGCTGTAAGGCAACTCGATGTCGAAGTTGACAGTGGTGGCCCTGCGCTGAACGGTTACCGGTACTGGGGCGTCCTCCTGTGCATATTCACTACGAAAATCTCTTTTCTTTTCCCGCTGCATCCTTACGCCGGCAGCCCGCCCCTGCAGGGCATTCTGTAGTTTCGCGGAACCGGTGACGACCACCTCGTCCAGCAATTCCGAACTTTCATTCAGCGCGATGTCTCCGTTGGCCTGCGCCACCGGGATTACCTTGCTGTCGTAGCCGACGTAGGAGATAACAAGATTCTTCGCATTAGCCGGTACTTCGAGGCGGTAGATGCCGTCGAAATCGGTTACCGTACCAATGGCCGTTCCCTGAATCAAAATACTTGCCCCGATCATTGGTTGGCCAGCCTCATCGATCAGGCGGCCCTCCACCCGACTGTAGCCGAAGGTGGTCGGTTTAGGAGCCTCGGGGCGGTAAGTGGGCGGTCGGCTGTTGTTGGTTATCCGCCACATGGGCAGGGTTGGTGCAACGCCGTTGGCGGAAGGATCGCCGGTGCTGAGTTTCAGGCGAACGTTGGTCCAGTCTTCGCCGCTGCTCTGGCTGACTTTCGCGCGGTACCGGAGGTCAACGGGCTTGGTGAGGTCCGTCACCCGAATATCGTAATGTGGCACCCAGCGGGCGTTTGGAACAAGGTAAGTGAGGACGAAGTCGCTGCTTGAAGCCTTTTCAGATTGGGTCACAACCACGATCTCTGCCGTGGCTTTCGACTCATTCTGCTTCCCTAATTCAGAAAGTTGCTCCTGAATTTTCTCTCGCTCCTCCAGCACTGTTTCCAGGCTGTCGGTGATGGAGAGGTAAAGCATTCGGATGGCGGTAATTCGTTCGCGGTGGTAGGCAACCGTTTGCTTTAATTCATCCGCTGAAAGGCCGTTTTGCTGGCCGGCGACCAGCCGATTGGCTTTCAGAATATCCTCTTCTTCGCGGGCAATCTGAAACTGCGTGGACAGCAGGGCTTTACGATCGTCCAATGCTTCGATCTGGTCGTAGAGCTTGTCTGCTGCCGGGTTCTTTTCCGGCCGTTTATTAAAATTCAAACGCTGGCTTACGGACAATACCACCAGTGCTTCATCGCCCGCCTTCACCTGGATACTTTGGGGGTCCATGTCGGCCGTCAGGCCGGTAAACACCAGGGTGGATCGTCCTGCAGGAATCGCTGATTCAGCCTTGCGGTTCACTTGAGCCCCCTCCAGAAAAACGGTGGCGTTGGTAATGGCAGAAGTAATGGCCGTTTCTTTTTGGGCGCGGACGCTGGTGCAGGCAAGGAGTAGGAAGAGCAGGGAAAGGATACGTTGCATTAGGATGGATTTTGGTTAGGTGGATGCATGGATTTTCCAGAATACACAAGCAGGAATTTAAATTCTCTCGGGAGCCGTCAAACGTTGGCGGTACCGTTTGTTGGCAACACCCTGATTTACGATGAACTGCGCTGCGGCCTAGCCGCGAACGGTAACAGCGGTAGCTCCCTTCACCCATTCCTCCCTTCACCCATTCACTCCCCCCCACTAAGGTTAGCATCCCCCGTCTTCACCACAAAGAAATCAACGCCTACTTCCCTTACGCCAGGGCTATTGAGGCTGATACCGATTGGAGCCTGCGGATCAACGGGAGTTGGATCCAACGGAAAGCCGACGGGTATCACCAGCCAGTTTGGCCGGTTCCCCCAGTTGCCAGTGGCAAGGATTACCCGGGTTATTCTGGTAATATCCGATACCCGTATGGAGCCTGAATTATTGGCGTCTCCCGCAAGTCGCTGAATCGGGGTCATCGCACTAAAACCTAGGATGTCTCGCCGGATGGTGATGATGTCTCCCACGTCAACGCCCTCGTCGAGCGGCCCATCGGGCCGGTACTGCCCGCTGATGGCAAATGCCTGCACGCCCACTGGCCGTTCGCCACGGTAATTCCCCGAAGCATCGGTCGTGAATTCAGCGAGACCCCCACCCTCCCACTGAAGGGCGATACTTACATCCGGCAGGGGAACACCGTCTGCATCCCGAACGGTTCCCTGCAGGAAGGTTTTGGTGAGGAGGTTTTCGCCATCGAACGTCATGGGATTGGTACCCAGTGGGTCCAGCCAGGGCTGGAGTCGGCTGCTATCTACCAACCCCTGATCCCAGCTCAGGTGGAAGCGGCCGACAAATGCCTCGCTGACGCCGGGGCAGCTTGAGTTGCCACCGTTAAGTTGGCCCCGGATGCGGTGGTCTTCGTCGAAATAGGCACTACCCGAAGAACCTTGTTGAAAGTCACCTACGGCGTAGTCCATCACGAAGTGGTGGCTTGGCGGCGTGACCACACCACTATTCCACGTAATCTGGTTGGTCAGGATCGACATACCTTCCGAGCCGGAAATGCCCAGCTTTTGTATATCCCCCAAAGGGTGATGAAAGTGAATGATCTCCCCGGAAACATTTCCGGGAGAGCGGTCCCAACCGGCGAAGTAGTGATCCTCGGCAGTAAATGCAGGGTCAATGATCTCCATCAGCATAAAGTCTGTTTCTCGCTTACCAGCTCGAAAACGAACCCCCGTATATCGGGTAGGCGTGGGTTCAATGGCTGGGTTGTTACAGTCATCGCTGGTGTAGTCGAAATCAAGGGCCCACAGATCGTAAAGCGGGGTGAATCCGTCCATACAATGAAAGCCCGTAAGCACCAGGGGGCGCCCGTCCGACGACGTATTATTGATCAGGTTACCAGAGCAAAAACCAACACCTTCAACTACCACCAGATTAATTCGTGCGGTACCTGATTTTTCATCTTTCCATCCGTCTCCTTCCGCACAGTTGGCGTTTACCTGGCAGGCATTAGCGTCTCCAAAATCCTCGCTTAAAGGGTTTCGCCAGAGGTCCTTACGGTACACATGGTCGATCCGCCAGAGGTGAAAGGGAGTTTCTTCAGGTAATGGGCCACGATAAGTGAGGGTGACGGTTTCTCCCGGCAGAAAATCGGTAAAGAGTCGATTTTCAGTACTGGCATCGGCCTGGGTGAAAGGGCCTCGGCTACCGGCAGGGTTGGTCAGCAAAAGGCGACCGCCTTCGGGCAGGTTCAGCTGGTCGGCAAAAAGAGCCAAACCAGTTGCTTCGGGGACCTGAAAGGTGCGCGACCAGGTCCATTCTCCATTATCGTATGAATAGGTATTTGGCGCGGACGCGGGAGCAAGATCGAGGGATAAAGGAGCGGAGAACCGGGCATTGTTGAATCTGTCGTCCTCACGTGCCAGCTTTTCCAGGTCTGGTTCCTGGAATTGGATCAGGGATTGTTGGCCAGTAAGTACGCCGGTGAGTAGCCACGCGAATGCGACGGAGTAGAGTGTGTTCTTGGGAATCATGGTTGGTTGTAGATAAAAACTAAAGACTGAACAAAGATAAAACATGGGAGGGAGATGGCCTTAGGGTAAGGAAAATTGTCCTTTTCAGGTTCCGGACCTTCAGGTTGGGACAGCGACCTCCGGACCCGGAGGTCCGGAACCCTGGCATTAAAAGCAGGAGTTTTACCCTAACCTTAAACTTTATCCCCCCGCTCACCTTTATAGCCTGCTCCCTGAAAGAACGTTACCTGCACCTGCGGCCGCGCCCTTTAAAAAAATTGGCCTACGGTCATTTCAACCGGGCCTGCAATTGACGTATAAGTACACAAATGCACTTATACAATAACCCCACGAATCTCTCCTATGAATACCCCCTGGCACGAAGGCTGGACCGACGTCACCTACCCCATTTTCGAAGGCATGACGGGTTGGCCCGGTCAACCAGTTACTAAATTCGACACCCTGAGCTGCATCCATTGCGGCGACCAGGCGAAGGTCACCATGCTCCATTTCAGCGCGCATTCCGGCAGTCATATGGATGCCCCCAATCACTTCATGGCCGAAGGTATCGACATCAGCCTGGCCCCCATACACGTCGGCCTTGGCCCCGTCCGGATTGCCGCCATCGACTGCCCAGCTGAGGTTACTCCAGCTGATCTGGACGCCTACGAAGCCCGGACCCGCCCGGTGCTGCCCGGAGAGCGACTGATTCTCCGCACGCCAAACTCCGACAAAAAATTCTGGCTCCAGGATCCGTTTGACAAAGACTACCGGGGCATCGGCCCGGATGCCGCAGCCTGGATCGCACGCCGTAAACTTGCCCTCATCGGCGTAGACTACCTCTCGGTAGGCCCTTTCTACGAAGGAAACCCGCAAACCCACCGCGCGCTGATGAGCGCCGGCGTTTGGATCATCGAAGGGGTTGATTTACGTAAGATTACCGAAGGGGACTACGAAATGATCTGCCTGCCGCTGAAGTTGGCGGGGAGCGATGGATCGCCGATCCGAATTTTACTGAAGGGCCTTATCTAGCGCCGCCAAAGCAGCCTAAGGCAGTTTTCATTTTTATACTGGTCGGACAGGAGCAAGCCCCCGACCTGCTGGCTAGTGTTTATGGAGACTTTTAGCAGAAATCGGGTTGTCTCGTTGTCGGGGTAATCCGGTTGTCAGGTTATCAGGGTTGTCAAGGTTGTCGGGTTGTCGGGTTGTCTGAGGTATCCGGGTGTTCCACTTTTGGAGAATCGAAGATGAGACACCTTGACAACTTGAAACATTTTAAACCAAAAATTTGTATTTAAAAACAAAAACGATTACTTTTGTTTGAAGCCACAACGAATTGTGGCAGGTTGCAAAAAAAGTAAACGGTTATGTCTTCTTACAATTCTACCCCGGCTCCCCGCCGCGGCTCCGGCCGCGTTCTCACCATTAACTGGAAGCTCCTGTGGCGACGGCTACGCGCCTACGTTGGCCAGTTATTCACCTCCTTACGGCATAAAGCGGCGAATACAGAATACATTCCACCAGCATGGATGCAACGGTTCCGGCTGACCTGGTTCCGGATCGGGCTGATGGCCCTGGCAGTCTTTGTTTTCACCCAAAAGCAAGTAGATTTTACCGTAAGCATGGGTAAGGAAGGCCTGGCGATTGGTCACTCAGAAGGCCGTCATTCTGCGGCAGCAGCAGCCGGACTCGCAGCCAATAGTTCAAGTACCGCAAGTATGTCTCCTCTGACAGTAAGTGGCATTGATGCGGCCCCGACAACAACAGCCAACAAAACCTGGGACGTAAACGCGCTGGACGCGGCTACCGTCCGCGCCTACGTCAACCGGTTTGAACGTGTAGCAAAAGGAGAAGAAATTAAGTACAACGTTCCTGCGCCGGCCAACATGGCCCTCGCCATTCTGTACAGTGAAGCCGGGCAAGCCACTTCTGCGAAGCGGGACAACAATCACTTCGGGACCTTTACCGCCGATGGGTATTATGAAAATGCCTGGATGAACTGGCGCGCGCACTCCGAGCGCCTCAATAAACGGTTTCCTAAGCTTGCTGATAATTCGGTTAACTACCAACAATGGGTCGCGGCGCTGGCCAAAACCAGCTATTCCTCCGATCGGAAACTAGCCGATAAGATCATGGATATTGTGGAACGATTTAACCTCGACAGGTTGTAAGGGGGAAGGAAGAAAAGGAATAAGGGAAGAAAGGGAAAGGTCCAGTAGGTCCTTTTACCCTTTACTCCTTTTCTTTCTCTAAGTGGTTTTCGCAAGCCGCTCCATCCTTGGTGGAGTGGCTTGTTTTATTGTAGCTCCCGGACCATAGGGCCAGTCTCACTTTCCCCTGATTCTTAATGTAAGGTCTACGCCAAAAAATCCATTGCCTTTTTCACCATCTCTGCGCTGCCTCCGAAGAAGGGCATCCGTTGGTGAATGTCGGTGGGCTTAATGTCCATGATCCGTTCGGAGCCATTAGTAGCACTCCCTCCGGCCTGTTCCAACAAAAAGGCTAACGGATTGCATTCGTACAGCAGCCGTAGTTTACCTTCTGGCTTACCGGTGCTTGGTGGGTAGAAATAAATACCGCCTAAGAGGATGGTCCGCCACACGTCGGCCACCATACTGCCAACGTAGCGACTGGTGTAGGGCCGGTCCCCTTCTTCTGCCTGACAATACTTGATGTATTCCTTTACTCCTTTTGGGAAGTGGACATAGCCGCCTTCATTTACACTGTAAATTGTTCCCGTCTCCGGAACCTGAATGTCGGGATGTGAGAGGTAGTAGGTCCCGATGGCCGGGTTGAGGGTAAAACCATTAACGCCGTTCCCCGTCGTGTACACCATCATCGTGGAAGTACCGTAAGCAATGAACCCGGCGGCTACTTGCAGGTTGCCTGGCTGAAGAAAATCATCCACCGTCACTGGAGTACCAATGGGAGAAACACGGCGATAAATGCCGAAAATGGTGCCGACGGTAATGTTGACGTCGATGTTTGAGCTTCCGTCCAGCGGATCCATAACCACCACGTACTTATTGCGGTTACGGTTGTCAGCACCGGCAATGGAGATCATTTCATCGTTTTCTTCTGACACAATGCCGCAGACGATATCGCGGTTAGTCAGTGTGTTGATGAAAGCCTCATTGGCAAAAACGTCCAATTTCTTTTGTTCCTCGCCTTGGATGTTGGTACTGCCGATGGTTCCGGTAATGTCCACCAGCCCGGCTTTACGGATTTCGTGGCTTACCACTTTACCCGCGAGCCGGATTGCATTTAGCAATTGGCCGAGTTCGGCATTATCGTATTCAAATTCTTCGGGCCGGTCGATCAGGAATTCGCCGAGGGTGAGGGTGCGGTTTGCTTTCATAATTAGACAGTTAGTAAGTGAGTTGGCGAGTCATTGAATAGCTGAGTGGCTGCCGCTTTTACCACTCACGGCGCTGCGCTTGTTCGCCTGAGGTGAGCAAAGGTAGCGTCGCGAACGGTACTTTAGTTAATGGATTGGAGAGTTGGTGAGTCACAGCGTGGCTACCGTTTTGCCGCTCATGGCGCTGCGCTTGTTGCCAAAGGTGAGTAAAGCGTAGCGTAGCGAACGGTACCTGCGGCAGCCACTCATTGACTCAGTGACTCGCCAACTCACTCCCTCACCACCGGTTCCCCGGCAGAAGATAGTTAGACACGTAATCGGAGATGCCTTCTTCGAGTGAGGCGAAGGGCTGATCATAGCCGGCGTTCCGGAGCTTCGTCATATCAGCCTCGGTAAAGTACTGGTATTTATCCCGGATATCAGCCGGAGTATCAACAAAACTGATATCTGGCGTATGGCCCATGGCCACGAAGGTCGCTTTGGCGAGATCGAGAAACGTCCTGCTCTGTCCAGTTCCCAGGTTGTAGAGCCCGCTTGGTGCAGGCAGGTTTTTCATCAGCCAGTGATTAACGGTAACAAGGTCTTTGACGTAGATAAAATCCCGGCGCTGGTGGCCATCGGCGTAATCGGGGCGGTGGCTGCGGAAGAGCTTCATTTTGCCCGTTTTCTGTACTTGCTGGAAGGTGTGCCAGATGACACTGGCCATCCGCCCCTTATGGTTTTCATTGGGACCGTAGACGTTGAAGAACTTCAGGCCGTAGTAGTGGGGCGGGGTTTCGGTTTGGGTCAGGACCCATTTGTCGAAGTCGTTTTTGCTGCGGCCGTATTCATTCAAGGGTACCAGGATTTCGGCCAATGCGTCATCATCAACGTAGCCGTGTTCACCCAGGCCATAGGTCGCGCCGGAGCTGGCATAAATGAGCGGGATTTGCCAGCGGGTACAGCGGTGCCAGACTTCTCGTGTATAGTTGCGGTTGAGGCGGTCAAACAGTTCTACATCGGGCTCGGTCGTATCCGTTCTGGCGCCCAGGTGGTAGACGCCTTTTAGTGGCCATTGCTCGGCGTCCCAGGTAGCGAATAATTCATCGCGTTCTACTTTCCGGAGGTACTTCTTCCCATCGAGGTTAGGGGCCTTATCCGGATAATTCGTAAAATCATCCACTAAGATCAAGTCAAAAATGCCTTGTTCGTTGAGGTGGGCGACGAGGGCGCTGCCGATGAAGCCGGCGGCTCCGGTGAGTAGGTACATTGTCAGGTTATCTGGTTCTCAAGTTGTCTTTTAGTAAGGCTCTGTTGGGGGCTAAGGTTGAGGTGACGGGCCAGTATCTTTTTTGGCGCGGCCGCAGGTGCAGAGAAAGGATAGGAAGCCTGAATGAGGGAGTGATGGCAATAGTGGGGCAGTTTAATTCCTTGTGATTAAGGGATCCAGGCTATTCTTTCAAGTTTAAATAATGCCCTCTGGTTTCCTTATCAAATTTTTCAATCGCATACCGAAGCGTTATTCTTGACATTTTGGTTGCGTGTTCATCAAGAAAGCTCCTTAGCTTTTCCTGATTCCTCTTTCCCGCCTCCCTAATCCAACTTCCTACAGCTTTTTGAACGAATTCATCCGTGTCGGTTACGAGGATTTCAGCAATATTGAAAGTGTCCTCAATTTCGTTTTTACGAATGAAATAGTAGGTGCTTACAATTGAAGTCCTTCGCTCCATGGGGGCTTTGGATTTTGCTAAATCGTACAGAGGCTTTTTGTCCTTACCGTACAAATAACCTCCAACCACATAAGGAGCCGCCCGGTCTACCAAACCCCAGTCATCAATCCATTTATGGTTATCCATGTACGCGCTGTAAGCATCTTCCTTTTCCTTAGCCGACGTTTTCTTGCTTCGGGCTTTCCAATCTAAAATGGACACTGCACCAAGTCGATGATCGTTATTTTCGTCTCTCAGCAGCTTTACTACTTCAGAAACAGGCATAACCTGATACTCTTTTGCCAAGGCAAATATTTCTCTCTTCGGAACAGCTCCCGGATATTCTTGCTGTATAATTTCCAATGTGGACATAAACTCCTTAGCCGTCATTTAAAATATTATTTGTGAAACGCCAATTTAAGCGATCGGAAAAAATTGGTGTACAAACATAGGTTGGGGAGCCCAATGTCCACATTTACTATCTTAGCGGCATGAGACAAAGCTACTTCCTTCCCCTGCTCCTTATATCCTTCGTTTGCACCAGCGTCCGCGCCCAAATGGCTCCCCCCGCTGAAGACGCACGGTTGTACGACATTGCCAATGCTCCTTCCGCGGATCGACTAGAAGCGGACATTACAAAACTCGCTAATTTTGGCACCCGCCACACCCTGAGCGACACCACCAGCGATGTACGTGGCATCGGTGCCGCCCGCCGCTGGATTTTCAGCGAATTCGAAAAGATCAGTAAAGCGTGTGGCGGTTGCCTCGAAGTATTTTACCAACGCAACCTGGTGCCGGAAGGAGAAAGCCGACGCATCCCCACCGCTACCTGGGTGGTCAACGTCGTCGCCATCCAGCGCGGCACGGCGGACCCCAACCGCCTGGTGATGATGAGTGGCGACATTGACAGCCGCATCTCCGACCCGGTCAATTTCACCGATGACAGCCCCGGCGCTAACGACAATGCCTCCGGTATGGCCGGCGTCATCGAAGCCGCGCGTGTGCTCACAAAATACAAGTTCCCCGGCTCCATCGCCTACGTTGGCTTGAGTGGAGAAGAACAAGGCCTGTTCGGCGGCAAGGGCCTCGCTGCCTACGCCCTGGAAAAGGAATGGGAGCTGCTTGGCGTGCTAAACAATGACATGATTGGTAACATTACCGGTATTGACGGCGTGACGGACAACACCTCCTTCCGCATCTTTTCTGAGCCCTACTACCCAAAGAGTGCCAACGATGAACGGGAGAACACTTACCGCCGCTTCTTCGGCGGCGAAGTGGACGGCCCCAGCCGCCAACTCGCCCGCTACATTCACCGGGTAACGACACAATACACGACCAACCTGAACCCCATGATGATTTACCGCCTCGATCGCTTTGGTCGCGGTGGGCACCACCGCCCCTTCAACGACGCCGGTTTCCCCGGCATCCGCATCATGGAAACCCACGAAAACTATACCCAGCAGCATCAGGACATCCGGACCGAAGACGGCATTGAATACGGGGACAAACTGGAACACGTCAACTTTCCCTACGCCGCAAAGCTTACCGGCGTCAACGCCATCACCCTGGCCGGTCTGGCGGCTGCGCCGCCTCCCCCACCCCTGGTCATGATCGGCGGAACGGTAGAACCCAGCGCGCGCCTGCGCTGGGAGAAGCCGGTAACCAAAACGGAGATCGCCGGCTACTACGTCCACTACCGCCTAACCACCGAGGCACAATGGACGCACAAGCGCTTCGTGCCAGCCGATAAGCTCGATTACACCTTCACCAATATTGTGGTGGACAATTACTTCTTCGGCGTTTCGGCGGTGGGTAAGGATGGAAATGAGAGTGTGGTGGTGTTTCCCAGTACGTTGATTCCGAGGGGGACGCGGTAGGTTTGCTCCCAACTTATCGACGTAGTCTGACCTGATAAAGACAAAAAACTTTATCGGGATACGCCCTATATTACCAACCTCAACACACCTGAAATGAACTCTATTACGCGTTTTACACTATTGGTATGCCTGTTAATTTCCTCTTTGTCCTTAACGGGGCAATCGGTAGAGGGGATTGATTTTGAGGTGGGGGTACATGATCTTAACACCGACTTTCGCTTTGCCTATGACCCGGATCAAGTGCTTGAATCAGAAGATGGTGCTTTCATTCTTTATGATCGTTTTCTGAATGATTTTAGCGACAAATTATTTTACTTTGATGGAATTAACTGGGAGCGTATTTTACCGGACTTAGTTGGTCAAATCCAATTGATTCAGGCCTTTCAGAATGGAATAATCATCGAAGTAATTGACACCCAATACGAATATTGGCTCATTGATGAAGATAGTTTCTCAAAGACGTTATTATTTCAGTCAAGCCGAAGGTCTTTTTATGATCGAGTACCGTTTTTAAATAAATTAATCTTTAAAGACCGGGACAATCTTTACATAACGGATGGGACAACAGGTGGTACTCAATTGCTCTCCCCTGAATTAGAGGCATTCCAAGGCAGCAATTCGATTACGATGTTTACCGACAGCCTTTTCGTTTTCTTTGGTGAAGACAAAGTATACGTATCGGATGGAACAGCAAGTGGCACCAGGACCATATATGATGAAGTTTTTAGCCTCGACCAAAGCTACGGACTATACAATGTTGATAAAAAGGTAGTATTTAAAGATTGGAGTGAGCTTATCTCCTGTGACCTTTCGGGCATTTGCGATACGGTTCTGACGCCGTCTGAAAACGATGTATTCTTCTACCACGATCCGGTTCGCTTAGGAGAACAATTAATGCTGCCAATAAACAGCAATCAATTTGGGCTCGAATGGTGGAGAACTGATGGAACAGTGGAAGGCTCATACATGATCAGTGACCTGTTACCGGGAGATGAAAATGGCCTTCGCTCCTTACCGAACAGGGAGTATCCAGTTTTAGCGGACCAGCTGTATTTTTACGGTAGAACGGGAGATACCGATGGCATATTCGCAACCGATGGCACCCAGGATGGAATTACATTAATGGTTGATTTAGCCGAATTTCCAAACCGACGTGAATTTGCAACTGGATTCGACTTGCTTGGTTCGAGTGCTGATGGAAGCGAAGTCTACTTCCAAATCAGCCTGACGGATGAAGTCAAGCATGAGATATGGGGAATTGGCGGAAGTGCAGGCGCAACGCCCGTATTCATTAGCTCCTTACCAGGTTTTCCATCATCGGTTGACAATATCTCCTCCGGTATTGGAGGTGTTTACTTTTCTCAGACTAACTTCAATACACCACTGGAGCATGCCGTAGTCTACGGCTTGATTGATCCAAACGAACCAATTAATACTATCGATTCATTTGACTATGTTCCCGAATTCTGGTTAGAAGAAGCCGATAGATTATACTTTTTAGGCCGGCCAGTTGATGGAGCTAATGACGTTCCACTCCGATCATCAGGGCTGGATGGCACCTCGGCCAAGACATATCAGGGTATCTTCCCCATGTCTTCCTTCTTCACCATCGACAATGAGGTATATTTCATCAATGACGACTCCATCGTTAATGAATCAGTATACCACCTCAATGCCAGCGAAGATGCGCTCCAAAAAATAATTGATATTTTTCCTAATAATGATGGATCCAACTTCAGCTCGATAATTAAAGAAAACGACCTGTTCTATATACTTCAAAGTGGCAATATATTAGCCACGTCAGGAAACGATGATTTTACCACCATTTATTCCGGCGATTTAACTTTATTGGAAGCAATTGCAAAAACAGCTACTAAAACGCTCTTCTATGTTCTCGACGATGGTTTCATAATGACTGACGGGACGGTCCAGGGTACTACGAACGTTGGTCCTTTTACAGAATTCAGGACAGACAGGTCCGCCATTGTATCATTCAAAGATGATTTTTACTATACAACCAGTGAAATAATTAATGACCAGACGACCAAACAATCCTTGATTCGACTTGATGCCGGGACGGGTCTAACGGACACAGTGTTTTTCAGCAGCTTCGACGAACCCATTTATGAATCAGACTTACAAATAGCAGCCACCGAAGATCACCTGTTTTTCTCAGAATCATTCGAAAGGATGAACGGAGCAAATAAAAATTCCATTAAAGTTTATAACGCGACCAGTGTTACCGACTTACCCAATAATGAATTCGCCGGAATGTTTTTCGAGCGCTTTTTTGAGGGACAGCTTTACACCATTGACAACTCGCTAATCATTGAAAAATTTAATGGTGCTGCTTCCAGTATTCACCTGGTTGGCGAAGATCTTGGTTCCTCACAGTTAATTTGGGAAGGAGCGGCTGGCCTATATCCCAAATTCTCCTTCATAGCTGATGAAGCAATCTATGGACTACAATCAAGAAAGCTCGTGAAATCGGTTCCCGTTAACCTTTCAGAACCTGAAATAGTAATTCTATCCGAAAACGTTCACTACGGTCCCAGTAAGTTCAATGAAGAGCTGTTTGTATACATCACAAGGCAAACTGGTGAGGATTATCAAATTAAGGTGAGTAATGGGACGCCGAACAGCCCTTTTCAGGAAGAAGTGTTTCTGGACCAGAACATCCCCCAATGGACCCTACATAACGGAAGTATCGTCTTTCTAAAAAACGACAGCCTTTTCAGCTACAGCGTAGCATCAGACAGAACAACTTCCTACACCTTCCCGGAAAGCCATTTAGTCAATTTCAACTTGTTGCCGGAGCTTAACAACAGCATCTACTTTACTGCGGACAACATATTGCTTGGTAATGAAATCCATTATCTCGACTTCAATATTTTCCAATCCACCTCCGGCCTGACCTATCACGACGCCAACCAAAACAACCAACCGGACCCCGAAGAAGCCCTGCTAACTAACATTCCGGTCATCGCGCAAGGCGCCACCAGCCAAACCACTTTCTCCAATCAGGAAGGCCGTTTCTCTCATTTCCTTCGTCCTGAACAGTCCTATACAGTTTCGGTGCTAACTGACCCATGCTGGGAGCTTTCTACCACTCCGGAATCGTATGCCATCAATACAGTCCAGGATAGTATTTACAACCTGAACTTCGGTTTCCAACCAATTCAGGGAGCAGCAAGCATCCGCCCCCTACTATCCATGGCTCGTCCCCGCTGCGCCTTCACCATTCCCGCCTGGATCACGTTGTATAACGATGGCTGCAAGGACCTGGAGCACACCTTCGCCGAAATCACACTGCCGGAAGGCGTTACCCTCGTCAGTGCCGATTCACCACCAACCATTGTCGGTAATGCCCTCAGTTGGGAACCTGGAGCATTAGCCACGGGCGAATCACACGTCATTCACCTGGAACTAAAAATGCCCGGTGAGGAAGCCAATGGGGAGGAAATTACGATTAATCTCCACAGCTCCGGAATATACGATGCAGACATTTTCACTGAATCCAATTTCCTTTTCAGCCAGCCCCTATCCTGCGCCATCGACCCGAATGACAAGCAGGTTACGCCTTCCCGCGCTGACACTACCAATAGCAACTACACGCAAAACGACGAAACGCTGACCTACACCATCCGCTTCCAGAATACCGGAACGGATACGGCTTTCAACGTACGACTCGAAGACCAACTCTCCAACCAACTGGATCACCTGACATTTAAGCCAATCGCCGCCAGCCACGACTACCGCGCCAGTATGGATGAGAAAGGATTAGTTAAGGTTTTCTTTGACAACATCATGCTCCCGGACAGCAACACCAACCAAACCCTCAGCAACGGCTATTTTACTTTCGATGTAAATGCAAGGCCTGGACTGGAAGATTTCACCACCATTAACAATACCGTCGGTATTTTCTTCGATTTCAACCAACCCGTCATCACCAATACTGTCACCAGTACCATCGTCGAATTCATCGATGAGGACGAAGATGGGTTTCCTTTTTACGAGGAATGTGATGACAAGAATCCGGACATTCGTCCGGATGCAGTAGAGATACGTGGAAATGGCATAGATGAAAACTGCGACGGAAGTGACTTCCCGGTTAGTTCCATCAATCAGTTAAGTGGACAGCTCTCCGTCTTTCCCAACCCCGCCCACCAGCAACTAAGCCTCACCTTCTCCGATAACCGGGAACTGGTAGCACAACTCTATGACCTGTTGGGCAGGGAGCACACCAAAATAGTATTCAGGAACAGCGCCAGCCTATCTTTAGGCAAGCTACCGGCAGGCACCTACCTGCTAAAGGTATCGGATACCCAAAAAGGAGAAACGACCGTGCAGCGGGTGATTCGCAGGTAGCATAAAAAATAGTCGTCATCCCTGATTAGGATGACGACTATCTCTAAAAGCAAGTAGAGGCGTCTAAGGGCCGAAGGCCATTCTTAAAAACGCAGCCTCTACTTACCCATGCTCTGGAAGGCGTCCGCTTCAGCACCCGGAGGGATAACTCCTGCAGTAGCCCCACGCAGCTGATCGTACAGCAGAATGGAATTGTTAATGTTCATTTGGTTGAGCTCGCGGAAAAAGCGGGCAACAAAGCGGCGCAGTACGGTACGGTCTTCGGTCGGCAGATCCGTAAAGTTATCGATGAGGTCCATTACCGGACGGCGTTGTTCACGGAAGTGATCCGCAACCTCACGCATCACCTTATCGGGTTGTACGTAGCCCTGGTAAACGCGCTGATATATGCTCTGCTGGCCGATATCAGAAGAAGGGCTGGCGTATGGGGCGCCGACCCAACCGCTGAAGTCGAAGTCATAACCTACGGGGATCAGTTGATCGTCAGCAGCCTTATAAACCTTTATGTTACGCGCCAGCACCGTACTCCAGTCGCCGTTAGAAACCATGTACTGAATCAGCGCCTGGGTAGCTTCCGCTGTTGGGTTATAGAGGTGGGCGGGCTGACCAATGGCAGATTCCATCTCTTCTAGGTTAAGGCGTGCGGCGAGTTCGTCCGTTTCTTCGATGATGAAGCCATGCTCAACCCGATCAGGATGGTTACCATTGACATCGACGAAGGTGATGGTGAGTCGTTGAACGCGGAAGCTGACGTCGGTCAGCAGGTTGTAGGCACGGTAGGCGAGGAACTCTTTAAGGACCAGGTTTCCGGCCAGTGGATCAGCGGAGCAACTGGAGACCAGTTTGTACTTGTCGAAAGTTTCCAGGCCGGCAGCGCGGAGGTCTTTCTTCGAGAAATTCAGTTTCAGGGGAGGAAACTCGCAGCGTTGGCGGCGAAATTTTCCGCGAATGGCAACTTCAAGGTCCCAGGTGTTGGCCTCGCCGTTTACGTCGGTAAAAAATACCTTCGCAAGCTGGTCTCCATTGACTTTAGCCAGCAGGCTGTCGACGGGTAGTTCCAGGCGAAATTCCAGGGGTGCTTCGGTACCGGAGTATAGCCGGTCGAAGATAGACGTTGCGCTTGCCAATACAGGTAAGAACAACAGGATGAGGGAGGATAGTAGCCGGGGGAAGGTCATGGCTGAGATAATTTTTATTTGGTTCTGGGTCTTAGAATTTCTATCGGGGTATAAAGCAAAAATTCGGGGCGGGGCCGCAGGTACAAAAAGAGGTTTAAAAGCTGTGTTTGGAAAGGCAAAGTTCCGTCCTTTCTCTGGTTATTAATACCCGGAAATGAAAAATGGTTCCGACCACTGACGGAATTAATATTGGTTTTACATTAGCACTGTAGAAGGCTGCCAAATATTCCCCTATTAGTGCCTAAAAAAGGAAATCTTTGTTGGGCAATTGCATACTCCAACACTTAAACTTCTACCCGCAAAGGCTTTGGCGGAATGGCCCGGATGATCACCGCTGGAGGCCTTTTTTGAAAATAACCAAAACTTTAACATTTGCTATTTGCTACCTGGACACAATTCCTTCAATAAAGCCTTCCTTTTTCGTAGAAAACAGGGAGTACAACGGTGTCCAGGTCCCCGGCTTTTGGCCGGTCAAAAGGTACTTGCCTGCTGAGCATACTTTGCTTTCAACCATTTTTCTGCACCCGCGTCCGCGCCCAAATTGGAAGCCATCGTATATTCCCCTTCATGAAACAATACTGCTTCCTCCTTCTTCTACTCTACCCCTTTCTCCCTTCATCTGCCCAACCCCACGGGCACGGTCATGATCACCACAACGAGCGGGCCATTCATTTTCCCGATACGGATCAATATCTGACATTGGTGGCCGATCTGCACATGCATACTGTCTTCTCCGACGGCAGTGTCTGGCCGGATATTCGGGTCGAGGAAGCAGTTCGCGACAGCCTCGATGCGATCTCCCTTACGGAGCATCTTGAGTACCAGCCCCACGCTGAAGACCTCCCTCATCCCGACCGGAACCGGGCTCACGACATTGCCGCCGAACTGGCCCTTCCCCACGACCTGATGGTCCTTCGAGGAGCAGAGGTCACCCGCTCCATGCCCCCGGGGCACAGCAATGCTATTTTCATACAGGATGCCAATAAGCTCCTGATCGACGACCCCGTGGCCGCTTTCGAAGAAGCGAACCGCCAGGGCGCCTTTACCTTCTGGAACCACCCCAACTGGATCGCCCAACGGGAAGACGGCGTAGCCACCCTTACGGATATGCACCGGGACCTGATCCGGAGAAAACTATTACATGGTATTGAAGTAGTTAACGATCTTACCATCAGTAAGGAAGCCTTTCGAATCGCCTTGGACAATAACCTGACGGTGATGGGTACTTCTGATATTCACGGCCTCGTCGACTGGCAGTACGACCTCCATAAAGGAGGCCATCGCCCCGTTACCCTCGTGCTGGCAACAGAACGTACACCCGAGGCAATGAAAGCTGCGTTGATAGCCGGACGGACCGTAGCCTGGTTCGAAAATACGTTAGTGGGCCGGGAAGAAAATGTCCGGGCCGTAGTGGAGGCTTCTCTGAGGGTAACCTCCGCTGCTTATTTCGGAGCTTCCTCCGTCGTGGAAGTGACCATCCACAACGATTCAGATGCGGCCTACTTATTGGAAAACCTTAGTGGCTATTCCCTGCAAAGCGACCTGGGGCCAATCACCCTGTCTCCCAACGGTAGCACCTCCGTCAACGTAATGACCCTGAAACAGTTGGGAGATCTCTCGCTGAAGTTCCGGGTACTCAATGCAATGGTTGAACCAGAGAAAGCACTGGAAGTGACTTTGCAGATAAAACCAGAGTAGGCGCTGGCTACTGAGCCTATGGTGGAAATGGCAGCGCATTTCCCAACGGCTGCGGCCAAATTTAAACCAGGCGTTATCCCGAATTTTTGCTTCGAGCGTTCGGGGTGACGCCTGTGTCATGAGTGTTTCGACTAACCCATTACTTCCGCTCCAACTTCCCATAAGCCCACAAACAAAGAATCGCTCCCATCGTAGCAATCGCGATGGAGCGTAGGTTGAAGCCGGTTACCTCACCGATGCCGGTGAAATCACCCAGCCAGCCGCCGACGCACGCGCCGGCAATGCCGACCAGCATGGTGACGAACCAACCACCGGGATCGGGGCCTTTATGTAATTGTTTGGCAAAAAAGCCGGCCACCAGGCCGAGAAGAATCCAGGAGAACAAACCCATGAGGAGATATTTTTCCTAAAGGTGAGGACCTTCTTTGATTGGTGGCCAGCTTTTTCGATGAACGCCGTAAAAATATCGTTAGGCGAGTTTGCGATAGGCAAACAGGCAGATCACAGCACCTAATACGGCAACAATAATGGACCAAAGGTTGAAGCCGGTAGCAGCTCCCAGGCCTACCGCCCGAGTAATGAAACCGCCCACTACCGCACCAACGATGCCGATAAGAATGGTAACGATCCAGCCCCCGGGGTCTTTTCCTGGGTGAATGTATTTGGCAATGGCACCGGCCACGAGGCCGAGCAGAATCCAGGCAAGAATAGACATGTGTAGTGGTTTTTAGTGAAAAAATATATCATGAAAGCGTAGTCGAAACGGTAGTTGTTCGGTGCCTTCAGCGCATAAGATAAGTCCTTGCCCTCTTCCCTTGCGCATTTAGCAGCACCTTTGCACCTGCGACCCCGCCTTAGCATCTCGGCGGGTCCGCGCCTCACGCTGAAGGCCACAGCACAGCTAGAACTACCCCGTCCCTCATAACGTTGAAGTGCAGGACAAGGCCAACAAGACAATAACAGATCAAAGGACTAAACAAGCATGGGAGACATCATCGACTCTAAATTTTCTTCTTCGCACGCCCAGATTAAGCAAGCGCCCAAAAGCAACCGGCCAGAATTCGCGTTTATCGGCCGGTCCAACGTAGGAAAGAGCAGCCTGATCAACATGCTGTGTGCCCGCAAGGAACTGGCCCGCACCTCGGGCACCCCCGGAAAAACCCAGCTGATCAATTATTTCATGATCAACGAGGCCTGGTACCTCACCGACTTGCCGGGCTATGGTTACGCCAAGCGGAGTAAAAAAACCCGTGCAAAATGGGAGACCCGGACGGAAGACTACTTCCTCAACCGGGCGCAATTGCATTGCGCCTTCGTTTTGGTGGATTCTAATGTGCCGCCACAGGAGATCGACCTGGAATTCATCAACTGGCTCGGGGAATTCGGGGTCCCGTTCGTTATCGTATTTACCAAGACCGATCGTAAAAAAAGCCGGGATGGCGGCAGCGTTGAAGCCTTCAAAACCAAATTGCTCGAAACGTGGGAAGAACTTCCGCCCATCTTCATCACCAGTGCCGTAAAAGGTGACGGCCGGCAGGAGATCATCGACTTTATTGAGGGCGCACTAAATGACATCCCCTGGCCTTTCAATCAGGTGAATAGTTAAAGGGATGCCGTTAGGGCTGCAAATTTCACTGCCAGCGGCGTACCTTCCCCTTTCCTTATTATTATGCCACACTTGTGGTCAGGTTTATAAATTCTGGTAAATTAGATGTTGTGGGAGTGCCTCCAGGCACGAAGGTCTCTTCATCGAACCGGGGCATGAAGGCTCCTCCGCCCAATAGACCAACAGTACCAATAGACCAATAAAGTAACTAAGTCTTTCCTTCAGATCAAACGTATGTCAATCAAAAAATCCGACATAGCCGTGACCGCAGCGGCCTCCTTTCAGCATGAAGGGAAACTTTATGACCACATTGCCCCCGAGGTGGCAGACTGGGGGATTTTTAAATTACATGATGATCGGGAGAACTTCGTCAAGGAACTGGAAGAGACCAGCTATAGTCGATTGTTGGAAGAACACGGTGGCAACCTCAATGAGCTGCTGAGCAAAACGCTCTTTAGCGAACAGCTGCGCACCAAAGAAGAGCCCTGGAAAGTTGACCCTCCCAAAGAACGTCAATACTGGAAAAAGCTGGCCAAGATGCTGGCGACCCGCTCACTGGACGAAGACGAGGTAACCACAGCAGACAAGGCCGCCCGTAACATCCTGGGCAAGGTGGTACACCGTTACGCCGATGAGATTGTGGGCCATTTTAAGATTCCTACCTTCAAATTCGCCCGGAGATTCCTGACCTTTTTCTTTGGTCGTTTACTCAATGCGGCAGATGGGCGCAGCTTCCGTAGTCTTTTTAGCAAAAGGATCCAGTTGGAGGAGCGGCTGCTCGTTCGTGGGTACATTGAAGAGGTAAGGGAGCTGAGTCAGCGGGGAACGGTCGTCTTCGTCCCCACCCACTTTAGCAACCTCGACAGCATCCTGATCGGCTACGCCATGGACAAGGTGGCTGGCCTCCCGGCCGTCTCCTTCGGCGCGGGGCTTAACCTCTATAATACCGGGTACACGGCTTACTTCATGAACCGCCTCGGAGCATACCGTGTCGATCGGCGTAAGCGTAACCCCATTTACATGACAACGCTGAAAACAATGAGCAGGCTCATTATCCAACACGGCGTTCCCTGTCTTTTCTTCCCCGGCGGAACGCGCTCGCGCAGCGGCACGCTGGAGACTAAACTAAAGCTCGGGTTGCTCGGTACCGCCGTCGAAGCCCAGCGCCACAACTACCAGGCAGGCAAAGACGACAAAATCTTCATCGTTCCCGTCATCCTCAGCTACCCCTTCGTTCTTGAAGCACAATTCCTGATCGAGCAACACCTGATCAAGGAAGGTCAGGAGCGTTATATAAAGGCAAAGGACAGCTTTCATAGTCTGCGGTCGATCCTCAAGTTTATTTGGGGTGTATTCAGCAAGGGTAACAAAATCACCATCTCGCTGGGCCGACCAATGGACGTACTTGGTAACCGCGTGGAAGCTGACGGCAAAAGCTACAGTAAGAACGGCAGCCGGGTACGTACGCGGGACTACTTCCGCGACCAGTTTGGTCAGATCAATAAAGACTACCAACGAGAAAGTGAGTATACGCGCATGCTTGGCAACCACATCGTAAAAAGGTACCATGCTGATGGCATCGTTTTACCAAGCCACGTCGTTAGCCACGCTGCATTCGCCATGTTAGAGAAGACCTTTCCGGCCAACGACCTGTACGCTTTACTTCGCCTGCCCGCAGAAGATTTTTACTTTGACCTCGCAGGCCTCTACTCCGTAGTTGGGCAGTTGCGGGACCGGTTACTGCTGATGGCAAATGAAGATGGAGCCAAGCTCGATCCTGTCTTGTACGAAAGCCCGGAAGAGATTGTCCGCTCAGGCATCGAAGCCCTTGGAAACTTCCACATCGACAAACCTTTACGGTTCGACAAAGAAGACCGGATCGTATCCGACAGCTTCGCAATGCTCCATTATTATCACAACCGGCTGAGTACCTTTTATCTCAAACGACACATCAATTGGCCGGTAAAGCTGGTACGTGATGAACGCGTCGAGGATGCCTTCTTTCAGCATCTGGAGGCGGATGATTTTACGGATTAAGATTCAGTTCTTAGCGTCCGGCATTTAGGATTTAGGGGGCAGTAATCAGTATTTACAGATCAATACCATCAAAAATGGTCTGTTAATGGCTTCGACAAGCTCATCCACCGTCTGCTGTAATAATGACCGTCGTGTTTCACCCGACGCGCTCTCCAGCTTGAAATCGCCCGATCTCTGAGTTTGTAGAGTCAGTCATGATGGCAGTATGCCCTGAACCCTGAATACTGAACCCTAAAACTGAGTACTGAACCCTAAATACTGAGTGCTGATTACTTCAGCACCCCCGCTCCTTCCCGCAGCAGTTCCGGCTCATCTCCAGTACAAAGAATGACCGTACTGGCCACATTACCGCCTACTCCCCCATCGATCACGGCGTCAACTAATTTATTGTACTTTTCGTAGATGTCGTGTGGATCGGTGTAATATTCGGTCAACTCGTCTTCGGACTTGACCGAGGCCGTGAGGATTGGTCGGCCCAGGCCGCGTACCAGGGCATCGACGATGTTATTGTCGATGATGCGGACACCAATGGTTTCCTTCCGGTTCTTAAGAACTTTTGGTGTCTTGTTATTACTGTTCAGTATGAAGGTGAACGGACCGGGCAGGTTGTGTTTCATCACCCGAAAGACGTCGTTATTAATGGTTTTAGAATATTCAGTTACCTGGCTGATGTCCTGGCAGATAAAACTGAACATGGCCTTGGCGGGATCGAGACCACGAATGCGGGCTACGCGTTCAACGGCGTTTTTATTGGTGATGTCACATCCGATGCCATAAATGGTGTCGGTGGGGTAAATAATGACGCCGCCGTCTTCCAGAATATCGACCATTTGCTGAATGAGCCGGCCTTGAGGGTTATCGGCGTTAATGGATACGAGCATAGGCTAAATGGTTTGGTTATGAAAAAATAGGCGTACCAAAGGGTAACACCTTTAGGTTGTTTTCTGAGGTCAATATAGGTGTTGTGGGGGAGTTTGCAAGAGGGAATTTTGAATGGCGCGCGGACGCAGGTGCGAGGGGTCGTCAAAGGAGCAGTGCCACGGGGTCCGGCTTCTGTTATAAGCAACATCTGTAAGTATCGGAAGCCTGACCTCTAACTTTGGGGCCGTATGGACTCACCCCGTCGTTGAGGACGTCTTTGTTCGAAGTACTGTAAAGCGCACTTAGCTGACCTCCACCACCAATCCTTCCACTTCGTACTCCTCATCCACCTCTTCCAGGTAAACGCCGCCGATGGCAGCTTTCAGGGCCCGGACCGTAGCTGGTACCGTAGACCGGGGCAACTCCAGCCGCACCACCGCCGTTTCGCCGAAATCCTGCTCCGCCATTTCCAGGCCCAGTTGGCTGAGGGCCGACATGACCGGGCTCATTAGTTCGTAGCCGAAACGCAGTACGACGGATTTCACCATTGGCTGCAGGGTACTCTCTCCGGCTTCGATGGCCAGGCGAGCAGCTTCCCGGTAAGCGTTAATTAAGCCCGAAGCCCCCAGTTTCGTACCTCCCCAATACCTGCTAACAACGATCACCACATCACTCCAGCCAGCTTTATCGATCTGCCCCATAATGGGTTTGCCTGCTGTGCCCGACGGTTCGCCGTCGTCGTTGGCGCGCCAGCGGTCTTCACCGGGGCCAAGCCGGTAGGCGTAGCAGTGGTGGTTGCACTTGAAGTGAAGCTTCGCCTGTTCCTCCACCACCAGCAGCGCTTCCTCTTCCGAGCGAACGTGCCGCAGAGCGGCAACAAACTTGCTCCCACGATCACGGAATTCGCCTTCGCTGGCGCGGGCGGGGATGGAGTAGAAGTCTGGAGAGTCTGACATGCGCACAAAGGTAGTGAGTTGGCGAGTTAGCGGGTCACTGAGTTGCGACTTATCTCGCTACGCTTTGCTACGTTGAGCAGGCTTAGTGCAGCGGCAAGTCAGCAACTCTGCGACTAGCGAAATCACCAATTCGCATTATCAGCCTTGATGTAAGCATTCAATTCTTTATAGTCGAGCTTACCGTTCACACTTTTAAGGTATTCGCTGATCTGCACAGCTTTTTTCACGCGGGTGTCGGCGCCCTTGGGCTTAGCAATTTGGTAGATCAATCCTCTTTGTTTCCCTGGGGTTAACAGATGAAAAACGCGATAGGCATCCTCGTCCATGGTCCATAATTCCGAGAGTTCTTCGGGCAGGGGCATGCCGTATTCACTGTCATCGGGAAAAATCTGTAGGGTTACGGGGACTTCCGGTTCGAGGTTGAATTGCTTGCAGATCTCCTGGTTGATCAACAGGAAAAAATCTCCGTTGCCGTCGGGCATGAAGGCCCGGTAAATCCGGCCTTCACCGTTAATGCTGAAAATTACCCGGGAAGCATTTTTCTCCCTTTGCATCAATTCCTGAACGTCCGCAGCCTTCACCAGAAAAACGTTATAGTATACCCCGGCGTAGGCTTCGAGGTCTTGCTGTACGGAGGTAAGGGTGGTTTGCACTTCGATCATTTAGCATTCATTTAGCGATCAAACCTGGATTTAAGACGACGTTTCCGCATCCGATCTTCGTGCCCCTCCGCGCCGTATCGGATGCCGAAAGGCAACAATACGATGTTGCGCAGTATTTCCCACCAGGGTTTGGTTTTCTTATTCTTTCGAAATTCTCGCATAGTATTTTTTTGGCGGGGACGCAGGATGCAAGATAAGGTTTGAAAAGCAGTGGAAGCCTCCGAATTTTTCATTAAGCTCTCTGATACTCGACTTACGAGCGGCTCGGTCGTCCAACGAATTCTTTTGGCCTGGCGAAGCCGGACGAAAATTTGTCGGACGGCTAATAACCAACCAAACGATAAGTTAGGATAAGTTGCAGGTGTTGCAGGAGTGGCTGCGCTCCCGTTGCGGGGGTTACACCTCTGCTACTCCTGCAACCCTTGCATCCTAGGGTGTCCAGTCTGATAGTAATCCTCCCCTACGTTTTTTAGTCTCACAATGCTTCTACACGATGAGAATACTCCGTCTACCTGGCATCCCGTCATCCCTGCCTGCCGGCGGCCTACTTTTAATGGGAAAAGTAGCAAAACCCTTTGGCTGTGGCACTGGCCTATCCGGCACCAGCCGCTTACACGACTTGTTCGTCAACATTGAAGCGATGTCTCCGGCGGAGTACCGCAATGGCGGGGAAGGACTACACATCGAGTACAGTTCCTTAGAATCTGTCTTTGGCACCTTGTTCGTCGCCGCTACCAGGAAGGGAATTTGCCAACTGGCGTTTGTGGAGGAAGAGGCAATTATTGGATGGGAGAGTTCGCAAAAGTTGCAGTAACTGCAGGAGCGCGACGCTCAGATTGCAGAGGCTGAATTTCCGGCAGCGTAGAATACAATCCCCCCAAAGTCCTTAGTGTATTCCCTACTGCCTAAGTGCCTTAGTGGTTGTCTCTATGACGAGTATTCTCCCATTCCATTATTCACTAATTCACTCCTTAAGCCCCTGCAAAGCCAGCTCTATCGCACGGTCCAATTGAGGGTCGCGGCCATTTTCCCGGTCGGCGGAAGTATTATCGATCCGGACATCGGGCGTAACGCCGGTTTTCTCCAGGTTATCCCCGTCGAGGGTGTAGCAACCCCAGCTCGGAAGCCGGTAAAAAGAGCCATCAACCAGGCCTTTGCCCGAGGTGAAGATGATCCAGCGGTACGTAGGCGTTCCGACGATGGTGCCCAAACCGAGCTCCTTGAAACCTGCAGCCGTCATTTCTGCATCGCTCAGGCTCTTCTGGTTGATGAGCAGGATGATTGGCTTGGTTTTGGGTGTGAAATTGGGCTGCCGCGCGAGCTTACCATCCCTGAACTGCCAGTTAAGGTAATGCCGCTGGCTAAGAAATTGCAGTACCGCATCGTGCACGTTTCCGCCGGTATTCCAGCGTAAGTCGAGGATGAGGGCATCACGCTGGTAGCCTTCTGAGACCATCTCATTCATGAAATTGTCGAGTTCTCCACCGCTCATGTTCTTCATGTGCACGTAAGCGACCTTCTTGCCCGACTGCTCATCTACCCGCTGCTGGCAAGCATCCACCCAGCCGTCGTAACGGTTGGTGCGTTCGCTTGAGTAATTCTTTGGGTGCAGCCAAACGTCGTGTTCCTTGCCCGCCCGGTCTACGGTCAGCTTAACGGCGCCGTCGATACTCGGCCGGGTGAGGTAAGACTCCCGGTTTTGACCGGCAGCGACCCGTTCTCCGTCAATGGCAACGATGCGATCGCCAGATTTGAGATCGGTGTCTTTGCGATCGGCAGGGCCGTCGGCCAACACCGCTTCGATCTCATACGGGGCATCGTTGTTGAAGGTGAGGCCAAGGGCCAGGGTTTCTGAACTTTGCTTGGTTTTTTCCTCCTTACCACTGGAACGGAACCCGGAGTGTGAAGTATTCAATTCCCCCAGCAGGTCATTGGTCATTCGGCGGAGATCCGCCCGGTTCGTGACGTAGGGCAGGAAAGCGGCGTAGCGGTCGCGCATGGCCGGCCAGTCAACGCCGTGGAAGTCACCGTTATAGAAGTTTTCCTCCAGGTTCGCCCAGGTTTCGTAGTACATCTGCTCAAACTCAGGCTGCATGGCACGCCGGAAGGTATGCTTCACTTCAATGGGAGAAAACTTATCCTGGCTCAGGTTGATTTCCTGGACTTTGCCTGCCCCAACGAGGTAGTATTTCCCCTTCACTTCCACCAGGTCCGTGGCATTGCCGACGCCCTTGCCCTTGATTTGTTCCGTTTTCGTGTTTTCAAAGGGTTCGTACACCGTTTTGTACAATCCTCCGGTCCCTTCGTGATTAGAGCCATAAAGCACTATGGTCTGGTCCCCCTTGGCCACTACATAAGCACCGCTTTGGGATCCGAAAGAAGGTCCTACGCGCTCCATCCTTTCCATGATGTTGGCGAAGTCGATCTCTACGACCACGGAGTCTTTTTTATCTTTTTTCTTATCCTCTTCAGCGAAAAGTTCTTCGAATTTTTCGGCCCGAAAAGGGCGATCGTATTCCTGCAGGGGCAGGCGGTACAGGTTAACGTCTCCCCCACCCCGCGGGTAACGAGGCTGATGGCGGGCAGAAGTGAAGTAGATGTATTTACCATCCGGGCTCCACACCGGCTCAGTTTCCGTAACTCCCGTATTTGTCAGGTTGATCAGACGATCGTTCTCCTTAGTGTCTACCAAAAAGATATCTTCTTCGAAGTCAATAAATCCGGTAAACATCAGGTAACGATCGTCGGGTGACCAGCGGGGAAGAGCACCCCGAAACCAAACTTCTTGCTTTGCTGCCGTTCGGACGGAAAAATCACTGAGATCCATGATCCGAACTTCATCGCGGCCACTTAAGTAGGCCACCTGGCTGGTGTCATGGCTCATTTCCAGGTTACGGTTATTTCTGGTATTAGTGGTTCGGCGAATGGGCTCTCCGGAACCGTCTGCGGCAATCGTCCAGAGGTTTTGGTAGCCTTGGTGCGTCTGGTTGAAGAGGAGGGTTTTACCGTCCTTCAACCACTTAACCTCCAGTACCCGCTCCGGCCCGGTTTGGATTTGCCGGATGAACTTCCCTTCGATATCGGAGACGAATAGCTCCCCACGGGAAACGATGGCCAGTTTCTTACCGTCGCGGGCTACGTCGAAGTAACTGACGTTGCCGTCGGTACTGAAGTCTTCGGTCTTCGCCAGGCCGGCAAAGGCGTTGAGCGTAACCGGAACGCGGGAAGTTTTGCCGGAGGCGACGTTCAAGGTTTCCAGTTGATAGTCTCGGATGTACACGATGGTGGAACCATCGGCACTGATGGCCGGGTTAAAAACGGAGGTTTTGTGCTTGGTCAGGCGTTTAGTCTTACCATCCGCACTCAGGGTGTATAAATTGTATTCGCCGTTGTCTCGATCTGAGACGAAATACATCTTCCCGTTTTTATCGATCAATGGCCACATGTCTTTTCCTTCCCAGTTGGTTAGTACATCAACGGACTTTGCACTGGTGTTCCAGCGTTTAATCTCGGGATTAAAGGGGCCTTTGTAGCCTTTACGGTTGGTGGACCTGCTGCTTTCTCCACTCTCGTTGAAGAGGAAGCTGTTGGATCCGGGGATGGGCGCTACGTTGTGAAAGGTGTTAAAGTAATGGTTCACCAACTGCTTGGGGGTGCCGCCGGAGGCGGCGATGGTGAAGGTGGTTCCACCGTTGTAACGGGCGGAAGTAAAGTATATCTCCTTACTATCCCAGCTCCAGGTAGTCACTTCATCATCAGACTGATGAAAGGTCAGTTGCCGAATGTTGCCACCGGCCAACGGCATCACGTAGACATCGCTATTTCCATATTGAGTGGAAGTAAAGGCAAGCATTTTACCGTCGGGAGAAACCCTGGGGTGACTTTCTGCACCATCCAGGGCGGTGAGCCGGCTGGCGCCGCCGCCGGTGGTGGCCACGTGCCACAGGTCGCCACTGTAGGCGAATACGATGGTTTTGCCGTCGGGCGTTAGGGCCGGATCGTCTGGGAAATAAAGGGGCGATTGGGCGGTTAGGAATAGCGGAAAAAGAAAGGAGAGGAAAAAGGGGAGTTTCATACTATGGCTTTTTGGTCAGGGGAAGATAGGGCAGGTGGTTATCTTGACACCCAAAATGTTGACCTGAATTCCGTTTTTATGCGGAGATGGCTGTAGGCTGCTTCTTTTTGGAGTTTGGCTATAAACGCTTTTGGGGCGGGGCCGCAGGTGCATAGTAAGGGGCAAAGGAGCCGGGAGAGATACTCTTTTTTCGGTACTCTTACCGGTTGCCAGTCCTTGATGCCGTCCTGTTCTGAGGCCTTCAGGCCAGGAAACAGCCTGAAGGCTTTAAACTTTCACGGCCTGAAGGCCGGGCAACGAAAACCGGACTTGCATTTATGCCTTTCACGAATTAACTTTGCATCTCAAAGCACTTTATGTCAAAGTCAATTGCCAATCCGATTAACGACCTGCGCGAGATCCGCTCCCTGATGGAGCGATCACGTTATTTTATGGGCCTGAGTGGCCTGTCTGGCGTGGGTGCAGGATTGTTTGCCCTGGCGGGATGTGCGCTCGTAGTGGCCTACCAGTGGGCTGCCGGTCATGAGTTGATTTTCATCAGCAAGACGCTGGGGATGACCGACCACCCTTGGGGTATCTCCCCTTTTCCCTTTTTAGTTCTGACCGCCGGAGGAGTTTTCCTCGGTGCCGTCAGCTGCGGCTATTTCTTTACCGTCCGCCGGGCGAAAAGCCTTGGTCAGGAACTCTTGCACAAAAAGACTTATCAGCTGGCCTGGCACCTCCTGTTTCCCCTGGCGGTAGGCGGAGTTTTTTGTCTGGCGCTTATTTACCACGAACACGGCGGTTTCATCGGCCCCGCTACGCTGATCTTTTACGGCTTGAGCCTGCTCAACGGCAGCGGCTATGCCCGTGAAGAACTCAGCTACCTGGGTTATCTGGAGATTACCCTGGGTCTAATCGCTTGTTTTTTCATCGGATACGGATTGCACTTCTGGGCTATTGGCTTCGGGGTGCTGCACATTGCCTACGGCATTTGGATGTACCGCAAATACGACCTCAAATGAAAAATGCTCCCACCATTACCAAAGTCTCCATTGGCGGTCTCAATAAATTGTTCAACCACCGCAGCCGGATGGGCATCATGGCCATCCTGATGGTCAACGACTGGGCCGACTTCGTCGCCCTGCGCGATGCCCTAAAGCTCACTGACGGCAGCCTGGCCAGTCACCTGAAAGCACTGGTCAAGGAAAAGCAGATCGAAGTAGAAAAGAAGTTTATTGACGACAAACCGAGGACCAGTTACCGGGCTACGCCCCAAGGGCGCAAGGCGTTCGAGGCACACCTTTTAGAGCTGGAGGACTTTATTAAGCTTATTGATAATTAGGAGTCAGGAGAAAAATTAAATTTTGTCGTATCTCCAAATTAAAGTCAGTTTATTTCGGCCCATGCATGAAAACTTTGAAAAACAAAGAACTTTACTATGATAAAAAATAAATATCTACCGGTCTATGTAATCATTCTGCTCATGCTGTGCGCCTTTCTACTTCCAATCGTGGCAAGTTGGTGGTTCACACTTAGCGACATCACCTGATGAAGTCAAAGCCTTTCCAGGTTAACAGGGTTGAGCTATCTCGGCCAAGCCAACGGCCTATAGCTATTATCCACGAACGAAGTGAGCTTTCCCATATGGCAGCCAATCGCTTATCACCTATCAAATATTCCCTCCCCATGAATACCTCCCAAAAATCCACCCTCGCCGCCCTGGTCCTGGGTTTGACCTACGCCTTCCTTTTTTACCACGGCGAGATCGGCTTAAACGTATTACTCTTCGACGCACTTTTGATCGGGCTGGCCCTACGGGTTCGTCCGGAACTGGGTAAACACCCTTCCTTCATCTGGGCGGTGGGCGGCTTACTGTTTTCGGCGGGCAGCGTCGTCATCGTCCACGGGCAGGTGAGCATTTGGGCGCATCACCTGACGTACTTTTTGGTGTTGGGTTTCGCCCAGTCCCGCGAGCTGCGCTTTGTTTGGTTTGCCTTATTGTTGGGCGTGGGTTCGCTGTTCGAAGCTCCCCTGCGCCAGTGGCGCAGGTGGAAGACCATCCGACGACAGCAAGACATACACAGCAGCCCGGTAGCCTTGCCCTGGCTGAAACAGGCGGTCATTCCCTCCCTGGTCCTGGTTCCATTTGTACTACTGTACGTAGCTGCCAACGATCAGTTTGCCTATGGCCTGAACGTTTTCCTGTCTTACCTCAGCAATTTCTCCATCAATACGAATGTCTGGTGGTCCTTGCTACTAATCCTATTCGGGGGGGTGCTGGCGCTTGGTTTTTTCTATCCCCGTATTGATGTTTCGCGGCTGGTGAAGCAACAACTTGGCTTTCAGGACAAGCTCGTTCGCCAAAGGCCTGAACGGACGCAGCTCCCCCGCCCTGCCACGCAACTTTCCCTGCACCCGCGGCCGCGCCAAAAAACGCTCGCCCTGAAAACCGAGTACCGACAGGCCGTCCTCACCTTCGGTTTGCTCAATTTATTGCTGGCTGCCGTCAATGCCACCGACCTACACTACGTCTGGCTAAACCCCGGGAAGCTTTCTGCCGCCACCCTTAGCCAATATGTTCATCAAGGCACGTGGAACCTCATGCTGTCCATTGGCCTAGCTATGCTGGTCGTACTCTACTATTTCCGTGGCAACCTGAATTTCCTGCAAGACAGTCCTTACCTGGCTCCCTTAGCCAAGCTTTGGATGATCCAAAACGGTATTCTCGCCCTTTCCGTCGGGATCCGTAACTGGCACTACATCGATGCCTACGGACTGGCCCTCGGCCGGGTCCAGATCGCTTTCGTCCTCCTCCTCATTCTTTTCGGATTGTTTACCCTCTTCCGCAAAATCCGTGACCGGCTCACCCTCACCTACCTCCTGCAAACCAACGGGATGGCCGCCTGGCTCTGCCTGCTCCTTTTTGCTGCTATCAACTGGTCCTGTGTGGTTACCCGCTACAATCTCTCGGCGCAGACCGCCGATGAAGTTGACTGGAATTACTTGGTTTATGAACTGCCTCCAGACAATGCTTTTTTGCTGCATGATTACCCCGGTGGAAAGGACCTGATGGAACACAAAAGGCTAAGTAACCAGCAAGCCATTACCGATTGGCGTTCGTGGAATTATGCGGACTGGCGTAATGCTGAGTAAAGGACAAAAGGCCTTGCTACTCATTCGCTGGTACGCTCCTTTCTTCTCTTTACTCCACCCACCGGATCCCAAAATAATCATATAATGTAACGTCCAGAAAGTACACCTCCCCCGTTTTCAGATCCGTCACCTGGTTGTAGTCATGGTCTTGCCAAAAAGGGTCATTAGTCAACTGATGAAGAGATTGTCCGAACAGAGACAGTTCGCCAACCAAAATAGCCTGGCTGATGCTACGTTCTTCCCCCATTGCCTTATTTACTTCTTCCAGAATCCCGGCAAACAGACGGGCGTAGCCTACACAATTCGCCTGTCCGGTTACGTAGACATCGTCTGGCTGTCCGGAAGCGGAACGCATAATAAAAGAGGCAGTTTTCGCCGTAAGTTTCCGACTGTAAGCAATCCTTTTTTCCACGGAAGCGGCAGAATTCTCTGCAGCCCATTTGGCAATCTCCCGCTGTAAATCCTGGTTATTCACCACAAGAATCGTCCGCTCTCCAACGGGTTCGTAGTGTGCGCAAAGCCGAAATAGTTGGCCGCGAAAGAGGATCAGCAGGAGTATAAAGGCCAGTAAACGATACCGTTTCTTTCCCTTCATTTCAGTACTTGAGTAAGCTTAATTTTCACCTGAGTAATGGCCCTTTCCTTAATGCCTAAATGGCCTTAATGGTTCCCTAGAACACCTTCGGTGCAGAAGTCTCTTCACCCCCAGTCTTACTTCGCAGAAATTCCGTCCCCCTTAATCGCCGCCGCAACATTCCGGTCCAGTGCCTCATGCGCCAGCGGTTCTGTAAACCGGTTCAATTCATCCAATCGATTATTGATGGCGTCTTTATCCTCTCCGGCAACTGCCTGGGCAAGCTTTTCAGCGTATTCCCCGATGTCATTCACCTGCTGCACTTCCAGCCACGAAGCATTTTGCTCCAGGAACTTCCTGGTACTCAGCAGTACATTGTTGGCTTCATTTCGAGCTTCCACCAACGCCCGGTTTTTCATGTCCGTTTCGGCGTTACTCAGGCTATCGATGAGCATTTCAGCCATCTCTTCTTCGCTGATGCCGTACTGGCTTTTGATCGTCACGCTCTGGCTCTGGCCACTGCGGTGCTCCATGGCTTTGACACGGAGGATGCCGTCGGCGTCGAGGTAGAACTGGATTTCGATCTGTGGGATGCCAGCGGGCATAGGCGGGATGTCGCTCAGTACGAATTCTCCGAGTTTCCGGTTGTCTTTTACCATATCGCGCTCGCCTTGGAACACGGCAACCTTCAGGTTCTTCTGGCCATCGACGCTGGTGGTGTACTTACGCCCTACGCGGGTGGGCACTTTACTGTTGCGGGGGATGATGGGATCCATGAGACCACCGACAGTTTCAATACCGAGGCTTAGTGGTGTAATGTCTAGCAGGAGCACGTCAGTTTGGTTTCCAGCCAAAACGTCGGCCTGGATAGCAGCACCGAGGGCGACAACCTGATCGGGATCCAGGGTATTGTTTACCTCCTTACCGAAGAAGTTCGTGACTTCCTTTTGTACCAGTGGTACGCGGGTGGAACCGCCGACCATAATGACGTGATCGATGTCCTGGATGGTCAGTTCAGCGTCTTTAAGGGCGCGGTCGCAGGATGCAATGGTCCGCTTGATGAGCGGGGTAAAGAGGACGTTGGCAAGGTCCCGATCGAGGTACAAAGTCGTTCCGTGAAACTCCGTGGTAAAGCTATCCTGGCTGGAAAGCTGCTTTTTAGCCCGTTCGGCGAGTAGGCGAATTTCGCCACGCTTCTGCGCTGTATCGATGGTCAGTTGCTTTTCTTTGATCCAGTGGTCCGAGATGGCCTGGTCGAGATCGTCTCCGCCCAGGAAGGTATCACCGTTGGTACTCAACACCTCGAAAATGCCTTGTTCAATACGCAGGATGGAGACATCGAAAGTGCCACCACCGAGGTCATAGACTGCGATGGTTCGTCCTTCGTCCTCGTCCCTGAGACCGATGCCGTAGGCGAGGCTGCTGGCCGTTGGTTCGTTGACGATGCGGAGCACGTCAAGGCCAGCCAGTTTACCGGCATCGCGGGTTGCCTGGCGCTGGGCATCGTTGAAATAGGCCGGAACGGTGATCACCGCACGGCTCACTTCACTACCGAGTTCGGTTTCAATACGTGTCTTTAGCGATTTCAGGATTCGGGCAGAGAGCTCGATGGGGCTGTAATAGCGGTCCTCACCATCTGGGCCGGGCACGGCGATCTTCACCAGCCGGTCTTCATCCTCATCAATAACGCGGTAGCCAAACCGGTTGCGTGCTCCGGCCAGATCGCCATAGCTCTTACCCAGCAGACGCTTAACGGAGTAAATGGTCCGCTCCGGTGCCGTTGTTAAAAAGGGCTTAGCTTCTTCTCCAACCAGGACGTCTCCATTTTCGGCAAAGTGAACGATACTGGGTACCAACACATTTTTTCCATCCTTTCCGGCCACCGCTACGGCCTGATTATTGGAAACGTGGGCCACCAGGCTATTGGTGGTGCCAAGGTCAATGCCTACGATTACCTGTCCTACGGAACCTACCGCGTCGTCGTCTTTTACTTTGCCGGCCTGAAGGTCGATGCTGAATTTTGCCATTTGGTATATCTTGGAGATGGGGATGCAACGCCAAACCCGGGGTAAGGGTTGGACTGAAGCTGGCAAATAAAGCTCACTTAGGTACTAAAGGGGGAAATAAATCTATTCCTCCTGATCTTCCATGTCCTTATGCATGGTTTCCAGCCGTTGGGCAGAATTCTCCGTCCCCGTCAGGGCAAGGCTCAAAGCCTGGTAGTTGACCTCCTCATTCAGGTTGTTGGCAATGCGCCTAAGCATCAGGTCGAAGTAACAATTTTCAATTGCCTCGAGGTCTTTGATATGTTCCTGAAAACTGATCTGGCCGTCTTCACTCGGCCGGAAGAGGTAACACTTGAAAAGAACCTGCCTGATTTTTTTAACCTCGGTCATCGTTGCTTCGGGAACGTCTTGCCGGAGTTGGTCATAGCACTCCTCATCAAGCTCCTTGAAGTTGTTGAACTGGCCGAAATCGCGCAAAAAGGCTGCGTAAATATCGATGCCGATCCACATCATTTGTGGCGGTGGCATACGAACACCTTGCTGTGCAGCAACCCGTAAGTAGTATTTAGCGATCTCTGCGGGCGTACCGCTCTTCGCCTTTCTGCCCTGGTCAGGGCGAGGTGGGGCATTGGGCAAATCGTAGTAGCTGACGTAATCGTCACACTTGGACTGCAATTTCTTATTCCTTTGCTCATCGGCTCCGACGGCATGCAGGTTACATCCCAATGCTTTAAGGTCTTCACACAATTTAACGTAATCGTCATTTAATCCGACCAAAACTATGCTGGTAACATCCTCATGCGCTTCAACGTATTGCTTTACCCGGTAAACCATGGAAGAGAACACATCAGCGGGCTTATATTGGTCTTGCGGAAAGACTTGAACAAGCGTTGTTTGCTCAAGCTCCAGTGGCTGTGCATAGCGGGACATCCAGTGCCAATTACCAAATGCTTCACTATGCAATACTTGCCCGAAGGTTCTTGCATAGTCCATCACTGCTTCTACACTAACGGTTTTAGGCTGGGGGCGGCCAATAGCTTTCTTCATGCCATATTGCCCATGCTGTTCAAGCATTAAAGCATAATGAAGGTGCTCGAAATCCCAAAAAACGGCAACAATTTCAGACATCGTTTAAATCTCAGGTACTGTACTCAGAAAGGCTGAATATCGCTTGCAAGTTACAACAAACACAAATCTGACCATCTTTTTTTCTTGATTAAGGCAGAATACATACAACTCTGGCAAAAGAAAGCCCTTAACAGTCATACCGTTAAGGGCTTTTATCATTTTTTTGAAATTTGCGTTGTTTTAAGCAACGCTGCGCTCACGCATCACGTCCTCGTACATTTTCTGTAGCTTTTTACGGGCAAAGAAAATCCGGGATTTAATGGTGCCTAGTGGGCTACCCAATTGCTCAGCAATTTCATCGTACTTATACCCTTGATAAGCCATCAGGAATGGAACGCGGAAATCATCGGGTAACCGATCAACCAGCTCCTGTAACTCATTAAAGGTAACTTCGCTTTCACCATCGTTCAAAACGGTCTTATTACCACTGTTAATGTAATAGTTATTAGGCGTCTGATCGATGATCAGGTTACGGCGAACCTTCTTACGGTAATTATTAATAAAGATGTTCCGCATAATTGTTACGGCCCAGGCTTTAAAGTTTGTACCGGGATTATACTTCTCAGCATTCGTCATAATACGGAGTGCAGTATCCTGATAGAGATCTTCTGCATCATTCATATTGCCGGTAAGTTTCAGGCTGAAAGCACGTAAACTGTTGGTAATCGTGCTCAGGAGGTCCTGAATATCTTCTTGTTGTTGCTTCGTTGCTTTCATTAGGGGGTATTTAACACTACAGATGTAAAGATTCTTTACAAAAGTAGTCCTTATTTAGATTGGTTGCAAGTAATTAGACTTGCATTTCAGTCAAATACGTGCAATAACCGTACCATGGATTCACCGTAAACACTACTTATGTAAAAAAAATTGACATGTATCAACCATTTTTGGTCACGAGATGTAAATAGGAGGTAACATCTTATGCATCAGTATGAAAACGAAGGAAGCCATAAGCATTGCCGACAAGGCGCTGCCCAATTTTATTGCCTCCAACCTTAAAGTACTGCGCAACCGACTCGGTTGGTCACAGTCTGAATTAGCCATGAAGGTCAACCTCAACCGAGGGAACATTGCCAGTTACGAAAGTGGATCGGCCGAACCAAGCATATGTAAACTACTAAGGATCAGCACTTTACTTAAAGTACATCCACGAGACATTACCCGTCGCGACTTGAGTGATCCAGAAGAACTATTGCTTGCCCAACTCGCCCATGACGAACACCGAATGGAAGAAAAAGAACGCCTTGCGTCCTTCCGTAACCGTGCCCTGGAACTTAGGGAACTCATCGACTCCTCGAAGCGCCTGTTTGAGTACAAACGAAACAAATTAGCCACTCCATGTAAAGAAGCAGACCTCTTTGCTGCCCAGTACGAACAACTGCATGAAGTAACCCAGCAATTGCTGGAAGAACACCAGGATTTACTTGGAGAGGTAGGTTGTCAATGCAAATGAGCCTTTTTGGCAGTCTTTTAGACTTTATGGCAGTAGTCAAGTGTCAAGTGTCAAGTGTCAAGTGTCAAGTGTCAAGTGTCAAGTAAAATTGCCCAGACTACGCTGGCAAACTTCAGGTAGCTTTTTTAAAAAAAATCCCTCCTTACCTTAGGAGCGCAGCAAGCATCCCGATGCGGAAGCAGTTCCAGCCCCTCCCACCCTGCTCTTCACCTTTTTCTTGCACCTGCGACCGCGCCCCCGACTTAGTTCGTAATTAATTAGCAGCGTAATTCATACGCGGTTAGTCAGACTATGGACTTTTTACTAAAATACTACTTTTGTAGTACAAGATAAAGGAGCAAACTACTACCTTGCGACCATGACCCCGCAAAACCAAGCAAACCCCAACGATGAATCGCCTCCGATTCTCGGTAGCTGGAGCCGTATCTATGGCTTTGTTCTCGTGCTGCATTTCATTCTGATCGTTCTGTTTTACTTATTTTCACAAGCTTACGCATGAGTACGATTGACTGGCTGGTAATGACCGGCACCCTTGCCGCCATCGTGATCTATGGCGTATTGAAAACACGTTCGGTAGACAACGTAAAGAGCTACCTGATGGGCGACCGGGATCTAAAATGGTGGACCATCGGCCTTTCAGTGATGGCCACCCAGGCCAGTGCCATTACTTTTTTGAGTACGCCCGGACAGGCCTACGACAGCGGTCTTGGTTTCGCTCAGTTCTACTTCGGCCTGCCAATTGCCATGGTTATCCTGTGTGTTTTTGTCCTACCGATCTATTACAAACTTCAGGTATATACTGCCTACGAGTACCTCGAAGGCAGGTTTGACATCAGGGTCCGCACCATGACGGCCCTGCTTTTTCTGATACAGCGGGGGCTGGCGGCCGGCATCACCATTTACGCACCAGCCATTATTCTTTCAAGTATCCTCGATTGGCCACTGGGGCTGACCATTTTCCTGATCGGCATCGTCGTAATTTTCTACACGGTGATGGGAGGCACCAAGGCCGTTTCCGTTACCCAAAAACAACAAATGATCGTTATCCTGTTGGGCATGGTTGCCGCTGGCGTGGTGGTAGTAATGAAACTGCCCGACGGCGTTAGCCTTCCCGACGCCGTGGGGGTGGCCGGGCAGCTGGGAAAACTGGAAGTAATCGATTTTAAATTCGACCTCAACGACCGTTATAATATCTGGTCCGCCATGCTCGGTGGCACCTTCCTCTTCCTGAGTTATTTCGGAACGGATCAAAGCCAGGTCCAACGCTACCTTTCAGGAAAAAGCCTGACGGAGAGCCGGCTTGGCCTCCTGTTTAATGGTATTTTCAAGGTGCCAATGCAGTTCCTGGTACTGTTCATCGGTATTATGGTTTTTGTATTTTTCCTGTTCACGCCCCCTCCGATTCACTTCAACACTGCCAACCTCGAAAAGGTCCGGAGTTCGGAATACGCTACGGAGCTTTCGGTACTGGAGTCGGAATACGAACTGGCTAATAAGACCTCCGATCAAGCATCAACAGCCTTAGTAGAAGCCCTGAAGACCGAAAACGAAGCCTCCATAGGTTCTGCAAAAAGCAACCTGATGGTTGCCATGGATGCCCGACGGGACATCAGCAGTCAGGTGGATGACCTGATCACTAAAGTTGATCCCGAAGCGATTACCGAAGACCGCGATTATGTTTTCATCACCTTCATCATCAACTACCTGCCCATTGGCTTAGTGGGTTTGCTGCTTGCCGTCATTTTTTCCGCAGCCATGTCAAGCACCAGCTCCGAGCTTAGCGCGTTGGCGACCACCACGCTGGTCGACATATACCGACGTAGCCTCGTCCCGGGCAAAGAAGACCGACATTATTTCACCGCAAGTAAAATGCTCACCATCATGTGGGGTTGCGTTGCCCTGGGCTTCGCGGCGGTTGCCAATCTTTTCGATAACCTGATCCAGGCCGTCAACATCATCGGCTCGTTGTTTTACGGCGTGATATTGGGTGTTTTTGTAGTGGCCTTTTTCTTCAAAAAGGTGGGAAGCAAGTCGGTCCTCAGTGGAGCCATTATCGCCGAAACGTTTGTTGCACTCACCTTCATCGCCTCGTATTATGAGTATATCGACCTGGCTTACCTCTGGCTTAACCTCATCGGTTGCGTGCTGACGGTGGGTCTGGCCTGGTTCTTTTCCTCGGGGTCCAAGTTGATCAAACGGATGATGGGGGTTGAGGTGACGTGATGTAGAACAGGGGGAAGGAGTAAAGGGGGGCGGCCGCAGGTGCAAAGTTGGGTAAGATGAACTGAGGAATTGTTGTTCCCTGGATGGTGGTAAAAATGCCGTTGACAGACACACATTTTTGAACTCCCTCTATTCCGATCAAATTACCTTTTTTCCGAAAAGCTTTAACCCGCCTAACAAAGAAGTATGCTGAAGTTCTTCTATTCACCAGCCAGACCTACCGCTCCACCTAATGTGAGTTAGTGAAGATGATTTGGTAAATTTGATTATCGAAGGAAAATTTGCCACCTAAAACGTAACCAATTCGTCTCATGCACACACCAAAGAATGTCGTCGACCTAATCGCCCTGAACAATATGTTTGAGGCATGTCAGCTCATCACTCGAGGGCAGGTAGCGGTATCGGCCCGTGTTCAAAAGAAACTGCTCCTACTAGTTTCGCGTTACCACGACGTTCACGACCGGTCTATTGAGGGGACCATTGCCCACGAACCTTACCAAGTGGAAGTTTCTCAAATCAAAAAAGGCCTGCTCCATTTATTACTCGAAAAACCCCATTCTGTCTCGGATATTAATCGCCCTTGGTACCACACTTACTGGCTCCCATTGTTGTTAGCAAGTCTTTCCGTTGGCTTGTTACTAGTATTGCTGAGCGGCTCCTTCTTTGACTCCCCGAAATCTACGGCCGACCAAGAGCTTAAGGTGCCTGGTAACGGCACAACTACAGTTTTACCCGCAGGACTACATGCTCAGGAGGACACTAACAAAGAGCAGTCGGTAGCCAATCGATCCGCCTCACCTCCCAACGCACCGGCCGTGCAGGCCACTGGCGGGCATCAGGAAACCCAGGTTCCGAGCCTTCCCACCGCCGAGAAACCAAAGGAGCCCTTGTTGTCCACCGAACCTACCACCGAAGGATTTACCGTCCCGGAAGAGGCCGAAAAATTAGCCACTTTAATACTCGACGTAGCCACCAACCATGGCGGAGACTCCATAACGCTAACTTCTACAGACCCCTTATTACTCTACGTCCGACTCAATCAACCCTGCTTTGTGCGGGTGATCTACGAATTGGCCACCGGTGAGCGTATTCTCCTTAAGGACAGTCAGGAAATTGACGAAAGCCTCGTCAGTAAAGGTGTACGGATTGGCGAAAAACCCTTGTTCGCCCAGCCTCCCTACGGACAGGAAAGCTTGATTGTGCTGGCCCAAACGAGCCGCTTCCAACCGCTCAAAACCCGCACCGAGGGCGCGTTCACCTACCTGAAAACGTCTACCAAAACCGCCATTAACCAGTCGAGGGGCTTGGTGGAAGGAAACCTTTCCACCCAGAAAATACTGGCAATCAAAACGAGTAAGTGATGAAGGCCATATTGTTAATTCTTCTAGTCTTTCTGCCATGCTTCAGTCTCCAGGCCCAAGGGCACGACTCTGTGAGTGTCTTGCGTAAATTGAACCTGGAAGAAAATGGTTACGGCTGGTACTCTTACGGACTAAAAAAAGCGGGAAAAACCATCGTGCGTCCCAATTACCGTAAAATGCAACGCCTTGCTTCTGGGTATTTTTTTGGAATGACTAAATACACCGACGGCCTCCTCACCGTCTGCCACCTCTTTGACCAAGAGGGTAAAAAAATGGCTCCCCGCTTTGGGATTTTCGACGTTTATGCTGATAGTTCTTACTACTATCATCAATACCAAAAATTCAATAGTGATAAATACGATTACACTGCTTTTTATACCTTTCACAATCCTCGAACCGCGCGCTGGAAAACCATCGAAGTCTATAGCCCTGCCCTTGACACTATTTACCAACAGCATGGCTTCCTGGTCACAGCCAGCATCAGGCGAGAGAACAATGGGCGGAGTCAACTCTACGATTTCGGCCTGCTCGACCTAACGGGGCAGACCCTCCTTCCGCCCGTTTACGACACCCTCTACTTTTCGGCGCTTGGCCTTCACTTCAGATTACCCCATGATGTCTTTGTCATTGAGCAGGAAAATGGCGCCCACCTTCCTTGGGCGACCGAAGGGGTTTTAAATCTCAAAGATGTCAAATCCACTAAGCCTAATCAAGCGATTACCGCTTTTCCGGCACTACTTAATTACCTGAAGATCAACGAATCTACCGCCATTGACAGTGCTGACGTAAGACCAACCTCTACCTCGTCTTACCCTTACCTCAAAGGACTAGTAGATTATCGCAACCAAGTTGTACTAATTCCACCTCGCTACAGCAAAATTAAACCCCAGGCGCGCGACTATTTCATAATTGAAGACCAATACCGTCAGGGGCATTCTACCGAAGGAAGCGCGCGCATGGAGTATACTATTAATTTACAGGGAGTTTACCTACCAGGAGCTACCTCCGTCGAAGCTGCCGGCCCCGACTACGTTATCGCGGACCACTACGTCAGGAACGGTGAGGATTACCAAATACTATTGAACAAGCATGGAGACGCTCCCCTTCCAAACCGTATTTATCAAGAAATTAATTTCTTTGGCGAGCAAACCTTTGGCTTAACTACCCCGGATAGTATTTCCTTGTGGAGCGCGCAAGATGGGCTTCTATACTCCACTCCTTGTAAAGATTGTAACTGGGCTAGTTTCACCAAAGAATACTATACAAAATGTGGAGCACTCTACTATTGGGAAAGGGAAAAAGAAGGTCGCCAGGGCACTTTAGTTTTGAATGACTTTCAACAAGAAATCCATTCCGTTGATGAAGTGTTGCTAAAAGATTCCAGCCGCTGTGTTTTCCAGATCGTGCCTATCGATGGACCACCCTTCAACGTCAATGCGGGTGGAACCCGTGAACTTGTGCTTAAACAACAAGTGGTAGAGCAATCGACAAACTACCAACTCCATTTGGCCCCCTCGACACCGCCCATTGATCACATTAAGCAGTACACTATTAGTGCCAATGGTAAATACAGCTTAGCTCATGGAGTCGAACGATACAATACCGAAAACCTCTCCAGTCGGGTGAGTATTTACAACTCATTTTCCAATAACCTGATTAGCTCCTACGAAGAACGAAGCGTGGCCTTTACGACGCTTATTGGCAACGACGTTTTCGTTAGCCTCACCCAGGCAGGTTTGAATGTAGAAAACCTAACTACTGGAGAAAAGAAACTGTTTCCCATCAACGATTTTTACACTGACTATTATTGGGACAAATACAATGATAAACTTGATGAGAGAAAGATTTGGGCCAGCCGCTCTTCCGACGGGCGTCAACTACTAGTAGTACTCCAAAATAACGAGTCCAACCAATACCTGATGGTTGATCCCGAAGAGCTAACGGTCCGACCCTTGCAACTTGATCAAGAATTTGATGAATTGGCGGTTATCTGCCTGGGTGATGACGAGATTTACTTTATCCACTATCCTTTCCAGGATCGGCCTGATGATTTTCATAAGCACAATAATGGAATCTTAAGTGTTTTTGACCTCAAGACTGGGAAACCGACAAAGAACTACTCAATAGGAAAAAGCTGGCCTTATCTGAGACTGGCGAATATGAACAACGCACAAGTGAATAACGGCTTCCTGACAATAATTGACAGAAATGGATCTGTACTCATTTCTAATCTTGCTGACCCGAATAATCTTCTGGTCAATAAACCCAACACTGGTTCTAACTATCCCGTAAACAAGGTTATTTTTGACCAGGCCTCCAAGGTGCTCTATATGTTTTCCGCCACTCGTGATACCCCGTGTACAGCCTTCGATACTCGTAGTGGTAAAATCGTCGAAAGCGATTCGCTGGCTGGTGTAATTGATGCATGGAGCCGTATCACAAGCCACATTTTAGGGATCCACAACGGTCGTATCCACGTACAACTTTACAACGATGAAATTCGCAGTATTCCTAAGAAGGAAAGTAATTACCGCTTCAGTGATCGTAAACAGCCCCACTTGTATGACCTCTATGTCAGTTGCGACAACCACCTGATTTTTGTCAATAAAGGAGGCCAAGTCGGTGTTTTTGACCTCACCCGCTTCACTTCAGTACGCGCTCAGTTGAAGTATCAACCTAGCCTGGGCCGGCTGGATTGTCCCGAGAATACCTCAATTGAGACGATACTTTCCCCCGATGGCTACCTAGAAGTGCGCCAAAAAAGCACCAATGAGGTGCTTGGACGTTTTAATCGTAGCAGTGCTTTAACCGTTACTGAAGATGGGTCAAATCTGGTTTTCTTGAATTCATCGGAAAATTTATCGTCGATTAACCTGATCACAGGAAACACTAAAATCCACAAGTACCAACATTATTACCTTCATGAATTTCATGCTGGGAGGCATACCAATTCTGCCTACTTTTCCGGAGATAAAATCACCGGTAGAATGGATCAAGAAAGTAAATCCCTCCGTAGGATGAACCTGGACACCGATAAGGTTCGCTGGCTAATCAAGCCAAAGCAATACCCTTACTCTATTGGCAATGTTATTGAAATAAACAAAGATACCCTAATGTTTGTCCTTGGGCATGATCAATTGATCTTCTTTGATTTACAGGAAGGTAAGGAACTCTCCCGCGTGCCAATCCCTATAAAAACCGTCTCCCGCAGTTGTCATATAGACGACCTTGGGCTCATTGCTTTTGCGAGCGGTGATGGAAAGGTAGCTTTCTACGATTTAACAACTCAGGCATTTTTACCCTTACAATTATTCGTCGAATTTACGCCATCCGGATTGGAGTATTTACTGTACGACGAGTCCCTCAATGTGTACACAGCCTCCAACGTTTTTCGAGACGATATTTACGTATCACGCGGAGGCAGCCTGCGCCACCTTCGGGGGGTGGAAGAATCCTTGAATCGGCCGGATTCTATTCTGCACAATTATTCCTTTACAGACCAAGCCTACGCCGAAATGCTTACTAAGGTTATTGAACGGCGAACCGCAAACCAAGGTACTGGCTTAATAAACAACGAGCTCAGTTGCCAATTCACCAATCGGCGGTTTCAGTACCACAATGAGTCCGGACTACTGCCACTTACCTATCAAGTAAAAGGGCAACTTGACTCGGATAGTGTTCAGGTAAATATTTCGGTTAACGATGTGATAGTGGCTCGAAAGAACAGCTTTTACCCTGATGGCCTTTTGACTGACTCGCTCTCCATCTTACTAGAGCCCGGTGAAAACACCGTTGAAATCTATTCGAGTGACCTAGCTGGCACTATTTCCAGCACCGACCGGCTGAACTGTGTTTACACTCCGGCTGATTTGCCTCCCAAATCGTTATACTTCATCGGGTTAAGCAACGCTAACTACCAGTACTGGGACTCGCTGTCCTTTAGTAACATTGACCTGCGCTCAGTTTCACGGAGATACGCTAATGCACAACAATTCGACCGGATAATTATTGACACCTTGGTAGATCATGAAATTTCCCCCTCAGACCTGAATCGGATTAGAGGCAATCTTCAAGATTTATCTCCCCAGGATTACGTAGTTGTTTTCCTGTCCGGTCACGGTAAAACCAACGAAGCTACCGGAGAATTTCACTTCATTGGTCCTCATGCTCCCACTAAGAACTTTGAAGAAAAAAGCCTTTGCCTCTCCGACCTGGAGAAGATCATTCAGGCTTCGCCTGCCCGCAATCGTTTGATGTTAATTGATGCCTGTGAAAGTGGTCAAGTGGATCGCTCGGGCATAAAAATCGAACCAGTAGAAGTCTTGTCCGCTAGCGAAACCGAAGCCCTTTTTGGTAAGGGTTTGTTCTATAATTCGGGAATCCCCTCTTCCGCCCAAGAGCAATTTTACCTCATGCAGCAACTCTTTAGCGACTACGATAACCCCTTTGGGGGGACTATTATTGCCGCCTCTACCGGCTATCAACAAGCATTTGAGCACCCCGAACTTGGCCATGGCGTTTTTACCTATTTTCTCCTCAAAGCCATTGACAAACTAGCATCTGACGAGAATAACGACCAGCAAATAACCGCTAGTGAGCTAGTTAGCTTTCTCGATCGGGAAATCGAGCAGTCGGAATACAGCACACAAAAAGTAACCATTCGTGCTTTGAACTTACGCAAAGACCTCCGGGTATGGTAAAATCTTACGAGGGAAATGCTTACTCTCCTTATCTTAACTACCTCACTATGGCTAGTGGACTGCGCTGTAATTAGGTACATATTTTCAACTTTCCTAGCAAAACGTAAGGTTGATAATTTGCTAACCCAGGAGCGTTAGGAGATTATTGACCGAGGCCGCCGCTTGAATATAGGTAAAGGGATAATGTTGAGATAATAGAGTGTCCAAAGCAAATACAGCAAGGAAGCATACAAGTGAAGTGCCCCAACCCCCATTTTCCCCGACCAACTTTTAGCATTGTTGTCCCAAAAACACTGCTATCTTTGCCCTCCGCAAACGCTCACTCCTCATTCAGACAATCGAGAGCTAGCCCACTTGGCCTCTGCGAACTCCTCCTTGCGGTAGCTACTACTAGACTACCTGACTACTAGACTATCTGACTACTTGACTACCCGCCCATGTATCCCTCCCACATCGAAGCCATCGCCGAAGCCCTAGCCAACATCTTCGGCGAAAACAAATACGCTGACCGCGAAATCGCCCGGGTCCTGAAAGCAGATAAGCGCCGCGGAAGCAACGATCGTGCCTTCATCGCCGAGCATACCTACGGTGTTGTCCGAAATTACCGGCTGCTACGCCACGTGCTGGGCGGTGCCAAGCCAAAAAGCCGAAAAGACTGGTGGCAACTCATCGGTGTTCACCTGATGTCGGAAGGAATGGAATTACCGGAGTGGACAGAATTCAGTGACCTCAATGAAGAAGAACTCAAAGCCCGGTGGCGCGAAGCGAAAGAAGTCCGCGCGCTGCGTGAAAGCATCCCGGACTGGCTGGACAAACTCGGCGAAGATCAATTGGGGGAGGACCTCTGGGCCCCTACCCTAACCGCACTTAACGAGCAGGCCCCCGTCGTACTACGGGCCAACCGGCTGAAAACCACACCGGCTGAACTCGCCCAAGTTCTGCTACAGGACCAGGTTGGAACCGAAGAAATTGGCCAGGATGCACTTCTCGTCACTGAACGGCAAAACCTCTTCAAGACCAAGGCTTTCAAAGATGGCCTTTTTGAAGTCCAGGACTTCAGCAGCCAACAAGCAGCCCTGACGCTTGAAGTCTCTCCCGGTCAAACCGTCATTGACGCGTGCGCCGGTGCAGGCGGAAAAAGTCTTCACCTGGCTGCTCTGATGGAAAACAAGGGACAATTACTCAGTCTGGACATCCATGACTGGAAGTTACAGGAATTGAAAAAGCGCGCCCGTCGTAATGGTGTATCGAACCTGGAGACCCGGGCCATTACTTCCTCTAAAGTCGTTAAACGTTTGGCCGGTCGTGCCGACCGGTTGTTGCTTGATGTTCCCTGCTCTGGCCTGGGAGTACTCCGTCGTAATCCCGACGCTAAATGGAAGCTTAGCCAGGACTTCCTTGACCGCGTCGTCGTAGAACAAGCCGACATCATCTCACGGTACAGTAAAATGGTCAAACCCGGAGGCAAGATGGTCTACGCTACCTGCAGCATACTCCCAAGAGAGAACGACGACCAGGTCGCCGCCTTCCTGGCCTCCGAGGCTGGTCAGGGCTGGACATTGGAACACAAGCACACCTACTTCCCGCAGGTGGAGGGCTATGATGGCTTCTTTGTCTCCCGGTTGGTATTGAGCGAATAAAGCCTTCCAGTATGAAATTTTCTTTAGTTGGCCCCTTTTCTCGGAGTTTCTTTTCTAACAGAAAAGGTACAAAGGGGATCTGAATCACCGATTAATACTGATTACGCAGATTAACACAGATAGGACAATCTCAAGTCAGCCAAATTCTCTGCCACTTTAAGGCTAATGTTTTAGAGGTAAGGCCCGTACTGCCACCGATTCCTCCATAATTCTTAATGGCCCTAATGGTTACCTCACCCCCACCATTAGTGTAGAGCTTTGTACTCTTAATGCCTTAGTGGTCTACTTCACCCCTACATCAAAAAGGCCGCCCCCCATCCAGGAGAGCGGCCGTTTTGCTCAGTAGGTTTCCCTAAAGATTAGAATTTGTAGCACCCCGATTTATTACTTCCGGCCGCACCAATGGAAATACCAACGGTAAGACTACCAACGAAGTAGTAATCCTCGTATTCGCCACCACGGCGGTATTCTAGGTCACCGACCTCAGCGACGTTCTGAACTGCGGGATTAGAAAAACGAGCGGCAAGGCCACCGTTTGGTCCGTTAAGCACATCAAGGTAGTTCACTTGGTTGTTAGACACATCATCAAGGTAGTCCGTACCCGTTTTTCGGCCACCAAGTTCGAGGCCGATAACGATGCGATCAGCAAAACGAACGCGTACACCGCCGCCCAGAATGCCGACAACTCTGGTCAGCTCGTAAGGAGTGGCATCATATCGGGGATCACCGCTGCCCTGAGCTTCGGTCCGTAGTGGCTGTAACTCAGTGTAAACACCGTCGAGTTCTGATTCAGGATTAAAGCTCAACACACCAACGCCACCGAAGATGTAGCCCGCCAGGAAGTTGCTTTCTTTATCACCAATGTAGAAAAGGTCGTATTCCGCAACGGCGTTGAATTCGGTGATGGACGAACGGAAGTTTCTGGTAATCGGAACGTTAATACCGCTTTCGTCCGGCGCCTGAGTTTCTTTGACAGCACTAATGCGGCCAAAGTTACCATTAACCCGGATGCCCCATCGAATTTGAGGTCGATACCGGAGGTAGAGTCCTCCTGCAAAATTCATGTCTTCAATGAAAAGACCAAAGTCTCCTGGGCTAAGGTCTCCGCTATAAACGGAAACACCAGCTTTGACACCAAATTCAAGGCCCTGGGCCTGAACGGACACTGTGCCTAAACAAAGGCAAAGTGTAAAAAAAAGAAGCGATAAACGAGTTCGCATAGCGTGCAATAATTTCGGTTGGTTTGGGAACAAGTCAGTGATTCCCAGTTAGAAGTGTAATTTTCTCGTAATAGGAAGCACAAAGTTAGTGCAAAAATTGTGTGAAGCCCTTCATTTTCTATTCTTAAGCGTTCCTTTGCACTTCTTATGGCTAAAACTTACGATAAAACGGAACGTCCGGTTTCCGACCGATCACAGAAAGAGAAATTCAATCGCTCTCTTCGAATCTTTGATTACGTGTGGCTCTACCGGTGGAAGTTCCTCTTCAGCTTTGTGATCCTTGTGGTGAGCAGCCTGGTCTTCCTTGTGATCATGCAACTGCCGGGCGAAGCCCTTAATGTGATCCGGGGAGAAGGAAAGTATGAACTTTCCATCAAGGAAATCTTCTCATTGCTTGCCATATTACTGGTCATTCAGGCACCACTTAGCTTCCTGCGGGTTCGTCTGCAGGCCGAAGTAAGCGAAAAGGCTATGGGGTCATTACGGAAGGATCTCTACGCGAAAATTCTACGACTTGAAATCCCCTTCTTCGAACGTACCCGGGTAGGTGAACTGACCAGCCGGATTACGAACGACATCACCCAGATCCAGGGTGTCTTCTCCCTGACCCTGGCGGAATTCCTGCGGCAGCTCATTATCCTGACGGGAGCCATAGTTTATATTTTGGCGACAATGATGAAACTCGCTCTGGTTAGCCTGGCTATCTTTCCGGTGGTGGTCATTGCTGCCATGTTTTTCGGTCGTTACGTACGCAAAATGACCAAGGCCCGCCAAGAGCAGTTGGCCCAGTCCAACATCATCGTCGAGGAAAGTCTCCAAAGCATAAACACCGTAAAAGCTTATACCAATGAAGAATTCGAACTCGCGCGTTACAGCCGAAGTATCGATGAGACCATTCGTATTTCACTGAAGACGGCCAGTGCGCGGGGCCTGTTTTCGGCCTTCATCGTTACCATAATGTTCGGCGCCTTGTTCTACATCATTTACCGCGCCGTATTACTGGTGCAGGCGGATGCGCTTCCGGTGGGCGACCTGTTCAGCTTTGTCATATTTACCGCCCTTATTGGTGGGTCCATTGCCAGCCTTGGTAATTTTTACACCGAGATTGTCTCCGCACTTGGAGCATCCGACCGCGTAGTCGATATTCTCGACAGCGAAGAGGTTGAGGGTACTCCCTCCCCTGCTCCTTCCACCTCCCCTGCACCTGCGACCGCGCCACATAACGTTCCACAGTTGCAAGGCAATATCCGTTACGAAAACGTCCGCTTTAACTACCCGACCCGACCCGACGTGAATGTGCTGAAGGGAATCAACCTCAAGATCGAGCCGGGGCAGAAGATTGCCCTCGTTGGCGCCAGCGGTAGCGGAAAGTCAACCATCATGAAGCTGCTCCTGCGCTTCTATCCGCTCAACGACGGCCGTATCACGGTGGATGGCCGCAATATTGAAGACTACGACCTGCACCAATTCCGTGAAGACCTGGCACTTGTGCCCCAGGAAGTGCTGCTTTTCGGTGGTACGATTCGCGAAAACATTGCCTACGGCGCCCTGAACGCCAGTGAGGAAGCAATTCGGAATGCTGCCGAAAAAGCCAATGCGCTGGACTTTATCGAAAACTTCCCGGAAGGCTTCGACACCCTGGTCGGTGATCGGGGCATCCAGCTCAGCGGTGGCCAACGGCAACGTGTAGCTATTGCCCGGGCCATCCTCAAAAACCCGGCCATATTACTCCTCGACGAAGCCACCAGTAGCCTGGACGCCGAAAGTGAACGCGTCGTACAGGAAGCGTTGAATCGCCTGATGGAAGGCCGGACCAGCATCATCATTGCCCACCGATTAGCCACCATCCGCGAAGTGGATCAGATATACGTTATCGAAAATGGTACCATCGTAGAAACCGGTACTCACGAGGAGCTGAGTGACCGTCCGGGAGGTGCTTATTCTGCCCTGGCCCGACTACAATTTCAGCGCCTCGACTAACCCCTATGATCCAGCATAATATTTCCCTTTCGCGTCTCAACACGTTCCATTTGCCCTCCGTAGCGGAGCGGTACCTTGCCCTTACGGACCTCAGTCAGTTGGACGGTCCTGAGTTCAGGCAAGCTCCGCAACTGGTACTTGGCGGGGGCAGCAATATGGTACTTTTGGAGCAGGTTCCCGGTCTGACGGTCCACGTACAGCTGGGTGGTGTGGAAATTTTGGGCGGGGCCGCAGGTGCAGCAAAAGGTTCGAAGAGCAGGCTGATTTCCCTCTCAAAGGCCAATAGTCAGGCTGCCGTCGGACGCGAGTATTCGTCCGACGGAGAGGCGGTATTCCTACGGGTTGGTGCGGGTGTTGACTGGAATCAATTTGTCCGTTACACCCTCGACCGGGGTTGGTGCGGACTTGAGAACCTCATCCTTATTCCAGGCACCGTAGGTGCCGCGCCGGTTCAGAACATCGGTGCTTACGGTGCCGAGGTCGCCGAGTGCATCACCGCCGTTCACGTTTGGGAATACGGCGTCGGTGCGCGCACATTATTGCCGGAGGATTGTGCCTTCGGCTATCGGGACAGTCGCTTCAAACGGGAACCTGGCCGTTTTTTGATTACTGCTGTCGATTTTCGCCTCAACGACCAACAAGAATTAAAGACCGGCTACGGTGCGATCCAGGCCGAACTGGCCCACCTGTCCATCGACGCTCCCAGCCCGGCCGACGTAGCGCTGGCCGTCACCAACATCCGCCGGTCTAAACTTCCCGATTGGTTTTTCCTGGGCAACAGCGGTAGTTTCTTTAAAAATCCAGTGGTTTCCATCGCAACCCATCATCGCCTTCTCGCAGCTTTCGAGGATATCCCCTCCTACCCCATCGACGAGGGCCACGTAAAACTCCCCGCTGGCTGGCTGATCGACCGCGCCGGCCTCAAAGGGGCTCGCCACGGTGATGTTGGGACGTACGCCAAACAAGCGCTGGTCCTCGTTAACCATGGCGCCGCTTCGGGACAAGACATTATCGCCTTTAGCAAGTTTATTCAGGACGAAGTGCAGGCTAAATTTGGGGTGGAACTGGAGCGGGAAGTTCAGTTGATCGGTAATTCTTAATTGCAGGCGTGCCTCAGGCAATTCTAATCGCCTGGATCACCGCCAGCACAACGAATAGTCCTCCCAAAAAGAAGTTGATATTCCGGGTGAAGTACGCGGCGTGTCTGCTGATCCAATCGGCAGACAGGACATAGAGAAAAAAAACGCCCAGGGCCCCCAGTGCAGTACCGGGCACATAGGCCAGCCTTGGTAAGAAGGCGCGCGAGAGCAGCCCATCGCCAATCAGCCAACCGGCAATAGCTAAAATAAAAGGGATGTTAAGGATGTTCATCATGCTCATCACCATACCACGCCAGAACGGGCCACCCTTATACGGGCGTTCGATGTGCGCCTTGCGCGCTGCGCGCGCACGGTAGCCTTTCCAGGTAAAAATTCCGGCTAATACCAAAAACAAGGGGATGGCCCAACTCTTGATTCCGGAGATGACCGCCGGGTGACGGGTGAACAGGTCAGCAAATAGCACGCCCAATGCAGTTTGGGCACCAATCACGGTAGCCAAACCTCCCGAGAAGCTAAAGGCTTTATGCTGTCCTGCACGCACGGAAGTAGCTACGGCCTGCATGTTTAGCATACCTGGAAACCAGGTAATAAATATACCTGTGCTGAGTCCGACCAGAAATCCATTAAGTATTTCCACACCGCAAAGGTAAAATTCCGGCTTTAACACTTAGTTGTTTTCCGACCGGGAATCAGAAATTGCTCGACGGATTGATCAATTATGGGTACCACCAGTATAGTTTTACGAACAATATTGCAGACCTTGCCCGCTGAATAAACGATAATAACTGTACATCAACCCAAAAGCATGAACCCCGTAAACATTAAGTTTGGCACCGATGGCTGGCGCGCCATCATCGCCCGCGAATACACTGTAGACAACGTGATGCGCGTAGCCGAAGGCACGGCACGCTGGCTAAAGCAGCAGGGAGGTAGCAAAGTCGTTATTGGTTACGATTGTCGTTTCGGGGGTAAAATGTTTACCGAGGCGACTGCTCGGGTATTGGGTAAGCACGGCATTACCAGCCTGGTGGCCCCCGGCTATATTTCTACGCCAATGGTCAGCCTGGGAGTAGTAAAAGCAGGTGCTGACCTCGGTGTCGTCATCACTGCCAGCCATAACCCGCCGAGTTACAATGGTTACAAACTAAAGTCGAAGCTTGGCGGACCTTCCATTCCATCCGACGTCGAAGCAGTGGAGAATTTGATTCCAGATGCAGTGCCGCAAGACGTTCCTTCTTACAATGAAGTCGTTGAAAAAGGTCTGGTAAAAGTTATGGACTTCGAGCAGATCTACCTAGACCACGTAAACGAGGGCTTCGACATGGACCTGATCCGCAACAGCGGCATCGGAATTGCCTATGACGCCATGTACGGTGCCGGCCAGGGCGCGATGAAGAAACTTCTGCCTGATGCCATTCACCTTCACTCCGAAATCAACCCCGGCTTCAACGGCCAGGCCCCTGAGCCAATCGGGCGGAACCTTACGGAGCTGGCGAAAACCATAAAGAATGACTCCAGGATCTCCCTGGGCATTGCTAATGATGGAGATGCTGACCGAATCGGTCTCTTTGACGGTGACGGAAAGTTTGTGGACAGCCACCACATCCTGCTTCTGCTTCTTATGTACCAGCATGAATACAAAGGCATCAGGACGGGTGAAGTAGTCATTACCTTCTCCGTAACCGACAAGCTGAAGCAACTGGCCGGGATGTACGGCCTGAAATACGAAGTAACCAAGATCGGCTTCAAATACATCGCCGAGATTATGGCGGAACGGGAAGTGATCGTTGGTGGTGAAGAATCCGGAGGACTGGCGGTTTCCGGCCACATCCCCGAACGGGACGGCATCTGGATCGGCCTGATGATTGCCGAATATATGGCCAAGAGTGGTAAATCACTTAAGCAACTCGTAGCTGAGCTCTACGCAAAGGTTGGTAGCTTCAATTGTGACCGGGATGATGTCCACGTAGAAAACGACCGCAAGTGGGAAATCGTAAAGCAGGCCAAAGAAGCACCATTTACCAAAATTGGCCCCTACAAAGTAACCCAGGCGGCTCACCTCGATGGCAGTAAGTTTTACCTCGGTGGGGAAGACCGCTGGCTCATGGTCCGGCCCTCCGGGACGGAGCCCGTACTGCGAGTATATGCGCAAGGGGCTGACGCAGCTGAAGTCCGTAAAATTCTGGACGCCGCACGTGCGGAAATGGGAATTTAGAGAATGGAGAATTAGTGAATGATTGAATAGCTGCCGCACGGCTTTGCCCACTTCGTTCAAAGTAAATGGACTCTACCCAAGCGAAGCGCCGCAAACGGCACCTGCGGCAGCGCATTTAATCCTTTCCCCATTCATTAACACTTCCCTTGCACCTGCGGCCGCGCCTTATCTTCGCCCCCATGAAAAGCCTTACCCAGCTCTATGACCCTGCCACTTTTCGCCGGCAAGGCCATTCCCTCGTCGACCTCCTGGCCGACTATCTCAAAAGCACGCCAGAAGCTGTGGCGAACCCACACGCCGAACCCGGCGACATGCTGGAAGGCTTCCGGACGCTGCTGAAGGAAGGGACAACGCCGGATGACCTTTTCAAAAAGGTACTCACTGACTCTGTTCACCTCCACAGCCCTTACTATATGGGGCACCAGATGAATCCGCCAGCACCGCTGGTGGCTTTAGCTGACCTCCTAAACGGTATCATCAACGGTAGTACAGCCATTTTTGAAATGGGTCGGGCCGGAGCCGTAATGGAACGCCTGGTCATTGAGCATACCGCTGGCTTGCTACAGCTCTCTAAAGGCACCAGTGGTTTCCTGACCAACGGAGGTACCCTGGCCAACCTAACCGCCCTACTTGCCGCCCGTGCCGCAAAGTGGCCCTCTGGAGACGCATGGAAGGACGGTAACGGAGACCTTCGCCCATGTGTATTCGTCAATGAACAAGCCCATTATTGCATTGACCGCGCCGTACGGATCATGGGCTGGGGAGAAGCAGGCGTTGTCAATATTCCTTCCGACGACAAATTCCGAATGCGGACCGAGCTACTGGAAGAGGCCATTTCCACGGCAAGATCCAAGGGAATGACACCGCTTGCCATCATTGGCAGCGCCGGCACCACCAGCACCGGATCCTTCGATGACCTGGGTGCCATTGCTGATTTTGCCGAACGACACGGACTATGGTTTCACATCGACGGAGCACACGGCGCACCCGTTCGGCTTGACCCTGAAAAGGCCCACCAACTCAACGGTCTCGAACGGGCCGACAGCATGATCATGGATTACCATAAAATGATGATGTGCCCCGGCCTTACGACCGGGGTTTTCTTTCGGAACGGCACAGATGCCTTCCGCACATTCCACCAGCAAGCGGATTACCTGCTTTCCTTCGACACCAACGAGGAAGACTGGTACAATATGGGCAGACGCACTTTCGAGTGTACTAAAAACATGATGAGTTTGCGGGTGTTTAGCCTGTTGAGTTGTTATGGTTCTGATATTTTCCGGGACTACGTGGTTCGGGTGAATACAATTGCCGCCAACTTCGCAGCCGACGTTCGGGCAAACCCTCTTTTTGAGTTGGCCCTCGACCCTGGTTGTAATATTGTTTGTTTCCGGTACCGACCAACGATGCCGGTACATTCGGCCGACGACCTGGACAACCTCAATGCGATGATCCGGGCCCAACTGGTGGCAGAAACTAATTATTATCTCGTGCAGACCCGGCTTCGCAGCCGGATTTACCTGCGTTGTACGTTTACTAATCCTAAGACGGAGGTTAACCATACGGCCGGTTTACTCCAGGCAATTCAATCCATTGGAGGCGAAATCACTAACCTAAGAAGTCAGTTTCTTACTTAGGGGACGAACGATGCAGTTTCCACCACGTTTAATTCTTGCATATTTGCCCTTGATTTAACCATCCAAAATAATACTACCACTAGTGAATACACTCTTTCGCATCCATTCTGAAGGCCGCCAACTATTGTTGGTGTTATTGATAGTCCTGGGCCTAGTTACCGCAGTTGTTTTTTGGCAGCTTCCGTCTTGGGGATGGCTGGCCGCAGCAATTAGCCTTATTTTTTACCTGGTCATATTGCAGTTCTTCCGCAACCCGCTCCGGGTGGTTCCACAGGAGGATGACACCATCATTTATGCGCCGGCAGATGGAAAGGTCGTAGTCATTGAAGAAACGGAAGAAACGGAGTATTTCAAGGATAAGCGACTACAGGTAAGCATTTTCATGTCTCCGGTCAATGTCCACGTCAACCGAAACCCTATTGGCGGCAAAGTGAAATACAATGCCTACCACCCAGGAAAGTACCTCGTCGCCTGGCACCCCAAAAGCAGTACGGAGAATGAACGTACTACGGTGGTAATTGACAATGGCAATACTGAGATTCTACTGCGTCAAATCGCAGGAGCGTTGGCCAAACGCATTAAAAACTACCTTAAGGTAGGTCAGTCCGTCCGCCAGGGAGAAGACTTCGGTTTCATCAAATTCGGTAGTCGGGTTGATTTATTTCTTCCGCTGGGCACCAAACTGGAGGTAGAATTGAATCAGAAGGTAAAAGGCAACAAAACCATCATTGGACGTTTATAATAAGTAACAACCCGCACCATCAGCATTATGAGCAGGAGAACAGAACGCCGCGCCAACCGGAAGCGTAAATATGAGGAAAAGACCCTCCGCGAAAAGAAGATTGACTTCAAGCGTCACTTCCGTACCTATCTGGTGATGTCCCTGTTCTTCATCGCCCTCAACATCTTTGGCAATTCTTATAACTTTTGGGCGATTTGGCCCATTCTTGGCTGGGGTATCGGTGTTGCGATGCAGGGGCTTAGCCTGTACGGTCCTTTGGCAGACCCGGATGACATCCACCCGGAAGACCAGGAATTCTCTGGCCCAATGCCCGACATAACGGATGAAGAAGTTCGTCGGCGTAGAGAAGAAAGAGACCGGATTGAATTGAAAGAGCTGCAGGATAACCGGCCTTACCGGGACGAGGACCTTGTTTAGTCGAAAATTCGCTTCGCTCATTTTCATAGTAGACGTGGCTTCACCACTGGTAGAGGATAGTAAGTAGTGCTACCGCACATGGATACTCTCTCCGCTCGTTTTTGAGTTTCCCCTACTAAAGTCGGTGGCTGTGGTCAAAGCTCTGGCGAGCTGAACCAATACTCGCTTCCGCTCGTGACGCTACGCCTTTGATTGTCGGAGTACCTACTCCTCCCACGACGGCACCTCTGCGCCTCCCTCCGTGCCAGTCTCTGTTAGAACAAATAACTGCGAAGCGGTACTTAATGCCTAAATGGTTCCCTTTTCTTAGTGTACACCTTAGTGTCTTAGTGGTTACAGCCTCCTTTAAAGTCTCTCACTCCAGCACGCGACCAAACGCCTCTCCAACCGGCACCACCCCCGGTGTCCCCGGACTAAGCCGGCGAGCGTGCATTAAGGATTCCAGGCGGTGTGGTGCAAAGTCCGGATCTTCCGGTAAAAATGATTGCTCCATAATCCGGCCATTATCAGCACCAGAATGTAGAAAACGGCCATTCCCAGTATAAAACCCGACGTGGGTAATTTTTTCAGATCCATTGTCCCGGTAACCACCAAAAAATAGCAGGTCACCGGGAAGCAGGTTACTGAAATCAGGGGTGAGTTCAACTTCGGTGCCAGCGTGTACTTGCTGGCTGGCATCCCGGGGCGTTACGAAGCCATTCAAGTAGTAAGCCGTTTTTGTAAAACCGGAGCAATCCAGCGCATTGGCACTGTTCCCTCCCCAGAGGTAGGGCCTCCCAGCCAAATTACGGGCTACGCCTAACAGTAAGTCCACCTCCAATGTCTCCGTTTTCAACCAAGCCTTTGGGTCAGCCAAATCAGCACTTAATAAATGGCCAATTGTTCCATCCGGCAGCTCAATTTCATCATACGCCCCGGTACCGGTCTTGCTAAATTTAACAAGACTACCCAAAACGATGGTAGAAATAATATTTGGGGTAAGCTCTTCATTTGGTGACTGCAGTACTTCTCCCGATTTAGCATCAAAAACACGCAGATCGCTGTTTAACCAAAGCTTTGCCTCCTCCGGCGTCATCCGTACAAACGCACCTGGTTCCAGCCAGGCCAGGTAGCGGGCAGGAGTGCGGACCAGGTACCAGCCATCCTGAAAGTCAAGTACCTGGATGGGGGTTCCGAGCAGGGCCTGCGTCGCTAGTTCCTGGCTGTGGCCGGGTTTTGATCGAAGATTGGCGACAGAAACTTTGATGATACCAGCGGTTTGTGCTCCAACTACTTCGTCTGGCAGCAACCGGAAATTATCTCCGGCGACGACAAAACCGTTAGCCAGGGTGGCTTGCAAGCTGTCATAGGCTGCGGGAATCGTCGTATATCCTTCCAGGTAAAGCCCGTTAAAACCTGACTTGTGCTGAATTTCAAATCGATCTACCCGGCTGTCGGAGACAAAATGCGTTTTCAGGTTGTCCGCTAATTGCTCGAAGCTCTTGGCCTTCGTTTTATCCTTGCAGGACCCGGCAACCAGCACAAGGGCAACTAAATGTAACAAAAGAATAAGTTGTCTCACAATTGTGGATTTTACAGCATTGAGTAGGACCTGATGATAGGTATTTTACCCACAATGATAAGGGGGCGGGGCCGCAGGTGCAAAGAAAAGACACTATTAGCAAGGTAAACAAACCTCCTGTTTTAGCTTTTTTACCACATTTAGTCGCTTTTTTGGGTATAAACGCAAGAAAAAAACGTCGTTTTGCCTGATTCGGCTTATTTTTGTCGTGTATCGGAAACTTCTAAGTATTTTTTTGTTACATAGAGTAGCTTTAACAGGCGGATTTTGAGTAGGCTAATTGTATAGATGAGATCTGAATAGCATTTTTTCTGTTTCCCTTTCACCCGGCATTGCCTTAGTCATCGATTCGCTTTTTCCATAATTTTTTTTTCATTGTCCTTATTGTTATGAATTTATTTGTTGCCCGGCTAAGCTGGGATACTGACGAAGACACTTTGCAGAACACCTTCAGTGCTTACGGCGAAGTTGAGTCAGTTAAGATTATCCTTGACCGGGAGACCGGTCGTTCCCGTGGTTTTGGTTTCGTTGAGATGCCAAACGACGAAGAAGCCAAAGCTGCAATCGAAGCTTTGGATCAATCAGACCTCGACGGTCGTACTATTGTTGTCAAAGAAAACGATCGCCAAGGTGGCGGTGGTGGACGTGGCGGTTTTAGCGGCGGCGGTGGCGGCGGCTATGGCGGCGGCGGCGGCGGTGGTTACCGTGGCGGCGGCGGCGGTGGCGGCGGCTATCGTGGCGGTGGCGGCGGCGGCTATGGCGGCGGCGGCGGCGGCGGTGGTTACCGTGGCGGCGGCGGCGGCGGCGGTTACCGTGGCGGCGGCGGCGGTGGCTACGATCGTGGCGGCGGCGGCGGCGGTTATGACCGTGGTGGTCGTGGCGGCGGCGGCGGCGGCGGTTATGACCGTGGTGGTCGTGGCGGCGGCGGTGGCGGCGGCTTCGACCGTGGTGGTCGTGGCGGTGGCTTCGACGGCGGCGGCGGCGGTGGCGGTGGTCGTTATGACCGTGGCAATCGTGGCGGCGGTTTCGACCGTAACGACGACGAGCGCGGCGGCAACGACCGTTGGTAGTCTGACCTGCCTTCATTTCAGGTTCCTTAATGGAATACCTGAACCGATATTACTACAAAACTACCTCACAGCAGGTAGCTTAGGAAACGAGAACAGCACTCACAGGCCCTGGCCCGTGGGTGCTTTTTTTGTTCTATCTTCGTTCTAAGAGCATATCTTTTTTTTGCTCTAACTCGAATTTAAAAGTAGTGTTACATCATGCATTTATCTATCCTACGGACTTTGCTGTCCGCACTAGCTGTATTCGGCTACCTTGGCCTGTCCGCTCAACTCATCACCACGAACCCGGCAGCCCCCACCGATGACCAATCGGTTACCATTACCTTCGACGCAACTCAGGGAACTGCCGGACTGGCCAATTGTGGTTGCGACGTATACCTGCATACGGGCGTAATAACCAATAACAGTAGCGGCTCCAGCGACTGGAAGTATGTGCAGACCGAATGGGGTGTGGCAAACGCTGCCTGGAAATTAACCCCGGTTAGTGGACAGATCAACAAATTCACTTACACTTTCGGGCCTACTGTGCGGGGTTACTTCGGCGTACCTACGGCCGAAGAAATTCAGAAAATTGCCTTTGTTTTCCGAAATGCTGACGGGAGTAAGGAAGGGAAAGGAACCGGAGGCTCTGATATCTTCGTTGACGTAAGTGCCGGAGGAAACGCACTCGGCCTTACGGTAGTCGGTGATCCAGGCCAGGCAGACTGGGCGCTGGGACGACCACTTCCCATCTTAGCGGGAGCTACCCGGGAAGCCGACCTCAGTATCCTCGACAATGGAACCCAGGTGGCCTCCGGTATGGGCGTCCAGCTGGCCCACGATTTAGTTTTCACCACCAGCGGCCCACACAAGATCATGATCATTGCTTCCACCGACGATGGTATGGAAGTACGGGACTCTTTTGAAATCGACGCCCGCCTGGTCTCTGCCTTTACTACTCCAACAATGGAAATTGTTAACGCTACCCAGGGTGCCAGCGTGCGAATGGCGGGCACTTCTTATATAACGGCGGAGCTAAGCCTTTCAGACGGAACCAATGAAGTGTTCAGCGGGACCGCAGCAAACTTCGACGAGCAAATAACGCTTCCGGCCGGAGCGCTTACCACCTATACCCTAACCGCCACTTACGAAGGAGCAACTACTACTGACCGGGTGACCTTTCTTACCGGTCCACCCGAAGTGGCAGAGCCCCCCGCGGGCTTCCGCCCCGGAGCAAATGATATGGAGAATGGCGACGTACTCCTACAACTGCGTGCTCCAGGTAAAACCGATGTCTTTGTCTTAGGAAATTTCAGTGATTGGTCCGTATCGGGGGCAAGCAGGATGAAGAAGTCCTCGGACGGGGAAACCTTCTGGCTTACCATCCCCGCCGCCGAAATCGAAGGTGATTTGCTGTACCAGTACCTAATTGATGGTAATATTCTCCAGCCTGATCCCTATTCAACCTTAATCCTTGACCCAAACAACGATCGGTTCATCAGCGCGACGACCTTTGCAGGGATCCCCCCCTACCCCACCACTGCTACTACTGGTCTTGTTTCCTGGCACCGGCGCGCCGTCGCCCCCTATAACTGGCAAACTACCGATTATGAGCGCCCGGACCCCAACAAAATGGTCGTCTACGAATTACTCCTTCGTGACTTCCTGGCGGACCACAGCTTCAAGTCTTTGACTGATACCCTCGATTACCTGGAGCGCCTCGGTGTTAATGCCATCGAGTTGATGCCGGTAAGCGAATTCGAAAACAATAACAGCTGGGGCTACAACGTGAGCTTCCACATGGCGCTGGACAAGTATTACGGCAGCCCGGAAGACCTGAAGGCCTTCGTAGATGAGGCACACTCACGGGGGATGGCCGTCATTCTCGACGTAGTGTACAACCACGCATTCGGTCAGTCTTCCCTGGCTCGTATGTGGTGGGACGAGGCCAACTTCCGGCCAACTTTCGACAACCCCTACCTCAACCCCATTGCACGGCACCCCTTTAACGTCGGCTATGATTTCAACCACGAAAGCGCGCTGACCAAAGAATACGTAAAAGTGACCACCGGTTACTGGTTGGAAGAATTCCGAATCGATGGTTTCCGCTTTGACCTGAGTAAAGGATTTACACAGTTGTTCTCCGGAAGTGACGTCGGGTTCTGGAACCGGTATGATGCCACCCGGGTGGCAATTATTAAGGACTATGCCGACCACATATGGAGCGTAGAAGACGGTGCCTATATGATCATGGAGCACCTGGCCGAAAGCCGGGAAGAGAAGGAACTGGCTGAATATGGACAGGGGATGTATTTCTGGTCCGGCTTTAACCCACACAACGCCTATCTGGAGGCCTCTATGGGGTATCCCGCTAATATCCGGGAAGTGCTGGCCAATAATCGTGGATTCGACACCCCAAACCTCGTGGCCTATATGGAAAGCCACGATGAAGAGCGGATGCAATACAAGAATGAGCAGTTCGGCAATAGTTCGGGTACATATGACGTCAAGAACGAAAATACCGGTCTCGACCGGATAAAGCTGTCCAGTGCCTTCTTCTACACCGTTCCTGGCCCTAAAATGCTCTGGCAATTCGGAGAATTAGGTTATGATTTCCCAATCAACTACTGTCCGGGCGGAGGAACAAATGAAAACTGCCGGGTGGATCCTAAACCAATACGCTGGGATTACCGGAACGATTACGACCGGGCCGAAGTCTACAACGTGATCGCCGATCTGATGTACCTCCGCAATAACTATGACTTTTTCCATGGAGAAGTTACGAAGGAGCAACTCGGCACCACTAGTAAGATTCTGCACCTGCGTGGAGATGATGGAGAGGCCGTTATCGTCGGTAATTTCGGCGTTACTGCTGCGGCCATCAACGGTGTATTCCCTAGAACGGGAACATGGCACGATTACTTTGCTCAGGAGTCGACCAATGTTACGAACATTAACGCGAGCTTTTCTTTAAATCCCGGAGAGTTTCGGGTTTTCCTTTCTACCCCAATTGCGCCGATGGCTGGTCAACTGCCAACCTCCCTTAATGACCGGGAAGTTGCCCGCCTCCAGTTGAACGTCAGCCCGAACCCCAGCGCGGGAGATTTGAACGTCAGCTTTCAGCTGACCACTGCTTCCGACGTAACGGTTGATCTCATGGACGCTACCGGTCGTATGGTAAAACGGATGTACCGGGGCTATCTGGGTAGCGGTGCACAACAACTGCCCCTAACGATAAGCGGCCAACCGGCCGGTTTGTACTTCCTTAAAATCAACGATGGTATTGGCACCGGTGTGCGGGCGGTAGTGTTGCGGTAAGTATGATCTTACGGTAAAGGTTCCGGTTCTTTGGCGAAATAAACCTCAACTAACCGCCCGACGGACTTTCTCGTTTTTGCCACTGCGTCGCAAACGAGAAAGTGTCCGTCGGGCGGGTGGGCCGGTCGTCCGACAAATCCTTTTCTCCTGGTGAAGCCGGACAAAATTTGTACGGCGACTATTGAAACGCCTCCGCCGCACCCCCGGGCACTCCCTCCTACATGTAAGTAAATGTTAACATCCGGAAGGCAACCATAGATAACCCTCCGATTTCCGTTAAAACCAGCTTAAACCCCGCTTTAAGGTGCATCCCTTTGGCATAGTCTCCGGACCTTAATGGTATAATTTAAAACCTATACCATGAAATATCTGTACGCTTTTTTTGCCCTCGCTCTGTTACTTACAACGGGCTGTAGCATCCAGGATCGTGTTGAACGTCGGGAAGACCGGCTGCTCGGTACCTGGATCATTGAAAAAGCTTCCTTCAACGAAGACGGTGCACTGTTCAACGACAATGTAACGAACGAATTTGCCGGAGACCGAATCACCTTTCTGCCCAACGGACGACTTGAATACCTGACGGGAGACGGCCGTTTCTTCGTCGGCACCTGGTTCATCGACGCCTTACGTGACCTGGACGACGACCTGGAGTTTACCATAGATGCCGACTTCTTTGACGGCGCAGGTTTCCTTGCCTTCCGCTGGATAGGCACCATTAACCGCCTGACGAAGAACAACTTTAATATTAATGTTTCTGAGGTTGATGGAACGCTGCGGCTTAAATGGGACAAGTTGTAGTGGGTAGTAGATAGTCGGTTGGGCTGCCGCACGGCGCTGCTCACTACGTTCGTTGAATTCTCGATTCTCGATTAAGGAGTCTCGATTGGCGATTGGGCTGCCGCACGGCGCTGCTCACTATCGCCTGTAAAAACTCTGTGCATCGTCTGTGCTCTCCTCTGTGGGAACAACTTGTGAGGCCGTTTCTTAATGCCTAAATGCCCTTAATGGTTCCCTTTCCCTTAGTGTAGAACTTAGTGTTCTTAGTGCCTTAGTGGTAAATAAGCTCTACCCTTCCACCATGTTACGCATCGCCCGACGAACCAGCAACACCAACCAAACCGTGATCACCAGGTCGATCCCAACTGCTCCGTAGTAAATGCCTGACAGGCCGAAGAATTGTGGTAGGATCAACATTACCGGAACAAAGAAGACCAGTTGCCGGGCAATGCCCACGTAGCTGGCGTATTTCGGCCGATTCACTGCTGGCAACCACGTGAGGGCATTGAACACCAGCGGAAAAATCGGCAGCATGAACATGTATAGGTGGAAGAAAAGAAAATCCTGGTCGGTAAAAGTGAAGTCAGGTAACACCAGCCGCAGGCAAAGTTCAGGAAAGAGGTTAAGGATGATCCAAAACGGGAATACCAGGTAAAAGCCCGTACGAACAAACAACCAATAGCTTTCTTTTGCCCGGTCTAGTTGTCCGGCGCCAAAGTTGACACCAGCAATGGGCTGTAAGGCACGCATGAATCCAAACAGTGGGGTCATCATGAACAACATGATTCGGCTAACTGCGGCAAAGAAAGCCAGGTCCCGTTCGCCATCCGGGCTAACACCAACAATGGCATTGAAGACGACAATGGCCTGAACCAGGCCCATCAACCCGATGATGAAGCCAGGGAACCCAAGCTTCATTATCTGCTTAAACACCCGGCTATCGTAGGCCAGCGAAGTCACATCACTGCCAAAAGAAGCTTTTCCTCGCTTAAAATATCTGACCTCAACAATACAGTAAACCAACATGCCAACATTAGAAGCCCATGCTGCTCCGGCGATTCCCATTTCCCCGTATTTGATCAGGATTGGCGTCAGTATCAGGTTCAGCCCGAGGCCGTAGGCCATCATTCTGGCAGCCACCCGCATTTTCCCCTCTCCCCTGATGATGAAGTTCAGGCTCAGGCCGTACGTCCACAACGGTGCCGCCCACAGGGTAGCTCGGAAGTAGGTGACGCCGTAATCCAGCACTTCGCCGGAGCCACCCATCCAACCGATCATCTCCGGCGCAAATACGTAACTGGGGATGGCAAAAAAACCACAGGCCAACAGCACCATCAGGTTAGCATTGGGTAGGATCTTGCTTTGTGTATCCAGGTCCTCTTCTCCGATGGCAATGCTGAGTAAGTTTGCCGCGCCAGTCCCCGTCAGGTTGGCCAGCGTCATCGTTACACCAACCAGCGGGTAGGCCAGGGCGATTCCCGCCAACGCTGCCTCGTTCATCAGTTGCCCGACGAAGACCGTATCCATGAAAGCGTTCAGACCATAAAGCATCATTGCCGCAATCGCTGGCAACGCCAGCGACCACATCACTTTGGATAAGGGGCCGTTAAGGAGGAAAGGACGCTGAGCGGTGGACATTTTGAAAGAGGTAATGGAAAAAAGGAGCAGGGAATATACTTTGGCTGCCGCTCGCCTTTAGGGCGCAAAAGTACGCCTTATCTTTCCGGGAAAAACACGATGGGTTCAGATTATGGTTTCACAAAAATTTGGGTAGGGAAGGGTAAGACAGCGGCTGCCCGGAACCAATTAATCTCCTTCTTCGATAACCAATGTCGTATGCACGATATGGCGCCCGTTGAACGGGAAGACGAGGGTGCACACTTTACTTTTTTGATGGCAGATGCCGATACCGGGTGGTTACATTTCGATTCCCTAGGCCACTACGCGAGCTGGGATAGAAGCCGAAATGAAAATTTATTGACGGCCGCCCTTTCCAGACTTTTCCCCATCATTCGCTACTACTGCTCAGATGATGCCGCCTACACTATTGAGCGATGGAAAGATGGAAAAGTCCTAAGCAAGTACAGAAGCGCTGCTGAAGGCCCTAATCTGTATGACCACCCGGAGAAAGCCAAAGAATGGGACCCGCTGTTTGCTGGTTGGAAGGACTTGCTCTCAGCAGGAATAAATGAGAAAGAGTTCCTCAAGAGCCTACCGAAGCTTCGCCATAAAGACACTCCCGGCCCTCCAGTTTATCAGACCTATAATCACTTCCCCACAACGTTTGCCCGCCTTTTTGGCTGGGAGAAAGAACTAAATGGTACCTGTATTGCCTTTAACCCTGAAGGCATGCCAGGTCGAGGTTACCTTTCTAAAGTCATAGCAGGTGATTACACGGATACTTTCGAAGATAACGGAGGTAAAGTTATCATCCACGCCCGACACTACGCCCACCCCAACCCAGGAAAGAATTATTACCCGACCTGGGATGAGGATATGGATAAATGGTGAATAAGCCCAAACCCGAACCTATGTCCACTAGTAAAGCAACCCTCCTTCCCCACTTCCCAGTTTATAACTGGGGCGAAAGTTGCTCTACCCTGCCCCTAATCGATGTGGTGGGCCTGAACCTGAAGGTAGAAACCATGCCCCCCGGCACCAGCGGACAGCCCCACTACCAAGAGCAGGCCCGACAATACTTTCATATTCAGGAGGGCATGGCTCATTTCCTTTTACCCGAAGGTTTGGTAAAAGTGTTTCCCGGAGAGACATTGCTGATTCCAGCCGGCCTCCCCCGCTGCATTTCTAATCAGGAACCTGAGCTACTAGGATTTTTAGTCTTATCCTTGCCCTCCACGGCCAATGACCGGATCATTGTGCCCGAAATACCCACGCAACTATGAGTCATTCTTTTACCGATGTAATCATTCGTCAGCTGACAGCCGAGCACTTCCTGCTTACGATTACCGAGGTTAAACCGCTGGCTGGTGAGGTGGACCTCAACTTCCGCCTCACGGCGGAAGATGGGGAACAGTACACTTTGAAGATTAGTCGGCCAGGAAAAGACCAGAAGGCAGTAGATTTTGAACGGGCCATGATGATGCACCTGGGGAGCAAAGTGCTTTCCTGCGCCTGGGAAGCCGCCGAGGATGGCGAACCAGAAACGGATGGTTACGCCCATCCCCGTTTTCTCCTCAAAGTCCCCATGCCCGTCGGAGACATCAAAAAACTGGAGGATGGCCGATTGGTCAGGTTACAAACCTGGGTAGAAGGGAAGCCCCTCGGAGAGATCAACCCGATCTCCGTTCAGCTACGCCATGATTGGGGAATGGTTGCTGGCACGTTAACCGAAGCCCTGGCTGACTTCGATCATCCCGATGCCCCCGACAACTACAAATGGAACCCAAGCCAGACCCTGGAATCCAGGCCGCTGGCCCGGTATTTCACCCCCGAACAAGGGGAGATCGCCAATTACTTCTGGGACCTTTTTGAACGTAAAACCCTCCCCCATTTATCTACTCTTCCCACCAGCATCAACTTTAACGACGCCCACGAACAGAACCTGTTGGTGAACGACCAGGGGCATTTTTGTGGCATCATCGATTTTGGAGACGCCATGCGGACGCAAACCATCAACGAATTGGCCATTGCCTGTGCCTATGCCGGAATGGGCGTCGCGGATCCGCTGCAGGCCATGAGCGAAGTCGCAAAAGGTTACCACTCGAAACAACCGAAAGTCTCTGCGGACCACCTGTTCAACCTCATCGCGGGCCGCCTGCTCATCACGGTAGCCACTGCTGCGGACAACGCCCGTCTGGAACCCGAAAATGCTTACCTGCAAGTAAGTGCGGCACCTGCCTGGGAGGTACTGGAAAGGCTCCGGGTCATTCCGCCACACCTGATCAACCTGGTGCTAAGGGAGGCGATGCGGCAACCAGAAGACGATGATCCACACCAGGCATTCAAAACCTGGTTGGACCAGGCGTCTCCTTTTCCGGTCGTTCAACTGACGGGGCGCTCCGTTATCCCCATGGATTTCTCGGTAGGCAGCCTTGACCTCGGGCATTACCTAAACTATGAAAGCCCCGGCCGTTTCAGCCGTCATGTTGCCCGTCATCTGGAGGATCATAAAGCGGACTTTGGTATTGGCGGCTACGGCGAAACCCGGCCGGTATACACGACCGACGACTTTGCAGAAGAAGGGAATTCGGGGCCACGTTGGCGGACGGTCCACCTGGGGCTCGACGTTTGGGGAGCCGCAGGCACGCCCATTTATGCGCCTTTCGATGCAACCATTCATAGCCTTGGCATCGACCCAACAAAGCATGGCTACGGTAATGTGATCATCCTGGAGCACCGGGAAAACGAGCAAACTTTCTTCACGCTCTACGGCCATTTATCGGCGGATTCATTACTGCATTTTCAGGCGGGGACGCAGGTGCAAAAAGGAGACGAAATAGCCAGGTTCGGCGTGCCGGCCGATAACGGTGGCTGGCCGCCACACCTCCACTTCCAGGTAATGATGGATATGCTGGATTACGTCGGAGACTTCCCCGGAGTCGCTTATCCGGGAGAGGCGAAAGTCTGGCTCAGGCTATGCCCCGATCCCCAGCCGTTCCTCGGGCAGTATAAGTCAGCAGGGTCAACATCCGCTATTTCAGATTATTCCGACCAGCAAAACGGAAAGCTATCTGAAAAAGCCTCTCCCCCGTGGGGAGATTTTGGAGAGGAGGTTCTCCAAGCCCGCAAAAAATCCCTCGGCTACTCCCTCTCCGTGTCCTACAAGCAGCCCCTCCACATCGTACGCGGTGTCCGGCAATATTTGCTGGATACGACTGGTCGGCGGTACCTCGACACGGTCAACAACGTCGCTCATGTAGGCCACGAGCACCCGAAAGTAGTCGAGGCCATTCAGCGGCAGGCGGCGGTACTGAACACCAATGCGCGGTACCTGCACGAGAACCTGGTCCGCTTCGCCGAAAAATTGACGGCAACGATGCCGCCGGAGCTCTCCGTCGTCCACTTCGTCAACTCCGGTAGCGAAGCGAACGAGTTGGCCATGCGGATGTGCGAAGCCTGGTCGGGCACCCAAAACATGCTGGCCGTAGAGGTCGGCTACCACGGTAATACCAGTCGGACGATTGACGTGAGTAGCTACAAATTTGACGGTAAAGGTGGAAAAGGTGCGCCACCCCGCACCCGGCTGCTACCCTTGCCAGACGTCTTCCGGGGCATCCACCGGGACCCCGCTACGGCGGGTAAAACCTATAGTGCCTACGCCGGGAAGGTCATCCGGAAGTGGGAAGCCGCCGGAGATAAGATCGGTGGTTTCATTGGGGAGAGCATCCTCAGTTGCGGCGGGCAGATCGTTTTGCCGGAAGGTTACCTGGAGGAAGTTTATCGCCACGTCCGGGCGGCTGGCGGACTTTGCATTGCCGACGAGGTGCAGGTCGGCGTTGGCCGGGTGGGTAGTCATTTCTGGGGGTTTGAACTCCAGGGCGTAGTGCCCGACATCGTTACCATCGGCAAGCCGCTGGGCAACGGGCACCCGCTGGGTGCCGTGGTCTGTACGCCGGAGGTAGCCCGGGCCTTTGCCAACGGTATGGAGTACTTCAACACCTTTGGCGGCAACGCCGTCAGCTGTGCCGCAGGCATGGCCGTACTCGACGCCGTGAAAGAAGAAGGACTCCAACAACACGCGCTGGAAACGGGCAACTACCTCAAAACATTGCTGCGTCAGCTCCAGGCAGACCATCCCATTATCGGCGACGTCCGGGGAGAAGGGCTGTTCCTGGGCTTCGAGCTGGTTAAACCTTCCCCTGCACCTGCGGCCGCGCCTGATCATGGCCTGCTGCCTGCAACTCAACAAGCCAGCTACCTCAAAAACCGGATGCGTGAACTCGGCTTCCTGATGAGCACCGACGGGCCCGACGAGAACGTCATCAAGATCAAGCCGCCAATGTGTTTTGATCGGAAAAATGCTGACCTACTGGTGAATTATCTGGATCAGGTGTTGGAAGAGGACCAGTGCCAGTTATGATCTCCGCATAATGTATAAGAAGCATACCGAATCGCCCATTTTGCGCTCCTCAAGAAAGATAAAACCCAACCGCTCGTAGAAGCGATGTGCCCGGGTATTCGTCGCAAGCGGATCGATTAGAATTTGTTCAACCGCCGCGTCCGAAAAACAGGCGTCAATGGCCCAACGCATCATCTGAGTACCGTAGCCTTTCCCCAGGTAAATTTCCGGCCCTATCCAAACATCAATCGCACGCTGGTTTGGGCCAACACCCCCCCAATAATGACTCTCTTCCTCCAGCGGATCTATGATTTGTAGAAAGCCCAGTGGCGTGCCCGACAATTCAACCATAACCTGTTCCCGCCAAGAAACAGTGCGGGGCAGTTCTATTTCCCATTCCCAATCGTCATCGGGGTCGGAGGCGATTACGTGCGGGAGCGTATCCCAGTGCTCTAGCACTGGGAGATCGGAAGGGGCTGCCCTGCGAAAAGTCAAGTCGCTAGTTGTTTGGGGTAGTTTTAGATTCATGGCTGGAAACATTGCGACAAAAATATATTGCCCCGAGACAACTGTCCATCAACAATGACTTTGTCAGCTGGAAACATTTGCGTGTGTCTTGCTTGAAATAAAAACGCCGCCCATATAAGCATATGAGCGGCGCATTCGACGATAAATCGGCAGTAAAAACTAATCGGATCACTCCTTGACCACCCTGACCACCAACAACTCTCCTTCCCGGGTCTGACCCCGAACTACATAGGTGCCTGCGGGCAACCCGCTAAGGTCTACTTCATGCACGATACTAGTTGCACTGCTATTCAATTCGCGAAGGTATTTCCCTGCAATACTGAATACCTGTAAGCTTTGGAAAGCGACGGCCGTTTCCATTTCGATCGTTATCGGTCCGCTTGTCGGATTCGGGTAAACGTTGCTGGAAAGTAAGGGCAATGCATCCGTACTGACGGGCACGCCAGGGCCACATTGCTTCAAGTAGTAGGTGGCCGACATGGTACAACCATTGGAGCAAACTACTTCAAAAGTGATGGGGCCGTCCCGCCATGGCTCTAGCTTCAGTGTTGTTCCGGCAGGCCCCGTGAGGAGAACACCGTCATCGTACCAGTTATAAGTACAAGTTTCGCCTGCCGGTGGGTTCAGTACAATGCCCTGCAGCACGATGGTGTCTCTCTTGCACCGGAAACAGGGGCCAGCAAGCAGCACCTCCATTGGCGGATCAAGGGTTACTACTGGTGATTTCACGGTCTGAGTACAACAGCTTGCCGAAATCTCGACGTAGAAATTGCCTGCTAAAGTTTCCCCAGCCGCAGGTACATAGCTGAAGGTGCGCGGCCCGGCAGATGCGTTTTCGGTATGAATCATATTACCATCCTTATACCAGACCAGTTTAAAGAAGCAGGGGTCACCAGCTGCGTAGCCAGGCGTCCAGTCTACTGTCATATCCACCTGTACGGGATCACATACCGGGCCGTGCGTAGCCGAAAAGCTGGTGATGGCAATTGGGTCGATAATGTCCAGGAAATAGTCGACCGTATCGACCGGACAAACACCATTCTGCTCTGTGATGCGGTACCAGTGGTCCTGGTAAAGGCGGTTGGTCCAGAAAATCGGATTTTGATTTCCGTTAGTCGTGATGTCGCCAAAAGCAACACCATCCAGGCTCTGCTGCCAGGTCCATCGGTCATCGGGCTCCTGGCAATTGCGAAAATATTCGAGGGCAGCATCTTCGCCGTAACACAGTGGGTTGGTGTCTGGGGCGAGGAGCTTGATGACACCGGTTGGGGCATCGTTGTTATCCAGGCGGACGGTGGCGGTGACCGTTCGGGTTCCGCAAATAGAGGTGATCTCTGCCCGGTAAGTGAAGGTTTCCTGGCACTGACTTGACCCAGCTGTCATTGAAATTGCCGGTGGTTGATAGGTAAGTCCGGTGGCACCGTTCACCTGTCCTCTGGGACCGAACCATTGTATGGTGTAGGCACAGTTGTCAGGGTTGGCAAGGTTCAAGCTCAGTAGTGCAGGGACTATGGGAGTACCAGCATAGCAGAATTGCTGGTCCGGGATCGATCCGTCTACCGGGGAGCAAAGCTTAACCAGGGCAGTATCTGTCCTCAGCTGGCGGCAGGGCCCGGCGCCCGGGCCCATATCGACTTCGGCGTAGACACAAACATCGCCAGTGTGGTATTGGGGGGCTAATTCCAGTGGGCGGCAGGTTTGGCTGACCTGAATCAGTGTCATCGGCGCTCCCGGTACACAGGGCGCATCTGAGATGTAGTAGCGGACCTGCCGAACGTCAAACAGGTTGTTACAGCCAATCAGGTTAATGGAAACAGTGCCCGATTCCCGGCATTGCTCCTGGTTGTCAATGGATATTTCCTTACAGCAAGGAACGGTAATATTTACCGGGAGGCCACACTGGTGTGAGGTACCATCAGGACAGACACAAGTCAGGTTAACCTGCAGTTGAACGGAAGTGGGAATGGGGGCCGTGGCAAGGTCAATCAGGCCGGTCACGGTGTAATTTGGTCCGGGGCCGGTCACCACCACATTCGAGATTACTCCGCCGTTGACCGGGTTGGTTACCGCAATCTGGCAATTTCCGGGTCCTGCTCCTCCCAGATCGTTGACGGAAAGCGAAAAGGCATATTGGTTATCAACGTCAGTACACGTCATTTCACCGTTACCTGCTTCTCCGCATTCACAATTAACGACTACCTGAAAGGAGCAGGTTTCTGTATTTCCGGCCATGTCCGTAGCCGTGTAAGTAACGGTGGTGCGGCCGCAGGAGAAAAAGTCTCCACTGACGTGGGTCGAATCAATTCGCGCCATCGGGCAGTTGTCACTGAAAGTAGCAGCGGGCCAGGTAACGTTAGCCCCACCATCGCAGATTGGTACGGTAACGGCAGGAGGGGCCTGGCAGCTAACCGTTGGCTTCTCCCGGTCTTCGACCGTGATGGTGAACTGGCAGCGAACGAGCTGTCCTTTGTTGTCCTCTGCCACGCAATCAACCGTGGTAACTCCTTTGGGAAAAGACGTGAAAGGACCGGTGCCATTAACCTGGCCAGAAAAGGTGCAGAAGGGGCGGATGTTGGGCGTACAATCGTCCGTTATGTCAATCACCGGAGTATAAGTGGCGAAGCATTCGCCAAGGTCAGTGGGGATTACTACGTTGGTGCAGTTGAACACCGGCGGGTCATCCACCACCGTTACCGCTTTCTGTACGGTTTGCGTGCAGCCCGTAGCGTCGGTTACCGTGAGGCAAACCTGATAAGTACCCGAACCGGGAAAGGAAATACTGGTACTGGGGACATTCCCAAAGCCATCGGCTATACCGTCACAGTTAAGGTCCCATTGGTAGGTAAATGGGGCCGTTCCCGTCACATTGCTGGTAAAGAAGCCTTCGCAGCATTCCGTTTCGAAGGTAAAATCTGCTGTACAGGGTATCATTGCAGCGCACTGGGTAGCGCAAACAAAAGGCAAAGGCAGGGTAAGTGGCATTAAGAATTGATCCGGACCATTAATTTTAGTCCGAAAACGAAGGCCGAAAGAAATAGGATTTACGGTATACCCTAAGTGGGGAGAAGAGGCATCTTCAACACACTCGGGAACAAAATCCAGGCTGAAATTACCGATAAACATATCTCGACTGGGGGTAGAAGCGCTTGGATTAACCCGGGAATCCGCATAAAATATCCGATTTCGATTCGGGGTGACGGAAAGGTGAGGGTCGCCAAAATCCTGGGCCGAAGCTGGCAAATGATGGACGTACTCCAAGGAGATCCCCTGGCCTGGCGCGTAATCTATTTTATGTAAGTAGTTGAATTTTTGTGGGTTATTCTTGAGGTCGCCCACCACAAAGAGCGGGTATTCACCACCATTGGTTCCGGGGTTGCCCAGGCCTACTTCCCGAAATTGCCGGATGTCGCTAAATATCATTCCAGCCACCGGCTGGTAGTTAGCAGGTTCAACGATCAAGACTATGCCCTCGTGTGACTGAAAGCGCTCACCAACGAGCGCAATTTCTCCGTTGGGCAACTCTACCCCATCGTAAAAGTCAATAAAATCGGGATAATAGAGGGGCAATGTAGGTACTCCCGTGAGGCCGTCAACCACAATGACAACTCCTTCATTGGCTACGGAACCATTGCCCAGAATCAGTATTTCACCAGAACTCAGCGGCACCAAACCACGTGTCCCTTCAATCTCGATGGCGGAACCGTTCAAAAAGGGCCCCATAAACTCATGCTCCCATTTTTCAACAAGGCTGATGTTGAGGTTAAGTAGAATAGGCTCATCAAAACTTGAGGGATTATTCGTCCCCGGATTCTTACCGCCCAAAACATAGTAAGGGAAAGATGGGTCAGGTGCTGAAGGATGGCGGACAATAGTCGTGAGTTCCTCACGCCCAACGAAATTAAACTCCCTGAGTCGCTGTCCGATCCCGGCGTCATCCACCAGAACCGCCAAAGAAGCGTTATCAAATGAGGAGGAAAAGGGCAAGGTTTTGCCCACCACAATGAATAGGTCCCGTATTGGATCCCACTCGAAATCAGCAAACGAACTGGCGCGGTCCAGCCGGAAGTGCCATATCAGGCTACCAGTATTAGGGTCAAACTTACTGAAGGTGCCATACGTCTGGCCCATGTCCGTCGTCTCTCCCGCAACATAAACACCATCGCCAAAGGCTTTAATTTTATGTGGCCGTTGATCCAAAGAATCTCCATAGAGCTTGGCCCACTCAACCGCCGGCTGAGGATTTTGTGCAACTGCCGGCTGCGCAGTCATTAGCAAACAAAACAGGAATAGGAATTTATAGATGGTTTTCATAATAATTGCTTTAGTGTTAGAGGAGTTAGGTCTGATTAAAAGTCGCATGGGATGACGGTACTTTCCGTAATACCCTCGCAGCCGGTGACCGGGTCGGTTACCTCCACTCGGATGGTGGAGCCCGCAACGGGTGGCGTGAAGGTGAGCGTGCAGGTTGTTTCGGCGGGTTGGAATACCCCGTCGATGTACCAGGCGAAAACCATTGGTCCGGAGGGCTGGCAGGTCGAATAAGAATCACAGGCAGACAGCGTGACCGGGTCGCCCAGGCGGGCGCAATCGTTCGGCGTGAGGGGGCAGCTGAGTACTGCCACTGTTTCACACACTTCCAGGCAGTGCTTATTGCCAACCGTAGTTTGGCAACCATTCGAGGCTTCCAGCCAGTAGCAACCCGCTTCGGTCACCGTTTGGCTGGGGCCCGTGCCAAATGGCAGACCGTTGTGCAGCCACTGGTAGGTGACGCCAACCTGTGGGGTACTGACCATCAAAGTGGTCGGTAAGTCTTCTTTACACTCCCGGGTCGAGCCGGTAATGGTACCAGCTAAGGGTGCCGACATCAGGCCAACCTCAATCAGGTTGCTGTAGCAGGGTAAACAACCACTCGGGTTACTTAGCGGCGCACATTCGATGCGGTAGAAAATACGTGCAGCACCAGCTGGCCACAGGTGACTGGGCAGAATATTCGTGTTCTGTATTGTATTGGAAAACCCAAGGTTTACCCAGGTAATCTGGTCAAAACTGTACTGCCATTGCGGAATACATTTATCGAATGGGTTGGCCGGGTCGATGCCGATGATGGCATCATCTCCGGGGCAAATTTCATACGTCGGGTGCGGAGTAGTGCTCACCAGGGTCAGGTTCTGGGGCGAGCCCAAAGGCATTGCGTCAATCAGGCCACATTCCGGCTCCGGATCAATGCGTATGCAGGATTTGGCCGTGCCTGATTTACCGTTGCAGTTGGTTACCACCGCAGTAAAGCAGAGGTCTAATGGGGCGCTCAACGCAGGTGCAGTGTAAGTATAGGAGAAAGCAGTGTTCTGGTTTTGCGCTGGCAATGGACTGGTGCCATTCTCATCCGTTACGGACCAGGTAACCGTCGTATTCGGCCCGGGGGTCGTCACCCAGGCATCGGGAGAAATCAGGGAAATATTCAGGTTGACGGTTTCGCCTTCACACAAGGGATCTGGTGGTGCGATAACCACGTTGAAGGGGCTGACCGGGCAACAGATTCTCAAATCGTAGGTAGTACTCAAATAAGTACAGCTTCGGCCAGTCGAAGCCTCCGTCACTGTTGCCACGGCCCTGAATTTACGGTCGGCAAAGCCCGTCGGGCTAGGCCCGCAGTTAGCCGTCAGCACGCCCGGAAGAATGGGAAATTGAAAGTCGGTGAATGGTGGGCTATTTAGCGACAGCCAGCTCACCCCACCATCATCGCTGTATTCCCAGACGACGCTAACATTACTGAAAGGTCCGGGAACATTACCGTTAAGATCAAGGGTGAAATGAACGGGATCTCCACTACAAATGGTCGTCAGCGGAGCCGTTTGGTAGGGATAATCCCGGATAGTAAGGTTTAAGCCATGAAGAGCCGGGAAGATCAGCGGAGCGTTGAGGCGGACCAGGTTACTGGTCACCCCGTTGCCCACGAAGTTAGCCGCTTGCCCGTCATTTCCGTTTCCGGATTGATCGGGGATGGTCGTAAACGGAATATTGTTGCCACCACCGACGCCTTGCTCAAAATCCCAATGGGCCAACAGGCCCGTCTCCGTTCCCGCCAGTGGGCAGAAACGTTCCGCGCAAGCAGTTATCGGTGGGTTGAGCGTCCAGATTCTTACTTCGTCTATTTCCCCTAGCCAATGGCGGGGTGTATTTATACCATTGGTATTAAGAAATTCCGCCAAGGAAAGATGGTCGACACCAAATGGAATTGCCTGGCTAATCGTATGAACGGGGATACAGTCCAGGTAAATGGTAAAGTCTCCATTGTCATAGTCCACCCGAAGGTGGTGCCATTGTCTTAGCACAATTGGCGCTACCGCAGCAGGTGGTAATGGCACACCGACGCCAAAATACTCACCTATGTACAGCTGGTTATTACAGGAGCCGATTTCGAGGTTGAACTGATTGCCCGAAAGGCGCATCAGGGTACGCATACCATCCGGGCAAGGACCTGGAGATGGCGCGTTATCGATGGAACGAAACCAAAGCTCCGTAGTGAAGTTGGTTGGCGAACTGCCCAAAGGGCTGGCGAGGAGACTAAGCGTGACGTCGTCATCGCTCCCATCAAAGTTGAGGCTATTCGTTTGTCCGTAGGTCCGGCCCACAGCCAATAACAAAAGCAGGGCGAGGGTGAGAAATAGTTTTTCTGATATTCTTTTCATAGTAAGGGTTTCTTGTCCCCCTCCTATTGCTGACGATTTAAAAACCTTACCTCCCGGCTAAAAAAAATGTTTTCCTGGCAGCACCCTGCTCTTATTATCCCTCCTTTGCACCTGCGGCCGCGCCAGATCATACCCCTTCCGACACAGACCTGGTTTAGAGTCAGGCACCTAAACGAACGGCGGCTCCTCCAGTGGAGAAGCCGCCGTATAAAGTCATTATCGGGGGTAATCTTAGAACTGGTACCAGCGTACGCTTTTCCCATGAATCACGTAAATCCGGTCATGCTTTGCGTCCAGCGTAAACTGGGAGTTATCATAAAAGAGGAGGTCGCGCATCACCTCTTCTCCGGTGCTCTTATCGACCACAAACAGGTAAGGCAGGCCGGTGTATACGCTGTTCCGATTGACCGTACCGAGGATGGCGTAAACGCTGCCAGGTGCCTTGGGGTAATTAGCCGCCTTAAAACCCGGCTTGGTGGCTGCAACGTAAAAGGGGTAGTCTGCTTTCACGTATCCGGGGAAGTCCGTCAGCGCTTCCTCTTCAGAACCACCGCCGAGAATTTTTCCAAGTACTTTGGCCGTTTTAGCGCCTTTTCGTTTGATGGCATTGTAATGATAGATCGTTCCTTTCTCGATACTACCGTCCACTACGGTAGCATGAAACATGCTCAGGCCATCCTGGGCATAGGCGAGAATACGGCCGTCGACGACCTCCAATTCTGCGATGCCAGAACTGATGTTGTACCCGCCCACGGTAGCCGTGGACTTGGTCTTCACGTCGTAGGTCTTCAGCGAGTAGTTGTACACTTCCTTGCGGAAGCTGGAGCCCGTTTCATTGAAAATGGCCATGACGATGCGGCTATTAGCTTCATCGAAGGCGATTTGGGCAAAGGTCATTTTTTCGCCGTTGACTTCAATGCTGTTGGAGCCCCAAACCTTGATCTCTTCTCCGGCAAAATCAAAGGTAGCCTTTGGCTCGTAGCCCGTCCAGCCCGGACGGTCAAGCTTCTCCGCCTTCTTCATTTGTTCCTCCCCGGAGGCCGGGTCGATCTTCATCTTCTTATTCTTGAAGTAGACCATCATACCGCCATCTTCCATTTCAAAAGATTTGATGCCGTTCTCCTTGAAATCCTTTTTCCAGCGGCCGTCCTCGCTACCGTCAAAATCGTAAATGTTCATTCCGTCGGAGTGAATCACGGCCATGCCGCCATCGTAAGGCAGTACCTGACGGATATTTCCGTCCATTTTAAGGGGCTTTTTATAGACTGGCTTACCGTTGATAATGTCCAGTAACTGGAATTCCTTATTATAATCAGATAGTGACAGACCACCCGGAGGGTAAAGCAGGAGAAGGTGTTTACCCTCATTAACCATCTGGGCTTCTTTGACCTTTTCGTCGTAAGTCCAATCAAGTTTGCCTTTGGCAATATTGATCCGGTAGAGGTTCTGCTTATCGTAGTACAGGATGCTTTCCGCGTCGAGTACATCGGGGTCCCGTCCAGCTTCAGCGGTGGCGTTACCACCGAGGCTGAGCCCCGGCTTCCCGTTGAGGTCGATGGCGAAGCGGCGGGTGCCGTCGGTGACCGAAAAGCCGTAGAGGCGGGTACCGGCTTTAATGCTGACTTCAATAAGCGAAAGGTCCTGATCCGCCATCAGATGGCTACTCCGAAAGAGTTTGGCCTCTTCCGTCTCATCGATCAGCTTTTTGCCGCTACGAACGTCGACTAAAACGCCATTAATAAACACAAAGGGGACATCGAGAACATCAACAACATCGATGGCCTCATCGTAGTCCTCGCTTAGTTTCTGGGAGATGCCGGAAATCCCTTTTCGGTCGACGGACCAAAGGGAGTCACCCGTCATCCGGTCAAGGCCGACGTAGCTGTACTGCTGTACAATGATGGGGGTTTGGGTATCGTCCTCCACCATTACTTGTAGCGGCAATCCACTCAGAATAATGGAATCGACGAATTGCTCTGCCTGGGCATTCAGGCACGCCGAAGAGAGCAATACGAGGGCGAAGAAGAAATGTTTCATAGTTTGAAATTTATCTGTGGGTGTGTTAAAAGGATTTAGTATTCGTCACCAATATAATGTAAAGATAGTCAAATTATATCAATTTGATTACACTATTGAATAAATACACCTGTACTGGTTACATTTTTTCCAGACCGTGCGTACCGAATCTGGCGGTTTTAGTTACCCGAACAAGTCCATCCGGTTATTTAACCTCAAGTATTCCCTATTTTGACCCACAAATAATTCACTTTACCCCCGATTATGGTTCTCTCCTCAGATTCCCGATTAAAATAGCCTCCAGACAAGTCGTTATTTCTCAAATCCGTATCATTGTCATTCTATGGCTCCACACGCTGATCATACGCTTATACTAGCCCTCCGGGAGGGAGATTTTTCTGTACTCAATGGGGTGTATGCTGACAATGCATCGACCATTACCAGCTGGATCACTAAAAATAGTGGCAGCCTGGCTGATGCACAGGATGTGTTTCAGGAGGGAATAATTGCCTTGCACCAAAAGGCAAATGACCCGGATTTTGTCCTTACCTGTCCGATAGGAGCTCTACTCTTCCGGATCTGCCAGAACAAGTGGTTGTACACACTGCGTAAAAAAAAGCGGTCGGTGGAGGTAAGGGACGCATTACCAACGGCATATAGTAGCGAAGGCAACGTACACGATTTGCTGGAAGCCGTAGAAGAAGAAGGCATCCGGCAGAGAAAGATGAAAGCTGCCTTTGCAGAGTTAAGTGAATTATGTCAGCGGTTGTTACGATTGCTGGCGAAGGGTTTACCGGCGGCAACCATTGCTGCCGAATTGGGTATGGCCGAGGCCAACACGGTATACCGGAGGCGGCATGCCTGCGGGAGCCGTTGGCGGAAGCTTTATGAAGGTCTGTAGTTCAATAGTTAGCGTCCATTGGTTGAAAACGATTGTGGGCCACTGAACTGGCGACTGTGAACTAAAAGGTGATATAAGTGATGCATGAAAAAAATGATATTCTGATCAGCCGCTACCTCGCGGGTGATCTTGGGCCGCCGGAGTTGGTGGCCTTTGAGGCACGGCTGGCCGCCGAGCCGGAGCTGGCAGCCGAGCTGCAGCAACGGAAAAAAGAACTTTCCTTTTTGCGAACTGAAGCGACCCTACCTGATCTGGAAGCACAAATGGCTGCACTGGCTTCGCAGCACTTTCAGTCCGTCACGGAACAGGATACAGGTCAGGAGGCGCGGACGCCGGTGCAAGGAAAAGTAAAAGAGGAGCAAAGTAAGAAGGAAGTTAAAACAGCCAAAATCCGTACGCTGGGTTGGAAACAATGGCTCCCTGCCGCAGGCATTGCGGCCGCAGTTGCGCTCGTCTTGCTGCTCTGGAATCCTTTTTCCACTGCTGAGCCTTACCGGCAATTTGCGCTGCATGCGCCACTTAACCTTACCGAAAAAAGCGACGTCGCTATCGGGGCCGCTACCGCCGCCCAGCGGGCCTTCAATGCAGGGGACTACGCTGAAGCACACACCCAGCTCATCCTTTACCTCCAGCAAAACCCCGACGACAATGAAGCACGACTGGCCTTCGGCATCGCTGCCCTGGAAACCGATCGGGATGCCGAGGCCAGGGCCATCTTTACCGCGCTGGCCAACGGCAGCACCGCCTTCAAAGACGATGGACAGTTTTACCTCGCCCTGGCTTATTTTAAAGCCGGTGATGCCCGGGCCAAAACCGAGTTAGAAAAAATTTCTGTAAATAATTCCGATTTTGGGGTAAGGGTTGAGGAGATGCTGCAATTGGTCGAGTAGTCGCTTCGCTCCTGTTGCAGAGGTCGCTTCGCTCCCGTTGCAGAGGTCGCTTCGCTCCCGTTGCAATGGTTGCAGTTGTTGCAGCTCGTCTAACAAAAGTAACCTGCAACACCTGCAACAGGAGCGTAGCGACTCTGCAACACCTGCAACAGGAGCGAAGCGACTCTGCAACACCTGCAACAGGAGC
>NZ_KB890469.1:0-47590 GCF_000373105.1 Neolewinella persica DSM 23188 | reverse complement strand
AGCGACTCTGCAACACCTGCAACAGGAGCATAGCGACTCTGCAACACCTGCAACGGGAGCGAAGCGACTCTGCAACACCTGCAACAAAAGCGAAGCGAACTTTTATAACCTGCAACTTAAAAAACACCAACACCATGAAACGTTCTTTCCCTACACTGCTTTTAATCCTCTCCCTTTGCACCTGCGGCCTCGCCCAAAACCTCATCGGGGTGGAATACGGCTTCGGCCTCACTGGTTGGGCCTCCTGGAACGGGATCAATACCCCCAACGTCAGCCTGCGCATTAATGGGCAGGCGAACAACACCCCTTTTTGGGGCAGCCGCAGCCGAATCCAATCCCGTTCGGGTGACCGTGCCGTCGCTATTTCTTCTCCCGGAATGGTAGGGGATACAACTCGCTTCCGCTCTCCTTCCCGGAGTTTCGTCGGACAACCTGACGTTTACCTGTCCTTTCACCAGTATTATCGCCGGAACAAAATCGGCACCGACAGTACCCACGTATGGGTGGAGCTGTATGACAATACGACCCTTCTCCGAACCATCCCCCTCAACGAACAACTGGTGGCGGGCGTAGAAACCGCGCCCTACGACACCGTGATGCTGCACGTCCCGGAGCTGATAGGCGTAAGCGATGCACGCGTTGTCCTGGCTTCCACCGGCCCCTCCTACTTCTGGCTGATCGACGATGTTGCTTTTTTCGATTCGGCTCCTTTACCCCTGACGCCTGACACCCTGGGGCAATACCTCGGCGACCAAGGCTACCCCTACAGGGTCAGCCCCGCTGGCGGTGCTTACGTTCCAAACCAGTTAGTCATTCAGTTTGCCCCGGATGCCAGCCCTGGCTTCCAGGATTCCCTGCGGGAAGAATTCGGTGCCCGCGCAGTTGATTCCTGCGCCTGCGACTTCGTAAAAGTCTGGGAAATTGACGGCTCCATGTTCATCAGCCAGGGCGGCCAGCAAGAGGATGCCACCGGAACTACCGATATTCTGAGTAACATCATCAAAGCAAAGTCAAAGACAATGGTGGATGGTGTAGACCTCAACACTTATAACCTCACCCAGCCTGTCCCCGTAACGCCAGTGCCCTCAGCCCCGCTCACCACTGCCGATTTTAATACCCTCGCCAGCAACCAGGGGACGGAAGACTGGAGTGCCCTCCGTATTGCCATTCTCGATACGGGTATCGACTACGAGCACCTGAAAATCAGCCCGCACGTAAAAGTAAATCGAACGAACCTGCCCGGTTCGGCCAGCGACAACCTGAACTGCCTCGAAGGCGATGCCATTGGCTGGAATTATGTAGACAAGAACAATAACCCTTACGACGATAATGGTCACGGCACCCATGTAGCCGGCATTATTGCTGACAGCCTCGATGAACATGCCCCCAATGGCTGTGGTTATGAATTTCTATCCTATAAGACCCACGATTATAACGGCGTTTCTACCCTCTTTGCCGTCGCTTGTGCCACCTTCCAAGCGTCTTTAGACGATATTGACATCATCAACGATAGTTGGGGTTTCTTTGGCGACTCCAGTATAATTTTGGGGAACGCAATTGATACTGCAGCGACAAGAAACATTCTGATCATCAGTGCAGCCGGAAATGAAGGAATCGACCTCCGGAATACCCGTCAGTACCCCGCTTGTTATTCCGCCCCAAATGTTATTACCGTTGCTGCTACTCAATATATCAGAGACGTAGACGTCATCGTAGGCGTAGAAAGGGCCGGCTTCTCCAATTTCTCTCCCCTCTTCGTTGATATTACAGCGCCCGGTGTTGACATTTTCAGTGCCAGGCCCCGCGGTGGCGGCACCTTTAAATCCGGCACCTCCATGGCCACGCCCATGGTAACCGCCGAAGCCGCCATTGTGTATGCTTGTTTACGAGATGAGCTTGGCGCTGGTTTCAACTTCGACACCGTCAGAACCATCGTCCTGAACGCAGCCACCCCAACATTGTCCCTGGAACCCGTCGCCAGAGACGGTAAACAACTGGTCTACACCGAGAGCTGTGTCTGTGATCCGGTAGCAACGACGGACCAACGTTTACAAGCCCCGGGCTTTGAGGTGTACCCCAACCCCGGCCAGTCTTTGCTCTTTATTAATTCATTGCTCCCGCGCGCCGCCGCCCAACTACGGCTGCTTGATGGCAGCGGACGGCTGATCTACGAAGCAAGTATGCCGGCCTGGGCACCTGGCGTACCACAAAGTATTACCTTACCCAGGTTGAGCGCGGGGATATATTTCCTTCAAATCAACGGCCAAGATTACCAATGGACAGAAAAATTGCTACGCTTCTAACCAGAATCAGCTTACTGACTCTAGCCCTTTGCCCAGCCTTTTTGCCCGGTCAAAGCAGGGATTCTCTGCTGGCCCGGGGGGCCAGGTACCACAGCCTTGGCGTCACCTATATCCAGAATGAGCAGCTAGATAGTGCCGTCTATTACACCCGCCTTGCCGTTCGGGACCGCGAAGCGGCCCTGGGCGATACGCCGGACATTAACCTTGGAAAATCCAATTTCAACGCTGGCAGGGCGCTCAATGGAAGATCAGACTACGCCGCCGCCCGCCCTTACCTGGAGCGGGCGTTGGCGATTTACAGGGGGCTAGACCTGCCACCAGACCAAACTCACCGGCCACCCACTACAGCCATCGAGTTGGCAAAAGCGCTTTCGGGCATCGGGGATTTTGCTGCGGCAAAAAACCAGTTACGCGTCGCCATGACCGAAACGGGAGCCGCTACGGAAGTTACGATGCTACGCAAGTATGACCTAGAAGCCCTGTGCTACGCCGAGTTAGGGGGTATATTATTCGAGCAAGACTCTTTAGAAGCCGCTCGTCCTTACCTAGAAAGGAGTGCAGAATTATACCGGGGGCTCATCAGGCTGGAAGACGACAATTTTGGCTGGTACCTCGGCAACAGCCTGGTACCGCGTTTCAACATGGCCGTCACCCAGCAGAAACTGAAAGATTACCCGGCAGCAGAAAAAGAACTTTTGGGACTATTGGAGATTTATGCAGACAATGACATCACCTCCGAACTCGCTAACGGATGTAATGTACTGGCCCTTTTGTACATCGAAACCGGGCAACTCTCTAAGGCCAGGACTTTTTTGACAAAGGGAAAATTGGCCGCAATACAAGCCAACATACCTCAATACAAGGCCCAAAATGACGATCATTGGGGTAGCCTTTATCTAGCAGAAGGAAAGCCTGCAGAAGCAGCCGCCTTTTTTCAGCAAGCGCAGGCGACCCTCTTACCGGAATACAGTCCGGTTAACATTACTGACGTTCCGCAATTAGCTGAACTAAGATATGCCGACAACCAGCAGGACCTGTTTCTATACATTAATGATCAGGCGCGGGCGCTGGATGCCATGGACGGTAAGGGAGCAGAGATAGCCGAAGCCCTGTCCCAGCTCTATCGTACGGGCGACGCCTTATTGGATGACCTTCGTCAACAGCACAGCGGACAAGCCTCCAAGTTTTTCTGGCGGGAGAAAACCGCCGCTTTTTATGAGTCGGCCATCAAACACTGCCACCAGGCAAATCTGCCCGAAGACGCTTTCTTCTTCTTCGAAAAGAGTAAAGCCGTTTTACTCTACGATGCCATTCGCGGAAGCGACGCCCTCCGGGAACTGCCGGATACCCTGAGGCAACGTGAAAAGCAATTGGCACGGGCCGTAACCAGAGCGCAGTCGGAGATGGGAACCTCCGAAGCGCAAGACCGAACAGAGGCCTTACAAGCGGTGATCTCCGCCCAAGGCAACCTCTCCGAGTTCCGCCGTCAACTACGCAGCCGTTTCCCCCATTACCGCGCATTGACGGAAAACGTAGTAGTACCTGCCCCAACAACCTTTCATGAGCGCACACTTGTTTCTACCGGTCAGGCGCTCCTCCATTACTTTATGGGGCCAACACAAACCTTTGCGTTATACCTGGACCAAAGCGGGCTAAAGACTTTCAACCTCGGTAAAACTGATGGTTTGCAGCAGATTGCGACCGAATTATTGGCCTATTTCTCCAAGCCTACGGACATCCAGAATGACCCCGCGGGATATGCTGCGGCAGCCTTTACGGTTTATCAGGCCTTCCTGGCCCCCTTGTCGTTGCCCGCCAATCAGTCCTTACTCATCATTCCTGACGGGCCACTCACCTACGTACCGTTTCCAGCCCTGCTGACGGAGGAGGTTTCTACCGCTAATCAACTGAGCAGATTGCCTTACCTGGTCCGGCGACACCCCGTTTCCTACGGGCATTCCGCCAGTATTCTTTCCCGAAAGCAACCAGCAAATACATCGGGCGACCGCATAGTCGCCTTTGCACCCTTCGTGAATGGCAGCGCAACCTTGGCCTACCCTCCCCTGCCCTTCAGTCAAGACGAACTACAACAGATAACGGAATCCTTTCAGGTTGAACTGCTAACGAGTGAAGCCGCGACCCTCGCCCGGTTCCGGGAAAAAGCCGCTTACGCCAACATCCTGCACCTGAGTACCCATGCATTTGCCTCCACTGATGCCGGAGCGCCTTTGATCGCTTTTCATGATCAGCCCTTATTCCTGCGGGAAGTTTACCATCAGGACCTCAACGCGGACCTTGTTGTACTCAGCGCCTGCCAGACCAATATCGGCAAACTGGCCAAAGGAGAGGGGGTGCTGGGGCTTGGCCGTGGGTTCATCCAGGCAGGTGCCGCCAGTGTTATTGCCAGCTTGTGGAACGTGAACGCCCGATCTGGCGGACAAGTACTCAGCACCTTTTACCAGACGCTTGGCCAGGGAGAGACAAAGGGAAAGGCCCTGCATTTGGCCCAGCTTCGTTACCTTGATGATGCAACAATGCGGGACGTAGAAAAGTCCCCCTACCTCTGGGCCGGGCTTACTTATTACGGTACGGAGACCGGACTTGAACTGCAGCCTGCCAAAAATAGCAAAGCGTTCCTCTGGGGGGCCTTGGTTGGTGTTTTGGGTTTGACGTTGGTTTTGGTTTGGTATAATCGGGCTAGGGAGTGAGAGGCTACCAAGTATCCAGCCCCAGCAATCTCCGTCCCAACACCGACAGCTCAGCCGTCTCATAGCGATCCTGTTCCCAGTTTCGCGGATCACCGGGGAAAGCGTAGCCTTCCGGAGCGATACGGTTTTGCCACGAGTTGATGCGCCATTGGCGCAGTTCTTCGTTCTCCTCCTGCGCGGGCATCATGGAGAGGTACTGGGCAATGCGGACCTTGTCTTCTGAGTTATTCGGCCGGATACCGTGCGGCTCGGTACTGTTGAAGATCAACAGGTCGCCGGCTTCCAGGGGGACTTTGACGATTTCTGCTTCGAGGCCGGAGGTATCGGGTTTAAAACGATCGCGGTCTTCCGGCTGGGTCAACTTCCAGGTATCATAGTTACGGTAGAGCCAGGGGATGCACTGGAAGCCCCCCATTTCGGTATCCAGCTGGTCGGCCAGCGCCAGTACGCCCTGTACGTTTTGGGGGCGGGTTTCGGGGTCGTAATCCCAGTGAATGAAGCCACGGTATTCGAAGCCGGGGCGGATGGGAAAATTAAGGTTGGCCCGGTCGATGGTTACCCATAGTTTTTCGGTGCCCCAAATGTCAACAAAGGCATCGTAGACCTTAGGCATCTGCCGGTTGTTCCACAGGTGTTGGTGGTTGTAGACTTCCACCATTCCGGTGCCTGCCAATTCCTTCATCTTCATTTCAGCGCGGGGCGCTGTGTACCAGGTCGAAGGATCAACAGGGTCTTTCTCCTCGAATTCCCAGAGGAAGTCAGCGGTCGCAGCTGCTTGAGAGCGGGGAACGGCGTTTTTAATCACAACGTAGCCGTTCGTCCGCCAGAACTCCCACTGGTCCATCGTCAGTACCCGTAACGAATCGGGCGTTGCGGATTCACGTAGCCGGACCTTACTGCTTTTGGCGGTGGAAGGGTTACCGGGGATGTCTTTGTGGGCGTTGGTTTGCATGAAGGGCGAGTTGTCGGGTTATCGGGTTGTCTCTGTTACCTGGTCAACATGATTTCGCTTCGCGGCTACTCGTGGCGTAATCGTGATTGAACCCAGGGGGCTTTGGGCCGACGGGAAGATTCGGCAAGTCCAGATTAACCGTTTTCGGCTTGAGTTGACTCCCGGCTGTTTTGTCTGCCTAAGATAATTTCAAGCTGGGTTTCCTGCAAGTACGGGGCCGTTTCGCCTGCTTTTTTTCAACTTGCATTGCACCTGCGGCCCCGCCCTTATTGAAGCTATTGGTCTGTTGAGGCGAGACGGCCTGACAGACCAATAGCTCCAACGGGCTAACAGCTCCAATCACTCCCCCAATACCGCAAACCGGAACCTGTCAATCTCACTGGGCAGGTGCTCCCGCTCCATGATCGCCTCCATTTCGGCGACGATGTCCGGGTTATCAGCCGCTACATCGTTGGCTTCTTTTACGTCTTTACTCAGGTCGTAAAGCTCCAGGGTGAGGTTACCGTCGTGCATATTTTTCCGAATCGCTTTCCAGTTTCCTTTGCGTACGGCCTGCTGGCCTTTGTAGGCGGGGAATTCCCAATAGAGGTAATCATGCGCCGGTTGGGTTTCACCTTTCATGGCTGGTAAGAAGCTGATTCCGTCGTTGATTGGTGGCTCAACGCCGACAATTTCTGCCAGGGTTGGCAACACGTCCTGAAAGGCGGAGATGTGGTAAGAAGTTCCGTTAGCAGCGATGGTCCCCGGCCAGTGGGCGATCATCGGCACCCGGATGCCGCCTTCGTAGACGTGGCCTTTGACCCGGTCTTTCTTCGTTTGGAAGGGTTCTGCGCTTTTGAAAAACTCCGTATCAGCACCGCCTGCGTATGTCGGGCCATTGTCACTGCTAAAGATGATCAGCGTGTTCTCATAAATGCCCTGGGTCTTCAGCTCAGCCACCAGTTCTCCTACCTGCTCGTCCAGCGTGGAAATCATGGCAGCGTAGGTCGCCCTGGGGTACTGGCTGGGGAAGTAGCTTTTGCCTCGGTAGGGAGGGTCTGCTTCGGTGCCAATCTTTTCATGGTAGTGGTCCACCCAACGTTTCGGCGCCTGAAGTGGTACGTGTGGCAAGGGGGAAGCGTAGTAGAGGAAAAACGGATTATTGGCATTGTTACGGACGAATTCCAGGGCCTTAGCCTGCATCGCATCCGGCGCGAAGTCCTGCTGCAGGAACTGGTTGAAAAAGGTAGAATCCGGGGTGTCTTCGTCCTGCTCGTGCTTGACGTGGGGTGCTTGTAGTTCATTGTTCAGGAAGACCCTGCTTTCGTTTTCCCACAGGTGCGTCGGGTACAGGTTATGCGCCTGCCGCTGGCAGTTGTAACCGAAGAAGTAATTGAATCCCTGCTTGTTCGGCACCCCTTCGGAATAGGGCGCTCCCAGGCCCCACTTGCCAACCAGGCCGGTGGTGTAGCCAGCACCTTGCAGTACTTCGCCCAGGGTGATCAGTGAATCGGGGATGGGTGCCTGGCCTTCCAGGCGGGGGTTATCGAACATGGCCTGGAAGTTCCAGACGTCGCCCCGGGCACCGTCTTCGTGGTTGCCGCGCACGTAGGCGTGGCCGGTGTGGCGGCCCATCATCAGCACGCCGCGGGCGGGCGCGCAGACGGGGGCACCGCTGTAGTGTTGGGTAAAAAGCATACCTCCGTTGGCCAGGGCATCGAGATTGGGCGTTTCGATGATTTCCTGACCCATTACGCCCAGTTCGCCGTAGCCAAGGTCATCGGCCAGGATGTAGATGATGTTGGTTTTGGGCGGGGCCGCAGGTGCATCGGAGGTGGAAGAGGAGCAGGCGGAGAGGGTTAGCAGGAGGATGGCCGTGGCACAGAGGTATAGTTTCATGGCCAAAATATAAGACTATCCCGCTATTGCAGTTTAAAAGTCACCGGTAAAAAGAACTGTACGCGTACTGGCTCACCTTGTTTATACCCAGGGTGCCAGGTGGGCATTTTACTAATAATTCGTTCCAATTCCCTGCTGATGTCACTGTTCAAACCGCGTCTCACTTCAATCTCGGTAATGCTGCCATCTTTTTCAACTACGAAGCGTACCTCCGCTTTTCCCTGCACATCCTTTTCGGCTGCGCGTGCCGGATACCTGAGGGTAGCATAAACGAATTCGAGCATTTTTCGTTTGGCGCATGCCGTTTGAGCGTCTTTGTCTTCGATCTCCTCACAGCCGGGAAATCGGGGCATCGATTCCAGGTCACTGGGCGCTTTTTCGATAGAATAGGAAAAGACGGTATCGGCTTGCATCAAACCTTGTTCCGTAATTACGCCCAAAGTATCGTAGGCGATAAATTCTCCTTCTTGTTTTCCTTTCAGGTAGTGCTTCTTTTCCCGCACGGAACCCGAACTATAATAGCTAACCCATTCCCCTTCTTTTTCTCCATAGGCAAATTGCCCAAGGGTAATCAGTGAGTCATTGGAATAGGCATACTCGCGGTATGGCCCCTGCAGCAGACCGTCCTCATAGGTAGCTTCTAATTTCCGGTGGCCGTTATCGAACCAAGCCCGGTGCGGGCCTTGGAGAATCGACCTTCTGCTATCTGTGTAACTAGTGAGATCCGTCATCAGCATTTTCTCTGGAAAAAATTGCCGGTAACGAAAAGTACCGTCTTTCAGCTTTGTGGACAGTGTCTGGTAGTCTTCAAACAAGACCTCTTCTCCCTTCTCCAGAAAACTTGCGTAGCGCGCTTTTTGAGCAGTAAGAGGGAAAGAGATAAATACAAAAAGAATAACGAACGTGAGGTGGGATAATCCAGCATTCATGCTAAGAATAATTTACATCACCTAAGACTCTAAATATGGAAGTAGTCACCATTCGCCTCAATGATATTATGGTCATTTAACGAAAAAAGGCCATCAACAATGAAGTTGATGACCTTTTAATCGTCGGGGTACCAGGATTCGAACCTGGGGCCTCCTGTTCCCAAAACAGGTACGCTAACCGGACTGCGCTATACCCCGAAGAAAGCAGCTGGTGCTTTCAGAAATTTAAATGGCGGAGACGGCGGGATTCGAACCCGCGGTACCTTGCGGTACGTCGATTTAGCAAACCGGTGGTTTCAGCCACTCACCCACGTCTCCGGGTGTTTTCTTAAAGCCATTGCTGTAAGAACGAAAACAGGTTAGTGCAGCAAACCGGATGGTTGCGCTGCGCGGCTGCCCAAGGGCGGTCAGCCACTCACCTATGTCTCCGGGTGAACATCTGACAAACTACAAAGCGCATTTATAGTCAATCTCAGATAAGCCCCCAACAACATTTTGTTGGGAGGAAGTTGCAATGTTGCCATTGTTCCTTCCCTAAGCGGACGCAAATTTACGTGCTCTACTTCAATTGAGAAAGCTTTTTGAAAGTATTTTTTGAAAAGAAGTGATACAAACTTGGGCAGCGCCAATAATACTCTAGTTATCAATGGCTTGTGAAACTCGTTGACTTTTGCCAATTGGTCGATTTAAACTGATAGAAGTAAAAGCTGCACGTCGTAACGGCTATGCTTGCTTTCTATGAGTCAGCCCCTATCGCAATACTGACCGAAACCAAGACTTAAATTAACGAGAGTAGCCACGCACCGACAACTTCCATATCGGCTCGACAAAGTGATCGGGATACGATGATGAATGGCCTTTAATCAGGAGAAAAACTTCAAAACGTTGCCGATAAATGATCTACGCGAGGCTTTAACGGCCAGAAAACCACTCAAGAATCTTCAAAAAATACAGGGCGCTGAGCGAAGGATTTGAAGCACTTACTGTGTCTGTGCGCACAAAATGGGCTCCCCACGAAACCCTAAAACACTAACTACCAGATACTTAACAGGCTTTTGCCCTATTCAACCTAAATGAGCTACCCGCTGCTGTGACCAGGCTTCCCTACCCTGCTTCTCAACTAATTCACCTTGCACCTGCGGCTGCGCCCTAATCCCTCTACTGGATATGCGCCTGATCAGCCCTTCAGTCACTGGATAACCTGCTACTCGAGGTACGCAGGAGGTACCAACCCCGACAAAGCCTACACTGCTCTTCTATCGCAAACAATCAAACCAACATGATAAGAGCATTGACATTTTTTGGCCTTCTTCTCCTGTGCACCGGAGGAATGAGTGCCCAGCAACTAGCCAAAAAGAAAGTCGAGGGAAATTTCAAAAATAAATCGCTCGACCTTGCGCTGTTCGACCTTAAGATCAACTATCGCCTCGTCTTCGATTATGACAAGGCGGACACTAAGGGAGTGATTGTTAATGTCTACCTCTCAAAAATGCCCATGAGCGAGGCAATGCCCTTACTGCTATTTGACACTGGCTTAGACTTCTCTCTCGAAGAGCCCAACCGGGTGACCATTTTCAAACGGAGTGCCGCTACGGAAGCAAATTCCGCCACCTTCGCCTCGACGGCTATTCCTAAACGGACTGACTTCACCTTATCCGGCATCATCAAAGATGCTGTTTCTGGCGAGAGCCTGCCCTTCACCACTGTCTCCATTAAGGGCACCACCCAGGCGACGACTAGCAACGTTGACGGCTATTTTGCTCTGTTGAAGGTGCCCGCCGATACCGTCTTACTGGAAGTGAGTTATTTGGGCTATCAAACCACTTTATTCCGCATGCATCCCGACCTGTCGGCCAACGCCGTGGAAATTCGGATGACCCCAGCCAGCCAGTTGCTCCAGCAGGTCAACGTTACGGCTAACCGGGAAGATCAAATGATGAAGGCCAGCACCGGCATCAGCCAGCTGGCGGTTAACCCTGCTCAACTTACAACCATACCGAGCCTCGGACAACGGGATGTGTTTCGGTCATTGCAATTGCTACCGGGCGTGAGTGGCTCCAACGAAAGTTCCTCCGGCCTTTATGTCCGCGGCGGAACGCCTGACCAAAACCTGGTTCTCTTTGATGGTTTCACGGTTTACCAGGTCGATCACCTATTCGGTTTTTTCAGCGCTTTCAATAGCGACGCGATCAAAGACGTGCAATTATTCAAGGGCGGCTTTGAGAGTAAGTATGGCGGCCGGCTATCTAGTGTTGTCGACATTACGGGAAAGGACGGCAATACGGAAGAATTCAATGCAGGCTTCGGCCTTAGTTTACTGAGCGCCAACGCATTTGTAGAGTCACCCTTTGCTAACGGAAAGGGCTCGATCATCCTGACTGGCCGGCGGTCTTTCCAGACCAGCCTCTACGACAAACTGCTTAACCTTTCTGACGGTGGCGAAACCGGTACCGAAGAGGATGACGGTACAGAGGAAGACACCCCTGCTTTTGGTCCTGGCTTCCGGCGTGGCGTTGCCGAGGTGGCGCCTAGTTCCTGGTTCTATGACATCAACGGCAAGGTTACTTACCGGACGAAAAAGGACGTTTTCTCCCTCAGCACTTACAGCGGCAAGGATAAGCTGGACAACAGCGCAGACAACGACGCAGCAGGCTTCGGCTTCGGTGGAAGGGGTGGCCCTCCCGGTGGCGGAGGTATTGGAGGAGACGAAGGCAGCAACTTCGAACGATCAGTCGTTGATTTATCAGACTGGGGAAATACTGGTGCCAGCCTGAAGTGGAGCCGACGCTGGAACGATAAACTGTACAGCAATGCCCTGATCTCCCGCTCCAACTATTTCAGTTTCCGAGACCGGACAACCACCGTTAACATCGAAACAGATACCTCCTCGCTCAGTCTCCGGACCGGTACGGTGGAAGAGAATGACCTGGTTGACCTTACCGCTAAATGGGACTGGGAATGGCAGCTTGGTAAAAGCCACAAGCTGGGCTTCGGCGCCTTCGCTTCGGCCATGGACATAAAGTATGATTACTTTCAAAACGACACTACTTCCATCCTGGCGCGGGACGACCAAGGATTGATCTCGGGTTTCTACCTACAAGACCGTATCACGATTCAGGACAAGCTGATCATCGTTCCAGGGCTACGGGTTTCGCACTTTGACCAAACCCAGCAAGTTTATGCGGAACCCCGACTTCAAATGCAGTACCTGCCCAATGAACGCCTAAAGATTAAAGCGGCGACCGGGCGCTATTACCAGTTTGCCAACCGGATCATCCGGGAGGACATCTCTCAGGGTAGCCGGGACTTCTGGATTCTGGCCGACGATGAACGGGTGCCGGTTGGTCGTTCCGACCAGTTTATCCTCGGTGCCAGCTACGAAACCAACGATTGGCTCTTCGACGTAGAGGGGTATTATAAGATCCTGGACAACCTATCGGAATACTCTACCCGCTTCTCCTCCACGGGCCTTGGCCGCAACGCCAGTCTTGACTTCAGCGAAAGCTTCCTCACCGGCAGTGGCACCAGTAAAGGCATCGAATTCCTGTTGCAAAAGAAAGCCGGACCGCTCACCGGCTGGCTCAGCTACACCCTCGGGCGGGTTGAATACGACTTCGAAGCCTACAGCGAAGATCCCTTTCCTGCTTCTCACGACGTAACCCACGAAGCAAAGATCGTGGCGCTCTACCAACCGGAGCAAAGTAAGTTCTCCTTCGGCGCAACGCTTATCTATGCAACCGGCAAACCGTATACCGCACCGCTCGGTGCCTATACCGTGGAACTTCTGGACGGCGGCACCCAGGACCTTTTTGCCGTTAGCACCAAGAATTCTCTTCGTTTACCCGATTATCACCGCCTGGACCTATCGGTCAACTACGATATGGGGCGCTTCATGGGCGGGCGGGCCAAATCCTCCTTCTCCCTGTTTAATGCCTATAACCGAAAGAACGTGTGGTACAAAGAGTTCGACGTAGTGGAGGGCCAGATTCTGGAGACCAACGTGAACTTACTGGGACTTACACCTAGTCTTGGCTTCAACTGGTCCATCCGGTAGGTAAAACGCTGCTATTCCTACCCAGGAACTCCCATCTCTCCCAACCCCACAATTCAATAACATGAAATTTCCAGTTTTACTTTCCAGCTTTTTAATGAGTTTATTATTCCTGACCGCCTGTGAAGAGGAGGAAGCCGTAGTCGCCGACATTGACGAGATTGTAGTGGAGGCCTTTCTTTTCGGTGGCCAGCCAGCAGACTCGATCAAGATAAGCCGCGTCATCCCCTTTAATGCTGAAACTGAACTACCTGGTCTCAGTAACCTCGAACCGGTAATTACCGATGAAAACGGCAATGTCTATTCACTTTTCTTTCAGGGTGACGAACATTACTACCACAACCCAGACTTGGTTTTTGAAGAAGAACAGACCTACGCTTTTTCCTTGACCTACAACGGTAAAGAAGTTTCGGCGCAGACTTTCGTGCCTACGCCACCAACGGGATTAACCCTGTCCGCTACGTCCATCGGCCGAACAAGAATCCTTGATTTTGCGGACCTGCAGAACCAGACCATGCCCGACCCCTTCGAGGCAACCTGGACGGGCGATGTCGGTGCTTTTTACTTTGTAGAGGTAACCAACATCGAAAACGACCCTGACGTAATCAACGAATTGTTCGCGGCCTCCGACCGACCACCGTTGCCACAAATTCAAACGGCTCCCTCTATCGACCAAACCTATCGCCTCGACGTGCGGCGGGAAATCAACTACTTCGGCCGGCACGAGATCATTGTCTATCGCGTCAATCCGGAATACGTATTGCTTTACCAAGACCCCGGCGATGGTCTCGGCGGGCTAACGGAGAACCGGACGAACATTGCCAATGGGTTTGGGATATTTACCGGAATTACCAGTGTGCGGGATACGTTTACGGTTTACGCGGAGTAGGAAAGATCGCATTTACTCAACACCATTACATGCTCGATAAATAGATAAGGTTCCATCTTCATCAAACCAGATATTAAGATATCTGCCATCCCTTTGTAAATGACGAGGGGCATACCGACCAATACTGTTGTTTTGCTTCAACTCCTTAATGAGCGTTTCAGATATACCCAACGTTCGTAAATAATTAGAGGCAGCTACCGTTAGTTGGTTTCCTGTCAAACCCGTTAGCCTTAGTTCAATCGCACAGCCCTCCCAAAATTGATGGTAAATGTATTGGTTCCCTTTCAAGTCGCTCATTATGGCCATTCTGTGTGCTGAGCTTTCGTGATCCGATTGATTGCCATATTCCAACGTATCAATGAGAGCTAAACTTCGATTAGCATACTCCTTGATAGTCTCCCCTTCCTTAAACACCCGCACCGGCGAAACAAACGCATCAAAAACCCACCCCCGGCCAATATCCGCACCGATGTAAGTCCACTTCCCAGTGAGCCCGTCGATGACGGTTTCTTCTTTCTGCTGGCTGATGATGCCCAGGCTGGCACCGTACTCCAGCTTTCCCACGACCGCCGAATCCAGGCTGGGAGCAGCGCGCAGATTCAGTCCGTTCCAGGCATTGGCGAAGTGGTAGGGCTGCAGCACCGTAGGGTCATACCAGCCGTCGAAAGCCCGGTAGAGGGCTTCGTGCAGGATGGTGTTGTGGTCTTCGTCCATCAGGGGCAGAAAAGTGGACTTGGTGTGTTTCTCCATTAAACGGGCGAGTTTCCGGGAGCCATCGACCATGACGGGGTATTCTTCGCCGACGGAAACAAAGAGGCGTTCGGGGTAGACGTCAAGGGCCGTCACCAGGGAGTCCATATCGACGTACAGTTGCTCTTTGTCCCACCAAAGGGAAGGACTGACGATGACGTAGTCGTTGAAGTGGCCGGGGTATTTCAGGAGCACCTCGGTGGCCAGCAGGCCACCTAATGACTGCCCCACCAGGGTACGATGATCGGTGGTTCGGAAGGTAGTGTCGACGAAAGTCGGCAATTCCTGCTGGAGGAATTCGATGAATTTTTCGGAGCCCCCGGTAGTGGGGAAGTCACGGACGTCGCGTGGGTCTTTGCTAGGGTAGGTAAAATCTCGTTTTCGGTCCACGTTGGCGATGCCGACGAGGATCGTCGGGGGCATCATCTCGTGGTCATCGAAGTAGCGCATCAGGCCGGCAGCGTGGAAGAAGTCTTCGTTGGTAGCGCCGTCGAGCAGATAAATCACCGGGTATTCCTTTTCCGTTGAGTCGGCGTATTCAGTGGGTAACAGAACGTTGATCAGGCGACCTTCATCGAGTACTTCGGAGTGCAACTTGTAGGATTGTCCAAAATTGATCGGCGTTTGGGCGCGGCCGCTGGTGCAGAGAAAGATTAGTAGGAGCAGGGTAAGTAAGTTTCGCATACACGGAAAAACGATGTTAAAATCAGAAAGGCTTTAATTAGCATCCGCAAATTACCGTTTCAGAAACAATTCTTAAACAAAGACCGATGACCAAAGCCCTGCTCTTATTCGCCCTGCTCTGCACCTGCGGCCCCGCCCAAATGCTCGCTCAGTTTACTTTTTCCGTAAACACTGGCTATTCCTTCGGCACCTTCAACCAGCAGCCTGAATTGGTCGGCGACATCATTTTTACTGGCGAAGGCGGCTACCTGAATGCCCTCAATTCAGCCTCCGCAGGCCTGGAAGTTAATTATGCTCCAGCAAACACCAATTTTTCCGGAGGCCTACAAATGAGCTATTCCCGAAGAGGCTATGAACACCTGATCGAACTAGCAAACGGCGAACAAGAGCATAGCTTGTCACACCCTTCCCACGTAGACTACCTGGACATCTCACCACGACTTACCTACCGCCCCAGAAGGTTGTTTTCCGCCAGTATCGGCCCCTTCCTTTCTTTAGGACGTAAGTTCGAGGATAATCCTTTCGTGATAGAACGTGAGCGACGAACCAATACACACGATTACGGTATCAAGGTAGCGGGCCGTCTACACTTTGGCCGAGCCTATGTTTACGCTGCCTACCAGCGAAGTTTTCGCGAATATGATTATACGGGAGGACTTGACGGTCAGTCTAGTGTGCTACTCCTCTCCGTTGAACAACCCTCCCCCATCAGCGCCCTGCAGGCAGGCCTTGGCTTTACCCTCATCAGGTAGGGAATCCAGGTCCATAGAGGGAGGAGGAGGGAGCTAAAGCAACAGCAAATTCACCGTGTGGAAAAATCTTTAATTATTAAGGCCGGAATAAATTTTCGGCAGGTTACCGTTATTTAAAGGCACTAAAACCAGATAAATATGAAGCTTACCTTATCAATTCTCTTCCTCTGTTGTTTCACCCAGCTATCCGCTCAATTCAAATTAAGTATGGACGCGGGCTACGCTCACCCTATTTTCAATGTAGAGCAAAATTCGGTCATGGTACCGCCGTTCCTGGGCTCCAATGTCCCCACTACCCAACGCGCCGAGATACAGGCCTCCGCCGGAGGATTCCTGGCGCTGGCCCTGGAGTACGCCCCACCGCAGAACACCTTCGCCTGGGAGCTCCGACTGCAGTACATGAGTCGTGGCTATGACCTAGTAATTTCAGATCAGACTGCCGCTGGCCTCACTTTTCCTTTCGTTGCTACCCGTGGGCACTACCTCGATGCAATGCCATCCATGATCTACCACTTCAGCCCGCAGTTTTCTCTGCGTGCCGGCCCGTACCTATCCTTACTGCTCATCAGCAGTGAAGAATACTTCCTCTCCCGTGATACTCGCCGCCTGAACCAAATGGATGCCGGCCTTAACTTCGGGGCAAGCCTCTCCTCAGGTCGGTTCCACCTCCGGCTGGACTATCAACGCAGTTCCAGCAAACTCATCTATCCGGTTTACGACATCAATATTACTACTGCCGAATTCTACGATGGCCCTCCGGTCAGCTCGCTACGAATGGGAATTGGGTATACCTTGATAAGGCCGGATCGGGGGTTGGTAATTGTGCCTGAAAAAAGCCTGTTCTAAGCTAATTGGCTTAAGCACCGGTATAGCATACGCTCCTTGTTTCACCTTCATCAGGTAAGCTATCACCCCAAAGTTTCTCACCTAATCCGCTCCGGGAGCCTACTGCCCCGTTCGCGTTCGGGCTACAAGTCCTCAACCGGAATAACGTTTACTTAGCCTCTCCCGACCAACGCAGGTAAGCCTTCAAAAAATCTTCCAAATCCCCGTCGAGTACCGCGTCCGTTTGGCTGGTTTGCCAGCCGGTCCGGTGATCTTTCACCCGGCGGTCATCGAGGACGTAGCTGCGGATCTGGCTGCCCCACTCGTTGGCGGTTTTACCGGCTTCGACCTCGTCGCGTTCCGCTTGTTGCTTCTTCAGCTCGAGTTCGTAGATGCGGCTGCGGAGCATCTTCATGGCCCGGTCGCGGTTTTTGTGCTGGGAGCGTTCGTCCTGGCATTCCGCCACGATGCCCGTGGGGGCGTGGGTCACCCGCACGGCGGATTCGGTCTTGTTTACGTGCTGGCCACCTGCGCCGGAGGCGCGGAAGGTGTCCCAACGAAGGTCCGCCGGATTGATCTCTACCTCAATGGTATCGTCGACCAGGGGGTGAACAAAGACGGAGGCGAAGCTGGTCTGTCGCTTACCCTGCGCGTTGAAGGGGCTGATGCGTACCAGGCGGTGTACCCCGTTTTCCCCCTTCATCATACCGTAGGCGAAGTCGCCCTGGATTTCCATGGTGGCGGATTTGATGCCTGCGGCATCGCCGTCGGTCCGGCTAGCCATGCTGACCTTATAACCGGCGTTCTTTTCGCAGTACATAGTGAACATGCGCAGCAGCATCTCGGCCCAGTCGTTGGCCTCGGTGCCTCCGGCACCGGCGTTGATTTCCAGGATGCAGCCGAGTTCGTCTTCGGGACGGTTGAGGGTAGCGCGAAACTCTGCGTCGTCAAGAACCGCTACGGTTTCTTCATAACGTCGCTCAACTTCTTCTTCGGTCCCCTCCCCTTCTTTAAGAAATTCCTGCAGAATTTCCAGGTCATCCACTTTTTCGGCCACCACATCATACTGCTTTACCCAGCCTTTATTGCTCTGCAATTGCTTCATGACGGCCTCAGCGGCCTTACTGTCGTTCCAGAAATCAGGATCCAGGCTTTGCTGCGTGAGGTCTTCGACCTGAAAGCTGCGCTTTTCCACATCCAGGTAGCCCTTCAGGAGGGAAAGACGGTCTTTCAGTTCTTTTAGCTGATCGTTGGTCATAAGTAAGGGGGGGGAAGGGAGTAAGGGGAAAGGGAGTCAAAAGAAGGGTGGCGAAATTACGGATTTCAGGACTAACGGATAAATATCAGTATTAGCACAACTCCATCTACGCGGTTGGTTGTCTCATCCACTTGTTTCTCCCTGAACCTAAAACAGCCCGGGCCGCGTGAGCGGTTCCGGGCTGTTTTAGGTTCAGGGAGAAATTAGCGGATACTATTTCTCCTTCATGAATTCGTCAATCTTGTCTTTGTGGACCATCACTTCTTTGTAAGCGTACTTACCAGTGTCGGGGTTCTTGACAGATTTCACTACTTTGATGTAGTCGCGGCCGGAGCCAGCGTTTGCGGCACGTTGCCCCGTCCGCGCGTTCTTCGATATTTTAGCCATGGCTGAAAGGATTTATTTACCGAAACAACGATGGTCGCGTCGGATAAGTTTCGTGTTTACTTAATTTCGCGGTGTACGGTCACTTTACGTAGTACAGCGTTGTACTTCTTCAGTTCGAGACGATCGGGAGAGTTCTTCCGGTTCTTCTGCGTGACGTAACGGCTAGTGCCGGGCTGGCCAGTGGCCTTGTGCTCGGTACATTCCAGGATAATGAGGTTGCGGTTACCTTTTGATTTCTTGGCCATGGGAATGGTAGATTGTAATGGTTAGTGGTTCTGTGTACTGCGGGCAGTTACTAGAACTTAACGCCGGTTTCAATGCCTTTGCTTTCCAGCTTCTTAACGTATGCCATTACACCAAGCTTGTTGATGGTACGCATAGCAGAAGTGGAGATCCGTAGGGTAACGAATTCACCCGTCTCCGGTACAAAGAACTTCTTCTTCTGAATGTTGGGTACGAAACGACGCTTCGTCTTCCGGTTGGAGTGAGAAACGTTGTTGCCGCTGATCGGCTTCTTACCCGTGAGTTTACAAACTTTAGACATCGCTGTATACGTTAAGGACCTGATTAGGTCAGAATAAAAAAGCAGACCGAGGCCTGCTTAAGGAGACATTGGAAGAAAATCTTCCTTGTCGTTAGTGACCGTGTCAGGATTCGAACCTGAAACCTCTTGATTCGTAGTCAAGTGCTCTATCCAGTTGAGCTACACAGCCATTCTTCTCTCGAAGCGGACGCAAAGGTAATACTTGTTTTTTATTCCTACAAACGTCTAGGAGAAATATTTTCAAAACAAGTGTTTATAATTTTTCCGAGAAAGCCTTAACATTCCTTTGCCTACGATAATTGCCTTGCTCCTTAAACCTTCCTTTGCACCTGCGTCCGCGCCCTATTTAGTTCATAGTTCAGTAATTCGCAGTCGATAACCTCTGCCCTACTATGAACGACTGCATTATAAACTAACCTCTTCCTTCCCCAGCAAATACCAACTAAGCAGCCCCCCCAATACATCAATCGCCGTATGCAACAGCATCAGCGGCCACAGGGTATTGGTGCGAAAGTAGAAGAAACCGAACAGCACCGCCATGGCCATGATCTTCATTACTGGTTTCCAGCCCTGGTAAACATGGCCAAGGCCGAAGGTGATGGCGGGGAAAATCAGTATCACAGCAAACACCCAACCGGTGCTTCCAAGTAAACTGGTCAGGTAACTGATCATAAACCCCCGATAAACGATCTCCTCTCCCACCCCGGCAGCAACGGCCAGGAAAATAAAGTGCAGAAACTGGCCCGCAGCGGCAGGCATGAATCCGAGCTTACTGAATTCCCGCCGCGTTTCCTCTCTGCTGACCGCAGATCCCATCTCCAGGTAAAGGTCTGCCAGGTAAAGCACCAGAAAACCTGCCAGCAGCAGTACAGCGGTAAGGTCGTAAGGAATATCCCCCCATCCCAGCCCGACCGATTTAAGTGGCCGGCCAGCCAGCCAGGTAACCAACAACACGGCTGCGGCCATCGCATAAAGCAGGAGGCCATTGCCGTAGTAAAGCTGAATTTTCATCTTTGGAGACCAATGCAGCGGCGAGGCCTTACGTCGCCGGTTTCCTGAAACGAGCAGGACAAGCGGGAGAATGATGCCCAGCAAGACAAAAAGTATATGATCCGCTAACTCGATGGTAGTTTCAACTAGATGGTGATGCTAAGGTTAAGCGCATAAAGGCGGGGATTGTTTAGCAACGGCGGGCATAGACAAGAACCACTTTAGTAAGATGGCGTTGAAGCGGTAACTTTTATTCCTCACGCTACCTTTAAGAGCTGGTGGTTCATTCCATTTATTAAGTTGACTATGCGTATTACTTTACTTTGTCTCTTTAACTTCTTTTGCACCTTTGTCTTCGCCCAGACCACCGTCAGTATCTACGGTTCCGTCATTGATGGCCTCACTGCCGAACCTTTGATTGGTGTAACCGTAAAAATTGGTGACGGGCAAATTGGAACCGTTACGGATTTGGACGGAAAGTATGAGCTGACCGGTATTACGCCAGGCAGCTATAATATTTCAGCCAGCTACCTGGGCTACGAAACAGTGACACGGAGTAACGTCATCGTACAGTCGAAAGGTAATGACGCCATCAATTTTGAACTCCGGGAAACGCAGACGGAACTGGAAACGGTCGTGGTACGGGCTAATCCATTTCAAACCAGCCGCACCACACCACTCTCTTTGCAGCGGCTTTCGCCCGATGAGATCAAGACCTACCCGGGCGGGAATAATGACATCGCAAAGGTGGTACAGAGTTTACCGGGTATCCAGGGGTCGGTAGCGGGATTCCGCAACGACGTGATCATCCGCGGAGGTGCGCCCAATGAGAACGTTTACTACCTGGACGGCATCGAGATTCCGAACATCAACCACTTCAGCACCCAGGGCAGCGCAGGCGGTCCGGTAGGCCTGCTGAACGTTGACTTCATCGAAGGCGTGGAGCTGGCCAGCTCGGCCTTCGATGCACGCTACGACAACCCCCTGAGTGGTGTCCTGCAGTTCGACCAGCGGGTTGGTAACCGCCGGGAGCGCCAGACAAACCTGCGGATCAGCGCCAGCGAGGCTGCCCTCACGACCGAAGGGCCGCTGTTAAAAAAGGACAGGACGGAATCCAACACCAGCTATTTGTTGTCGGTACGGCGCAGCTACCTTCAGTTTCTTTTCGCAGCGATCGGTTTGCCCATCCGGCCGGACTACTACGATTACCAGTACAAGATCAACCACGAAATTGATGAATACAATACGGTGTACCTGACGGGCATTGGCAGCATCGACGACTTTTCCGTTGAGGCCGACGATGAGTTCGAGCCGGAGCGCGCGGCCCAGCTCGAGCAGGTCCCGATCATCAAACAATGGACTACGACGGCGGGATTGGGCTGGAAAAGGCGTCTCAAAAACGGTAAAGGCCTGATGACCACCACCGCCAGCATCAACGTGCTCGACAATACCTTCAGCCGATACACCGATAACGAAGCGCAGACCGGACTGCTGCTGGAAACCGCCAGCCGGGAGACGGAGCAGAAGCTGCGGTACGCTTACACGCGTTTTGTTGGCGACTGGTCCATCACCGGGGGCGGCAACCTCACCAGAGCGGTTTACACGAACACCACCGAGGACTTACTGCGCGACCAGCAATTCTCTACTGACCTGGACTTCTTCCGGATCGGGCTCTTTGGCCAGGCGAACACGACGGTACTGGACGGCAAACTGGACGTTTCCCTAGGCCTGCGAATGGACGGAAATACGTTTACGAATGGAGGCGTCAATAACCATTTCCTGCGAACCCTCAGCCCGCGCGCCTCCCTGAGTTACCGCCTCGACCCCACCGGTGCCTGGCGGCTGAACGGGACGGTGGGCCGTTACTTCAAGATCCTGCCCTACACCGTGCTGGGTTTCCGCGACGCCACCGGCGCCTTTGCCAACAGAGACGTGGATTACACGGCCAGCAACCACCTGGGTCTGGGCGTGGAACGCCGGGTGGCTGGTTTCGGCAAGCTAAGCGTGGAAGGCTTCTTTAAACAGTACAGCAATTACGCCGTCTCGGTCGTCGACGGCGTTTCGCTGGCGAATAAGGGCGCAGATTTCTCTATTCTCGGTAACGAAGACATCGTTTCCTCCGGAGAAGGACGGAGCTACGGCGCAGAATTCCTCTACCAGCAGAAGCTCTATAAAAACTTCTACGTGATTGCCGCACTCACCCTTTACCGGAGCGAATTCACCGGCCTGGACGGCGTTTACCGGCCCAGCACCTGGGACAGTCGCCAGCTTTTCTCCCTGACGGGTGGCTACAAAGCGCCCCGCAACTGGGAAATCAGCGGCAGGTACCGCTTCGTAGGGCAGTCGCCCTTTGCCCCTACTGACGTTGATGCTTCGCTGGAAACCTATCCCGTTTTCATTCTTGACTACGACAACCTCGGAAGTAACCGCCTGGAGAATTTCCAGCAACTGGATATCCGGATCGACAAAAAATGGAACTTCAAGGCATTGAGCCTCAACGTTTTCCTGGAGGTACAAAACGTACTGGCTGCCGTGGCACCCGCGCCGCCAAGTTACGGTCTTGACCGCAACGAAACCGGAGAATTGGTAACACCGACAAGCCTCATCATAATTCCAGAAGATGAAGGTAGTTTTTTACCTTCTTTTGGTTTGGCCGTTGACTTTTAGGAATCAGGATTCAGTCAACAATATTCAGTGTTTAGAATTCAGGATACAGCGCTCAACACGGATGTTTAGTCCCTGGTCCCTGAACACTAATTCCTGATTCCTGGTCCCTGAATACTGATTACTGAACACTAAATCCTGATCCCTGAACCCTGAACCCTGAACCCTGAACACTAAATCCTATATTTGCCGCCTTTAGCCCCACCCCCAAGAAAAAAACTACGTGCCTCACCCCGCCGCCGTCCTTTTTAATTTTACGGAATTCCGTACCGGAGTTTACCTGCCCAAGGCCTACGTAGTGGGGCGAAACCAGGCTGGTCGGCTGGCGCACGTTCAGCATACGGCCAAGGCTTCGGGACTGGGTATTTACGACATTGAACTGACTGCTCCGCTGGAGCGGGCCCTCACCCTGGTGGAAAACCTCCGCCAAAGCAACCTCGCAGAAGCCCATCGCAAGGGGGCCAAGAAAGTACCGACCCTGGCGGGCTTGTTATCGGATAAAAACAAGGACCGGATTAACGTCATCCGGTACATCCATCACCGTTCAGCAGAAATATTGAGCATCTGCCGCCAACAGGGCTGGCCGGTTGCCGTGGGGATGGACCCTCGCAAGGCACCCGATGACCATCTTACGCCTTTTGCCGTTTCTCCTCCCACCCCGGAGCTCAGGTTCATCATCGATGACGACGGCATCAATTACCAGTTTCGGCTGATCGACCACACGGGTAAATCCAGCCCCATCCGCTTCCATGACCTGAAAATACTGACCAACCACCCTACCCCGGGTTGGCTGGTGCTCGACAAAGAGTTGGTACAATTGGGCCAGCTCAACGGCGACCAGATTAAGCCATTCCTGAGTAGAGACGGTGTGCAGGTACCTGCGGACAAACAAGAAAAATACTGGCGGGAGTTTGTGGTACGGATCGCCGAGCGAAACCCCATCGTCGCGGAAGGGTTTCACTATGAAGAAATAATCGCTCCAACTAAATTACGAGTGGCCGTCCGCCCCCATCCTTTCGAGGAGAAATATTACCTCTACCCTGAATTCGTCTACGGTCGCAAAGCTTTCCCGCTTGGTACGCCCGAAACCTCAGCGGCTGATTATAACGTAAAACCGCCGTTTCGGCTGGCCCGCATTGTCCGCAACACCGACCAGGAGCGGGAGCTCTTGGCGATTTTGCTCGATCAGGGACTAGAACCCGTTCCCGGGAGTAACGCCCTCAGACTACCCGATGACAATGGTCATTTTGCCGCTTTACGGTGGCTGCTCGAAAACGGCCATGACCTGGAACAGGCGGGCGTTGAAGTCATTCGGGCCGAAGAGGCAGGAAGTCAGTTCAGTACCCTGGAAGGGGTGATCAGCCTGGAGGTAAACGAAGACAATGATTGGCTCGACCTGAAGGGAAAAGTTATCGTTGGCACCCACGAGATCCCCTTTGCTAAGATCGTACGGTTCATTCAGAAGGAAGACCGGCGATTTCCGCTGCCCGATGGGGATATCTTCCTCATACCAGAGGAGTGGTTTGCCAAATACCGGCCTGGGCTGCAATTCGCCAAAGTGGAAGGTAAAAAGGTACGGATGGCTCGCTCCCAGGCGCCTTTGCTCGCACCGCTGGGCCTCGAAGTGGGCGACACTGCACAGGCTGCGGCCATGGCAGAAGCCTTCCGCCCCAGTAATAAACTCAAGGCGGAGCTGCGGCCGTACCAGCTGGAAGGTGCCCGCTGGCTGGTTCGCCACCACCATGAACAACTGGGTGCTTGCCTGGCCGACGATATGGGCCTCGGCAAGACCCTGCAGACCATCGCAGTGCTCTTATATGCGAAGGAGCGGTTGGGCGCGGCCGCAGGTGCAGTGGAAGGACCAAAGAGCAGTGAGTTCGGGAAAAAACCACCAGCGAAGGGTCACCCCTCTCCGGGGGAGAGGGGCCGGGGGAGAGGCGACAATATGCCCGCCCCACAACTAGACCTTTTCGCCCAACCCGCCCCCGACGAAGAATTCCTCCAGCCACTACGCGCCCTGATCGTACTCCCCGCCTCCCTGGTATTCAACTGGCGCAACGAACTGGAACGGTTTGCCCCCAGCCTGACCGTTGAAACACACACCGGGCAACAGCGGACCAAAGACCCGCGCATACTCCGCCGCTTCGATGTGATCCTAACGACCTACCAGACGGCGCTCCGCGACAAGGAAGTCCTGGAACAAATCAACTTTGAATACATCGTACTGGACGAAAGCCAGCAGATAAAGAACCGTCAGAGCAAAGTATTCAAAGCACTTAACGAGCTGCAGGCCAGCCACCGCATCAGCCTATCTGGCACCCCAATTGAAAACTCGTTGTCGGACCTTTGGAGTCAGATGCAGTTCATCAACCCCGGCCTGCTGCGACACTTCGCCTTCTTCAAGAAGGCCTTCATCACCCCCATCGAACTCCACGACGACGAGCTAAAGAAGGAGCAGCTCCGCAAACTAGTCATGCCCCACCTCCTGCGTCGGACCAAGGAGGAGGTCGCTCCCGACCTCCCCGAACTTGACGTCCAGGTATTCTACTGCGAAATGACCAAAGCGCAGCGCAAAGCCTACGAGTCGGAAAAATCTGCCGCCCGCAATGCGCTGCTGGGCAATTTCACCCCCAACGACGGACAGTACAAACTCCGCGTAGTGCAGACGCTGACGCGCCTGCGCCAGCTGGCGAACCACCCCGTACTAATGGACGAGGACTACGACAAAGACGCCGGTAAATTCTCCGAGGTCTTAGAGCAGTGGGACATCATCCGTCGGGCCGGCCACAAGGTCCTCATCTTCTCCAGCATGGTCAAACACCTGGAGCTCTTCCGCGAAAAGCTATTGGCCACTAATGAGCCCCATGCCTGGATCACCGGCTCGGTTAACGCCAAAACCCGCGCCGCCGAGGTTAAACGCTTTCAGGAGGATCCGACGGTACAGACCTTCTTCATTTCCATCAAGGCCGGCGGTACCGGCCTCAACCTCACTGCTGCCGACTACGTCTTCATCCTTGACCCCTGGTGGAACCCCAGCATCGAAGATCAGGCCATTGCCCGGGCGCACCGGATCGGTCGGGAGGGCAACGTCTTCGCCCGCAAGTTCCTCAGCAAGGATACCATCGAGGAGAAGATCAACAAGCTACAACGGCGGAAAAAACAGCTGGCGGAGGATATTATTGGCGCTGGCGGCGGGTTGGACTTTGATCGGGCGGAGTTGACTTACCTTTTAGAATGATCGTTGCCCGGCATTTATGCCGTGGGGGTGCCTTTGGCCTCTAGGCCGAAGGCTTCCGACCTGAAGGTCGGTGAACCTTCACGGCCTGAAGGCCGGGAAACCAAGAGCCCCGGCCGCCGCTCCCGCAGCTACTTCAACTTAGGCTGCAGGAAGACATCGTAGACACTTCCAGCAGCTTAGAATTTGACAAAGCAGCCTTAGCCTACCCGAGAGCAAGTTGGCGCAGCATCATTTAACGAAAATGAATCAAGAAGCTACTCCGCCCCCAAGGAAATCAACACTTTACGTTGTTCAGGGCCAGGTTCTGCAGCCTCACCATTCCCCTTTACGATAAAACGCTCCGGAGCAAAACCCTTCCCCATCAGGTAATCAAACACCCGAAAAGCACGGTCTTCGGAAAGCGCCTGATTGCGTGTTGCGGGCCCATCGGTGCTGGCGTAGCCAGCGATGGAGATCAGCGCTGCTGGCGTATTTTCCATTTGAGCGATGAGGTCATCCAGCAGCTGGCGGGAAGCCGCATTGAGCTGACTGCTGCCGGAAGAAAAGGTGAGCTCCCCGAGAGAACGTTTTTCCATTAGCGGAACTTTGACGGAAAGTTCCTTACCTGCCATCTTTTCCACATTGCCTTCCCAAGCTGCGGCGTCTGCGCTCGTCTCTCCCTCTGTACTACCATTTGACGGCCGAACGGACACATCGTCTATGTAGGCATAAAAGTGGTCAAAGGCATCCGCCTGGACCTTGGTGTCATCATCAGAGAAGAAGTTACCAATGATGAAAGACTGGTATGGCTTACGAGCGACGAAGGTTCCCGAAATCATCTCCCATTTACCTTTCTCGTAGCGGGTGAGATCTTTCTGATAGGTGACTGGAATAAGGGAAAGAAGTCCATTATCGTCCGTCTGTACGGCAGATGGTAGAAAAGCAATCCCAATACCGTTGGCTCCGGAACAGTGGTAATGAACGTAAAAAGAGAAACTATAGGCTTTGCCGACTTCCAGCGGCTGGGCCAACGTTCCCTGCACGTATTCACGCTGGTTGCCGTAAATTTCGATACCGGCAACGTGGTCTCCGTCATGTGCAGCAAACGGCCAGTCGGACCCGTAAGAATCGTTGATGTTCTTACCATCGCTGGTAAACAGGCTTGCTGGCATGGCGTTGGCTGAGGTCCAGCTAGTAGCTGTTGCTATAGGTTGCTGGTCACTAAGTTCGGACTTCGCTACCTCAGTAGCTTCAAAGCCGGCATTAAGAACCAGGTTCTCGGTTTGGGCCGTAAAAGGTAGGGCCAACAGCAGGGCTGCAGCCAACGTAAAAACAAATCTCATAATGGCGTCTATTTAAATGGGTATGTGTGTGAGTAATTTGGTGTTTACTAAGGCGATACAACCTTATTTGTAATAAATATACGTTTTATTTCCATGTATTGTAATATACGTAAGCTACCAGGCTCCGTAATATGGCTGTAATCAAGAAAAGCAGCTCCTGTTTATTGAATTTAGCTTATTACTATTGCTCCTGTAACAGCCCCGGCCGCCGCTCCCGCAGCATCTCCAACTTAGGCGCAATAAACCGCACACAAAACGGCCGTTCCGGGTCCGTCCGGTAATAGTCCTGGTGCCCGGGTAGGGAGGGCTTGAAATCAACAAAAGGGAACACCTGGGTTATGAGTGCGTCGGTGAAGTCCTTCGCCTGATTGGCGAGAATGGTCGAGAACCGTCTTTCGTCTTCCGGAGAGAAAGCGTAGATCGCCGACCGATAGCGGTGGCGTAGTCCATGCGCTTTTGTGGCCGCGTGGGTTTCCAGATGGACGGCGATGAGGTCTTCAGCGGAGATGACCGCCGGGTCATAATGAACGATGACGGCTTCGGAGAAAGCATCATGCGGTGGCGTGGAGGCCACCCACCCCTGCTCCACGCGGGCTACGCCGCGCAGGGAAACAAAGACGCCTTCGGTACACCAATGGCAGCCGCCACCCAGGGCGATGCGTTGCAAAAGTCGCTTCGCTCCAGTCGCAGGGTCGCTTCGCTCTGGTTGCAGGGGTTGCAGGGGTTGCAGGGGTTGCAGGGGTTGCATTTACTGAAAACACTTCAAGTACAACAGGGTTTAGCCCTTACGCTTGTAAAGCGCTGCGTCCGATCTTCCTCAGAGGTGAAGGACACCGTTACCCCGCTCTTTTAACTTTTTTTGCACCTGCGGCCGCGCCTTATTTAGTGCATAGTTTAGTAGTTCATAGTGGGTAGCAGGACTGACCGCAGGCTATCTACTATGAACTACTAAACTATGAACTAACTCAGCTCCCCAAAATCCCCGCCAGCTTATCCTTCAACTCCGTAACCGCGACTGGTTCGAAACTGAGCGTCTCCACTGTCTTATCGTCGGCAGCATCAACAAACCGATGCGCCATCATCAGCTGTCCGTTCAATACCTGGTAGGCAACAACATGGTAGGCAACGCCCCGCGGAATACCGCCTCGTTTCCAGTTGCCCTCGCCGTCAGGGTTATAAGCGATCACACTTCGGCGATCGGTCGGGACCATGACGACGGTCGCCCTTTCAGTGCTGTTCGGCAACGAGGCCAGTACCTGGATCGGGTCTTCATCTGAGGTGTAAATATCGACGTTGGTCCAGCCAAGGCGGGCTACGCTAAAGAAATACCGGCTAACGTCGCCGCTACGGCCGGAGAGGTCCTCCATTCCAGCCAGTTCATCGCCCAAGGCGGCAATCCGGGCTTCGCGGGCTGCCAGGTAGGCTTCCCGACGCTTTTTTGCCTCAGCTGAAAGAATCTGAGTCGCCTCCTCTGTATAGCCGTTTTTAGCTGCCTCGAAGGCAATTTCCCAGGTAGCAAGCTCTTTTTCATAATTTTCTTGTATTTCCTGGTTGCGTGCGGGGCGAGTCCGCTCATATTCGAGGTTTTCCTCATAGCGCGCTTGCCGCCGTTGGTAAGTTCTTTCCGCTATTGCTCTCTTTTTAGCAGTTTCTTCTGCCCGCTTTTGCTTTGACATGAAGATTTTCTTCAGGCCCTTTGGCTCGTAAGCGATTTTTTCAACATTTACCTTTACCGGTGGCTTATTCGTGCTTTTAGGGCGTAAAAGCTTCGGCTTCTTAGGTTCAGGGTTAGTCCTTCTCCAAACCGCCAGACGCTGGCCAACGGCCCTCTCGGCAGAGACCCGAAAGACATCGATGTCCAATAGAGCATTATCCACGACGAAAAAGGCTTCTGCGGTGGGAGCAACACCGGTTTCGGTCAGCGCCCAGTCCGTAGGCGCGCCACTTTCATTATGTTCCGCACCGGAGAAAATCCGCATTCGCTCGTTAAAGTCATCCGTTGGGATAGAAGCAGTAAGTGCGATTCCATCCCTCAGTTGTAGAGCCGCTCCGGTGGCATCGGTCGCGGTGATGTTGACCATTCCACCGGTGGCCAATCGTTTGCCGGCGGAGGTAGTGGTCAGGCCCGCTAAGATCATGTCCGACAGGTCATAGGCCTCAACGAGTTCCACCGATACGGCTCCTTCTGCGGGAGTTCCGTCTGCCCGAACAAAGCTATTGCCCTCGATCATAAACACACCACCATTCCTGCCGGAGATCGTCTGGCGTACGGTTGGATCACCAATCGTAAGGCTTTGCAGCTGGCCTGCACGGGCCGCCTGGATGGCGGCAGCGGCATCAGTCCAACGAACAACCGTAGCTACAAGATCTACCCGTCGGTCCATGCGCCTCTCGGCATCATCGGTGGTATTCGTCCGGGCCAGTTCCTCTCCGTAAGTAATCACTTTGGTGGTCGTAGCGACGACGGCGCGGAGGGCCAGGGCTTTAGCAATGGCATCTGCTCTACGGAGGGCCAGGGCAGCATTATAATCATCTGTTCCCTGCTCATCGGTAAAGGCCTCGATCTTCAGTGTGTAATCGGCATAGCTCGTAAGCTTATCGGCAAACTCCGCCAGCTTATTCATCTCCACTTCGGCCGGCTGGTGGCTCGCCGAAGCAAAATAGATGGAAGCTTCCAGGTTGATTGTCTCCTTTTGGCCGGAGACAGAAAGAGTAATGGCCAATATGGCCAAGAGGGTAAAAAGGTATTTCATACTGGGTGTGTTTAGGTACTCACAATATCGTAGTGTACAGTCCAAGTTGCAAGCAACCGCCTGAATAATCTGCTAAATTGGGTATTTGATATTAGCGTTCAGCTTTTACCGTCCCGTATACCAGATGCTTATTTTAACGAACTGGGTGTATTCCACACTTAACTTAACACCCAGCCGACCATTGCTGCGAGTGCCCAGATCAATAATCCGAAGATAATCACTAGCCCGATCAATACGCCGATGACGACGGGCCAAACGCTTCCCTGGTGTTCGCCCTCATCATAATATTCCCGCATTAAAACAGCGTTCCGGTAGTTTGCCTTGTAGAAGAGATCGAAGATGTTACCTAATATAGGAATGGACCCCACCAGGGCGTCCAAAGCTACGTTGAAGAGCATCTTAGCGGCCAGCATACCGCTGGCACCGTTTTTGGCCATTGTTGCCACCAGGACGCCAGACATGGCCAACGACACCATATCTCCGGCACCGGGTACGAGCCCAAGCAGGAAATCAGCGCCAAACCTTATGTCTGTACCCGGTATTCTGAATTTAGTGTCCAGCAGGCGGCTAAAACCGTCTATCCACTTTAATTGAGGTACCGCTCGCTGACTTTCAGTAAGAATGGGAGCGTTAGAATTTGGGCCGGGTTGGTTCATCAGGAAAGTTGGTTATTAACGGGTAAAGGTAACAGCCAGGCTGAATGTTCCCGAAGGGAAGTATTAAACCACTGGTTATTGTACACTTCACACTATCTTTACCCCCACACGTAAGTTTATTCCATTTTGGCCCAACCGCAAAAAAGCTTTGACGCATACTTTAAGTCTGCTTTCACTGTTGACAACGTAATTTTTGGTTTTGACAATGGTCAGTTAAAAATCCTCCTCATCCGGCGTAACGAAGCACCGTTTGACAATTACTGGGGTCTGCCCGGATATTTCGTTCGGGAAGGCGAAGATCTCGATGCCGCAGCGCAGCGTGTCTTAAGAGAAGTTACCGGCTTGAAGGACGTATACCTCGAACAGGTAAAAGCCTTTGGCACCCCCGGCCGGCATGATTTCGGCCGCGTTATTACCATCGCTTACTATAGCCTGGTAAAGGTGGAAGATTTTGAGCTCCACGCTGCCGGCGTGGCGCAGGAAGTCGCCTGGCACAGCGTAAGTGATATCGAGAGCCTGGCCTTCGATCACGAAGAGATTGTCCAGGTAGCTTTCCATCGCCTCAAGCGAAGCATCCGCAGTCGCCCCATCGGTTTCGAACTATTACCTCCGGCATTCACCCTTACGGACCTGCAGCACCTATACGAAGCCATCTGGGAACTGGACCTTGAAAAACGGAATTTCCGTAAAAAGATCCTTTCCATGAATTTGCTTAAAGACCTCGGCCGCTCCCAAAAAGGTGTAGCCCACCGGCCCGCCAAGCTTTACAGCTTTGATGAGGGAAGGTACCGGGAACTGGAAGAAGATGGGTTCAACTTTGAATTGAAAGAAGGGAAACGTAAGTAGGCAGGTTGCAAGTTGCAAGTTGCAGGTTGCATGTACCGTCATCCCTTTGCAACCTGCAACCTGAAACCTGCAACCTGAAACTTGCAACCTGAAACTTGCAACCTGAAACCTAATGACTTCCACCATCCACTTAACCACTCCCTACGGCCCCGCCGGGTTCCTGGTCACCTTCACCGAACGAGGGGAGATCGTGAACGTGGAATCCGCCGCAGCCAAATTACCTGAAACAGTTTTCAGGCTCACCCATGGTGACAACTGGGAAGCCGTACGCAACTATTTTGAAGACCTGACAAACTATCTCCGTTATCCGCTTGAATTCATCGTCTGGAAGCGAAAAAAATTTCCCGGCTATCAGAATCTGCAGGAAGCTTTTTCCCTTCATCGCCCCGGGGCGCTGAACGAAGAAGGGCCTTTACCTCCGTGGCGGCTGCGGGCTGAATTCTGGCAGAAGCGAAATACTAACGAGCAAAAACTATTGCTCCTGCTGGCCCAAAACCCGAAAAACGAACTAACTCTCCTGGCCCGAAAAACTATTGCGGATAAGCATTTTGGCCCGGACAATGCTACGGTGCTCGAACCCTGGTTGCAAGCCCTTATACCTTTATTGGACGGAGAAACGCTACTGCCTGCCTTCGAATTACTTGGAAACCTGCACACCGATTCCGCTCGCGAGTACGTATTCTCCCAACTAGAATTGCCTGGTCGCCATATTGCAGCAAAAGGGCTACTGAAGGGGCTGTCAACCTACCACGACGAGGCTAGTAAACAACGCTTCCTGGCACTGTACCCTTCCTTATCCGGCCATCGGGACCTGCTGGAACTCTACCTGGAAATGCTGCTTAAATATCGGGGAGACGACGTGGTAAACCTTACTCTGCAGGTTCTTGAAGACCATCCGGAGCAGGCCCTCGAAGTCTATCGCTTACTTTCTGCTAATGACGTTCCAAATCCCGTCGCTCACCTGATTAAGCAGTTCAACAAGGAAGGTAACTACTTCGTCCTCGACCTGTTGTTGGGGGTCATCAACCGATTCGCGGCTCCAGGCTCAGGCATCTCCCTGGCTGATATGAACGAAAAGGTAGCATCAGAACATTTCACCGATACGGCCCAGGTAACCTGGCCACAACTGCTGGAAAAAAACTGGTTGAAACTGGTCGTGGAAACTTCACAACAACACGCTTTGAAGACCATCGAAAACTACCTGAAACGGACAGAGCCCCGGTTGCAGCGAAATGCTCTGTTACAACTAAAAGCCATTGTCAAATCTGCCAACCTGCCACCAGCTTTACCGTTAGGCATTGAGTTACGCCTGGGAGAATTGGTGGACTCCAGGTTCGACAAGATATCCACCGTGGCCATCGACATCATCGGTGAGCAAATAGATAGCCTGGCGGATCCGGCCGCCATGGTCGATATCCTGGTCCGGCACAGTCTCCATTCCCGGTATCGGTTGATGAACGTGGCAGCCCTGAAGAAAGCTGCCCGACAACCTGCTTTGGGTGCGCAGCAAGAAGCCTTTTTCCTTCGCTCCATTAAAACTGCCGAGGACCGTCCGACACTCGATAATATAGAGCGAATTCTACCCTACTTCCGCTTTCTGGGAGTGGAAGAGACACTGAAGGAAGCGATATCAACACGGAGAGCTGAAGTGAATGCTTGAATAATTGAATGAGAGAATAGCGACCGCAAATACCATTCGGCTCGCTGCGCTCCCTCACCGGGCGAACAAGTAAAGCGCAGTGAGTAGAAACAGCGGTAGCTTATTCTATCCTTCAATTATTTACTTTCCAGGCGGGGCCGCAGGTGCAAAAATGGTTAAAGGAGCAAGGTACTGGTGGAGTGGAGTCGTGTTCCCGTCGAAAAAAATGGACTCATCGTACATCCTTTTCCATTCGAAACCGTATCTATAAGTAAGCCTTCTTATCTTGCCCTGCCACGGTTCCGAATAACAACTATCTTACTCTTACTATGCTGAACAAAACCCTTGCCGGATTTTTCGCCTTTTTCCTGGGCGTCTTTGGCGTGCACCGCTTCTACCTCGGTCAGTGGTTCCGGGGTGCTTTACAGTTTGCAGGTTTTTGGGGCATCATTGCGATTCTCAACACTAACCCGCCAAATGATGTAGAAGAAGTTTTCGGTATCCTGCTGGCAACCCTGTGCCTTGCTCCCGTACTTACCGCCATCGTTTTTTGGGCTACCCCACAAGAAAAGTGGCAGGCCAAATACGATAAAGAAGCTTTGGCAAACAGCCGACAGCCACAGGGATTCGCTGCTCTGCCCCCGGCTAACACCAAAAGTCTCAAAGCCGAAGGTATCCGGTATTACCGTACTGGTGATTATGACCTGGCCATCGAAGCATTCCTCGATGCTGCCAACAACGACCTCGGAGACGCGGGCACGCACTTTAATCTAGCCTGCTCCTACGCTCAACTTGGTCAGTTTGGCGAAGCCCTTCGCCACCTTGAATTGTCCGTTACTTTCGGCCTGCCGAAACCGGAGCGCATCGAGAAGCACCCAGCCCTTTCTGCGCTGCGCAAGCACTCCAGCTACGCGACCTTTCGCGAGAATAACTTCCGTCGCCTTAATTTGATTGAGCTGACGACGCCAGCGGTAAGAGCCTCCCCAGAGATTGTTGAAGAAGAAGTCCTGGAAGACTTCAATCGCCCGCCGACCACTCCGTTGTCGACCGATGCTCCGCCTCCCGGTCCCGACCTGCTTGAGCAGATCACCCGCCTCCGGGAGCTCCACGATGCCGGTGTGCTCACGCAACAGGAATACCAGAAGCAGAAGGAGAAGTTGATGGGGTGACGCAGGTTGCAGGTTGCAGGTTGCAGGTTGCAGGTTGCAGGTTGCAGGTTGCAGGTTGCAGGTTGCAGGTTGCAGGTTGCAGGTTGCAGGTTGCAGGTTGCAGGAAAAAAAGGACAAAAGGCAATTAGAGCAAATTTTTTCAACATTTTTTTCAAAGAACTTGTCAGAAACGAGCGAAGCGAGCTGCCAAGTGCGGTAGCCTACCATCTACCTTCTACCAGGGCCGCAGGCCGTCTACCGAGCAAAGCGAGTGCGGTAACTGCAACCTGCAATGCGCCGAAGGCGCACTGCAACAGCGAACGAAGTGAGTGGCTGCGACCTGTAAGGGGAGCGAAGCGACCCTGCAACAATTCTTACCTTTGTCCCTATGCAAAGATTCCCCCAACTAATCCAACGGATTAGTCTATCCCTACTATTGATTGTATGCTTTGTGCCCTTAACTGCTCAAGGCCTTGCCGGAGCCAGAAACCTTGACCGGGCCTTGATGGTCAATCTTGGTTATGGTCCTTACTCCAGCGGTGGTGATTTAGTCAACCGATTCGGTAATGGTTGGTCGATCGACGGTGGACTGTACTGGTTGCCGGTCGGCACCAATTTCGAATTTGGCGTACGGGCACAGTATGGCTTTGGCGACCAGGTTAAAGAGGATGTCCTGGCGGACTTGCGCACCAGAGAAGGTTTCCTGATCGGAAACCAGCGGGAACCGGCTGACATTCAACTTCGTCAACGCCAATTGTTTGTCGGCCCCAGCCTGGGTTATACCCTGAGCATTGGTGAAAACAAGCGGGCGGGCATTCACGTGAAGACCAGTATCGGCTACTTTTTTCATCGTATTCGTCTCCAGCAGGACCCCATACAGGGCGTCCCCCAGGTCGCTCCGGAATTAGAACCGGGTTACGACCGGCTAACCGGAGGCCTGGCCGTTCATCAGTTTGTTGGCTTCCAGCAATTAGCCCTCGATCGCAGGCTTAACTTTTATATCGGTGGAGAAATAACGGCAGGCTTTACTAAAGGGCTGCGAAACTTTGACATCCCCACCGGAGGACCTCCATCACAAGAGGGCAGGACAGATTTGGTCCTTGGTGTGAAGGCTGGCCTGATCATTCCTTTCTACTTTGGAGAGGGGCGCCAAATATATTACTAGCAAGTGTTGCCAGTTGCAGTTCTGCAACCTGCAACCTGCAACCTGCAACCTGCATGCAAACCTTTCTTTACTACCTGGCCATATCTGCTTACCATCTCGCCATACGGCTAGCGGCAGTCTTAGGCGTGAAGCAAGCGAAGCTTTGGGTGGGAGGCAGGCAAGACCCTGCTTCTGCCAACCTTCCCCTGCACCTGCGGCCTCGCCAAAGAAAACATCCCCTCCTTTGGATGCATTGTGCCAGCCTCGGAGAGTGGGAACAAGGGCAGCCCGTACTTGAAGCTTTACGCCAGCAACTCCCTGAGCATAAAATACTGCTCACCTTTTTCAGCCCCAGCGGCTACGTACGGTGTAAAGACAGCGATGCGGCAGATTTCGTAGGTTACTTACCCGCCGATGGCCCCGGCAGAGCCAGTAAATGGGTGGATGACATTCAACCAGACCTGGCCATTTTCGTTAAGTACGAATTCTGGTTCTTTCACCTTAGGGCGCTTCATCGGGCAAATATCCCCACCTTTCTGGTTGCCGCAAGCTTCCGCATCGATCAACCATTTTTCCGGCCCTGGGGAGGCTGGTGGCGCAAAATGCTTCGTTTCTTTTCCGCCATCGCCGTACAAACACCAAACGACCAAAAATTGCTCTCCAAGCGGGGAAATTACCCTAAAAACAGCATCGTTGTAGCCGGTGATCCCCGGATGGATCGCACCCGGCAATTAGCGCAAAGCTCATTTTCGGACCCCATACTTGAATCTTTCACCAAAGCATCTGGCGTGACGATTATTGCCGGCTCTGTCTGGCCGCCAGACGTTGACTTGTGGAAAGCTGTATGGAAAAAACTTCCCGACAATTGCCGGCTGTTGCTAGCCCCCCATCAACTCCACGAGGAAGAAATTGCTGAATGGTCCGCCGCTTTCAATGCCTTACGCTACACCCATACGAATGCCGCAGCAGCCCTTAATAGCAAGGTATTGATCCTTGACACCATCGGTGTGCTTAGTCGTGCCTATCGGTACGGCGACCTCGCGTACATTGGTGGTGCCTTTAAAACAGGTCTGCACAATACGCTGGAACCAATGGCTTATGGCCTCCCCGCAATGTTTGGTCCCAAACATCACAAATTTCCCGAAGCCGGAGCGGCAATGCAACTAGGAGGGGCCTTTACCGTACAAACACCAGAAGAGCTTCTTCGCGTGCTGGAACTTCTCCTCAACACCGAATCGCGTAAATCGGCTTCCGGTGCACAAATGCAACTGAGCGATCAATTAGCGGGGGCCGGAGCACGAACCAGCAGTACCATCATGAAACTGATTAGCCTTGGCTCCCGTTAGAACATCCATGAGTTATCCCATTAGAAATTTACTGTACCAGACAGCTGCTCGCTTGTTCTTCCTGCTACTACTTCTGAGCAGTCAGTTGCTGGCGGGACAACCAATTGAGGATACTCAGCGGGACAGCCCCCGCGGGGCGCTTACTGCTGCTTTCGAAAAAGCCAACCTCATGGTAGCCCTTTCGGGCGTGGAGTGGCGCCCCGGGCTGAACATGGCTGTAGCATCGCTTGAGACTGGTAAAACCATCAGCCTCAACGTAAGCCTATTAGCAAATACCAACTATGTTTTCATCGCCACTACTACGGCGGACGAAGAAGACACAGACCTTTACCTACGCGACTCTTCCGGAGCGGTCATTGGTGCAGATAAAGAACCAGATGCCACGCCAATCATTGAGTTTCGGACGGACTACGCAGGTACCTATCAATTACAGGTCCACTTGGTCAGCTCCCGCCATCCACGGGAGTTTGTAGCGGTTTGTCTACTTCGCGCTGCCGGCCGGTCGATCCTCGAAAGTGAATACCGGGAGGTTGCGACCTCCTTTTTCAATTCCGTTGAAGATGTTAAAGCAGCCTACTCCGGAACGAATTGGCTAGCCACTCCGACCCAATGGTGTGCCTTTGGATATTCCTTATCCGAAAATGAAGGGATCTCCATTATTGGGCTTCGTCCTGGCCCCGGGCCAAAAATTATTGCCGCCACCGGAAGCCGAATTCTTCAGAACATTGACTTATATTTGGCAAATGAAACGCAGCGTATTATAGCCATGGATAATGGTCCCGATGCGTTTCCTTTAATTTCCTACGATTGTCCACCAGGAAGTTCCTTTGACCTCCGGGTGGAAGTTGAACGGGGCAAAACACCCGCGTTCCTCCTCGTCGGCATCCTAGAAAGAGAATAAATCCGATTGTCAATTTTCTGACGATCACAAATTCCTTACCAATGGGCAAAGTCCTTAAAGTCATCGAAGTACTAAGCGAAAGTGGCGAAAGCTACGAAGACGCCATTAAGAATGCAGTAGAGTCTACCTCTAAATCTGTGCGTCACATCCGTTCCGTCTACATCAACGAGCAATCTGCTACCGTAAAAGACGGCAAAGTCGACAAGTTTCGGGTAAACGTAAAGCTTACTTTTGAAGTAGACGTATAGTCGTTGGACGCAAGTACAAATCAGAACGCCGTGCCGGAATTGCTTCCTGGCACGGCGTTCTTTTTTTGAACGGTACTGTTAGCTTATTTTGAAGCCAGCCGCTTTAAATGACGATCTACCTTAGCTTCCTGTCCATTTTCATATCTGCTGAATTGCTCGATAATTTTACCCGTTCCATCCAGGATGTACATTTGGGGAATGCTTTGAAAGCCCAGCGCTGACTGCAGCTGACCATTTGGGTCAACCAGGATGTTGTATTTCCAGCCTTTACGGCTTACTAAAGGTTTGATCCGGTTCATCATGTACCGTTGGTCAATGCTGATGGCAAGGAACTGTGCACCGTATTCGTCTTCCCACTTATTCAGGTAGTTTTTCATATGGTCCAGCTCCATATGACAGGGCTGGCACCAGGTCGCCCAGACGGCAATTACCGTAGGTTTTCCGTTACCCACATAGTCTGACAGTGCAACTGTTTGTTGGTCGATGGTAACCAGATCCGGAGTAGGGAAAGTCTTCTGCGCCATTAAACTTCCCGTGAGACATAGTATGACCAGGGGGAGTAGAAAGTTCTTTAACATAATTTGATGTTGGTTTGCGCTGAGAAAACGGTGTGGGGTAGTCTTTTTGTTTCCCCAAGATAGGTTATAATTATCTTAATCTAATATAAACTATAAGAGAAACAGGTAGAGCAGGCGCCTTCGTCAAGAGGCAATGCAGGCCACTTCACCATTACGTTAAAGAACGCTTCACCCCAAAACAGAAACGGTCATCCCCCATGCTGGAGATGACCGTTTTTGTCGAGGTTCGGGATAGAAGTCTGTCCTAAAAGTCGTTGATAGACCGACCGGTGTAAGACATTACATTACGGAAGCCGACGTAAGATTTCGTAGTGTCTTGGTATTCGTAAGTACGTGTTCCGTTCTGGAGGAAGAAGCTAACGTCTTTCCAGCTACCACCACGGATAACCTTCCGCTTAAGTGCGATGGGGTCCTCTTCTTTGGCATTGTAGCGAATATCCGGGTTGAAGTCGTGGATGAAGCTTCCTGCATTTTCGTTGAACTGGGTAATGGTCCATTCCGCAACATTACCGGCCATATTGTAAAGGCCGTAGTCGTTCGGGTAGTACGCATCAGCTGCTACGGTGTAAGCACCACCATCATCGGGGTAGTTACCACGGCCAGGCTTGAAGTTGGCCAGGAGACAGCCTTTCGTGTTACGAACATAAGGACCACCCCATGGGTATGGAGCATTTTCCTTGCCACCACGGGCAGCGTATTCGAATTCGTACTCGGTTGGCAGGCGGAACTCTTCAATGATATCTTCATTGTAGGTGATCCACAGGGAGGTACGCCAGTAGCTAAAGGCGCGGGCCATGTGCCAGTCTACACCAACAATTGGGTAATCGTCGTAAGCTGGGTGAGAGAAGTAGCTACGTGCCATTGGCTCATTGTAGCTGTAGGCAAAGTCACGTACCCACACCAGTGTATCTGGGTAGATGTTTACCGTACGCTCGGTGATGAAGGAGTTCATTCCTTCTCCACTACGGCCATCAGGACGTGCGCGGGCGGCAGCGCCCCAATCGGCTTCTTTGTACGTGTACTCGTAGAGGTTAGTGTTGACCTGGCGCTTACCGGCGAAAGTTTCGTCCAACCAAAGGTCGGCCAGTGTTTCGTCTGCGTAGTCCAGTTCAATTTCCCAATCGATGTTACCGTTTTCATCGAAGTCTCCCATCATGTCGTGAGCGATGGAATCCCGAACCCAGTAGATGAACTGGCGGTATTCGTTGTTGGTGATTTCGGTATCATCCATGAAGAAGCCATTAATGGTAATGGCCTTTGGACGTTGGATGAATGTTCCCGAGATATCCTGATCACTATTGCCAACGTGGGCAGTGCCCGGTGGAACGTAGACCATGCCGTAAGGCAGGATGCCTTTCCAGTCAGGGCGATCAAGAGCGCCAACCAGTTCGCCGGTTTCGCGGCTACCACAGCTGGATAGAGAGAGGGCCATAAGGGATGCGGCCAGGAGGAGGTAAATAAAATTCTTCATTAAAAGACCCGAGTTTTTCCTCTTAAGTTTTCAAAAGCGTTGCAAAGATATACGAGTTACCGTGGCTAAACAACTTTCCAGACAAGTTGGAAAAGTTTTAACAACCAAGAAGGTAGCTACGTACGTGACGGAAACGATCTATTCTGCCGTCGTAGTATTAAAGTTGGCACCTAAACCAACTTTTAACACAATCTCTTACTCTTTGGCGCGCGGATAGAAGATAACGGGGGGAGGTACACCGGCCCCGATGCGTTGACGCAGGTTGTATTTCAAGCTGATTTCATGGCTTCCGTTTTGCACACTGCGTATTGGAGAGAGTGTGATATCGTAGGCGTAAGCCATTGAGAATTTCTCGTTAATGTTAAGTCCGCCCATCACAACTACCGCATCGGAGGTAGGCCCGCTGTACCCTCGGTATGCCGCTCCGGCAAAAACATTCTCACGGAACCGGAAAGTGGCACCGGCCGTAGTTTGATGTTGCGTCCCGTCACTCACGGCATAAAGCATTGGGAGGAGTTCCCAGTTACGTACCAGATCAAATTTTAACCGCAGATAAGCGTGGTATTCCCGATTAAGTACATAATCTACCCCAGGAAAGGCAATTACTGCCGAGTTAAGGTTGCGGGCAGACAGGCCGCCTTCAACCTTCTCCGATTGGTAAAAAATCCCGGCACCAAGCGAAAGAGAACTGTTATCCACTGCCCCGGTTGGCAGCAAGTCATCGTTATGGATGATTGTATTCGGGTCTTCGTAAGATCCATCGGGCGTGCGTAAAATGCTTCCGTCCAGGCCAAGTTGCAGCATTCTGGCCGATAGCCCTACCGACCAAACTGAAGCCCCGCGTACCAATTGGTAATTATAGGAAACCCCAAAGCTGTTCAGTTGACGGGCACCGAGCTGGTCGCGTTCGACCTCGATCCCAAAGCCACTACTCAGGTAATAGATGGGGAGGTGCGCACTCAGTCGCTGGCCCACCGGTTGCCCTTCGAGGCCAGCCCATTGGGTTCGGTAAGCTCCGGTAATGCTGAGTGAATTATCAAGACCTGCATAAGCCGGATTAAATTGTACAGGATCCTGCCAGGGCATACTGTATTGAGCAAATTGCTGGCCCTTCATCAGGAAGCCCAGCATCAGCAGGGGAAGCACAAAAAGTATTCGTTTTGCCATTGGGTCCAATTTTTTAAGAAGTCGATTGCCCCTTCTTCAAGAGGTAACGGACAAAATGCACTACTGGTTTTCAGCAACGAAGCGTTGGAGTACACGGGTAAGATAACGGATAATAATAAGTGGAACGTCTTCGCCCGATGTTTCGGTCGCTACAATCAACAACACCGGTCGGTAATACGACAGGAAAGGCCTGCCCTTTTGATGACCGGGCCATCAGATATGCATAAAGTGGCGGGGCCGCAGGTGCAAAAAAAAATTATTGGAGCGAGCATACATTGCCTTCAGCTTATCCAAAAAGATGGCTTCTTAGCGCTCCTTTGCACCTGCGATCCCGCTAAAAAAGTCCTTAGGCTACTATAACTCACCGCTCGTAGAAGAAATACCTTTCCGCCGGAGTCAAGATTTACCTTAGCGGGCAACAGATTCCTAAGCTATGATGTCCGCCTTTTCCCGTGCTTTCGCAGAGACCTTCCGCAACCTGCGCACCAATTTTTTCCAGACCTTCCTGTCCGTACTGGGCATCATCATCGGCGTTGGTGCTCTGGTGGCCATGCTTGCCATGATCGATGGACTGGAGGCATACGCCAAGGAACAAATCTCCGCAGGCAGTTCTCTCGAGAACCTGCTCATCCGAGCCAATACCGGTACGCGCGTCGACGGGATTTATACCGAACGGGATACCATCGCGACCATTGACGAAGCCCTGGTGGCCAAATTAATGGACTCCCTGCCCTACGCGGCAACCACGCAACTCACTTACAATAACTCCACCATCGGTTATACTCGCGACAGCACGAAGATGGGACTCAGGTACCAGGCCTATACCCTGCCTCATTTGGATCCCGTTCAAGATAGTTCTCTATTGCACGGCAGGTACCTTACTGAGGCGGATGCCGCAACGGGAGCACGACTGGTCATCGTGGACGAGACGGTGGCCAGCCGGATTCTTGGCGACAGTGCCTCCCTCGACCGGGCCATCGGACAACAGATCTACTTATTGGGCGACTCCCTGGCCGTTGCCGGCATCGTAAAAACTGATGACCCGGAATCTCTGTCCATCGGTTTCCCACTTTCAACGCTGACGCTTCTGGCCGACGCCGCCACCCCCCACCCCACCCTCAACATTGCCCTAGCCGATGTCAATGAAGTTCTCGCCGCCCAAAAGTTTACTGACGCCTGGATGAAGCGGCAATTTGCCGACATCTCCGACCCAACCGAAAGTTTTACCCGCACGGGCTACCTTGAGCAATTGGCACAGGGTATTCTTGTATTTCGTTTGGTGATGGGATTTTTAATCGGTATTGCTGTAGTCGTCGGCGGTGTAGGTGTAATGAATGTGCTCCTGATGTCCATCGCTGAACGTACCCCGGAAATCGGTGTTCGTAAGGCTGTGGGTGCCAACCGGCGTAACATCATCATTCAGTTTTTGTCCGAATCTGTAGCCATCTCTGCGATCGGCTGTTTTTTCGGGGTTCTACTGGGTATGGCTGTTGCACTGGTTGCTGCGCCAATCCTTAATTATTTTGTCGACGATCTGGAATTCCGGGCCATCTTCTCCTTGAACACCTTACTCGTAGTTAGTGTGGTTGCCCTACTGATCGGTATTGTTTTCGGCACGTATCCGGCGCGGAAGGCTGCCAGACTGGACCCTGTGGTGGCTATTCGGCGGTAGTCTGGTAGTCTAGAAAAATTACCGAGGGTGCGTCGGCAAATTTTATTTATCACCTAAACGCGAAATGCCCTTAGCCACAAGCGAGCTGCCTCATGCGGCGGTACTACAAGACAACAAGACCACCAAACTGCTAGACTAAACTGCGTCGCTTCCCCGTAGCCAAATCCACCAATCGCCCGCCCTTCTCGGCCACAAACCGTTGAATGATGCGCGCGGTATCCGGATGGCTTTCCAGGTATTTGATGTCTTCAAGAATCGATTCAGCATCATGCGCCTGTTCTTTATTCACGTAGGTGAACCCACGGTACCTGCCGTTCTGTACCAGGACCACAGCTTCTTCATCATGTGCACGCCCACGGTCAAAGAGCAGGAAATCGTAGTCGAATACATTACGGAGGTGAAGGCGGGCTTCCTCCGCCCTGAGGTTGTACTCCTCAGGACTTTCAACGCCGTGACAGGCGCCCCGACACTGCTTAAGGTGATAGTAGAAACAGATATTTCCACTTTGCTGCTTGGTTAATATGCCACAAAGCTCCTGTTGCTTACGGACAAAATCCAGTCGCCCCTTAGCTCTGGTAAGGGTGGGAAATTCACTGATCACATCTTCTTCCTTGCGTACCTGGGCCGTGTTTTTCACGATATCGAAACACCGGTAACCGGCTTCGTTGAGTTTCGAGATGATGGCGTACTGGAATTTTGTGCGGCGCAGCGCCCGGTTGATACCGGGTTGTAATCGCTTAATCTCTTCGCTTTCGTGGAGGAGAGCAACCAACTCGGACCCCGTTAACTCAAAGGTGATTTCTGCCACCTGGCTGGCAATCAGTTTACCTTTACCGGTCCGATCGTTAAAATGCTGGGCAACGCGGGAACGAATGTTCTTACTTTTACCAACGTAGATCACCCGGCCGGTATCATCATGAAAGTAGTAGACTCCGCATTCATCCGGCAGGTTCTCAATTTGCGCCAGCTTCATTTGCTTTGGCAGTTTCGTCTCACTGATGCCCTGGTTAACGAGCAGTGAAACCTGTTCTGCGGAGTCTGGGCCAGCGAGGCAGAACTGCAATAATTCGGTGGTGGCAGTTGCATCAGCCAGGGCACGGTGGTGGTTGTCCAGCCGTATGCCAAAGTGTTTTACCAGGTTGCCGAGGCTGTAGGACTTCAGGCCGGGGTAAGTCTTACGCGTCAGGCGAACCGTACAAAGTTGCTTACGGGTAAACGTGTAGCCAAGGCGGCGAAACTCCTCCTTAACAAAATCATAGTCGAAACGCGCATTGTGCGCAACAAAGATCCGGTCTTGTGTCAATTCTACGATCCGCTTAGCCACTTCGTGAAATTTCGGCGCATCTTTCACCATATCCATCGTTATCCCAGTCAGTTCAGTGATGCCTGCGGGGATATATGTTTCTGGATTAAGGAGTGTTTCGTAGGTTTCGATTACCTTTTCCCCATCAAAGATCACAATACCGATCTCGGTGATCCGGCAGCGACTGGCTTTGCCACCCGTGGTTTCCACGTCGATGATCGCGTATTCTTTGTTTTTCATTTTGAGTGACTACATTAGTAGGTAGTGGATAGTAATTGACAATTAAGGTTAGCTGGAAGTTTTACAATGCTACTATCCACTACTGAATACTTACTCCCCACTATGGACTACCCACTAAATACTAATACAATGGCCAAGGTAGGTATATTTTTTTGTTTTTTACTTGCAATTACCGCAAATTGTAGTAATTCTGTCGTTTCTGATCAGGCGCGGACGCAGGTGCAGCCCCCCTTATCCTCGCCTGGCGGCTCGGTTCCCAAAGGGGAAGAGGTAAAGGAGCAAGGGGAGAAAGGCCGCCCGGCCGCCTGGGAAACGGGGACCTACGTCCCTATGCTGATGGGCAAGCGCCTCGCCCTTGTCGTTAACCAAACCTCCACCATCGGTAGTACGCACCTGGTTGACAGCCTGCAAAGTCTGGGACTGGACCTGAAAAAGATCTTCGCCCCCGAGCACGGTTTCCGCGGAGCTGCAGACGCTGGAGCCACCATTGCCGATGGTCGGGACGTACGCTCGGGCCTACCCATCAAGTCGCTCTATGGCAAAAACAAAAAGCCCTCGGCTGCTGACCTTGCCGACATCGACGTGGTCCTCTTCGATATTCAAGACGTCGGCGCCAGGTTCTATACCTACATCTCGACGCTGTATTACGTCATGGAGGCCGCCGCTGAGCAGGGAAAAACGGTCATGGTCCTCGACCGGCCAAACCCGAATGGCCATTATACCGCCGGGCGGACGCTAGATTATCCTGAAGCCCGAAGCTTCATTGGTATTGCACCTATTCCCGTCGTTCACGGGATGACAGTAGGCGAGTTTGCCCGAATGGTAAATGGGGAAGGTTGGCTTGTGGGAGGTGTTCGAGCAAAGCTGGAGGTAATCACCATGCCCGGTTATGATCACCAACAGGTGTATGACTTACCAATTCCCCCCTCTCCTAACCTGCCTAACCAGCACAGCATCTATCTCTACCCCAGTCTGTGCTTCTTCGAAGGAACGGCCGTTTCTGTAGGCCGGGGAACCCGGAAACAATTCCAGCTGTACGGGCACCCAAAACTCCGGTACGGAGATATCCGCTTCACCCCTACCCCGGGGCCGGGAAGCGCCGACCCCAAATTAAACGGGGAACTTTGCCGGGGCGTAGACCTCAGTAAAATGAGCCTTGAGGAACTCCGCCAGGCCGAGTGGCAATTAGACCATCTGATCCGTGCTTATCAGGACCTTACGGAGCAGGGAATCAAGTTTTTTACCCGTCCGGACCACTTTGACCTGCTGGCCGGTGGACCTGAACTACGAACCATGATCGAGAACGGTAACCAGGCACATCAGATTCAGGCAAGTATCACTGATAACATCACCGCCTTCGGACAGCAAAGAGCGCCGTATTTGCTGTATCCGTAGGGAATCTGCAGGCACCTGCTCCAACTTTTTAAAAAGTTGGAGGAACCTCGCTTTAACCCTACCGACCCTGCCTATAAGCCTGTTTTGCACCTGCGGCCGCGCCAAATCATTGAGTCCGGAAATGACGATCTGCTGGCCACTAATCTCGCCGCGGTACGCACGGTCATGGCCTTTCACCAAAACAGTAAAGGCAGGATCGGCAAAAATAAGGTTGTCCGGAAGTTCCTGAAAAGAGAAGAAAAGGGCAAACTGGAAGCCGAGATAGCCAAGATAATGTGAGCGCTACCCTCAACGTATCCTGAAAGTCAAACTACTTGAACCTGATTGCCTCCACCGGATCAATCCGGGTAACGAGGTAAGAAGGAACAATCAGAAACGCGAGTGTGACCAGGAACGTGCCGAGGTTCAGCCCCATGATCGTCAGCCAATCCACCTCGATTGGGGCTACGGATAAATAATAGGATTCCTCATCCAGGTGGACCAGGCCGAATGTATCCTGAATCCAACATAAGCCAAGGCCAATACCGTTACCCAGCAGTAAGCCACCAATAATAATGAAGCCGGCGTAGTACAAAAATATCTTCCGGATGCTCCAGTTGTTTTGTCCCAACGCTTTAAGCGTTCCAATCATATTCGTCCTTTCCAGGATCAGGATCAACAGCGCCGTCATCATGTTGATGATCGCTACGATGATCATCAACGTCAGGATGATCGCCCAGTTATAATCCTGGATGTCCAGCCAGTTGAACAGTTCGCTCACTTTCCGTCGGATGCTTTCAGCGTACAAATCCTGGGGCAAGACTTCGTAGTGGATGTAATTGCTGAGTAGTTCCAGGTCGTCGAGATCATCAATGGTTACTTCGAATCCGCCCACCTGATCATCTTTCCATCCAAGTAGAGCCCGGGGTTGCTTAATGTCTACCAGCGCAAACTGGCGGTCGTATTCCTCTAATCCCGTTTTATAAATGCCCGTAACGGTAAATGCCCTCGGCCGCTCCTTAAGGTCACTGCTGATGTAAGCGAAGTCGATCCGATCTCCCAGGCCGACCTTAAGCCTTTTGGCCGTAATTGAGCTGATAATGATGCTCTTGCTAGTAGAGTCCGGAGAAACGACCAGGCGCTCTCCCTCTTCCAGGTAGCGTCCAAAATTGTCCCAGTCATAGTCTTCAGCGATTCCCTTCAGAATCATGGCCTCCTGCGTTGGTAATCGCTCCCCTTTCGCGTAAACAGAAACCACCCCCGGCAGAACAATGAATTGTTGGATATGGCTAACACCTCCTTTAGTTGATTCAGCTTCTCCAGCTTCAAGCCCCAGTGAACTACCGAATGGCTCCATCTTTACCTGACTAATAGTATCCAGGCTCGGGTAGAAATCCTGCTTAGTCGAAATAGGATAATTGTAGCTATCCAGTATCCGATAACTTGCCGCATCCGCCGTAATATGGATATGCCCCCAAAAGCCAAAAATTTTAGTGGATATTTCAGATTTAAATCCAGAAATCAACGCGCTGGCCAGGACCATTGTGGCCATTGATATTGCCACCGCCGCTACGGCAATGCCAATGATCGTTCGAGAGATCGATTGGGTGCCGCCCTTGGCAACATTCCTGGCTAAGAAAAGGGGTAAGTTCATACTTGGTGTAAACTTACTTCGTTTTGCGGAGATTGTCTGAATGATGTTGTTTAGCAAACAAAAACATGAGTCATCCCGAATTTTGAGCCCACATTAAAGTGAGGCAAATCGAGATGGCCATTCTAAGTCTGTAGAGCGGTACCAAGGCATCTCGGTACCGCTTTCCAGTTCTATGACAGTAATTTCTTAAAAAAAGAGGAACCCAGCCTTTCCAGTTGCGCAATATCTGGAGCATGAAGTCATAGACCAAGGTGACGATACTCATCAGCTTCATGCGGTTGTCCCAAAACCATAGCCTTGGCGACTCCAAACCCAGCTCTGACTTG
>NZ_KB890468.1 GCF_000373105.1 Neolewinella persica DSM 23188 | reverse complement strand
GACAACGCCACGGTGAGCCTGGAAGTACGCGCTACGACGAGCGTAACGCTGAGCGAACAGCTGCTCCTGACCGACGCCATTACGGTACGGGAAGGTGTTGGCGCCAACGGTGTGGGTAACGGTCTTGGCCTTGCCTTCAACGGTGAGCTTGCCCCTGCGTCCGCGCAAAACGTGCTGCACCAGAACACGCCCAACCCGGTTCGTACCGAAACGGTGATCCGCTTCGAGCTGGCCGCTGCCGCTCCTGCGACGCTGACGCTGCGTGACGCTGCCGGCCGTCTGATTTCCGTTCGGGAGATCGACGCTGCTGCTGGTCTGAACGTGGTGGAACTGACGAACATCAAGGCTTCCGGGGTGCTGACTTACACGCTGACGGCGGGTGAGTTCACCGCTTCTAAGAAGATGGTGGTGGTTAAGTAAACTGCGCATACCGGACGCTCAAAGGTCCCCTCGGGGACGCTTTGAGGTCCATGTACCGAAGCCCCGCTGCTCCTTGATGGAGTGGCGGGGCTTTTGTTTGCAATAACTGAAAGCCCCCGCTTGAACATAGAAAGGTTGATTATTTTCAATTGGGGTAAACCCGCCCCTCTTTTTCGGGTTATTCCCTCTATGAGAACTGCTATGAAACCATTCCTGTTTTTGTTACTGCTGGCGCTGGCCATTGGAACCTCCTCTTGTGATCAGCCTGCGGGAGATACAGCGGAAGTCGTTACTTCCGATACAGGTGATACTCCTAAACCGGGGGAGAAATTCATGAAGGACGGTGTGAAAACCATTATTTTGGAGGCACAGCCCTGGCCAGTAGGGGATGGGGATTATCCTGCAGCTGAGGGTTTCAACGCCACAGCTTCTGATGAAAAGGCTATCCGCCTGGCCGATAGTATTGTGAAGTACCACGGTGGCTGGGAAGCCTATGCGAATACCCGGTACATCACCTGGAATTTCTTTGGTGCGCGGCAGTTAAGCTGGGATAAGCAAGAGAAACGAGTTCGTATTGAAGTACCCAAAGACAATACATTATACCTGTTGGATTTCAGTGATGAAGAGAATCTGACGGGCCGTGTTCGCCGATTTGGAGAGGAAGTGACTGATGCCGATAGCCTGGCAATCTTCCTGAATAAAGCCCATTCCATTTGGATCAATGACAGTTACTGGCTGGTACAACAGTTTAAATTGAAAGACAGTGGTGTTACCCTGAAATTTGGTGGTGAGGTACGAATTGATCCACAAGGTAAGCGCCCTTGTTATCTACTGGACATGACTTTTGAGGAGGTCGGTGATACGCCTGGCAACAAATATCGGTTGTACGTTGATAAGGCGACCTATCGGATTAATACCTGGCAGTTCTTCCGTAATGCTACTGACGAGGAGCCAGCGATGGAGACACCCTGGAACGGCTATCTTCCCTATGAGGGTATTGTGTTATCAGGTGATCGGGGAGGACGCTTTCAACTTGGCCCAATTAGTGTGAATGCCACCTTAAGTGAAAAAATTTTTACGGAGTTTTAATGGCCTGAAGAGGTTTAAAACCCAATACGTTTGCGTTGGATCGAAAGTTCCTTTGTGTCCAGCTTAAGGTGGTCTACATCAGATTTAAGGATCCGAATGCTTTTGCCCTTGTCTTTTGCTTTAACGTCTTCCACAGAGCGCCTCAGGTCATGTTGGCGTAGTACATCGGTAACGATTTTACGAACGGAGCGAGCATTACCGAAGAAAGAATCACGGTATTTGTGCAGGAACCGCAGGTAGGAGGATATGTGCTTACTTGCCGCTGGCGTTAATTGTGCATTTTGATCGACGAACATACGTTCGGCAATCTCCATCAATTGCTCTGGCGGATAGTCTTCGAAGCGTAGTGTTTTGTCAAACCTGCTGCTGAGGCCTGGGTTTGCCTTCAGGAAGGTATCCATATTATCGGGATAGCCTGCGACACAAACAAAGAACTCTCCCCGACGGTCTTCCATTCGTTTTAGCAAGGCTTGGATAGCCTCGTCACCAAAATCCCCGCGTTGAGATGATTTCTGGGTAAGGGAGTAAGCTTCGTCAATAAACAGGACGCCGCCGATGGATTCGTCGACCTTCTTAGCTGTTTTCTCAGCGGTTTGCCCAACGTATCCGGCCACCATTCCCTGCCGATCAGTTTCTACGATATGACCGCGCTCAAGAATGCCCAGCGCATTGTACAGCTTGGCAAGAATACGGGCCACGGTAGTCTTACCTGTTCCGGGGTTACCAATCAGTACAGTATGCAGGTGGAAGCTGTTTAATACGTCCCGACCAATCTGTCGGTAATACCGTACCAGGCTTACCAGGTCATGGAGTTGCCGCTTTATGTTCTCCATGCCGATGAGGCTGTCGAGTTCTCCTAAAGCTTCTTTAAGCATTTCGTCGTTGATCGGGATGGCTGGGGGCTCCTTCTTTGTGAGGCCCTTTATTTTGTTGACGTCATCCAGTTCAATGGTGCTAAGTTGTTCGGTAGTGAGTTCAGCTGTCTTCTCCTCGTCCTTCATCAGGCGCAGAGCCATCTGGACTTTAGCTTTTTCAACCAGGTCGTGGACGTAGCGGGCATTTCCGAAAGACCGGTCTCTGGTACGATAGGCTTTGGTGATGATCTCATCAATCCGCGCTTTGCCCGAGGTGGTGAGTTCTACCCCCTGCTGTTCGGCCGCATAGTCTGCAATCGTACTAAGTTCTTGTGGCAGGAAGTCACGGAAGTCATAATTATGCTTAAAGCGTGATTTTAGCCCGGTGTTACTGTCCAGGAACCGTTTCATTTCGTCGGGGTAACCGGCAACGATCACCGCCAGGTCACCGGAGCCATTGGACATTTCTTTAACGAGGATTTCAATCACCTCCCGGCCAAAGTCTTTACCGTCATCATTACTGCGGGCCAGGGCGTAGGCTTCGTCGATGAACAAAACACCACCCCTGGCACGATCAATGACTTCACGGGTTTTGGGCGCCGTTTGACCAATGTATTCGCCAACGAGATCAACCCGGTCAGCCACCACCGTATGCCCACTGGAAAGCAGGCCCATTTTACGGTAAAGCTGGCCCATCATTCGGGCTACGGTGGTTTTTCCGGTACCTGGATTACCGATGAATACGGAATGTACATCCATACCCTTATCCATTTCAAAGCCGCGCTCCTGGCGTAATTGTAGGAATCGGATATAAACGGCGTGTTCCCTGACCTGGCGCTTTACTTCGTGCAATCCGGTGAGGGCGTTGAGGCGCGCCATAATGTCTTCGAAACTGTCATCAGAATCTTCTGGTTTTGGTGCGAGTACAAGGCCGTTTTCTTTACCCGGCAGGTAAACGGAGGGGTAGCCGGGAATGGCTTCGTCGTCTACAGTGAAGGGAATACTGGCAATTAGTTTGTCGAGGAAGACAATGTCAGCTGTATAGTTGTTGGCACGCCAAAGGTTAGGGTTAGCGGCTCCCCAGCCAGCAGTAACTTTAATAATGTCCTGCTCTTTTTTTACTTGTTGCAGGCGAATGACCTGCCCCTTAAGTTCCCTCGCCTGGTTGTGGAATTTGGTAAATAATTCCAGGTGCCATTCTTCTTCTGGCTGTAGGTTGCGGAAGCTTAGTTCAAGGTATATGTAGCGGGTTTCTTTAACGGCGAATTCCTTGAGAAAAATGCGATCGGCTTCCATCACATCATCATAAGGGCCCTCGTAAAGCCTAGCAGTGACCAGTTCCAGGTACTTCTCTACGGACTCTTTCGGCTCCCAATCTTCATCTAAAGTTTCGGAGATGTTATCACCTGGCTCGATGATGTAGAAGTACTTGCTACCTACCTTCTGGCCATCAATGTAGGCCTCCCAGTAATACGTGCCGCGTTGCCAGAAGGTACCCTGTTTTTGATTTCCCCAGCCCTCTCTGAGGTAAATTACATTATCAAATTTGCTGATCTCCTTTTCGATGGTTAGGCTACAGATTTCAGTCTGCTCTACTTCGCTAATGCTGAAACATTTCAACTCTACACGTAGGGACCAGTCCTCGAGATCAAATTTTTTATTGAAGAGCGAAAGCTCGGTATAGATGTAGGCGGTTTCAAACCGATCAAAGACCTGACGGTACTTCTTAACGTTCTCCCAGAGGTATTCTGTAGAGTTATAGACCTTGAGTTCTTTGAACTTGTAGGGCGGAAGTTTGATTTCGGTGTCGTCCTGGCTGCTATGCATTACAAGTAAAGTAAAACAAAAAAAAGGTGCCATGCAAATAGAATCAGAGGAGTGGCTCGGTCCGATGACATGACTGGATGAAGTAGAGAAGCTTATTAATTGGGAAACGTTGTTTTTAAACCTTTGGTATTCGGTGACAATGGGCGCCCCGATAGTTATAGGGGCAGGTGTAGCAGCTATTTAAAGGCAAGATTAGACAGGTGCCGGACAAAAAAAGGCGCGCCGAACAATAGTCGGCGCACCCCAAAACCACCTATCTAAACTTGGAGGCAAAACACATTGATTGCTTGCTTCCAAGTTTGACGGTTCGACCAATAAACTGTTATACCGGAATTTGGTTGCGAAAAGATGGAATTTTTTGTGTTCCTCTTTTCATACTTCATGTGAACGGGCTGGAATAATTGTCTAACGGAAGCATTCTCAGTAGGTTAAGCACAGGTTAAAATTGGAAGAGTAATTATGCTCGCAACTTATTTTTCTTCTGGTGTAGTTACCTTGGAGAATCAAAACCCTTTTATCATGACCCAGGACGCTCTTACTGATATGAAGTGGCGCCGTTTTGACGGCCGCCGGATCGAACTGCCCATCTCGGATGCAGTTCGGGAAACACTCCTTCGTGAAAAGGCCGCCGGACATCGCCTTAAAGTATGTATTGGTACCGATAGCCAGGTCCGGGGAAAGGTGTCGGAATTTGCCACCGTAATCGTTTTTGTACGCGAGAAGAAGGGCGGTTTCATGTTCATTGCCAACTACAAGAGCCACCAAAAGATGTCCATTCGTGAACGGATGATTTTGGAAGTTGCTCGCTCGGTTGAAATCTCCTACGCGCTCTGCAACCTCCTCGATGAGCACAATGTAGAGTTGGAAGTTCATGCAGACATTAACACTGACCCTTCCTTCGAATCCAATACGGCGCTCAAGGAGGCCATGGGCTACATTCTCGGTATGGGATTCGTGTTCAAGGCTAAGCCAGATGCTTTCGCCAGCTCTGCTTGCGCAGATAAGGTTTGCTAAGGAGTCTTTGTAATAAGAAAGTTAATGACGGGCTGTTCCTCCTAGGGGCAGTCCGTTTTTGTGGTGCCCCTGCTGCTATATTCCTTCCCTTGCACCTGCGGCCGCGCCCCTGAAAACTACTCTTCCACGAAATGGTCAGCAGTATCGACTTGCTTCTGCTTTTGCCACTTTGGCCGCTGAAAGAAGGCATAAGCGAGGGCAAAGATCACCAGCCAATAAAAGATCTCGACCGACCAGGCAAGCACCATCGTACCCCATGAGGCCCGGACTACGGCAAAAATGCTGATTACGTAACCAGCAGCAGTAAGGCCCTGCAGCTTTAGCGCCAGTGTGGTTTCTCCCGCTCCGATCAGGCCGTTAAAAAAGATGCTGCCAAAGCTAAATGTGGTCAAAATGCCCCACAGTACCCAGAAAACCGGGTATGCCTCTTTGATGAGATATGCCCGTTCGTCGCCTAAAATAGGGTAGAGTACCTGGGTCGGGAAGGCCAATAAAGGTAGGATCATTATTGTGGTGATGCCCAGGCACAAAAAAGAGGTTTTCCATAAGACGGTACGTACTTTTTCTGGCTGCCCGGCGCCGACAAAGTAACTGGCCATCGTGTTGATACCCGTGCAAAACCCCCAGGCAGGGATGGAAAGAATCAGGTACGCAATCCGAACAATGTTGGTAATGGCTAACGAGCGTTCCCCGAAGTTCTCCACCAGACCAAAAAAAACAAAGCCACTACCCAGCCCCACTACGGACATGGCGACGATCGGCACCGATAAACCAAAGATGTCCCGAATAATCACGGGGTCCCACTTTGGGAATTTAAAGATGTCATAAATCCGGTTCTTACGGTCAAAAGCCATATAGATCAGGAAAATGATCAAAGCAATATACTCTGATATGGTGCTGGCTAACCCTGCCCCGGCAATGCCCATTTCGGGAAAACCATACATGCCGAAAATGAGGGCCCGGTCCAGAAAAATGTTGGTGGCCGCGAGAATGAAGGTGTCAACAATGATGAAAACCGGTCGGGCAATACCCGTGTAAAACGCGACACAGGCTACGCCCAAATAGCTGGCAAAAACGCCCCATTTCCTTGTTTCGAGGTACTCGAGCGCTTTGTAAAAGATAACGTCGGAGTCAACGAGTCCGGCAAATAGCCAGTAGGACCCAAAGGTCATGAAGAGGAATAGGAGTCCGGCCAGGACTAACTCAAAATAGACTGTGCTGTAAAATACACGACCGACACTTTCCGGTTTTTCCTGACCAGCCAGGCGGGCCATCAGGATTTGTCCTCCCCGGCTGAAACCGAAACCTATCGCTGCCACGATGATGTAAAAAGCGGCGACAAATCCGATGGCGGCAAAATCTTCTTCACTCTTATAGTAAAGGAAGACGCTGTCGGTCATCGCTACCACGTTTTGGGCCGCGCTACCAATAATGATAGGAATAGAAACTTTCCAGATGTCGCGATAGGAGGTGCTCAGCTTCACGCAACAAATATATAGTGCAGCGAGTTAGTGGGGGCAAGTCAATGAGTGGCTGAGTCACTGAGTTACTGAGTGGCTACCGCAGGCACCGTTCACGGCGCTGCGCTTGCTCACCTTGGGCGAATGAGCGCAGCGAAATGAGTGACAGCAGCGGTAGCCTATAAGCGGAGCGTCTACAAAGCACGAAGTGCTGTCTACAAGGTCGCGTAGCGATCGTCTACCGAGAAAACGAGCGCAGCGAGTTTTCGTCTAACTACCCCTTGCCTAATTCCTCCGCCCGCGCAAGCGCAGCTTTAGCACCATTTTTGATGTCTTCGAAAACACTGGTCGCCCGGAAGGTATTCATCGCCGCTTCAGTTGTGCCGCCTTTGGAGGAGACGCGCGCGATCCATTCTGCGCAGGATAGGTCGTTTTTCATCTGTAATTCTACCGCTCCGCGAAACGTTTGCGCTACCAGGAGTTCTGCCTGGCTTTCGTTGAAACCCATTTCACGTGCTGCTTCAATCATGGCCTCCATGAAGTATAAAACGTAGGCGGGCCCACTGCCGGATATCGCAGTAGTGGCATCAATGGCGTGTTCACTGTCTACGTAGATGGCTTTACCCGTGGTATTGAGCAGGTTTTGGACAAGTACAAGTTCAATCCGCGTTACTGCGTCACTGGCGGTGTAGCTGGTCATCCCCAGGCCGATCTGAGCAGGCAGGTTTGGCATGGCCCGGATAACTTTTTCTACTCCCAGCCCACGTTGAATGGTCTCGATGGTGATCCCGGCCATAATGGAAAGGTAGACCTGTTGGGGGTCAGTTGAGGGCCGAAGCGTAGCGAAAAGACTAGCACTATCTTGTGGTTTAACGGCAAGAATAATGAGGTCCGCAACATTCAGGCAGGCCGCAGGGTCAGTGTACACTACCCCTATTTTTTCTCCACGAAGCTTTTCTGCCTGTTCCGTACTACGTTCGAGCACCATAAGGTCTTCCGGATTCACAAGGTGAGCCCTTAGTAAACTGCGGGCATAGGTCTTACCCATGTTGCCGCCGCCGATGATTAGAATTTTCATGTTCCTGGGGTTGTTTTCTGGCCCGAAGGTACGTCTAGTCTATCTCCTGAAGAGGATTCGGGAGAACACATAAACGGAGTAATTCCGATCCTGAAAAGACATACCAGCGGTTGACTGCAGGATGTTCTGAAGGAAAGAAATATGCGTAAGCCAATTGTTTTTCAGGTCAAAAGCGAACTAATTGTTCACCACTGTATTAATTGTAGACACGGCTTTGTCGTTGCTTTGATGATTTCCCTTTAAGAATTTACTTTTCTCATAACTTTTAAGCCGATAGAAATGCCTACTATTGAAGATGCTATACAACAACCTACGTTCAAAACTGCTGCTCACCGGGCACAGGTAAATACCATATTTACCGCGGCATGGCTGAATCAGCTGACGGGAAGGGCACTCAAACCATTTGGGCTGAGCCTGCAGCAGTTTAATATTCTGCGCATTCTGCGCGGCAGGGCAGGGAAACCGGCTACCGTTAAACTGCTTACGGAACGGATGATTGATAAGATGAGTAACGCCAGCCGACTGGTAGACAAGCTGAAAGAGAAAGGCTTTGTGGAGCGCCGTGAGTGCCCATCGGACCGTCGCCGTGTAGATATTCTTATTACGGACGCAGGCCTTGATATGATCGAGCGTGCCAGCGAAGCAGTTGAGGCTTCCCGGGAGTTGGCTTTTAGTCAACTGACCGATGAAGAGGCAGTGACCCTGAGCAAGTTGTTGGATAAACTCCGGGGATAAGCAGATTGGAGAAGAGCCGCTATAGTATGCTCAGCGCTTTAACTCTCTTCCTTTTCAGGGTAGGCAATCCGCGCATGGTACACACTTTTGAGTATCGCTTTAAATACCCCCCGGCAAATTTCCAGCTCCTGAAAACTCAACCGGCTTTGTTCCAGCTGGCCCGAGGTTAATTTACCGCGGATGACACTATCCACCAGTGCGAAGAGTTCTTCTTCGTGGGGACTTTTTAGACTTTTACAGGCAGCCTCCGTACTGTCGGCAATCATCAGGATCGTCTGCTCTTTGGTGACCGGCCTTGGGCCTGGGTAGCGAAAGTCAGCTTCTTCGGCTTCACGCTGCGGGTTGTCTTTGATGTAGGCACGGTAAAAGAACTCGGTCCGGGTAGTTCCGTGGTGCGTATGAATAAAATCGATAATAACCTTCGGTAGGCCTGCCTGCCGGGCCAGCTTAATGCCTTCATTAACGTGGCCAATAATGATGGCGGCACTTTCCTTCGGGCCGAGTTTTTCGTGGGGGTTGGCCCCCGTTTGGTTTTCAATGAAAAACCCGGGATTGGTCACTTTACCAATGTCATGGTACATCGCGGCAGTTTTAACCAGGAGTGCATCAGCTCCGATGGCCCTCGCTGCCTGCTCTGACATGTTGGCCACATTAAGCGAGTGCTGCCAGGTGCCGGGCGCCAATCGGGCGAGGCGTTCCAGTAAGGATTGGTTCATGTCGCTTAGTTCCCCAAGCGTAATGGGGGAGATGAATCCGAACATTCTTTCCAGAAGCGGAATCAGCGGGTAGGCAAGGAGGCAGAGGAAAACATTGCCTCCGATCCAGGCGATGGTTGGGTAATTTACGGTACTCCAGGTACCACCCCGCATCAATTCAAGCCCCACAAATCCTACGACGTAGAAAGAAAAAAGGAGGAACAAACTACGGAAGAATCGGCCCCAATCCCGGGTGTCGATGTCCATCACGATGACCACCACCCCGGCCATCAGGCTGAGGAAGGTGAAGTTGTATCCCTGGTTGGTGAGAAAGCTGGCAATCAGGACCACGCAAACGTGTACGAAGAAGGCGAGTCGTTCCGAAAAGAATATCCGGATAACGATCGGTACAATGCAGAAGGGAACGAGGTAAGTGCTTACCCCGGGACTCAGTTCCACCGTTCGGACCAGCAATGCGTAGAGCATCAGCCACATGACGATGAAAATAAGATTTTTTATCCTGCTGTAGATCAGCGGGAAGAAAGAACGGATATAAAGGAAGAGCAGCAAAACCACCAGGCCAATTTGGATGGCATAGCCACCGAAGACGCTCCAGAAGGTCGTCTGCGTACTCAGGCTTTGGTTGTAGAGCCGTCGGTAACTGAGTAATTCCTGGTAGTCATTGTCGGTGACCGGGTCACCCCGGTCAATGATTTCCTGCCCCTGCCGTAAGAGCCCGTCGAAGGGACTGACGGCCGCGATCGCGTCCTGGCGTAGCTTCTGCGTAAGGGAATCGTTGTAGAAAACGTTATGGGTGAACTTGTCCTCCAGCAGCTCCAGCAGAAATTCGGGAGACTTGAGGTTGGTGTAGAAGAGGCTGTCCTGCAACCAGGCCCGGGCATCGCCCGGGGTGAGCAGCTGGGCAATGGTCCGCTGTCGCTGTTCATTACCGTTGAGGATGGTGATCACGGTAGACATGCCGCGTTCTTCTTCTTCCGTCCTGGCTTTGATGATGCCCTGGTTGTAAAGTTTGTCCAGCACCCGCAGGCCGTAGCGACGGTGGCGTTCCGGCTGGCGCAGCAGGTCACGGTTCTCCCCCCGGGCCCGGGCGGTGTCCAGCCTGATCTTAAATTCGTCCAGAAACCGGGCGCGGGCATCACGCGCCACTTCCTGGTTCAGCCGGTAAACGGGTTTAGCGCTGGTACGAACGGCTTCTTTTTCATTTTTAAAGTCTTCCTCTGGCTTCAATACGGGGATGTCGTAGGGAGCTTCCAATCGGGAGTACCCCCATTGTTGCCCACGCTCGAACTCAAAGGGGAACTTCAGGTTCTTCGGATACAGTAAACTAATGACGATCACGGCCGTGAGACCGAGCAACCACCGGAGCAGGCGGCGGGTAAGGCGGGAGCGTTTGTTTGGCGTTGAAGTTTGAATGGCGGTTTGGTCTATTGGTCGGTTCGTACTATTTAGTCCGTTGGATTGGGAAAGGTAACAATTCGCAAGATAGGAGGTTGTGGGCTACCGAGGGTGTGCCCTGCTCTTTAAAACCTTTTTTTGCACCTGCGCACCGTCGCCCCCTCTTACAAGTCACACAGTCAGGGAGTCACACAGTCAAAGCGTACCCAACACCTTGCATCACCTGCAATTTGCTTATTTCAGTGATTTTTCTTCAGCCCGCAGCAAAGACTTGCGCCCATAAACCGAGCAAATCGGGCATTTCAGCATTTTATGCCCCCTGGCCGGGCAGTACTCCCGACCAAAAAAAATGACCTGCAAATGCAGCTTGTTCCAACTCTCCTCAGGAAATAACCGCTTCAGGTCTTTCTCGGTGTTTTCCACGTTCTTACCCGTCGAAAGCCCCCAGCGATAGGCCAGCCGCTGGATATGTGTATCGACCGGAAAGGCCGGTACGCCAAACGCCTGGCTCATCACTACCGCCGCAGTTTTATGGCCCACTCCGGGCAGGGCTTCGAGGGCATCCCAGTCTTGCGGCACCACGCCGCTATGCTCTTCGGTGATGATTCTACTCAGCTCCTTGATGGCTTTACTCTTGCGTGGAGACAAGCCACAGGGACGAATAATCTGCCGGATTTCCTCCACATCAACGTGCATCATCTCCTCCGGTTTGTCGGTTACCTCCCAGAGGTGTGGCGTTACCTGGTTGACCCTAACGTCGGTGCATTGAGCCGACAGCAGCACCGCCACCAATAAGGTGTACGGATCGGTATGATCTAACGGAATCGGGACGGTAGGGTAGAGGTCGTCCAGAATGAGGTGGATGTTGGCGGCTTTCTCGGCTTTGGTCATGGGGGCAGTTTTTCAAGTTGTCGGGGTGTCGAGTTGTCGGGTCGCAAGGTACTGTTTGACTCCCTGACTTTTTGACTGCGTGACTTAAAAGGGGGCGGGGCCGCAGGTGCAGGGAAATGGTTAAAGGGCAAGGGAGGGGTACTTGCTAGCGCTTACGTTGTACTTTGTGGCAGTAGAGTATGAAAAGCAAATGTTTGTCATCTTGAACGAATATTTACAATTATGAGGATACATGAAGTTGCTATTGGTCTGTTCCTTTTTGCACTGCTACTTATTAGCTGCAATGCAAATGATAACGGAAAAGCATCGCTTAAAACATCCACACAACAAAAATCAGAAAAAGATAGCCTGTCACTCTTTTCCGAAAACAAGCTTATTGTTGCCGACGGTATTGAAAATGAAGGAAACAGTTCAGGTGTGACAGTTGCAGAACTGGATTCTCTAGTTGATGGTTTGGCGAACCAAGATTCGGAAGTCCCAGTGTCCTTGGATTTAATTTACGGGACCCACGTATTTGAAACGGACTTGCTTATTGCGGCATTTGCAAACGATAAATATTATTTAGTCGATAAGCTAATTAAGGAGCATCAGTATGTTGAGAGGATGAATGATTCGCTAAGGATGACGTTGCTTTTTAATGCCGTAAGACAGAAGGCTTTTAAATATATAGAGATAGTGAGTGCGAGCGGCGTCGATTTGAACTTTTGTTTTGAGAGCAAATACGGCCTTCGCGGGGTGATTGACGTGCTGATTGAAGCAGAGGATGACGAAACATTAGATTATCTTCTGTCGAAAGGGCTATCACCAAATGGCTGCGCTACTAAGGATTATGTTGGGTCTTACACCCCTCCACTTGCCAGGGCCATAGTGAGTCAAAACCTTGGCGTGGTCCGATCATTGGTTGAGTATGGTGCCGATTTAGAGGCTCGATACTCAGCTTCTTCCGAGGATTGTTGGCCATGCGCTGAAAGTATCACTCCGATGCATGATCTAAGTATGGATTGGTACGAAAATGATAGTATTAAACATAGGATTGCTGAATATGTCCTAAGGAAGTATGTACTTACGGATAGTCCGAAAAAAATAGAAGTTCTGAGCGACGTCCTGAACTATTCGTCATATAGTCAAGATACTATCATCGTAGAGATGCTAATCGACAGAGGGGCCAAGATTGAATTTGGGGGTAATTCAAGTTTGTTGTCCGCAGTTACGTTTTCGAATTGGATGATGGTTAGGAAATTACTGCAAAATGGTGCAGATCCTAATTTTTTTCTAAAGGATCAAGGAACTCCAGCACATGTGTCTTTGAATTGCTGCGGAGATGGTTTTGGCGATGGGATAACGAAGTACAGCAGGGAACAGACCTTGCGTTACCTAAAGATGTATGGTGCCGATTTTAAGACTAAATACGAGGTGGAAGGATATGGTAATTTTAGTGTGGAAGACCTAATGGAAATGCGGAACATCGAAATAGATTAGATTGACTGGAGTGATAAATCTTCAATTGTAAATCCTGAATCGGAAATTGTAAATTCTATCCCACAATCCCCCCCAGCTCCCGAATATCCCGAATCCGATAAGTCTCCCCTAAATTTTTCCGATCCGCAAAACCGGGATGGCGCAGCCAGCAAGCGTCAAAGCCATAATCTAACGCACCTTTAACGTCGGCATTGGCGTTGTCCCCGATGACGAGGACGGAGGATTTGTCCACCCCGTCCATCTGCGCGTAGGCGTGGTCCCAGAACCCGGCGTGTGGCTTCGCCACACCAATCTCGTCGGAGATAACGATGAACTCGAAGTACTCCCCCAAACCCGTGTTTGCCAGGCGGGGGCGCTGTACTTCTTTCAGCCCGTTGGTCACGAGGCCTAATTTGTACTTACCCTTCAGACTGTCCAGCAGCGCTATCGCGCCGTCGAGCATGTGCGTTGATTCCGACAGGTAGGTCCGATAATCAAAAGAGAGTTCTTCCGCAGGATGGTCAAGACGGTAGTGCTCCAGTAACCGTTTGAAACGGATGGACCGCAGTTGCTCCTTGGGCAAGAAACCCTGCTCGTAGTCCGACCAGGCCCGGTGGTTGATAACCCGGTACTGGGCGAGCACTTCGTCGGACCAGTCAATGTCGCGCGTTCGCAACGTCAGCTCCAGGGCAGAAGCTTCGGCGGCGCTGAAATCCCAGAGGGTGTTGTCGGCATCGAAGAGTAGCCAGGTGTATTTCATAGTCAAAGAGTCAGATAGTCAAAGAGTCAAATAGGCGGAGGCAGATTTCGCAATAGGCGGTAGCGAGCAAAGGTTCAGCTCGTTAGAGCTTTGTATCACAGACCTGTACTTTAGTGTAGGTAAGGCCAACCGCAACCCGGCTATCTTTCAAGAAGCGATGCCCATTGTTGTCTTGGTGCTAATAGACCAACAGTACCAATAGACCAATAGCACCAATAGTCTAATACCTCCAATTAAAGCTCCGCTTTAATCCCGTCCGCCAATTCCTGCGCCCGTTCCTTAGTCCCCGCCTCGGCGTAGACCCGGACAATGGGCTCCGTATTGGAGGCCCGCAGGTGGACCCACCCGTCTGGGAAGTCGAGTTTCAAACCGTCGATGTCGCTGGTGCGAACGTCGGGGAATTTGGCGCGAACGCGGGCGAAGGCGGCGTCAAGATCGTAGGTGTTGTCTACTTCTTTTTTGTCCTTGATCATTTCGTAGTGGGCGTACCCATCGCGGAGTTCATTGATGCTTTTGCCAGAGGTGGCCAGGTGGCTGAGGACCAGTGCCAGGCCGATGAGCGAATCACGGCCGTAGTGCAGCTTAGGGTCAATGATACCGCCGTTGCCCTCGCCGCCGATGGCGGCACCTACTTCCTTCATCTTCGCTACAACGTTGACTTCCCCCACGGCGGAGGCGAAGTATTCCTGCCCGTGATGGGCGGCAATGTCTGCTGCTGCACGACTGCTGCTAAGGTTAGAGACGACCGGCCCGGGGGTATGGCGCAACACGTAGTCGGCAACGGTGACCAGGGTGTATTCTTCTCCGATCCAGCGGCCGCCGGGGCCGATGAGGGCGAGACGGTCTACGTCGGGATCTACGGCGATACCCAGGTCGGCGTCACCGGCCTTCATGCGGTCCATCAGATCCCCGAGGTGTTGGGGCAGCGGCTCGGGGTTGTGGGTGAATTGTCCGTTAAGTTCACCGTTGATGACTTCGCAGGTTACGCCGAGTTCGCGGCACAATGGCGGGATGGAGATGGCGCCTACACTATTGACGGCGTCTAGGACCACCTTGAAGCCAGCCTGGCGGATGGCCGCCACGTCAACGAGTGGGTGGTTCAGCACGGCGTTGATGTGATGCCGCAGGGCGGTGTCATCGGCGGTAAGGGAGCCAAGGTCATCGACGGAGCAGTACGTGATGTCTCCCGCTGCGGCCAATGCCATCAGGTCGGCACCAGCGGCAGCGGAGATGAACTCCCCCTTGCTGTTCAGCAATTTAAGGGCGTTGTATTCTTTAGGGTTATGACTGGCGGAGAGGATGATGCCTCCTCCGGCCTGGTGTTGCACAACGGCCATCTCTACGGTGGGCGTGGTGGCAAAGTCGCAGTCGATCACGTCGATGCCAAGGCACTGCAGGGTGGCGGCGGTGAGGGCGGAGACTACCGGCCCGCTGGGCCGGCCATCCCGACCGATAACGACTTTGGCCGGCGCACCACTTTTAAGGAGCCAGGCACCGTATCCGGCTACGTTGGCGACGATGTCTTCGGGCGTAAGGTTGTCGCCGGCTTTGCCGCCGATGGTGCCGCGGAAGCCGGAAATTGATTTCTTTAAAGGCAAAGGGATTAGTATTTTGGTCTGTTGGAGTATTAGTCTGTTGGGCGAGGCAGCTGGCTGCACCCGGAGGGCGAAGGTAAGGTTTCGGACCTTGTTGACGTACTTTTGCGGTTAAGGAATCCGAGTTGTCCTGGGTTGTTCTTTCCGGATCGATGACAACCCGACAACCCGACAACTCGGCAACCCGACAACTCGATAACCTTTAACCATGGACCTCACCCTCTTCGATTTCATCAATCAATCGCTGGCTAACCCGTTTTTTGATGTGGTCCTCCCTGTCTTTCGAGAGAAAACCACCTGGATTCCGTTATACCTGGTCATGCTGGTATTGCTGTACCGTGCCTACGGTTGGAAACGGACTTTATGGTTGCTGCTCTGCCTGGCGGCAGTGCTTACGGTGGCGGATCAGTTCGCTGCCTCCGTCCTAAAGCCCTGGATCGGCCGGCTCCGCCCCTGTGCGGAACCAACGGTAGCGGACCATGCCCGTATTCTGGTGGGCTGTGGTGGCCGTTTTAGCTTTCCGTCAAATCATGCTACTAACCACTTTGCCGTAGCGATGGTCCTGAGCCTGACCTGGCTACAATACCATGCCGCAGGTTGGCGAATCGGGATTTTCCTGTGGGCAGCGGCCATTTCAGTGGCGCAGGTCTACGTCGGAAAGCATTACCCCGGGGATATCCTGGCTGGCGCGCTGCTGGGTTGCGGACTGGCCTGGGTGGGGGTGCTGTTGTACCGGCGTTGGGCGGGAGAGGAGGCTATTGGAAAAGGTAAAGCAAAAAAGGCATAAGGAGAACCACCTTTTCTCTCTTTCCTTGCTCCTTTTGTCCCTTTTTCAGCACCTGCGACAGCGCCTACGGAAGTATTCAGGCATCAGGTTTTAGTATTCCATGGCTTCTTCCTTAATGCCTGAATGTTCTTAATGGTTATTT
>NZ_KB890467.1 GCF_000373105.1 Neolewinella persica DSM 23188 | reverse complement strand
CAATTTGGCTACAGTCAAACTGACGCTGGGTTGGGCCACCGACAACCAGTGGGCCCTGCAGGCTCATATCACAGTTGTCCAGTTCCGTAAAGTCCCACTCGTTGTTGCGCAGGGTGTCGGCGCCGTTTTCGTCAAGGTAGACGGTCAGTTCTGCGGGGCATTCGAGGGTTGGGGGAATTTCATCGACTATCGTAACGTCGTAAGTACACTCGCCACGGTTACCGCTCATGTCGGTCGCAACGACCGTCCGCTGGACGGTGGTGCCAACGAAAGAGCAATCGAAGGTGCGGGCAGTAGGGCCACCCATGGTGAAGGGGCCAGAAACGGTTCCTTCACAATCATCGGTGATGCTAACAACGGCGTCGCCGTTTTCGATCATGGCGGTACCGTCGGCACCGATGGCTACGGTAATCGCTTCACAGACAATGATGGGGGCGGTAGTGTCCTGTACGATAAATACCCGGTCGCAGGTAGATATTTGGCCACAACCGTCGGTAGCCGTAACCGTGTAGGTATAGGTTGTACCTGGCGTATTAGGTTCTCCGGTAATGACCGGGTTTTCCGCAACGGAAATCGTTGGGGTACCACATCCGGAAGTAGCCGTGATTTCGTCGGTAAGGACCGCGGGGAAGACACCACAATCGATCAGGGAGTCAAGTGGGCAGGTGATTTCAGGCGCGGGGCCAACATACATAATGGTGTGGCGGAAGAAGATGGAATCAGCCGCTTCATTACCAGCAGCATCTCTGATGACCACCACATTGATGATGTCTACGGAACAACCAGCAACGCGGTTTTCTTCGTAGGAATCGACGAAGGCAGCTTGTAGGCCCTCGCTAAGGCAGTTATCGGTCACACAGCCCGAAAGGTCGGCAGTGATGATACGATCTCCACCTGCGGCAGCACTGAACATGGTCAGGTTACCAATTGGGTTGAACATGCCATTGGGGCTATTCTGCCCGATAAAGTCAGCACATTGGTCTTCACCGGAGAAGGTTTGCGAGAATTCGGTGCAGGAGACCACTGGCGCGGTTGCGTCATTTACGGTAATATGAGTGGCACAACTACTACTTAGTTGACCGTCACTTACCGTAAGGACAACATTCGTGGTTCCAATGCCATAAGGCCCTACGGGATCAACGCTAAAGGTCAACATATCCATATCGGGGTCAGTGGAGCCTCCGTCAAAATCGGAGGCCATGGCTTCAGCCATACAGTTAGCATCTGCATTAACGGTGACTATCTGGCAAACGGCAACCGGAGCCTGGTCGCCACAACCTGTTGGCGCGTTCAGACTGACGGGGTTAGAAGCATAAGCGGTCAAACAAGTAGGATCTGCTTCCAGACGTACATCGATGTTGTAAACACCAGCAATAAGACCACTAAAGGTATTAGATGCCTGCCAGGATGTACCGTTGTCTACGCTGTATTCCAGCGTACCGGTTCCGGTGGCATTAACCACGATGGTACCAGTTGGTATTTGACAGGTAGGTTGAGTAATCGTTGGATCCGTAATAGCAGGAGGCGTACAACAATCCATTGCGGCAGTTAATACGACCGGGTTGGAAGCATAAGCAGCTGAACAGGTAGGGTCAGACTGTAGACGCACCGAGATATTATAGCTGCCGGCGGCTAATCCACTGAAGGTATTGGACGCTTGCCAGCTTGCACCGTTGTCTACGCTGTATTCCAGTGTACTACCACCCGTGGCGTTGACTACTATGGTGCCCGTTGGTGAAGCACAAGTAGGCTGCGTAACTGTTGGGTCAGTAATGGTAGGCGGCGTACAACAACCCATTGCGGCAGTTAATACGACCGGGTTGGAAGCATAAGCAGCTGAACAGGTAGGGTCAGACAGTAGACGTACCGAGAGGTTGTAGCTTCCGGCGGCCAATCCACTGAATGTGTTGGAGGCTTGCCAGGTAGCACCATTGTCTGAGCTGTACTCAAGGGTACCAGTACCGGAAGCATTAACTACGATCGTTCCCGTTGGCGTAGCACAAGTAGGCTGCGTAACTGTTGGGTCAGTAAACGTAGGTGCTGTACAGCATCCCGTTGCGGCAGTTAATACGACCGGGTTAGAAGCAAAAGGTGTCATACAACCAGGCGTCGCCTGGAGGCGAACAATGATGTTGTAATTGCCGGCAGTAAGGCCACTAAAGGTATTAGATAGTTGCCAGGAAGCACCGTTATCAATACTATACTCAAGTGTACCTGCTCCGTTAGCGTTTACTACGATGGTACCCGTTGGGGTAGCACAAGTAGGCTGAGTAATGGTCGGCATGGTCACCATTGGTGCCATACAGGCAACCGGATTAACCGTTACCGATTTGGTGTTGGAGCTAAAGACCGCACAATCAGAAGCTTGAACGGCGGCTATCGTTTGGCCGATCCAAGTGGTTGGATCGGAATTCGCAGGAGACATAGCGCCTCCGCTCTTATAAGAAGCGCCGTATACTGTGTAGCTCCCTGCCATTAAGGATGTAAAGTTAGCGGTGGCACTTTGCGCTGCAATCAGGTTGTTAGCGTTATTTACGGCTACGTAGGTGTAGCCCGCATCAGCAGGAGCGGTAACAATCGGAAGCACGGAGCCGGGGCCCGAAAAGGTTACGTTCTTTACGCCGAAATTTGAATTAATGGTCCATGCCACCAATTTGTAATTTGTACATTCGGCCAGTGATATATCTCTGGATGAAAGATAAGAGATGGCTCCGGAAGTGTTGGAACCCAGAAAGGTGCCAGCACAAGGAGTAGCAGGATTATACCCATCGGCCAGAAACACGGCAAAAGAAGTCGAAAATGCCGCACCGGAAGCGGCAAAGGAGTAAGTCCCTGCCGCGGTAACGGTAAAATCAAATACTTCATAGTTTTCCACGCCCCATGCCGTTTGGCAGGTGGTACTGCCCTGAGTATCTCCGTTCGCCAACTGACTCGTAGGACTTGCTTCGATGATATTGAAGTCATGTGCTGAAACAGCAGTCCCAAATGAGTTTTGTAGCGACAGGTTCAGTCCTGCAGCGCCCTGGTCGAACGTTACGGCGTTGGTGGGGCAGAAAGTACTATTGGCAGCTGTACACCCCGGAATAGAAATGCTGAAATTTGCGTTGGAGATGTCAAAAAAGATATTACCGACCGCTTCAATTTTTATTCTGGCCGTGCTGGTTTGAATGTTTGGAAGCACTATATCCTGCATTCCATCATTATCAGTTCCGGCAGCAAGGGTGATCGGGAAAGTCATACCTCCATCGATAGAAAGCAGAATGTTAATGTTGGGAGTGGCGGTATCCGTACCATTTACCGACCAGGTAATGGTTTGAGTTGTGCCTGCATCATAGGTTGCAGCAAGGTTGGTAGTCTCCAGAAACGGACCGATGCTACCGTCCACATTGACGATCATACCGCCGTAGGAAAGGCCACCTCCGGCAGCATTGTTGTCGCGGACCGTCAACCGAAGATTGGCGGCAAAGGTCACAGAAGGGAGTTTATCGCCCTTAGCCTGATTCGAGCCATCAAGAATGGCGGATAGAATCGGGAAGGTGCGTGTTGCTCCCGATGCGCTTGGCTCATAAGACCGGAAGAAGGGAGGCTGTGACGTGTCGTCCAGCGTACTGGTCGTAGGAGTTGAAGTACCAATGTCAATACCTTCCCAACTGTAAGTGTAGGAATCGCCCGATTCCGGCGCATTTGCGCTACCAGTAAGGGTAAAGGGTGTGGATTTTGGAATGGTTATGTCGCTGGGCATTGTAACCACCGGAGGATTGTTACCAGTAGTGGTGGACACCTGGCAGCTAATGCTATTTATAAGGGCATCTGCCTGGGAGTAGTTCGCAGTGTGGTAGTTCAGAAACGGCCCCATGGTTGTTGAGGTGAAGTAATCATCAGTCCCACAGGTAAAACCGTAACTCATAATGGTTGCACCGGCACCTGGTTCTACGGAGGTGGAAGGGTTGCGCGTTGTACAAACGGGAACCACGCTATTATAACTGTGGTTCATGGCAAACTGATGGCCAACCTCATGTAGCACTAATTGGTCAAAGAAGACCTGGGCATAAGGCCCTCCGCCTTCGTTTCCGGCTCCTTTTGCTTTACTGTTATTATTACACACTACGCCAAAGGCGGCTAGTCCACCTCCGGAGTTTGGCCCGGAGTATCCCATCACAAAGCCAATATCGTAATTTTCGTTACCGATTACGGCATCAACATTCGTCTGGTTCTCATCAAGCATCTGGCCCAAATCGTTCGAGTAAGGCCCCGGTGTCGCATTGGTATATATAAGGTTCGTACCACTTACCAGGTTGAAATGAACGCTCAACTCTTTACGGAATACAAGGTTGAGTGTTGCAACATACTCAACAATCTTGGCAAATGACTCTGCCTGACTTCCGCCGCCTTGCTGGGCGGTGAATTCCTTATTGGCGGACATAGTGAGTCGAAAAGTACGTAAAGTACCTCCGGTGTTATTCTTCTCCTGTGGAGAAAAGTCTAAGTTTTGAAGGTCCTCTTCGTCCACTTCAGTTCCACAGCGTCCTCCACTAAAATCAGTGGGAGTTAAGGCATCTCTGGTAAAGTAATTATAATAGACGTCCTTATCTTCAACAGTATAGTGGTCGAAGTAAACTTCATCACCATCATAATCAAGGATAACGGCATGAAACCCAGCGGAAGTCAGGGTAATTCGTACGACGGCTTTCTTGTGGGTTAATCCGTTACCAGTGTAAGACTTGATCTCCGGGTGCAGCGCGGCAACCTCAGGAGAAAGGATAGCTGACTCCATCAAACCGAACGTCTCCACCCGGCCATCTGGTAGAGGAATGTCAAGCGTTAATGGCTGTTTGTTACTCCCGAATTCTATCGGAGCATCAGCCAGGTAAGTTCGCAACCCGGCCTCATCGAGACGGTGAATACTTAACTTATTGATGTTCTTTATGGTCTCGACAGGGTTAGGCAAATTTTTGCCATTCTCTGGAGTAAAGAAATTAGATTGGGCATGCAACCCTCCACATAGTAGTAGGGTCGCAAATAATGCGGGTAAAAATTTCAAGGTCAATCTATTTTAGAGATTACGTGTGTGCTGAAAAACAATTCTTAGATTATGAAGTCACAAGGTGATACTTACCTGGCTATATCCATATACAAGGAAGGGGTACAAAGAGGGGTACAAGGTGCCTTATTTATTGGATTTGCCAATAATAGGGGGTACTAAAAGCTAGACAATCTGATCTTTATACAATGTTTACGCTTTTTTATGACTGTTTGCTTTGGTGGTCAGTTCGGTTATTGCTTTTATGGCGCGGCCGCAGGTGCCAGGAAAGTTGAGAAGCAGGGCAGAGTAGGTAAGACCTTTATAAGGGGCATTAATTCCACAACGAATAAGGTAGTCAGAATTACTGGTCCGTCACCATCGATTATCCAATTAAGAGGCGCTGCGCCCGGAAGCCTTATGCCAAAATTATCATCGTACAATTGGAACAAACTTTTATTATCACCAAACCACCGAACAAAAGCCGTTATCTTGGTTTCCTCCTACTATGACTGACGACCGTTCTTACAACTACCGTCAGTTTGCGTGTTGAAAAGATCCACTACTGCCGACGCATCTTCGTTTTTTATTCGAATAAGTATTCGAAACCTAAAAATTGGATAGTTTTGCGCGCTTGACGGGCCACTTTTCTTCAAACAGGTGAGCGCTGGTTTTAAAAAAGGCTGAATAATGACGATGAGAATAATTCACTTACTGCTGGTTTGCATTGGAAGCCTGCTGCTGGTCTCTTGTGGCGAAGAGGAGAAGACGACTCCTGAGGCCGCTAAAAAAGGTCCGACCACCCTGGTGGCAGAAGTGATCTTGCCGGAAAAGTCTAACCTTCGTCAGCAATCAAATGCTACGGGTACTTTTATCGCAGAAGATCAGGTACAGATTTCATCCGAAACGGCTGGATACCTCAAGCACCTATACTTTACAGAAGGAGCCTACAAACGCAAAGGAGCTTTGCTTGCCAAACTCAATGATGCAGAACTACAGGCCCAAAAGCAAAAACTTGCGGTGGAGTTGGAGTATGCAAAAAGAGAATTGGCCCGCGCCGAAAAGCTGGGCGAACTGCAAGCCATCAGAACGGAAGAGGTCGACAGATTAAGGAACACAGTCAAAATAATCGAAGCCGATATCTCGGTGATGGAGGCACAGATTGCCAAAACGAATATTTATGCACCTTTCTCCGGAAGGATAGGGATTAAAATGATGAGCGAAGGTGCTTATGTTTCTCCGGGAACGGGCATGGCCGAGTTACACCGACTGGACCCCATCAAACTGGAATTCTTTGTTCCGGAGAAGCTGGCGGGCAGTGTGACCACCGGCACTAATGTTTCCTTTACAATTCCAGCCAGCAAGGACACCTTCCGCGCAACGGTTTATCTGGTCTCTTCTACGTTGGATGAGAACAACCGGTCGTTACGAATGCGCTGTCGGCTGGAAAACAAGAAAAGTCTTTTCCTTCCCGGGGGATATGCGGAGGTTCATTATGACCTTGAAAGCGAAGGAGGTTCTTTACTCATACCCGCAGAAGCCATCATCCCTGTTTTGGAAGGACAGAAAGTGCTGGTAGTAGAAAACGGTGTCGTTAAATCCCGGCCGGTAGAAGTCGGGATGCGTACCCCTAGTTCGGTGCAGATTCTTGGCGGCATCAGCGAACGGGATTCCGTTTTGGTGACCGGCATTCTGGGAGCAACGGACGGCATGAAGGTTCAGGCCAAACTAAAAGAAGCGCGGTAATGAATCTCTCCTCACTAAATATTGAACGGCCGGTCCTTTCTTCCGTTCTGTCGATTGTCATCATCATCTTCGGCTTTATTGGATTCACTTACCTGGGGGTAAGGGAATATCCTTCCGTAGATCCGCCGATCATCTCTGTGGTCGCCAATTACCCCGGTGCTAACGCTGACGTAATGGAGTCCCAGATCACGGAGCCCCTGGAAGAAAGCATTAACGGTATCTCGGGAATTCGTACCATATCCTCGGTGAGCTCCGATGGCCGCTCAACGGTTACCGTTGAGTTTGAGCTGGATGTAGACCTGGAGGCCGCCGCCAACGACGTCAGAGACCGTGTCTCCCGGTCCATCCGTTCCCTGCCGCCCGATGTGGAACCCCCAATTGTCAACAAGGCCGACGCCGACGCCACCACCATAATGGCGCTGACGATACAGTCCAACAACCGCTCCTTGCTGGACCTTACCGATATGGCCGATAAACTGTTCAAGGAACGGCTGCAAACCGTCAAAGGCATTGCCAATATCCGCATTTGGGGCTCAAAAGTGTTCTCAATGCGGCTGAACCTTGACCCCGGTAAAATGGCCGCGCTCCAGATTGCTCCCACGGACATTCGCGACGCGCTCAGCCGGGAGAATGTGGAACTACCGACGGGTAAGATTGAAGGCTACCGCCAGGAACTAACCATCAGGACTTTCGGCCGGCTTGAAACGGCGGAGCAGTTTAACGATCTCATTATTACGGAGAAAGAGGGTAGAATTATTCGCCTGAAAGACGTTGGAGAAGCAAGAATCGAAGCCCTGAACAAAAGAACCCTGCTGCGCGGAAAAGGCATCATCCCCATGGTGGGTGTAGCCATAACGCCCCAACCGGGAGCCAACTACATTGAAATTGCTGACGACATTTATGAAAGAGTAAAGCGAATTGAAAAAGAGCTGCCTGATGATATTAAGGTCGGTTACGCTTTCGATAATACCGAGCCCATCAGGGCGGCAATTGAAGAAGTTCAGAACACCATCTTCATTGCCTTTGGGCTCGTCGTGCTGGTCATTTTCGCTTTTCTGCGTGATTGGCGGACAACGATTATCCCCGTTATCGTGATGCCGATCTCCCTGCTCGGTGCCTTTTTTGTCTTGTACGTAATGGACTACTCCATTAACATCCTGACTTTGCTTGGGGTCGTATTATCTACTGGCCTGGTGGTGGATGATGCCATCGTAATGCTCGAGAATATTTATCAGAAGATCGAAGAAGGGATGGATCCGATGAAAGCTGCCCACCAGGGTGCCCAGGAGATTTTCTTTGCCATCATCGCTACTTCCGTTACCCTGATCGCCGTTTTTATGCCGGTCATCTTCCTCTCTGGCTTATCGGGCCGGCTTTTCCGGGAATTTGGCTTCGTTGTCGGTGGAGCCATCGTTATTTCCACTTTTGTTTCCCTGACCCTAACCCCAATGCTATCGTCACGGATGTTGAAGAAACGAGAGAAGCACAATGCTTTTTACCGGGTTACCGAACGATTCTTTGTGGGAATGACGAGGTTGTACCGTTCGAGCCTGGCGGGGTACCTGCGGGTGAAGTGGATTTCTCCCTTGGTTATTCTGGCCGCCTTCGTCGGAATTTACTTCGTGGCTCAGACCATCCCCAGCGAACTGGCACCGATGGAAGACAAGGGGGCCTTCCGGGTATTCGCTACGGCACCGGAAGGGACAAGCTATGAGTTGATGGATGAGTATATGCTGGAGCTGCTGGCCATTCTGGATACCATACCGGAGGTGCAGGCCTACATTTCGGTTACTTCCCCGGGCTTTGGTTCTTCTACTTCCGTAAATTCTGGCTTTGTTTTCACCAACCTGACCAGACCTGGAGAACGGGATCGATCCCAACAGGAAATTGCCAGTAGCATTGCGCCGCTACTTACCGGGAAAAACTTTGCCCGCGCTTTCGCGATTCAGCCACAGACCATCGAAGTCTCCAGGTCGCTGGGCGGCCTTCCGGTACAGTACGTCCTGCAAGCGCCCACCCTGGATAAACTGAAAGAAGTTATCCCCGGATTTATCAAAAGTGCCGAGGAGAACCCTGCCTTTAGTGTAGTTGACATAAACCTCAAATTCACGAAACCAGAGTTGACGGTTACCATCAACCGGGAAAAAGCGAGAACGCTGGGCGTATCCGTCCGGGATGTAGCCAGTACCCTGCAACTCTTTTTTGCAGGGCAACGCTACGGGTACTTCATTCGTGATGGAAAGCAATACGAAGTAATTGGTGAAGCAGGAAGAACTTACCGGGACGAGCCGCTGGATCTTACGATGTCTAACGTCAGGGCCGATAACGGCCGCCTGGTAAAGCTTTCAGAAGTGGTTAACCTGGAAGAGACTTCTTCTCCACCTCAACTCTTCCGCTACAACCGCTACGTTTCCGCAACGATCAACGCGGGCTTGAACGACGGATACACCATCGGTATGGGCATTGCTGAAATGGACAAGATCGCCGACGAGCTGCTGGACGAGTCGTTCACTACCTCGCTTTCCGGAAGCTCTAAAGAACTGGAAGAAAGCTCCAGCGGCCTGCTCTTCGCCTTTGGACTTGCCCTGATCCTCGTATTCCTTACGCTTGCTGCCCAGTTTGAATCTTACGTAGACCCCATTATAATTATGGTTACGGTACCGTTAGCTATTCTTGGAGCATTACTCAGCCTTCATCTTTACGGACATACGTTGAACATCTTTTCCCAGATCGGCATCATTGTTCTGATCGGCATTGTGACCAAAAACGGCATCCTGATTGTGGAATTTGCCAATCAGCAGTTAGCCACCGCAGGTTCTAAAAGAGAGGCTATCCTCGTCGCTTCCGCTTCACGGTTACGTCCGATATTAATGACTTCACTGGCCACCGTACTGGGTACCCTGCCCATTGCCCTGGCCCTGGGCTCCGCTTCCACTTCCAGGATTCCCATGGGTGTGGCGATCATCGGCGGGTTGCTTTTCTCTCTGTTACTGACCCTCTACCTCATCCCCTCCATGTATTTACTGATTTCCCGCAAAAAAGCGGCAGAAACCCAAACGTTATGATACCGAACCTCAGACGTTTAACGCGCAAATTTTTTCAGGTAGCGGCAATCGTTTCCCTATTCATGCCGGCACTAAAGGCTCAGTATCTGAGCCTGGAAGATGCCGTAAAAATCAGCATGAGGGAGAACCTGGGGCTACTTACTGCTGATGCGCGCATAGCTGCTGCCAAAGTGAATACAGGGCCCGGGGCAGCCGGTATGCTACCCTCAGTTACTGCGCAAGGCAGTGGGGTGTTTACCCTCGACAACGCTACCCAGACCTTCCTCGACGGACGGGAGAACAAGATTGTCGGTGGAACCGACCTGCGGTTCAACGCCGGCGTGCGCGCCGATTGGACAATTTATGACGGAAAAGGAATGTACCTGCGCCGTGACCGGTTGCTGGACGAATACGAATTGACCACCCTGGCCCGGCGGCAAGAGGCACAGGAACTAGTAGCTTCTGTATCCCGCGCATATCAGGAGTTGGTCCTGCAGGAGCGGCTGGTAGACATTATCGAAGAGGACCTGACGTATCTTAAAGACCTATTGGAACTGACGGAGGCGAAGCTGAAGATTGGCTCCGCTACCCGTTTGGACGTCCTGCAAGCTAAGACCGACTTTAATGAACTTACCAATTCCCGGCAGTTGGCTTTGCTGCAGTACGACATCATCGCCGGCGGCCTGAACCGGGACTTAAACCGGAGCTCCGCCACTCCTTTTTCGGTGGATACGGCCTTCCTGCCGTTGGGAGAAGTCCTGCCGTACGAGGAATGGACCGAACTTGCCCTCAGCAGTAACCCTGGCATCAGGCTCGCGGCTAAGGAAGTTGCTATCGCCGAGCGGGATATTGCGCTTGCGGAAACGGAACGCCGGCCACAAATTGGCCTGACTTCAGGTGTTAACTTCGGCTATCTGCGTTCCAATTCCGGCTTTTTGCTCAGCAACCGGTCTTATGGTCCGTTCATTGGTGTAAACGCCAGCTTCAATATTTTTGATGGTAACCGGGTAGACCGCAGCATTGAAATAGCCAAATTCAGCGCAACGGTAGCAAAGCTAGGCTACGATCAGGCTTCTCTTTCTACTAAGAACGAATTATACCTGAATTACCAACAGTACGAGTACTACGTTGCCCAGGCTCGGTTAGAGCAGGAAAACCTTGCGCTTTCGGAAGAAAACTTCGCATTGGCAGATGAACTCTATCGTAACGGCTACATCAATCAGTTCGAACTCCGGCAGGTCCGGCTGCAACGACTGGAGATCGAGCGCCGTCTCGCCCAGGCGGAGTACCAGCAGACCTTAGCTTATATCGGGCTGATGGAGTTGAGCGGGCAGTCCTGGCTTTGATGCGTGGATGGTTGAGGGTGTCCTCACCTGAATAGTGAAGTGGATAAGGTAGGGAGGGAGAACTCATCATTTGCAAAGAACTGGCCTGTATTAGGCCTTTCCGAATTTGAATTTGAAATTTAGCGGGCCCTAAGTCGCCTCTCCCCCGGAGAGGGATGACCCTTCGACAATGTTTTTTGGCAAGAATTAACGATTTTTAGCCTATCCAATTCCAGGGAGAGGGAAACTACTACCGCCTTGCTGTACCTAATCAAGTAGCTTTAATAGTAGTATTTACTTTAGATTGAAGCTTTATTCCTTCCCTCATTTTACCTAAAACTATTAATGCTTGGGTCACCCCTCTTCCGGGGACCTCGGAGTAGACGGAGTAAACGTCTACGTAGAAGCCGCGCAGCGAAAGGGGCCGGGGGAGAGGCGCAATTTGGGACATATTTTTAGTTCCAAATAAGGCGCGGTCGCGGGTGCAAGGGAGGTTGGAGGAGCAAGGTGGAGGGGCTAAGTCAGAACTTCATAGTTAGCCGTGCTTCTGCCAACTATTCGCGAGGGGTCCCTTCGGGACTGTAGGTGGCCCGACTTTGCTCCTTTTACCCTTTCCTTGCACCTGCGGCCCCGCCAAAACCCGCTCCTGGCCAAGCACCAATACTTTAACAATTATATCTTAGATTGTGGCGGATAGAACCCACCCCCATAATGACCAATGAATTCCTTTCAGAGCTGCAATGGAACGCGCTGTTGCGCGGCATTGAACAGGATAAATGCGTCATCTGCATCGGCCCGGAATTTTACTCCGCCTCCAGTGATGGTCGCAGCCAGAGCACACGCCTTGGGAATTTTATGCGGGAACACGCCCTGGAGCTCGGCGTACGGGTAAGGGAAAACGGCTGGTACCATTTGCGCAACAATGGCGACGACTGGGTGGCCTACGAAGCGGTGACGCAGTTCTACGCCGGAGAGGCTGAGACTGCTCGCACGTCCCTGGAACAACTGGCCCGCATCAACGCCCACCTCTATTTGTCCTTAACGCCAGACCGCCACCTGGCCCAGGCATTTACCGACCAAAACCTGCACTATCGCTTTGAGGCTTACATCCGCAATGAACCTGACCGCAACGGTCAGTTGCCCACCAAGTCCGAGCCCTTGATCTACAACATGGTCGGCGACCTCGAGCAACGCAATTCGTTGGTGCTCACTTACGATGACTTTTTCGACTACATGCAAAGCACCTTCCGGGGCAACAGTATGTCGACATTGCTGAAGGAAAACATCTTATCGGCCGACTGCTTCCTTTTCCTGGGCATGCCGCCCGACGACTGGCGTATGCACCTCTTTCTCCGCGTGCTGAAGCAGCACGAAAGCCGCAAGAGCAAGTATGCAACCATGCCAAAAGTCGCCGACGACATCAAAGAAAGTTGGCAGGAACAGTATGGCATCCGTCTGATCAACGACGACATCTCTGGTTTTCTTGGCGAGCTGGCGAAGCGCTGCGCTGACCGGGGTTTATTACGTGATCCCGAAAGCTCGCAAGGGGTAGGGGAGAAGATCACCGATCAGCTCCGGGAGAAGGTGGGCAGGGTTGAAATTGCACCCTGTTTGGACCTGATGCAACAAACGATAAAACAGGCAAAAGCAGCGGGTAAGGACCTGATGTTACAGATCATCCAACTTCGGGGGCGCTTACGAACGCTCGAAGACAAGGAAATTGGAGGGATTATTAGTCAGGAAGACAAGACCCTGGAAAACAACCAAATTTCTCACGCCCTGCTGCAGCTCATTGATCGCCTGGAAGCGGAAGCTCCACAACTCGGTATCCGCCTATGAGCAAGCTGAGCAGATATCCGGGCCCACAGCCCTTCACCGAGGCCCAGGCAAACATCTTCTTTGGCCGGGAGGCCTCTGCGAAGGCCTTGTATCGGCTCATCGGGCAGGAGAACCTTGTGGTGCTACACGCGAGGTCCGGTGTTGGTAAGAGTTCCCTGCTCAAAGCAGGCATACTCCCTATACTACGAAAAGAAGGCGGTTTTCTACCGGTGGAAATCCGTTTAGGCGCGGCAGATTCTGAGGGCGCTATATCGCCAGCAGAAACAGTCCGGCTTAACCTGGAGAAAGTTGATGCAGTCCCCGCCCCAGCTTTCCTGAAAGAGATACTCCCAGTAGACAATAGCATCTGGCGGAGCCTGAAAGAATTACAACTGACTCAGCTGACCACACTAAAGGAAGACGAAGAACCACCAACCATTCTCCTCGTTTTCGACCAATTTGAGGAACTGTTTACCTATACCCCAGCACAGCAACTAGCTTTTCGCCGCGAGCTGGCCGAAGTGCTGCATACCCGATTACCGCAACGTTATTGGGACATGCTGGGCCTCTACGAAGGCGATGATGCCCCCTTCACCGACCGGGAGAAGCAACACCTCCTCCGCGGACTTCGCGTACACGTAGTCACCGCCATCCGGGAAGACCGCATGCACCTGCTGGGTAGCCTGGCCGACTACCTGCCAACGATCAGTAAAAACTGGTTTGAACTCAAGCACCTGGACCGGGACGAAGCCATCCGGGCCATCGAAGCCCCAGCTGCACATAAAGGAGCGTTTTCAACGGCCCCCTTCAGTTACGAACCTGCCGTCCGGGATGCGATCATCACCTACCTTTCCAAAGGTGAAGGTGGTATCGAAAGTACCCAACTGCAGGTGATCTGCGATGCGCTGGATCGCCGCCTCGCGGGCAAGAAAGAGCGTACCGTCACTCCTGCACTGATGGGTGACCTGAAGATGATCACCGCCCAGTTTTACCAGGACAAGCTGGCGGAGATCGAAGACCCTGACCAGCGGCTCATTGCCCGGAAGCTGGTGGAGAATGAACTGATCTATGCGCAGGCGCGCCGCCGCCTCAGCCTGTTCAGCGGGCAGATCTACGACTATGGCGTGAGCCCGGATACACTACGCATCCTTGTAGACGGCCACTTGCTTCGTGCTGAGCCTGATTTGAAGGGTGGGTACAACTACGAAGTCAGCCATGATAGTTTGGTGGATCCTATTTTGGAGGCGCGGGGGGAGCGGGAGGTGGATGAAGCGGAGACTGAACGGCTGCGGTTGGAACGGGAGGCTGAGGTGGAACGAGAGCGGGTTGCTGAGGAGCAGATAAGGAAAATGATTACTGGCGAATTTTACCGAGATATTTTGACAAAAATAGAGGACCCCGACCAGCGGTTATTAGCCCGAAATTTAGTAGAGGATGAAATGATTTTCGAGCGGCGTCGGTTGATGTTGTTTAGCGAACGTATTTATATTTTTGGAGTTCGTCCAGAGACGTTACGCATTCTGGTTGACGGACACTTGCTGCGGGCTGAGCCTAATTTACAGCGGGGTGGGTATAATTATGAGGTCAGTCATGATAGTTTGGTTGATCCTATTTTGAAGGCCCGGGAGGCTCGGAAGGTGGAGGAGGCTGAAACGGAACGATTACATTTGGAGCGAGAAGCAGAAGCGGAACGGTTGCGGGTTGCTGAAGAGCATGCTCGGGTAATGGCGGTGGAGGGAGAGCGGAAGGTTCGACGATTGAATGGCATTTTGATGGGGCTTTTGGCAGCGGCGGTGCTGGCGGTGGGAGTAGCTTTTTATTTTAGCAAAGAAGCAGGCTTAAAAGAAAAGGAAGCTCAGGAGCAGGCGGACTTAGCAGAGGCGGTGTTAGATAAAATTTATTTTTATGAGGGGGAGTTTGGGGTGGCTACGGAGGAGTCTAGGTCTGGCATAAAATTTGGTTTTATTAATAAAAAACTGGAAACTAAAATTGAATTCAAATATAATGAAGCACATCCATTTGATGACTTTTTTGGTTTTGCAAAAGTGAAACGTGGGGAAAAATATTATTTCATAGATACTACAGGTCGCGAATTTTTATTAGCAACTGAGTTCAGCAGTGTAAGAAAAAAAGATGTTCAGGCTTTGGATATTAGTAATACAAGATTAGGCGTTTTGTCTCGAATGCTACGAAATTATCCTAATCTCAAAATATTATACGCGTATGGGTTAGGTTTAACAGACATAGAGGAGTTAGCAAATTTAACGGACCTGCAAACACTTGATCTACATTATAATTCGAATTTAACGAACATCAATGCATTAGCCAATCTAACATCCCTACATACGCTTGACCTCAGTAACAATTCGAGTTTAGCGAACGTAGATGCATTAGCTAATTTGACGGCACTACAAACGCTTGACCTACATTTTAATTCTAGTCTAACGAACATCGATTCTTTAGCCAAGTTGAGCAAATTGAAAACGCTTTACCTTAGTTATAATTCGAGTTTAACGAACGTCGGGGTTTTAGAAAATTTAACGGCCCTAAAGATGCTTGACCTCAGTAATAGTTCGAGTTTAATGGACGTCGATATTTTAGAAAATTTAACGGCCTTGCAAACGCTTAGCCTCAGAAATAATTCGAGTTTAATAAACGTAGATGGTTTAGCTAAGTTGACTAATCTTAAAACGCTTTACCTTAGTTATAATTTGAGTTTAACGAACGTCGATATTTTAGAAGATTTAACGGCCTTGAAAACGCTTGACCTCAGTAATAATTTGAGTTTAATAAACGTGGATGGTTTAGCGAAGTTGACCAATCTTAAAACGCTTTACCTTAGTTCTAACTCGAGTTTAACGAACGTAGATGTTTTAGCCAATTTGACCAATCTCCAAGAGCTTGACCTAAGTGAAAACGGCAGCCTGACGAATGTAGATGGTTTATCGAATTTGACCAACCTCCAAACACTTAGCTTAATAAATACACCCATTCCAAAGGAAAAGCTACAAGAGCTGGTTAAAGCCTTGCCAAACTGTAAAATTTCATACTAACGAAAGCCTACAGTAGCATTTAACTTCCCCTCCAATAATTCCATATTATTCATCAGGTTGCGATTACCTTCAACGATTGCAGAAGGCAATCAAAACCGGGCAGGTGGGCAATCACTTAACTAAGCCGCTAAGCGACAACCGTGCCACCATTGTTTTACCGCTAACTACGCACCAGTGGGGTGGGGACAAGCCCCACCCCCTACAGGTTTATCTGGCATCATCCCGCGTTCGCGAAGCGAACGCAGCCAACAAATTAGGCGCTGGTACGAGCAGGGCTTGCCCCAACCGATCGGTTTATGCTAACGGGTCGCAACTTATCCGCATCAGTCTGTCCTTATCCGTCTTCACCTGGCCTGCCGCAGGCAACTCGTAGACGATGCGATGGCGATCGTCTACGAGTTGCCTGACCTACAAAAGGAAAGTCGTATCGAAGTCGTCGTTCACCATTAATCCTTACCCTAGCTGGTGTCCAGGCCCGACTTAGCAGGAAACCAGTCGGGCTGGAGGCCTATGCTCCATCTACTGTACGCTTCCCATTAGACGCCACCACGATTTAGTAGAAAGATAACCTTATCTTACTCACCCTCTAAATCGCGCCAACATGCGGAAAAGTAAATTCACAAAGTCTCAGAAACTTGAGGTCCTGGCCAAATGGGATGCCGGGGCAAAAATCGACGACCTGTGTCGAGAGTATCAGATCAGTACAGCTACGCTTTACAATTGGAAAAAGGAGAAAGCTACTGACGAAGACGATACTCAACGCGAGCTTAAAAAGCTTCAGCAGGAAAACGCACGTCTCAAAAAGATGTACG
>NZ_KB890466.1 GCF_000373105.1 Neolewinella persica DSM 23188 | reverse complement strand
GGGATACCAAGCTCGCCGCCATCCTGGATGCCGTCAGCATTAGTATCAAGCCATACGAAGTCGCCAAGGCTTGCCGGGCGATAGATACCAGCATCAAGGTCAGGGTAGTTCTCCCCTTCTTCAAGGTTGACAACTTCGGTCATGCCATCCATTGCTGGGTTGGCACTTTCCACTGCGTCACTGTCATTGATCTCGTTAGATCCGATTGCACCGTCTTGCGTGAATTCGAAGCCAGCAGGCTGTACAAATTGTACACTGTAATCACCAGGAACCAGGTTGGTGAACTCGTAGAGTCCTCCGTTCATGGTTGTGGTCGTATTGATCACCGTTCCTGTTGCATCCTTAAGGTTAACGGTTACACCATCAACACCAGCAGATGCCGGCTCATCATTGATACCGTTACCGTTGGTGTCTTCCCAAACGTAGTCACCCAAACGAGCACAAGCCGTAGGATCGACGGTGATGGTAATTTCATCGGTATCCATACAGCCGTTGGCGTCGGTTACCTTAACCCGGTAAGTGGTCGTTTCCGTAGGTGTGACAACAAGTTGTACATCACTGGAAACAATCATTGGGTCGTTATCCACTGTCCACTCAATGGTGTAAGGACCGGTACCCAACGTTGTGTTTGCCGTCAGAGTAACCTCTTCACCGGAACAGGTAGTATTGTTATCGTCAGTATCGGTGATCTCAACCACAGGGTTTTCGTTCACCGTAACCGTTACGGAAGTTTCGTCCGTACAATTGGCTACACCTCCAACTGGATAAGTGTAGGTACTGGTTACAGTAACACTGTAAGTCGTTGTTACAGCAGGGGTGACATCAATTGATGCGGTAGTAGCGCCGCCAGCGTTGGCACTCCACTTGTAGGCGAAAGTACCGTTTCCACCACTGGCTTGTGCCATCAACGTCGCGGTCTCACCGAAACAGATGGTTTCAGGATCAACAGTAACAACGGGATTAGGAGCAACCGTGACCATCACAACATCGCGCTCGAAACAGCCATTAGCATCTGTTACCCTTACGAAGAAGTTGTTGAGACCTTGTACTAAGTCAGCAGGGCCTACCGTCAGTTCGGTAGTAGTGGACAGAATCGTACCCGGGTCGGTAGCATTCCACCACTGGTAGGTGAACGGTGCCGTACCAAAGAATACGTTCTCTACGACCAGCGTGGTAGACTCTCCATCACAGATGGTCAGGTCATTGCTGAGGTCTGGGACCGGTAGTGGGTTTACGTTGATGGTACCCGTAGCTACTGTGCTACAACCATTCGCATCGGTTACAGTAACGGTGTAATCGGTAGTAACCATTACCGTTTCGTAGGTAGCGGAAGCCATGTTTCCGCCGCCGTTGCTCCAGGCGTAAGTGTAAGGAGCTTCGCCACCGGAGACGGAAGCGCTAAGCGTACCATCTTCTTCGGCACAAATAGTGACGGGATTGATACTTACAGTTGGTGCTTCATTCACCGTGATGGTGAAGGCATCAGAATCAGAACAACCCAGGCGGGTTACCGTAAGGTTAACTGTTTTATCGCCTGTAGTAGCGTAGGTAACAGGACCTGGCGTACGGCCAGTTGCAGTTTGTGGGGTAGCACCGGCGCCAAAGTTCCAACTGTAGGTCGCCAGCAGGCCAGCGTTGGTAGCAGTGAAAACAGCTTCCGTTATAGTTTCACTGTCATCGACACAGATTTCAGCGGGGCCGTTGATTTCAGCGGTTGGGGAAAGCGGATCAGAAAGGGTAACCGTTTCTATTTCGTATGGGCAATCATCATTACAGTAGCGTACGGTAATAGCGTAAGTGCCTGCCGTAAGTCCGCTGAAAGTAGTTTGGTTACAAGTTTCGTAAGTGGCTCCGCCGTCGAGGCTGATCTCAACACTTGAACCGGCAGGCTTGGTTACTGAAACGGTTATAGAACCTTGGTCTCCACCACAAGTAGTAGGATCAGCCGTAGCCGTTACCGTTACTTCTGGTTCTGCGAGAACGCTGACATCTTCCGTATCCGTGTTTTCACAATCGTCTTTGACAACAGTGAGGGTAACGGTAGTATTAATGTCCGTACTTGCGTTTGGCGTGGTGTACACAACCGTGTGCGGGCCAATTCCAGTGGCGGTAGCAGGTGAAGCACCTGTACCGAAGTTCCATGTGTACACGGCACCGGCACCGGCGTCAGTTGCAACAAATTCGTATTCGGAACCATCACACTCATTGCCAGGCAGCGGGGTGATTGCAGCCACGGGTAGTGGCGTTACGTTAATTGTTCCGGTAGCTTCCGTTACACAGCCGTTTGCATCGGTAACGATAACCGTGTAGCTGGTAGTAGCAGAAAGTGGGCCGTAAGTAGCGGTATTGGCCGTGCCTCCGCTGTTGCTCCATACGTAGGTAAATGGTGCATCACCAACGGAGGTGGTTACCGTCAGTGTACCAGACTCACCGTCACAGATGGTGACGTCGTCAACATTAGCAATCGGGTCAGGCTTAACGGTGAAGGATACTTCGTTGGAGGTATCGTCATCACAGCCTTCGCCTCCACATACGTATTCTGCTCGAACGGTGTAAGTACCGGCGGCAAGGTTAGTTGGGATCGAGTAAGTGTTTCCAGTAGCGACCTGCTGGTAGGCTTGGGCGCCGGAGCGCAGGTGCCAGGTGACGTTTTCACAATCAAGGCCACCGGATACGGTGGCAGTGAACGTTGCCGTTTCACCAAGACAGAGTACATCATCGTCAAGTGCGATGGTTACCTCAGGATCAGGAGTGATCGTTACGGTGATAATATCAGAAGCTGCGTCATCACAACCTTCACCGGCACATTCGTAGACAGCGCGGTATTCGTAAACGCCAGGGGCGAGTCCAGGACCAATCTGAGTAAATGTACCCGATCCAGCAGTACCCCAGTTGGTAGTACCTGCGAGGCGACCCTGGAAGCGGACCTGCTCACAATCAAGTCCGTCAGACGGCGTAGCGGTAATGGAAACGACACCGTCTTCACAGATGTCAGTACCGTCAGCAACGATCGTTACTTGCGGATCAGGAACGACGGTGATGGTTACCATATCGGTAGCTTCACAGCCGTTAGCATCAGAAACCGTAACGGTGTAGACAGTTGTGATACCCGGTGTTACAACTACGCTTGCACCTGCGCCCGCGCCATTGTCCCATGAGTAGGAGATTGTACCCGTACCACCAGTTGCCAAAGCAGTGAGGGTTACGGAACCACCGACACAGATGGTTTTGTCATCGCTCGCTTCAACAGATGGTGCATTTTCGTCATTCAAGGTTACATCCTCCAGGTCTACCGGACATTCCTCATTTCCCCAGCGGGTATAGAGGTCATAGCTACCGGCATCAAGAGCAGTGAAGGTATAAGAACCTGAATTATCATTTACTTGTACGTAAGGTCCGGCAGCACCGTTGATGCTGAACTCAATACCGGTACGGCTTGGGTTATCCGGGAAGGTTACGGTAATTGTACCGTTGTCGTCTCCACAGGTTGGGTTAGTAGAGGCAACGGTTGCTTCTGGCAGATCGTAGATCGTGATCGTAGCTTCATCCGTTTCAACACAGTTGTCTTTTGTTACCGTCAGGCTAACGGTAGCAGTACCGTTTCCTGCAGGATTAGCAGGCAATGTATAGGTCACGTTGTGTGGGCCAGCACCAGTTGCCGTAGCAGGCGATGCGTTATTGCCGAAGTTCCAAACGTAGCTGGCACCAGTGCCGGCATCCGTAGCCGTGAAGGTGAGGCTTTCCTCGGAACAAACCGGGGTGTCGCCATTAATCTCAGCTACTGGCAGTGGAGTAACCGTTACCGTAGAAGTAGCTTCTGCAGTACAGTTGGTATTAACATTACCAGTGGTAGTATAGGTACTGGTTACCGTTACGGTGTAATCGGTAGTAGTATTGGGCGTAACGTCGATAGAAGCAGTATTAGCTCCGGTGCTCCACTCGTAAGCGAAGGTTCCGTTTCCGCCTCCGGCGACAGCCGTAAGCGTAGCAGTTTCACCAAAACAGATGGTCGGGTCATTGGTGGTAACCGTTGGCTTTGGAACTACAGTAACCATTACTACGTCACGTTCGAAACAGCCGTTGGCATCAGTTACCCGGACGAAGAAGTTATTAACACCTTCAACGAGGTCAGCAGGACCAACCGTAAGTTCCGTAGTCGTAGACAGGATTGTTGCTGGAGCATTACCATTCCACCACTGGTAGGTGAATGGTGCCGTGCCGAAGAATACGTTTTCAACACTCAGGGTTGTAGACTCACCATCACAGATGGTCAGGTCATTGCTGAGGTCTGGAACTGGCAGTGGGTTTACGTTGATCGTACCCGTAGCCACCGTGCTACAGCCGTTATTATCAGTTACTGTAACCGTGTAGCTGGTGGTGACCATTACCTGATCGTAAATAGCAGAGGGCAAGTTACCACCGCCGTTGCTCCACGCGTAGGTATAAGGCGCTTCGCCACCAGAGACGGAAGCGCTAAGCGTTCCATCTTCTTCTGCACAAATAGTGGTGGGGGTAATGCTTACCGTTGGCGCTTCATTTACTGTAATGACGAACTCATCACCGGCAGTACAACCATTTCGTGTGACCGTAAGGGTGACCGTTTTGGTACCTGCCGTAGCATAAGTTACGGGATCAGGTGTACGGCCAGTAGCTGTTTGTGGGGTGGCACCGGCGCCAAAGTACCATTCGTAAGTTGCATTGGCTCCAGCATTACCTGCGGTGAAAACTGCTTCCGTAGAAGTGCCGCTTGCATCTACACAAACTTCTTCAGGACCATTAATTCTGGCGTTAGGAGACCGAGGATCTGAAAGGGTGACCGTTTCGAGCTCGTAAGGGCAATCGTCGTTGCAGTAACGGGCATAGATGGTATAAGAGCCAGCAGAGAGGCCGGTGAATACTTCATTGCCACAGGTAGAATAGGTCAGGCCACCATCGATACTAAGTTCAACGAGTGCGCCGCCTGCATCAACGGAGGTTACGTTGATCCCGAGTGTTCCGTCAGTACCCTCACAGGTAGTCGGGTCTCCGGCAGAGACCTCGATGGTAGGTACAGGAAGGACATTTACTACTTCGGTGTCTTCGTTTTCACAGTCATCTTTAATTACCGTGAGGGTGACCGTAGTGTTATTGATGGTTGCAGCATCAGCCGTAGTGTAAACGACCGTATGCGGGCCAATACCGGTTGCAGTTGCTGGGGTGGCGAGTGCGCCAAAGTTCCAGGAGTAGCTTGCACCAGCACCGGCATTGGTTGCGGTGAAGGTGTACTCCGTACCGACACATTCGTTGCCAGGAAGTGGCGTGATTTCTGCAGTTGGGAGCGGAGTAACATTTATCGTACCGGTCAAAACTGCTGAGCAGCCATTGCCGTCAGTGATCGTTACGTTGTAGCTGGTGGTAGTTGAAGGGGAGAATGTAGCGGACTGATTGGTTCCACCGCCATTGCTCCAGTTGTAAGTGAATGGCGTATCGCCAGTCGGGGACATAACCGTTAACGTAGCGGATTCTCCATCACAGATAAGTTTTGGAGTAATGGTTCCCGTTGGATCGGGCTTAACGGTAATCGTAACGACATTAGAGTCGTCAGAGTTACAATCTTCACCACTACAGACAAGCTGCGCGCGGTACTGGTAAGTTCCTGCGGCGAGGGCACCATCTGTAGTGAGGGTGTTTCCGGTTACACCGGAGACAACGGTCCAGTCACCAGAATTTCCTTCACGAAACTCGTAGCTGACCTCACCACAATCAATTCCTCCGGTTGGGGTAGCCGTAATCGTGGCCGTTTCACCAATACAGAGGATGTCATCGCTTAGAACGATGGTGACTTCCGGATCTGGGAAGATTGTAACCGTGATAATATCAGAAGCTGCATCATCACAACCTTCACCGTCACATTCATAGATAGCGCGGTATTCGTATACACCGGGCGCGAGACCAGGACCAACCTGGGTAAATGTACCCGAGCCAGCAGGTCCCCAGTTAGTGGTACCTGCGAGGCGACCCTGGAAGCGGACCTGATCACAGTCAAGTCCGTCAGATGGCGTAGCTGTAATAGAAACGACACCGTCTTCACAAATGTCGGAGCCGTCAGCAACGATGGTTACTTCCGGATCAGGAACAACAGTTACCATTACCTGATCGGTATCGGTACAGCCATTTGCGTCAGTAGCAGTTACGGTGTAAGTAGTGGTAACCGTTGGCATAACAACTACGCTTGCACCTGCGCCCGCGCCCTGATTCCAGGAATAAGTAATGGTACCCGTGCCTCCGGTTGCGGAAGCAGACAGGGTTACGGAGCCACCAACACAAATGCTGGTGTTGTTACTAGCGGTAACATCCGGGCCATTTTCGTCAGTCAGGGTAACATCTTCGATGTCTGCCGGACAATCATCAGCGCCCCAGATGGCAAACAGATCATAAGATCCGGCATCCAAACCGGTGATGGTAAACGTTCCGGCATTATCAGAGGCACTGTATGGGTAGGTAACTCCACCGTCAATGCTGAACTTGATTCCAGTACGGTTGGGGTTGTCAACGAAAGAAATAGTGACGGTACCATTGTCTGCTCCACAAGTAGGATTCGTTGAAGCAACATCGGTTACTTCCGGACGGTCCTTGATCGTGATGGTTTGCTGGTCGGTGTCTTCACAGCCGTTGCGCGCAACCGTTAGTGCAACCGAAGCAGTTCCGTTGCCATTTTGGGCAGCAGGTAAAGTATAGGTTACAACATGCGGACCAGCACCAGTGGCGGTAGCCGGGGAGGCATTGTCACCAAAGTTCCAGGTGAAGGTGGCACCGACGTTAGTACCAGAGCTGTTAGCGGTAAAGGTTACCGTTTCACCAGAACAGATACTCGTTGGTGCCGCAGTGATATCTGCTACAGGCTGTGGCTTAACCGTAATGGTACCAGTTGCAACATCCGTACATCCGTTTGCATCAGTAACCGTAACGGTGTAGCTGGTGGTAGTTAATGGTGTCTTAGTAATGGAGGCGGAAGATTCGCCAGAGCTCCAGGCATAGGTAAAGGCCGGAGCGCCATCGGTAATGGTCGTAGTCAGGGTAGCTGGCTCACCTGCACAAACGGTGCTGTTGGATACTTCAACTTCAAATCCGTCAAAAATGGTGATGGTAACCACATTGCTTTCACCCAGGTAAAGTTCACAGCCGGGGTAGCGCGCGCAACGGATGTAACAAGTAGTAACAGATACCAGGCCTGGATCGTAGCTGGAGCCGGTTGCCCCGGAAATTGGGGTCCAGTCACCATAGTCGTCAACGGTAGGAGGAGTACAATCACCAGTTGACTTCAACCAGATGAATTCAGGGGCACCGGTACCGGTACCACCACTAGGCATGCTTACGCTGGTGATGGTTGCGGCATCAAGCGGGCCACAGTTATCCTGGTTAGCTTCGATTTCTCCACCATTGGTGAAGTTCTGAATAACGGTCAGTTCACCGGACGCAACGGTAGTACAACCGGTGGTTTGGTCCGTGATGGTAACTGAATAAGTTCCGGCATCTGCCAGGCGAGCACGGACAACGTCAATGGAATTAGAGGTGGCACCGTTGCTCCAGAGGTAGGTAAAGGTTCCGGGAGAGGTCACCGTTGCCGTAAAGCTGGCATCCTCGTATTCGCAAACCCTTTCGTCGTTTACAGAAGCGATGATTGAATTAACCGTAACGGTGATGGTTGTGGAAGCCGAACAACCTTCAGCGTTAGTAACGGTCGCAGTATACTGCCCCGCCTCTGCTGAGGTAATAGCGTTAGAGATAAGGGCATCATTCCCCACCAGGGAGAAGCCATTGGGACCGGACCAAACGGTCGAAACATTAGGATTAACACTGAGTACCAACTTATCACCGGCACACACAGTGACGGCACAATCAGGTTCAATTACCCAACCGGCGTTATTAACATTGCTCTCACAAACCGGATCTGGGAGGCTGTTCAGACTGACCTCTACCTGATCGGTAGCGGTACATTCGCCCGCACAGTCCGTAACGGTTACGGTGTAAGTACCAGACTGGTTTACGGAAATAGACATTTGGTTGGCAGGGCCTACGATACCGGGACCAGACCACTGGTAGGTAATGGCATTAGTAGCTTGCCCAACCGTTTGGAAACGAACATAATCCACGCGGAAAGCACAACTGCCATTGTCCGTTACTTTAACGTAACGGGCCGGAGCAGTGAGGGTATAGCAATACTCCTGGTAGCTGGTGGAGGTAAAGGTTTGCGAAGATTTAAGGTTGGTAAATCCACTGGAAGGTTGGCTGGAAGCCTGAATTTTAGCACTGGATTGGCCAGCCGAAGTGTTGGAACAATGCTCCAGTTTCATGCTTACACAAATTTCTGTACCGGCAGGAACTACTTCGAGAAAATCGATGGTAACAAAAGAGGTCCCCTGGTTTCCAGCAGTCCATAGTTTCGCGCCAATTCCACTGCCACAATAGGCAGCAGCAGTAGGATCTTCGACGAAACCTCCCTGTGCTTCCAGTTCATGGTTACAATCGGAGACGCCGGGCTCGGAGCAGGTTTGGGAACTGGTGGCAGTTGCACTCAGCACCGTTGCGTCCTGATCACAGATAGTCACATCATCGCCCGCATCCACGGTAGGTCCTTCCGGCTCGCTGATAACGATGTCGTCAGGCCATACAGCTGAACATCCGGTATGGACACCGATGATGGTGATGTCGGAGTAGGTACCGGCACACAGACCATCAACGGTTATGAAAAATGCTGCAGTGAAGGTACCGGGTACTTGCACCACACTACCATTAAAGGTGTACTCGATCCGGAATTCACCGGTAGCACCAAAGTCTGCGTCGAACATGATGCTACCGTTACAGATACCTGCACAATTATCGACGTTTGACCCTAACTGGACTGCGTCCCATTCTGCCCGGCTTAATAAAACGGTACCTTGATCAGAAGCAGAACATGCTGCATCAGATGCATCCGTAACCGTAACGGTATAAGTTCCCGGAGCAAGACCGGCAATGGTAGCCGTAGTAGCATTGTTACTCCACAGGTAGTTGTAGTTACCACTACCACCGGAGGCGTTAGCAGTTACCGTACCGTTGTTGGTATCACAATCTGCATCCGTTACGTGTACATCAACAATAATTGGGTCAGTAACCTCAATGGTAACTACGTTAGACTCCCCACGGTAGATGGTACATCCTTCATAACGCGCACAGCGGATGAAACAAGTGGTCTGGGTTAAAGTACCGGGGTCGTAGGTCGAACTGGTGGAACCAGGAATTTGTACCCAACCGTTGAGGTCTGCATCGGTAGGAGGCGTACAGTCTCCGGTGGTATTTTGCATCCAGATGTACTCAATAGTACCGCTACCTGTTCCGCCCGAAGGCAGGGTAACGTTAGTAAGGAGGTGAGCATCATAAGGAGAGCAGCCTTCCTGATCGGCGGCAATGGTGCCTCCGTTGGTAAAGTTTTTGTAGACCTCGATATATACCTGGTCGGTATCAGAACAGCCATTAGCATCTGTAATGGTAACGGTGTAGGTGGTAGAGACATCGGGACTAACGGTTTTAACTTGTCCGTTACCCAGGCTATTGCTCCAGGTATAGGTGTAAGGCTCTACACCACCGGCACCTTGTGCAGAGATGGTGGTCGTTGCATCCTCACAAACAGGGCCACAAGTGTCCTCGCCGTTAAATTTTGGAGATACGTCTGAACTAAGCTTGGCATTTATATCAAGTCCGGCACCACTGCTGGCAGTGACTCCTGAAGTGGGCTGGCTAAGGATGTTATAATCCAACCAGCCAGAGATACCAAAGCCCGTTGGACCAAGTAGGTCTGCACCAGTACCTACCTGAATATTTGATCCAATTGGAGAAACTGTCATTTCAAACCCAGCGAGACCATTACTACCCGTAACGGTTCCGGCAAGGTCTGTATAGTAGTACCAGTCAGCTACAGCACTGGAAACACAAACGCCAAACTTAGGGCTGCCAGCAGCAGCAGCCTGGGTGCGGCCATTAAAAATAACATCGAAGGTCATCGTAAGGTTAGCATTGCTTACATTTTCAACCGTCATTTGGAGACGGGCAGCTCCATCGTTGAATTCTTCGAAAGTAGAACTTCCGATTACTTTCCAGTAGTTACTTGCAGTGGCTCCGGAGAACAAGCCGCTGGCGTAAAATACCCGGGCAGGATTCGAGTTACAAGTTGCAAAGAAGTTTTCCAAAGTCTTGGTTAACGGTGCATCACCGCAGTAAGCAATCACTTCCGGACAGGAAGGTTCGAAACAGTAGAGCTCGCCAAAGTCGAAGAAGCCGTTGCAATAAAGGGCCTCATTAGCAAGGTCGTTACAGGAGGTATTACTTACCGTTGCGCTGGAGGCCGTGTTGTAAGTTTCTTCTCCAACCGTAACGTTATTGATATAAACATTACGATCACAACCGCTAACGGTGCCATCATTAACGAAGTGAAGCTCCACGTCCGAACCGGTCGTGAAGTTATTGTAAGTATAAGTATGGAAGTTGGTGGAAAGGATATAGGTAGCTACAGTCACACCGTCAAGCTTAAGTTGTACCTGTTCGTGACCGCAATCACCCTTAGCGCTGAAGGAAAGGATACAATCTCCGCCATTTTTGGGGCATTCTATGTCTGCATAAGCAAGACCGGCCACAGTGTAAGACTGACCGTTCACTCCACCTGGCCCCATGCCATTACGCGTGTCCACTTCAACAGTGATTACGGTGGCATCACCAGGAACGTTAGGTACGTCGAACTCAAGTATCTCAATGCAGCAACCATCCTGGTTAGAAGTAGTAAAAGTCCAGGTATCAGAACCGAGGACAACACCGTCAACTTTTGCGTTGAGGGTAACATAGCGACCATCCATGGTGATTTCCGAGAAAGGAATCTTAAGTGTCACCTGACGGGTAAGGTATGACGTAGGTACTGGAATGTCAAAAGAGGCCAGGCTATTGTAGCCCGTAAGGCCGGTGAAGACGCCGGAGCTGGCCACTTCTTCCGTAACGTTGCGGAAAGCATAAACTGCGAGGCTCTGTAAGCCTGCGTTGTTTTGGGTGTTGTTGGAACACTTTCCACTTGGTGCATTATGGAAAACTGAGCTTACGCCCTGGGGGATAAGGCCCCGGTAAATATGGAACCCGGTATTACCTGAATTATTGACGTTGACCTTTTCCATCAAGTACTCATCGCCGTTAGAAACCGTCACGGAAGTGGTTACCCCCGGGTTGACACCTTTATATACTACTTCAGCCACCACCTGGTATACGTTGCTGCTGGAAGGAATATTAACGATGGTTTGTGGGCTGGCATTACAGTCAGCATCGCTGTCATAAATATCCACCTTTTTGCCATCGGCACAGTTGGCCATGAAACTGCCGGGAGGATCGCCGCCATCGATTACCGTGCCTTTATCTTCAAAACAAACCAGGTCAACCCAGCCGTTAGCGTTGGTACTGTTGTCCCGGTAAAATTCGATTTCTGCCCGACGGGTGCCGCTAGGGGTGACTCCGTCAAAGCTGTACAGGTTGTAACCGGAATTGTAAGTAACGTAATCCCATTGCTCTCCGATAATCGTATTACCGCTGTTCATGAAAATGACCCCTACACGGAAAGACCCGGCTGTAGAGTGATTCTTTGCGTAAACGGAAAAGCAGTAATCGCGATTTGCACCGACGTCGAACCCCTGGTAGGCCCAAGCGCCTGCGTTTTCCAGTTTCAGTGCTTTATTTCCCTGGTAAATGTGCTCTCCCGCAGTTCCGGAAGTAACGATGTAAGCATCGGCCGAGCTGCTTACGTTCCAACCACTAATTCCCGACTCGAAGTCACGGTTACTGAGTTTGTTATTTACACAACCGGTCATCTTATTCTGCGGAGCGTCCTCCAAGACAGGACCAGTGTATTCCCCATCAGTGTCGCCTATTGGTGCGACCGGGCGATCCGTTCCAACGTGGCCAAGGCTACGAGACTGGACCATCAACGCTTCGATCTGTCCGACTACCCGTCCGGCATTTAAAATTTTCACATCTTCATATAGTCCTAACTCAGGGCCCGACAATTTGGCAAGGCCGTCTTCTCCAACGGGCAGTCGGCTGCTTATGGGCTTACCGTTTAACGTTGCCCTAAACTCTATAAAGTCTCCTGCCTTACCATTGGTCTCAAACTTAATATAATCATCCTTTGCCCCTACCTTACCTTCTGGTACTACATAGTATTCCCACAAGGTAAAGACCTTCTGATCAGGCGTAGCAGGCACGACAGCTGCATCGGATTGTCCGAATACAGATGCACTGAAAAATAAAGCTACTACTAGAACGCCGAGTAAACGACGGGCATTACGCAGGGAAGCAGAAGTAAATGAAATACCCATGAGAGTAGAGTTAATATTTGTGTAAATCTTGTTCATAGCTGAGAGGGATGTAAAAGGCAGACCGACTTGCATGTCGTCGATAGGTGGAGTTGCCACAAACGCAGAAAACAGGCCACTGGCCTGTCGGGAAACTTTCGGAGTCTCCTTAGAAAAATGATCTTGCGATTTCAATTTCTGACGTACGCGTGTGTGATTGTTCATGTGTTGTTTATCAAGAGTCTCCAGGGGAAGTGGAGAAAAAGCGCCACTCATAAGCAAAGCCGCTGAGTGGTTGTGTTGTGTTGTTTCTTAAATCGGAATCTGGAAAGAATTAATACGTCGCCACTGTCCATAGCGAGAACGGTAGTCACTTAGTAGTGGCTAGCCGTCGAAATCCTGCGATGATAGATTAGCCTTGGAGGGGTTGCCCCAAACAAAGCATGGTTAGGCTATGGTTAATACCACTACCTGACCTCTATCAGAACAGAGACCGGATAGCTAAACCATTAGTGACGACCGCCAGGTCGTTCAAAATAATTAGCCTTGGAAAATTGTGTAAATATGTTGTTCATCTTGTGTTGCTTAAAAAGTGTCTTCCTATAAAAATCAGAAGACCTGAAAATCCACCAGGGTAAAGCCCTTTTGGCAGATGTGTTTGTGTTGTGTTCAAATCAAGCTACAAAATAGTAAAACCTTCACCACTGTCCATAGTGAATGTTAATATTTTTTAGCCAAAAATAAGTGCAGACGAATCTGACCGATGCACAAAGATAGTACAAGCCAATCTAAGTAGCAACCAGACTGCGCACATGACTTACGTTTAAGCCGATGAAAGTGGATCTGAACACTTCGCTTTTTTCGACGTTAGTCCGTTTGTTTAGTCACAACAAATATCGAAAAACACCTTTTTTTGGCGTTTCAGCGCACAAAAAAGTCGACAAAAGAGTAAACGGGCCTTTTTATCAAGTAAGTGGCCACAACGGCCTATGAACCGGTATATATTTTTTCTCTAAAGTAAATATTCTCCCATTATTCATACCCCCGGGCCTGCAATCGGAAAAGTTCAGCGTACCGACCATCAAGTTCCATGAGCGCCTCATGGCTCCCCATTTCCAGCCGCTGCCCGTACTCCAGGAAGAGGATAACATCTGCCATTCTAACGGTGGAAAACCGGTGACTTATCAGCACAGCGGACTTCCCCCGGATCAGGTCCGAGAACCGTTGAAATACTTCGTACTCAGCCCGGGCATCCAATGCACTTGTGGGTTCATCGAGTATCAACAATTGTGCGTCCCTTATGTAAGCGCGGGCCAGAGCAATTTTCTGCCATTGCCCCCCACTCAAGTCCTGGGCTCCGGCAAAGCGGCGACCGAGTAATTGGTCGTATCCACCGGGCAACTCTGCCACTACGTCTGCCGCCAGAGACTTCCGCGCGCTTTCTTCAATTTGTTCCTGCTCATCGATCGCCTCAATTCTGCCAACGGCAATATTCTCACGTACCGTCAATTGGTAACGAAAGAAGTCCTGGAAGATCACCCCGACGTTGTCCCGTAATTCTGCCAGTCGATACTGCCGCAAGTCACGACCGTCCAGCAGGATTCGCCCAGAGGTAGGTTCATAGAGGCGGGCAAGTAATTTTACCAGGGTAGTCTTTCCAGCTCCGTTCTCCCCTACCAGGGCCAGCCTGGTGCCGACCGGAAGAGTAAAAGACAAATCCTTGATGGCAAACTGCTCCGCTCCCGGATACCGGAAACTAACGTTTTCGAACACCCAGCCCTCTTTAACTTTCTCTGGGAAAGGCAGGGACGCTCCCTGATCTGCAATCCTTGGTTTGATTTCAAAGAAATCGAACAAGTCCTGTAGATATAAGGCATTCTCCCCGATACTGGCGAACCGGGAGAGGATGTTCCTGAGTCCCTGTTGCATGCGCCGGAAGGCACCGGCCAGAAAGGTCAGCGTTCCCACCGTGATCAGCCCGTTCACCGTCTGGGTTATGATCAGTACGTAAGCACCATAGTAGGTCAGCGAGCCGATGGTGCTAAAAAAAGCACCCCAACCGGCTCTGCGAACGCTAAGGTCCCGATTGATGAGGTAATACTTCATGGACAACTCATCGAACCGATTGGTGATAAAATCGGCCAGGCCAAATATTTTGACCTCCTTGGCCGTCACGTCACTGGCACCGATGTAGCGCAGGTAATCCAGCTCCCGGCGTTCTGGGGTCCAGCTGCGGGTAAGGCTGTACTTCTGTTGGTTGAAGTAATTCTCCTGGATGAAGCTCGGGATGACCGCTACGATCAGTAGCAAGATCAACCAGGGGTTAAACGCCACGACACTGATGCCGAGCACGACTAGGGTAATTGTACTCTGAAACTGGGCGAGGAGCTGGGCCATGAGGACGCCGCGGCCTGCGGTCTGCCGGCGGGCCCGCTCCATCTTATCGTAGAACTCGGCGTCTTCAAATTGGTAGAGGTCCAGCGTAGCGGCATGGCGCATGATGTCCACACTCGTCCGGTTCGAGATCAGGTCCGTCAATAGCCCATCAATGAGGGTGGTTGCCCTGCTCAACAGGTCAGTGGCCAGGGCCAGGACCAGTTCCAGAGCCACCAATTTCCAAAGCAGGTCGGTAGCCCCGTCCTGTGTTTCGAGTAGCCGCAGTACTTCGTCGATGATGAGTTTACCGACGTAAAGAATAGCCGTTGGTAATGCCGCCTGTAACAGCCTCAGCAGGATACTCCCGCCCGCCAGGCCAGGGTTGGTGTCCCAAATGAGTTTCAGATAAGGTGGGATGCTTCGCAACGCGGCAAGTTGATCCCTCCAGTTTTTCTTTTCGTCCTTCGCTTTCGCGCCTTTTGGTTTTGCCATTTGCTCAACCTAACGTTCTGACTCGGGAGGTGGTTGCTGCAGTAGCCAGGTCATTAGTTCAGGTATTTGGGCGGGGCCGCAGGTGCAAGGGAAGGTCGTAAAGACTATTCCTCTACTGACGCCAACGTCAGGTCAGGTAATAGCTGGTTTATTCTGCTTACAGCAACAGGACTAGGATGGTAGCATTAGCTTTTCCGGGATCAGAGCGGTCACGTTTGCCTGCGGCGACTTCGAAATTAACGTACGGCTAAATCCAACCGGTGACTTTGCAATACTAACGATGCCGGCAAAAACTCCTACAACGCTCGCTTCACCTTGATCAGTGCTTCAGGGCATAGGCTCCATGAAGGACAATTCTCTTCCAGCCCAACTCATATCGACCTGATGAATTTACCTGACGCAATGTATCAGATAATTATGTCTGAAAAACAACCGTTGGGAAGTAAAATGGGTAATAAAACGCTAATGAAATAAATATTATTTATAATTAAAACAGGAATCATCCCTATTTTCAGTATTAGTATTCAGGAATAAAGCCCGTTAATCATTTTTTTCATTAAAACAAACCTTCTAGCCTATCGTACTATTTGTTCCCGCAATAAATTCCTGGCGGTCCAGACCCGGCTTTTTGCCGTACCAACCGGAACGCTTGTGAGTACAGCAATGTCCTTATATTTAATACCATTATAATGAAGCAAGAAAGCCCGACGATATATTTCCGGCAAAGCTTCAATACGCTTCATAATCTCCTCCGCCCCAAGGCTACTTTCAGCGGGATTATTAGCAATAGTTTTATTCATCCAGTCATTTGGATGCAGGTGCTCTTCGGTTATTTCCTGTCGGCGCTTATTTTTTCTGTAGCCGGAGATAAAAGTATTCCGGATTATGGTCTTTATCCAGGCCTGAAGATTCGTTCCTTTAGTGAACCGCTCGTGATTTTTCAGCACGAGATATATGGCCTCCTGCAGCAGGTCTGCCGCAGACTCTTCGTCGCGGGTAAGGTTAAGGGCAAAAGACCGGTATTCAGGATAAAACCGGTTACTAAGTCTGTTGATTTCGTGGGGAGTCATTCTAAGCTTGGTTAATTCCAAGCAAGTTAGGGCGTTCCAACACGGACACCGGTCATAGTTGGATGAACCGTCGTATTTTTTGGATGAATGGTATAACGTTGCTTACGCACCCCTCACTCCTTGACTTAAGCATGACAAATCAGCTATAATACTTACCCAATACCTTTTCCCACCAACTGCCCGGCAGCCACCGGCTCACTTTGACGCTTGCTTTTTGGACAAACGCCCCGATGAGGTAATAGGGTTTCAGTTCGTCCTTCTCCATGATCTTATACATCTCTTCTGCGACGAAGTTAGCAGACATACCGTGGCCCACGTTTTCAGCCATGCCATCATCTGCTTTTTTATAGCGGGCCTGGTAGATAGGGTCGAGGTCAAAGACTGGCTGGCGGTACTGGGTGGCAATTGAATTTGTGGCAATATCCCCCGGCGCAACGTAAGCCACCTGCAGGTCGGTCCCCTTCAGTTCCATCCGGAGACTATCCGTCATCGCTTTAAGGGCAGCTTTACTCGCACAGTAAGCCGAGCGAAAGGGGATGCCCATAAATCCGGCAATACTTCCTACCAGCAATAAGCGGCCACGGTCACTTTTTCTCAGGTGTGGCAAAGTAGCCTGGCAGATATTCCAGCTGCCCCAAAAATTGGTATCGATAATGCTTTTGGCCCGCTCGGCCGGCATCTGCTCCACCGGGCCGGCACCGCCGATGCCGGCGCAGTGCAGTACGACATCTAAGCGACCGGACTCTTCCATCAACTGTGCGACGGCACGGCCCAGGGCCTCTGCGTCGCTGACGTCGGCCGGCAGTGCTATCACGCCTGGGAGGTCCACCTCCCGGCGGCTCATGCCGTAAACTTTATAGCCGCGTTGGGCCAGCAAGGGGGCAAGAGCTTCTCCGACACCGGAGGAAGCTCCGGTTACAAGGGCTACGGGTTGCATAGGGTATAATTTAGTGGGCAAAGGTAGGGGTTGCAGGGGTTGCAGGGGTTGCAGGGGTTGCAGGGGTTGCAGGGGTTGCAGGGGTTGCAGGGGTTGCAGGGGTTGCAGGGGTTGCAGGGGT
>NZ_KB890465.1 GCF_000373105.1 Neolewinella persica DSM 23188 | reverse complement strand
CCTGCAACCGGGAGCGTAGCGACCCTGCAACTAGAGCGTAGCGACTCCTGCAACCGGGAGCGTAGCGACCCTGCAACCAGCGGCGCAGCCCCCCCTACCGCTCCAAAAACCACTCATAAGTAGCCACCTGACTTCGCACAGTCTCTTTCTTGTTCTTCACGTAGGAATTACCCTGCTGGTCAGATAACAGCCGGGACTTCGTATTGTCCTTTAGCTGAATATCCAGGAAGTGGATGATTTTATCTTTTATGTCGACATCGTATACCGGGAAGGTGGTTTCGATTCGGTGGCTGAGGTTCCGGGTCATGAAGTCAGCAGAACTAAGGTAAAGCTTGTCCTCGCCAGCGTGGTGAAAATGAAAGACCCGTGCGTGCTCCAGGTACCGATCGACGATACTGATGCCGTGGATGTTCTCACTGATACCTTTACGCCCGGGCACAAGGCAGCAAATACCGCGAATGATCAGGTTGATTTTCACGCCAGCGTCTGAAGCTTTATACAACAGGTCGATCATTGGCTGATCCTGCAGACTGTTCATCTTCAGTGTCATACCGGCCGGTCGGCCGGCTTTGGCTTCTTCTATTTCAAACTTGATCAGCTTTTCCAGCCCACCTCTGAGGTTGAATTGGCCCACCAGCAAGTGCTTAAACTCCTCCGGAGGGTCTTCTACATTCTCCAGGAAGTTGAAGACGTGCCCAACTTCAGTCGTCACGCGTTCATCGGCAGTAAAAATGCCGAAATCACTGTAAATTTTTGCCGTGTCCTCGTGGAAGTTCCCGGTGGCGAGGTAGTTGTAAATTCTGGGTTGCCCTTCCTCCATCCGCCGCACGTAGGCCAGTTTGCTGTGCACCTTTACGCCGGGAAAGCTATAGTTGACGTGAACGCCTGCATTCTCCAGCTTTTCGCCCCAATTGAGGTTGGCCTCCTCGTCAAAACGCGCCTTAACTTCAATAAAAACGTGGACCTGCTTACCTGCTTTTACCGCAGCCATCAGGGCCTTCATGATCCGGCTTTTACGGGCCACACGATACTGCACAATCTTGATGTGGGTCACCGCCGGGTCCTCGGCCGCGATTTCGAAGAAGCGAACGACAGATTCATAGCTCTGGTAAGGGACGTGCAGCAAATGGTCCCGGGCACGGATCGCTCCCCAAAAATCATCCACCTCTTCCAGAGGCTTATAAGCAAGCGGTGGTTGAGGGGGGTTCTTTAGGTGCTTCATCCCAAAATCCGGGAAGCCAAAGAACTCTGAATTGTTGTGGTAGCGGCCTTCTGCGAGTACGTCGAGGCTGTCCAGGTCAAAGGTATCTTTGAGGTAGCTCAACAAGTCAGTTGGCATCGTGCGGTCATAAACGAAGCGGCTGGCGGGGCCAACGTGCCGCCGGTTCAGGCTGGTTTTTATTTTCTCCAGAAGATCTCCGCTGAACTCATCATCAATGTACAATTCTGCATCACGCGTAAGCTTTACGCTGAAGGTATCCTCGATATCGTAGCCGGGAAACATCCAGGAAATGGAGTGCCGGACAATGTCGTCGAGCATGATAATGTTATGCTTACCTTCCGGACTTGGTAACTCAATGAATCGGGGAAGGTGGTCACTGGGAATCTTAACTACCGCGTAGGCAGTTTTACCGCCCTTTTTCTCCTTCATCAGGATCGTGAGGTAAAGTTGTGCATTATTCAAAAACGGCCGAACCATATCTTTGACCAACAAAACGGGTTGTACAAAGGGGAGCATCTTATCGTGAAAATAGCTTTCTACCCAGGCCCGTTCGTCTTTGTCAAGATCAAGGCGCCGCTTGAGGGTTATACCGTGCTTAATTAACTCCGGAACGATCTTCTTTTCGAAGATCCTGCTGAACTCCTCCTGCTGACGGTTCACAATCCGTTGGATCGTGCGCACCGTCTGTTTTGGCGTAATGTCCAGCTCTTTTTTAGTCTTCTTACCAACCCTGAGCAAATTACGATGGTTGGCCATACGGACCCGAAAAAATTCGTCCAGGTTCGAACTGTAGATGGCCAAAAATTTAATCCGTTCGAATAAGGGCAGGCTTTCGTCTTTGGCTTCCTGCAGAACGCGGTGGTTGAAGGAAAGCCAGCTGATGTCGCGGATGATTACCGGGTTGTTCATGGGCGAGTATCGAGTTGTCGGGTTATCGGTTATCGAGTTGTCGGGTGCGATCTGCTCCAATTCAATTCAAAGGTGGAGTTGCGCCCGCAAGGTAAGGTGAGCGAAGCAAAGAACGGTAGTGGATTATACCAGATAGCCGGACAACCTGACGCCATCCCTCTAAAACAACGACATCTGTTCCGGCCCCGTCCACCGGCTAGGGCCCCGGGTATCCGCAAATCCCGCAGTCTCCAGATGGCGGGCAAACCAGGCGGATGCGTCCGGAGAGAGCAGGTTGTCTGGTTGATGGGGAAAGAAGTAAGTTTCTGGCAGGTTCCAGGCTTTCAGCTTCTCAGCCCAGGCTTCCATGCGGGAAAAATCTGTGGGCAACAGGCCGTTTCCGACGAAGCGGATCATGGTGCGGGGGGCAGTAACGTAGTTGTGGAGCACATCCCGACGGCCAGCTACATCCGTGATCACTGCAGCAACCTGCCGGGCAGCCAGCGCATCCATCAGCGCTTCAGTAGCATGGGGATCGGAAAACCAGCTTTCGTGACGTACTTCCACCGCCAGCGGCAGCATACGCGGCCAACGGTCCAGAAACCGATTCAGGACAGAAAGCCGGGCGGCGTCAAAATAAGGAGGTAGCTGCAGAAAGACACAACCTAGCTTTTCCTTCATGGCATCCAGACTAGCCACAAAGGCGGGAAGCTGGCCACCACCTAAACTGAAATCGTTGGTATGGCTGATCGTTTGCGGCACCTTGGGACAGAAGCGAAAGTCTTGTGGTACACTGTCATACCATTTCTGTACCATTTCCACCGAAGGAATACGGTAATGAGTGGTATTCAACTCAATAGTGTTGAACTGACGGCCATAATGCTTCAGGTAGTCAGCGGTCTTAGTTTTGTCGGGGTACCAGGTTCCGACCCACTCTTTCATGCTCCAGCCGGTAGCACCGATGTAGATCCGGGGCCTGCCGTCACCTTCGCCGAGTTCGTAACGATCTATCCGAGCCTTATTAGCTAATGGTTCTAAAGGAAAGGAAAAGTCTATATTACTTAAATCGGCAGCTTTCCCGAATTTCATAACAGAACAGTTTGGTGCTACTCACCAAAACCAATGGCTCCCGGCAATGTTTAAATTGCCGGGAGACGCCACTTGTTGGTACTATGTTGGTCTGTAGATCTCGTTAGTGCCTGGCGCTTTCAGGCTCAATGTTGTTCACGAGTAACCGGAAAAAATCTCCCGGAAAAGCTCTCCTGAAAAAATTTAGAGAGTAGCGCAACGCTTTCACAAAGATAGAACGATGATTCGCTTCTAGCTCATCATATTAACTTTATTTGTTACCGTTCCGTAAATGAAACCGCAGTCATCACCAAACAAAGAGACTACGCCTAAGAAAAAAACCAACTTTAGCCCCTTGCTCCCGAAACTGTCTCCTGCACCTGCGACCCCGCCAAAAGAAAGAAAGGAGCAAAAAAGCCTGAATCCGCCTTTACTCCTTTCTTACCTTTCTCCTTTCTATTCAAAGTCAGCCATAACTTTATAAGTAGGGTCTTCAATGACGTTCACCTCGATAATCTCATCGGCTTTATTTAGGCGTTTGCGGCAATCCGGGGAAAGGTGGCGGAGATGTACCTTTTTACCCAATTTTGCATAGCGTTCAGTAATCCGGTTAAGTGCTTCAATGGCGGACATATCGACTACCCGGCTTTCCATAAAATCGATGATGATCTCTTCCGGGTCATTCAGTGGGTCAAACTTCTCGCTGAAGACCTGTACCGAGCCAAAAAACAGCGGACCGTAAATTTCGTAGTGCTTGACACCGTCGGCATCAACGTGCTTCCGGGCACGGATACGCTTGGCGTTTTCGTAGGCAAAAACAAGCGCGGCAATGACGACCCCGATGAGTACCGCCAGGGCCAGGTTGTGGAGAAATACGGTGATCAGGGTAACCAAAACGAGTACGAAAAGGTCCCATTTGGGCATTTTACCGAAGGTCCGCAGGGAGGCCCATTCAAAGGTGCCAATGGCCACCATAATCATGATTCCGGTAAGTGCAGCCATCGGTAATTGCTCGATGAGGCCGGCGCCAAACATGATGAAGACCAGTAACATGATGGCCGCCACAATGCCGGATAAACGGGCACGAGCACCGGAACTGATGTTGATCAGGCTCTGCCCGATCATGGCACAACCGCCCATACCGCCAGTGAAACCAGACAGGATATTAGCAGCACCCTGGGCTACTGCTTCCTTATTACCACGACCGCGTGTTTCGGTTATTTCATCAATGATGTTCAACGTAAGCAGGCTCTCGATCAAACCAACGCCCGCCATGATCAGTGCATAGGGGAAGATGATTTGCAGCATTTCCAGGGTGAAAGGCACCTGAGGGATTTTAGGCCAGGGGAAATCTCCCTGAATCGGCGCAATGTCGCCTACCGTTTTAGTATCAATTTGAAAGAAATACACCAGACCAAACACGACTAAAATCCCTGCCAGGCCGGAAGGAAAAGCCTTGGTCAATTTAGGTAGCCCCCACATGATCAGCATCGTCAGCCCCACTAACCCGAGCATGATGTAGAGGGAAGAACCCGTCAGCCAATCACCGCTGGCATTCTGAAACTGCGGCAGCTGGGCCATAAAAATGATGATGGCCAATCCGTTCACGAAGCCAAATACTACGGGATGCGGCACCAGCCGCATCAGCTTACCCAACTTGAGAACACCCGCGAGCACCTGCAGTAGTCCCGCAAGTATAACGCAGGCAAAGATGTATTCAGGACCATGGGAAATCGCCAACGCGGCGATGACTACAGCCACTGCGCCGGTAGCACCGGAGATCATGCCCGGGCGGCCACCGAAGATGGAAGTGACCAGCCCCATTACAAAAGCAGCGTAGAGCCCGATCAAAGGATCAAGCCCGGCGATGAGTGCGAAGGCAACTGCCTCAGGGACCAGGGCCAGTGCGACCGTAAGCCCGGAAAGTATTTCCGTTTTGTAGTTTACTTCTTGGCTGAAGTCGAAAAGGTTGAGATACTTTTTCATTGGGACAAAAATCAAATGGTTCTACGTCCGGTACAAGCGGCGTCGATGGGGTTTGAAAACAGCTAAAAGCTCAGGATAGCACTGCCCTGGAAAAGGGACTTTGCTTAAAAATGGCGCAAAGGTACGGCTATAATTTGGCTTTGTTGCTACTTTAAGTTAGTAGGATAACTTTTGCGGGAAGCTTGCTTTATGCACGCTGGTCACCATTTATGAGCGTTACAGGCCCTGGAGATTTTCAGGGCGGGGCCGCAGGTGCAATATTGGGATTGAAGGCTGTGTTCTGTCAGGTCGGTTCTGGTCAGCTGGGGAGACCGCTCGTCCGACGAGCGCTTCCTCCACTGTCGTACTGACTTAAAACGCTAAACCTAAATGTCTTTCAGTCCATCTCTCCCCCAAATACGCGCACCGCCGGGCCTTCCAGCCAAAGATTAGTAAACCGGCCCTCAGTTAACTGTCCGCGAACGGCAAGGTTACCGCCTTTAGCTTTCACCGGGACATGGAAGTAGCCGTCGGCTACACCGGCTCGAAATATGGCGGCAATTGCAGCAGCGGTTACGCCGGTGCCGCAGGCGAGGGTTTCATCTTCCACACCCCGTTCGTAGGTTAAGATGGTGAGGCCATCTTCGTCTTCACAGACGAAATTGATGTTGATGCCTTTTTCTTTGTAGGGAGCCGAGTTTCTCAGCGACCTTCCCTCTCGAAAAACATCAATGCCAGCAACATCTTCCCGAAAGGTGATGTAATGCGGTGACCCGGTATCCAATACAAAAACATCCGGTTGTGGCCGGGATACCTCCGTAACGTCCAGCATTTCGAGAGAGACCCATCCATTAGGCAGAAGGTTAGCCCGGTGCGGGCCATCGACCGCCAGAAAGTGAAAAGCCTCCTTAACAATGCCCATATCTGCCGCGAAGCGGACGATGCATCTTCCACCGTTGCCGCACATACTGCTTGGCGCGCCGTCGGAATTGTAGTACACCATCTCGAAATCATAGTCGGGGTGGTTTCGCAATAACATCAGCCCGTCGGCTCCAATGCCGAAATGCCGGTCGCACCAGCGGGCGATCGTGGGCTGGTCAAACTGATGCAGTAATTTACCCTCCCGGTCATCGAGTAGGATAAAGTCGTTGCCGGCGCCGTGGTATTTGTGGAAGGGGGTCAAAGGTTGTCGGGTTGTCGGGTTGTCAGTTGTCGGGTTGTCTATTACCCAATTACTTTACTGTCCACTTTTTACTGCAGTGTATCCTTGGCTCTATCAGCCTTTCCAGCAGGAGCGAAGCGATCCTTTTGGTCTTCGAACGGATCATCGAAGCCAATTGGTACGTCCATGGTATAATGGCGATAAGCGACTGTGGCACAAAGCAGACAGATGACGACCAGGCCGATGAGGCTCAGCTTCCAACCAAAGATGTTGCCGATATAATCACCGTCGAAGGGGTCTCGTTTCTCTTCCATGGACAAATAATTTGAGGGGCAAAGATAGCTAAATCCAAACCTGGTCAACGTCATGAAGGACAACTCTGTGAAGTAATCATCAACTCCCGCCCCTCTTCTCACGTGGAAGGCAACACTTACGCAACACTACCCTATCCACCAGCGTTAACCAGCTTTGCCTATGAAGCCGACCGATTTACTGATCCTGATAACTTGCTGCCTGCTAACTGCTGCTCTTACCGTTGCTGGCACTTACCTTTTCCTTGTACCTGCGGTCGCGCCCTCAAATGCTGCTGCGGAGGGAATGATCAACCCACGTTTGGAAGATCTTCGGTTACGAACTTTTACCAGCAGTTCTCCTACAAATTTCATCGCTGCCGCCGAAGGCGTCACCCCAGCTGTGGTATCCATCCGTTGCTTTGGGCAAAGGACCAGCAGGGTGGAACCCAATGCCTTCGTCACCACTACGGGTTCCGGCGTCATCATCGACGCTGACGGCCTGATTGCCACCAACAACCACGTGATTGAAGGGGCAGAGCGGATCCGGGTGCTGATGGAAGATAAAAGAGAGTTTGATGCGGAGGTCATCGGCGTTGATGAAAGTACTGACCTGGCCTTGCTGCGCATCCGGCCAAGCGGAAAACTACCTACCCTGACTTTCGGCAACAGCGACAGCCTGCGGGTTGGAGAATGGGTGCTTGCCGTAGGCAACCCTTTCAGTCTGAATTCCACCGTTACGGCGGGCATCGTCTCGGCCAAAGGCCGCAGCATTGACGTGCTGGAAGCTGCCGACCGCATTGAGAGTTTCATTCAATCCGACGCCGCAGTTAACCCCGGCAACTCCGGCGGTGCCCTGGTGAACACCAACGGAGAATTGGTGGGCATCAACACCGCCATTCTGACCAACAGCGGACGGCATGAGGGCTTCGCCTTTGCCATTCCTGGCAACCTGGCCAGCCGGGTACTTCAGGACTTGCAGCAATTCGGCGAAGTTAAACGTGCCAGGCTCGGTGTTTATATCCAGGCAGTTAATGACGCCCAGGCGAAACGATTGGGATTAAAATCGGCTACTGGCGTCCTCATCACCAACCTTACCCCCAACGGCGCAGCGCTTCGCGCCGGCCTGGAAGTCGGCGACGTGATGACGGCCCTCAACGGTGTTGCCATCAGCTCCGCTCCGGAGATGCAGGAACAACTCAGCCGCTACCGCCCCGGACAAAAGATCCGCGTTTCCTACATCCGCAACGGGAGAAAACGCTCCGCCACCGCCTTGCTCCGCGATAAAGCCAACCGGACCAAGGCCCTGGTCAGCCACCAGGAAGACGATCTGTTGCACCAACTCGGTTTTGAAGTTCGTAGCCTGACGGAACAGGAAGCTTCTCTGTTCCCCAAGAGTGGTGTCTACGTTATGTCCATTTTCCGTAACAGCCCCATTGAGGCCACCAATATGAACGTCGGCTTCGTCATCTCGGAAGTAAACGGTCAGGCCATCAGAACCCTGGCGGAATTCATGGTTCTGCTTGGTAAGGAGGGGGAACTGCTTTTCAAAGGCAGCTATGAAGGATATGAAGGCGATTATTATTACCGGGTGGAGTAGTTGGCCTTTTGGTTTTGTGGTACTATCAACGCGAATCAAGCGCTAAAGTGAGTCTTTTACTTTACAATTGACTTGGGATTCAGCTAATAATTGAGGGAGAGAATAATTGATTGCTGACGCGACTGTTTCAACAGATAAGTACTTATTTTAGCGCTTGATTCGCGTTATCAGGCTATTGCACTTTGGACTACTTAAACAAAGTCCCCCAGAACCAACGGTCGGCTCATTTTCTCCCTTAACCTGGCCGTAAGTTTCAACCAGAGCACGGCCGTGATGTAGGCGTCGCCCAAGGCAGTATGCCGATCAGAAAGGGGGATACGGTAACGGCTGGCAAGACTATCCAGCGTGAATTTATCCTTCGGCGTCCAATACCCAGCTGGTTGAAGTCGCTCCGCGATCTTTCCCGTATCGATGACCCTGTTTTTCAGCGGTCCGCCTCCCTGGCGCGCCAGCGCCTGGTTGATCATCTCTACGTCGAAGCCGATATGGTGTCCGACAATGATAGCATCTGTGCCAAGGAAGGCCAGCAGGCGAACCAGGAGTTCTTCTTCCAATTCATAAGTGTAGCGGGAAGAATGTGGTAAAATGCCGTGGATGGCGACCGCCCCCTTATCTTCTTGTTTCTCCGGCGTCGGTAAATAACCTTCGAAATGACCATTCACGAAAATGGTGGTGCCGAGAATTTTTAGCCCTCCGAGGCTGATTAATGTATCATTTTTCAAGTCAAGGCCAGTGGTTTCTGCGTCGATTACGACAATGGTTGCTTGCTGTATTGGCAAGTCATCGTCTCGCCGGTTGGACATACATTTAGTGGCATAGTCACGGTACCAATCAGGCCATTGAGGGTCGATGAAGTCCTTCTTTCTACCCGACAACATTTTTTTTAGCTCTTCCAACCATTCCCGTCCTTCCATTAGCGCAGAAAATTGAGTTGGAAGCGCATTCCCAATAAGGTCTGGATGTCTTTTACCGGGGTAAAACTGTTGCGGAGCAACAGGCGCTGAATTTTACCCAACTCTTCTGGTTTAAGGAAGCGGCCGGAATCATTCCGACGCAGGCCGATGGTGGCACGCAACCTGATCAGCACCTCGTAAGCTTCGGCTGCATCCTGGTAGAGGGAGGCGTTCTGTGGTTCAAGCTTTGCCAGCGCTTCAAACCTGCGGAAGGTGTTGTTTACTCCTCCCTGACGAGCTTCCAGCATGAGCACCCGCGCAGCATCGGTGAGCGGTCGCATAGCGCGTGATTTCAGGTCAAATTGGTCTTTATGTTCGCCGGAACGCTCCACCATAAAATTTCGAAAAAAGGTTAATGGGCTGGGATTATCGATCGCCGCCTGGGCAAGGGAACCCAAAAACCGACGGCTTGGCCCGGTAAGTTCCGAAAAGATGTGTGCCGTCAGTTTATCGGGCAGGCTACCGTCTCCCCAGACACCCCGGAAATCAAAGAAAATACTGGTATTGAGTACATTCTCGGCCGTGGTCTCGGCCATCCAGTGGCTAAACTGTTCCTTCCATTTACTCACGGGAAGACACCACTTAGGGTTACTGGCCATCATATCTGCGGGACAATAATCGAAACCAACCACCTGGAGGTATTCAGTAACGTAGTTGGCCAGTTGCAGGAAATAGTCTTTTACGGTATTGTAGCGGGCTTCCGGGACGTCTTCGAAAATGAGTGCATTGTCTTGGTCAGTTCGGAGAAGTTGCTCTCCCCTGCCCTGGCTGCCCAGGGCCAGCCAATCGAATAAAGCCGGCGGGTTCCCCCTACCATCAGCCTGCATTCGCGCTAATCCCAGCTTGATGCACTTCCTGATAACCTCGTCATTTAGCTCCTTCATTACTGAAGTAATAAAGGCAATGCTCACCTCTTTCTCAAGATAAGAAGCCAACAATTGCTCCCCTCTTCCACGTAAATCTCTGAGGTACAGCGCTGATTTCGCGCGGCCGATCTCTCGAATCAACACTGCCGGGTTATTGCCTTGCAGCACCAGCAGATCGTGCTTACTGATAACCCCGGTCACCGGACTTTGGTCCGTTCCATCTTCAGTTTGTACGAGGTGATTGATTCCCCGTTTCATCATTTCTATCTGTGCGTCTGCCGCCGTCACATTTTCGCCAATACAAACCACAGGCTTTCCCATAATGGCCCCGACCAGTTCCTGGTTACTCTTTATTCCAGTGGCAATCTTTTGCCTTAAATCCCGGTCGGTAATGATGCCCACCGGGTGCTGACTACGATCGGTCACGACAATGGAACCAACGTTGTGCTCCGTCATCAGTTTGGCGGCCGCAACAATGCGGAAGGTGCCGGGGCAAATCACCGGCTCCCGATTGCGGTGCACCGCCTGGAGTTCGGACATTCCGAGAACCAGGGGTGCGGTAACCACGGGTACCTTAGGCGGTGTCGCAGCGGATCGGTTAGCTGACGCCATACTGGTGGCCAGGTACTGGGTCAAACCGGGATAGTCTCCGAGCAATTCTCTGAAACCTTTTGTATTAATGGCATAGAGCAGGCTTTCCTCGGCCGCCCGGGCGAGCAGGCGGTAATTGTCCTCTGCCAGCAGTGGGCGGATACCAAAAACGTCTCCTTCCCCGCAGCGTTCTACGAGTTGTTCTGCTTCGCCAACAACATTCAGCAATTCAATGGCCCCCTCCTTTACCACATAGAAACGTTCGGGTGGGCGCTCATCGGGGCTAAACACCACCGTACCTATCGGAAGATAAACGACCTCAGCTTTACCGGCCACCCGCATCAACGCCTCTTTGTCGTCGACGTAGGTGAAGGGAGGAACTTCCTTCAGGAAATCATAGATACGGCGGGTAACCTGGTTGGGCAAACGTAAATTATTTAGTTTATCACGATGGAAGCCCTTAGGGCGCTACGGCAAAATAAGCAAGCCTAAACAATTTTTGGTCGCCATCAAGCTTGAATGAGTGAATTATAGTAGGAAAGTATGGCCGCCGCGCATCCCGATAGCGTCGCAGCGCTCACTCATCTTGGTAAACAAGCGCAGCGGGATAAGTAGTGACAGCGGGCTCTATTCCTTCATCCACCATTCTCTTCTTCGCTTTTTGGGCGCGGCCGCAGGTGCAAAGGGAGGGTTAAGTAGCAAAAGGAGCCCGTTGTGGTGCCAGTGCGGGGCTTCCTTTCCCCCTGCGCTTCTTCGCCGCTTCCTTTTCTCCGCGCAGCCGGAGGTCACCGCTTCCGATCGTTGCCGCAGGCTACCTCGTCCAAAATCTTCTGAACCCTCCCTCAAAATTATGGTTGCACTACCAGAGTCGCTGACTCACGTCTCCCCTTTCCTTCCCTTTATCCCTTACTCGCATGCCAGAATTACCCGAGGTCCACAACTTTAAGCATTATTTCGATGCCGCCGCTATCGGACAGCGCATTGCCGCCATGACCGTACACGACGATAAGATCATCCGAAACATGAACGGTCCAACGTTCGCCGATGCCCTGACCGGGCGGACCATCACCGGTTCCATACGTCGGGGCAAATACCTGTTTGCCCAGTTGGACAATGACCACGATGTCCTCCTCCACTTCGGCATGAACGGCGACCTGAACCTCTATCAGGAACCGGAAGAACGTGGACGCTTCGAACGCTTCGCTTTCCATTTCAGTGACGGCAACACCCTTGGCTTCGACGACTCCCGAAAGTTTGCCCGTATTCTCTACCTCGAAGACCGGGAAGCCTACATCAGGGAGGTCGGCCTTGGTCCCGACGCCCTGGACCTGGAAGAAGATTACTTTTTAAACGCCTTGGCCGGCCGCAAAACTACGCTCAAAGGCATACTACTGAACCAAAAGATCGTAGCTGGTCTCGGCAACCTCTACGTGGACGATCTCTGCTACCGATTGCGTCTTCACCCCGCAACGCGGGTTAACCATTTAGACCAGGAGCAACTCCAGGCCGTGTACCGAAAGATTATAGAAATGATGACCTACGCCACCGAAAATGCGCCTTATTACCGGGATTACCCCGAAGAGTGGTTTTGGCATACCTGGCGTAAGGAAGGTGGCGTCGATCCGGAAACCGGTGGGGAAGTTAAGGTCATAAAGGTGGCCGGACGGACTACTTATTTTGTGGAGGGGAGGCAGAGAATGGGAGAATAATTGAATGAGTGAATACCCCAACCCAAACGAGCGCTGCGAGCACTGCAGTGCGGTAGCTATTCACCCATTCACTATACCTTTCCAATCCACGCCCCCACCCCTTGCTTCTCCACCGCCAGGTAATTCCGCTCCACCGGCCCGAAACTGCGGAAAAACTCGGCGACGCCGGGAATATCCGAACCTTCGAAATCCAGCAGGTTTCCTGGGCCACCGTGGGTCTTGATCAATTCCACGATCATACGTGCCATTCCTTCTTTGGCGTAACCGACGGGGGTGGAGGCAGCGAAAGTATTGATGAGCCGACCGCGGTAAAAGGGAAAAAAGCCGGCGGCGAGAAAACCGTTTTCATCGTCATCAAGCCGGCAACAGATGGCAGCGTCGTTTATTTGCGCAGCCCCGATGATGGCGGCAATCTTACGGTAATGTTTGGGCTTAAGGCCGGCCTTTTGGCCGGCGCTCTGGCGGTAAAGTGAGATGATGTCCTCCGGCACAGCGGGGCTCAGGATAGCGGGGCCATTTCGTCGTAATTTCCGGCGGAGCACCTTATGAAAACCTTGGTGAAGCGCCGTAAATTCAGGACTTAGATCAAGCACGTAGTTGGTTCTTTCCCGGCTGGAAAAACCAGTAGGGACCTCTTCCCGGATCACCCGATCAGTAAAGGGAAGCTTAAACGAAAGATAGCGGCTGGGAAGATTTTTCAGCAGCTGATTTACTTCACCGGGTTGCAGCTGGCCGAAGGGGCCACATTGCTGCGTAAAGGACGGTCTTTGCACCTGCGTGTACCGCCCAAAATACTTACCTTTTGGCAGGGGCATAACCACCCGGTAATCATCCAGCACCACCCCATCCCAATTCCCTTCAGTTGCAGCATCGAGCCACCAACTCAGGGCGTAGGGCAGGCAGGATGGGTCAGCCGCCACGCAAGCGTCCCACCGGAGTAGGTCAATTTCTTTCTTTGCAAGAAAACGAATGCTCAAACCTACTCTGGCGTTAGCGCCTTGGTGACGTAACCACGATAGCGCAACTGGCGGTACTCCCGCCATTTGTCGTAGTTCTTGGGAAACTTGGTCAGTTCTCCCTTAAAGGTTTGAAATGGGCGCGGGCGCTTGAGCGCATACGTAAGCGCTTGCCACAATTCCTGATTGCGGACGCGGTCCGTAAAGTCTTTCATGACCAGTAGCGCATCGGCGGCTGGCATACGCTCAATATGGATGTAGGCGTCGGGATCAGTGGAAACATCCTGCATTATGGCTTCAAAAACTTCCGGGTCTGCCCGAACATTCCTCTCCGGATCGTCGGCGATGAGCATTCTTCCGTGCTCACGGTGAACATAAACCTCCATACCACGGCGAATGGCGGTGGCAGCTTCATTGATTTCGGCTTCGCTTAATTGGGCCATTTTTAACTCAGTTTTATACGTATCAGGTAGTAATCACTTGTCATGTAAAGCCAGTCTTCATCAGGAGCAAGCTCGACATTTGCTACGGGAAGGCCGGTGGTGATTTTGGCGATGACCTCGCCATCGGGTTCCAAAATCCACACTCCTCCCGGAGCCGTCGCAAATATGCGTCCGTTTTTGCCAACGGCCAAGCCATCGGTCGACCCCTTTACTTTTCCGGCCAGATCAGCCGCTTTAATCAGGTAAACAGGTTTACCCAATGCAAAGGTATCATCCAAAATGGGTGTTGCCGTTAACGTAAGGCGCGAACGGTCCGAATCCGCAACATAAAGGGTTTTGTTGTCCGGGCTGAGACCAATACCGTTGGGCCGCAAATATTGTTTACTCAAAAGATGTACGGTTCCCGATGGGTCAATGCGGAAAACGCCGCAATAATCCAGTTCTTTTAGCGGACTCTTTTCCCGGCCCGGAAGTCCATAGATGGGGTCCGTAAACAGAATGCTGCCGTCTTTAGCGATGACCAGATCGTTGGGGCTGTTGAAACGCTTACCCCGGTAATTATCCGCCAGCACCGTAAACGGACCAACTGGTGCATCAAGCGGTGCCTCCATCCGGACTACCCTTCGGGCACCATGCTGGCAGAGCACCAGTTTGTTGTTTTGGTCAAGGTGAAGCCCATTACTCCCCGGTTCGCTGGAATAATCATTAGGGGCGGAGCCAGAATTATCCAGGTAGACCTCCGTGTAGCCTTTATCGTGGACGAGAACGTGGTTTCGGGGAACATCGGAACAAAGCACGCGGCCATCAGGCAGGACCAAAGGCCCTTCCGCCCATTCCATTCCCTTATGTAACACCTCAAAGTTTGGCTCCTCCCCCAACAGTGCTTTGGCGGGCACCTCAACGAGGTATTCCACGCCTAAACTGAGTGGAAGGTCCTGAACGACTTCAGCCTGTTCATCAGCAACTTCAACTGAACCTTGAGCGTCCGGTGGCGTAGGGTCAGAAGGTGTGGGCTGTCCGCAGGATAACAGGCAAAAGACCAGTGAGAGGAGGAAAAATCTGTTCATGGCGGCAAATTAGGGGATTTCTTTCAGCCTTAACCCGAAAATCCGTAACATTACGCCAGTAGTATGATGTATGTACCGGAATTTCACCCTTCCGGTTGTTTTGTTTTATCTTTTCTTGAAGCTCGATTATGGGAACATTTAATTTAGAAACGATCGACTTGATCGTGATGGCGGTATATGCCGTATTCATCGTTGGGTATGGCCTTTACAGCGCCAAAGCCAAAAGCTCCGAAGAATATTTCCTGGCAGGCAGGAACATGACCTGGCCGATTGTCGGCATCTCCTTATTTGCGGCCAACATTTCCAGCTCTACGCTGGTGGGCCTTGCCGGAGACGCCTATAAAACTAATACTCAGGTCTTTAACTATGAGTGGTTAGCGGCGGTAGTTCTGGTCTTCTTCGCTATCTTTTTCCTACCGTTCTACCTCAAATCCAAGGTGTACACCATGCCGGAGTTCCTGGAACGGCGGTACGATGCCCGCTCACGGTATTACTTCAGCTTTATCACCATTGTCGGCAACGTAATGCTCGACACTGCAGCTGGCCTTTACGTTGGCACGGTAATCCTCAAGCTGCTTTTCCCCGACCTGTCTACCGTAGCGATTGTATCGATCCTGGCCCTTGCTGCGGCGGCTTATACCGTACCCGGCGGACTAAACTCCGTGATTCAGACGGAAGTCATCCAGGCGATTCTGCTGGTCATTGGTAGTTGTTTGATCACCTACTTCACCTTCGCAGAGATCGGAGGATGGGACGCGATGATCGCAGGTTTGAACGAAATGGGTGCCGCCGGTACTCTGCCCAATGTCAATCAGGTTGATGTGGCGGCTTCTGGCTATCCATTGGGTACCGCTCTTTCAGATATTCCGCTGGCAGAAAGAGTGTATGAAACGGCTGTTTACCAGCCCGGAAGCGCCGATGAAGTCCTGTCCCTGGTTCGTCCCACCGGGCAAACCTGGAGTGAATTCTTCCTCGGAACCGGTGGCGACGGATTCATGCCCTGGACCGGTCTCTTATTCGGTGCCCCCATCCTTGGCTTCTACTTCTGGGCCAACAACCAGTTCATGGTACAGCGGGTGCTTGGTGCCAAAGACCTGAACCACGGCCGCTGGGGTGCCCTCTTCGCCGGTTTGCTAAAGCTGCCCGTGTTGTTCATTATGGTCCTTCCCGGTACCGCAGCCATTATCTACATGCAACAACAGGGTGGCATGCCCGATGGCTTTAATATTGCCGATATCAACTATCAACTTCCCGAAGGTGGCTTTTGTCAAAACCTGGCCGATTGCCCCAACGCTACCTATCCGGTGCTCCTCTTCCAGATGCTACCCAACGGTATTCTCGGTCTGGTGCTTGCTGGATTACTGGCGGCCATGATGTCCTCCGTCTCCGCTACTTTCAACTCCGCGTCCACCCTCATCACGATGGACTTTGCCGCAAAACTAAAGCCGGACCTGACCAGCAAACAGTTGGTACGTATTGGGCAGATTTCCACCCTCATTCTGGTGGTACTCGCTTGTTTGTGGGCACCGCAAATCGAACGCTTTAGTTCACTGTGGGAATACCTCCAGCTGGTCCTAAGCTTTATTGCGCCGCCGGTGGCGGCAGCCTTCATTCTTGGACTTTTCTGGAAGCGGGCCACGGGTACGGGAGCATTCACCAGCCTGATGGTCGGTGCCGCGATCAGCGTCCTTTTCCTGGTACTGGACACTAAAGGAGTAGAGAACTGGTTTACCCAGATGCACTTCCTGCACCGGACCTTCTATCTGTTCCTCTTTTGTGGCCTCGTCAACTTTGTTGTCAGTCTGTACACTACTCCACCAACAGAAGAACAGGTGGCCAATTACACCTGGAGCAGAAGCATCATCGAGGCTGATACCGCCGAACTGGTTGGCCTTCCGTGGTACCTCAATTATCGGTACCAGTCCGTGATTTTGCTGATCCTTACGTTCTTACTGGTGGGGTGGTTCTGGTAAAGGTGAATGAGAGAATTGAGGAGGGAGAGAATGGCTACCGCAGGAGGAAGCTCACTGCGCTCGTTTGATCGGCGATATCCGATTAGAGCCTAATGCGTGCTTTGAGATTACTCCAATTAATTAGGGTGAGCAAGCGTAGCGCCGCGAATGGTACGTGCGGCAGCCATTCTCTCCTTCACTTAAGGGCGCGGCCGCAGGTGCAAGAAAGGGTTTGAGAAGCAAGGGAAACACCTTATCTTTGCTTAACAATAAAGCAAAGCCTCCATGCATGCACAAAATGTAGCCCTCATTCTAGTTGATCTTCAGGTGGACTTTATGCCTATGGGCATGCTGCCGGTAGCGGAAGGGGACCAGGTCGTCCCGATAGCGAATGCCTTAATGCCGGCCTACCACACCGTAGTGGCGACACAAGACTGGCACCCTGCCAATCACGGAAGCTTTGCCGCTAACCATCCCTGGCGGAAGCCGGGGCAAGTGATTGACTTGCACGGATTGCCACAGGTACTTTGGCCCATTCACTGCGTCCAGGAGACGTGGGGCGCCGAATTCGTAGCAGAGCTTGATACTGACCGGATCACCAGGGTTTTCCAGAAAGGGACTGATCCTGAAATTGACAGCTATAGTGGCTTTTTTGATAATGGTCATCGCAAAAGTACCGGTATGGCGGAGTGGCTTAGAGCGCGAGGCATTGAAGAGGTTCACGTGCTTGGTCTTGCCGCTGATTTTTGCGTAAAATTCACCGTCTTGGATGCTTTGAAGGAAGGGTTCAGAACTACACTGATCCGGGAGGCTACGCGCGGTGTGGAACTGGAAGCAGGAGATGTGGAAAGGGCGGTGGCGGAGATGCGGGAGGCGGGGGCGGAGATATTGGTTTAGTGGAGGGGGGGGAGTATAACCATTAAGGCACTAAGAGGCATTAAGTTCTACACTAAGTACCAGGCTATAAAGTATAACCATTAAGGCACTAAGAGGCATTAAGTTCT
>NZ_KB890464.1 GCF_000373105.1 Neolewinella persica DSM 23188 | reverse complement strand
GGCACACAAATGGTGCCATCAGCGTCAAGGACAGTCTGGACGTCTCCGTCGGTGCAGGCATCTCCGTCGTCGCAAGGCAAGACGGTAGTCGTTCCATTAGAGCAATCTACTGGCGTCCCCATACAAGGAACACAAACTGAGCCATTACAATCCAGAATGGTTTGTTCATCGTTAATGGTGAAGGGGTTACCATCATCGCAGGTAACTACACTGGTCGTTCCNGTGGCGCAATCCTGTACGACACCTGCACAGGGCACACAAATAGTCCCATCAGCGTCAAGGACAGTCTGAACATCTCCATTAGTACAAGGGTCTCCGTCATCGCAAGGAAGAATGGAGGTCGCACCACTGGAACAATCGATGGTCCCCATACAGGGAATACAAACCGAGCCATCACAGTCAAGAATGGTTCGTACGTCATTAATCGTAGAAGGATCTCCATCATCACAAGAAACTACACTGGTTGTTCCAGTAGCACAGTCCTGTGTGACGCCCGCGCAAGGCACACAAATAGTGCCATCAGCGTCAAGGACAGTCTGAACATCTCCGTTGGTACAAGGATCGCCGTCATCGCAAGGGAGAACGGAGGTCGCACCACTGGAACAATCGATGGTCCCCATACAGGGAATACAAACCGAGCCATCACAATCGAGAATAGTTCGCACATCATTGATCGTAGCAGGATTTCCATCGTCACAATTTACGATGCTGGTAGTACCAGTGGCACAGTCCTGAGGGATACCGGCACAAGGAATACAAACAGTACCATCAGCGTCCAGAATGGTCTCAACATCTCCATCGGTACAGGGATTTCCATCGTTACAGGCCACGACAATAGTAGCCCCGTTAGAACAATCGACGGGCGTCCCCATACAGGGGACACATACTGTCCCGTCACAATCAAGGATAGTCTGTTCGTCATTGATGGTGTTGGGGTTACCATCATCACAGGGAACTACACTTATGATCCCTGAAGCGCAATCCATTGGGATACCTTCACAGGGGATACATATGATAGTATTGTCACAATTCTCTACCGTTACTTCGTCGAATTCTGTACACGGATCACCATCGTCGCAGGGCAGTGTAACTACGTCAGTACAAGATGCCGGAGCTGTACCGGCACATGGAATACAGACGATGGTATTGTCACAATTCTCCACCGTTTCCATGTCGTTATCAGTACAAGGGTCACCGTCATCACAGGCGATAAGAACTACGTCTGTACAGGCTGCCGGAGCTGTACCGGCACAGGGAATACAAACAANNGNGTTGTCNCAATTCTCCACCGTNTCCATGTCGTTANCAGTACAAGGNTCACCGTCATCACAGGCGATAAGAANNACNTCTGTACAGGCTGCCGGAGCTGTACCGGCACAGGGAATACAAACAACTGNGTTGTCGCAATTCTCCACCGTCTCCATGTCGTTAACAGTACAAGGATCACCATCATCACAAGAAATGGAAACTACGTCTGTGCAGGTTGCAGGAGCTGTACCAGCGCATGGAATGCAGATGATGGTATTGTCACAATCTAAAACAGTCTCCATATCATTAACCGTGCAAGGGTCGCCATCATCGCATGATTGAGCGGTCGTCGTTACGCCCATCGTGCTCGTGCAATTAGCTAATTCTGTCACGATTGTTATGGTTACATTATAGGTGTAGGCTACATAGCCTAGATTGATGGCATTGCTACCATTACCACCCTGGCAGCCAGTACTAAAAACTGGCACGACGTCAACACTTAAATTACCGCCGAAGTCGAAATCGTTGGCAGCCGTACGAGGAAAAGTACGGTTATACGGAAAGCTGGGTGGAGGTCGATTAAAAGCATCGATAACATTTGTCTCTGGGCAAGTGCCGCCTGAAGTTGTAGCAGGATTACAGCCATAATAGAGATTGTAGTAAAGGTCCCCCGCGCTACATCCAGCCGGAATATTTGACGTATAAACTATATCGGTTATTTGTACTTGAACAGAAACAATGCGCTCGCAACCACTAACACTTGTACCTAGATTAAAATCATGGCTGTAACCTTGACTGTAAGGGCCTCCAAATGCTTTTCTGTCTGGACTAATCAGCGCGTCGCCCTCATTTTCGGTTAGAATTATGGTCCTTTGAGCAATCCCCGAAAGTGGAAAGAATAAACAAAAAAAGACCGAAAATAGAAAAACTACGGTGCTCAATGAGGGCATTAGCCCAACAGCCAACACCTTTAAATCTCTGGCTTTCGCAAAAGGTGCTTGTCGCAAAATAGACTTGCGTATGGCTTCGAAAATAAAAAATTTCATGTCGACTATATTTTCATTTGCCCTAAGCATCGTAGGCTAAACGAAACACCTGCTAAATTACCGCACAATGTTGTCTCTCTGCAGTATAGGATAACTTCAATTGTTCAACCAGTTCTTGTAGGTATGCTACCAGTAGGTTCAGCTGAACTTAAAGTGTCCTCTGTTGACCAAAGCTACACTCTTTACCTTTGCTTAGGAGAGGAAAGTACCCATACAAATAGCATACATCGTCAGATTTAATCGTCGTTATCCCAGAACAAGGAGCAACTTCATCTTAATAATCGGCAAAAGCTCCTACTTTGCCAGCCAAAAGCTTAGCAAAACGAGCAAGTAACCCACTTTAAACGAACAGGCATCTAGAATCAGTTTAGCCACAAATGAGTACTTGTATAGGTAATGTAGTGGACCATTTTGCTCCTTTTAACCACTGCTAATCAAACAATACACTTTCTCCACTGATATTTATCCCTGCCAAAAGATTCAACGAAAGCTGCGGTAAGGCTGAAGGAAAGCTTCCTTTTAGTTTCTTTTGGGCGACCAGGCGCAGGTGCAATGAAAAGCCCCGCCACTCCATCCAGGAGCAGCAGGGCTTCTTCTTTAAGCTCAATCTGGTGGATTAAAGCAGCACGACAATTGTTCGGGCAGTGCTGAAGTCTCCAACCTTGTAAGCATATTCGTCAGTAGCCGTAGGGCAAGGTTTTCCACAAAGCTAATTGTTACCAATGTAGAATAGAGGGAACGGCGAAGGACTTGCCATAAGACCAAATTTTAGCGGACGACGATTCGCTTCGTCCAGAAGTTAGAAACGGTTTTGGCGGAGAGAAGGTATACTCCGCTTGGGAGTTTTGCGACGGACATATCGTCCGATGCACTTCCAAACTGGATCACGGAACCTGCATCGGTAGAAACTTTGCGCTTCCAGACGATCTTTCCGTTGAGATCAAATAGCGTCATAACTGCCGACTCTTCGGTTGGAACCTCAACGACAAACTGGCCATCATTGGGGTTAGGGTAAACGACTAATTCACCGGTCTCAGTTCCACGCTTCAGGTGTACAATATTGCTATAGGCGAAATCATCGTCAAGATCTACCATCCGAAGGCGGTAGTAGGCGGAGTTGGGGGGGCCATCATCGCTGTAGGTATAAGTTTGTGCTTGTTCAACTTCCCCTGCACCTGCGACCGCGCCCAATAACTCCCATTCAGGAGCATCGTCCGACGACCGTTCCAGCTCGTAATGGCTAAAAGCTTCCTCACTGGCAGCGGTCCATTCCAGCACGTTGCGCTTATCCACCTTGTTACCGGTGAAAGAGATTAGTTCCACGGGTAAAACTGGTGAACTGATGACTATACTAGTGCCTTGACTAAGTCGGGTAATATCGTCACCGGCATAGGCAAGAATATTCACACCTTGGAAAGTCAGGTTAGCGGTACCAAAGGCCAACGTAGTGAATTCGATGGTGAACACTTCAAAATTGTTGGTTGGGAAGGGAGGCGTAGACCCACCATCGTAGGTTATCGTACCATTATTTTCGGAAGGCCCGGTTATCGTCAGATTAAAAGGATTATTCGGCACCGTAAATCCACTTACTTCAATTAAACTGGGGTCAAAATTTATATTCAAGGTTGCGCCATTTACCGGCTGACCGTCGTCCGGCTGAACCTCCACCAGTACGGTAAAGGTTGTACCGATACCAGTAACCGAAGTGGAGGATGGGATCAACGCCACATCCGCTAACCCGGTATTGGCGCTAATGGTTACGATGGCCGAAGTTCCCTCTCCCCCTTCATTGTCCGTAGCTACCGCCGTCAGCTGGTGGCTACCAGACGTGATACCGGTAAGGACAACCTCAAAGGGAGCGCTCTCATCGGTCCCAAGACTGACTGTGCCGTCGAAAAATTCTACACTGCTGACCGTACCGTCGGAATCAGATGCACTCGCCGTGATGGTCACATCATCGCCGGTGACGAAGGAATCGCCGTTCTCAGGTGAAGTGATACTAATGGCAGGCGGCACATTGGCGGTACCGATGACGACATTAGCGCCTGTAGTATTTTGCAAGACGTCGATTCCAGCGCTGGCAATAATCGTGGGAAAAGAACCCGTTCTTACAAAATCAACGTTGGTATTTCCTTCAGCGATAGCCTGGAAGTTAACTGCTGCAAGGCCGAAGCTACCACTAGGAGCTCCAAAAAACAGCCCAACGTTGTAGACTATACTTCCAGCAGTATTGTCAATGGTTGGAGGTACGATTGGAAAAAATCCAGAGAGGGGAGTAACACTGACGGCCTGCAATACTGCAGGATCAAATGAAAGCCTTAAGGTAGCTGCATCAATGGCTACAGGACTTTCTGAAACTTCAACCGTCAGCGTAAAGTTAGCCGGTAAGGGATCCGTAACCGAAGTATTAGCCGGAGTGATAATTAAATCCTGCCCAACAACTCCCTGGTAGCCTGATAAAAAGAATAAAGCTACGAACAGCAGCCTCCCCGTAAGGGACGTAAGCTTCCTGACAAAAGGGGTCAGTTGTGAAGCGGAAAAATTATTAATCATTATAAGTCTATTTTGTGTTGTTTTTTTTTAAAAAAAAGCCTGTTGCTTTTATCGCCCGGAGCGTATAAAAACAGGGGGTTTAGGGAAGAAGTCCACTGGGTAGTTCTCCAAATACATTGAAGTTGGTTACCAACAGCGAGAAGTCCAGGATATTCACAATGTTATCGCCGTTGAGATTAGCCTCGGCGTTGTATCCAACATTACCAACTTCTAAACCGAAAGAAGTCACCAGGGCAGAAAAGTCGAGGATATTGACTTGGTTATTGTCATTGACATCTCCGGTCCTCAACTCGCCTACGTTGTAGGCGTCTCCACTACCTGTGATAATAATAGGAATAACCTTCTGGAGGCAGTTAGGGTATTTAATGGCCATTTCGTAAGTACCAGGGGCAATACCATCAAGAATGATCTCTCCGGAGGCATCCGCCGTGCCGATCAGATCGTAGTCTGGTGTGGCAGCGTTTATCTGGTACAATTTGACCGTATAATCACCACTATGTTCGGGCATGCCCTGGCGGGTGACCGAAATTGTCAGATCGGGAACACCGGCATTGGGATCGTAAAGCAAGGTAATTACGTTGGAGGTATTACTGACTGGCTGATCTACTGCATAGGGGCCAGAGGAAGTCACGGCAATGAACTGGTTCAAGCCTCCACTAGGTGTAGCGTCTCCACTTGGCGTAACAAGTAGTGTTACAGGAATATTTACTGTTCCGCCAGCTCCTATGATACCTGTATACAAGGCCTGACCAGACATGGCTTCGTTGGCGTAGTAAGTATCATCCGAGACACCAAATGGCGGAATGCCCGAGGCGATGTACAAACGCGAATCCATTACCAGCAGAGAAACGTGGTCACCAGGCGTACCCGAGACCGTGACAGTTTGATTCAGATCTGACACAGTCGCCGGTAACGTGTTGAGACCTACTATACCAATAGCCGGGGCTGATGGTACATCTGCGGTTACTACTGCCTGGCTACCACCCAGGCTGCCATCTTCATACAAGCTGCTTACAATGGTTGACCCATCGTTAAAGGTAACGGTGACGGTTGCGCCCACCAATTCATAGCCCGAAACAGCACCAGCATTGCCAGCACCTGGCACACCTTGGATACTATTTGGATCGACGTCTACTGCAAAGGTGAAAGTCTCCCCTGGATTAAAATCAGTAAAATTGGTACTCAGCGCATCAAAACCACCATTGCGTGGGGCAAAAAACAAGTCCGCACAGGGGTCGACCGGAGCGATCAGGCCAACATCTGCCGCAGTACCACCGGCAGTGAAACACTGGGCGGTGGCATCGCCACCTGAGCCGGTGGGGTCAAAAACCATATCCGGCAGGATACCCGTAGAAAGATCAAACGTTACACCAGTGACCTGCAGGTTACCCGTGGATTGGTTGGTTATTTGGAAGCTACTGTTGCCTCCAAAAGTAGAAGCATTGAGCCCGGCACCAGGTAAAATCTCGATCAGCACATTGGGATCACCAAATACAGGATCTACTTTTAAGCGCCAAACCTCCGAAGTATTGGAAGTACCGATGCCGCAAATACCACCATTAGTTCTGGCACTGACCGCAACCAAGTGGTAAATTTCTCCACTGGCATTGTCCGCCAGCGTAACGGGAATATCCACGGTACCCCCAGCGCCAATAACGGCGTCGAGCTCTTGAACAACTTGCACTTTGTTGGCTTCAAACGGGCCAGGAATAATTCCGGGGCCAACATCTTCAATTGTACTTTCGAGAATCAACAGGGAGACGGCATCACCCGGAGTACCGCTGATTTGTACGATTTGATCTTCTCCTCCAACGGTAGCATCAAGAAAGCCCGGCACATTAGCCGCACCAACGGCTCCAAGCACCGAAAGGCCGGGAGCGATAGATTCGCTTCCTGGGTAAAAGTAGTTTTCGGCTCCGTCCTGACTACTAGGTTGCACGCGGTACAATTCACTGGTAGCCGTTTGCCCGTCTGAAAATTCGACGGTTACCGTAGTGCCGATCAATTCCAAACCTGAAATTGCACCGGCATTACCAGCACTATTGAACCCTTCAATATTGGTAGGATCAATATCAATGGCAAAATTGATGGTCTCCCCTGGTTCGAAGTCATTGAAATTTACATTCAAGACATAATAGCCACCATTGCCTACTTCTGTTTCTCCCACAAAGGGAGTGGTACAGTCTTGGTCGGCTCCTGTGCCGCCATTACCAGGAATAGTCAACCCTACACTACCGTCACCGCCTGACTGACTAGTAATGGTCAAACATTTAGCGGTGGCATCGCCAGCCGTTCCTACCGGGTCGAAAACCATATTAGGATAGATGGCGGTACTGAGGTCAAAGCTAACCGAAGTAATTTGGGAGTTCCCCTGTGAATTATTGGTAATGATCAATCCGTTGGAGAACGTACTTCCCGTAAGTAGGCTATTACCACTGGGATCGATGGCAACGTAAGCACAGGGTAAATCAAGCGTGTTTACATTTACGGTCCGGGTAACTTCTACTGCCGAATTATTGGCAGCATCCATCACATTGTATGTAACCACGTAAGTACCAGCTATACTGGTATTCACGACATCTCCACCCACAATAACAGCTGCGGTCAGGTCACCGTCCACGTCATCGGAGGCAGTAAACCCAGGGTCGGTATAAGTGTCGCCGACCGTTAAGTCGAGTGGGTTGTCACCAATTAAAGTGATAACCGGTGGGGTCAAGTCGGCTGCGGCGGTTACCGTAATCTGACCACCTACGGTACCGGTTAATACGTTGCTACCACTGCGGGTAGCAATCGTGGATGGAGGCCCCACCGGATCGACAAAGTTCAAATTTGATAAACCTACACCCATTGCCTCAAATTCAATCGTGAGCAGGTCAAAAGTTCCGGATGGGAAAGTAGGGCCGGTGGTGGAACCAGCATAATCAATGGTACCAGCCGTATTGTCAAACACTGGTGAGATTAGCGAAGACGGGAAAACGCCGGTTGCCTGAGGGGTTAAACTAAGGACCTGCACGATGGCCGGATTAAAACTCAAGTGAATTTCAGCGAGGTCTAAGGGCTGGCTGTTCGCCTGTACTTCAACGGTGACCGAAAAGGTTTGTCCGTTGATTTGGCTTACCGCCGCCGGATTGACAACGAAGAACACATCGGTGCTGACCAAGTCGTTGACGATGACCTGCCGGGTCACTTGGGTAGCTGGATTGCCAGCGGCATCAGAGACATTGTAAGTCACAGGGTAAGTGCCAGCAACGGCGGTGTTGACCGCAGTAGCATTGATGGCGATGCTGCCGGAAATGTCGCCATCTACATTATCAAATGCGGTAGCATTTGGTTCGTTGTAGGAATCCCCAACATTTAGATTCAGAGGGTTATCTCCTAATAAGGTGATAACCGGTGGGGTAACGTCGGCTACGGCGGATACATTAACCGTTCTTACTGCTTCAGTAGCTGGATTACCGGCGGCATCAGAGACATTGTAAGTCACATTGTAAGTACCGGCAATAGCGGTGTTAACAGCATCGCCACCAACTATGACGGCTGTGGTCAGGTCGCCGTCAACGTTATCGGAGGCAGTAAACCCAGGGTCGGTGTAAGTATCACCGACCGCTAAATTGAGTGGGTTGTTACCTAATAAAGTGATGACGGGTGGGATAAGGTCGGCTCCGGCGGTAATATTGATCTGACCATCTACAGTACCGGTTAATACGTTTCCTCCGCTACGAGTAGCAATCGTTGACGGGGGACCGCTCGGGTCGATAAAGCCCAAATTGGATGACCCGACACCGACTGCCTGAAATTCAATAGTGAGCAGATCAAAAGTTCCGGATGGGAAAGTAGGACCAGTGGTGGAACCAGCATAATCAATGGTACCGGCCGTATTGTCAAACGTTGGTGAGATTAGCGAAGCGGGGAAAACGCCGGTTGCCTGAGGTGCTAAACTAAGGACCTGCACGATGGTCGGATCAAAAGACAAGTGAACTTCAGCAAGGTCTATGGGCTGATTATTAGCTTGCACTTCAACGGTGAGAGAAAAAGTTAGTCCGTCAATTTGATTGACCGTTGCCGGATTGATAACGAAGAAAACATCTGAATTACCAACTGCATTGACGATGACCTGTCGGGTTACTGGGGTAGCTGGATTGCCAGCAGCATCAGAAACATTGTATGTCACGCCATAAATACCGGCAACAGCAGTGTTGACCGCACTAGCATTTATGACGATACTGCCGGAAATGTCGCCATCTACATTATCAAGAGCAGTTGCATTTGGTTCGATATAAGTATCCCCGACATTCAGGTTCAGGGGGTTGTCTCCTGACAAGGTGATGACCGGTGGGGTCACGTCAGCTATAGCAGTTACATTAACCGTTCTCACTACTTCGGTGGCTGGATTGCCAGCAGCATCAGAAACGTTGTATGTCACGCTATAAGAGCCAGCAACGGCAGTGTTGACAGCATCGCCACCAACTACAACGGATGCGGTCAGGTCGCCATCAATGTCATCGGAGGCAGTAAACCCAGGGTCGGCGTAAGTGTCGTCAACCATGAGTTCGAGCGGGTTATCTCCGATTAAAGCGATTACTGGCGGCGTATCATCTACCGGATTAGATAGGTCACATATCTGTATTCCTTTCAGGGCAGGATTTTCCGTAATGTGGATAAATTCGATATCCAGGACACCGTCAGTTACCGTGATAGTTGCGGAGCGGGTAAAAGCACCCTTGGCGCCAGCGATGGCGAAGGGGTCGATATTATCGAAAGCGGGCAGCACTACCCCTTCGATTTCTACATCGAACACACGTTCTCCTGCCTGATCGATAGAACCGAAGAGTTCGGCGAATAATAAAGTCACCTGAACTTCAGTACCTGATGCAACCGGAAACTCCCATTTCATTTCCGGATCTGAAGTGGCGTCATATCGTTCCGTATTAAAAATTGCCGCCGGTGCGGAAGTGGGTACCGAGGGATCAGTCATGATGATGGCCCCAGGATGAGCGGATCCGGAATTACCGCTGTAAGTACTGCCTCCAGTTGAATTGGCGGTTAAGAATTCCGAGTTTCCGGCATTACCGAAAGCGCCGATATCTTGGCTCCAGCCCAGTGGAGTAGCATCTGCGGAAGCCGTCGCTGTTCCGCCCACATTAATGCGGTAAAGGGTATTGTCACAGGGATCGGGTAACTCGAGCGGAGAAGAGACGTTGACCGTTCTGATCACTTCCACAGCCATATTATTAGCAGCGTCGGTAACATTGTAGGTGACTTGGTAGGAACCGACCGTATTGACATCCAATGAAGAAGCGTCGATAGCAATGCTTGAGGTCAAGTCACCGTCAACATTATCCGTAGCCGTTGCGCCTAATTCGGTATAGGCCTGACCAAGGGTTAAGCTAATTGTAGTGGCTCCGTTCAGTGTGATGACTGGCGGCGTTACATCCGGTAAGTTAACGGTGAAATTGACAATATCCTGGGCTTCCGGATTGGTGAATTCATCGTGGAACTGATTAGCAGCCCGAATAACAATTGTATTCGAACCTTCAATAATTCCATCCAGCGCAGTTAAATCCCAGAAAGTCTGCCCAATTGCGGACGCAGTTGATATCCGGGTATCGGTATTAATATTATTGAGGTCCGGCGGATTAACAAAAATATGGAAGTGTTCCGTGAGACCGTACAGCACGTTCGTAGCTGTCCATTGTAGCGTTACATCGGTCGATGTCAGTACCGCATTTTCTGCAGGTGCTGTAATAGTTACCTCAGGGCCGGACACCGTAACCGTGACCTGGTCGGAACCAGACAGCCCACCCTCGTCAGTTACCGAGGCAGTTAGGGTTTGTGAGCCGGGGGTTACAAACTGACCAGTTATATTATTACCAACTCCATCAATAGGGTCCGTAGAAAATTGAACATCACCGGAGGACCATTGCAGGTCTGCCGCCAGGCCGCTTTCCTGGGCATCCGTTACAGTTCCCGACAGGGTGATATTGGTACCCCGGCTCACGGTGGAGCCATTAATTGGGGCATCAATCACAACGATGGGTGCGGTATTAGGCGCCAGTACATTTACCGTACGGGTAACTTCTGCCGCCGCGTTATTAGCTACGTCCATCACATTGTAAGTGACTACGTAAGTACCAGCTGCACTGGTGTTTACGACATTACCCCCTACGATAATGGCACCGGTCAGGTCACCATCGACGTTATCGGAGGCGGTAGCCCCGGGATCAGTATAAGTGTCGCCGACCGTGAGATCGAGCGGGTCATCACCCAATAAAATGATGATAGGTGGGGTCACATCCGCTGCTACGTCAACCTGACCACCTACAGTACCGGTTAGTACGTTAATTCCACCGTTGGTGGCAATCGTTGATGCGGCGCCGCTCGGATCGGTAAAGATCAGATTGGTTGACCCGACACCTACTGCCTCAAATTCAATCGTAAGCAGGTCAAACGTTCCAAACGGAAAATTAGGGCCGGTGGTGGAACCAGCATAATCAATGGTTCCGGCCGTATTGTTAAACGTTGGTGGAATTAGTGAAGACGGGAAAACGCCGGTTGCCTGAGGTGTTAAGCTAAGGACCTGCAAGGTGGCCGGATCAAAAGACATGTGAATTTCAGCCAGGTCCAATTGCTGACTGTTTGCTTGTACTTCAACGGTGACTGAAAAAGTTTGACCGTTAATTTGATTAGCCATCGCCGGATTGACAACAAAGATTACATCCGTATTGCCCACGGCACTGACGATGACCTCCCGGGTCACTTCGGTAGCACTATTGCCAGCGGCATCGGAAACATTGTAAGTTACATTGTACGTACCGCCAACGTTGGTGTTGACGACATCGCCACCTACTATAACGGCGGAGGTCAAATTGCCGTCAACATCATCCGAGGCACTAAACCCAGGGTCGGTGTAGGTGTCCCCGACAATTAGGTTAAGAGGATCGTCTCCGAATAAGGTGATGACCGGTGGGGTCACGTCTGGTGCGGCGGCTACATTAATCGTTCTCATCTCGCTGGCTGCATTGCCGGCGGCATCAGAGACATTGTAAGTTACAATATAAGTACCGACGACGGAGGTATTGACGACATCGCCACCTACTATAACAGCCGAGGTCAAATTGCCGTCAACATCATCGGAGGCACTAAATCCAGGGTCGGTGTAGGTGTCCCCGACAACTAGGTTAAGCGTACTATTTCCCGCTAAGGTGATGACTGGTGGGGTCACGTCCGCTGCGGCGGAAACATTTACTGTTCTCAGTTTTTCTTCGGCGTCATTACCGGCGGCATCAGAGACATTNTAAGTTACAATATAAGTACCGACGACGGAGGTATTGACCACATCTCCACCCACTANAACGGCGGAGGTCAAATTGCCGTCAACATCATCGGAGGCACTAAATCCAGGGTCGGTGTAGGTGTCCCCGACAACTAGGTTTAGCGTACTATTTCCCNCTAAGGTGATGACTGGTGGGGTCACGTCCGCTGCGGCGGAAACATTTACTGTTCTCAGTTTTTCTTCGGCGTCATTACCGGCGGCATCAGAGACATTNTAAGTTACAATATAAGTACCGACGACGGAGGTATTGACCACATCTCCACCCACTACAACGGCGGAGGTCAAATTGCCGTCAACATCATCGGAGGCACTAAATCCAGGGTCGGTGTAGGTGTCCCCGACAGTAAGGTCAAGGGAATTGTTTCCCGCTAAGGTGATGACCGGCGGGGTGTTATCTGCACTTAAAATTTGAACGGAAATATTATTAGTGTTCCCCAAAACATTACTTGCATCGAAAGTAATAATTGATTCCCTAGGGAAATTAAAACTATAATCGATCGAAGTATTCCCTGTGCCTATAGTTTGAAACTCGATTTCTAGGAAATCAAAATTTGCTACTGGAAAATTCGAAGTAGTGGCCCCAACATAATCGATCGTTCCGTTGGAATTACTAGCACTCAGCCCCAACGTACTCGGCAGCAGTCCGTTAAAGCCTGAAACAAGTGGCGTCAAATTTTGCACCTGTAGCAGACTAGGATCAAAATCCAAATGGATTTCTACTAAATCAACCGTCTGGTTGGTACCGGATTCCACCGCAATGGTCACCGTAAATGTATTGTTGACAACGGGGTCCACCGTCACCGAGGTAGGCGAATTGACAAAATCGACCTGACTCATTGCCTTACTCAAAGGAAGACAACAAAAGAGCAGCAGCAGTAAAGTGCCTAACGTACTTCCAGTAAATAAAGAAAAAGGTCGTTGGAATATGAAATGTAAGTTGTTCACCTGTTCGGATTTAAAAGTGTTGAATATTCGTTTATTGTTCATTGGGTGCTTGTTCTCCTTGTACATTGAAATTGGTTACCAGAAGTGAGAAGTCTAGCGCATTCACTAGCGTATTTCCGTTATAATCCGCATTGGGATTATAGCCAGCATCGCCTTCTTGTAAGTTGTAAGTACCGGCCAGAATAGAGAAATCTATCGCGGATACCTGATTATCGTTATTTCCATCACCGGCTAAAAGGCTACCTACGTCAACTATATTTGATCCGGCATTAATGGTTACGGTCTCTACCACCCGCAGGTACTGGACATGTTTTACCGCCAGCACGTAGGTCCCCGGAGTTAAACCAGTAAGAGTCATTTCCCCCGTAGCGCCCACCATTTCCGTATTGCTGTACACCGGTGTGGTTTGACCAGAAGGGTACAAGCCGACTTCATAGTTACCGCTGTAGTCACTGCGTCCTTGTAATGCTGCGTTAATGGTTAAACTCGTAGCCGGGCTAGTCTGCTCATTGATACAGAAATAATCAAAAGAAAAGTCCATCATTGCTGAAGCAGCCGCGTTGCGACTAGAAGCATGTAAACCGGCAAAGGTTATGGGACCAGTACTGCCATCCGATAATAATTGTCCAAGGATCATGTTGGTGGTTAAGGTAATAGACGCACCAATCGGGGTGAATGAATTGCCATCATCCAGGCTATAAAAACCAGTAACGGTATTTGCCGCCGGATCAATGGTCATTTTCAGTACCACATCGCCACCGATCGGAATGACATCTCCGACTACATCTTGCTGATTAGGACCAGTTACATCGTCGGCTACCTCGTGAGACAATTGCAATTCATAGCCATTGACCGAATTGACGATCACTACGAGTTTAACATAATTTGCTTCATTCAATCCGAACCAAAGTCCGGCCTGTTGGAAGTTGGTTCCTCCAGCTACAGCGGGCAGATCGACTAATTTGGTCGTAATATCATATGCTTGACCGAGGTCAGCATTGAAACCTACCCCAAGACCGTTAACCTGAGAATTTCCTCCATTACCGGTCTTGAAAAAAATACCCTTCGTAGCCGTTATGGTGAGGTTGCCTCCGCTAATATCCAATTTGCCGGGCTCATAGCCAGGTACTGCCGGGTTGCTTGGCATAACGGGATCGATGTTGGCAGATGGGGCTGAAACCATGGTGAATCCGGTACCGGTACCGTTGTTGTCGACAAATCCACCAGCAGCAGCATCAAATTCGAGGCAATAACCGGCCGACACATTGACAGGAATAGTGCTACAATCTTCCGTAGATATGGGACTACAGGTTTCCAAATTCGTAATAACTCCAATATCAAAGACATCTGTTACGAAGGCATTACTATTATCCATTGCCCTTACTTCAATGGGGTAAACAACGTTAGCCGTTGGGGGCGTGCCAGTAAAGGTCCGGGTAGCATCGTCAAAACTCAACCAGTTCGGAAGGCCAGCTTGGCCTTGCTCTACTGCACTATAAGTCAATACATCACCAGGATCCGGATCGTTAAAGGCATCGCTAGCAAATTGGAAACTGAAGGCTTCGTCAACCGTTGCGACCTGATCAGGGATCAGGTTGGCCACTACCGGCGAATTATTTCCGCCACCTGAGCTTTCTCCGTTAATCTGGTAAGTGTCAAACCGAAAGGTAAATCCTCCGGAATTTTGGGAGTATAGACCAAAAGCAGTAATGTTTCCACTCAAATCCGCAGAGGCGGTTGCCCCCACGGCCAGGGTTGATCCTACCGCAAAGTCCAGGGTAGCCCAACTGGCCGCTGCCGTAGAGAAGGGGAAGGTTTTGAGTTCAGCACCTCCCGTTGCGTTGGGGAAATTAGTAGCCGAACCGATCCCGGTCATGGTTAAGGTGGTGGTAGATACATACCATTGCGAACCAATCCTGACGGCTACGCGGTTTTGGGTGCCGGAAGCACTGTTCCCCAGATACCAGGAAATTTGGGAAATGGTCGTATTAGCCAGATCGATCGATAATTCTTCTGTAAAAGCAAAGTACTGGGAAGCGCCGTCAAATCCTGCTGCCAGACCGCGTCCATCGGCGGGGGTGGGATCCACATCGCCGGCATTGATGTTTTGGAGTCCCGTTGGTTTTCCGATGCCTTTGGAGGCGACTTCTTTGGAGGCACTCACGTCCACTCCCCCGTTTTTGTACATGTTCCAACCTCTTATACTGAGGTTGATGTCATTGCTAGCATCTTCATTCCAGAAGGTTTCCCGATAAAGAATATCACCTGCTTGTACGGGGTTTACCACTATCGTAATCTGATCTGAACCGCTTTGCGTATCGGTATCCGTGGCCGTAGCCGTTATGGTGTGTGTTCCTACGGTAAGAGTTGCCGAAATAGCCGCGCCCGAACCTAGAGTACCATCAATACTGGATTCCCAGCTTAAAGCAGCCGAAAGATCTCCGTCTTCCGTATCATTGGCGGTAGCGGTAAAATTGACCGCATTCCCTTCGACAACTGCAGTATTATTTGCCGGGGAAGTAATGTTCACCACCGGAGCGTTTTGTGATTGAGAAGCCGGAATAATATTGCTGATGATGAATACATAATCCTGGTAATCACCATTCGAGGCTTCTTCAAAGCCTACTAAATAGGTGTTTGGAACCGGATCGCCAGCTCTGTCGTTGAGCGCATAAATACGTGCGGCGTGTGCGGCCTGTCCCGGATGCAATAAGGCATTCAGCGCATCTTCAGTATAAGCGGTATGGGAAGGACTGGTGGTGAAAAATCCAAATACAGTACTCCCCGGATCAAAAAATCCCGTTCCCGAATTTAATGCCGGGAATAAAGTTTGGTGTTCTGGATTCGGATCATTACTTCCTCCCATTCCAGAAGCCAGTACCCCCGCTTCTACTAAGGTAGGAGCAGTAGTATCATCGTTGTCCTCGTAATAGCCAAAGGGAAGTAAAAATGCCGGAGAATAACGCGCCACTGGCGTCATTACCACCGGACCGGACCCAACTTTTTGGAAAGTTGATTCCAGTATTTCATCGCCCAACGGGAAAGTGGTGATGCTCGACGTTAAGCCGGTCCATCCAATATTTATGTTATATCCCAGGGTGGCGATTATATCGCTCATGGGTGCTTCATTACTTCCTTCAAATTGCTGGGAACCCAGCCCGTAAAGAGGTAAGGAAGTGGTTGGATTATTCAGGTCATTACTGCCGATATCAAGTGAAGCCTGCAACGCTCCCGTTTGGGAGGGGTCAAATTCGATTGACAAGGTCACGCTTTGTCCGGTAAGGATGGTGAGGGGCAGGCCTGGAGGAGAGAGCAAGGTGAAATCCGCAGCATTCGCTCCGGAAAAATTCAAACTGCTGACTTGCAGATCGTCTACGCCATCGTTCGTAATGGCAACGGTTTGTACATCATCCGGCAAACTACCCGGAGGGTTCACAAAACCGCTGAATATAACTTCCTCTTTATTTAGGGCTAAAACTGGTGCATTAGCAGTTCCCAGCGGGCGTAAAAGCGCTATTCTGCTAGCACCGTATTCAGATATATAGATATGGCCATTACTCGTGTTTTCGGTCAGGTCGAGCGGATTGCTTAAACCCGTAAATCCGGTGATGCCCGTCTGTGCATCTATGATATCTAGGTTGGTTCCGCCTGGAGTTAAGACGATGATATCGTCTCCACCGCTATAGCGGACCACCAATAGTTTATTTTTGAGGGCACCGCCAAAGGTATTACTTTGGTATTCGATGACCCCGTTGGGTGATTTATTGTTTACAAAATTGTAAGCAAAGCCTCGCCAATTCGGATCGGGAAGGGTACCTACTGGATATTGGTTTACCTGTACCGGATCAGTATTGGAGGTAGGATTACCGCCGTTTAGGACATACTCGCCCCTGGTTGGATTAGGATGACCGTGATAACTACCTTGTACGGCGCGGAAGAGTTGATCATTTTGAGTTTGACCTACCCCGTTGATGGCAGTAACGGGTACCAGATCTCCATCCGTCCGTCCATCGATTCTCTGCGGAACACCACTAGGAGCTCCAGGATAGCCGGGCGTTTGTGGTGTATTACCACCGGCAGCAGACCCATTCGTAGGGACGTATAATTGACCATTGCTGTGCCAGACCAGGTCGTAAGCATTCCGAATGCCGGTTGAAAACAAGGTCACTGGTGCGCCGGTGGCAAAAGGATCATAAGTTCCGCCGTCTTCGGTCTTGACGTCTAGTGGAGGATTGGTAATGGCATTGACATCGACTCGCATTACGGCTGCGGTAAGTAAGCGTTCTGGACGAAAACCCCAGGTTTGATCTGCAGCCCCCATAGCCGAATTACTTCCTTGTAAAAAATACAAGGCACCATCGGGACCAAAGTCGATACCGTTGGTCACGTGATCTTTAGCCGAGCGAGGCAAGTTAATCAGGTAATCCTGAACGGTTCCTAAATCCGGACCACTAAGTCGGGTAATCTTCCCCTCCCAGTCCGATTGCCCGGAAAACCCAAAAGAAGTATGGCTTACCCAGGCGACTAAATTACCCTCAGTAGATGAAGGATCGAAAGTGATGTCGATGGCCAGTCGGTTACTAAGACTAGTAATCGACTGAAAATTCGTTAAAGTACCATCCAAATTGATATCCCAGCGGTGGATTCCCCCGTCATTCACCAAACCGTACAGTTTATCATCAGGTCCGATCGTCACGCAGGTATATTGATTACCTGTGGCAACGGTAAGCTTTTCAAACTCAACATCGCTGGTTTCGTTACCTTCATCTATCGTGGTGGTAAAAGTAAAATCGAAAGGTGTCATCATTGCACCGGAAATATCTTCTACGGCATTAGAGATTTCCATACGATAAGTCGTATTGAAATCCAGGCCGAGCGCGGTGAGGGTAATTGCGTCTCCACCACCGGTGCTATTGACGTTGACATTAGGAAATTCAATGCTAGTGGCGTTATTGAAGAGTTTTACGGTATTTTCATTGACGGTACCGTTATTCAGGCTACCATTCGGTAAATTGATTTGTGTGGTAGAAATGGAAACGTTCAGATTGTTACCGTTAAATACTTCACTGGTAACCGCTGCTCCAAGCACAGAAGGATCTGCCATTAATTTAGCCACTGGATCAAATTCAATAAAATAGTTATTGAACGATTTGTTGGGGTTCGATCCTAAAGCAATTAAAAGCGGTATGATTAACCAACTATTGAGTTGTGTTTTCATTTTCCTGTGTTTGTTCATAGGTTGAGTAGGCGAGACGAATCTCGCCTACTTGAATCATTGTTTGTTTATTCAATAACAATTCGTTTATTCCATATTTCCGTTCCGTTAACGATCCGCACGAGATAAATACCGGCGGGCGCATTGCTCAGGTCAATGGTCTGCTTGTGTCGCCCATCCATAAGTTGGCTTCGCATTTCCCGGCCTTTACTATCGAATAGCTGGTAACTCATCTTTACCGGATCCATTGAGGTCGGAATCTCCAGGGTAGTTAATCCCAAACTTGGATTAGGATAGAGCCTGATCTCTTCAGTGGGATCGCTGCTGGCATCGACAATTCTAATCTCAACCGGTTTAGCGTTGCTTAAAAGGTCAAAGCCACCAAAGGTAACCGCCGGCCTGAAGGGCGCAGGCGCCGTGAAGCCTATTTTGACTTTACCTGAATGTTTGGCTCTGATCCGTACCTGAGCGATCAGGATATCTCCTTGCGGGAAATCCGACAGACTACCACTGGCAACCGATACCTGGCCTTGGGTATTATCGTAGGCGTTTACCAAATTCATCTCGAATCCTGCCGTCGAAGGAATCACTTCCAGTACTTCGATCAATTCGGAGTCAAAAGCTAGATAAGCCTGGGTAGCATCAATTCGTTGGTCGCCAGTGGATACCATGAGGTCTAGCAGTACTTCCTCACCAACAGTAAGTCTTTCTGCTGCGTTCAACCAAAGTTGAATAGCGCTGGAAGATTGACCATTGAAATCTTTGACGTCCTCACGTAACTTTGAGCTTGACGTTGGGGCAGCGAACGGGTTATTCATTGGCTCTTCCCCATCAACGTTGAAGTTGGAGGCCAGCAAAGAGAAATCCAGCGCTCCCACCTGACCATCACCGTTGAAGTCTGCTTGAGCGTTATATCCGGAATCCCCCACAGCTTTATTAAAGGTGACTACCATGACGGAGAAGTCCAGGGCAGAAACGGCATTGTCTTCATTCGCATCTCCTGCTCGGAGCTCCTTACTGTTAGCAACAGTAAAATCTAAGGTATTAGCACCAGCCGTCAAGGTGGTCATCGGCATTACCCTGGAAAGGTATTGCGCACGATCTACCCGTACACCGTAGGATCCGGTCGGTAAGTCAGTCAGGGTAATCACCCCATCAGTACCGGCCGTTTCGGTGAAAGAAAATAGCGGAGCACTGTTATCGTTAGGATCGTATAGTTCTACGGTATATTCACCCGAATAGTCCGGAGTAGGCAGATTACGCCCCTGTAGTTCGACGTTGAACGTCAAATCTGCGGTTGGTTGATTCACCGTCCAGTTGAAGCTCACCTCTACCACCGGATTCAAGCCGTCATCAGCAGAAACGGTTACCGGGTAGATACCATCGCTGTTCGGACCACCACTACTGGTACCAACGTCGATCGTACCGCTGATCAAACCGGTATTATCCATAGAAAGCGAAGAAGGTAGACCGCTTGCCGATACAGTTAGGCCGGGTCCGTCGTCTTGTCCCAAAACAATTTGTAAGGAGACGACATCGCCTTCATCGTTGGTTTGTGGACCAGGATTGGTAAGGACTGGCGACAAGTTGGACGTCAGCGTCACGGTAAATGAGCAGTTAGCAGTATTAGTACCGTCCGATACTTCGAACGTATTGGTCGTTACACCTAATGGGAAACTAGACCCACTGGCACCTCCTAAAGTTTGTTGAAGTGTTGGATTAGTACAGTTATCAGAGAAGGTTGGATCATCGTAGGTAACCACCTCTGCAGTCACTCCCTCGGCTACCACCACCACGATATTGTCCGGGCAGCTAATGGTAGGTGCTTCAGCGTCACTGATGATCACATTGAAGGTCAAGCTGGCGGTTTGACTGGTACCGTCATCCGTAGCTGTGTAGGTCACTTCAGTGGAGCCTACTGGAAAAAGCTCTCCATCTAAACTCACTGGATTGCCATCAACTGTGGCCACTACCGAAACGTTACCGACGGCATTAGTAAAAGTGGCATCCGGTAGATCTACCGATGCCTCGCATACGCTGGCATCATTATCTTGGGTAATGTCCTGGATCGGATCAATCGCCAGGATCAGCTCAGGTTCGATGCAGAATCTTTCAAAACTGAAATCCATAGTATTGGCGGCATTGGCATTACGGGTAGTGGCGTGTAGCCCCGCGTAGGTAACACTACTACTCGCATCGGGCAATGCAATCCCATCGATCATTTGCTGATTCAACGTGATGGAACTACCGATCGGAGTGAAGTTAACACCATCGGAGCTATATGCCCCCGTTACGGTTAGCCCTACCGGATCAATGGTCATCTTCAACCAGACGTCAGCACCTATCGCCAGGATGTTTCCAGTAGCATTTTGCTCGTTACCGGAAGGTAAATCATCCGCTACCTCGTAGGCTAACTGCAATCTATAACCACTCGTATTGTTGACCAAAGCCACTAGCTTTACGTATTCAGACTCGCCCAATCCAAACCAGATTCCACCTTGTTGAAAGCTCGCTCCGCCATTGGGTACCGGAAGATTCACCAGTTTAGTGGTAATATCAAACGGTAGGGCCTGGTCGGCGTCAAAACCGACACCTAAGCCATTAACCTGTGAATTACCATTGTCCCCCGTGGTTTTGAAGAATATTCCTTTGGAAGCGGTAATCGTCAGTAGATCGTTAGCAATGCTTAATCGATCGGGTTCATAACCGGGTACATTAGCAAATGTAGGAATTGCCGGATCCAGATTGTTTTCCGGGGCGGCCACCATGGTGAAGCCCGTACCTACTGCACTGCCGTCTTCCAACCCGCCATCTGAACCATCAAATTCAAGACAAAAACTACTGGCTACAGCAACGGGTATAGTACTGCAATCGTCAAATGCAATCGGTGAACAAAGTATGGGAACCGGGGCGTTTATCGTCCAGGTAAAGCTTTCTTGTACAACTGGGTTCAAGCCATCGTCAGCCGTAACAGTCACCGAGTATACGCCATCGCTGTTCGGACCTCCGGTGGCAGCACCGGCATCAATAGTACCACTAATCAACCCCGCATTATCGATGGAAAGAGAAGCGGGTAAACCATTGGCGGCAACGGAAAGACCAGGCCCATCGTCTTGCCCCAGTGTAATTTGTAAGGAAACGGCATCGCCTTCATCATTCACCTGCGCTCCTGGATTCGTAATCGTAGGCGACAAATTGGGCGTAACCGTCCAATTGAAATTAACCGTTACGTCTGGGTTGGAACCGTCATTGACGCTTACTGTTACCGGGTATACGCCGTCGTTCAACGGGCCACCTGATGCAGTTCCTGCCGCAAGGCTACCGGTAACTAAGCCGGTATTATCAATACTAAGGTTAGCGGGTAGTCCGCCGGCAGTCACCGTAAAGGTAGCATCGTCCGGATCCGTAATAGCAAGCTGCAAATTAATGGCTTCTCCTTCGGCGTTAGTTTGGTCTCCGGGATTAATCACCACGGGTGGGAAGCTACCGTTGATGAGGGTACCTTCCACCTCATAAGTATCGAAACGTAAGGTAAAGCCACCGGAGCTGCCCGGAATTTCCATATACAAACCAAAGGCTTCGATGGTGCCGGTGGTTGGTAAATCCGTTGCCGGAGTACTTCCCAATGCTAAAACATTGCCCGTACCATCTACGGTTAATTCTACCCAATCAGCAGCAGTGGTCGTATAAGGAATTGATTTCGCTTCTGCATTTGCCGCAAATCCACTGACCGATCCAACCGCCGTATTCGTAAAGGCACTGGCACTGGCGTACCACTGCCCGTTAATCCTAATTGCTGCCCGTGTTTCGGCTGATCCACTGGCGTGTCCTTGGTACCAATTAATACCCGTTACTTCGATGGAAGAAAGATCAATCGGGAATTCTTCCGTAAAAGCCAGGTAGGGGTTATTTCCGGCGCTAAAAGCTGCTCCTAAGCCGAAACCGTCGGCTGGCGTTGGATCCACATCCCCTGCGTTGATGTTGTCCAATCCTACCGGTGCACCGATAGCATCAGAAGTTACCGCATTGATCCCCACCGGAAGTGCATCGCTTTTCAGGATATCCCAACTTCTGAGCGAAATGGATTGGTTATCTTCTGGGCCATCATCATTGGTGGTGTTTTGGAAGGTTTCGCGGTAGAGGACCGTAGAGGTACTAATTCCTTCGCCATCAAGGCTCACGGTCAACGTGCCTTCATTGGCATCATCGCTGACGATAGCGACCGAAGCGCTTGCTAGCCCAACGTTGACGGGAGCAAAGCTAACTTCAAAGGTGGCGCTAT
>NZ_KB890463.1 GCF_000373105.1 Neolewinella persica DSM 23188 | reverse complement strand
TGACATTGAGCTCAAATACATACAGCCGGGCAAACCTTCCCAGAATGGTTTAATGGAACGACTTAACAAGACCTTACGCGTTGAATGCCTTGATCTGAACTGGTTCCAATCTCTAGTGGAACTGAACGAGCGCATACAAGAATGGTCGGTAGTTTACAATCAGGTACGGCCACACAGCAGCATTGGATACAAATCACCCGTAAATCACGAGAAATCAAAACAGAATTTCTACTTTAGAGTGGTAGCGGCCTAGGGGAAGCGTACATTATTACCCGCTGCTTCTCTGCGGTACTCACGTGGGTGTAGATGTCGGTGGTAACCGAACTGGCGTGGCCGAGTAATTCCGCGCTGCGGATAATGGGACAAGATTGACCTGACAGCGTGATGGGGGGCATACACCACTCAACGTAACGAAGACGAGGTCTCCCCTCGCTAAGCCGGACTACCCTCCGAGTCTGGAGGAGGATGCCAGCTGTCACTCCTAAGCTATCGTCTCAAGAACAGCTTTCTAATCCTCCTCCTCTGTGCCGCCTCAGTGCTTCCCTCCGTGCTGACCTCTGTGAGAAAAATTGCTGTGAAGTACGTCCCCTTTTCCCCCTTGCTCCTTCAACCCTTCCCTGGCACCTGCGGCCGCGCCCTCTTAATTAGTCTTGTAGTTCAGTAGTGCTACCGCATTGGGAAGCTCGCTCCGCTTGGGTGGATGATCGGCCCGGTAACCAATCAAAATCCATTACAAGACCCCAAACCTTAGTGCAGCCCTTACTGCCTTAGTGGTTACCTGTAACACCTGCAACTTGAAACCTGTAACACCTGCAACTTAAAACCTGTAACACCTGCAACTTGAAACCTGCAACACCTGCAACACCTGCAACTTGAAACCTGTAACACCTGCAACTTGAAACCTGTAACACCTGCAACTTGAAACCTGCAACACCTCCAACTTGAAACCTGCAACACCTCCAACTTGAAACCTGTAACACCTGCANCTNGAAACCTGTAACACCTGCAACTTGAAACCTGCAACACCTCCAACTTGAAACCTGCAACACCTCCAACTTGAAACCTGTAACACCTGCAACTTGAAACCTGCAACACCTGCAACTTGAAACCTGCAACCTGACCCCTATCTTTGCCCCCATGCGCGCAAAAAAATCCTACGGTCAGCATTTTCTGACCAACGAACACTACGCCCACCAGATCGCTCATGCGCTGACCCTGACGGATCAGTATGACCATGTATTGGAAGTAGGCCCCGGCCAGGGGATGCTGACCAAGCACCTGCTGGAGCGCAAAGCGGACTTCGAATTAACGGTGAGTGAGGCCGACAAGGATATGATCAGCTACCTGGAGGAGCACTATCCTGAAATCGCTGATCGGATCGTTCCCGGGGATTTTCTGAAGGCGAATCTTAGGGATATCTTTGGAGAAAAGCCTTTTGGCCTTATCGGTAACTATCCCTATAACATCAGCAGCCAGATCATGATTAAGATGCTGGATAATTACCAGCAAATACCCGAAATGGTCGGCATGTTCCAAAAGGAGGTGGCCGACCGGGTCCTGGCGGGTCACGGCTCGAAAACCTACGGGGTGATCGGGGTCCTGGTACAATGCCGCTACGAATCCTCGCTGGTCATGAACGTAAGCCGGGGCAATTTCAGCCCGCCCCCCAGAGTGGAAAGTGCGGTGATCCGACTGGAGAGAAGGAAAGAACCTTTGGTGCCCGATGAGAAATGGGGACGGTTCAAGCACGTCGTCAAATCCGCTTTCGGGATGCGCCGGAAGATGCTGCGAAACAGTTTGAAGTCTGCCTTTTCGGACGAAGTGCTGGCGGGGGATGAGTTTTTTCAACGTCGGCCAGAGCAGGTAAGCCTGGACGACTTTGTTCGCCTGGCCTTAATGGACGAGTAATGCCGGAAGCGATCATCGTTCGGGAGGCTGACATTAATGAAGTGGTCGCGCTGTCCGCTTTAATTCCCGAATTAGGGGAATTTCCCCGGGAGAAGATGTACCGGGAGAAAGTAGCCGGGAAGCCCAACTTGATCCTGATCGCCGAAATCGGCGGCGTTGCCGCCGGCTTCAAGGTTGGCTACGAACGTGACGACTACTGGTACAGCTGGTTGGGTGGCGTACACCCCGAATTCCGACGGCGGGGAGTCGCCCGGATGCTCGCGGACCGACAGGATGAATGGGCAAGAGAGCGTGGCTACCCAACCGTAACATTTAAAACCCTGAATCGCCTTCGGAATATGCTGCGCTTTGGGATTGACCGGGGCTTCAACATCATCCGGGTGGAAGAACATGAAGATGTCCGGGAAAATCGGATTTGGATGCGGCGGGAGCTTTAGGTTATTCCTCGTAAACCTGAATATCATCGATCACGAATTCCAGTACGGTGTGGGCGGGCACCAGCGTATCGCCACGTGTCCCCACAAGGCCCTCAGCCCCATAAGCGAGTGCACTAGGACTGAGTATCCGGATGCTGCCACCCGGTTTAGCCCGTAAGAGGGCCAGGTTCCAGGCTTCAATCAGGCCACCGACGGTAAACTGCAGGGGGGCACCGCGTTTGCGACTGTTGTCAAATTCGGTGCCGTCGAGAAACAGTCCCTGATAATGAGCGGAGACGATATCGCCGGTAAGCAGCGGTGTGAATTCACCCGGATCAAGGATTTCGTAGAAATAGCCTTCGGGCGCCGCGTAAACGTCGTAATTTTGGTCAATAGCGCGGTTGATGATGGCATTTCGTTCTTTTCCTGCCCGATCTGACGAAGGGCTGAGCTCGGTGATCAATCGCTCTTCAATGGCTGACTTAGCAACGGCATCTTTTTCGGGCGCGGACGCAGGTGCAGACGATGAATTGGAGCAGGCAGAGAAGAAGCAGGCAGTGAATACCAGAAACCAAACGGTGATCGTTTTGGTCATAATCATTTATTATTTGCAGCGGTAAATTTACGCAATGAAGTACAGCACCTCTATTATCCTGACCCTGACGTTAATATTTTCCTCCTGCGGCGACGGCCTGGAACAACAAGAATCAATGGATGCGCTTGGCTTCCGAAAGGTCTTCTTCGTGGATCCGGAAACCGGGGAGAAAGAAGGATTATCCCAGGAGTTTGGCCCACAAGGCAAGCTCACCTACGAAGAATTTTACCGGGAAGGAATGCTGGAAGGGAAACGCAGGATCTTTGCGCCCAACGGACAGGTAATCGTCGAAGAAAACTACGTGGCGGACCAGTTTGAGGGGAATTACCTCAACTACGACTCGCTGGGCAATATGCTCCTTAAGGGACAATACATCGGTGGGGCGATGAATGGGGCCTGGTTTCAGTACTACACCGATGGTGGCGTGAAGGAATCTGTGACCTTTGTTGAGAACGCCACCGTTGGTCCCTTCCGTGAATGGTATGAGGACGGTAAGCCTAAAGCCAGCGGTGTTTATGCCCCCGATAGTAAGGAGGATGGCCTGCTCCATTTATACCTTGAATCGGGTGGCTTGGAGCGCGTGATGGAGTGCTCCATCGGCGTTTGTGCCACCACCTGGACGCCGGACAGCACGGCGCAGGCGCCTGCGGGGGTGGACATGACGCGGCCTAAATAGAAGTTGTCGAGTTATCGAGTTGTCCTGTTGTCGAGTTATCAATTGTCGTTAGCCTGATAATCCGATAACTAGATAACCCGATAACCTGACTAAAGCCACTTTTTTGCGGCCCATCCTATCTAGGTCTCGTAACTTACCGCCTACGATGCGAAACTATCTACTTTTTACCTGCTTTCTATTTTCATTTACCCTGACCGCGCAGGTTGGTGGTATCTCCGCCTACGAATTTCTGAACCTGCCCAATTCGGCCACGGTTGCCGGGATGGGCGGGCACCACATTGCGCTGATGGACGATGATCTAAGCCTGGCGGCCAGAAACCCCAGCCTGCTAAATCCGCTGATGCACCAGCGGTTTGCGCTAAGCCATGCCTTCCATCCGGCGGGTATCAGCAACAGCTCACTGGCCTACGGCCATTACCGGGAAGCCGCTAAGATGACCTTTCAGGCTGGTCTGCAGTTTGCCAGCTACGGCAACGATCTGGTTCGGCGGGATAATACGGGGCAGGACCTGGGTACTTTTTCGGCGTCTGATTATGCACTTACCGTTGGCGCTGCGCGCCAGTTCGAAAACCGGTTGAGCCTGGGCGCCAACCTCAAACTGGTTTCCTCCCAACTGGCTGGCTACACCAGCATTGGCCTGGCTGCTGACCTGGCGGTACACTACGTCGATACTTCCGGCAGGTTTGGCATTACCCTGCTGGCACGCAATGCCGGCCGACAGCTTTCCACTTATGATGACCTCAGCGGGCAGGAACCCATGCCCTTTGAACTGCAAATCGGTATCAACAAAGAGCTGAAATACCTGCCTTTCCGGTTTTCTCTGATTTACCGCTACCTCGATCGTTGGAACGTACTGTTCGATGACCCCGATGCGGAGGACGAAACCATTTTCCTGGCTTTAGGCGAAGAACAGTCCACCCGCGGTGCCGGTGCCGTGTTTCTGGATAACCTGGCCCGACATTTCGTTTTCAACGGAGAATTGCTGGTGGGGAAGCAACGGAACCTCCGCCTCCGCTTTGGCTACAACCACGGCCTCCGCCGGGAGCTACGACTAAGGGATTTTCGCAGCGGAGCAGGCTATACTTTCGGCTTTGCCTTCCGGACCAAACGGTTCTCCGTCGCCTACGGGAGAACGAACTATCACCTTGGAGGTGCCGTGAATCAGTTGGGGATTGATGTTGGGCTGGGGAAGCGGTAGGGTTTTGGTCTTTTAGTCTATTGATCCTTTGGTCTTTTGGCGGGAATTATGCGCTAAAACCTTAAGATTGGCTGCTCGGAGGTAGGCATCGGGATCGCTCGTCGGCCGAGGCGCGACGCAGGAGCTGACTCGTCCGCCGAGGGATTCCGTGCTACGACCTCTCGGCCGACGAGTCAGGCCTTTCGGGCCGCCTCGGCGGCCGAGTGATCTTCCCATAAATCCTTAAATTCTGTAAAGGCTAGCTTGGGGTTTACGACCAACAATATTGCTGCTCGTTATTCAGCAGTATTCTTAGCCTGGTAACTATCCAGCATCCCCCGCGTAGTTTCGTGCATCCGGGCCTTGAAAAAGGCGGACCAGCCAAGGAGCAAACCGTTGAGGCCCAGGGCTTGCCGGGCCCAGCGATAAAGGTTGAAGGTGTCGGTGTGCTTCACGATCTTCCCGTCCTTGATGATGAATTCGGCGTGGATCTCGTTGATGACCATCCTGCCCTTCGGGCCGTAGTTGTATCGGGCCATCCAGTCGGCGGAAGCACGTTCGCCCTCGCTCCACACTTCGCTGAAAGAGACTTCGGTGGCACCGCCACCGCGCTTCATCAGCATGCGCCACATGTCGTGGGCATCTTTTCCTTCCAGACGGCCGAAGGCGGGATCTTCGAAGACGACGTCGGGGGCGTAGCAGGCGACCATGGCTTCGGCATCCTGGTTGGCGAAGGCTATGTAGAAGTTGCTAATGAGTTCGTTGTTTGTCATAGGATTTGTCCTTCGCTGGTCCAGGGGAGTTTGAGATTCCTGGATGGGCAAGATACAACGTAACGGGAGAGGTTGGGGTTGAGATCGGGCACAATGCCTCTGCCTCCTAGCCGTCCGACCGCCTGCGCCTCGGCTTCGCCGAAGCCCCCGAGCGGCCCGTCGGCCTACGGCAAGTATGTGGTGGTACTTCCGTCGGACGGATTGTGTTGACGGCTTTTAGGCCGATTCCCCGCAAAAAGTCGCCTCTCCCCCTGCCCCTTTCGCTGCGCGGCTTCTACGCAGACGTATTCTCGTCTGCTCCGAGGTCCCCGGAGAGGGGTGACCCAAGCATTAGTGTTTTTAGGTGAAATATAAGATGTTCCAAGGCCTCAAACTAAAGTATTAGCTACAGTTTAAGCCAATCTAACACATCCAGTAAGGCGGTAGCCGCAGCGTATTTTAGTTCCCCTCTCCGGGGGAGAGGGGTTAGGGGAGAGGCGACTTAGGGCCGGCTGAAATTCAAATTCTTATCACCCTACCTCCGGGTGTCCGACCGCTAGCTCCCTCGGCGGACGAGCCAGGTCGTTCCTCCCGTTTCGCTTCGCGGCTACTTCGTGGTCGGCCGACGAGCGAAGGCTTTGCCTGCCCGCCAACGTCCCTCCCCCCGCACCCGCGCCCCCGCCCAAAAGAGCTGCTGAAAAAGGCTTCAACTAACCTTCCGATAACTCAACACCGCCAGCCCATTAAATACCAGCGCCATGATGGCCGTAACGCGAAAATTCCAAGCGACATCCGCAAAGCCGCTGCCTTTGAGCAGGACTTTGCGCATCACGGCAACAAAGTGCGCCACGGGGTTAGGGATGGTTAATAATTGGGCCCAATCTGGCATACTCTCGATGGGGGTAAATAAGCCACTCATCAGAATAAAAATCATCACGAAAAAGAAGGCGACGAGCATCGCTTGCTGCTGGGTATCTACCAGGTTGGAAATTAGCAAACCAATACCAAGTACGGCAATAAGGTTAACGAGGCAATAGCCGAAAACGACCCAGAGGCTGCCGACCATTGGAATGTCAAAAATTACCTTTCCGGCAGTAAGGCCAATGGTCAATAAGAGCATACCGATGAAAACGAAAGGAATCATTTTTCCAAGTATGAATTGCCAGCTCTTGATCGGCGTTACGTTGATTTGCTCAATGGTACCGATCTCCCGCTCCCGAACCGTATTCATGGCAGAGAGCAGGATGACCAATATAATGACCAGCTCGCCAAGAATACCCGGGACCATAAAGTACTTATAATTCAAATCAGGGTTGTACCAATTAGCCGAGGCTACTTCGATTCTGGAAGGAACCCTCCCGACACCCATGGCGGTTTCCAGACGGATGTCTTCGTTATAATCCCGGATGATGGACATCAGGTAGCCGGAACCCACGGTGGCTGCCTGTCCGTTGATGGCATTAACGAGTAACTGAAGTTTGGCGGGGTACCCTTTGAGGAAGTTACGTTCGAAGTCGGGTGGAATGTTCAGCACAATGTCTGCTTCACCGGCCAGCAGGTCATGGTCAGAGATGCGCATGGCCAGTGGGGCGTTGATGAGCGTAAACCGGTCGGAGGCGGTGATCTGACCGATCAGCTGGCGGGAGAACTGTGATTGATCGAGGTCGGTGATGGTGATGTTCACGTTCTTCACTTCGCTGTCTGCGGCAAAAGAAAGTAACATCAGCTGGACGATTGGTAAGATCGTCATCAGTGGCAACATGGCCCTGTTGCCGATGATCTGGATGAACTCCTTCTGGATGATGAATAGTAATCTTCGCATGAGGGCTTATTTGGTACGGACTTTGAAATTGACCCAGCTTAAAAGGAGCAGCACAATGGTCATCCCTGCCAGGACAACCGCGGGTTGCCAAAGGAATTCTCTGCCTAGCCCCTTCAACATTACGCCCTTGAGCAGTTCGATGAAATAAGTGGCGGGAATGATCTTAGAGATCTGCTGAAGTGGCCACGGCATACTATCAATGGGGAAGATGAAGCCGGAAAGTAGCATGGAGGGCATCAACAGGGTAAAGAGAGAGCCCATCATGGCCGCTTGCTGGGAGGCGGCTTTGGTGGAGATGAAGATGCCAAGTGAAAGGGCGGTGAGCACGTACAGCAGGCAGAAGGCAAACAATAAAACGAGGCTGCCAACGACCGGAACTTCAAAGATGAAATAGCCCATGACCAAAATGATGATGGCGTTGATCATGGCAAGAAATACGTAAGGCGTCACCTTTCCGAGGATGATCGTCACGGGAGAAAGCGGGCTGACCAGCAGGAGGTCCATCGTCCCCATTTCTTTTTCTTTGGCAATCGTCAGGCTGGTCATCATGGCAGAAATCAACAGCAGGATGATGGCCACTACTCCGGGAATGAAGTTGTAGGCGTTGATGAGCAGCGGGTTGTACACCAGTTGTGTTTCCACGCCGATTTGATACCTGGCCGGGCCACCGGCATAGCGCTGCTGGAAACTGCCGATGATCTGCGTACTGTAATTAATCAGGGTCGTGGCATAATTGGGGTCCGAGCCATCCGCCACTAATTGTAGGGAAGTAAGTTTTTGGCGAAAGAAGTCTTCCTCGAAATTTGGTGGAATAATGATGCCCAGCTTGACGTCGCCGGAGCGGAAAAGGGCGTCGAGCTGGTCCGTAGTGGGCGGTTGCTCGATCAGGTTGAAATAGCCGGTGGCGGTAATTTCATTGATCAGTTCCCGGCTCAATTCGTCGTGCGATTGATCGATCACCGCAATTGGCGCATTCCGGAACTCATTGGTGACCGCATAGCCGAAAATCAATACCTGGGCGATGGGCATTCCGAGGATGATCAGCAGGGTCCGCGTATCGCGAAGTATGTGGTAGAACTCTTTACGAACGAAGGCGAGAAAGGAGCGCATGCTGGATTGGTTGACAAGGTTGCAGGTGGCAAGTTTCAGGTTGGGGTTGCAAGTCTATGTTTCTGAGTCCTGAATCCTGATAGCTAAATACTAAGTTCTGAATTCTGATTACTAACAAGGGGCGGGGCCGCAGGTGCAAGGGGAAGTTGACGGGCAGGGTAGGGCAGCTCCGTTATCGGACCAGTCGCAGGAATACTTCGTCCATTGACTTAGCGGCAAACCGTTCCTTGAGCTCACCGGGCGTACCCAGGGCGGCGATCTTACCTGCAACCATAATGGATATGCGGTCGCAGTATTCCGCTTCATCCATGTAGTGGGTAGTGACGAAAATGGTCCGCCCGCCGCTGGCGGCGGCGTAGATCATCTCCCAGAATTGACGCCGGGTGGCGGGGTCGACTCCACCAGTTGGTTCATCAAGGAATACAACATCAGGGTCATGGACATTAGCCACCGAGAAGGAGAGCCGTTGCTTCCACCCCAGCGGGAGGCCGCCAACCTTTTCGTCCGCCTTGTCTTCCAGCTGTAACTCGGCTAGGATGTCGGCGGTCTTTGTTCTGATGTCCTTCCGCTTTAGTCCGTAAACTCCCCCGTAAAAATTAATGTTCTGGCGAATGGTCAGGTCTTCGTAGAGGCTAAATTTCTGACTCATATACCCGATCCGTTCTTTGATCTTTTCACTTTGGGTCATCAGGTTAAGGCCCGCAACGGTGGCTTCGCCACCGCTCGGTTTACTCAGTCCGATGAGCATTTTGATGGCGGTGGTTTTGCCGGCACCGTTTGCCCCCAGGAAGCCAAAGACCTCTCCCCGTTTAACGTTGAAGGTGATGTTGTCTACGGCGGTGAAGTTGCCGAATTTTTTGGTCAGGTTACTGGCAGTTATGGCGTTGGAGATCATGCTGGATTATTGTGAGGAGTACTTCCGTGTAGTTGTATGGTCAGGATGTAAGTACTTCGACCAGGCCTTACATCAGGGCCAAAAAGACGTCTTCAATGGTTGCTTCAGCAGGTTTGAGGAGGATATTTCCGTGCCCGCAATGTTCTGCGTAGGTGGTGATCTCTTCCCCGGTGGTAGCAGGCCTGGCGGTGAGGTGGAGGAACTCACCGAATACCTCGACGCGCTGGCTAAAAGGGGCTTTTCGCAGGTCCAGCAGCAACTGGTAATAGTTGTCGGCGCGGATGGCCCAGAGCGGCTCGGTAAAGTTTCCGACGATGGTTTGGGGCCGGTCGAGCGCGAGTATTTTACCGGTCTGCAGTAAGGCTACGCGTTCGCAGCGTTCCGCCTCGTCCATGTACGGCGTTGATACCAGGATGGTGATGCCGGCGTCCTTTAGCTGGGCGAGCATCGCCCAGAATTCGTCACGGCTCACCGCATCGACTCCGGTGGTCGGTTCGTCGAGGAACAGCACCTTGGGCTGGTGAATTAACGCGCAGCAAAGGGCCAGCTTCTGTTTCATACCGCCGGAAAGTGCGCCGGCCCGCCGGTCGCGGAACGGTTCAATCTGCTCGTAGATCGGTTTGATCAGGTGGTAATTTGCCTTAATCGTTGTCCCGAAAATGGTGGCGAAGAAATTCAGATTTTCACTTACGGAAAGGTCCTGGTAAAGGGAGAATTTTCCGGGCATGTAGCCTACGTGGCGTCGGATTTCCTTGAAATCCTTGTCGATATCCCAACCGGCAACGGTTGCCCGGCCAGCATCGGGGAGGAGCAGGGTGGTCAGGATCTTGAATAGCGTGGACTTACCGGCCCCGTCGGGGCCGAGCAGGCCAAATCGTTCCCCCTGCGCTACCTTGAAACTGAGTGCGTCCAGGGCCAGCGTGTCACCGAAGGACTTAGAGATGTTTTCTACCTCGATACCGTTCATTGCCCCTCGGTTTTGGTTATTGCACCCGCGTCCGCGCCCCCAAAATTCACTTCGGCGGGCATGCCCAATTTCAGGCGGCCGTCCGGATTAGGTACGGCAATCTTGATGGCGTACACCAGGTTAGTGCGCTCTTCCTTGGTCTGAATGGTTTTAGGCGTGAACTCCGCCCGGTCAGAAATCCAGGTGACCGTTCCCGAGAGCTGGTCATAAGCATCCGCTCCTGCATCGATCAGGACATCGACCTTCTGTCCGATACCGGCGCGCTGCAGCTGTACGCTGCCCGCATAAGCCCGGAGGGTGAGGGTGTCGATGTTGGCGATGCGGTAAAGCGGAGAACCCATGCCGACAATCTCGCTGGTTTCCGCCAGTTTGGTCATCACCGTTCCGCGGATGGGGTTGTAGATGTAGGCCTTGGAAATCTGGTGGTCGATGACTTCGATTTGCGCCCTAATGGGGTCTTTTCCGGAAAGTATGCCCCGGTTCACCTCGCTTATTTTCATCTGCGCGGCGGCAATCTGTTGGTCAACTACCTCGATCTGTCCGTTAAGCTCATCGAGTTGCCGGCTGGTCGCTGCTTTAGCGGCCACCAGCCTTTTGGTACGGTCGCGCTCCCGGATGAGGTTACGCTTTTGGTCTTCGAGTATGGCAATGTCTGGCGCCGCGGTTTTGACCTGTTTGCCGAAGGTGCTCAGCTGTGCTTCAAGCTGGCGCCGCTGAAGATACAATTGGGTGGTGTCCACCAGGCCGATAAGTTTGCCAGATGGAAGAACCTCTCCTTCCGCAACGCTTAAATAGAGCAGTCGGCCGTTGGCTTCGGCACTAACGGTCGTACTTGTAGCCTCGAAATTACCGTAGGCATCCGCCAGGGGGACACTTTCGGTACAGGCACTTAGGGCAAAGAGTATAAAAAGAAGACTGGAGTATTTCATTGGTGGTAGTTTCTGGCCTTGCGGATGGAGGGTTCTTTGTCGTCTGGTGAAAGTAGCTTAAAGGCTGCCCCTTTCATTTAAGAAATTGAGCTGCAACTCGACCAGTCTGGTTTCGTCGATTTGTAATGCCTGGCGGGCGCGTAGTTCGGCGTTTACCTGGGTCAGGTAATCCGTAGCGGTGATGACACCATTGTCAAGTTGAGCGGACAACTGGATCAGAATTTCTGCCTGTAGCCCGGCGATCTTCCGGTCCTGCTCGATTTGTCGGTCAAGTCTGTCGATGTCGGCGAGGTATGCTTCGTTCCCCGCGTTAAGGTTAAATAGGAAGGTTTCCTGCTGGTTATCGAGTTGGGCCATGCGCAGCTGAAGGAGTTCCCGTTGTTTTACTGATTTGCCCCAATCCTTAAAGGTCCATCTGAAGTTAACCCCGCCGATCGCATAGGGGGAGATGCCGCTATCAAAAACATTGAGAGGATTGGGGACGCCAACGCCAACCTGACCGAAAGCCGAAATGACGGGCTTTGTGTTAGCCTCAATCAGGGTTTCGTTGGCCATGACCGAAGCGCGTTGAAGTTGGAAGAGCCCTGATTCCGGGCGATCAATTGTCGTGATGGTTCGGAAGGCTGGCAGGGCAGGCAGCTCAAGGTCTACATCAACGGATAATTCCTGACCGGTCAGCGTGGACAGATTGGCGACGAGCCGGGCAATTGTACCCTTTACGTCATCCCGCTGCGCTTCGATTTCTACCTCCCTGACGCTTAGTTGAAGGACTTCACTTTCCAGGGCTGCGCCGAGTTCTACGGCTGCGGTAACGGTAGATTTTCGCTCCGCAATATCCGAAAGCGTGGTTTCGAAGAGGGCTATTCTTTCCCGGCTAAGCAGAATACCCAGAAACAACTGGTTGATTCTTCGCCGCAGTCCGAATTTTTCGACTTCCAGTTGCTGGTTGCCCAGTTTTCCTTCAGCCGATTTAAGGGCCTTGCGGGCTTCTAGCCGACCGCCGTCGTACAGTGTATAGTTGACTTCCCCGTAGGCCCGGGCATTGTAAAGCGGGATGTTGATGTCTATGGGGAAGTTTTCCCCACCGTCGAAACCGATGGTTTCGGACTGGAGGGTGGCGGACCCCACCAGGTTCAGTGTCGGTTTGCGCTCCAGGCTCAGGATGTCGAGTTCCGTACGGAGAATTTGGTCGTTCAGGTCCGCATTGCGGAGAGTGGGGTAATTGGCCTCTAACATCAGGTAGGCCTCGTTTAGAGAAAGTGTTTGTGCGCTTAGGTGGCTGGTAAATAACAGGCTTAGCAGTAGGAGAAAAGAAAGAAAGAACTGGCTACCTGGGTGTTTTTGGTGGTGGATTGTTCTCATTGATGCAGCAATTATAGTTCTGTCGTAGTTAACATGGCTCTATAACTACTGAGCAATCCGAATGGTTCAACCATTTGGTTAAATTTTGTGGATAAGATTGTATTCACCCGGTTTCAGGAAGCATTTTTCATCCGATGTAGGACGGTCAGAACTTGGATTGGGTCAATGGCCACCAGGCCCGGGGTACGGCCAGAGGTCTCGCTTTAAACCGTGCTGGTATAGCCAATGCGCCGGGATAGCGTCGCCATTGGCGATGCCTCGGGCATGAGGCCAGCCCCCAATTCTAACCACCCTGCACCGGATAATCGAATCGCACCAAAAGCATCAGGTAAACTTCAGACAATCTTTAATAACTGCACCATTTCAAGGCTTCAGCCCCGCATCCAGAAAACGAATCACCTCCTGGGTCCGCTCATCGAGTACTTGCTGGAAAAGCTCATCAGGAAGATTCGCCATTGTCGCTATCATCGGCCTCGCAATGAAGGGGAAAACCGTTAGGGACAATACGTGTAACAGGAGTTGAACCGGGCTGATCGGATAAACCTCACCGGATTCCCCCGCTTCGACGACTTGCTGGAAGAACGTCAACATCACGGGTTGAGTGTTGGCGCGAAGCGCCAGGTCCGTCACAAACTTGCCCTGGTTCTGAGAGAGTTCGTGCATAATGAAAAGGGGTAGCTGTGGCCGCTTGAGGAGTAGTGCGGTATAGTTGGAAACCAGATCGTGCAGTTTAGGTATCACCTTTTTATCGGAACTAAGGCTGGCGATCAAAATGGGGAGGACTTCATTGACCGCGTCGGTGAGAATGACCCGGAAGAGTTTCTCTTTACTGCGAAAATAGTAGTGCAGCATGGCCTTGTTGATCTCCGCTTCGTCGGCGACAACCTGCATCCGGGTACCTGCATAGCCCTTTTCTAAGAAGATCTTTTCGGCTGCACGAAGGATTTTTTCTTCAGTAGGGGTGGCTTTTTCGGACATGGAAAGGCTGATTTTTATTTCTAACGTACTTATTAATCTTTTGGTTGGACTTTAGGTTTAACCAGTTGTAAGGACCCTTCGTTTGAGGGGTGAGGACCTCCCGGTCCGAAGCGGGCAAGGGAGCGCAGCGATTTTGGACGTGGTGACGGCGTCTGCATCATTATACTGCCAACGAAAACGAGGGGTTCCGCTGGATCCTGCGGATCGGCGCTCACCCCTCGCTAAGTCGGACGACCCTCCGGGTCTGGGCGGGGATGTTCGGTATCGTTTGTGAACCCTAAACGCTGCCCCAACTCCCCAACAAAGCCTCCCCCGTACTAACCGCCCGAACCCCCAGCAAATCCTTTACCTGATGCCGGCAGCTGGTGCCGGAGGCAACCACTACGGTACCCTGCGGTAAACCCCGCAGGTGATGGAGTAAGGACTGCTCCGCAATCGTTTTACTTAGTTCGAAGTGCTCGGCTTCATAACCGAAAGAGCCGGCCATACCGCAGCATCCGCTGTCCAACAGGGTGACGTTGAAGTTAGCCGGCAGCGAAAGTGCGGCGGCACATTTACGGGTTTCCCCCAGGGCTTTTTCGTGGCAGTGGACGTGCAGAACGAGGTTGACGGTCTCGGGCCCAAAGTCTTCTGGCCCGATCCGACCGGCGGTAAACTCGCGGAAGAGGAACTCATCGAGGGTAAATACTTTTTCAGCCAGCTCACGGGCTTTTTCAGCCAATGTGCCCCGCAGTAGTTTAGGATACTCGTCGCGGAAGCTGAGAATGGCGCTAGGCTCTATGCCGACGAGCGGTTTGTCGGATGATACCAATGGTGCAAAGATTCCGACGTTTTTGACAGCGCGTTTTTTTGCTGCTGGCAGCATGCCTTTACTCAGGTGGGCACGTCCGCTAGGCACATGGTCCGGCCAGCTGACCTCGTAGCCGAGTTTTTCAAGGAGAAGGATGGTGGCTTTGCCTACGTGGACGTCCTGAAAGTTGGTGAATTCATCGCCGAAGAGATAGACGAGTCGCCTCTCCCCGAGCCCCTTTCGCTGAGCGGCTTCTTCGCAGACGTATTCTCGTCTGCTCCTAGGTCCCCCGGAGAGGGGAGACGTCTCTGCGCGCTTCCGCTCCTGTAGCAATGTAGCTTGAGACCGTTCAAACCACCCGCGTAAACTCTCCCGCGGGAACGCCGGCAAACTCCGGCCCGGCGCAATACCTGCCATTCGTTTGGCTAATGGCCCGAACAGTTTTAAGCCCAGGTTGGCAAGGCCGGGCACTTTACCTCCCCATTTATAAAGGTCTTCATTGGCCGCAACCAATCGCGTGCGCAGGGAAGCTTTACCACGCTGATACTGGTACTCTGCTTTCAGGTTGGTCATGTCGACCGAACTGGGGCATTCGCTGGTGCAGGCCTTGCAGCTTAAGCAAAGGTCAAGCGCTTCGGCGAGCTCCGGATGACCGAATGGATCATCGTGCTGGTTCCTGGTCAGGACCTCGCGCAGGGTATTGGCCCGGCCTCTGGTGCTGTGTTGCTCCGAGCGGGTGGCCCGGTAGCTGGGGCACATGGCGCCGCCAGTCAGCTTACGGCAGTCGCCGGAACCGTTACATTTTTCGATGGCGGGCAGCAGGCCGCCTTCTTTGCTGAAATCCAACAGGGTGGGGTAATCGGGCGTGGGAACGTCGGCTTCGTAGCGAAGGCTTTCGTTCATCGGCGGAGCTTCTACGATTTTGCCGGGGTTGAAGATGCGTTGCGGGTCGAAGACGTTTTTGAGGTCGACCAGCATCTGGTACACTTCAGGTCCCAGCATGTCTGGCAGGAAGGGAGCCCGGACGCGGCCGTCGCCGTGTTCGCCACTCAGGCTGCCCCGGTACTTTTTGACGAGGGCGGCTACATCCCGGGTAATCTTGTAGAAGTCCTCCCGGCCCCGCTGATGTTTGAGATTTAGGACCGGCCGGAGGTGGATCTCTCCGGCGCCGGCGTGGGCATAGTACACGGGGTTTTGTTGGTACAGGGTCATCAACCCGGTTACCTCATCTATGTAGTCGGCCAGGTCTTTGAGGGAGACGGCCGTGTCTTCGATGCAGGCCACGGCTTTAGCATCTCCGGCCATGTTCCCGAGGATGCCGAGACCGGCGGAGCGGAGATTCCAAACCACCGCAACGTTTTGCGCGCCGGTGAGGACAGGGGCGGCACTAGCCGATCCGGTTGTTTGTTTCATGGCAGCTGCGCCGATGGCGCGGGCTTTTTCGGTGGCCTGGGCATCCGTTGGTGCCCGGAATTCGACCAGCAGCAGTGCGCGCGGCATTCCGTGGACGAAGGCTGAATTTTTGCGTTGTTCGGGGTTCTCCCGGGCGAGCTTAAGGATGGTATCGTCCATCAGCTCGCACATAAATGGTTGGTGGACCATCACCTCCTGCGTGGCTTCCATGGCTTCGCGAATGGTGTCGTAGTGGAGGGCCACCACCGCCGAACCGGAGGGAGGGAGGGGTAGTATGCGGACTTTGAGCCGGGTAGTGAAAGCCAGGGTGCCTTCGGAGCCAGCAAGAAGGGTGCAGAGGTTGAAGTCTGGTCCGTTGGGCGTGAAGGGTTTTTGGCTCGCCAGCAGGTCCAGGGCATAGCCAGTATTCCGCCGGCTAATGTCTTTGCGTGGGAAGGCCTCCGTAATTTGCCGGCGGTTGTCTTCATCGCCCAACACTTCAGCAAGGTGGGAGAGTATGGTGGTCAGGAGCTGGCTTGGGGATTGCTCCTCAGAACCCCCTCCCAGCCTCCCCACGGGGGAGGGGCTATTTAAAACGCTGCGCGTTTTTGGCTGACCTTCAGGAGAGACAAGACAGTCCTCCTTTTTCTTCCCTTGCTCCTTTAATCCCTTATTTAGCACCTGCGGCCGCGCCACATAAAGGCTCCCATCTGAAAGCACTACTTCGGCTGCCAACACATGCTCGCGCGTACTGCCCACCGTGATGCTGGTACTGCCACAGCTGTTGTTACCGAACATGCCGCCCAAGGTGCAGCGGTTAGCCGTACTCGTATTTGGCCCGAACCAGTAGCCCAGCGGCGCTAAAGCTGCATTCAACTGATCCCGGATTACGCCTGGCTCCACCACCGCATATCCCTCCTTTTCGTTAACCTCCAGGATGTTGTTCAGGTGGCGACTTACGTCTACCACCAGTCCGGAACCAATGGCCTGCCCAGCCAGGCTTGTTCCCCCCGCCCGTGGAGTAAGCGGTAGCTGGTGTTTAGCCGCGAACCTTACGCACGCTACGATATCGGCAGTGGAATGGGGAAAAACAACCGCTAATGGCCTTTCCCGGTACACGCTTGCATCGGTGGAGTAAAGGATTCGGTGACCATCGTCAGTCTGAAGCTCGCCGCGAAGGGCGGCCGCTAAATCGGACCAAGGAGGAGAGGGTAGGGGCATGGCGTAAAAATACTGTAATTCAGCCTGTTTTTTGCTTTCGTTGATTTTAGGATACCGTACCTTTGTCCTTACCCCACAAACTAATTTATCCTTGCGTTATCCCTTAATTTTTCTTTTTGTACTAGTAAGTACTGCCCTTTCTGCTCAGCATACCGTGGACTATAACCCCCTGGCTGATCGGCTGGCGCAATATGCCCGGCTCACCATGAATTGGGAGGTCGACTCTTTACTGGATTTGACGGATCCTCAACTATTCGAAATTGTTCCCAGAGAGGCGGTACGTAACCAATTGATGGGGCTGAGTTCCGACGAAGACCTCAGCATAGAATTTGGCGAGTTTACCATCGACGAAATTGGCGAGATTGTAACTTATCAATCCGAGTCGTACTCTCCCATCAGGTGCCATCAGAAGATCGTTTTCACCCTTCTTTCGGAGAAGTACAAAACACCGGAATTCAGAGAGCGAATGCTTCGGATGTTGCATAAAAGCCATGGTTCCGGAAGTGTCCGGTACAACGAAAAGGACCAAAGCATTTTGGTCATTGCTGAGAAATCACTCTTTGCGATCCGACGCGGCAAAGCCGCGGATTGGTACTTTGTCGAATACCGGCCCGAGAATGCAGCTTTGCTGGATTTGTTGCTGCCACCGGCCGTACGAGCGATGGTGGGGCTGGAGCGGTAGTTAGTTTGTTGGTCTATTGGTCTATTTGTGCTATTGGTCCTTTAGAGCTAGTGTTCGGAACTTCAACAGACCAATAATGCCAACAGACCAAAAGCACCAATAAGACCAAAAGACGAAGTATGTACATCATCGGAAACATCATGGTCAGCGACGAAGTCACTGACGAACAATTTGCCTGTAACCTCACCGCCTGCAAGGGAGCCTGCTGTTGGGAAGGAGATTTCGGCGCCCCCCTCGAACGGGATGAGCTGCCAATCCTTGAAAAAATCTACCCGGAGGTTGCCCCGTTTTTGACCGAGGCAGGGCGTGCAGCGATTGAAGCACAAGGAGTCTATACGATCAACGAAACGACGGATGGGCACGATACGCCGTTGGTGGACAACGCAGCCTGCGCCTACATGACCCTCAACGACCAGGGCATGGCCATGTGTGGCATTGAACAGGCGCATCGGGCCGGAAAGATCGGCTGGAAAAAGCCCATCAGCTGCCATTTGTATCCGATTCGGGTAAAGTCAAAGCCAGAAGCCAACTTTGAAGCATTAAATTATGACCGGTGGGACATTTGCTCCGCTGCATGCAGCAAAGGAGCACGTGAAAAAATCCGTGTATTCGAATTTGCTAAGCCTGCGTTGATCAGAAAATACGGCGAAGACTGGTACGAAGAACTTGCCGCAGCAGTAGATAGAGAGCAATAAGCATGCTTACTCAAGCACACAGGTGGGCAGTGCCTTATTCTCTTCACTCACAGGAAGGATTTCGATAGTTAATAGCTGGTAATCAATGGGTTGTGAATAAAAAAGACCGGTCGTGCAAAGCACAGCCGGTCCAGAAATAAACACCTAAAACCCTATTAACATCTTTAAAACGAGCGCAATGGCGTCGTTTAGTATTTTAAGTACACAAAGAAAATAAATTCTTGTTACTACACCTGTTTATATCTTAGGGTAACAACTTTGTATAGTGCGAAAATAGTAGCTTTATCTGACTAACACAAACAACAGCTAAAAAAATGATCGATTTTCTTATTGCCTTGATCTTAGGCTTGATCATGTTTAGCATTGGCTTGAGTCTTCGTGCCGACAATTTTCGCAGGCTTTTTACGGATCCAAGAGTCCTCTTTTTGGGGCTCGTATTACAATTGGTATTGTTACCATTTTTGGCTTTTTTTATCAGTTGGATACTGAAACTCCCACCAGCATTTGCCGCAGGGGTGGTGATCCTCGCTGCCTGCCCCGGTGGCCTGACCAGCAATTTCATCAGTTTTCTGCTTAAGGCTAATACCACTTTGGCGGTAAGCCTGACGATTTGTAATACGACCTTGTCGATGCTGTCCATCCCCTTAATCGTTAATTTGGGATTGAGTGTTTTCTGGACGGGGGAGGGATTAAGTCACTTGCCGGTCTTACCGACTTCTGGAAGAATTTTCCTGATCGTACTGGTTCCGATTATGTGCGGGATGTTTTTCAGGGTGAAACAACAGCAGCGGGCCAATTACCTGCAGCCACGGCTCCGCTGGCTGAGCATCATCCTGTTGGGCCTGCTTTTTGGCCTGAAGCTGTTTGCACCAGCAACTGCCGGCGGCAGCAACCTACTGTTAGCAGAGATAGCCGTTATCCTGCCAGCTTCCCTGCTGGTTAACTTCGCGGCCCTCTTTTCAGGCTACGTTTTCGGACGGCTTTTCGGCTTTGGCCGAAACGATCAACTTACACTGGGGGTAGAGGTTGGCATCCAGAATACGAGCCTTGCCTTCCTGATTACCTCCACCTTACTGGCCAACGAACAGATGCTTAAGCCTGCACTTGTTTATGCCATGTTTACCTTTTTTTCAGGGCTGCTTTATGGGCTTTGGCTTAAGCCGGGGATGTGGGGGGCCTTACGTAAGGAGTGGCGGTTGCTGAAGTTTTTTGGGTGAGTTAGAGAGATTAACCACTAAGGGAGTAAGGGCTACACTAAGGAAGAGGGGAGGGAGGTAGGAACCATTGAGAGTAGAGCTGAGCCGCAGCAAGAAGGAGCGGTTACGGCCGGAGGTCCGTCTCTTGTAGCGAGGGGTGAGCGCCGATCCGAAGGATCTAGCGGAACCCCTCGTATTCGTTGGTGTTCAGGTTGCAAGTTCCAGAATGAAGGGGCGCGGACGCAGGTGCAAGGGATAAGGGTTAAGAAGCAAAGAATCGTCACTCCGGACAAAGTTGCTACGCTACCTTGCCTTAGAGAATGGTGAAATTATTGAATGGGAGAACGGCCTCCGCAAGCTCCGTTCGTGGCATTGCGCAAGCTCACCAGAGCTAACAGGTGTGCTCATTCTCACATTCAATTATTCCTCCATTCCATTATTCTCTCCTTCGTTACTCCCCGGTAATCAGTTCAATGAACCCGCTGAGGGGCTCTGGGGCAAGCGTCACGCCATCCAAACGTTGTTCGAAGACCTGCCCAACGTAGTAGTAGGTGCCTGAGGCCAATCGGTCTCCGTTAAGGTTGGTACCGTCCCAGTTAATCGCGGGGTCGTTGGTTTCGAAGACGAGTTGGCCCCACCGGTTGAAAATCTGAAACTCGACCCGTTCCACGAAGCAACGACCACGTGGGATGAAGAGGTCGTTCTGGCTGTCGCCGTTTGGCGTGAAGGCATTGGGCAGATCGTAGATCGGACAGTTGGTAACGCAAACTTCGGTGCTCAGGTCGCTTTCGTTGCCATTGAGGTCGAAGGCGCTAATGGTGTAGCATCCGGTGATGCCACCTTGAGGCGTATGGTCGAAAGTAAGGATGCTCTCACTGTTAATTTCAGCAATCAGCACTCCGGGCTGGCCAGTATTGGGGGAGAAGTACAGGCGGTAGCCGGCAACGTCTTCGTCTCCACAAACGTCTACCGGAGCAACCCAGTTCAGGGTATTAAAAAGGTTGTCGGTAATGGTACAATCAACGCCCCGGTCACAAACACTGATCACCGATAATTCGGGTGGGCAAGGGGGGACATTATCCAGCGGCTGGAGGCAGATTTGCTGACTCCGGTTGAGCAGTGGGCTCGGGATGTCGTTAACACTGTACGTGCCTGAAGCCAGAACGTAGTAACAGTACTCTTCGCCGTTAATCAGGTTTTGATCCCGGAACGAAGTTTCGGCGGTGGTGGTCAGAAGCGTAAAGCTGCCGCCGGGGTCCTGGCGGAAGAGATCGTAGGAAACATTGGTCCAGGGCGTAAGGGAAGTCCAGCTAAGGACTGCAGCATTATCGGTAGGCGCACCCGCAATGCGGACGGAGGAGCCCGGCTGGGCTTCGCCCACCGGATCGGATTCGTTGTCGACGAACAGTTCGATGCGGTAAGAATACGCCTGACCTTCGGTATCCAGGTTCGAATCAGTAAAGCAAGTGTCTACCGGGGCACCGAAGAACTGGCGCGTAAAGGAGGTGATCTCCGTAAAGTCTGCCGGGGCGGTCGTCTGGCCATCTGCACGGCTAAGTACGTAGCGGTAAGGGCCGGTATTCAATACCGTATCCAGAGCAAGCGCAGCCGGCCTGATCCAGCAAATATCGATGACGCCGTCTGATGCTCCGGTCGTCTCTATGTCGACCTTGGTCAGCAGTGGAATATCTCTTGCCAGCTGAACACAGATTTCCTCCGAAGGTATTGATTCGATTTCCTCGAAGATGAGCGGCAGGTTAGCAATGGGGCGGCCCAGCAAGGCCAGGACACGGTAACAATAGGTTTTGCCACGTTCGATGTCATCATCGATGTAGACAAAACGGCCGTCGGCCATTTCCATCGTTTCGGTGGGGGTGATCTGAGTATAGCCCTTGCCAGACAGTCCGGTGGTACAAGTGTCGACGGGGAAAGGGTTACTGCCCTCTTTCCGCCAAACGGTAAAGCCGAGAAAGCGCGGGCTTGGCGTGTCTTCGCAGCGGTAGGGCTTGTCCCAACTCAGCGTAATGAATTCATCATCTACGACGGTCTGAAGGTTTTCGGGAGGCGGAGCCACGACTTTGATGGAGACGACCCGGACGGTGGACAGGCCACTCATGGGATCGAAAAAGTCATCTTCCGCCCGAAAGACCACGAAGTAGGGTTGGTTGCTGATGTGTTCACAGGTGGTGGCCCAACGGAAGGTTTTTCTTACTGGATCGACGAGCCAGGCATCAGGCCCGGGCGTGAAGGTCGCAGAGTTGGATTCAATGTCGAAGGGCCGGCCGCTGGCCGTCAGCCGTACCCTCTGGTCACTGTCGGTAATGGGCGCGGTAGCGATCACGTCGAACTCGATGACCTCCCCGGCGGTGACACAGATGACTTCATTGGGTAGTTCGATGACGGGCGGGTCATTGGCGCATTCGGCAACGAAGATCTGCATGTCGCGGACAAGGGTGTCGAGGGGAATGCCGTTGCGGAAAGATTTGACGAGGAAGGCCAGGGTGTATTCTCCGGAAATAGCTGGGGCATCCCAGGTGATCTGACCAGTAGTTTCATTGATGGTGAGGGAGCTGTTGCCCAGGCCCGGGCGTACGTAGTTGGCGATGGGGGCCCTTGGTGCCCGCTGGGGGACCGTGAATTCGAAGGCCAGGCTATCGCCGTCTACGTCAAATGCTCCTGGGTTGTGGGTCCAAACGGAACCGATACAGGCGTTCTCGATGGGGACTTGCGTAAGCTGCGGCGAAGAATTACAGCCGTTGAGCAGCGGATTAGTAAGTGTGTATACGGTGTAGACGCTGAAGGGGATATTGACCGAGCCACCGCCGTCAATGTTGACGATGTTGGCCACCCGGTTCTGGTCTTGGAAACTGAGGAAGTAACGTCCGAACCCGGGATATTGATGGCAAGCTTCATATTCATTGCGTTTGATACCATCGACAATATTGAAGATCTCCCGCGATCGCCGAATGGTGTCCGAAGTACCGTCTCCCCAACGAAGAATCAGTTCTTCCCGGTCAACATCCGTCTGGACCGTCTCGGTGTAAGTGATGATGGTCGCACATGCGCTGAGTTGGTTGTTGATGTCTGAACAATCGCCGTCGGAGCGTACAATGATCTCGCCAGCCCGGTTGTGGGTGGCTAAAAGCATGGTTGGCAGCGCAAGCAATAAGAACAGCAGGTAGAAAAAACGCATAGGCCTCACGGGTTTAAGTGTACTTCAGGTAGATGCACACTTCCTCAATAACGCATAAAATAGGATTTTGCTTTTGTTTTTGGTGTTTTATGTGCGGGAAGGGGTGGGGAGGCGACTTAAAATGCCGCCGTTGGCGGTCTTTTACGGCACCGTTCCGCAGCATTTATGCTGCCCTTGAGACTAAAGGTGGGCATCCAGCGAAAAGGAGATGGAGCGGTCTTATTAGTCTGTAGTCTGGTAGGAGGTAGTCTTGTAGTCCTGCAACAGGGGGCTGATCGCTCCGCTCGTGGGACTACCGCTATTTTTTACTACAAATAGCCCTAAATGCCCTTAATGGTTAACCCCCTCCCTTAGTGTAGCGCTCAGTGTCCTTAATGCCTTAGTGGCAACCCTTCCCTCCCTTTTAAGACCACAAACGGCCCCCCGAAAATATCGGACGGCCGTAGTGGGTGATTCCAGATTTTTGGATCGTTGATTATCGGATAACCCGACAACCGACTACTTGACTAGCTGAGCAGGCCCTGCAGTTTCATCGCCAGGCCCATATCGCCCTTGATCTTGATTTTTCCGCCCATCATTGCCATCATTGGGTTGAGGTTGCCGGAGCGGAGTTGGTCGAGGGTGTCGACGGTAGTGGTCACTACGGTGTCGGCCTCTTTATCTTCATTGGTGACTACGGCAGTGTCGCCGGTCATGTCGATGTGGATGATGCCATCACCGAGGTCAAGCTTGAGGCTTTTGCCGAGGTTAGGCGCTTTTGCAGCTGCGGCTTTTACACCAGCATCGAATTCTTCGAAAGTCATTTGTCAGGATTTTTTGAGGCCGCAAGTTAGCGAAATTTCGCTAATCCTGATTCATCGCCGCAAACCTTTATTTCCCATCGGGATGGCCAGGTCATCGATGATCTCTGCGGTTGAAGGCTTCGCGGCAGTTTTGGAAGAATTGATGAAATACACCCCGGTCAGCAAAATGCCCCCGGCGATCACTGATTGCAGCGTTACCGCCTCGTTGTTCAGCGCGGCGCCTAGCAGCGCCGCCACGACTGGGTTGACGTAAGTACTGGTGGCCGCCTTTTCCGGGCTGACGTTCCGCATCAGGTAATTAAAGGCCGAAAAAGCGATAATGGCCCCGAAAATGATGAGGTAGGACGTGGCCAGGATGGACTTCATGCTCAGCTGGTCGATCGACCAGCCTGTCCATTCCCCAATGAGCAGGCTGAAGACCATGGCAACACCTCCACCAACGATCATCTGCATGGCTGTAGAGCGGAAATTGTTTTTTCCCATGTCGAGCCTGGGGTTCAGAATCATGCCAAGGGCCCAGGTCAGGATGGCAAAAAGGATGACGGCCAGGCCAATGGTCTCCGCTTTACCGGCCACTAACTCGGGCTGTCCGATTAGTAAACTCATGCCGATAATGCTGATGCCAGCCCCAAGAAAGGCCTTGTTTGGTGGGCGGGTGGAGAAGAAAGTCCATAGTAGCACCATGATCAGCAAAGGCTGGAAGGCTACCAGAAGTGCCGCCATGCTGGTGTCTACCCATTGCTGGGCCCAGACGACGCCGCCGACACCAATGGAGAGGAACATCACACCCATGTACGCGGCATTGCGCCAGTTTTTGACAGTGGGCATGGTTTTATCTCCCCGAAGGAGCGAGATGGCATACAGGAGGGTTCCCGCCAGGAGAAACCGGACCCCGCACATCCCGAAGGGAGGCAGGGAATCGATCGCCCAGTAATTGGCCAGGTAGGTAGATCCCCAGACGAAATAAGTAATGGCGAAAGCGCCAATGATGAGCCATTGTTCTCTGGTCATGGAGGAGATGTATCTTTGCGCAAAATTACAACTATGAAAACGTTGACGAGAATACTTCCTACATTAGTTTTAGTTGCTGTCGCAATGGTGTTTTTCAGCTGCCAGCCGCAGGGATCAGCACCAGCTACCGAGACCGCCACTGCAACGGGTACCACAACGGGTGGCCCGACGATAGTTTACGTCCGGTTAGACAGCCTCCAGGTAGGTTATAATGACCTGGCCACCGAGCTGGAACGATTGGAGGGCAATGTACAGAAAGCTCAGGATAACATCCAAAAAGAGATGGCTAGCCTGCAGCGCGAAGTACAACAGCTACAGAACAAAGCTCAACAGGGGTTGATGACGCCGAATAAGATCCAGTCGGAGCAGCAGCGCATCGGCCAGAAAGAGCAGCAGATCATGCAGCAGCGCGAAGTGGCCATGGCCAGCATCCAGGAAGACCAGATGCGCCTTCAACAGCAGTTTGGGGAACGCCTTAAGGCTATCCTCGAAACGATGAAGGAGGAGAATGGTTACGACTTCATCCTCAATGAGGGCGGCGGCGGCGGCCTGCTGATGGCCAATGACGCATTTGACATCACCAAGGACGTGCTGAAGCGGTTGAACGCCCAGGAAGTGCCGGTTATGGCTAAGGATAGCCTTGAGTAATAATTGTTGATCCTTGCTTGGTAGGAACCACTGTGGCATTAAAACAGTAGGCTCTACACTATGAAAGGACACGTTAGAATAACCATTAAAGGATATTCAGGTACTGAGCACTGATGCGTATCAGGGCCGGAAGTCCGTCTCCTGTAACATGAGTCATCCCGAATTTTGAGCCCACATTAAAGTGAGGCAAATCGAGATGGCCATTCTAAGTCTGTAGAGCGGTATCGAGGCATCTCGGTACCGCTTTCCAGTTCTATGACAGTAATTTCTTAAAAAAAGAGGAACCCAGCCTTTCCAGTTGCGCAATATCTGGAGCATGAAGTCATAGACCAAGGTGACGATACTCATCAGCTTCATGCGGTTGTCCCAAAACCATAGCCTTGGCGANTCCAAACCCAGCTCTGACTTGAGAAAACGAAACCCCTGTTCCGCTTCCCATCGGTGGAAATAAATATACATCATCTCCCAGGCCAGGGCTTCGCAGTCTACGTCTAAAGAGGTAAGCAGGTACATTGGCCCCTGATAGTTCTTCTTGTCACGGATAATGATCAGAG
>NZ_KB890462.1 GCF_000373105.1 Neolewinella persica DSM 23188 | reverse complement strand
TCAGAGCTGGGTTTGGAATCGCCAAGGCTATGGTTTTGGGACAACCGCATGAAGCTGATGAGTATCGTCACCTTGGTCTATGACTTCATGCTCCAGATATTGCGCAACTGGAAAGGCTGGGTTCCTCTTTTTTTAAGAAATTACTGTCATAGAACTGGAAAGCGGTACCGAGATGTCTCGATACCGCTCTACAGACTTAGAATGGCCATCTCGATTTGCCTCACTTTAATGTGGGCTCAAAATTCGGGATGACTCATGTTTATATTTAAAGCGGATAAACTATCTCCAGATGGGCCCTAACCAGTCTTTTTTGCTTTCATGCTTCCTGCTCTGCCTCCTGTCAGGCTGCAACACTCAACAACAGCATCCAACCGGCGTTTACCTGTCTACTTGCTCGACGGAAGACGGCCGTCCTTATGACGGATTCATGATTTTTCAGGTTGACGAGGATAGCATTACCGTGAGACCCCTAAATGATTTTCTCCGAGGCAGCTCTACTCAAAGCCTCAAAATTCCGACTACTATATTCACCGAGCCTTTCATTTACGACTACGACGAAGTATTCGCTGATACGATTACAGCAACCATAACGGAAGCTGAATTGACCATGAAGTCAACGGGGATTTCAGACGGCGTAGAGGTAGCGAATCGCTTGAAGCACCAGTCCTTGAGAAAAGTTCACCTTGCCGATAATCGAATGGTAGCAAATAAGGTTTTTGAAAGGTGGAGCGACCGCTCCCGCTGGACGTTCAGCGCGGATAACCGACTGGAAGTAATGGACTATCAAAATAAAGACCTCTACGAATTTGAATACGTACAGCTCTATTCCATCGATAGTTTTGCCAACTATCGAATTTTGAATATTCATCCCAACCACAAGCAGAAGTATTTTATTAATGCCGTTACCAAGTCCTATATCGCGCTGGAAACAGTTGGATGTGTTTCCATATATGATACGTTACGGTACGTAAAGGATACGTTCATCGAAAGCATACTACCTCCGGCAGCTGTACTCGCTGAAGAAGCCAGATATGTTCCGAAAACCTATTCTACTTATTGGTACGAAACCTTATGGACGTTTACCTTCATGAATAACGGAATATTCAAATACCTGCCCCGTGGTCATTTCAGCTCCGGTCACTTATGGATGGGCAAATACCAAGAAAAAGACGGCGTAATTGACTTGGATTACAGAACGAGCGAATTCGCCGATTTTCGTCCGGCCAGTGATCCCATCCGGCTGTTCCGCTTAGATAGTAATAATCTGCGGTGGCCAAATGGTGCTCTGATTACCCGTAATGGAGCTGAAGAAGGAAAATGGGAAGATCTGTTTTATGAGCTTGTTGACGTGTGCAAGCAATTGGTTGCTGAGAATAAGTTTGGAGTATCCGACGAAACTTATCCTTACATCTCTGCTGAAATCATCGCTGTTAATCCTGAAGTCATGGTCAGGTTCAGACCGGGTAGTCGGCGAAACGGTAATTTAGCACCGCAACTTATTGATACACTTTCACTGGCAGAGATAAGGCAAATGTATCCATACGTAGCTCCCAGTTATAAGTGATATAACCGCCAGGCAAAGTTGGCAAGAACAAAGTATCCAGCTTCCCCATCCTGCCCCGCCCAAATTCTCTGAATTATTCAGCGAAAATGGGTAACCACCCAAAGGATTCAGCCCAAATCATGGTCCTACGAGTAATAAAACTCCCACCATGAAGACTACCGTTCTCTATACTCTTTTAATCCTCTTCGGAGCACTAAGCCTAACGCTTACCACCGCCTGCCAAGAAGACGATTCCTTCTGCCAGGAAACCACCTGGTACCGGGATACCGACGCCGACGGATTCGGCGATCCCGACACCAGCCAGGCGGCCTGCGAACAACCCGACGGCTACGTCGATAACAACACGGACGACGATGACGGAACCGCCTATGTCGTCAACGAGGTAGACGCGGCGCTGTTTATGACGGCCGACGGTAACGTTACGATCACCACCGTCGCCTGCACCCTCTCGGACGGAACGGAGACCGAATGTTACCAGATCACCTCCAACCATACCCCGACGGAACATGACATGGGCCCCTGGTGCCCCGAAACCATCACCGACGGCCCCGAAGCGGGCGGCCTGTGGATTGACAATGGCACTGTTTACAACGTTGACGGTCCCTTCATCGCTAACCTGGCGACCTTTTACGGCGACGACGGCTGGCGGATGTACGATGACGACGGTAACGTACGCCGTTTCACCACCCAGGAAGACTGTGAGCGGGGGGCCGACCCCAACATCGAAGACGAGTTCATGAATAGGTGCGCCCAGTGCCTGCCCGGCTGGGTGGAAGTGGAACAGACCTACCTGATCCCGATCCGGCCGGTCCGCCAAAGCACGGCTACCGAACTTGGCGACGGTCCCACGCTGGACCAACCCGGCGTAGACTACGGTCCCCTGGTTCGTGGCCTGGCTTTCAACGGCGTGCGTTTCGATCACCCGGCGGACCTGAACATCATCCTGAGGGGTTACCAGCTTGCGCCGGTCGATAACGCCGGTGGCCACATCAACAACCGACTGGGCTACCACTACCACGGAGACATGGGCGCGAGCACCCGGGTCGAGCAAACCGACGGCCACGCCGCCCTGATCGGCTACGCAATGGACGGCCACGGGCTCTATGCTCAACTCGATGCCAACGGCAACGAGCCTACTGGCCTGGATGATTGCCGGGGCCACTACGACGATGTCAGGGGATACCATTACCACGTTATGCCGCTGGCTAACAATGAACTGCTGGACTGTTACTACGGAGCCTGGGCGGAGTGAAGGCCACCCTGGCAGCGCGCTTTCCGGCGCTTTTGGCTATGGCTTGGTCTTTTGGGATGATTAGGGGGGAGGTCATCTGACGTAGACCATCCAGCCACGCCCGGTTTGGGTTACACCTCAGAGGACATTTAACCGACCAGTACCAACACAATAAAAGAACCATACGCTGCGAGCATCCGATTCCCTTGATCCATCTGTCCCTAAACAAAACATCAATTACATGAGAATCTTCAATCAGCTGAGAAGGCTTCAGATCGAAAAACAGAAGATCAAAAATTACGCCATCTACGCCCTGGGGGAGATCGTGCTGATCGTGGTCGGTATCCTCATTGCCCTGCAAATCAATAATTGGAACCAGGGGGTTAACGAAGCCAGGCAAAGGATGGACACCCTGGAAATACTACAGCAAACCTTTCAGGCCAACGATATCGAAATCGATCATGCGCTCACCGAATTTGATCGGGTGCTGAACATTACGAATACACGCATCCATCACTCCGGTCCGGAGGTAGGAGACCTCAGCGACAGTCTGATCAGGGTGGTACGTGAAATAGATTTCGTGAACCTAAGTCTGGTGCGGGGGGCGGATGTTTCCGCGCAAGATCTCTCGTTGATCAGTAGTGAGGTCAGGAACCTGTTACTGGAATATTACGCGGCCCACGAGGTATATAAACACTCGGAACAGAACGTGACATCGCTTACCCTGAAGCTGCGGGAGAACCATCAGCAATACGTCTCGCTACTGACCCAAGGTACCTACGAGGAAGCGTTTACGATCGAGGATCGTAATGTATTTCCGTCTGATTATGCCGGTTGGCTAAGTGACCGGGACAACCAGAACCTCTCCGTGGAGATAAAATGGAAAGCGAGAATATCCGTTGCGGGGCTGAAGAAGCTAAAGGGAATCAACGAAGTGATTCTGCGGACGATCTGGAATAAGCTGTACGGTACGGAAGGTGGCCAGGAAAGTGCGGTTGTGCTTTCCCGGTTCTAAATAAACGCCCGAAAATCAGGTAGCCGCCGGGATCGATCGTGGTGCCTTTCGGGAAAGCCCACCGTTGGGGCTAAGGCTTCATCCGGTCAGGGTCTTAACGGACATCGAAGACATCCGTAACGTTAATGTCTTTTTTAAAGACTTGGTAAATGACTTTGTAGAGTTCCCCAACCAGCAAGGAACGATGGCCAAGACCAAGTTCTTTCAGGTTCTCTTCCTCTGGTCCTAGTCGAGGATTCTTTTCCAGTTCGAGGGCGTGACCAATAATCTCCTTGGCCACTCGATTACCTTTTGCAGCATTGCCATTTCTGCGGAAGTAATCCCGGATTTTCCGGAGACGACGCAGTGCATTAAAGGAGAAGATCACCTTCATAGCTGCAGTTCCGTTTTGACCTGATCGAGAGTGTAAACCCGCCCAGCGGCAATGTCTTCTTCCGAGGCTTTCGCTCTGGCCACCAACTCGCCTACTGTCATTGGTTTTAAGTCAGCTTCGTAAGCGGCTACGAACTCCGCATCGGGACACGGTATTCGCTGAAACCCCATAGCGGTCGGCTAAATCCGCTACTTGGGTGTCTGGTTCGAAGCTCTGCTTAACTATCTCTAGCCGTTCTTCTTTCGTAAATTTCTTTCTCATTTTCGGCATTGGATCGAGTTGAATGGTTTAAAGGTAGCAACCTATTCAATCAGAAGTCACTGTCTGCTTTCGTGAGGAGCTCCAGATAGGACCCTCCGCAACTTAAGCACCTCACCCCCCCGCCAACCGATACCGATGCCCCGGCATAGTAGCGATCAAGCCTTTCATCTCCAGCATGAGTAATACGCTGGCGAGCTTGGCGGGTGGATGTTTGAGGGTAATGTGTAGCTCATCAATTTCTACGCCTTCCCGGTCTTTTAGCTGTTCGATGACGGCTTGTTCTTCCTGGTTTAGATCGTCGAAAAGGCGTTGTTGCCTGCCGGCAACGTGGCCTTTCCAGCCAAGGAGGTCCACGACGTCTTTGGCGGATTCGATGAGGTGCGCCCGTCCACTTTTGATCAGTTGGTTGCAGCCTTCGGTGAGTGCATCGCCACCTCGGCCGGGGCAGGCACCGACCTTACGGCCCAGTTCGTGCGCCATTCGGGCGGTAATCATGGAGCCGCCACGGTGGGCTGATTCTACTACGACGGTCAGGTCCGATTGCATCGCAACAATTCGGTTGCGGGCGGGGAAGTGATCTTTATCCGGCTTCATCCAAAAAGGATAGGCGGTGAGGACGCCGCCACCATTGTTGGCGATTTTTGTGGCGGTCTTTCCGTGCGCCTGGGGGTAAATACGATCAAAGCCGCTTCCCATCACCGCCAGGGTGGGCAGGCCGACCTGGAGGCACCGGCGATGGGCGTAAACGTCGACACCGTAGGCCAGCCCGCTTACGATCAGGGGGCTGAAATCCGTCAACGGATCCAGCAAACGATCGATCTGCCTGGCCCCGTTGGAGCTCATCTCCCGGGTGCCGACCACACCCACGGTCCGTGGGTTGTTCAGGTCTGCCTCTCCGAAATAATAAAGGATCGGCGCGGCACCGGTAAAGGGTTGTAAGCGGGTGGGGTAGTCGTCGTCGAGACAGCAATAGAGTTGTAACCCATACCGATCGGCATGTTCGAGAATGGCTTCGGCTTCCCGGAGGTGACGTTCATTGGCGGCGGCGAAGCCGGCCGCGGTGCGTTCGGCAATGCCGTCTACCGCACACAGCTCCTGCGTCCGCGCCCGCAAAACTTCGGAGGCTTCACCAAAGTGATGGATGAGTGAACGAAATAGCTTCGGCCCGATGTTTGGCACACGGCTCAGGGCGACCCGGGAGTACATATCCGGATGCATAATAAATAGAGTCAGGGATGTGGAAAATGTCGCGAAAAGTAAGGGCGGAAAACCGCGGGGTAAGACTTGATAAGTGCGCGACCAGGGCAAATGTAGGTAAAAACAACTAAAAGTTTTAATTTAAATCTAAATGATATTTATCATTCTATGGCAATACTATGACCTAAAGCGAAGGATATGGTTATATTTGCTGTCTGTTAGTGTAGGCACTAGTGCCCGGTATTCATTTGCGACCTATTTGCTGCCTTTTAAGTCTTTCCAATAAGAATTGTAATCTCCCCATGTACACCACTTTAACTCGAATCTCCCCCCTTTTTCTCTTGTTGGCGGTTTTCGCTACAGGATGCGTTCGTGATGAAGCGGTTTCCACTTCTGACACGGAACTGGAACGGACACTGATCCGACTCAGCGAAACGGGCAGCCTTGACGAATACATTTTGCCCGACGTCAGTAACCTGGCCGGCATACCTGCGGGCATCGGTAACCCCCTTACAGAAGAAAAAGTGGAACTGGGTAAACTGCTCTTCCACGAAACCGCCCTGGGCCGTGATGCGATCGACCCTACCATGCTGCGTACTTTTTCCTGCTCTACCTGCCACGTGGCCGAGGCGGCCTTTACGCCCGGCTCCGCTCAGGGTTTGGCTGATGGTGCTGAAGGTTTTGGACAGGCTGGCAGTGGCCGGGTGATGTCTGGCCTCTACCAGGAAGAAGATGTTGACGCCCAGGGAGCTCGCCCGCTTTCAATGCTTGGCGTAGCTTACGTTACCAACACCATGTGGGCCGGCCGTTTCGGCTCCAAAGGAGCCAATGCAGAAGTGGAGGAAGTTTGGGGCGTGTACGACCCCGCCACGGAAGTAAACCACCTGGGGCTTAATGGTCTCGAATCTCAGAACATAGAAGGCACCGTTACTCACCGTATGAGTACAGATGCCTATTTGCTTGATACGATTGGTTACCGCCGGCTTTTTGATCGGGCATTTCCTGACTTTGAAGGCGAGGCCCGCTATGGTCGCGTAGCCATGAGCTTTGCCCTGTCTGCCTACATCCGAACCCTGTTACCCAATCAGGCTCCCTGGCAAAAATGGTTGCGCGGTAATAAGGAAGCGATGACCGAAACACAGAAATCCGGTGCTAAGCTTTTCTTTGGCAAAGCCGGCTGCTACCGGTGCCACAACGGCCCGGCCCTTAATGGCAACACGTTCCAGGCAATCGGTGTAAATGATCTTGCCGAAATCCCCGGAGCCATAAGAACCAGCGTCGACGACACCAGGAATTTAGGCCGGGGAGACTTTACCCGTCGCTCCGAAGACATGTTCAAGTTCAAGGTGCCCCAAGTGTACAACACTAAGGACATGCCCTTCTTCTTCCACGGAAGCAGTAAGACCTCGTTACGGGAAGTCATCGAATACAAAAATGCCGGCGTACCGGAAAACGACCGCGTGCCCCGTGCCAATATCTCGGATTTCTTCCACCCGCTTAATCTCACAGAAACGGAGATCAATGACCTGGAGGAGTTTCTTGCTGAAGGACTACGTGATCCAAACCTGAACCGCTACGTGCCCGAACAGGTGCTTTCCGGAACTTGCTTCCCCAACAGCGATCCGCGTAGTAAGGAAGATATGGGGTGTGAGTAACTCGTAACCACTAAGGAATTAAGCGCCCTAAGTACTACACTAAGGAAAGGAACCATTAAGTGCATTCGGGCATTAAGGGTAGGTTCTCACGCATCATACCATACCACTGCTGGCCACATTAGATGATTCTGCTTTCGCACAGCGAACGTGGCCTGAACGAACGATTCCAGTTGGGGCGATTCCTGGCTCTAGTGGCGGCCCCACTAATCATTCCATTAACCTCGTGCGCCCGCAGTCGGGAAAGGAAAGCGGCCGTTAACGAGCGCGGCAAGCTGCTGCTTGGGGTAGCTGCTACTCACTAGCTGTACTACCTAATCAACGTTGCCAAATGCTATCGCCGACCATTCCAGGCGCGCTTCAATATTTCGTGAAGTGGTGATGCCCGGAAAGAATACGAGCTCTATTCGGACAAAATCGTTACCGAAAAAAAGCTCCTTGAAATTCAGTAGTCCCGGACTGAGATTGATGGTCTGGTCGCGGCGGCGAAAAAGGTCTCCCTGAGAAAACATGAGGAAAGAACGATCGCAACCTCCAGGCGTGCCAACGGGGCATGCCCTTAATTCAATGCGTTCGATCTCACTAAAATCTTCGCCGGTAAGAGAGACTACCCGTGCCCGAAAACCGCCATAAATATCTACATCGTCAGCGGTAACATTTGCCTCCAATAAGGCTTCCGCTATACTCGTGGGAACTATTTCCTGTGCGTTGACAAAGCTTTGAAAGTTAGGTTGGCCGGCGGGCATGATGATGTCGTCCCGTACGGGATAAGTAACCTCAAAAAGGCGGTCACCCGTTCCTTCCCGCTTACAGGCAGTGATGAGGAGCAGACAGGGCAGTACAAAGTAGAAATAACGGATAATGGCGCGGGGGCTTTGTTGTCAACGTTTAACGAAATTTTCCACGACGAAGGTATGGGGGTAAGATGATTTCCTGCCAGAGGGAAATGATGTACTTGTGGAGAACTCTCTGACTAATTGACTCTCTGACTGCTTGACTATTTTCCTACCTTAGCGCCGCCGACTAAGAACGGCCTCAAAATTCCCTGGATTATGGCTCTGAAGTACCGTCGTGTCATGCTGAAACTGAGTGGTGAAACCCTGATGGGGGACCAACAGTACGGCATTGACTCCAAGATGCTCACGTATTACACCAAGCAAATAAAGGAGCTTATTGAAATCGGCGTTGAAGTTGCCGTAGTGATTGGCGGCGGAAACATTTTCCGGGGGCTCTCTTCAGTTGAATCAGGCGTAGAACGTACACAGGGTGATTACATGGGCATGCTAGCTACGGTCATTAACGGCATGGCTCTGCAGAGCATGATGGAAACCCACGGTGTGTACACCCGGCTGATCTCCGCCATCAAGATGGAGCAGATTGCCGAGCCTTACATTCGTCGCCGGGCCATGCGGCACCTGGAGAAAGGGCGGGTGGTTATTTTCAGTGCAGGTACGGGTAACCCGTACTTCACGACCGACAGCGCAGCTGCGCTGCGCGCCAATGAGATTGGTGCCGACGTCGTCCTCAAGGCCACCCGGGTAGACGGGATTTACACCGCCGATCCGGAAAAGGACCCAACGGCTACGAAATACGAAGAGATCTCCTTCAAAGAAGTGATGATGAAAGGACTCAAAATTATGGATCAGGCAGCCTTTGCCCTCTGTGCAGAGAACAATATGCCCATCATCGTATTTGACATCAATGAGCCCACCAACCTGCGTCGCATCATTTTTGGTGAGAAGGTGGGGACCCTGGTGAAGAATGCTTAATGTACGGTTTCAGAAATACCCTAACTTATTCCGTACGGACGGGGCTTGCCCCTGTCCGTATCGGGATCCTGAAAACGCTTTATTCGTTCGCTTAGCGAACGAATAATCCCATCTTCTGCCCGTAGGGGCGGGGGCAAGCCCCGCCCCTACGGGCCCATTCTTTGTTCACGAAACTTCTGAATCAGCCCACCAGGGCGCTGTACCCCCCGCAACAGAAGACCAGCGACCCTGCAAATGGGAGCGTAGCAACCTACACCTTATCTTCGCGCCGTGCGTCGCAAGCTTTTTCTACTAAGTCTGGTTCTTCTCCCCGCAGCTCTGCTGATCCACCTCGGCATCATGGTCTTCATCGATGATGAAGCCATTCGCTCGCTGGTTGCCCAGGAAATGCTCTGGAGTGGTAATTACGTGGCGCCCACCATGCACGGAGATGCCTACCTCAATAAGCCTCCGCTCTGGAATTGGGTGTTGGCCCTGAGTTTTACGCTTCATGGAGAAGCCAGCGAATGGGCCGCCCGCCTGCCCACGGTGATCAGCTTACTTGGTTTTGCGGGGACCACTTATTTCTTTAGCCGCAAATACTTCCCCCGCTACCTGGCGGGGCTGCATGCCCTCACCGTCATCACCTGTGGGCGGATGTTGTTTTGGGACAGTATGCTGGCGTTGATCGACGTTACCTTCAGTTGGGTGGTGTATGCTCAGATCATGGTGTTGTATCACTATGCTTCCGGTCGGACGGCTACCCGCCGGAGCGAAGCTCCGGTAACGGGAGACATTGGGCCGGTTTCTTCAGCAGCAATTCCCAACTGGTGGCTGGCCTTTGGCATCAGCTACGCCCTAACCGCCGTGGGCTTTATGCTCAAGGGGCTGCCGGCCATCGTTTTTCAGGGGCTTACGGTCTTTGCCATTGTGGGCTGGACGCGCTCCTGGAAGCAATTGTTTCGCCCGGCCCACCTCCTGAGCGGATTGGCTTGTGTAGGCTTGTTGGCGATCTATTATTGGCAATACAGCCAGTACGTTGATGTGGGGCAGGTGGCCCAACGACTTTTTGTTGAAAGCGGAAAGCGAACGGCCGTTGCGCATGGCCTTCTGGAGTCGGTCAGGCACATTGCAGCGTTCCCGTTCGAGATGAGTTACCATTTTTTGCCCTGGACCTTTTTGCTGGTTTATTTGCTGCAACGGGGAAGCTGGCAACGGTTACGGAAGAACGATTTTGCGGCTTTCTGCCTGGTGGCCTTCCTGGTCAATATTCCGGTCTACTGGTTCTCGCCCAACGTATATCCTAGGTACCTGCTGATGCTGTTTCCGCTGCTGTTTGGCAGTCTGCTTTTTTTGCACGGGGAGCACAAAGTGGCGAAGACCCGCAGCTACCGGGGCCTGCGTTTTCTATTCCTGGGTCTGATGACCTTGTGCGCGGCAGTAATTCCCTTTGCCCCGTTGTTTCCGGAAACGGAGGTGGTGAGTTATGCCTGGCTCAAGAGCCTTACTTTGGGCGGGGCCGCAGGTGCCGTGGTTTGGTTGGCGTGGCGCAGTGATCGCAACCTACTCCTGTTGTTTGCCGTTTTTCTGCTCTTACTGCGGATCGGCTTCAACTTTTTCGTTTTGCCGCCGCGGGCGGCCGGAGATGAACGCGGTATTGCCGTAAAAGAAACCGCCTACACGGCCATGGAAAACCATACGCAGGATTCGGTGGCCATCTTCGGTTACACGCTGATCGAACCCGCCACGGGCTATTACCTGACGCAGGCACGGGGGCACGTTGTGCCCCGTAAGTGGAAAGACTTCGACCGGGAAACCTTCTACATCGTCTCCCCATTACAGTACCCCGACATCAAGATGGAGGCCACCGACAGTCTTTTCCTCCGGCACCTCTCCCGCCGCTATCCGGATATGGATACCCGCTACCCCGTTGGAACCCTCGTCAACCCTCCCAAGGCCTGGATCAATGGCGGTGAAGAACTACGGGACGGTATGGGGACGGGGGTGCCGATTGAGTGAGGAGTTGATGTGAGCTGAATGGTAAACCTATACCTGAAGGATGGAACACGATGACCCTCTTGATGTGGACTTATTGAAGAAGCCACATCAGAAAATTAATTTTGCGTTAGTAGCAATTGTCCCACTGATCGGAGGAGGATTGATAGGCTTGGTGGCCCTTTGTTGGGCTCTTTATGCGACCCGGACGGCTCGCTCGTAGGCTAGGGGCATCCGCCCGACGGCCCGCCTTCAACGCCGCTGGCGTTGACGCGTAGCCGTCCGACGGAAGGGGACTCTGTGCTGAAACTGTAAGCCCTGCCGTCTGGCTAAAAATTTGTGGCCCCTCTGCTTAATGCCTGAGTGCCCTTAATGGTTTCTCTCTCTCTCCTATTTCCTTAGTGTAGTTCTTACTTCCCTTAGTGTCTTAGTGGTTACTCTAAAGTTCTCGCTTAATGCCTGAGTGCCCTTAATGTTTCCTCCAACGCCCGCTCCTTGCTCTTTCAATCCCTTCCCCTGCACCTGCGGCCCCGCACAATAGTCAAACAGTCAGGTAGTCAATGAGTCAAATAGTGGCTGGAGACGCTCTGACTGCTTGACTCTCTGACTATCTCACTACCTTTGCGCCATGCTACTATCCGTTGTCGTAACCGTATATAATGAACTGGAGAACATCCGTCCCCTCATCAAGCGCATCAACGATGCGCTGACGGGAATGGAATACGAAATCATCTACGTAGATGACGGGAGTTCGGACGGTACCGTTAAAGAACTGAAAAGCATCGATGACCCGCGCCTGGTCGTCGTTGAGTTCAGAAAGAATTATGGCCAAAGCCTGGCGCTGATGGCCGGAATTGACATCGCCCAGGGGCAGTTCATCGCTACGATGGACGGTGACCTGCAAAATGATCCGCTCGACATTCCCGCCATGCTGGAGATGGTCCGTGACGAAGAGTGGGACCTGGTCGTTGGCGAACGCGTAAACCGCCAGGATGGCGCCCTGCTCCGGAAAATCCCCAGTCGTATCGCTAACTGGATCATCCGTAACCTCAGTGGTGTTCACTTGCGGGACTACGGCTGTGCACTAAAGGTATTCCGGACAGAAATTGCCAAGGATATGGGCGTCTACGGTGAGCTACATCGGTTCATCTCCGTATTGGCCAGCCTGGAAGGCGCGCGGATCACGCAAATTCCCGTGCGCCATCATGCCCGTCAATTCGGACAAAGCAAGTATGGCCTTGGCCGCACCTTCAAGGTCATCAGTGACCTGATGCTGATGCTGTTCTTTAAGAAGTACATGCAGAAGCCAATGCACCTCTTTGCACAGTCAGGGTTGGTCCTGCTGAGCATTGGCGTCATTATCAATGTCTACCTGCTGGTGCTCAAAATCATGGGGCAGGACATCTGGGGCAAACCAATCCTGATCCTCGGTGCCGTCCTTCTGCTCGGTGGCATCCAGCTGATCACCGTCGGCATCATTGTCGAGGTACTGATGCGTACCTATTATGAGAGTCAGAATAAGCGACCTTATCGGATTCGGGAGGTAATTAGACACGCTTCGCGTTTGGTAGAAGGGTAGACGCTTCGCTTGGTAGAAGATAGGCTGCTGCACGGCTCAGCTCGCTGCGGGCATTTTACCTCTACTAGCGTAGCGAGCAGCCCGCCGCACGAACGAAGTGAGCACTCCCGTGCGGTAGCACTACCCATTACCAAGGGCGAAGCCCGTCTACTGAGAAAAGGAGCACAGCGACTTTTTGTCTATAAAAGGCCCCCGGCCTTTAATTCATCTTCCGTCGCGTCTTCTTATCAAATAAGCCTGAAGAAGCCTTTTTCTTGGGCTGTCCGTTCTTCCTGACCTTGGTTTTTACGGTTTGCTCAATGGCTGCGCAGCCTGATTTGCGGGCACACCCCGTAGAAATAAGGGTGAGAGATGCCATCATTAGAATGATTAAAAAGTAAACCCGATGCTGTTTCATACGTTGTAGGGATTGTGCATTTGCCTTTGGAAACGCCAAAAATGAGCATTTACACACTAAAAAACCATTAAAAATCATTTTTTAGGCGGAAAATGTTGCAAAGGATACGCTCCTGACCAATCTTTGCCGCCCTTAATCATATCCAAAATCCTGAACCAATGAATAAAGGAGAACTTGTGGCGTCAATCGCCGAAAATGCCGGACTAACTCAAAGCCAGGCCGAAGCTGCACTCAGCGCCACCCTCGATGCCATCCAAGGCGCCCTGAAAGGCGGTGAAAGCGTAAGCCTCGTAGGCTTCGGTACTTTCTCAGCGAACGATCGCCCAGCTCGTGATGGTCGTAACCCACGTACGGGTGAGACGATCAAGATCGCTGCTAAGACCGTGGCTAAATTTAAGCCCGGTAAGAAGCTCAGCGAAGCGTTGAACTAAAACCACCCTGAAGTTGGCTTGCCAGCTTAGGAAAAACAGCGGCTCATCCCTTGGGGTGAGCCGCTTTTGTTTGTGCGCTATAGCGGAGGATTGTCGAGAATAGTTTAATTTTTACGATAAGTAGACTCAATAAGCCCCCTTCGTAACCAACCAGCCGCCGCCGGTGCCTTATCTTTGCAGACTATCAGCTATTCTACTATGTATAATTTGATTCTTTTTGGCCCTCCGGGATCGGGAAAAGGGACACAAGCAGCCCTGCTTGTTAAACAATATGGTTTTCTTCACATCAGCACCGGAGATATGTTCCGGTTCGAACTGAAGAACAATACGCCGCTTGGCCAGGAAGCGCGGGCTTATATGGATCGTGGGGATCTTGTCCCCGATGAGGTTACCATCGCGATGTTGCGTAAACGGGTGGAAGAAAACCCAGACGTTACCGGTATCATTTTTGATGGCTTCCCACGCACTGATCCTCAAGCTGAAGCCCTCAATGAACTGATGGTCGAGCTCGGCTCTCAAATCAATGCACTGATCCTTCTAGACATCAACCAGGAGGAGGTGATCAACCGCATCCTCGGCAGAGGAGCCACCAGCGGGCGGGCCGATGACCTGAAAGTAGATACGATTCGTACACGCTACGAAAACTTCATTAACTACACTAACCCGGTCTATGCCTACTACGACAAAATGGGCCTCGCCCACAAGATCGACGGCATGCAAAAGATTGTCCAGGTCGCAATGGCCGTAGACAATATCGTCGCACCCAAGTTAGAAGACTAAAATAAAACAGGCGGCTCAAGCCGCATTGTAACAATTATATGGCAAACGGTAATTTTGTAGACTACGTAAAGATTTACCTGCGCTCCGGTAACGGAGGCCCGGGGTCTGCGCATTTCTACCGGGCCAAAGGTATTACGCACGGTGGCCCCGATGGCGGCGACGGCGGTCGTGGAGGGCACATCATCCTGAAAGGGAATCGCCACCAGTGGACCCTGCTGGGGTTCAAATACCGCAAACACACCAAGGCCCCACACGGTGGCAACGGGAGTGAAAACCACCGGCATGGCGCCGATGGAGACGACGTGATCCTGGAGGTGCCATTGGGCACCATTGTACGGGATGCAGAGACCGGTGAGATCGAATTCGAAATGACCGAGCACGGAGAAGAAAAAATTCTCGTTCCCGGTGGTCGGGGCGGTAAGGGCAACAGCTTCTTCAAGTCATCGACCCACCAAACGCCGCGCTACGCGCAGCCCGGTGAGGAAGGCATCGAAACCTGGAAAATCCTTGAGCTTAAGGTATTGGCAGATGTCGGCTTGGTTGGCCTGCCCAACGTCGGTAAGTCCACCTTACTCTCCGTGGTATCCGCAGCCAAACCCGAAATTGCCAACTACGAGTTTACGACGTTGGTCCCTAACCTGGGCATGGTGCAATACCGCGACGATAAGTCTTTCGCCATGGCGGATATCCCCGGAATCATCAAGGGAGCCCATGAAGGTAAGGGGCTAGGACATCGTTTCCTGCGCCACATCGAACGTAACGCCACCCTGCTCTTCTGTATCTCCGCTGATGCCGATGACATGCAGGGCCAGTACGACATTTTGCTCAATGAACTCGAGCATTATAACCCTGAACTGCTGGACAAGCCGCGACTGCTGGCCCTTACCCGGGCTGATTTGGTAGATGAAGAGCTGAAGGAACTGCGCAAGGATGAAATCCCCAAGGGCATTCCTTACCTGTATATTTCTGCAGTAACCGGAGAGGGAGTGACCGAGTTGAAAGATCGCCTGTACCAGATGATTACCGCTAACCGGGAAGACGAGGCTGGTGAAAAGACCTCGATGGAAGAGGAATAGGAAATAATCACTCGTCGGCCGAGACGCGACGGAGGAGCTGGCTCGTCCGCCGAGTGATTTTGAGCAATGACCTCTCGGCCGACGAGTCAGGCCCTTCAGGCCGCCTCGGCGGACGAGCGGGCCAACCCTTTTACTTGGGATTCAAATCAATCCAGTTCAGACCTTCTCCACTTGCATCAGGTCATTGAGGGAGCCTACAGGAATCGATCCAGTTGTGCACCCGACAGATTTTGCAACATGGCTGTTGCCAGGTCTTTGGCGGCCATGGGCGAGAGCCCCTGGTCCATGTAATGATCTTCGAGCCGGACCTGAGATTGATAGTAACTTAGGCGGAAGGCGCTGAACATCTGTGCGTGCAGAGGGTCTTCGGTTGCCCAGTCTTCCAGGTTCGTCCAAATGGTGGTCGCCCAGTTGTTGACCCGGCTGGCGGCAGTTTCGTTGAGGGGTTGGCGGGCAACGGACAGCTGAGCACGTTGCTGAACCAGTTGGCGGGCCCGGGTGTCGTTGGCCATGCCGGCGGAGAGGTCTTCAGTTATGGCCAGTAACGTCTGTATTTCCGGCCACTGGCTGACGAGGTCACGACCACCTGCGGGTTCGGTGGCCATTTCGGTCAGTTTGCGGTACTTCCGGATCTCGGGCATACCGTCCCAGGCAGCCTGGTAAGCAGCAGCGGTACCTGGGCCGTAGTACCCGTCAACTTCACCGGAGTAATAACCTTTTTCCTTAAGGACACGCTGAAGGTCAGCAGAGCTAAGGCGTTTGATCTTCCCATCGATGGCAGGAAGATTGGGCGCGTTTGCTCCGGCTGGCAGGGAAAAGGAAGCAGCGCCGGTATTGGGTGCTGCAGTTACCGGAGGGTTGTAGGGCTGGGGGCTGTTACTGCTGAGCGGCGGATTATAGGTCGTCGGAGCGCTGGGGAGCGTCCCCTGCGTGGAAGGCGCGGCGCCGCCACTACCAGCAGATACGGGGTTTGGCGACGGGGAAAGTGGGACCTCAGTGTTCTTAGCCGTCTGTAAGGAAAGGGGGATGAGGGGCTTTTTGATCCCGGTCTCAAAGGTCGTGATGGGAACCAGCCGGACATTGTTGATGCTGCGGACAAAGGCATCGGTGTAGCCAAGTGCCCGGATAGCGGGGAGAAAATTTGCTGCGGTGCGGGCATCGGGGTAAATACCGGTCAGCACCTTGGTGGTACCGTCTACCGTTTCTACATAAAGCTGGCCGGCACGTTCCAGGGTAGCCCAATCGATTGGGCGGGTGCCGGAATACAGGGCGATCTGGATGACCGTTACGGACTGGCCGGTGGCGGAGGAGAGCACGAATGCCTGGGCGTTACGAAAGCCGTTGGCCGCCATGGTCCGGGCGGTGGTCATCGCTTTGACCTGATCACTGAAATGCCCAACGTATACATCGGTGGTGTTGTCCGCTCCGGAGATGCCGTAGATGAAGCCCTGCGCTTTGAGCGCGGTAAAGTCATCAGCTTTTACGTCTCTGAAAGTACCCACCTTGATGGTATAGAGGTCCTGGGCATAAGTCGTGGTAACGAGGCAGCAAACCAATAATAGCAAGAATAAATTTTTCATATCTGGGCTTTTGGAATCAGTAGTATTTGGTATAAAAGTGTGGTAAATCCCAAATTTACAACTTGGGATATAACGGTTGTTGAAATTGGTCTGGTATTTGTCCGCATCTTAGCCGGCATAATTCCGAGGCGAGGCCGCAGGTGCAAAGAAATCCCTTAAGAGCAATGTCGGAACAGCTTCGTTGTTGCGGAGAACACTGGATGGTAACTATCCGTTAACCAAATATGCCCATAAAAGACACCCTCAGCTCCCTAGGAAAAATGGCCCACCGAGAATGGGACGAGATAGTTGATCGCCTCGGTTGGGGACGGGACAAACCCGTCTCCGTGGTGAATTACATCGGCTTTGGCCGTGAAGACTACCTCTACCTTACCGGCCGGGTATTGCGTGACCGTGGCATCAGCCGCGAAGAGCGGGATAACCTGCTGGACAATGTGGTCAATAATTTCAAACGATTCAACAGCCGGGAAGTCCGTGGGGCAGAGGTGGAAATCACCTGGGGAGACCATGCCTTTAACCGCACTACCGACAGCGAAGGCTACTTCCACGTAGAGCATAATTGCCTGCCCGACGGCCACGTGCACAGCGATCATAAACTCTGGCAAGAGGCGAAGGTCAAAGTTGTCAGCATTCCCCGGGAAGGAGACCCTGAGGTCATTTCTCATTCCGACGTGGTGGTGCCTAAGTTCGCAGAGTTCGGCGTCATCAGCGACATCGACGATACCATTCTCCAAACCGACGTTACCAGCCGGTTGAAGTTGAAGACCATGGTACATACGTTACTGAAAAACGCCGGGAACCGGCGTGCCTTCTCCGGTGTCTCCGATTTTTATCAGGCACTTTCCTACGGGCCGGATGGCGAGGGTTTCAACCCCTTCTTCTACGTCTCCAATTCCCCCTGGAACCTCTATGACCTTTTGCTCGACTTTCTTCACCTCAACCACTTCCCCAGAGGCCCCGTGCTCCTGCGCGATTTCGGCTTGCCTTCAGAAGACAGCATCACTAACTACAAAACGCATAAGGCGGACATGGTCGGTAAAATACTATCGACTTACCCGAATATGTCCTTCATCCTGGTCGGAGACTCCGGCGAGCACGATACGGACATCTACCTCGAAGCCGCCCGAAACAATCCGGACCGCATCATGGCCATATACATCCGGGATGTGCAGCATGAGCGTCGCGCGCAGCGCATCGAAGAGTTGATCGAAGGAGTCAGCGGAATCGAAGTGAAACTTGTGGGGAGCTACGAAGAGGCTACTGCGCATGCACGCGCTAATGGATGGATTGTATAGTTGGAGGTAGGTTGGTTAGAATTTCAGGCAAGGGCGGTTTCTAGGAAGCGCTCGCCGGCCGAGACGCGACGCAGGAGCTGGCTCGTCCGCCGAGAGGTTCCGGCCTTTCAAGACCCACTCGGCCGACGAGCCAAGCTGCGCAAGTCTCGGCGGACGAGCTAGAGAATGCTGGCAAGTTCAAATTCTAACCACCCTAAATCGGAGGCATCGAGCGAGACGAGTTTTTGGATGGTACAGGTTCATCAGAGTCGTAAATCACGAAAATGCCAAGGAACCGGTTACTTGAACATCCTAAGTCAGAAGGTTAACGCCCGGTGAATAGTGAAGCCCCCCACCTTTCCTTCCTTGCTCCATTCAACCCTTCCCCAGCACCTGCGACCCCGCCCTTATTCTCCAATACCCTTTCTGGTGCACTCTATTTTCCAGGAAGGAAAAATGATTGATTCGTCTTTGCTAACCCAGGCGCCAACCCAGTGGTATCCGCTTTCGCTAATGTCGTGGAAGCGAAGACGGAAGGTCCCTTCGGCTCCGTTTGGTGCATTTTGCTCCCGCGAGAAAATCAGTTCTTCTCCAGTTGCGCCGCCGGTCCAGTGGGGGAGTGGTGCTTTTGGAGCGTTGGCGTAGTAATGAACGAGCCAGGTCTCCTGCTCGGGATCGTACTGGCGGATGCTGCCAGAATGCTTCCCGTCAGCCTTGAGGGTCTCGTCCTGTACGGCGAAACCGTTCATGATGTATTTAAACGTCCAGATCATATCTACCGGGTCGGCCCAGGTGCCGTCGGGTAGCCGGGAAGTGGACTTGCAGGCGCATTTTCCGATTAGTGGCGCGAAGGCTTTCACCGCTTCCGGCGCTTCCGGATTTGGTTGTCCGTAAGGATGTGCTTCAGTTACGTCGTACAGGTACTGGCCCGAAAGAAAACCCGGGATGAGCATAAGTGCCAGGGCAATAATGATGTTTTGGCGCATTGGAAAGCGTATTGGTGATGCCCCAAATTAAAAGGTAAAGCTTGGCGATTCCAAGCAGTTTGCAGTGAATGAAGTTGTTTTTGCAGCGGATGAAGAGATAATGGAGCGCCGATCCAAGAAACCCCTTTCGAAGCCTCCTCGTGGGGTAAGGATAACGCATCACATTAGAATAATTTCTAATTCATTGGTTAAATGTACAGCAGTTGCAAGGTCCCTTATTGAACGTATCCTTGCTCTGCCGGGGGCGTTCTTTTGTCGCAACAAAAGAACCAAAAATGCCGGACTGTGTCGGTGGCTGATCGGCTAACGAAGTCCCAAAAGCCTAAAAGAAAAAAAACTCGCGCCGAAACTCAGTGCCCTGCGTCTAAGCTTTTCGGCCAACAACGCCCGAAGTCAATCGATTTATTTCTTAGCGTAGCCGCTCCCCCCCAAAGTATTCTTTTACCTTTTTCAGCTTGCTCTTGGAAACAGGAACTAATGTTCCATCCTCCAGTAAAAGCGCCGGTGTATCCGTGTTGAATTGCGTTACCGCCTTACGATTAATGATGAACTTACGGTGTACCCGCATGAAGTGATCGGGGAGCTTTTCCAGGAGAGCTTTCAGGCTCTTACGCATCACGTACTTCCGCCCGTCGGCCAGGTAGACGTTCACGCAGTAATCATCTGCCGCAATGTAATGGACGTCTTCGAGGCTAACCACACTAACCTGGCTGCCCGACCGGATGGTTAAAATACTCTCCTGAGGCTGATGGGTTTTACTTAATTCCCGAAACAGGGCTTTGTCCTGCTGCCGAAGATCCCGCAGAGAAGTTACTTCCACCAGCAATTCCTGGTTGAACCGGTAAAGTGCGCTGATCCAGCACACACCGATATAACCCAGGGTAAAAAGCGGGGCCTTTTGGAAAGTGAAAAAGGCCAGATACTCCGTAAAAAAATAGGACCAGGAAAACGCAATTGCTCCGCCGAAGGGAAAGGCAATCAGCGCAACGAGGAACACGTCCAGTAAAACAATGCTGCCGATCAGCAGCGCGTAGTACAATAGCTTTAACGAAGAACTGTTGGTGCGGGGCACCAGTCGGCGAGCCGCCAGCACCAACGGAACTGCCATCACCAACCAGATCAGCCAACGGTAGACCTGCCTTTGCAGGAGGAAGAGGAAACGAACGTCCTCCGCCAGGTCAAATTTTCGGACGTAGTAGAGTTGCTGCAATGTCTCGAACAGAATGACCAGTGCGATCAGGCCGACAACCGTGCCGATGGTCCTTCGATTCATGGCCAGCAAAACCCTTAGTCTTCAAGCAGTTCAAGCACACCGCGCAAAGGAATCTTTACTTGCGGCAGGCGGTAGTTGAGGTCATACCGCAGTTCTTGCAGGGCCTTTTCAATTCTGAAGGTGTCCAACAATACTTCCAGATCCGCTTCATCGGCCGGGAGCAGACGGGTGTCCGAGGTAGCTTTACGGTAGGCGGTCAGGAACTCTGCGGAGAGGTAGCGGCTGGCGGTGCGCAGCCAGTCTTCCAGGTGATCGGCCGTTTCCTCCCGGACGCTGGACGAAAGGTCTTCAAATACGAGGCCGGTGGCATAGCTGATGCTCCGCATCAGGTTTGCCAGGTCCTTGGCCGGGCTGCGACGCAGCGTGCGTTGGCTGAAGGTCCGGTCGGGGTCACCGTCGAAGTTTTGAATGATGAACTTATCGTCACTCATCGCCACCTGCTCCAGGGTGAAGTCTCCATGGATGCGGATTTTATCCGATTCGATCTTATGGGTGAATACGCGCTTGAGCTTGGTGTGGATCAGGGCTTCCTGTTCAATCAGCGCTTCGGCGAGGCCAGCAGCGTCTTCGTCCAGAAAGGGGATTGATTTTTTGAGTAAATCGATCGTTCCCCGCACATCTCCCTTAAGGCCGGCATATACGCTGCGTTGGTAGTGTAAAGACAGGGCTTCGCGTTCAAAGGTTTTTTGCCCGACCACGTCGTTCATTACCGTATGGTAAGCCGCGATGGTCCGGCCCAGATCGGCCAGTTTCGTAATGAACGGTGCGCCGAGGATTTCCTGGATGGTCTTTGGCATATCCCGGTACCGCACCTCATCGGTAACGGAGATCTCCTCCGGCTTCGCCGCCGGGCTTTCCCGGGTAGGTTGTTGCAAACGGGCCAGTACGTCCTCTCCAAAACGGTTGAGGTTGTTGCGTACATAGTCCCAGGCAAGGCCCTCGCTACTGATGCGGTTCTCGAAGATGGCCAGGGTGGCATTCATCGCTTTACCCGGGGAGAAGTGGAGGCTACCCACCAGGCTCGGCGCATTGCCATAACTGCGGCGGTTAAGCATTCGCTTCACTTCCAGGTCCGGAGCGTCGCCCACGTGAATGCGGCGGTAGAATTTGATGTTGAAATCCTTGCTGTGCAGCAGGAAGTACTCCGTGCCGGAATGCACCGGCTTTAGTTCCTGTGTTGAGGCCATTAGCATACTGTCGTTAGCCCGGAAGCTGACGTCTTTGAGATCGCCTACGTCCTGGAAGCCGTTGGCCAGGGCAACACGGAATTCATCGTCGGCCAAAGCGTCGATCATGACTAAATCTCCCTCGTCGGCAGTGACCCGGCAGATGGCCTCTTCGCGTTTGCTGTAGTCCACGTCTTCCCGGTAATGGTGGAAGGCCAGTGGTAGCTGAATTATCTCAGGCAAGCCCTCGAGGTAACTGACTTGCAGGAACAACCAGGCGAAGTGTCGCCCACCGCCATAATGCATCCGGTAATCGGTGATGTTGACACTCTCCAGCTGCTCTCCCCGGGTACCGATCCAGTTGGTCGATTTTAGAAATACGGGTAATACCTTCTTTTCCAGGGTCCGCAGGTTAGCCCGTTCGAAGAGTCCCTGCAGGGCACCCGTGGTCAGGGCGGCATCACTTAGGTTACGGTTATCGGAATCTGCACCAGCACTGCTTTCCAGTTGCAGCCAGTAATAGCCGTGGCCGCCAAGGGTTACGGGGTACAGGTCACGCTCCACGTCGTTGAAGTGCGTCTGGCCAAATACCTCTTTCACCCGGCTGCCTTCATAGTCGCTGAGGTCGAGGTCCACTGATTGTGAGTGGCGGCTCAGGTTGATGACCACCGCTACTTTTTCGCCTTCGTATTCCCTGATGAAGGCCAATACCCGGCCATTGTCGGGTTTCAGCCAGGTAATACTTCCCCGGCCAAATACCTGGAAACTCTTCCGCTTGGCCAGCAGGCGCTTGGTCCAGTTCAGGAGGCTATTGGGCGTTTGCTGCTGGCGTTTTACGTTTACCCACCGGTAGCTATACTCCGTGTCCCGGATGACGGGCAGGTACAAGCTGTGCGGATTGGCGTGGCTGAACCCGGCGTTTTCCTCATTATTCCACTGCATGGGCGTGCGTACGCCGTCGCGGTCTTTCAGGTAATAGTTATCGCCCATCCCGATCTCGTCGCCGTAGTAAAGTACCGGTGTGCCGGGCAGGCTGAGCAGGAGGACGTTGAGCAGTTCGATCTTGTTCCGGTCGTTGTCCATCAAGGGGGCCAGGCGACGGCGGATGCCGACGTTGATCCGGGCGTTCTTGTCCGGCGCGTAGGTGTTGTACATGAAGTCCCGTTCTTCCTCCGTCACCATTTCCAGGGTGAGTTCGTCGTGGTTCCGCAGGAAGGTCGCCCACTGGCAGTTTTCGGGAATGTCGGGCGTTTGGTCGAAGATGTCGGTGATCGGGTGTCGGTCTTCCAGTTTGACGCTCATGTACAGGCGGGGCATCAGCGGGAAGTGGTAGTTCATATGGCACTCGTCACCGTCGCCGAAGTAACTGGCGCTGTCTTCGGGCCACATGTTGGCCTCGGCGAGGAAGAGGGCGTTGTCGTAGTTGTCGTCAACGTGCTTGCGCAGTTTTTTCAGGAAGACGTGCGTTTCCGGCAGGTTCTCTCCGTTGGTCCCCTCGCGCTCGAAGAGGTAGGGGATGGCGTCGAGGCGGAAGCCGTCGATGCCCATCTGCATCCAGTAGTCGAGTACTTCGAAGATCTCCCGTTGTACGTCCGGGCTGTCGTAGTTCAGGTCGGGCTGGTGGCTGAAGAACCGGTGCCAGTAAAACTGCTTGGCTACGGGGTCCCAGGTCCAGTTGCTGGTCTCGGTATCCGTGAAGATGATGCGGACGTCCGGCCACTTTTCGTCGGTGTCGCTCCACACATAGTAGTCCCGTTCCTTACTGCCCTCGGGCGCGCGCCGCGCGCGCTGGAACCAGGGGTGCTGATCGGACGTATGGTTGATGACCAGCTCGGTGATCACCTGCAGGCCGCGCGCATGGGCGGCGTCCAGAAAGCGCTTGAAATCGTCTACGTTACCGTAGGCTTCAGAGACCTGGTAGTAGTCCTGAATGTCGTACCCATCGTCGCGCAGCGGGCTGGGATAGAAAGGCAGGAGCCAGATGGCGGTGATGCCCAGTTCCTCCAGGTAGTCGAGCTTTTGTTCGAGGCCGGCGAAGTCTCCAATGCCGGTGCCATTACTGTCGTAATACGCCTTGATGTTCAACTCATAAATGATGGCATCTTTATACCATAAGGGCTCGCGACGGTAGGTCTTACTCATATTCTTGTGCTTTCGTTGGATCGTTTCCAGCTGTAACAACGCAAACGATTGGGACTTGTGCAATTCTTTGGGGAAAAAGAGGCAACTATTATGCAGAAGGGGGCGGGGCCGCAGGTGCAGGGAAGGGTGGTGAAGGAGCAAAGGGGGAGGGGTGGGGAATCACCACTAAGGCACTGAGGGCACTAAGGGCTACACTAAGTTGAGCAGCGTTGGAGTAACCATCTAAGGACATTATAGGCTGCTTCGCAGCCAGGGCGTTGGAGCTTGTGTTGGAGTAACCATTAAGGTATTAAGACTGCTTCGCAGTTTGGGCCATTAAGGAAATTAAGGTGGGAGGGGTGTTGGAGCTTGCGTTGGAGTAACCATTAAGGATAAGGTGTCTAATCTGTAGCCTTTGAGCCGTAACGGTTTTTGGATTATAAACGCGAAGCGTTTTCCTTAGAAAGCCCCTCTCCGTTGAGCCTCAAGCGAGCATGAAATACTGCGCAGCAAAACTTGCCGGAGAGGGGTTTGGGGCAGGGCTTCCGCATACTCCCCTGAATTGGCTTGGGGAAACGTTTGGATAGGCTGAAAATCGTTAATTCTTGCCAAAAAACACTGTCGAAGGGTCATCCCTCTCCGGGGGAGAGGGACCGAGGGAGAGGCGACTTGGGCGTATGCGGAAGCCCTGGGGGTCAGGGGTGAGGTTGCTACGAGGGCCGTCGGGCGGATTGGTTTCCAGGCCATCCGTAGCAGCAGATGGGCCCCGGTACCACCTCGGTTTCCCGGCATTTATGCTGGAAGCTTTAGCCGTTTGTAAACGCATATAAACGTAAGTAAACGGATAAATAACGACTAACTCACTACCAGCCTCGCTTCTTTGTGGCAAAAGAAGCAAATGGAACGAATACTGATCAGTAAGGAATGGGACCGGGATTACCCCTTCTACACCTTCAAACCCAAAGGCTACGTCGATAACTTCTGCGAACGAACTTCAGCGATGGTGGGTATCGCTTTCGATAAGCGGCGCGGCAGGTGGACGGCGCCGGCCGGAGACGCGAGCGTGGCGTATCTGCAAAGGACATTCGGGAACGACTGCCTGATTTGGCGGAGTGGGGCGGGAGGTGCATCCGGAGACCGGGGTGGCAACCGCACCTATGCCCCTGCCCGAAAACCGGCGGAGCGAAAATCCGGGCAAAAAAACCGGCAGCCCAAAGGGCCGCCGGTGGAACTGCCCGGGCACTGGCAGCTGGCGCTGCACCGGACGGAGGAGCAACTGAAGGTGCGGCGGTATAGTTGGCGGACGGTGAAGAGTTATTTGAATCACTTGAGGCAGTTTTTTGCTGCTCATCAGTCGCTTATATTACCACAGATCACTTCTGAGGTAATCCGAACGTACATAGTTGCCAGGGCGGAACAGGGGAATTATGCGGAGGCTACCCAGAACCAGTTACTCAATGGCATAAAATTTTGGCTGGAACAGGTAGAGGGGCGAGAAAAGGCCTTTATCGACCTTCGTCCCAAAAAGAAGCAGCAACTTCCCAACGTACTCAGTATGGAGGAAGTAGGCAAGTTATTCAAGGCTACCACGAACCTCAAGCATCGATGCATTCTGATGACCATTTACAGTGCAGGATTACGGTTAAGTGAGGTCTGTAATTTACGTATCCAGGACATCCATTCGGATCGTGGTCAAATTTTCTTTCACGCTGGAAAAGGAAAGAAGGATCGTTATACGACTTTGTCCCAAAGTCTGCTGGTTGAACTAAGACTTTATTTTGTGGAATACCAACCCAAGTATTGGCTATTTGAGGGGCAGACCGGCGGTGAGTACAGCGTTAGGAGCGTCCAGGCTATTTTGAGGAAGGCCGTTGATAAAAGTAAGATCAATTCCTACGCTACGGTACATACCTTGCGACACAGCTACGCTACTCATTTGCTGGAAGGAGGTACCAGTCTTCGCCACATACAGGAATTGTTGGGTCATGCCAGCAGTCGGACGACCGAAATTTACATGCACGTAAGCAACGAAGAAAGCGCGCGGATCGTAAGCCCGCTGGACCGCCTGAAAAAGGAGTAATGACCGCTGGTTGGCGTTGCGTAAACACTGCAGGATAATGCTTCGTTAACGACAACCCGCCGGTACCCGACAATGAATGATGCTGTTTTGAATAGGTTGCGTAAACACTGCGGGATTTGGTTGGATTTGCGTATGTTTGGGGAGGCAGATAGTTGCTGTTTACGCATGTTGGCGGGTAGCGTGTTGTT
>NZ_KB890461.1:12187-28510 GCF_000373105.1 Neolewinella persica DSM 23188 | reverse complement strand
ACGCAGCGCATCGACGTGATCGGTATCCACGACTACCGCCTGACCTTCCCCACGGATGCGTCCGGTGACTGTGCCGAAATCCCCGAATACGCGGGTGTTGGTGCCGAGGAACTGGCCTGTGACCTGATCACGACCACGACCGACGTAGACACGCTCCGTACCCTGGATGCCGGTGATGAGTGCTTCAAGCTGCGCATTACTTACGACGTGGTGAACTGGTGTGAGTACAACTCCCTGGGTGATCCATTCATTGTAACGCGAGATGGCAGCGGGGTGAATAATAACCAGCGCCTGCCCCGCAACATCGACGAAGACGTACTGTACGTCAACGTGATTCCTAACAATACTGCTAGTATCGATGATGATATCGCCTTCATGACGCTGTTTACCGACCGGGTATATAATTTCAACGCACCACAGCGTGACCGCAGGTTTGCCGGATACGCCATCGAAGCCTCCGACAGCCGTGGTTTCTTCCGCTACACGCAGTTCATCAAGATCTACGACGAAGTGGCTCCTGAAATCACCTTCACCGAGCTGGACGAATGTTTCGCCGGAAGTGGCGAAGGCTGCCGCACGACGGTAACGGTCGAGTTTACCGCCCTTGACGAATGTTCTGACGCCATCGTAGGGGTGGAACTGGACGCCGACTACGTGGAAGCCGCCGGCTTCAATGCGGACAACGCTGCTGCCCTGGGCATCGGTGTGACGGTAGAGAACGACGGAGCGGGCAACTACACCGTAACGGCCACCAACGTACCGGTAGGTGAGCACGCCCTGCGGGTGCGCGCTTCCGACGGTTGTGGTAACTTCGACGTACAGATCATCGAGTTCTGCGTAACGGCGGACCGGACGCCAACGCCGATCTGTATCCAGACGCTCACCGTAGTATTGATGGACGACGGTAACGGTGGTGGGAGTGCTGAAATCTGGGCGAGTGACTTCATCGCCAGCCCGATCGAGGACTGCTTCGGTAACGAAGTGACCAAGTACAGCCTGTTCCGCTCCAGCGACGCTGGTGCTGCCGGCTTCGTACCAAGCTTCAACCCTCCGGCAACGGACGGTCTCTCGGACATCAACTGTGACGACGCAGCCAATGGCACGGTAAGCGTACGGGTGTACGCCTTTGACGACAACGGTTCCACGCCCGACTACTGTGAAGTAGTGGTGGAAGTACAGGATAATATGGGCTGGTGTGACGACGATGGCACTGGCAACATTGCTGGTCTGATCACCGATCAGGACGACGTAGNGGTGGACAACGTGAGCGTAACGCTGACCGGAGCTATGGATATGACGACGAGCACCGATGCCAGCGGTCAGTTCCGCTTTGCGGGTCTGCCGCTGAACGCGGATTATACGGTCCAGCCCGCGCTTGAGGCGCCGGTCAACCTGGACAACGTTAAGTCTTCCGACCTCGTGGCCATGATCGGCCAGATCCTGGGTACGAGCCAGTTCGACAGCCCCTACGACTTCGTCGCAGCGGATGTCAACCGGGACCGGGAGCTGAACATCTTCGACGTCGTGAACGTGAGCCAGGTGATCCTGGGTCAGGTGGACCTGTTCGACGGTGGTGACAGCTGGGTGTTCGTGGAAGCGAACACGACGATCAACGTGAATATGCCTTACGCAGCGACCTTCCCCGAGGTGTACAACGCCAATGACCTGGCGGGTACGGTGACGGCGGACTTCGTCGCGGTGGAAGTGGGTAACCCCTTCGGCTTGAGCAGCCGTACGGCGCTGAACCTGACCACGGAGGAGGCACAGCTGGAAGCTGGTCAGACGCACACGATCGTCCTGGACGGTACGGCGCTGGCGGCCTTCCAGGGTACCCTGGAGCTGGGCGCTGGCCTGGAGCTGATCGGTGCGACGTACACCGGAGAAGGTGGCATGAACCTGAACCGTGCCGGTGAGGGCATGATCGCCATCGCCCTGCGGGACAACGCCACGGTAAGCCTGGAAGTACGGGCTACGACTAGTGTAACGCTGAGCGAGGAGCTGCTCCTGACCGACGCCATTACGGTACGGGAAGGGGTAGGTGCCAACGGTGTGGGTAACGGTCTTGGCCTTGCCTTCAACGGTGAGCTTGCCCCTGCGTCCGCGCAACCGTCGGAGACAGCCGCGCAGCGAAACGTGCTGCACCAGAACACGCCAAACCCAGTCCGTATGGAAACGGTAATCCGCTTCGAGCTGGCGCAGGCTGCTCCTGCGACGCTGACGCTGCGTGACGCTGCCGGCCGTCTGATCTCCGTTCGGGAAATCGACGCTGCTGCTGGTCTGAACGTGGTGGAACTGACGAACATCAAGGCTTCCGGCGTACTGACTTACACGCTGACGGCGGGTGAGTTCACCGCATCTAAGAAGATGGTGGTGGTTAAGTAAGCTGCACAAACCGGACGCTCAAAGGTCCCCTCGGGGCCGCTTTGAGGTCCTTGTACCGAAGCCCCGCTGCTCCTTGATGGAGCGGCGGGGCTTTTTGTTTAACCGTAAATCAGGTGGTCCTCCAACACCTGAGTAGTTAACTCTACGATATGCCCGTCAGGGTCTTTGGTGTAGATGGAATGGAAGTAGTGGTGGTCCTGAAAGCTGTAGGATAGCCCAAGTGCTTTGTAATGCTGTTGTGCGGCGGTGAAGTCCTGGTTGGAAACATTGAAGGCAAAATGGTCGATTCCGGTAGCTCCAATATTCGGAGGGTAGGACGGACCTTCTTTAGCAGGGAAGATCGCTACACCAACTTTTCCGGAAAGCATGAAGACAGGAAACTCTCCCCATGCTTCCAGTCGGTATTGCTTAAGGCCGAGTACATTCTCATACCATTCAATGGACAAGGCTGGATCAGTTGCACGTACAGCTACGTGATCGAGGTGGGAGAGTTTGAATGGTGGCATTTTGCGTTTTATTTGCTTGTAAGACCAACGAAAAAGCGGGCTGTTTAGTTAAAATCCTGACATGCCGGAGACAACTATTATCTGCTGCCTGCTATTCTAAGAATCTTACCTTGCACCGGCGTCCGCGCCGTATTAAAATATTGGCGGAAGGGTATTCCTTAATGCTAATGAACGGCGTCTGGATAACTGCCGCCCGTAGAATCGATTAACCAACCAGCTATGTACGCATCGCTCCGCGAAGCCGCTAACGATCTTGAAAAAAACGGCCACCTTCTCCGTATCTCCGAGGAGGTAGATCCTGATCTGGAAATGGCGGAAATACACCGGCGGGTATTTTCGGCTGGAGGTCCGGCGATTCTTTTTGAGAATGTAAAGGGAAGCCCATTTCAGGCCTTGTCTAACCTTTACGGGACGAAAGAACGTACGGATTTTCTCTTTCGAAAGACTTTGCCCCGCGTAAAAAAAGTGGTGGAGTTGAAGGCCGATCCAGCTAATTTTGCTAAAAACCCGCTGCGGTATGTTGGGGCTCCATTAACGGCGCTGAGCGCTTTGCCCCGCAAGCATTTTAACCCTGCGATAAAGTATGCACAAACCACGATTGATCAGCTGCCGCTGGTGAAGTCCTGGCCAATGGACGGTGGTGCTTTTGTTACTTTGCCACAAGTGATGACTTTGCCTCCCGGCAGTCGTAAGCCGATGGATTCCAACATTGGGATGTACCGGATTCAGCTGAATGGAAATGAGTACGAGCAAAATAAGGAGATAGGCCTGCACTACCAATTACACCGTGGTATCGGGATTCACCACACCGAATATTTGAAGTCTGATGAGCCCTTCAGGTGCTGTATTTTTGTGGGAGGGCCGCCAAGTCATGCCTTCTGTGCCATTATGCCGCTGCCGGAAGGGCTTAGTGAAATGACCTTCGCGGGCATGCTTGCGGGCCGTCGTTTTGGATATACCTGGCACGAGGACTGGTTGCTGTCGGCCGATGCTGATTTTGTGATTTGCGGCACCATCCGAAAGGGAGAAAAGAAACCAGAAGGGCCCTTTGGGGACCACCTGGGGTATTACAGTCTGGAACATGATTTTCCGGTAATGGATGTAGAGACCGTTTGGCACCGAAAAGACCCGATTTGGCATTTCACGGTAGTGGGGCGTCCGCCGGCAGAGGACAGCCAATTTGGTTACCTGATCCATAAGATCGTTAAAGATCTGACGCCCGGGGAATTTCCGGGTATCCGACAGATCAATGCCGTTGACGAAGCTGGCGTTCATCCACTGCTGCTGGCTATTGGCTCGGAGCGCTATATGCCGTTTCGGGAGAAGGTGCCGGAGGAGATCATCACGCAGGCTAACCGGATCTTAGGGAGTGGGCAGACAAGCCTGGCGAAATACTGCATCATTGCCAGCGATGAGGACGACCCCAAGCTGGATGCGGATGATCAGCCGGGATTTTTTCACCACGTTTTGGAACGGTTCGACCCTGCCAGGGATTTGCATTTCCAAACCCGCACTACGATTGATACATTGGATTACAGTGGGTCGGGATGGAACGCGGGCTCAAAGCTAATCTGGGCCTGCCGGGGGGAGAAACGGCGGGAATTGACGACTGAAGTACCGAGAGGACTGGTTCTCCCAGAGGACTTTTTACAGCCGACGTTCGTCGCTCCGGGGATTCTCGCTATTCGGGGACCAAAGAATGTAGGGAAGGAAAGCTATGCTGATATTGACCGTTTTACGGAAGCGAATAATCAGGGCGGGGCCGCAGGTGCAATGTTGGCGGATGGGGTAGCCATGATCGTTATCTGCGACGACAGTGCCTTTATGGCGGCTGACTTCAGCAATTTCATTTGGGCCACCTTCACCCGGTCTAACCCCAGCCACGACCTCCACGGCATCGGCGCATTTACGGAGCACAAACACTGGGGATGTACCGGGCCGGTGGTGATTGACGCCAGGGTGAAACCCTGGCATGCACCTGGCTTGGTGGAGGATGCTGAAGTCAGTAAACGGGTGGACGCGATGCAGGCTCGGGGGGTGTTTTAAACCGCCCGTGTCAGACCAAGTATTTTTCGGTTTTCGAGAGGTGTCGAATTACTGTGGAGTCTATTCTATTTTTTAGAAAGAAAGGTTTTGGCCTTTAGAATAAACTCTTCCTTAGTTTCTCCTTCATGGGCACCGTGTGCTACGTTTGGCAATATCCAAAGATCAGCATCAGGCAAGTTATTCTTTACCCGGACGACCTCTGTTAAGTCCATACCTTCATCATTGTCTCCTACCATGATTAAGACTTCGGGCTTTATGGTTTTCAATTCTTCAGTGGTCACCGAGACGGTATAGTTTTTAAATTGTTCCATTAAGGCGCTGATTTTGTCGTCTGTACCGTGGGCCTCCAGGAGCCATGGGAAGTTGGCTCTGTTTTCGAATGTAAAGGCATCCCGGTATTCAGGGAAGTCGTTTATGGTCCAGGTTCCTACCGCTCCAATGGTTATCATAGATTCTATCAAAGAAGGGTTGATCAAAGCGAGCTGATAGAGAACGTCACCCCCGAAGCTAAAACCTATTGCTTTGATCCTATCCAGTTTTAGATGTCTCACTAAAGAATTGAGGTCTTCTGCTACCGATTTTATGGATAGGTTCTCGTTGAACGCGTCAGATTTTCCATGGCCAGTAAGGTCAATTAGGTAGACTTCGTACTCCTTGTCAAATTCTTTGACGTAGGGTGCCCACGATTTGGACGAAAGTGTGTAGCCATGCAGAAGCAATAGTGGTTCTCCTTCACCATAAACTTCATAATGAATGTTTTTCCCATTGACAAAAGCCAGCGCTGATTTTTTCGGGATTTGAGAGAAGATGTTTGTTGACATGAAGAGTAGAATAATTACGATGGTGTGTTTTCGCATTGGGGTTTATTGTCTGTTTAATGACTTTTGTCATGTCTGTTACATCGCTAAACTATCAGTTAAGGTTAATTCATCCATGACCTTTTATCTGTGAACCTGCTGTTCATTGCCTAAAGTTGCCCGGATCAATTTTTAGTTGAAGGCTGTCCTGGTCGCTCTTCCATCACATTCCGTACCTTCGCTTACCCATACGCTGAACTTGTTAATCTAAAGCTCCCTTGTCTACCCAAATCCGTCATTTCATCACTCCGCTGCCTGCTCGTGAGCTTGACCGCTACCTTAAATCGGGCTGGCGCCCAGCAGGGCAGGGCATTTATACGGCGGACTTCCTGAGGGCCGATGATGAGGAGATCTACGGTTGTATCCAGGTCCGGCTGCCGCTGGAGGGCTTTACCTTCAAAAAACGACATCGTAAGATATTGAACAAAAACAATCAACTGTTCAGGGTTACTTACGATCTTGCTGAAGAACCAGACGAAGAATTACTGGAACTCAACCGGCGTTACATGGCCGTACACCCGGATAAGACCCGGGAAGACCTCGATCTGCACGTAACGGGAGAATACCTGGTGAGGGTGCTCGACACCCGTATCGTCAGAGTATACGACGGAGATAAACTGGTTGCTTTCAGTTATTTTGACCTTGGGGCGGAAACGGCTTACACGAAGGCCGGAATCTACGACCCGGACTATGCCCGGTTCAGCCTGGGTATTTACACCATGTTGTTGGAGATCGCCTGGCTAAGTGAAGCAGGCATTAAGTTTTACCATCCTGGTTACGTTTCCCCAAGGTATTCTGTATTTGATTACAAACTCCAGTTTGGTGATATGCAGTACCGCCAGGTACACACCGGGCGCTGGCTTCCTTTTGATCAAAGTAAGCCGGAGGATTTGTACACAGACATTGAATCGGCTTTACAGTTGGTCGTAGATCAAGTAAGACATCTGGTCAAGGTTAAGTTAATGGATTATCCCTCCTTTACCGCCCGCTATCATTATCAGAGTCCCGGATTAAACTTACTGGATTGTCCACTGCTGATCCGAATCGACGCCAACGTCTCTAACTGGGGAGGTTATGTGGTAACTTATGATGTGGAAACGCATGAGTATCATCTGGTGCATACCAGGGACACTTCTTTGCGTGACGTAAACATAAAGCTATTCAGCAAAAATGGCCGGCCCCGCATTCCAAACCCTTTGACAATTGCCAAGGTGTTGATCACGACGCCGGCCATTCCGGAAATAGTCGAAGCTATTACTCAGCAATTTTCTGGATCAGGAATTGAGGAAGATGATGAAAATAACTACTAAAAGTACTAATACGGCGATACCCGTGATGGTGAAAAAACGCTTGTTCGCGGCAGCATCTTCAGCGCTGACATTGGTCTTTTTCTTTGGTTTACTGATTTTGCGCTTGGCCATGATCTATTATTTATAGTAACTGGAAAATGTAAGGGTCAAGATAGTAGGTCACGGGCAAATAGACAAGTTATTTCTTGGAGCCATCAGTCGGCAGAACTTATTATCTTCCCGCTCCTTAAGTAAGTGCTATCCATCACAGGTATAATTTAACCCAATCCAAATGACCTTTCCACTTTCAAAGTCCATGTTTCTATTCCTTTTACTCTGCTGCCTGACGATTCCGATATCGGCCCAGGAAGAAGAACCTGAAGCAGAGGAAAAGACAGAAAAGGAGGACGAAAAGAAAAAGAAAAAATCTCCCTTCAAGGAATATGCGGAGATTATTACTGAAGAGGCGGAGTCTACAGTGGGACTTTTCAGTACACACCGGGTAGGAGACAAGTACTACTTTGAAGTGCCGCTGGATATGCTGGACAAAGACATGTTGCTGGTGAGCCGCGTCGCCAAAATCCCCGCTAACCTGGGAGGCGGTTACTTCAACGCCGGTACAAAGACCAACCAACAGTTGGTCCAATGGTCGCGGAACCACCACGACATTCACCTAAAGTCAATTTCTTACAGCAGCGTAGCTGATGAAGAGCTCCCAATCAACATCTCAGTACAGAATAACAATTATGCACCGTTGATCATGGTCTTTAAGATTGAGGCTTTCAACGAAGACTCTACCGCAGCAGTAATTGGTGTTAACGACCTTTTTCTGAGCGATGTTCCCGCAATCAGCGGCCTGCCAACCCGAATAAGATCAACGTACAAAGTCAGAAGCCTTGACAAAAAGCGTAGCTTTATCAGTAAAATGTCGGCCTATCCTCAGAACGTTGAAGTACGGCACGACATGACATTCACCGCCGGTGAGCCTCCATCAAATGCCAGTACAGGGACAATCTCTCTGCAAATGGCCCAATCCCTCTTCTTATTACCGGAGGAACCAATGCAGCCAAGAATGTATGATCCCCGGGTGGGGTGGTTTACCGTCAGTCAGGTAGACTATGGTTCAGAGGCGCTTAAAGCCGACGAAAAGGAATACCTACGCCGATGGCGGTTGGAGCCTAAAGATCCCGCTGCCTATGCCCGTGGAGAATTAGTAGAACCGGTTAAGCCCATTATCTACTACGTTGATCCGGCAACCCCGGAGAAATTCGTCCCTTACTTCATCCAGGGCATCGAAGACTGGCAAGTGGCCTTTGAAGAGGCTGGCTTTAAAAACGCCATTATTGCCAAAAGAGCGCCGACGCCCGAAGAAGATCCGGACTGGAGTCCAGAAGATGCACGCTACAGCACCGTTCGCTACGTCGCCAGTACGACCCGTAATGCCGTAGGCCCCAGCGTTAGTGATCCCCGCTCCGGAGAGATTATCGAATCAGATATCATTTGGTACCATAACCACCTACGCAGCTACCGTAACCGCTACCTGCTGGAGACTGGTGCAGCAAACCCCTCAGCCCGTACGCTGAATACACCCGAGGAGGAAATCGGAGAGATGATGCGCCGCGTAATTTCTCACGAGGTCGGACACGCGCTCGGTCTACCGCATAATATGAAATCAAGCTATGCTTACCCCGTAGACTCACTACGTTCTGCCACCTTTACCAATAAGTGGGGGTTGGCGACAACGATCATGGACTACACCCGCTACAACTACGTCGCTCAACCCGGGGATGAAGGCGTTCGCTGGGTACGGATGCTGGGCCCGTATGACTTGTACGCCATTAATTGGGGTTACCGGGTAGTTCCCGGCGCTAATAGTGCCGAAGCGGAGAAGCCGACCCTCAATAAGTGGATTGCTGATAAAAAAGGAGACCCCATGTATCTCTTTGGCGGCAGGAACTCCTATGACCCCAGTTCGCAAACAGAATCAGTAGGTGATGACCCGGTAAAGGCAAGTACCTACGGATTGATGAACCTGAAACGGGTAGCACCCAAATTGGCCGATTGGACGGCGACCGCTGGCGAAGGCTACGGTGACCTGTCGGAGCTGTATGGAGAATTGCTGGGCGTGTGGGGCCGTTTCTCCGGCCACGTTACCTCCAACATCGGTGGGGTGTACGAGTTACTGCAAACGACGGACGAAAAAGGTTTTACCTACACGCCGCTGGACCGTGCTGAACAGAAACGTTCCATGGATTTCCTGAACCAACACGTGTTTTCAACGCCAGACTGGTTACTACAGGAGAACATCCTTCGGAATATCGGCCCGGAAGGCATCCTGCCACGGATCCGTAACCTCCAGGAACGCCAACTCAACAGCCTCCTGCGGGAAGATCGTCTAAACCGACTGGTAGAGCAGGAGGCCTTTAACGGCAATAAGGCCTACCGGCTAACGGAGATGCTCCAGGACCTGAGAGAAGGCGTTTGGTCAGAACTGAGTACGGGCAAAGACGTTGACGCTTTCCGGCGTAACCTGCAGCGCTCTCACGTAACTGCCCTGGCCGAACTGATGAATAAGAAAGGTGACCGTACTGACCTCAATGCTGCTGCAAGAGCGGAACTCAAACGGATCCATGCCACCTCCAAAACTGCTTCGCAGAAGTATAAGCCCGGTATTGTACGTTACCACTTTGAAGATGTGGTGGCGGAGATAGAGGGATTTTTGGATATGGAGGATTAGCGGCCATCCCGAAATAAATGGTTGAGCCCGAAGATTTGTAGTAGTCGGAGGGACTCTCCCATTTCCGTTACGAAAGGATTCGTTGGACGAGTGGCTCGGTCGCCCGCCAATTTCTTTTCTCCTGGCGAAGCCGGAGAAAAGTTTGTCTGATCGCTACTCTTATAATTGATTTACTAAACCTAATGCTATGAAGCAGCGAAATCGCATGTTAGCTCTTTTGGTCACCTTGCTGGAGGTTGCCGCATTTGTGATAGGGGTTTTCCTGCTTTTTCGCAAAGTCTTACAGGTTGATGAATCATTGATCTCAGCACACAGTCTTCGAACGATCATTTCCGCGATGGTCTTTCTTACCGCGATTAACCTGTTGGCTAAACTGATCAAGTGGTGGTATCGGCAGCGAGGTTTTGCCCGGCGGCGTGGGGTTAAGAACTTCGTCTTCGGGGTTGAGAACATTCGCAAACTGCTGCTTATAGGGTTGTTTCTGTTTACGTTTTCATCCCTGATGGGCGTGGACCCGATTCAGTTACTGACCTCCTTGAGCATAGTGGCTGCTGCCATTGCCATCATTTCAAAGGAATTCGTTAATGACTTGATCGTTGGGATGTACTACAGTTTTTCAGACGTTTTTGAAGCTGGAGACTACGTGAAATTCCATGGCTACAAGGGGCGGGTCGTCGATATTGGTCTACTGAAAGTGAAGATCATGAATGACAATGATGATCTGGTGATTTTACCGAACGGGAAAGTCTATTCTGAAGAGATCATAAACTATACCCGCCGGGATGTACGCCTGATGAGTATCGACTTTGAGATTGACATCAAGATGGTCAAAGACATCGATTCGCTGGAACTTGAATTAATTCAAGCGGTGGCTGACTATGCTGAATACATCGAGCCTGATTCCTATAATCTCAAAATCCTGGAGGTTAGAAAAGACCTGCTTGAGCTGAAATTCCAGTACCAGTTGATCGGAGGGAAGTCTACCTTCCAGCGGGAGATTAAGCGTAAGACGGTTCGGGCGGTATTCTCTTACGTTACCTTGCAGCAAGAGCTGGTTCTTCCAACTTCCCCTGCACCTGCGGCCGCGCCTGAAAAGTGAGTTGATGAATGGGTGAGTTACTGAGTGGCTGCCGCAAGTACCGTTCGTGTCACTGTACTCCCACTCACCATGGCGAACAAGCGCAGCGCAGAGAGCGGAAACTGCGGCAGCCAATCAGTGACTTACCAACTCACCCATTCACTCCCTCAATCTCCGTACCTTGCTCCAACAAAAGGCCCTGCCATGCCCAATCCTTATGATGAACTGCTGAGTGGTGATTCGTCTCAACAACCGGAAAAGATCCAAAAGCCGGAAGAGAGACTTGCACATATCCCGGATCCATTCAATGATCCCCGCTTCAACAACGATGGCCCGGATGACCTGGATGCCATTCTGGAAAAAGTGGCGGCTTTTAGCGAACAGGCCGAAGGGTTCTCCCGCTTGCTGAGCAAAATGCGGGTGGTTGATCACAAGGTTAGGGGTAAAGTAACCAAGCTTTTTATTGTGAGTAAGGATCCGCATGAACGCGGTTCAATGGCTGGAGAAAAGCAGTACCATGCGCTTCAGGCGGAGAAATTCATGGCCATCATTGTCCCGATGCGAAAACTGGCTACGTTGTATCTGGACATTGTAAAACGGTTCAACGCCGACATCGATGAGCATTATTTCAGTCCGGATAAAACGGAGGCACAGGTTGAATCAGAAAAGACCCTGGTCATGGACGCCATTAATTTGCAACGGTCCATTTTATCAGATGCTTCCGAAGATTTGAAAATACTGGCTGATGGTCTTGTCGATACGGAAAGACGGCTGAAAGGATACGTAAATGCCGGCGGTAAAAACAACATCAGCAGTTCTGAACTTGGGCTATTGGTGCAAAAGCGGGAAGCCATGACTTCCGGACGGGATCACCAGTTTGACTACGGTGTTTTTGACGTCAATTTATTGGATAAGACGGCGATCTCATTGGGCATCTTCATGAAAGAAACCAGCACGCAATACCTGGATAAACTAGGAAAGGCGTTTAAGCTTTAAGCAGTACTTATGAAACTTAAATACCTGCTGGGTGGTGCCATAATGGTGCCATTGCTCCCACTCATGTACCTCCATGGCAAGCGGATAATAAACAGCGTGCCGAAGCTTCCGGATGCTGAAGGTCCTGAGGGCGTCGTAGCGGGTAATGGCCAGCGACCGTTAAGGTTGTTGGTGGTTGGCGAAAGCACAATGTCGGGAGTAGGCGTGGCGACCCACGAGAAGGGTTTTTCGGGAGCTTTGGCGCGGACGCTGGGTGCAGGGTGGGGGACCGAGGTGCAGTGGAAGGTGTATGCCCGCAGTGGTTATACGCTGAAGCGCGTGCGACATGAGTTGTTGCCCCTCATTACTGAAAACGAGGCAGATCTTATTGTAGTCGGAATGGGCGGAAACGAAGCCTTTAAGTTGAATACGCCAGCTGGCTTTCGGCGGGACATGCAAGCAGTAATTGATGAGCTGCGTACTAAATTCGGTCCTTACGTCCCGATCGCCTTCCCCAATATGCCCCCCATCAAGGAGTTCCCGGCTTTTACCTCCCTGATGAAGTTTACACTCGGGAACATGGTGGAGTTCTTCGGGCAGGAGTTGGAAGCATTACTGAAAGATCAGCCAAACACCTACTACAACCCCGAAGTTATCCGCCTGGATTATTGGACTAAGGAGCTGAACATGGACAATGACCCCACAGCGTTTTTTAGCGATGGGGTACATCCTTCGGGGCTGACTTATACTACCTGGGGTAAAGACTTTGGTGGGTTTTTGGTGCGCCAATTGGGCGAAGAATGGTGGACCTAAGCTGTGATGGTTGCCCGGTTAGTCCCGAAGGTCTACGGTATACACGCATCTTTACCTTATCTCTATGGAACCTGAGTGGCCTCCTTAAAAACCAAATTGATATAAGCATTACCAGAAGGGACAGCTTCAAAAGAAAGCCCCCGGCAGGGAGGTGTGACGGGAGCCCCTTGCGTGGGTACGTTTTCAGTGTCTCATTCCGCTCGCCCTACAACAAATACCTTCATCCTTACCATTATCATTTATTACCTCAGGATGAAAGGGATGTTTTTCCCATATTTACTTAATGCGCACCAATCACCAACCAATCCTGCTCCGCCTGTTAACCCTGCCAGCCTTAATACTGGCACTTACGGCATGTTCGTCTGATGGAACACCCCCGGAATCAGCCCAGGGCAAATCTGAAAAACCCAACATCATCCTGATCATGACGGATGACCAGGGCTACGGTGACCTCGGTGCCCACGGTAATCCCAACATCAATACGCCCCACATCGATGCTTTGCACGATGAAAGTATCCGGTTCACCAACTTCCACGTGGCTACCACCTGCGCGCCGACGCGCTCAGGCTTGATGTCTGGCGTAAATTGTAACCGCGCCGGCGCCTGGCATACGGTGGTCGGCCGATCCTTCCTGGGCAGCCGGTTTTCCACCCTCCCTGAATTGCTGGGAGACGCCGGCTATACCTCGGGTATTTTTGGCAAGTGGCACCTTGGGGACAACTATCCCTTCCGGCCTCAGGACCGGGGGTTCGACGAAGTCCTCATCCATGGCGGCGGCGGCGTAGGGCAAACCCCGGACGCCTGGAACAATGATTACTTCGATGACACCTACTTTCACAACGGAGAACAGGTGAAATACGAAGGGTATTGCACCGATGTTTGGTTCGACGCAGCCAAGGCTTTTATTAAAGAGAAAGTCGATAAAAAGGAGCCCTTCCTCGCTTACATCAGCACCAATGCACCGCACGGACCTTTTCATGTCGATGAAAAGTATTCTGCGCCTTACCGTGATAATCAGAACATCCCAAATCCGAACTTCTACGGGATGATCACCAACATCGATGATAACGTTGGCGCACTCCGCGAAAGCCTTAAAATATGGGGGGCTGATGATAATACGGTCATCATTTTCATGACCGATAACGGTACTTCCGCCGGAGCAAGTTTCGGTAAAGGACAGCAAGTGGTCAAAGGTTACAACGCCGGTATGCGTGGTAAAAAAGGCTCAGAGTACGAAGGAGGACACCGGGTACCTTTCCTGATCCGCTTCCCGGACAGGGATGGCCTTAAGCCCGGTAGCTACGATGAGCTTACGACTTATACCGATATCCTGCCCACGTTGTTAGAGTTGGCTGGCGGCAAACCCGCTAAAGAATACCCGCTAGATGGTACGAGCCTAATGCCCTTGTTGACTACTGGAAAACAGGAGGAGCTGGAAGACCGGATCGTTGTCGTTGATACGCAGCGCAAAGACCTCCCGGTAAAGGGAAAAAACAGCTGTGTTATGCAGGGGCACTGGCGACTGATCAACGGAAAAGAGTTGTACAACCTGAAGGCCGACCCCAGTCAGCGGGAGAACGTGATGGCGGGCAACGAAGGCTTTGCTTCCACACTACAAAATGCTTATGAAGCCTGGTGGAATAGCATGGAGGAAGACTTTAAAATTACGCACCGGATGATCATTGGCAGGGAACTAAGGAAAACTGATTTGCTCACTTCCCACGATTGGCATACCGAAAAGGATCCACCCTGGAACCAGGGGCAAATACGTGCCGGGAAAGTCGACAATGGCTGGTGGGCGCTGGAGGTGGCGAAAGCGGGGCAATACGCTATTCAACTGTTTCGGTATCCGCCGGAGTTGGCCTTGCCCTTTAGCGCAACGGTGCCTCCGGGGGAGGCAGTTCCAGGAGGGGAGGCCTACGCCGCCGGAGTCCCGATAATCCCCGTTTTCGCAAAAATGAAAGTGGGGGTACAGGAGTTTGAGGATAAGCTTGGTGCTGAGGATTTATCGGTAGCCTTCAATGCCTACCTTGAGGCAGGTGCCATTGATCTGCAAACGTGGATTACTGACGTGGATGGTGTTGAGCGGGGGGCGTATTACGTCGTTGTGGAACGGTTTGAGTAGGGTGTTTTTTTGTTCCCCGGCATTTATGCCGGAGGCTTAATCTGGCAATCGGCATAAATGCCGGAGAACAAAAGCGTAGTTTTTCCCCAAAACCTGCTATTTTACCTTCCCTTGCATCCTGCGTCCGCGCCCGGATAAAACATTGACCCTTGCCCATGAAAATTGCTAAAGTTGAAGCCTACTGGCTTTCCTGTCCAATACCTCCGGCTAAGCAGCACCGTTCTGACTATGGCTTGCTGACGGATTTTGATATGACCCTGGTGGTGGTCACCCTGGAGGACGGCCGGCAGGGATTTGGAGAAGGAAAAGCTGCCGTTGGTTCCTCCGGTGCCTGCTCCTCGATCGTGACTTGCGTCGAGAAGGAATTGGCACCAACCCTGATTGGCATGGATGCGCGAAACATCAACGAAATATGGGAACGCCTGTACAACGGCACCCGCGATCATTATGCCCTGAAACGGGGTAGGGTGTTCCCGATTTTGGGCAACCGGGGTATCCACATTGCCGCCATGAGTGGCGTAGATATGGCTTTGTGGGACTTACTGGGGAAAGACCTAAATGTTCCCATTGTTCAACTCCTTGGCGGCGCCATGCGACCAAAAATGGAAGCCTACGCCAGTGGTGGTTGGCAAGATGCTGAAGGTATCGGAGAACAACTAAGAAGTTATACCGATAAAGGCTTCAAAGCCGTTAAAATGCGGGTTGGGGTAATGGATGATACCGTTGCCAATAGCGTAGCACGCGTAAAGGCCGCACGCTTTGCCCTCGGACCGGACATCAAGATCATGGCAGATGCACACGGTACCTTCAGCGTACCGGAAGCAAAGCAGTTTTGCCGGGGCGTAGAAGACAGTAACCTTTATTGGTTTGAGGAACCGATCAGCCCCGACAATAAACAAGGAACGGCGGAAGTCCGCAAATCAACCTGCACGCCAATCGCTGCGGGAGAAAGCGAATTTACCCGCTTCAACATCCGGGAATTAATTGACCACCGGGCCGTGGACGTTATCCAACCAGATTGTGCCATCATCGGCGGCATTACCGAAGCAATGCGGGTGGCCGGTTTGGCCGCTGCTTACCAGCTGGAGCTGGCCCCACACTGCTGGGGTTCTGCTTTCAGTTTCATGGCCGGCGTGGCGGTTGCTTTTGCCAGTCCTTCTGCCGCAATTATCGAGTTTTCCTCCGGGGGGAACCCGATGATGTACGACTTGGTCAACGAAAAAATCACTGCTGAAGAAGGGATGATGGTGGCCCCGACACGACCTGGACTGGGCGTTACGCCGGACTGGGACTTTGTAAAGGAGTACCGACAATAAGCGCGCTGCAGGGTCGCTGCGCTCCGGTTGCAAGGGGTGCAGTTGTTGCAGACGAGAGAATGCTCCCGGACCCATAACCCTTGCAACAGCGCGTAGCGACCCTGCCACGGCTGCAACCAGAGCGCAGCGACCCTGCAACAACTGCAACCGGAGCGCAGCGACCCTGCAACAACTGCAACCGGAGCGCAGCGACCCTGCA
>NZ_KB890461.1:0-12107 GCF_000373105.1 Neolewinella persica DSM 23188 | reverse complement strand
ACCCTGCAACAACTGCAACCGGAGCGTAGTGACCCTGCAACAACTGCAACCGGAGCGCAGCGACCCTGCAACAACTGCAACCGGAGCGCAGCGACTTCCGATAACTTGACAACCCAACAACTTGACTACCCATGGCAGAAATCAATCACGTAACCCTAATCGTCCAGGAATTAGAGCCCGCAGCAAAGTTCTACGAAGAAGAATTTGGACTAGAGCCGGTGGCCGCCTTTGTCTTCGATTACCCGACGGCATTTTTTAAGTTCGCGAATGGCCAGCAATTGCACCTGTCTGAATGGAAAGACGAACAGTCTTTTCGCGGCCACATTTGCATCCAAATCGACAACTTCAACGCCACGTTCAAACGGATGAAGGAACTGGACATAATTGACGTAGCTCCCTGGGGCTATGTCCGCCAATTACCGGATGGGGCGATGCAGATGTTTGTCCGCGATCCTTCCGGTAATCTGGTGGAGATTACCTCGCACCCAAGGGACAAGGATAAGATCGATCCTGCTATCTTCACCGACGAACTTTTTAAGCCGGGATTGTACGTCTCCGGTAGAAACGATTTCCGTGGATACAAGGCCGAAAATGCCACCTTGTACACGGGAGAATAACCACGTAAAAGATGGATGCACCAACAAATATCCTTTTACTCGAAACGATCTCTTTTGAAGCAGATGCTATCCTGCGGGGAAAGGGCACTGTTTTTATGGCTAAGGCGCCCGATGCGGGTGGTGTAATAGCCACGAAAGAACCTATTCACGCCATCATCACCCGGGGGAAGGGCGATGTGTCTGCGGCTTTGATTGATCAATGCCCTGAATTGCGGGTGATTGCCCGTTGTGGCGTTGGGTTAGACAATGTGGACGTTGCCCATGCTACGCGAAGGGGCGTGCGGGTCATCAATGCGCCGGGCAGCAACGCGGACACAGTAGCCGAGCATACCCTGGGGCTGATGCTGAGTTTGCAGCGGCAGACTTTCGCTTCGGTGTCGGCCGTAAAGGCCGGGGACTGGGCCTTTCGAAATAGCTATGACGGTGATGAGATCAGGGGTAAAACCCTCGGCATCCTTGGCTATGGCAACATCGGGAGAAAGGTGGAGTTACTGGCCAGGGCGTTTGGTATGATAGTGCTTCATTTGGCGCACCCGCAGGTGCAGGCAAAGGATGATGGAGCAATGGCCCGGAACCTGGATGCATTACTCGCTGAATCGGATATTCTGACCATTCACTTGCCACTCAACGCTACTACGCGCCAGTTGCTTGACGCTACGGCGCTCTACCAAACCAAGCCCGGTGCCCTCATAATTAATACCGCCCGTGGGGAGATTATTGACGAAAACTCCCTGTTGGTAGGTCTGCAATCGGGCCGTATCGGCGGCTACGCCTCCGACGTGCTGACGACCGAGCCACCGTCTAAAGACTCCGGGTTAGTCGCACATCCCAACGTCCTGATCACACCCCACTCGGCAAGCCTGACGGCTCGTACTTACAATCAGATGTGTGTGCTCACCGTGAACAATGCACTAGACCTGCTGGCTGGGAGGAAGGTGGACCGGCGGTATGTTTTTAATGGAGGCAGTCTGGGGTAAATAAGGCCTCATACCATCGCGTTCTCAAGGCCGGTTTATCTGTTTTTACTACTTTTATTTTAGAAGTGGAAACATGTACCCTATATTAGTAGGTGACATAACAGGCTTATGAGCGGTTGAGTCAACCGAATTGGATTGAGCTAGAAATTCCACTCGATGAGTAAAATTCGTACGGCGATAATTGAGGATGATCATGATATCCGTCCTGCACTCCGGTTGCTGATAAACGGGACAGATGGGTACGAGTGTCTTACGGCCTGTTGTAGTGTTGAAGAAGGGTTATCGAAATTATTGCTGGATCAAATTGACGTACTCATCCTGGACATTCACCTGCCGGGCATGAACGGAGTAGAGGCCGCTTCAATTTTTAAGAAAAGGAGGCCGGAGCTGTTAATTCTGATGTTTACCGTTTATGCTGACGATGATCACGTATTTGATGCTCTTCGCGCAGGAGCTGACGGATACGTTCTTAAGCGAAGTAGCCCAGCCCAATTATTGAAACATATTGAAGAGTTGTTCCACGGTGGTGCGCCGATGAGTCCCCAAATCGCCCGCCGGATTGTACAGGCATTCAAGTCTTCCGGCTCGCCGGGTAGCGATGCAGAATCAGCGGCATTAGCCGCTGCGGGGCTGACGCCGAGGGAGCGGGAAGTCCTTGACCAGTTAGCTGAAGGTTACCTCTATAAGGAAATTGCCCGGCACCTGAATATTGGGATAGACACCGTAAAACGACACATCACCCATATCTACCAGAAACTACACGTGCAAAATCGGACGGAAGCATTAAATAAGGCCTTTCCCCGCAAGTGAATTCACGTGTTCAAATGCCGAACATTATGCGACTGATCCTGATAGCGATACTCTGTTTAACCGGAGCTGGCTGCTTTGCTCAAACGGATACTTCGACAATGCTGCGGCGGTTAGCGGAAATGCCGGTAGACTCCAATAAGGTAATGTACCTCTTGGAGATAGGAGACCTCTTCTATCAAACGCAACCCGAACGAGCCGCACGGTACTATCACCAGGCCAGGGAGCTGGCCATAGCAATTGACTATCCATATGGTTTGGGGAAAAGCTGGATATATCTCGGCTACCTCAATAATGTCCTTGGGCATTATGCAGAAGGAATTGAAAACAATCAGCGGGCATACGAGGTGTTTCGGGACAATAAAGATTCGATCGACATGGGGAAAGCGTTGGTTAATATAGGTAACGCCTATAATTTCCAATCTGCGTCAGAACTCGCGATACCGTATTACCTGGAAGCTGCGGAAATATTTGAATTCGTTGGTGAGTCCGTATTGCTCGCTTTTACATTGGGAAATGTCCACACCTTACTGACAAAACTAAGAGAGTACAAACAATCGTTAGGGTTGGCCGAACGGATGCTCCAAATCACCTCGCTAACCCAGGATTCCGTCATGATTGCTGACGCCTATCAAAAATACGGGCTTTCACTGATGGAGCTGGAACGGTATGAGGAGGCATTACCCGCATTGCAGCGAGCCCTGGAAATATCGGAGAAAACCGGAGACGATATTAGTTTGGCGGTGTCCAACAGTAACCTTGGGGACTACTACTACCGGCAGGGTGATTTTGCTCAGGCCATTGCCTATTTTCAAGCAGGGGTAGCTCGGGCCCGGGAGATGGGAGATCCTTACTACCTGGTGGAAGGTTTGAGTGAAGTTGGCAAAGCTCAATTAGCGGCTAACCATATCACTGAAGGGAGAATTTTATTATTGGAGGCGCTCTCCATTGCCCGGAGTAATGGCATCAGGCAAAACGAAATGGACGATCTAGGCTTATTGGCTGAGCTGGAAGAAAAAGACGGACGCTTTCAAAAAGCTAATCAGTATTGGCAGTTACACACTGCCCTTCAGGATTCGGTTTTTGATCAGAATTCCCGGAACCAGGTGGCAGCACTGAACGTGCGGTACCAGACTACCGTTCGGGAAAACCGGATCGCTGCGCTTGAAACCGAGAATGAGCTTCAGGACCTCAGGTTACGTCAACGTAACCTGGTTTTAGGGGCACTATCTGTTGGCGTACTGGTATTGATCAGTCTATTGTACTTACTCCGTCGTAACAGCCGGCAGCGCCAGGAAATCGGCCAACAGGCGGCGGAACTCCAGAAGCGGGAGATTTTACGGCTTAAAAGCGAGCGTGACCTGGTTGCCCTGCGGGCAAGAATGGAAGGGGAACAAACGGAACGCCTCCGTATCGCTGAAGACCTTCACGATGACTTCGGCGCCGGGCTGTCAAAAATTGCCTTATTGAGCGACCTGCTGGTCAACCAGGAACCTGCAAAAGCCGGATCACTTAATAAAATCGCAGACTCCTCCCGGCAACTGCAAAGAAAGATGGGAGAAATCGTGTGGGCATTAAATACTGGGAACGACAGCCTGGCCAGCCTGGTCAGTTACCTGCGACATTATTTACATGACTTTCTGGATGGAACCGGGATAGACTATGAACTTTCCGTACCTGATCAGGTCCCCAACCTTACATTAACCGGTACGCAGCGCAGGAACGTTTTCCTGGTCATTAAGGAAAGTCTCCACAATGTAATGAAGCACAGTGACGCCAGTATGGTTTGGGTTAGGGTGGCTTTGCAGGACAATACCCTGACTGCCAGTGTGCGTGATAATGGGAAAGGCATCGCACCGGAGGAAATCAATGGGCGGGGGAACGGCATGCGTAATATGCACAAGCGAATGGATCAATTAGGTGGCTCAGTTCTGATCAGGGGGGAGGAGGGGACATTTGTCGAACTACGCCTTCCATTCGAAGGGGTAGGCGACCGCCTCGTTGCAAATGAATAATGCTATAGCACAGCTCCTCCATTCCCGTAAGGAGCCTGAGCAGAGCAACTTTTCGGCCTCAGGCAGATCGGGAGGGCCAATAAATAACGTCACTCAAACCATCATCTCCCACAAAAGGGTGATGCAATTACCTCCACTTCTTTCGTCTGTACCACTAGTGTGGGATTGATGCCGGTGGAATTCTGCTCCAATTTTGCAGTATTCCTTTCATGCACAAAACCCATACCGCAATGAAAAATCTCTTTTATCTTATTCTTCTCCTCTCTCTATTTATCCCCGCCAGTCTGCTGGCCCAAATGGAGGACCCCGCATTACTTATGGTGAAGCAGTCCGTTAGGGACTTCTTCGACTACAACGGCAAAGCTTATTCTAACGCTTACGCCAGTGAAGGTGTATTGGTCAACCCAATGGGTGAGGTGATGCAATCTCCCGAAGCCATCCACGCTTCTCACGTACCATTATTTACTCAGTACTGGAAAGGTATTTCCAGCGAGCCCACTTTTCTTTCGTCGTCAGTTCGGTACCTGGAAGATAACCTGGCCATCGTTCAATTAAAAGTTGAAACCGTTCAGACAAAGGCCGGTCAGGAAGTAGATCGTTTCACTCAAGTGGCAAGTGGTGTAGTGCGCCGCTCAGATAGCGGCTGGAAATTGGAACTTTTTCAGGTTACGACGGTGCAGTCTATGCCCGAAGAGTAGGTTAGCTACCTACTCCTGAAACATACTGGAAGCCCAATTAGGAGCTTCCGGTCCTTATTCAAAATGGGACAAATCCTCCTGTCTGGATTTTGTAATTCATCCGGCAGGGGGAATCCTCATCAATTCCATCTGAAATGCGACGTATACTCAAATACCTGGCCCTGGTGCTGGGAACACTGCTGCTGTTTCTCGGCGTAGCCGCAGTTTATAATCTAACGGCTCCGGTCCCCACTTTCCCGGTGGATATCCCGGATACTGTTTCCATCCTTTACAACGATACCAATACATTAATCAGGGGCGAGAAACTCGTGTCGATGGCCTGTGTCGATTGCCACCTCAATGATGATGGTAAATTGGCCGGACAACGGTTTCCAGAAGATGATTTCGGAGAACTGTATTCCGCTAACATTACTAATCATCCAACTACCGGCGTGGGGCGGTATTCGGATCAGGAATTGGTTCATTTGCTGCGAACTGGTTTGCGTCCTGATGGTTCTCAACTTATTCCTATTATGCCCCGACTGAATAAGGTGTCGGATGAAGATATAGGTGCCATCATCGCCTTTCTTCGCTCAGATAACCCGATGGTGGAACCGGTGGACCAGCAATGGCCGCGACTTAAGCCTGGCTTTTTAGCCAAAGCATTGTTGCGCTTAGCTTTCAAGCCAGCGGAAATGCCCCGGGAACCAGTAGTTGCTCCACCATTGATCGACTTACCGGCCCACGGCGAATACCTCGCCAATGCACTGTTTGACTGTTTCAAGTGTCATTCGGCCTCCTTTACCTCCAATAACGACGCTGTGCCATCGCTCTCCGAGGGATATTATGAAGGTGGAAATCCTTTATCGGATATGAAAGGAAACCTGGTACCGTCCGCTAACCTAACCCCGCACCCGGAACATGGACTTGGTGGCTGGTCCTTACGGGATTTTAGCCTTGCGGTTCGTAGTGGGCAACGCCCGGATGGCCAGGTACTGAGCGATGCTATGCCGCGGTACGCCGGACTGACCGATGAAGAACTGGCCGCTATCTGGGCATTTCTGCAAAAGCTGCCGGTGAGTGATAATGTTCCCCGTGTTGCTACCGTGGAATAACTGACGTATTACCCAACATTTATCTAAAATAGAATATGATGATTACCATTAAAGATTTGATCTACGCCTTGACATGTCTGTCGTTTTCAATTATCGTTGGTGCCGCCGTATATGAACACTTGGCTGTATGGCCCAGAGCCTATGCTGCACCACCTCTTTCTCTTTCAATGTTTCAAGGGGAATACGGATTGAACTCAGGAGCATTTTGGACGAAAATCCATCCGGTCACGCTGTTGCTTTTCATTACGACATTAATACTTTTCTGGAAATCAGCCAGGCGAAAAACTATACTGATCGTATTCATTGGCTATATAGTTGTGATGGTGACTACTTTCCTGTATTTCGTCCCTGAGTTAATCGATATAACTACTACGGAGTACACAACGGCCATTGATGAATCCCTAAGAAGTAGGGGCGCACTTTGGGAGAAGTTAAGTTTGTTGAGATTGGCAGTGATAACGGGCCTGGCGATTGTTTTATACTTCGGGGCGTCTAAGACGGAAGGGGTAAATAATTAAGCGGAGCTCCATAAAATCGAGGCTGAGATTTGCCCAACTTGTTCAGTTAAGGGCCTCCACGTTGAGGCTGCTATGAGGAGTTGGGCAATTTACCATCGACATCATCAAGTGAAGTGAGTAGGGGATTCTCACTTGAACGGCATATATTAGGGCAAAGAAACTTAAAGCTTTACTTATGCACCTTTCTATCCATAACTGGATGCGGGCCGAGTCGCTCGAAACCACCCTGAAACGCATCGCCGGCATCGGCTACGATTCCATTGAGATCATGGGCGCACCACAGTTGTACGACACCAAGGTCGTCAGGCAACAGCTGAAGGACCACGGATTGAAATGTTGGGGCAGCGTGACGCTGATGGAAGACGGGCTGAACCTGATGTCAGGAAACGCGGAGGAAAGGGCTAACTCCGTCGCCTACGTTAAAAGCCTGGTGGACATGGTTAAAGAGTTGGATGGCCATATGGTGAGCGTGGTCCCGGGTACCGTCGGTAAGATCGTTCCGGATGGCCGGCCTGAAGACGAATGGAAACTCGCCGTGGCTGGCATGCAGGAGATCTACGCTCACGCCGAAAAGGCCGGAGTCTTATTAGGCATAGAACCCATCAACCGCTTCGAGACCTACTTCATTAATCGCGCTGACCAGGCCTATGCCCTCGCAGAAGCCACCGGGCCTAATTGCGGCGTTTGCCTCGACATCTTTCACATGAACCTCGAAGAAGCCGACTGGGCCGCAGCGCTGCGGCGCTGCGCAGACCGCCTCCACGGCTTCCATGTCGCCGACAACAACCGCATGGCGCCCGGTATGGGCAGCCTCGACTGGCCGGCCATCATAGGTGTCCTTAAAGAAGTTGGCTACGATGGCGCCATTTCCGTTGAGTTCTGTCCTCCACTGGACCGCACCCCGGCCAATCCTTATCCGGGAAGTATCGATACTAATCCTGTCGGGCTTTCTCCGGAACAAAAGAAGTTCCTGGAGGACCACGGCAGCTCTGCCTTTACGGAGGCGTTTTATACCCAATTGACGCAGCGCAGTTATGAGATGTTGAAGCCGCTGATTTACCTGAAGTAATTTGGCAGTCGTTGAATATTCAACCAAGCGAAGTGCTAAAATCGAGGGACTACGTATTAGTCTACAACTTGGAAAGGCAAATTAAGAACATCAAGATTGACCGTAACACTTTTGATTGAATAAACCTTGACCCGTTCGGTGAAAAGAGAGACGTCATGATTTGGACCATGTTTAAAGGGGACTACCTGAATATTACCTCGAGTTTTGAAGCGGTAAAGGCTTTCAACCTTATCGGTGAACGGTTATAAGTATGGCTTTTCTGACTAGCGTATAAGATGCTAAGCGCACAGATTTACGGCTAATAACCCCTAAAAGATCAGGTGTTTTTACTTGATCTTGCTGCATTAGCATTTTTGGTGTTAGGTTTTGTTGGACATTAATGCTTAGCGGTTAAAACGGCGGGTGAGGCCGGCTTTCTTTAGCGCTACACTGTCTACGTTCGGTCGAGAGCCTGGCCTTTTTAAGCGGCCTTACACCATCCCTGAGCCACCAGTGCAAAGCGAGATTCCTGAGGCAGGAGCCTGTCCGGTGTCTGGGCTTGGTTAGAAAAGATTTCATGGATGGGTTGTAACTTCCTTACAGGCATCCAATACAATTTCATTGGCCTTTCCATTGAGCAAAAAGAAATGATAAATAGAAACTTCTAAAAACAAAAACATGCCCTCTTTAGTACCTTTCACCCGTAGCAGTAGTGTCCCTCATGCTAAGTGGCAATCAGCCGTACAAAAAACTGTCCATGACTTACTTGCCAAAGAGGAGTCTTCCATCCACTATACTGACGGTAAGGTGAAATTTCACCCAATGATGTTGGGCGCTAATCTTCATGTCAATGCGCACAACAATGATGATGTAGTAGCTGCTTTAGATAAAGCCTCATTAGACGGCAGGTCAGCAAAAGACATCGATAAAGATCCAGAAATTCAGTCCTTTCTTTCGCAGGAGTTCTTTTTACATGCTAACGATAACTTGCTTAATAGCAGTGGGGCTGTCAAGAAGATGACTGTTGACGAGATTAAAAAGCGAACCCCTTTATCGATAGTAGGTTTTCCATTTAGTGATTTCACTTATGAATTCTGGGCAGCTGCCATCTTGAATTACTATTTGCATCACGGGTTTGGAGGTAGTACTAAACATCAGCAATATAATGATTGGAAGAAGCAGGGGAAGGGGGATGTCAACTATGGGCTTATTGCATACAAATTACCTGCGAATGCCAAAGTTGTAATTATAGGAGATTACGGTACGGGCCTGCCAGATGCTGTGGCAATGTTAGAAAGTATCATGACCACCTTAGCACCTGATTGTATTCTTCACCTCGGAGATGTTTATTACTCTGGAACTGAGCATGAATGCAAAACTGAAATACTAGATGTATTTCTGGAGGTCTATAAAAGGGTGGGCAAGAGCGTACCACTTTTTTCGCTTCCTGGTAATCATGAATACATGTCAGGCGGACAAGGGTTTTACAAGCACGTTTTAGCTGTGAATAGTAAGGCAGGCCTTCCATCATCTACTTATCAGGAAGCAAGCTACTTTTGCCTGAGGACGGAAGATCAAAAATGGCAATTCCTTGGAATGGACACAGGCTTCAACTCGCTTCCGACCCCTATGCCTACCATTGGTCCGAAGCTCAACGATTCAGAAGTCGAGTGGCACAAGAATAAATTGGCCACATTCGGTGGCAAAACTATCCTTCTTTCTCATCACCAGTTGTACTCTGTCAGTAGTAAGATCAATGCAAAAAAAATTGGAGGAAGTACCTTTAGGAATGATCATTTATACAATGAGTTCAGCCCTTACTTTAACTCCATTCCAGCCTGGTTCTGGGGGCACGAACATTCACTTGGTATTTTTGCAGAAGGAACCCTTGGCTTAGCTAAAGGGCGTCTTGTCGGGAATAGTGGTTTTGAAGAATCCACTGGAGAAGATCCTTATAAGCCGGATAGGCAGAATACTGAGTTCCATTATAAAACTCCCGTTATTAAGGTAGGAACATCTTCGGTAAAGTGGCTGGGGCAAAGTCATCAATGGTACAACCATGGATGTGCCATGATTGACTTCTCAAATGTCGAAGCACCGGAGGTCAAATACTATGAGTTTCCGGCTTGGATACATAAAGATTCGGCGCCAGTCAGTCCTGAGTTGACGGAAGTGCCAGGTGGAAACGAGACGCTATAGAAGTTACTTTTATTCATCGGGTATTTGTCACCACTTTCTTAATTTCTGAGATTCGTGTCGGCCTAAACACTATCGTTGCCTCGGTTATCAGAGTGATTTTGTGTTCGCGTAGCGAACGCGGCCTTTACGAACCCTGGCCAGTAGGGGCGACCCTCGCAGTGGCCCGACTGGCAAAAAACATTTTAACCTCTGGTGCTCAAGACTGGTATGGGGCGAGAACGCGGGTGCACTGAACGGATAAAGGAGCAATGCCTCACTGGTACCTTTCTGTATGGATTTTTTTACCTTGCAGAAAATAATTCAGATCAATGCCACGCTTTTTTTTAATGTTACTTATCGGGTTCTTGTTTTTTGGATGCGAGCCATCCGATCAAATGAGCATTGTCAAGTCGCTCAATGAAGAATACACCTTTCAGCTAGACTTACCGACCGTTTTTCCTTCTATTACGGAGAAAGAAATGGAGGATTTGACCGCCAGGGGTAATAGGGTGATTGACGAAACCAGTACTCGGCCAGTAGACAAAAAAGCTAGCTACACTTCAATATTGCAGCTTAAGGAAGGTGATGATACCAATCTGCTTGCCTTCGTCAGTAATCATGACGTTAGCCTTCATGGGAACTACCTTGATGCCCGCCGGGCCCGGACGGATTTCATGAAACAACACTACGCCAAAGCAACTGATGTTGTCGAGTCCGTAAATGAACAAGTTGAAATGATTACCCTGGGTGACCTTGAATTTGAGAAAATCGAGCTGCTGGTTGATTTCCAGCCCATAGTAGGGGTTGGACTCGCTCCTTTCAGGGTGCTATATTACGAAGCACCTCTTAATGACCATGAGTTTTTTGCGATCAACTTATCTACCAATGATGAGGCGCTTTTCAACCGGGTTAAAGCAGCCCTGGACGCGGCGGTTGTGACGAAGTAATCGGTGGGTTTCGCTACATCAAATCATTTTGCCTGATATCGTGCCAGCGTTGAAGCTCATCACATGTCGTCAATGGCCATTAAAATCTGCCGTTTATCATTTTCCAAGTCTGATACAACGCTCCGGAAAAAGTTCTGCCGATCCGCTGGGTAGCTTAATTCGTAATCAACGGGTACGCCAATGTTCTCGTAGCATTTGCCCTCTTTGTCCAGGTAAACTTCGTTGGAAAGGGAAAAACCCCATCCATTGGGCAACTGCTTGGGCAAAGCGTCTGAGATGGCGCCGCTCGTTCGCGAACCAATCCGCCTGAGGTTGGGAAGTTCGACAGAGCTGAGCGCCATTAAATCGGCAGCACTTGCGGACTGCTGAGAGGTAAGCAAGTACACGGGCTTTGTAAAGGGTGTGGGGGATGCCTCCATAAATAACGGATAGGCTTTGGTGTGCCCCACCTGAGCTTGGGCTTCTTTTGTCGCCACTTGTCTACGCTCCGCATTAAAGCGTTTCAGTATCTCCAAACCTACGAGGTCTTGCCCGCCTCCATTAAACCGAACGTCGATGACAACGGAGGACATGCCCATCAAATCCGCCATAACACGATCCATGATTTTGGCGATGCCGGCTACTTCAGCGGCTATTTGGTCCGCATCACTTAGCTTGGACAGCGCATCGTTGTAGGTGTTCACTAAGCCGTTTTGAGCGATTTGTTCTTTGGAAAGGTCAAGGTCCGCAAATAGCCACATGGCTTTGACCTGGATGTAGCCAATACTGTCTTTCAACCTGCCCCACCTTACGAGCCAGGAGTCATTAGTCATCTCTTCTTCAAGGTGATGATCCGTGACCATATCCGCTACCGGGAAATCGCCGTAGGAAGGAAGGTCATAAGGATCGTTTACTTCCTGAATTGTTGCCTCTGCTAAATGGACCACTTCATCAGGAGTATAGATGCCATTGTACGCTTCCCCTAGGCCGCTACCACTCTAAAGTAGAAATTCTGTTTTGATTTCTCGTGATTTACGGGTGATTTGTATCCAATGCTGCTGTGTGGCCGTACCTGATTGTAAACTACCGACCATTCTTGTATGCGCTCGTTCAGTTCCACTAGAGATTGGAACCAGTTCAGATCAAGGCATTCAACGCGTAAGGTCTTGTTAAGTCGTTCCATTAAACCATTCTGGGAAGGTTTGCCCGGCTGTATGTATTTGAGCTCA
>NZ_KB890460.1 GCF_000373105.1 Neolewinella persica DSM 23188 | reverse complement strand
CTGCTGATGCTCAGATCAACATCAACAACCCATACGGTGCTTCCTTCCCACAGGTATACAACGTTAACGACCTTGCCGGTACGCTGCGCAATGTTGACTTCATTGCCTCTGAGCTTGGTAACACGTTCAACNTTGCTGGTCGTTCTGCACAAAGCCTGAACGCTGCTGATGCACAGCTCGAAGCTGGTCAGACGCACACCCTGGTACTTGACGGTTCCGCTCTTGCTGCCTTCCAGGGCACCATCGAGCTGGCTGCTGGTCTTGAGCTGGTATCTGCTGACTACGCTGGCGAAGGTGCCATCAACCTTGATCGCGCCGCTGAAGGCATGATCGCTGTTGCCCTGCGTGACAACGCTACCCTGAGCCTGGAAGTCCGCGCTACTCAAGCTGGTCTGCTGAGCGAGTTGGTTAACCTGACTGACGCAATCACCGTACGTGAAGGTGTAACCGCTGCTGGTATCAGCAACGGCCTTGCCCTGAACTTCTCTGGTGTTGTTGCTACTGACATGGTGAACAGCCTCGAGCAGAACATGCCTAACCCAGTTGCAGACGTAACCACTATCGCTTACACGCTGGCTACCGCCGGTCAGGTAACACTGAACATCCAGGATGTACAGGGTCGCACGATCATGGTACGTGAGCTGGAAGGTGTTGCTGGTCGTAACGTAACTACGGTTAACGTAAGCGAGCTTGGTGCTGCTACCGGTGTCCTCAGCTACACGCTGACTGCTGGTGACTTCTCCGCTACTAAGAAGATGGTAGTTGTTAAGTAATAACAACTGACCGTTAGTCCTGCCCGGAAGGGCAGATGGAAAGTGGCCCCATCGGAGAAATCCGGTGGGGCCACTTTCATTTAATTTAAAAACATTAAATATTATTTGTGTTTAAATTTGTTTATCGATACATTTGTGTATTCGAAAGGTGTGCTGCACATTTTATGCAGCTTTATGTTAGTTAGAACTTTTGCCAGCGCCGTTGAGGGCGTAGATGCACGGTGTATCACCGTAGAGGTTAATTCCGGAGGCTTTGTAGCGGAAGGAAAGCCTTGGTATAATGTTGTTGGATTACCCGACAGCGCAATTCGGGAGGGGTCTTACCGGGTCGAAGCAGCCGTTGTGAACAGCGGCTTTCAGAATAAAAGAATGAAGATTGTGATCAACCTTGCGCCTGCGGACGTACGTAAGGAAGGTGCGGCGTATGATCTTCCGGTAGCTTTGGGGTACCTGAACGCAACAGATCAAATTGCCGTCAAAGACTTGTCGGAGTATATGATCATGGGAGAGCTATCGCTAAGTGGGGAGTTGCGACCGATTAAAGGAGCATTACCCATAGCTATTCAGGCAAGAGCGAAGGGATATAAGGGGTTTATCCTACCGCTGGAAAATGCCCGGGAGGCAGCTATTGTAAGTGATTTATCGGTGTATGGAGTAAAAAGTCTGCGTGAGGCTATTGATTTCCTTACGGGGGAAATCAAACTGGAACCAGTGGAGGTCAATACACGAGAGGAGTTCTTTAAAGACCGAACTTGCTTTGATGTTGATTTCAGTGATGTCCGTGGTCAGGAGAATATAAAACGTGCGATGACGATTGCTGCAGCAGGGGGCCATAACGTAATATTAATTGGACCTCCGGGAGCTGGTAAGACTATGCTGGCCCGTAGGTTGCCGACTATTCTTCCTCCGCTTGATTTACGGGAGGCTCTGGAGACAACTAAGATTCATTCTGTTGCCGGTATTCTGCCAGCTTCAACAGCTTTGATAACGACCAGGCCCTTTCGGGCACCTCATCATACTATTAGTGACGTGGCCCTGGTTGGAGGAGGCAGTTATCCGAGTCCGGGCGAAATCAGCTTAAGCCATAATGGTGTATTGTTCCTTGATGAATTGCCAGAGTTCAAGCGGAGTGCACTCGAAGTGATGCGTCAGCCAATGGAAGAACGAAGAATCATCATCAGCCGTGCGAAAATAACGGTAGACTTTCCAGCAAGCTTTATGCTCATTGCAAGCATGAATCCTTGCCCTTGTGGCTATTTTAATCACCCTACACGTGATTGCACTTGCCCTCCTGGTACGGTTAAGCGCTACTTGAGTAAAATAAGTGGTCCGCTTTTGGATCGTATTGATTTACAAGTGGAAGTAACTCCGGTACCCCTGGAAAAACTTGCGGGCCGGGAACCGGACTCTGAGACTAGTGAGGTAATTGCGAAGCGCGTAGTCACTGCTCGAAAGGTCCAGGCTTTAAGGTATGCTGATCAGACGGGGATTTATTGTAATGCTCAGATGCCCAGCCGCCTGGTGCGGGAATGGTGTGTAATTGACGCTGAAAGTAGCCAGCTGTTGAAAAATGCGATGGAGAAACTTCAGCTTAGTGCACGGGCCTATGACCGAATACTTAAAGTCTCGCGTACCATTGCTGATCTGGAGAACTGCGAGCACATCAACTCGCAGCATCTTGCGGAAGCGATCAATTTTCGAGGGTTGGACCGGGCCAGCTGGGGGGAGCAAGGCTAACGGGCTGTCGGGGAGAACCGAACCTGACCCAAAGTGAGTCATTTTTGTGATAGATGACTGGTAAATTCGGGAGTTTAACGAGTTAACGGACTTAATTCACTGGAAAATCTACCGTAAAAAGAGCCGCTTTGGGACGATGAGCGTTCTTTCCGGCAGCCGGCTAATTACCAGCCAGGCCTTAGCGGCATTAAGCATCCTTATCCACCCGTTTCATCCAGGGAGGTATAGTTGTTTTTGACCAGATGAAGGCCAGGATCGCTCCGGTTATTCCACCACCAATGTGGGCGAAGTGGGCAATTCGGTCAAAGCCAAAGTCTGCAAAACCCAAAAACAAGTCAACCAGAAAAATGAGGCTGACAAAATAGACGGCAGGGATACCGACGGGAACAAAAAGGAGCTGAAGTTTCTGCCAGGGGAAGAAAACGGCAAAAGCAGCCAGCACTCCGGAGATAGCTCCTGAAGCACCTACCATCGGGCCTTTTTGGAGGTACTCAATGTATCCCTGCATCAAGTAGTTCGCCTCGTCGATTGCTGCGGGGCCTCCGGTATTCATCGCTAATTTATTTTGAAGATTCCCGACCAGGGTGCTGACGGAAGTACCGTTATCCTGAATCTGGGAGGTGTCGACGCCGGCGAAGAATTCGTTAAAATGTTGTAAGCTGGGGTTCGCGACGAAGGTTTCTAGAAGGTCTTGATAGTGCTGAATGGAAAGCCATATCTCACCAATGTGGAGCCCGACGGACCCCAGCGCTGAAAGGATATACAGTAGGAAGAACCTGGTTGCACCCAGCCGGGTTTCAATGATGGGACCCAGGAAGTAAAGCCCCAGCATATTCATGCCAATGTGCCCGATATCGGCATGCATGAAGAAGTGGCTGATGATCTGATAGGGACGGAAAGACGGGCAGGTAGGGTAGTACATCGCCAACGCCTGCTCCAGTTGCAAGGAGTAACCCATTACTTCACGTGGAAGTACAACGACTGCAAACACAAGCGCATTAAGAATAAGCAGGTAGCGAACGATGGGAGTAACTGGAGGCATATGGTAGAGGGTCTGAGACAATGACTTCCCGGGAAGTTAACTGTCGAAACGCCGGTCTACTTCATCCAGTTCATATTTGATGAAGCAGCGGCGCCCGTTGGGTGCCCTTTGGGGTTGTTCGCAGGCGAAGAGTCGGTCAATAAGCGAACGCATTTCGGCAGCATCGAGCAATTGACCACGGCGAATTGCTGCACCGCGTACCAGTGCCCGGGCAAGTCGGGCGTGGCCGTCACTCTCTACTTCAACGTCGTTACGATATTGCTCCAGGAGCTGTTCCAGGAGCTGTTTTTCGTTTTTGTGACCGGCAAATGCTGCGGGAATCCCCCTTATGATGAACGACTCGCCACCAAAGTGCTCAACATCGAAGCCAAGCAGGCGAAGATCAGGTAGAATACCGTTCATCAGGCCAACGTCCACGTGAGGAAGTTCCAGTGTCTGGGGAAACATCGACTGCTGCGAGGCAGCAGGGGTATCCTTGAGGTTTTTGAGAAATTGCTCGTACAGAATTCGCTGATGTGCGGCGCGTTGGTCAATGAGCAGCCATCCACTTTTAATGGGGGAGACAATGTAACGTTGATGAATCTGATATGGTGCACGATCCTGCGGCTGCTGCGCAGGATTTTCAGGATCTTCCTCCTGGCTCATCCGGCTGGGAAGTAATTCTCCCAGTTCCGGGTTACTGGTGGCAACATCTCCGAAATCGATGAAAGAAGGCTCCGTTCTGGAGATTGTATCTTCTCCTAATCCTTCGTAGAGTTTTTCCCAGTTCCGAACGTTGCTTGCGTGGCGGGCTGCTTCTGATTTAGGCTGGCTGGTGCCGGAGCTGCGAGCTGAAGAGGCCCCTCCGCTACCGCGACCCGCCGGTGGAGGTTGTTGATAATCGTCGTTCATCCGGCTCGGTAACGGATCCTCCATATCATCCGGTAGCTGAGGCGTGTTGGTAATGGTGGTGCGGGAAGGAGAAAAAGGGTTGTCCGTCTCGAAATCAATGGAAGGCATAATGCTTGCCCTGCCAAGGCCATGACGGATGGTCGCCTTGAGGTAGTTGTAGATCAGGCGTTCGTCTTCAAATTTGATCTCTTGCTTGGTCGGGTGAACGTTGACATCAATCCGGGAAGGATCAATCTCCAGGTAGATAACGTAGAAGGGGTAACTCTCTTTTGGCAAAAGGTCATCATAAGCACTGGTAACCGCATGGTGGAGGTAACTGCTTTTTATGAACCGGTTGTTGATGAAAAAGAACTGCCCTACTTTGGACTTTCGGGCCGCCTCCGGCTTTCCCACATAGCCACTGATGGATAGCACGTCCGTATCTTCCTGAATCGGTACCAGTAAGTTGTCATATTTACGGCCAAAGACCTGGACAACCCTTTGCCGAAGTTTTCCGGCAGGCAGGGCAAGATCGAGCCGGTCATTGACGTGAAGATCGAAACGAACCTCTGGATGTGCCAGGGCAATGCGGATGTATTCGTCCCGTATGTGCCGCATTTCAACGGTATCACTTTTTAGGAAGTTTCGGCGCGCCGGAACGTTGAAAAAAAGATTGCGTACCGCGATACTGGTCCCGGGAGGAGCAGCAATGGGTTCCTGGATTTTAACCTCACTAGCTTCAACAACCAGGCGAGTACCCAACTCGTCAGGCGTGCGCCTGGTCTTCATTTCCATGTGAGCGACGGCAACAATACTGGCCAGGGCCTCCCCCCGAAAACCCATTGTACGCAGGGCAAACAGGTCGTCAGCAGTACGAAGCTTGCTGGTAGCGTGCCGTTCGAGCGACATCCGGGCGTCAGTCTCAGACATGCCACAACCATTATCCCTCACCTGAATTAACGTCTTTCCACTGTCTTTTACGAGCAATTCGATCTCACTTGCGCCGGAATCGATGGCGTTTTCAACGAGTTCCTTAACAACACTTGCGGGTCGTTGGATGACTTCGCCAGCAGCAATTTGATTTGCAATGGCGTCGGGAAGTAGGTGGACCAGGTTGTCCGTCATTTAAGAGATTGGTTAAGCAGCAGGAAATTATCGGGCGGCTAAGATACGCAAAATAAGAGCTTGTTAGTGAATCAGCTTCCTGGCCGCGAGTGAGTCTTTCGCAGGTCGGTACATTAAGTATATCAAAGCAAATCAGCTATCCAGACAAGGTTTGTAAAGGAGGAATATTACTCTATCGTGGGAGTGTTCCCCGTCGTGATCCATGCACTGAGGTCTGGAAAATAGAGGGCGTAGATGATGTAGGCGACGACTAAGAGAGAAATAAGGGTAATTAAAAAAGTAGTGTTGGATCTTTTTACCCGAGCGCTCCGGTAAGCTCCGGCGGCTTCGCCGCCCTGTCCTTTTCTGAAGCCACCCGAAATTCGGGTCTTCATGGCATCGACTCCTCCGGTTTGCAGCTGTTCAACGCGCTTGCGTAATTTCTCGGCTTCTTCCTTCTTGGGGTCCCAGTACCGGGGCTTGTAGCTGAATTGCTGATTCTTTGGTGTTTTGAAGAGGCGTAGGAAACCCATGTTGAATAGTTTTGGCTAAGAACAATCTAAGTTAAGGAAAGATGCTGAAAACAGGTAGAATGGTGGGCGTCATTCCTTGCGTTTGAGCCGAATACTGCACCTGCGGCCCCGCCTTAAAAGTCAGATAGCCACAGAATAAGACAGTCATACACTATGAATGACCCTCCTGCTGGACTATCTGACTCCCTGACGCTATAATCGCGCAGTCTTCGGAAAAAACCACCAAAACGCCAGTGCGGAAAGTACGCCTACTACCCCCGGCACCAGCCAAATCGAAGTCCAGTCGTGGCCACCTCCGGCAAGCGTGTTAGCCAATACGACCTCCCCGGCGACCCAACTGCCGAAAATGATGCCAATGCCCTGGTTGGCAAAGGCCACCAGGCCCTGCGCCGTACTTCTCAAGGTAACCGGGACGCGTTTATCGACATAGATCTGAGCAGCGATCACGATCCAGGTAAAGGCAATTCCCTGCACGAGAATAGCTGCGTACAACAACCATTCGTAATGGCCCGGTCGAGCGATGGAAAAAGCAAAATAGCGCAGCCCCCACGCCATTAAGCCCCAAAAGACAATGCTTCGAAACCGTAATTTCCGAAAAGCAAGAGGCATGGCCAGAATTACGCCTATTTCCATCAGCTGGCCCAGGGACATTTTTGCTGCCGCAGCTGACCAGCCAATTTCATTAAGAAATGGGTTTAGAAAACTGTAGTAGAAAGAAGAGGGGAAGGAAGAGCAGAGTACCGCGATCAGTAGTACGATCATACCGGGCTCACGAATAATTTTTGCTACTACAGGCCCTCTGAGCATGGAAAGATTAAAGCCGGGTTGTGGGGGGATATTTGGTAACAACAGGCACCCAAGCGACATCAGAAAAGCAATGCCGCTACCGGCTAGTAAGGGTATGGGAGAGCTTTCGATGGCAAAGTAACTAAGCCCCAGTCCCACTAACATGAAAGAAACCGTACCCCAAACCCGTACCTGCGGAAAGGTTTTTGCCGGGTCCTCCAGCTGATGAAAACAGACGGCTGACAATAAGCCGAAGGTGGGCATGAAGCAGAGGTTGAACAATAGGAACAAAGCGTAGAAGCCGGGGAAACTTGTTACAAAGAAACAGGCAAATAAGGCTGCTGCAGCAACACCGTTCAGGACAACCAACATTCGATTGGCACTGAAATGCCGGTCTGCCAACCAGCCGACTGCCGGAGGGGCTAAGGTAGCAGCAATGGCGTTGGTTGCGTAGATCATACCAACTTCCCGTCCACTGAAACCCAGCGTATTGAGCAGGTAGGTCCCCACGCTGATGACGCTGGAGGCAAACACCGCATTTTGCAGAAACTGAAGCGTGGAAAGGCGAAGGTTTGTTGACATTTAGCGAAGGTAGACTACATCGTCAATTCTCGGCTTTCGTACGGAGTGTCTTCTGCTTTTTCGGAGTGCCGCAACCTGGAAACTTTGTCTTGTTTCAGTATACCATCGACCTGGCCTTTGTCTACCTTTTCCGCTTTCGGTCGCGGATGAAAATTCGCGCGATTTTTACGGGTGTTTTATTAAACGAAACGGGAATGAGGGATAGGTATTCTGCTACCGACCAGCGTCTAAAAGGGGTTGATCAGAACGGAGTTTAGCGCTTTGAATAAAGGGCGTTGTGGCCTGTTTGCCGTCGGAGAAGAAGCTTATATGAAGGATTTTTCATTTGTCCCGTACCAAAAGAGCACCTACATTTGCCTTTGCAAAGACGTAACAGTCTGCGCAATTTTATAAAGAAGGGTGGAGAGCACAGGCTCTGCGAAGCCCTGGCAACCACTGCTCCGCGGCTAGGAGCAAAAGGTGCCAAAGCCTGTCTCGCAATTTTGCGGGGAACTATAAAACCATTTGCCAATGCCTCAAATACCTGCCTCCGTTCGTCCCCTGTCCTTAATCGGCTCGGACCATGGATAACTCATTTTTACGGGATGAAAAGGATCTTCGCCAGCTATTGGACGAGGTGCGCGACTTTGCGTTGACCTTCCGGTCTGACGACCAGTTGCCAGCGGGGTCTACGCGCCGGGACACGCCGAAATTCCACTTGTCGGATCAGGGGGCGGGAACGCAGGATGCCATCAGCGTTTTTAAGGAGCAATGTGCCCCTTACCTCGTTGCTTCACCCTCTAACCGTTACCTGGGCTTTGTTACCGGAGGCAGTACCCCGGCCGCCCTGGCGGGCGACTGGCTGGCCAGCGCCGTTGACCAAAACCCACAAGCAGTAGCGGGGCGCGGGGATGTTTCCGCAGCTATTGAACTGGGTGCGATTGACCTGTTGCGGCAGCTGTTTAATCTGCCGGAGGTGTTCAACGGTGGCTTCGTAACCGGCGCTACCATGTCTGCCTTTACCTGCCTCGGTGTTGCCCGGCAGTGGGTTGCTGCACAACAAGGCTACGATTTAGCTAGGGCTGGTTTGCGCAAACCCATTCCAGTGCTTGCGGCAACGCCGCACAGTTCTGCGGTGAAGTGTTTGGCCATGCTTGGCATTGGTAGCCAAAACCTGATCCAGGTAGCTACCTTGCCCGGCCGGGAGGCGGTGGATATGGACGATCTGCAAGCGAAGATTGAGGTGCTCAATGGCCAGCCTTTCCTCTTCATCGCCAGCGGCGGGACGGTAAATACCGTAGATTTTGACGACCTGGCGGCGATCGCCCGGTTGAAGAAAAAGCATAACTTCTGGTACCATGTGGATGCGGCCTTCGGCGGCTTCGCCGCCGTCAGCCCCGAGCATGCTCACCTGCTGACCGGCTGGGAATCGGCCGATAGCATCACGATCGACAACCATAAATGGCTAAACGTGCCCTACGACTCCGGCTGCTGGTTTATCCGCAAAGAACATTTGAAGCTTCAGGTCGCAACGTTCCAAAACAGCGCTGCTCCCTACCTCGGTGATCCGGCAGGCCATTTCAATTACCTCAATTCCGGACCGGAAAACAGCCGGCGTCTCCGGGCGCTACCGGCCTGGTTTAGCCTGATGGCCTACGGCCGACAGGGTTACCGGGACATCGTAGAGCGCTGCATTGGTACAGCCCGGTCATTTGGCAAAGCGCTGACTGAAGATAAAGCATTCACCTTGCTGGCACCGGTACGACTCAACGTTGTGGCCTTTACCCTTTACGACGCTGCGGCACAAACCGTTGACGCCTTGGTGCAGCAGCTGAATGATCGTGGCCGGTATTTCATGACACCAACAACGATGAATGGTACGCGCGGCATTCGCGCGGCATTTGTGAATTGGCAAAACGATCCGGCACAGGTCTCAGAGATCATGTCGGAACTTCACCTTGCACTCAAAGAACTTCCCATTGTACCGGCGACCCCGCCCTGATAATACCGCCCGTATGTCCGGGTTATATCGCCATTATGCGGGAGGGGGCAAGCCCTTTCCCAGAGAATAATATCACATTTTATCGTAAGGGAGAAGCTTGCCTCCTCCCGACCCACAATATCCCCTTATTATTATGAGATTCGAAACCCTCCAACTTCACGCCGGCCAGGAAGTCGACGAAACGACCCGCAGCCGCGCTTTACCCTTGTACCAAACGACGAGCTTTACGTTCCGCGACAGCGAGCACGGCGCCAAACTCTTTGCCCTGCAGGAATTCGGGAACATCTATACCCGGATCATGAATCCTACCACCGACGCCTTCGAAAAGCGAGTGGCCGCGCTGGAAGGCGGAGTTGCTGCCGTTGCGACGAGTTCCGGGCAGGCCGCCCAGTTCCTGGCCATTAATAATATTACCCAGGTAGGAGAAAACATTGTCTCCAGCCCCTACCTCTACGGTGGTACCTATAACCAGTTCAAGGTTGCTTTTAAGCGTATTGGTATCGAGGTCCGTTTTGCGGAAAGCACTGATCCTGCGGACTTTGCCAAGCTTATCGACGATAAGACAAAGGCCATCTACACCGAAACGCTGCCAAACCCGAGCTTTCTCGTTCCTGACTTTGCCGGGCTGAGTGCCGTAGCGAAAGCGCACGATCTTCCGCTTATCGTAGACAACACATTTGGTGCATGTGGTTACCTCTGTCAGCCACTGAAGCACGGTGCTGACATTGTGGTGGAGTCTGCCACCAAGTGGATCGGCGGCCACGGCACGAGTATCGGCGGAGTGATCGTCGATGGCGGTACTTTTGATTTCGGCAACGGTAAGTACCCACAATTTACGGATCCGAGCCCAGGTTACAACGGCCTCGTTTTCAATGATGTGTTTGGTAAGGACGGTCCTTTCGGCAACATCGCCTTTGCCATTCGTGCCCGGGTAGAAGGCCTTCGTGACTTCGGCCCCGCTGCCAGTCCATTTAACGCCTGGCTCCACGTACAGGGCCTGGAAACGCTCTCGCTGCGCGTGCAGCGGACGGTCGATAATGCCCAGGCGATGGCTGAATGGCTGGAAGCGCACCCTAAGGTGGAGTCGGTTTCTTATGCAGGGTTGCCAGACCATGCTGGCCACGCCAATGCCAAAAAGTATCTGACAAACGGCTATGGCGGTGTCCTGGGGTTCCAGGTGAAAGGCGATAAGGCTGCGGCGACCAAAGTGGTTGACAACCTCAAACTGATCAGCCACCTCGCGAACGTGGGAGATGCCAAGACCCTGATTATTCAACCAGCCGCGACTACTCACCAGCAACTTGCTGCCGAGGAGCAACTTGCTGCCGGGGTACTACCCAATGCCCTGCGCCTGAGCGTTGGTATTGAGCATATTGAAGACATCAAGGAGGACTTGCAGCAGGCTTTTGATCTCATCTAATCAGAGAGAGGGAGAATGGGAGAACGATTGAATAGTGTGAAATTTGCCGGTTTATAGAAACTTACTGTTTGACTATTCCCTCATTCTTTTATTCTCCCATTCCATTATTCACTCATGACTTCAGCCTACTTTCAGGAACAGTATCACATCATGCACGGCAAGTTGCCGATGTTTGGTCGTGGCGTGGAAGAAAGTCTGGAACCAATTTCGGAAGCGGACTTTCACCGGCCCGTTGGTCATCGGACGATTGCCCAACTGATTGGCCACATGGTTGCCTGGCGGCGAAATACCGCCCTACGCCTTCGTCGCTTACCCCGCACGAAAATTGAACTGAACTCTCCGGAAGACTGGCCTGATTATTCTGGTAAGCGTAAAGCTGAAATGCTGGCAGAGCTGGCAGAAACCAAAGAACAAATGTTGGTTGCCGTCGCGGAATTCGATTACTCCACCAGCGAAGAAAAAGTACATCCGGATTACTACTACCTCAACCGGAATTTGCTTGACGGGGCCATTCAGCACGACATCTACCACCTTGGTCAGATCAATTTATTGGCGAGCCTGCTGAACCGATCCGACAACCCAACAACTTAACGACTCGAAGCCTCGATAATTTGACCAAATATCTCCACATATCCCATTCTTTTACACTGGAATCCGGTGTAACCCTACCGTCCCTTACGGCAGCTTACAACACTTATGGGCAACTGAACGAAGCCCGCGATAACGTCATCTGGATTTGCCACGCACTTACCGCAAACAGTGATGCGGAAGACTGGTGGCCAGGGCTGGTGGGGGAGGGCTTTACCATAGATCCCGCCAAATATTTTGTCATTTGTGTGAATATTCTGGGAAGCAGCTATGGAAGCACCAGTCCGAAAACGATCAACCCGGCTACTGGTCAGCCTTATTCCCTCGATTTTCCGCTGGTGACGACCCGGGATAATGCCCGATTCTTTGCACTTGTTGCCGATTATCTGGGCATTCGTAGAATCCGTCTGCTGATGGGAGGTAGTATGGGCGGCCAACACGCAGGGGAATGGGCTTGTCTGGATCCAGGTCGCTTTGACCTGCTCTGCCTGCTAGCCACCAACGCTCGCTTCTCGCCCTATGGGATCGCTTTCAATGAGAGCCAACGGATGGCTTTGAGAGCAGATCAAACGCTGGGTACTGATACACCCGAAGCTGGTAGACGGGGATTAGAAGCTGCTCGCTCAATGGCGGTCCTGTCTTACCGCCACTACCGGACCTACGATGCGACCCAGCAACAATCGAACTCGGAAGACATCGATGATTTTCGGGCCAGTAGCTACCAGCGCTATCAAGGGGTTAAGTTGTGGAAACGATTTGCCCCAACCTGCTACTATGCCCTTACCCGGAGCATGGACACCCACAACCTTGGACGCGGCAGGGGAGGACCCGCTGCTGCACTGGCAAAGATTACCGCGCCAACGCTCATTATCAGTATAGACACGGACGTGTTGTTCCCGACGGAGGAGCAATCGTTACTCAGTCGCTACATTCCTAATAGCCGGTTGGAGGTCATGTCTTCAGATTATGGCCACGACGGATTCCTGGTGGAAACTCCCAAGATCGGTCTGCTCTTAGCCGATTTTCTGGCAGACCAATTGACCATCGATGCGGGAACCAAGCGGGCCTTTACGGATGGATTGAGCGGGCGGACCTTTGCTATTCCGGGGACGGAGGAGGTGTAGTGTTTGAAAGCAAAAACGGTTTTCGGAAAGTTGTAAATCCCGAGACTACTGTCGTTAATACAAAGTTTTAAAAAGCTGTAAGAATGATCGAATAACCCATTTTTACCCCCTTAACTACTCCCCAAACTGCGCCAGATCGTCCGAGGCGGAAGAAACCGTCGGAGGGATACACAACAAAGCTAAATCCAGGTGGGTGCCAAGAAAGACGTTGCGGTCAATATCTCCGACAACGCCGGGCAGCTGCCCACTGTCTGTATACTGCCAGAAATTGTAATTCCGTCCGCAAACGGTGACTGGTTCGTCGTAGTCGTAACGCGCCAACCACAGAGGGTGATCATCGAACTGTCCGGCCAGAAAGCGGTTGTAGAAATTCTGTCCGGTATAAATAATGGGCTTCACCCCATAGTGCAATTCCATGACTAAGGAGAGCTTTTTTACACGGCTGACCAGTTGGGCGACCGAAAGATTACCCCTGTTTTCTACGTCGATCACCGGGGGAAGATCTCCTGGCCTTAGTTCTACCTCAGCGATAAAATTAGTTGCTTGTATGTCAGGCATTACCTCGGGGCGGAAGAAGTGGTAGGCACCGCGCCGCATTCCGGTAAGCCCGGCCAGATGCCAGTTGGCGGCAAAGGCTTCGTCTTTTAGTTCTTCGCCTTCGGTAGCCTTGATGAAGGCGAAGTCGTGCCCATCGGCGGCAAGTAAGTCCCAGTCAATCACTCCCTGATAGTGGCTAACGTCGACACCCTTTACTTCATAACGATCTGAAGCATCCTGCCAGTCAGCGAGGCAGGAGGTCAGCGCCCAAAATGGGAGCATAACGATGAAAATCCTTAAGTACGTATTGTTAATATTCATGGAGCATTGAAGACAGGGCTAAGATAGGAAGGATTTGCAAATAAGGTTGTCCCTCATATTGCTAACGATTGTTTAAGTCCAATGCGCACACTGCTTATCTTCGGGCTTCCGGGAATCAATAACCCTTGCCATGCGTCAGACCCTTTTTCTCTTTACCTTTCTTTGCACCTGCATCCTCGCCGCCCAAATGCCGCAGTTGGTAGTTCCAGGTGGCCACACACGTGCCATCATGAAGTTAACCGTCAGTCCCGGCGGCGGCTTACTTGCCAGCTCAAGCATCGACGAGACGGTGAAAATATGGGAGACCGCCTCTGGGCGTGAGCTTCATACTTTCCGCCCGGGAGACATGGCTCGTGGCCTGGCCTTCAGCCCCGATGGCAAATACCTGGCAGTTGCTGCTTTTAACGAGATCCATTTGCTGGAAATGGCGGATTTTCGGGTCGTCAGTACTTTTTCCGGCTGGAACACTAATGCTGTAGCCTTCCACCCCGGGCGTAACGAACTCTACTACCTGACGCAACGCCGGAGCAGTACCGGTGAAGACCCTCAGCAGGTTTTTTCTGTCAGCGTCCCCGGAGGGCAACCCCGACTGCTGGGTACAGTGCCGATGGGCACTAATCGCGGGGTAGCGCAACTAGTGGTATGCCCGGACGGCGCGGAACTCCTGATCGTTATTCCGGGCAGCGAGAACTACGTTATGCCCACTGGCGGTGGCAGCCCCCAACCGGCCGCCTATGCCCACCAGTACACGCCGGAAGGTGATCGGTTCTTTATTCGTAACGAAGGGAATAACGCTACTTTCGGGGTGCGCGGGGCCGCCGGAGAGCGCTGGTCGGTAGCCGCCCCCAAATCGGAAGTGAAGCATCAGGACCTGGTGAATGTCTCCGGGTTCTATGACGGTAAACTCTACTGGTCGAATACAGATGGCCGGCTTGCTAATGGCAGTTATCTGGAGGGGGGAGTATCCATGTTTAAACTTGATGAAGGGTCGGATCGGGTTATTGCGGTAGGGGCGGATGGCTACCTCTACCTCGCCGGAAAATCACCCTATGTGATCCGTCGTTTGGCGTTGCCGGATTTAAGACCTCAGGGGAAACTTGGGGAAGCGTTGCTGACCCCGCAGGTCCTTGCAGGCTCAGAGACTACCGGTAAGTTGACCTGGGGATTGAGTAAGCTCAAAACCCTGACCCTGGACCGTCATTACCTGCTCACCCACTCCCACGACGGTTCCTTCGCCAGCGGCCGGCTTCATTATAGCACTGATGGTTCATTGCTGGCCTCTTCGCCGGGAGACGGGGAGGTATTCAGCTACCAGGCCACAGGTCGGCATCCGCAGGTGAAGCGATTTAAAAGCGGCTTCGCTGACACCCGGGGAGTTGCAGCATCCGCCGATGGCCTGCGATTGGCCGTTGTCGGAAAAGAAGGATACCTGATGATGGATACGAAGACGGACAAGTCCGTTGGGAAAGGTGGATTACGCCCGGGTGATGCCTACTTCCAGGAACATACGGCGCTGTCGCCCGACGGGAAACAACTACTATTGGCACCAGCTCGGTTCACGGGCACGGGGCAACAAACGAAGACCTGGGCGCGGCTTGTCAACGTGGCCAACGGTGAACCAGTTTGGGAAAAGGAAATAGCGCTGGACGATCCGGTTTTCTCCGCCGACGGCCGCCGCATCCTGGCGCAGACCTATCAGGCATTCGTCACCATCGACGCTGCTTCCGGACGGGAACTCGAACGGCGGGCCTTACCAAACGGACGGTTTCCCTACGAGATTGACTTCTCTGCCGATCGGGAATGGGCGGCTTATACCCATGATAACCGCGCCTATCTTTATTACCTGCCCGATGGGCGGGAGTACCCGCTGACGGTACCGGGAGAAACAGGTCTGAGATTCGACCGGATGGCTTTTTTTGGTGATGGCTTTGTGGCGGCGGCTGGCCGGGAAGGCGTAGTACGGATATTTGACGTCCGCAACCGTCAGTATGTGGCAGCGCTACTGCAATATGCCGATACGGACGACTGGGCGATAGTGGCGCCCGACGGTCGCTTTGATGCCTCGCCGGGAGCAATGGGGAAAATGTATTACCGGGTTGGCCAGCAACGCATTGCTTTAGAACAGTTATTTGAGGGGTTCTATACGCCAGGACTGGTGGGCGAAATTCTGGGACGACGACCGGGTAGCCTCGAGTCTCCCCGCATCAATATCAACAATTTATTGCCGCCGCCGGAAGTGGAAATCAATTACCAGTCGGGCGGTACACGTAACCTGATCGTGGAAGATGACGTGCCTGAGGTTCGTCGGGTTTTGGCGCGGACGCAGGATGCAGTGCTAAGTTTAAAGGCAAGGGCACCCGGCGGTTCCGTAGCGGAGCTACGGCTGTATCATAACGGTAAACTCCTGGGCGGAGCTACCCGAAACCTGGTAGTGGAAGATGATGTACCCGTTGGTAATGAACGAACGTACACTGTTCGCCTCTTGCCCGGAGAGAATGAATTCAGGGCCGTAGCCCTCAACAACCAACGAACGGAGAGCAGCCCTGCCCGCCTGCTCATTGAGTATACCGGCGTGTCGGCAGGGACTGCTCCGTTAACTTCCCTTGCACCTGCGTCCGCGCCCATCTCCAATACCGGAGCCGCAAGCGTTACGCTGCACCTCGTGACAGTTGGTATCGATAAATACGCTAACGCCGAATATAACCTGAACTATGCCACCGCCGACGCCAGCGGGGTGGAGGACGTAATGCGCAGGGGCATGAGCCCGCTGGTCGGCAACGCCGATGTCCTGAAACTTCGCGACGGTGGTGCCAGTAGGGCGGACATCCTCGCCGCCCTGCAAAAAATTGTTGCTGCCGCTGATGCAGACGACCTTTTTATCTTTTATTATGCCGGACATGGCATCATGTCGGGCGGAGAGAACGATGAATTCTACTTCGTGCCGCACGACGTGAAAGCGACCAGTGAATTGGCTACGAACGGTATCTCTGCCCGAGAGCTACAGGTACTCTCCGCTGCGATCCCCGCGCATCGGCAGTTGTACCTGTTGGATGCTTGCCAAAGCGCCGGCGCCATCTCCGCGATGCCCGGCGCCGGAGAGGAAAAAGCAATTGCACAGCTGGCACGGACCACCGGTACACACTGGATTACGGCTACGGGGTCGGAGCAACTAGCCGGTGAATTTGACGAGTTGGGGCACGGCGCCTTTACCTATGCGCTGCTCGGCGCGTTGCAGGGAAAGGCTGCAGGAACCGACGGGACGGTAACGGTCGAAGACCTGAAACGATACTTATTTCGTACGGTCCCGGAACTGACCGAACGCTATAACGGTGTGCCACAATACCCGGCTAGTTTCGGATACGGGCGGAATTTTGCCGTCAGCGTTTGGCGATAGCCATCTTTTGGAAGACTACTCTTCCGAAATGATGCCACGAATGTTCCAGTTAATCCGCTCGTTACCGGTGATTTCGTTAAAGCTCGTCCACTGGCCAGAGGGTACCTGCAGGCGATCTCCATTCGGATTGTAGTTGTTGCCCTGGTCACAGCCGATGGCCTGGTCACCTGCATCGAGGTCTACTTCTACAGCAAGCCAGAGGCCGTCTCCTGTAATGTCGATGGGGGTGGTCAGGATGTGCTCGATCCAGCCAGTATTACGAACCCGCTGGGTGAGGTCAATGGAATATAATTCCTCGCCGGGAACCCGGGTATCGGTACTGTTGTCCGCATAGACCAGTACTACGGTGGAAAATGGGATGGCTTCCAGGTAGAAGCTGATTTTTTCCAGTTTACGACCGACAAATTCTTGTGTTTCCCCAGCGGGGAAGCGGGCTGCGAAAGTCGTAAAGCCCTCCCCATTGGTGGGAGCCGTAAAATTGGGGCCATCGTAGTTGAGGGTATCGAGGACCAGATCGTCGTCATCTCCACAGGAAGACCAACTAAATAGGCCGATAACGAGTAAAAGCAGGAACGGTAGGGAAGATGTTTTCATTAGTCTAATTGGTTTGTTTGCGTTACGAAGTACGGGGTATTGAATAGAAAAGGGCGGATTTGGGTTGATAATGTTGTCTTAAAATATTAGGCGGTAGCTTCGCTCCCGCTTTAGGTTGCACGTTGCAGCAGTCGCTTACGCTCTTGTTGCAGAGCGCCTGCGGCGCGTTGCAGCTACGGTCTCGCTTCGCTCGTGACACAAGGCGATTTTTCAAAGAAAATCTGAAGAAAGTTGTCTGAATTGCCTGCGGCAATTTTCTTACCTGAAACCTGAAACCTGAAACCTGAAACCTGAAACCTGAAACCTGAAACCTGAAACCTGAAACCTGAAACCTGAAACCTGAAACCTGAAACCTGAAACCTGAAACCTGAAACCTGCCCATGAACCGCGACATTCTCCGCCTGGCCATCCCCAATATTTTGAGTAACATCTCGGTGCCGCTGCTGTCGAGTTTCGATACCGGCCTGATGGGTAGTCTTGGTGGCCGTTACATTGCCGCGGTAGGTCTGGGGGCCATGGCGCTGAACTTTGTGTACTGGAACTTTGGCTTTTTACGGATGAGCACTACCGGGATTACCGCCCAGGCTTACGGTAAACAGGACGAGGAGGCCCAGATGCTCAGCCTGGTCCGGGCAGGAGGCCTGGCACTGTTGTTGGCGGGGTGCCTTTTGGCATTACAGTATCCTTTTGCAGAGTTGATTCATTGGTTGCTAAACCTGCGGGCGGACCAGGTGGAGTTGGTGGACGATTATTTCTACCTCCGCATCCTGGCAGCGCCGGCGGCGCTGCTACAAATGGTGCTCTTCGGCTGGTTCTTCGGTCGGCAGAACGCTACCTTCCCGCTGGTGCTGACCCTGATCGTCAATGTGGCGAACATGGTGTTAAGCTTTTATCTGGTCCGTACGCTGGGATGGGGTATTAAAGGTGTGGCCCTGGGGACGGTGGCGGCGCAGTATCTGGGCCTGGTCATTGGCTTGGGGTTGCTGTGGTACGAATGCCGGCGACACGCATTGCCCCTCAAAATCGTTCTTTTGCACCTGCGTCCGCGCCTGGAAAAAAGGGGGAAAGAAGTAGAGAAGAAAGGAGAACGGAAAGCAGTAGGAAAAGAGGGAGGAACGGCCCTGAAAGAATTCCTGACGATTAACCGCGATATTTTTATCCGAACGCTTTGCCTTACCCTCAGCTTTGCCTTCTTTTATAATCGGGCCAACGCGCTGGATGTAGGTACCGCCGTAGTGGCTGCCAACGTCATTCTACTGCAACTGGTGAACTGGTTGAGCTACGGCGTCGACGGCTTCGCCTTCGCTGCCGAAAGCCTGGTCGGTCGCTACCACGGCGCCGGGCAGCCGGAGAAATTGCGGCGCTTGCTGAAGCTGCTATTTGCCTGGGGGATGGGGCTGGCCGTGATCTACGCACTCGTTTACGCCCTTGGAAACACCCACCTGCTGGCCCTGTTTGCGCCCGAAGATGCGGCCCCGGAGACACTGGCCGAAGCCCTCAGGTACTTGCCGATCGTAGTGGCATTCTGCATCCTGGCAACGCCCTGTTATTTACTCGATGGCATTTACGTCGGCCTCACGGCCGCCCACGCCATGCGGCAAACAATGCTGCTGGCCTTTGCTGGTTACCTGCTGTCCTACTATCTGCTGGGCCGGCATTACGCCAACTGGGGACTTTGGGGTAGCCTGCTGTTCTTCATGGTGCTGCGGGCCGTGATGCAGGGGTGGTGGTTGTGGAAGGGGAGGGTTGGCAGTATTCAGGATTCAGGGAGCAGTAATTAGTACGCAGGTCTCAGGATTCAGTTTTTAGTAACCTGACCCCTGATGACTGAACCCTGGTCCCTGACTACTGAACGCTGAAACCTGAATACTGAAAACTACCTTTACCCCCATGTCACTGAGCCTAGCAGACTTCTTCATCGTCGCCAGTATTTTCCAGGGCCTGGTCATTGGCCTGATGATCTTGTTCAAGTCCTCATACCAAAGTAAGGCCAATAATTACCTGGGGGTAAGTATTCTGCTGTTGAGTTTTGTCTGTTTCCTGGGATGGCAGGACTTCGGCTTTTTCTGGCTGGACTACCTATGGTGGCACTTATGGGAATTCCTGGTGCCAGTCCCTTTGTTCTATTATGTTTTGCACGTACTGGAGCACAAATACCTGCGCGCAAAATGGCTGCCCTGGTTATATGCTCCGTTTGTGGTTAGTGTATTGCTGGGCATTTTCTTCGACCTGAGTTTCACCTTCAAGGTCTTTGAACTACCAATTGCGAAGGAAGGACCGGAATACCTTTTATACAACAAACTGGAAGACTCCCTCTCCTTCTGGTTCAACGTTTTTTTGGTGGGGTGGGCACTGCTGCTGGCCAGAGAGAGCAAGGGGCTGTCTAAAGGTAAAAGGAACTGGCTGATCCGTTTCACGGCTGCGATGCTGGCGGTGCTTGCCGTCTGGTACCTGGCGGTATTTGTCGGAGAGAGTTATGATACCGACCGGCCGGAGATTGCCATCTGGATCGCCCTCTCTGCCTTTTTCTGGTGGATCTATTACACGGGCGTATACCAGTTGCGGATTCTGGACGATCAGGCGGAGATTCAGGAAATCCTCAAGGGGCGTAAGCCATTGTCGGAACAAGCCGACGCGAAAGAGCAAGCAGAAGTTGGTTATCCCCGGGAACTTGCCAGAATGATGCGGGAGGAAGAGGTGTATCGTAATCCGGATCTCGGTCGAAACCTGATCGCCACGCGCCTCGGAATTAGCGAAGGGTACCTCTCGCAAATCATCAACGGGAAGGTCGGCGAGAGTTTTGCCGACTATGTAAACGGTTTCCGAATTGATGCCGCCCGGGAGATGCTCACCGACCCAACTTTCGATCCTTATTCTTTAGAAGCCATTGGGCTGGAGGCAGGCTTCAGGTCCCGCAGTGTTTTTTACAGCACCTTCAAAAAAGCAACGGGCCAGACACCGGGAGACTACCGAAAAGCCGGTAAAACGTCCTGATTTCTTAGCTTTTAAGGATTCCGTACAAGCGAACGCATCAATTTCTTGTGGTAGCGTAAAGCGGAGCCGATGTTTGTCCACATCAGTTCAATGTTTTAATTCTTCTCAATGAAACGCTGTTTGTTTTCCGCTGCATTACTTCTGTTTTTTGGTGCTCTTGGTGCACAATCGTTCCCTGTTGAGCCGGTTTATCGCCACCAGCTTACCCTGACAATTGGCGCACACCACGGCTACGTAAGGGATCAAAATTTTTCTCCACTTAATTACCGGGCTGACGGGCTTCGCTTTGGTCTTGGTTATGGCCGGACGACCAAATCCGGGCACTTAATGAGTGCCGAACTGGGGCTGGGTTTAACCAAATTAAGATCTAGTGCCTCTAAGTACCATACGACCGATCGATACTTGATTGACCTGTCGTTTGGCTACTTGCGAAATATGGGCCCAGCGGAGGGGAGCCGCCAGGTTCGTCTGGGCGGAAAGTACCGCAGCTATGTCGATGTCAGCATCTTCGAAGGTGCGGAAGCAATTTCGTTTTTTGCCCTTCATGGTTTTGAACTGGCGGGAGATGCTGCCTGGCGAACGGGAGGCCGGCACCGGTTGAAACTTGCCGGTTCTTTACCCGTCTTCGGATTGCTGGTCAGACCACCTTATACGGGATGGGACAAGTTCATCAGCGATAACGATACCGCTCTGCTCCGAATCCTGACCCGTGGAAAATGGACCTCCCTCAATGACTTTACTGGTCTCCGCGCTTCTTTTGGGTGGGAATACCGCTTCAATGACCGCTGGACAATGGAAGCAGGCTACGGCCTGAGTTACTACAGCACGCAACGTCTTGATCCTGTCCGCATTTTTAATAACCAGTTTACCCTGACCGCTACCCGTAAGTACTAATAGCAGCCGCCCAAGGCTTTTGGATTACGTCGGATAATCCTGCGTTCGCACAGCGAACGCGGCCACCAAACCTCGCACTGGTAAGGGCGGGGCTTGTCCCCGCCCGACCAGTACAAATTCTGAAACGGATACTTGATTTCTTGGCAGTATTGACTTGCCCCCACTCAAACAGCACAAACGCCAGCTAACATCCCGATCAATCATCTTTCCACAAAAACCAACAATGAAAAAATTACTATTTCCCATCCTCCTTCTCGCTACTCTGTTCACCAGCTGCCAGAAAATCATCCTGGGTGAAGACGAGGTAAATACGCCGAAAAACAATTTTGACATCTTCTGGGAAGACTTCGACCGCCACTATGGCCTTTTTACCGTTCGGGGGTGGGACTGGGACAGCATACGCATGGAATACGAAGGGCAGGTTACGCCCGAAACGACCGATGAAGAGCTGTTCACAATCTTTAGTGAAATGATCGACTACCTTGACGACCGGCATACTTTTGTCTACTGGCCAGGTAGAAAGTTTTTTGCATCAGGCGACGCCGGCCGGGATCAGGTGCGGGAAGAGTTGAGCCTTGATCTGATTGTCCGTAATTACGTTGACGTACGGGATTCTTCGTCGGTGGAGGAGTACCTCTACGGAGATTTTAGGGGGCGGGATATCGGCTATTTTCATTTGTCCGGAATTGATTTGGAGGATACGGGGTTGACGGATCAGATTTTACGGGACATCGGTCACCATCAGGCGATCATAATTGATCTCCGAAACAATACCGGCGGAGCAGATCAAATTGGGGTGGAAATTGCCGGACGCTTTATCCAGGAAGAAAAATTGCTCTATACCGTGCAGGAACGAAATGGGCCGAAGCATGATGATTTTGCTGAAAAGAAAGAGTATTTTAGTCGGAGAATCGGGACGGAAAATTTTAATAAGCCCGTGGTTGTCCTGACTGATCAGGTAACCATCAGCGCCGGAGAGGTGATGTTGCTTTACCTTAAATCAATCGCCACGGTAACGCAGATCGGTGACGTTACTTCGGGCGATTTCTCCGATACAGGCATGCGTCGCTTCCTGCCTAATGGCATGCAGTACCGCTATTCAATCATGAAGTTCCTGTTGCCCGATGGAACCAGCCTGGATGGGGTAGGGCACGTTCCCGATATCTATGCCCGGAATACTGTTGAAGACATCGCCGCCGGAAACGACGTGGTACTGGAACGGGCGTTTACCTTCTTGTTGGAAGAATATGGAATTCGGTAGGATCATGATAATCAGGCGGGGCCGCAGGTGCAAGGAAAGGTTTTGGGAACTCTAGGACTCAGCATTCAGTATTTAGTTTTCAGAGCTCAGAATTTAGTGTTCAGTAATAAGGATGTCGTAAAGTCTGAGTACGTAAGCCCTGCCTCCCCCTCTGAATTCTGATTCCTGAGTGCTGATCCCTAAAACCTGATTCCTGATCTCTGAAAACTGAACCCTGAAAACTACCTTTGCTCTATGACCGACTACCTGAAATTAGCCGCCGAAGTAGGCGAGATCACCCGCCTGGCCGGTGCCGCCATCATGGAGGTTTACGCCACTGAAGACTTTGGCGTCGAGCATAAAGCCGACGACAGCCCCCTTACCCGGGCCGATAAAGCCGCCAACGATGTTATCGTGGCCGGCTTAGAAGCGCTGGATTTTCAAGCCCCCATCATTTCTGAGGAAGGGAAAGAGATGACCTACGCTACCCGGTCGCAGTTTACCCGCTTCTGGCTGGTTGATCCGCTTGACGGAACAAAAGAGTTCATCAAACGCAACGGTGACTTTACCGTCAACATCGCCCTGGTGGAAAGTGGGAAGCCAATCCTTGGTGCGGTTTACGTGCCCGTAACCAACGAGCTTTTCTACTCTGCTCCTGGCCTGGGGGCCTGGGAAGTGAAGGAAGCCGGCGGTAAGCCCAGCCGCATCTTCGCTGCCGCATTTACCCTGCAGGACGTTAACCTCCGAATTGTCGCGAGCCGCAGCCACCTTAACCAGGAGACCCAAAATTTTATAGACAAATTCGATCGTCCGGAACTGGTACAACGCGGCAGCTCGCTGAAAATCATGGAACTGGCCAAAGGCACCGCCCACGTCTATCCCCGACTGGCGCCTACCATGGAGTGGGACACCGGCGCTGCCCACGCCATCCTACTTGAGGCTGGCGGTAAGCTGGTCGATGACGGTACCGGAAAGGAACTGCGCTACAATAAAGAATCCCTGCTGAATCCCCACTTCATCGCCTATGGCAACGTAAGGGAAGAGTTGTTGGCTTGCTAGGTCGCCATGTCACTACGCTCCGGTTGCAGTTGTTTCAGAGGTCGCTTACGCTCCCGCTGCAAGAATTACAGGGGTGCTACGCTCCTGGTGAAGGGGTGTTCTTCCAAACTTCTTTAATTAGTGTTGGTAAACGGCCAGAATAGTAAGCACGGTTTCGGCCTGACGGATTTGAATGGGAGTACAATAGGCTATTCTCAAAAATGATACCGATCTTTGTAACCCCTGCAACCCCTGCAACCCCTGCAACCCCTGCAACGGAGCGAAGCGACTCTGCAACGGGAGCGAAGCGACCTCTGCAACATGCAACAACTCTCCATCATCTACACCACCTTCAACGAGCTCGACATCATCGAACGCTCCCTGGAAAGTGTGGCCGGCTGGTCGGATGATCTGGTGGTAGTGGACAGTTTTAGCACAGATGGCACCGCTGAATTATTGGAGTCCCGGCAAGACGTTATCCTCCGGCAACGGAAATACGTCGGCCCTTCTGATCAGAAAAACTGGGCCATCGAGCACGCTAAACACGAATGGATCCTCCTGCTTGACGCCGATGAACTGGTGACGCCAGAGCTACGGAAGGAAATCGATGCTTTGCTGGCGTTGGAGACTATCCCCCAGGATGCCTATTGGATCGGCCGGGATAACCACTTTATGGGCAAGCGAATGTACCATACAGGTCTGGCCGGAGACAAAGTGATCCGCTTCTTTCATCGGGACCGTTGCCGGTACAACACCAAGCAGGTGCACGAGGAGATTGAGACAGAGAATATCAGCGTTGGGTGGCTGAAGGGAAGGATGAACCATTACACTTTCAAAGACCTGGATCACTTCCTTGACAAAACCCGCCGCTACGCCAAATGGTCAGCGCAGGATTATGGTCCCAAAACACCCCGGGTAGGGCTTTATCACCTATTCGTTAAGCCCCTTTACCGCTTCTTTAAGCACTTCGTTATACAGGGCGGTTTCCGGGATGGAAAGGAAGGCCTGATCATGAGTGCGGTATTGGCATGGGGGGTGTTTTTGCGGTATGGCTATATGCTGGCGGGGAGGCTGACAGCGAAAGAATGAGCCTGCCGTAAACGTCACCGGGGGCAACCCCTCAGACAGACGGTCCCATTTTCGTTCCTCGGATATTCGTGAAAAAAATCCGTCGGAGGGGTGGTTTGGCCGTCCGACAAATTATTTTGGGCTGGCGATGCCGGACAAAAGTTTGTTTGACGGCTATTGCTAAAATAAGAAGACCTGCCCTTCGTCATTGTAACCTAACTACACAATGCCCATCTTTGCGCAAATTCAACCTCCCCAGTTTTGTCACATCCTCAGATAACCATCATCGGCGCCGGCGCAGCCGGACTAGTTGCCGCCATTGAATTAGAACGGGCGGGCTACCGCCCGCTGCTGCTCGAAGCCGCCGACCGCATCGGCGGGCGACTTAAGACCGATCAGGTAGAGGACTTTCTGCTCGACCGGGGTTTCCAGGTCCTGCTGACGGAGTACCCCGAAGTGAAGCGCTATCTTGATTTGAAAGCGTTGAATATAAATACCTTTCGCCCCGGTGGCCGCGTCCATACCCGCCAGCTGAATTTTCGGTTTGCCGATCCGCTGCGGGAGCCTGCTCAGATCATCCGCTCTACGCTCTCGCCAATCGGTACGCTGTCAGACAAGATCAAGCTCGCCCGCTTGGGCCTGAAACTACGGGCTTATTCCGCTGAAGATTGTTTCAGTAAGTCGTATAAAGAACAGCCCACGATCGACTATCTCTGGGCACTGGGATTCAGCGAGCAGATCGTAGAGCGATTCTTCCGTCCATTTTTTGGCGGGATTTTCCTGGAACAGGAATTGCGGACCCCGGCAGCACTCTTTCGGTTCATCTTTAAGATGTTCGGCCACGGCGGAGCAGCTCTACCTGCAGAGGGTATTGAAGCGATCGCAAAACAGCTCGCTGGGCAGTTGAAACAAACGGAAATCCGCTGTAGTACCCCCGTTGCCAGCGTAGCCGGTAGTGTAGTGACGTTGGCCGATGGTACGGAGGTCGCCTCCCCTGGCGGTATCATCATCGCCTGCCCTCCGGAAAAGCTATTGCCTCAAATAAAGGGAACGCCCGTCACCTGGAAATCAACAACTAACCTTTATTTCTACAGTAGCCGACGGTTAAAGGAAAATCGCCTGATCAACCTGGTCTCCGATCCCACCAGCCTGATCAATACTTACGCGGTACTTGACGAAGTGTCACCTTCCTATAAGTTGAAAGGGCAGGGCGGATCGTTGATTTCCGTTACCCTGCGTGAAGCGATTACCCGCGATATCCAAATAGGGCAGGCCGAACAGGATTTGCTGCGGCACAGTGGCCTGGGTAATGACAGTCTTCGTTTTTTGCATCGTTACGACGTGAAACAGGCCCTGCCCGATCACCAACACGTTAGTTATGCCTACGATCCGTCTCACTCCCGATTGGCAGATCGGATCTTTCTGGCGGGAGACCACCAGCTCAACGGATCTTTGGATGCCGCAATGAGAAGTGGAAGGCTGGCGGCGCTGGGCCTTCTTAATTATTGATTTCTGACGGTGAATCATTAAAAAGCAATGCTTAACTTAGCGTTTACGTATTCAACAACGGAGTATCAACCATCAAGAATTAGTGACCACCTGGCTGCATACCGATTTCGGCACCTTCCAGCTTTCCGCCACGGAGGAAGGACTAACGGAGGCCCGGATCACGGAAATTGACGTCCCGGCCTCGGTTCCACCGCCAACCAACCGGCACCTATTGGCTGCGGTCAGCCAGTTGACGGCGTACTTTGCCGGAGAATTGCAGGACTTTGACCTGGCACTGGATTGGGGCGAGGCCACGCCGTTTCATCAGGCGGTTTGGACCGAATTATGCAGCATCGAATACGGCCGAACCTGCAGCTACCAGTACATTGCGGATCGGGTAGGGGACCCCAAGGCGAGCCAGGCCGTTGGGCAGGCCAATCGCCGAAACCCCATCGCTATTATCGTGCCTTGCCATCGGGTGATTGCGAAATCGGGTGACCTGCAGGGCTATTTTTATGGCCTTGATTTTAAGCGGCGCTTACTGGCGCTGGAGAATCCTAAGAGTTTTGCGGAGCAGGGGAGCCTTTTTTAAGGCAAAGTTTTTTTGGCGGGGCCGCTGGTGCAAAAAATGGTATAAGGAGCAAAGGGCTGAATCCGGACCTGATGATCTAACGGGACGTTTTAACGGCCGGCAACTAAGCTACTCCACTCTGCTCCCTGGTCTGTACGCTTGCACCTGCGTTCGCGCCTGAAAAATGTCCGTCTTTTCCCCTTAAATCTTTACTTTTTTCGCTAACAGACGAACTTTCATAAAGCGAAAGTCAAAAACCAGCACTAAATGTTCGTTATTTGCCCGGCAAGACGTAATGCTCGAACCCAACGGTCTTCCTGGCGTTACCTCCTTGATTGCGGTCCAACCAAGACGCCCGCTGAATAACCAAACTAACCAAACCAACGCCCTCCTACAACATGGAATCCCTTAAACAGAAATTTGCTGAAAAAGCACTTGCCCTTTACACCGAACTTCGTGCGATCAACAAAGAGCATGGCAACCAAAAAGTAGATGAGGTAACATTGAGCCAGGTAACGGGTGGTGCCCGGGGCATCAAAATGATGATGTGGGAAACCAGCCAGCTTGACGCGATCAAAGGGATTCGCTTTCGGGGCTATTCTATTCCGGAAGTAAAGGAGTTACTACCCAGCGGCCCGCAGGGAGAACCAAAGCCGGAAGGTCTTTTCTGGTTAATGCTTACGGGTGAAATTCCCACCGAAGCGGAAGTGGAGGCACTAACTAAAGACTGGCAAAGCCGCTCGGAAGTTTCTGACCAGGTCTTCAAGACCCTGGAAAGCATGCCTGCTGATACTCACCCGATGACTCAGTTCACCATCGCCATTATGGCGATGCAGCCAGACAGTATTTTTGACCGCCGCTACGCGGAGGGAATGTCGAAAACCGAACATTGGGATGCGGTATATGAAGATAGTATGAACCTGATTGCCCGCCTGCCGCGGGTTGCTGCGTACATCTACCGCCGTTCGTTTAAAGATGGTGACCATATTGCCCCCGACAACAGCCTGGACTGGAGCGCTAACTTTGCCCATATGCTAGGTAGCGACGATAAGGACTTCCGCAGCTTAATGCGCTTGTACCTGACAATCCACGCCGACCATGAAGGCGGAAATGCTTCAGCGCATACCGTTAATCTGGTCTCTTCCACCCTCAGTGATCCGTACCGTTCCTTCGCTGCTGGCATGAACGCCCTCGCCGGCCCACTGCACGGACTGGCTAACCAGGAGGTAATCAAGTGGATCTTCGAAATGATCGAAAACCTGGGAACCAAAACGCCGACGAAAGAGCAAATTCAGCAGTACGTTCAAGAAACACTGGACGCCCGTAAGGTAATACCCGGCTACGGACACGCGGTACTCCGCGAACCGGATCCACGATTTACCGCGCAGCGCCGCTTTGCCGAAGAGTACATCAAAGACAGCGAATTGATCGAGACGGTCTGGAAGATATTTGATGTGGTTCCTCCAATGCTCGAGGCCCTCGGCAAAGTCAAAAACCCATGGCCGAACGTAGATGCGCACTCAGGCGCCCTGCTGGTCCATTACGGATTCAGTGAGTACAGCTTCTACACGGTGCTCTTTGGCGTTAGCCGCGCACTTGGTGTACTTGCCGCCGGAATCTGGAGTCGTGCCCTGGGTATGCCGCTGGAGCGCCCCAAGTCCGTTACAAGCGATTGGATTAAAAGCCAGATCCAGAAGTAATTGTTAATTGGTGATGCCGGATGGTTAACTAGTAATACTATTTGTCAATCCAGCATCACCAATTCACAATCATCAATCCAGAATCACCAATTAAGCATCAAGTATGAAAGTCCCCGCTAATCTCTTTTACACCGAAGAACACGAATGGGTTCTTATTGAAGGAAACATCGCCACCGTAGGCATCACGGATTATGCCCAGGAAGCCCTGGATGAATTGGTTTACGTAGAAGTGGAAACCGTAGGCGAAACATTGGAGCGTAACGAGATTTTCGGCACGGTAGAGGCTGTGAAGACTACGAGCGATCTTTTTCTACCCCTTTCTGGAAAGATCATTGAATTCAACAGTGAACTCGATGAAAACGAAGGAGACAACCCTACTATGGTAAATCAGGACCCTTACGGTAAGGGCTGGATCATCAAAATTGAACTCTCCGATCCGGAAGATCGCGAAGGGTTGCTGTCGGCAGAGGAGTACAAGGAAGCAATTGCATAATTTTTTTCTTTGCCTCCACCAAAACAGAATTCCTCTGCATCTTCTCCCCGTAATCGTCGCTTACAATGGTTAGTGACAGGCACCTACGCGCTTCTCTTGTTACTGGGAAGTGTGCTGCCGGGAAGCAAATTGCCGTCAATTCCTGACTGGACTACGCTATTTTCTCCCGACAAAGTAGCTCACTTTGGTGCGTATGGTCTTTTTGCCTTATTATTGTCGGTCTTCTTTTCGGAACGCCGAACAAGATGGGCAATACTTCTGGCCGTTTTTGTTGCCGCACTTTTCGGTGCAGCAATGGAAATACTCCAGGGAATCAGTGGAACAGGCCGCAGCTTTGACCCCGTAGACATGGTCGCTAATTTACTTGGTGCTATCGTCGGGGGGCTGACCTTTTTACTGTATCAACTACTCAAAACAAGGTTGTCCACAACGGTGGAACCGAATGAATAATTTTTTAAACTCAATAGTCATGGATATCTCACTTTCCGGAGGTGCCCTGGCAGGAACTTTGGCCGTATTAATGCTCCTCTTTATTGGACTCATTCTCTTCATGAGAAATGTGTACAAGAAGCGGACAGAGAAGGCGCTCCAAGGTGAATACCAGGCGGCCGACGAAGCGAATACCTCTTACCTGGCCAATCGCGCCAAGTACGAGCGACTCGACGTCTTCGGCCTCAGCTCCACTTTCTTCAACTTCGGCCTCGCGCTGGCAGTAGGGCTTTCCCTTCTTGCCTTCGGTTGGACGCAGTACTCTAAGGAAATCTACATCCCCGACGGTGCCCTAACACTCGATGAAGAGATCGAAATGGAGCCGCCGCGGACAGCAGAACCGCCACCGCCCCCACCCCCACCGCCCCCACCCGTTATCGAGGAAGTGCCGGAAGAGGAGCTGATTGAAGAAGATCCGCCGGAATTCGAGGATACTTCCATTGACGAAGAAACCGTCATGGAAGCTCCGCCGGAGATTAAGGAAGAGGCTGCACCGCCTCCCCCCCCACCGCCACCACCACCACCACCGCCCCCCGCAGTGGACGAAATCTTCAAGGTGGTAGAGCAAATGCCGCTTTTCCCCGGTTGTGAAGACCTGGGCAGCTACGCTGAGAAAAAGCAGTGTGCTGACAAAAAGATGCTCGAATTCATCTACGGTAACATCAAATACCCTGCCATCGCTCGTGAGAATGGTGTAGAAGGTATGGCCGTTGTCTCTTTCGTAGTAGAGAAAGATGGTACGGTAACTGATGCCAAGGTTGTGCGTAACCCTGGTGCCAAAACCGGAGAAGAAGCACTCCGTGTAGTTGAACTCATGAACTCCAAGGGCCTCAAATGGAGCCCCGGAAAGCAGGGCGGACGGAACGTACGCGTTCAGTTCAACCTTCCGGTGAAGTTCAAGCTCGAGTAGAAACTTCACACCACAAATAAAAAGCCGATGTTGTTCCTGATGGAACTTCATCGGTTTTTTGTTTTGGATTAGTCGCTACCTTAACTCACTTCGTTCGTTGTTGCAGAGGTCGCTTCGCTCCCGTTGCAGAGCGCCTTCGGCGCGTTGCAGGTTGCAGCTCCCGCATCAGGCTGCTCACT
>NZ_KB890459.1 GCF_000373105.1 Neolewinella persica DSM 23188 | reverse complement strand
TAGCTTGCCGGGGAAAATCGGGGCTGGCCTCAAACAGGTAGGTTTTGCCGCTTATTCGGTCGATGAGGCCCAGGCTGGTTACCTGACGTTTAGGATCGGGGTTGTCGAAGAGTTCCCGGCAACAATCTTTCCGGCAGGCAATGTGGGGGGAGCCGGCGTCCTGTACGTTGCCGAGTACGACTAAGGATACATCCGCCGAATTGGATACGGCAGGTGCAGGAGCTGACTGAGGAAGCGTGTCCGCGCAGCAGGTTAGCAGACAAAGGCTGGCCAACAAAAGCAAGTTTCTCATGGGGGAAAGATAAGGCCAGTCTTGTTCCCCGGCACTTGTGCCGGTAAGGTACTTCCGGCACAAGTGCCGGGGAACAAAATTGCTCACATCCCTAATCGCCCCCGCCGCACCGCGATTGACGTGTCAATCAGGTCAAGGTAATTCCGAGTTGACTGCGGCACCTCCTTTTGCTGCCACATCTTTGCTACGTAGCCATAAAGAAACAAGTCGCGATAGAGCATGAATTTCAAGACAACCTCAAAATCTACTGGCGGAAGATCATATTCCTTCCGATATCCTTTAACGAAATTCCGGAGGAAGACCTGTTCGAATTTCAGATTATTTCGCTTTTGACCTACCAGACAAGCGTAGTACAGCGCCGTGGCGATTTCGTAAATATACCAGGACTGACAGGTTACCTCAAAGTCAAACAAGACGATCTTATTGCGTTGGCCAATTAAAAGGTAATTCTCGTGGTGGATGTCATTATGGATGAGTCCATAATTTTCAGTATCCCGGGGGTAACTGCGAAATTCAGTTACGAGGCGGTGATTCAGTTGCTGGAGTCCCCGCTTGTCAATGGGAAGAATATTGGTGTAGCTGCATTCTATGAGTTCGTCCCAATGGCTGTAAGTGAAGTAGTCTTTGAACCGGTATGCCTGGCCTGTGCGGTGGATCAGCCCCGTTAGCTTACCCAGTTTCTGGAAATGCGCCACGTTCCAGGTGGACCCACTTATTCGGCTTCCTTTTATCTTCTCGAACCGGACTGCCGTGAAGTGTTTGTTCAGGTCTCCGACCGAAACCATTTTTTTACCGGCTAAGGAGGGTATAATCCGTACCACAGGTACTTTTTCACGATTAAGAAAATCTAACCAATCTAGTTCAACGTCCATGTCGCCAGCACTCCTGATGGCGGAATGGGAAACCCGCAGGATGCTGTCTCCACAATCGTAAATGAGGTTGCTGTCCTCCTTGATCAGGATGGTATTCTCTGGGAGGATACCATGCTTGTTGCATAGCTCATGAAAAATTTCGCTGGTGTAGTGCTTATCGAAAAGGTGGTTCATATGATGGGGAAAGATAGGGCAGGGGGCGGGGCCGCAGGTGCAAAGAAAAGGTGGAAGGGCAGAAAGGGCAAAAGCAAGAAAGAACTAAAGTGAAGGGCAGGGCCACCTCCTTTCTTCCCTTGCTCCTTTTGACCCTGCCAGGGCACCTGCGGCCCCGCCCAAAAAACGTGACCCTCCCCACAGTCCCTCGTCTTGTAGTAACTTGGTCCTTCATAGGACGACCAGATCACCAGACCACTAATCTATGCCAAAGCTCATTGACGCCAACTTGCAGGCCAAACGTGCCCGCTTGGAGGAAATAATCAAGAACCTACACGAACTGACGTTGCGTATCGGGCACGAAGAGATGGCCCAAACCGTCAGTGAACTGCGAAACCGGATCTTCGAACCTTTCATGTTTGTTATCGTAGGCGAAGTGAAGGCGGGCAAATCAAGCTTTATTAATGCTTTGCTGGCCACCGGCCAGGAGATCACCAAAGCTGCACCCCAGCCGATGACGGATACCATCCAGCAAATCCTTTACGGAGAAGAACGGCGGGAAGTAGTGGTTAATAAATACCTGAAAAAGATCTTTCTTCCGGTAGACATTCTCCGGGAAATCGCCATTGTAGATACTCCCGGTACGAACACCATCGTGGAACACCACCAGGAGATAACCGAGCAATTTATTCCGGCCAGTGACCTGATCGTTTTTGTCTTTGAAGCAAAGAACCCTTACCGGCAATCTGCCTGGGACTTCTTCAAATACATCCACGGAGATTGGCGTAAAAAGACCATTTTCGTCCTGCAGCAAAAAGACCTGGCCAGCGCTAACGAGTTAGAGGTGAACCTGGAAGGCGTAGCTGAGAAAGCACGTAAGGAAGGCGTCGATAACCCGAATGTATTTGCCGTTAGCGCCAAAGCCGAAGACGAAGGGGATCCCGACAGCGGCTACGGCCCCTTGCGCAAATTTATCACCGACAACATCACCGGTGGCAGAGCACCGGCCCTGAAACTGAACAATAGTATCATCACTGCTCAGACCATCAACGAGCGGATCGCCGACGGTTTACTGCTCCGTCGCCGGCAGTTTGATGCGGACACTCACTTCAGAGAAGAAATTCAGGAAACGCTTACGGAGCAGACCGGACAGAGTAATAAGCAGGTGGATCTGATGGTCGAAAATCTGCTACATACCTACGATAACATTACCCGTGCCAAACTGGAAGAACTCCGTGGCGGCCTGAGTATTTTTGGCCTGATGAAACGTTCGTTTAGTGCCACCTTCGGCAGCACACCCGACGCTAAAACGTGGCTGGGAGACCTGGCTAAAGACCTGGAAGCTGATCTGAATACTAAGCTTCGTGCCCGCTTGAACGATAATGTAGTGGACCTCGCGGAGAGCATTCAACAGATGGTGAAAATGATCGATTTGAAGATCCGTAACTCGGAAACCATTCTGAAGAACGACCATGCCATCTTCAGCGACATTGCCGAACGCCGCGAGAATGTGCTCCGGGATTTGCAGGATCAATTTAATCGGTTCGTTTCCAAAACCGAAAACTTTACCGACGATGAGATTTTCGCAGATCGCGAAAACCTGACGCCGAACCTTGCTGCTGGCAGTGGAATCGCCGCACTTGGTGTCGTTTTGATGGCTTTGTCTTCTGCCTCAGTCTTTGACATTTCGGGAGGTATCCTTACCACCGTCGGTGTCCTCTTTGCTGGCTTTAGTACCCGCGGTAAGCGCCGCAGGATCGTGGATGGCTTCGAAGCAGAAATTGAAGTTGGCCGTAGCAAGTTATCCGCTGAACTGGAGGAGAAGCTAAAGGCTTACATCACCAACCTCCGCAACCGGATTGAAAGTAACTTCGGCCGCTTTGATGACGCGCTGCAACGGGAGGAGAAAAACCTGGCTATTTTGGAGGGGACGCATCAGGAGATTCGGGAGGAATTGGAGGGGATGGTCGTTAATTAATTTCAGCCAGCCGTAATTGCCAGTAGTTTAACATGCCCGCCAGGTCACGAAAATGATGGATGGGTTCCATACCCTCCACGTATTTAAGACCTACTGCGGCGTAGTCTTTCCTGAATTGATCATGTTGATATTGGGTGGCGCGGCGGTGGCTGAAATCCAGGAATGCGATGACCGCTTCCACCTGCTGGCGGTTCAGCGCAGCGTGATTTTCCTTCAATTTGGCAGAAAAGTCTCCTTTGGGTACCCGTAGTTGGTAGTATGCGTCGATGTTGGTGTCAATCTCATCAATTTCCAACATTATTGCAGCAGGAATGAAGTGCCGCCATCCTTCCGGACGCAAATAACTAAAGGCAGCGTAGCAATCCTTCATCTGTGCAACGGTGAGTTCGTACCACTTACGGCCGGGAAGGTGCTGCGTAGTAAAAATGGGGGATCCGTAATCATCGTCGGTCTGGGCGGCGTACATGTCGTAGCCATCTGCAGGAAAAGGGGTATCAATAAAGGCGTCGTGGACCAGGGACTTTAAGGCTGCTTGCGAAAGTGGCATGGGACAAAGATGTTTTTTATCCTAACAAACTTCTAGCCCATGAAAGTTTCTATAACCTTAGTTTGGAGGTCATTACTGGTGGTTGCCTTCAATTAGTAAGGAGTTAACTCCTGGTTACTAATTAGTAATTAATTTCAAAAACTCATTTCGAGTCCGTTCCGCCTTAAACGCACCGGTGAACGCTGAAGTAGTCGTGACGGAGGTTTGCTTCTGTACCCCGCGCATCATCATACACATGTGCCGCGCTTCGATGACAACGGCAACGCCGAGTGGGTTAAGGGTCTTTTGAATGGCTTGCAGTACTTCGTCGGTAAGTCTTTCCTGTACCTGAAAACGGCGGGCGAAAACATCGATTACCCGGGGTATCTTGCTTAGGCCGACGATGTAACCATCGGGGATGTAAGCTACGTGCACCTTTCCGAAAAAGGGAAGTAAGTGGTGCTCGCAAAGGCTGTACAGCTCAATGTCTTTCACGATTACCATTTCTGAATAATCTTCGGCAAACATTGCTGACTTTAGGATCGCTTCGGCGTCCTGATCGTAACCTTGCGTGAGGAATTGCATGGCCTTTGCAGCCCTTTCCGGGGTCTTAAGCAATCCTTCTCGTGTGGCATCTTCACCAACGCCGGCGATGATGTCCTGAAAATTGCCGGAGAGTTTTTCGGTAGTTGCCTCGTCGTAGTTAAGTTGTTGGCTAAAGGACATTTGGTTTTGATTTGCTGGTGGCGGGAAGGTTAACTGATGAACTCCCCAGGAGGTAGGATAGTTGCTGCGCTGGTTATGGCACAGGACGAAACGGTGTAGTGGGGCAATTGAGGGAAGAATCTATGGTCGTCCTGCCGGACCATAATATTCCGCGTAAATGTTCTCAGTTTCCTGCAGTCGGATGGAATACAGTTTTGCGCCCTGCTCGTTGATCTGAGTTTCGATGCGTTGCCAGAAAATCCTTACGATATTTTCAGTGGTCGGTTGCAAGCCTTTGGGCATCCATTTTACATCGATATTGAAATTGGAGTGGTCCACCTGGTCCACAATTTCACGTTTGACAATAACCGACAGCGCTTTAGCATCCATAACAAAACCAGTTATGGGATCTGGTTCTCCCGCAACGGTTACGTATAATTGATAGTTGTGCCCGTGCCAATTCCGGTTGGAGCATTTGCCAAAGACCCGAAGGTTCTCTTCATCACTCCAATCAGGAACATGAAGTTTATGAGCGGCATTAAAGGTTTCGCGACGTGTGAGATAGAGCATGTCAGGGAGATTAGCGCGCAAAGGTACTTTCAGTCGGTCAAGAAGACAAACTTACGTGGAGAACAAACTGAGTATGATCAGCAACTAACCTACATCGTACTCTCTAAGAAGCACGCTAATACTGTAAAGGCCGCAATCGTCGCAATGCTGCATGGGATGACTTATGTTTCTCATTGTACCACAGGGATGATGCACAACGAGAAAGCCCCGCCGGATCTAATCCAGCGGGGCTCACTTTTACGAGGTATATATGCCTGTAAACGATATTATACGAGTACCACATTAATGGCCGCAGGGCCCTTTTTGGTCTCTTCAACGTCAAATTTTACTTTGTCGCCTTCGCGGATATCGTCCTCTAGGCCGCTGACGTGTACGAACACATCTTTGCCGCCTTCGTCAGGGGTAATAAATCCGAAACCTTTACTGTCGTTAAAGAATTTTACGGTTCCTTCATTCATTGTCTTGCAATTTTTTGGAATTAAATAATGCACGAAGGTAGTCCTTATTCCAACGTCACGACTATTTATTTATGATTCTGTTCAATTATTACGTCTGCCTAAACCAAGCGTTATAGCTTTAAGTTGCTGATTTGTAGATACTTAAGCTGTTTTTGCCGACTGCTGAGGAAGCTCAAAAATAAAACTTGTTCCCTCCTTTACACGGCTTTTTATCTCGATACTTTGGTCGTGGAGTTCCAAAATCTTCTTCACAATGGCCAATCCCAGGCCTGCTCCGACGTTTTTTCCCGAACTGGTTCTGGCTCCTTTACGGTAACGATCAAATAGGAATGGAAGGTCCGCCTCAGGAATTCCGGGTCCGGTATCCACAACGCTAATCTTAACGTTGTGCCGGTCAGCTGCCATACTGATCGTGACTTTGCCACCAACCGGAGTAAATTTTAACGCATTGTCCATCAGGTTTTGCAGCACTCTCTCTACTAATCCCAGGTCGGCGAAAATCCTGGGGAGGTCCGCAGGGCGTTCTACCTCAATGGCAATATTCTTGTCTTTAGCGAGAACACTGAATTTTTGAGCAATATCCTGTACCAATTCGCCAACACTAAAGGCTTCCTTTTGGGGCTCGATTTGCTTTGCCTCCAGCTTAGAATATTCGAAAAGCTGACTAATTAAGCTTGAAAGTCTTTCGGAGCTGTTGAATATGGTCGTGAGGTGACGTTCCCGGTCGGGCGGGGGCATGGTATCGTTTTTCATGATCAGCGTCTCGACAAAGCCCTGAATGATGGCCAGGGGAGTACGCAAATCGTGGCTGATGTTTGCGATCAATTCACGTCGTAGCTGATCCAAAGACTTCATTTCGTTGATGTTGGCGTTGATCCGGCTTGCCATGGCGTTGAAAGTATTGCTGACTACCGCAAATTCTCCACGGTTATCGGTATCGATCCTTGCTTCATAGTCCCCTTCCTGAAATCGCTGAACGGCGGTTTCAATGCGACGCAAATTCCGCGTGAGGTACCGGATAGCCAGCAGGCTCATCAAGAAAGCAACAAGCAAACTCAGAAAGAAGAGGTTCTTGCCCAACTTCAACATGTAAGAAGAGGCCAGCGGACCCGTCACAGAAGCTTGCTCTTCACCACTGAGAATGATGTAAGCATAACCTTCGAGCTTTCCGGTGCTGTTCCGAATCTCTGCCGCAGAAAAAATATTGGACTTCTCAGGATGGCGAGGGTCATCGCCTTTTATCAAGGGCCGATCCGCAGGATCTGCAGCAATGAACGCTTTGACCGGGCGCAAGTCAACCCTTTCCAGTTGAACGCGCTTGTAGGGGGCTACATAGGTGATGATGTCGCCATTCGGCTCCAGCAGGTAAACCTCAACGCTTGGGTTGATGACCATCATGGAGTGCATGATCTCCTGTATTTGGGAGGTGTCTACCTGTCCGTTTACCAATGGTTTGACCTCCGACACCGTATGCTCCGCAATACCACCATACAGCTGCTGATTAACCTCAGCTATGTAGTCTTCACTAATGTAGCTGGTTACCACCACATAAGCTGTGCCAACTACGAGTAGTAAGGCGAGAATAATACCGCCTAGTTTCAGAAAAAGTCGATTCATGGATGGTCGTTGGTATGGCAGTTTCCTACCCAGTTACACGAAGTACTTTCAGAAACAACGGGGGAGACCAACGTCTTGAAAGAGTACTAAAGCAGCAAAACTAAGGCGTTTTTAAAGTGACTTACCAATAACCTGTGGTTTAGGTAATTATGCGACGTTCAAAGGAAAGGCCCAGTTTTTAAAGTTCAGTCGTTAGTATTCAGGATTCACTATCATGGCTGAATCCTGAATACTAACGACTGAACCCTAAAAACTGAGCCCTGAGCTCTGAATCCTAAAAACTGAGTCCTCAATCCTACTTCCGGGTGCCGTAAAGCTTATCTCCCGCTTCTTTGTACTTATCGCCTTCCACCCATTCAGGGCGTGTTTCACGGTTGGCAATCATCCTTGCAGCGAGGGTGAAGATCTGACAGTACTCCTTCAGGTATTCCATGTCGATGGTCTCTGGATTATCGGTGACCTGGTGGTAGTACTTGAAGAGTTCGTCGCTGAAGCCGGTAATGCCTGGGGAGAAATTCAGGGCGGGTACGCCTTTAGCAGCAAAGCTGACGTTGTCGGAACGATCAAACAGGCCTTGTTCCGGAGCGGGGTCGTTGATCACTTTTTTACCAAAGGTCATTGCGGCAGCCTGTACCTGGTCATCGATGCCGGTGCGGTTGGCACCAATCAGGGAAATGCTGGTTTTGTCGTCATATCCTGCACCGTCGGTATTGAAGTTGAAGATGGTCTTCTCAAGGGGAACCAGTGGATTTTCTGAATACCACTTACTGCCGAGCAGGCCCATTTCCTCACCGGTTACGGCAAGGATGATGATGGGACGGCGTGTGCGAACTTCCGCAAAAGCCCGTGCGGCAGAAAGCAGGGAGATGGTACCGAAAGCATTGTCACGTGCGCCATTGAAGATACTGTCTTGGGGGGTGTAAGCACCACCACCTTCTTTGCCTACGCCGACGTGGTCGAAGTGGGCCGTCATGATCATGTACTCATCTTTGAGCGCAGGATCGCTGCCTTCCAGAATACCACCTACGTTGTGGCTCATGATTTTCTTAATCTGCATTCCTGAGCTGCTCATGCTGCCTTTAAGTCCTTTCTTTTTGGCTTGCAGGCGCTCTACGAAGTCGTCTTGTACTTTAATAAAACCGTAGGGGATGGTGGAAGCAGGTGCTCCGTCGTCCAGGCCCATCCGGTCGCCACCGAGGTAGTTCTTGAAAGCACCCCAGGGGAAGGGGAGGCTATAAATTTCATAGATGGCAACGGCACCGGCTGCTGCGGCCATGGCCGACTTTTCGCGGATACCGCGGAAGACACCACCCTGGCTTACGTCTCCGGGAATACCGGCACGGGTAACGACAATTTTACCCTTCACATCAAGTTTCTCGTAATCGTTGTGGTCGGTTTCAGCGTCGACCCAACCGTAGTTGGCGAAGACAACGTTGCCTTCCGCACTGGCGGCTGGTCCACGCATGGTCAACAGATCGGCCATTTGGGTGAAAGTAAGGTCGTCAACCATAAGTTTACCCGTTGACGGGGCTGAGGTGCTCATCAACGGAACGGGTTGGAAGTAGCTGTCGCCATTAATTGGTGCATAACCGAAGGCACGAAGCTGAGCGGCGATGTATTGTGCGGCAATTTCGTTGCCGACGCTTCCGGTCCGGCGACCTGCCAGATAGTCGGAGGCAAGAAAATGCATCTCCCCGGCAAGGTCCATTTGGTTAAAGTGGAATTCTGGCAGAGAACGATCGATTTCTTTCTGTGCGAGTAGGGTAGTGAGGCTGCTCAGGCAAACGAGCAGGGTTAGCGCTATTTTGTTCATAACCGCGAAGATAATGGTTTACTGAATTAGTTGGCGGGGACGCGGGTGCAAAGAAAAGGTTGAAGGGCAGAAAGGGGAACGGGGGAGTTGTCCGTTCCTTCTTCCCCTGCTCCTCTAAACCCTTAACCCGGCACCTGCGGCCGCGCCCCCAAAAATACCCACTTCTACTCTTTGGCATACTGATCCGACACAATCTTCCAATTGCCCGCAAAGTTCTTCCGCCAGACCAGCGTGAAACGGGTAACATCAGTCACCACTTTGTCCGATCCGGGATTACGGTAAGATATGCTCGATTTGCCCAGCTGGTAAGCCAGATCACCGGTGCCGTAAACCAGATCACTATCCAGTTGCCAGCTTTCCGTCAGGCCTTGAAAACTGAACCAGTACTTATCAATGGCTTCCCTGCCCTTAATCTGAAAACCATCTCCGGTAACCACAGCATCTTCATCATAGAAATAGGAAACGGTCAGGAGATCTCCGCCCTCATAAGCCCTCTGCATGGCCTGAAGCCGCGCTTCAATTTCTGTAGCCAACGCTGTTTTTGCAGGTGCTTTTGGCTGCTTCACCGGCGTTGTAAACGGCAACTTCGCCCCGCTCAGCCAATGAAACAAATTGCGCACCATCTGTGCATTTTCAGGGGCGTAAACAGAATTGAAGCCCGCTTTCCAATCCTGTCGGAAAATCTGTGCCGCCAGCATCCCCGCTTCGCCCCAAAAAGCAACGCGTCCTTTGCCGTAGTCAAGCGTGGCGCCTTGCGCATGCCCCTCCAACGATATCACCGGGGAATGCTCCTTGAAGCGCCAGGCGGTGTCCGGCTGAACGGAGGTGTTTTCCGGGCGGAAAGCCAGCGCGACGATGGCTTCGGGTGGCGCTTTGAAGGCCGAACCGGTAAAGGTGGCAACCCTGCTGACCTGCTCGCCTTCCTGCAAGCCAGAGATGACCGGACTTTGTGCGTTGACCATCTCCGGACCTTCAAAGTGGCTGGGCGGCCAGAAATATGGCTGGATTCTCCCGAAGCCATCTACCCATTCACAGCCAAAGGCAGCCCCCAACGCCTTAACCGCACCGCCAAAGGGCATATGGTCTCCGACCATCAAGAGCATTCCACCGCGTTTCACCCACTGTTCGAGGGTACTGATCTCTTTGTCCGTGAAGGCAGAATAGATTGGTCTCGCCCAGGTTCCGACATTCTCCTGATTTAGCGCGTTGATGATGACAAGTACATCGGTTCCTTCAAGGGATTTGAGTGTGCCGAAATTATGGGTAGAAGTGCTAACCCTGTACCCGTCCCGCTCGAGTAGCTTTTCCAGGGCGGCATAGCCATTGACGTCTGCACCAAAATTATTGTGACCTTTGTCGAATGTAACCCGGGGTCCTTCCCCGTGAGGGTAAGCAGCCTGGGCAATGAATGGTGTGTACAGTGTGTCCGGATACTGCTGGGCGGAGATTGATGCCGTGGTCAGCAGAAGGAAGAAGGTAAAGTACTTTAGCATGGACCAAATTTAAGGGTACCTGCTAAATGCACATTCTATAAGCTTAGGTGGGTGAAAAATCAAACCTGCTGCTTATTCTAGCTGCCTGGCGTTATTAAGGACGTATTTTCCCCAGGTACCTAGTGCTGCGGGAGCGGACAGGTAAGTATTGCTCTGGTGATCTGCTCCAGGCGTGTACTTGTGCACCACGACTAATCCCGGAACTGGTTTATTTTTAAGTAATTCCGTAATGGCCTCATAACCCTTTCGCATTTTGTCATTCTCCTCGGTACCTAAACTAAGGTACAGGAAGGCTGGAATACTATCGGCCGTTGCCCAGGCGTCTTCGGCATACGCAACAATGGCATGGTCATCACGCCAGAAAGCGGGACTGAAGCAAAAATAGGCATCGAATATGTCTGGCCGCTCTAGTTGTGCATAGAGGGTAAAGAGCCCTGCTCTTGAGTGGCCAGCCAACATTTGTGCACCGTTGGTTCGGTACCGTCCATGAAGCATCGGAAGAGCTTCTTCTATGATGAAAGCTAAAAAATTATCCCCTCCTCCGGCAATTTTTCCTCCGGTTTCCTGGGCGCAGAAGGGAGGTGTCAGGTCCCGGTTCCGATTGGTATTGGGGATGCCAACCGTGATTACTGAGGGCATGGCCCCGGCAGTCGTAAGAACATCGCCAATTTGTGAAAGGGTGAAGTCTTTTGAACCTCCGTCTAAGACCAATAATAGTGGATAAGTGGTGGTAGTGTCTTCTGTGTAGCCAGGTGGGAGGTGTACCTGTAGCTGGCGTTTTTCTTCCAAGATGCTCGAATTAATAACTTCCTGTTCATCTGGTTGGAGTTGATTAAGTTGTGCCTGTAGTTCAAATAGGCCAAGGATGATAATTGCCGTACACAGCACGGTGAGGCCAATGGTTATGAGTGATCGTTTCAAGATGCTCCGTTTTAGTTACAGAGGCAAAGAACCTTCAGGCTGACTGGAAACCTTGCGTCACGCTTGCGACTTTCTTACGCCATTGCGTCAGGGAGAGGTTGACTTCTCTTTGGGGAAAAGGTACTGGCCAGATTAATCCCCACGAATAATAGATAAATCAGTGATGCTAGTGGGAAATCGCCGTAACGCACCTGGCCGGTAAGTAGTTGGGTTACGAGGGGAAGGGCAAATAGAGTTATCAATAATCCAGCCAGCCATCGCCCCTGAAAATGTAAGCTTTCGCGGTATCGGAGGTCTTCTTCTACCGTTATATCCTTGGCACGGTGCCAAAGTATGGCTTGTAAGAGCATCGGGAGGAACGGAAGAATTACAACGCTGTACACGGACAAAGTCATCCAATTCATACCTGTCCTTTTCGAGGAAGAGGGCGTTGATTCCTGGGCCTGCCTGAATTGATCAGGTGCGCAGTCAAGCGCCTCGGCTAAAGATCTTAAGGAATAAAGCCTGGGTCGGACGCTCCCTTTTTCAATTCTCTGGACGGTTCTCAAAGATAACCCCGCAGCAAAAGCCAACTCTTCCTGGCTGTAACCCTTACTTTTTCGAGCGTCAACGATCCGCTTCGGATCGTACTGATGAATAACTTCTTCTGCATTTTTCATTCGGCTGATGTTTTTGGGTAGGAAGTTGAAATACTGAGTATTTTAATATTCGAACATGTTAGGATATACGTTTCACTCCGTCGAAATCCGCACCCGCTGCCCCGAAAACGCCGCATTCCCGGTAATCGGATCCAGCAGTTTTTCATCGGTAATATCATTTACGCTGACACCCGGTGAGGCTTCGGCTACTTCAAGCCGGGTCCCCTTGCGGTGGTGCCCGAAACCATGCGGGATGCTGATGACACCAGGCATCATTTCATCCGTCACTTCCGCTGGTATTCTGATGGTGCCCGTCCGGGAAATAACGGTTACTTCCTGGCCAGGAGTAATGGTCAGGCGGGCAGCGTCTACCTCGCTGACCTGGACCGTACACCGGTCTTTTCCCTTCGCCAGGCCGGGTGCATTGTGCATCCAGCTATTGTTGGAGCGGAGATGGCGACGACCAACGAGGAGGAATTCGTGCTCGTCAGGAGCAGGAACGTCTGCAGTAAGCCCGTCAGCTAGTTGTTGAACTTCCCCCACAGCAAAATCCGGGACCAGGCTGATCTTTCGGTCTGGCGTCATCAGTATTTCGGGCAGGCGTCGTTGGAGTGGTCCGAGATGAATGCCGTGTGGGGTATTCTTCAGCTTGCGCAGACTTAGCCCGGAGAACAGCCTTTTGATGCTGCTCCATTTACCATAAGGGCCAGTGAGCAGGCCCAGATTCAGCAACCTGGCTGGGGTGCTCCAGCGAAACATTCTGGAGAGTTTGTAGCCACTGAAGGGTGCCAGTTGCTCAATTAAAGCTTTAGCAATCTGCCAGTCGTACCATTGGCCAGCTTCTGGTTTGAACAGGGCTTGGGAGAACTTAGCGTTATTGCTGGTGGCCAGGTGATTGAAGACGAAGTCATAATGATCGACCTCCAGAAAGGCTGCCGGCGGCAGGATCAGGTCGGCATGACTGGTGGTTTCGTTGAGGAAAACATCGATGCAGACCATGAAGTCGAGCTTGGCAAAGGCCTCTTCCAGTTGCTTTCCGTTGGGGCTGGAGAGCACCGGGTTGCCCGCGTGGGTGATCATGGCCCGAACCTGACCTTCTCCCGGCGTGAGGATTTCTTCGGCCAGTGCAGCTACCGGTAACTCTCCTTCGGATTCGGGTAAGCCGCGCACACGGCTGTGCCACCGTCCATAAGTTTGCTTAAATTTCTTTCGTCTTACGAGGTCAACCGCCGGGGTGGTGAACATGGCGCCACCTTCCTGATCGAGATGCCCGGTGAGCAGGTTGATGACCAGGATCAGCCAGTTACACAGGGTTCCGTGGGCCTGCGTGGAGAGGCCCATCCGGCCGTAGATGACTGCCCGGTCGGTGGTGGCATACTCCCTGGCAATGCGTCGGATTTCGGTAGCGGGAACCCCGCATTTAGCGGCTGCGGCCTCCGGAGTAAACGGCTTGGCTAACTCCCTGAGTTCGGCCTCGTTTTTGAGCAAGCCTGCGAGGTGACCCGGTTTTACCCAGCCGTTAGCGAATACTTCGTGGAGCAGGGCTAAGAGAAAGTAAACGTCTGTTCCAGGCAGGATGAAGTGGTGCTCGTCGGCTTGTTTGGTCGTTTCCGTTCGGCGGGGATCGATGACGAGGACGCGCCCGTTGCGGGCGCGGATGGCGGCTAGTTTTGGCTTTACCCCTCCGGTACTCATCAGGCTGCCGTTGGAAACACTCGGGTTGGCGCCCATGATGATCATATAATCGGTACGGTCAATGTCGGGTACCGCAAGGTGCAGCGTATGGCCGAACATTTGGTGGGCCATGAACTGGTGGGGGAGTTGGTCCATGGAGGTGGCGGAGAAAACGTTCTTCGATTTCAGTGCCCGACGTAAGTCCCCGGTATACGACATGATGCCGTAGTTGTGTACCGTCGGGTTGCCAAAGTAAAAACCTACGGCGTCGAGGCCATGTGTTTTCCGGACCGCGTTGAGCCGTTCGCTGGCGTAATCAATGGCTTGTTGCCAGCCAATGGTTTCCCAGCTGCCGTCCTCCCGTTTCCGAAGCGGCTTCTTTAAGCGGTTGGGGTCTTCGTGAAGTTCGGCTATTCTTGCCCCTTTGGGACAGATAAAACCGCGGCTGAAGGGATCTTTTGTATCGCCTTTAACGGAAAGGACTTTGTTCCCGTCGTGCTCGATTTCCAGGCCGCACATGGCTTCGCAAAGGTTACAGACGCGGTGGTGGAGCATTTGTTGGTGGTTTGGACTATTGGACTATTGGACTGTTGGTAAGGTAGAACTTGTTTTTGAATTAATGCGATACCTTAGCTGCCATGAACCTTGCTTCTGAAACCCTTGACCGCATCCTGCGCGCCGCCGCCCAAATGCTCGCTCCCTTCGATGATGATGCCATGAGCCGCCAGCCGGCACCAGGCAAATGGTCCCCTAAGCAAATTCTTGGTCACCTGATCGATTCGGCCTACAACAATCATGGCCGCTTTCTGATTGCGGCTGACCAGGACCATTTGCGATTTCCGGGCTACGATCAAAATGCCTGGGTGGAGCGCAATGGCTACCAGGAACAAGATGCGAGGGAGGTGGTCAGTACCTTTTTTGTGGTCCAAAGCCACTTGGGGCAGCTGCTGAACAACTTGCCTGATGAGCTGCTGAACCGGCAAACAACGGATCACACTTTTGCCACCATGGCCATGCGTCCGTTCCCAGACGGAGCACCTTCGTGCCTGGGCTATTTTATCGAAGATTACCTATTCCACCTGGTCCATCACCTTAAGCAGATCGATCCGGATTTTAAGGAGGATTGGTACATTGGTTATCAGCGATAAACAACTCATTTCGATGATGTTTATTTGGGCATTATTGATACCTTTGAGGATTAAGAATAATGATGAAAATTCGCCCCGCTACCGACGCTGATGCTGCCCCTCTCGCTGCAATCTTTAATTCCTACCTGGGAAAGGCCACTATGGTGCTCGATCCTCGATCGGCAGCAGATTATTTGGCGATCATCACCGGGGAAAAGATGGCGGTTTTCGTAGGCGTCGATGAGCAGGAAGAGGTTATTGGATATGCCTACGTGAAACCTTATAGTGATCGTAAAGGCTACTGCCTGGCCGGAGAAGTAACTATTTTTCTGGCACAGAATAAAACCGGGTGTGGCTTGGGAAGCAAGCTATATGATCAGCTTATCCCCCTGTCAGACGAGATGGGATACCGGCACCTGACCGCCAAAATATGGGCGAATAACTCGGGCAGCATTCGTTTTCATAAGCGCTACGGATTTCGTCTGGTGGGCACGCAGGTCGGTATCGGCTTGGTGAATGGCAGGCGCATCGATACGGTGTTAATGGAAAGGGTGTGGTAAAATGGCGGCTTTTTTGGCGCGGCCGCAGGTGCAGGGATTTTTTTTGGAGCAGGGCGGAAGACCCTCTTACGATAGGGAGTTTGATCCTCCGATCAATCCATCGACTTCGCTGCTTAAACATCTTCTGGCCTGCGCTCGGGCAGTCCCGAAGTGGCCTTTAAGGTAGTGAGCGGTGATGTTGTTGGCAAAGTTAATGACGGTACGTCTCACACATCGTGCATTGAAGTACCCCAACAGCCAACTAATTAGCTCTTCCATGCGTATAATCCAAAAATAAAAGACATGGCTTCTGCCCAAAAGAACCTGAGTACCTACGACGACAGCAATATCCCGGACGCTTCCGAAATGTCCTTTGGCATTGTTGTGGCCGACTGGAACCGGGACATCACCCACGCCCTCTACGAAGCCTGCATGGAAACCCTCACCAAGCACGGCGCTAAAGAAGACAACCTCTACGTAGCCCAGGTGCCAGGAGCATTTGAATTGCCGGCTGGCGCCCGCATCCTGGCCGGTCGCGAAAAACTCGACGCCGTCATCTGCCTAGGTTGCGTTATCAAGGGAGAAACCGAACACGACGTGTACATCAACAACGCCGTCGCCACGGGACTAATGAACCTTACCATTACCACCGGGAAGCCCTTCATTTTTGGCCTCCTGACGCCTAACACCCATGAGCAGGCCCTCGACCGTGCTGGCGGCAAACACGGTAATAAGGGCGTTGAAGCAGCGGTGACCGCCCTGCGCATGGCGGCCCTGAAAAAGGAGAAGCCCGAGGGAAAGAAATCCATCGGATTCGGTAATTAGTAGGTAGTCAATAGCGGAAAATGGGTAGTGCTACCGCAAGTTCATGCTCGCTGCGCTCGTGTGGCTTTACCTTTTAGCGCGGCATTGCCTGGAAAAAGGATGCCACTAAGTACGACGTGAGCCTTCAAACGCTAGCCTACGGAAGTATTACCTACCATTGACTGCTCACTGCTCACTACTCACTATGTGACTATCCACAAATAAGCTATGCTGAAATTCATTACCTCCCGGTTCCGGGCCTTCGGCTTCGCCTTCAAGGGATTGGCCGACCTCTTCCTGAACCATGAGCCCATTTGGGTACACCTCGCGGCAATATTTGTCGCCCTGGGGACCGCCTGGTATTTGGAGTTCCCCGCCTGGAAGTGGGCGATGTTCGTTATTTGCATCGGCTTCACCATTACTACAGAGGCTTTGAATACCGCCATTGAATATGTTGTCGATCTCGTTTCTCCTGATTACCACGAGCTGGCGGGGAAGGCTAAGGATGTGGCGGCTGCGGGGGTGTTGGTTTCGGCGGTTACTGCTTTTGTGGTTTACGCTGTTTTAGTTTGGGAAGCGGTATCACGGGGATAATTTCCTTTATAAGGGCTTCTAATAAGTCCGGGTCATCATCTCCGGCACAGCAATAATAAAATCTGCCTTGCCCAAATATTCGGCTTCAAGTGAACGAATCATTTCCTGCTCCACCGTAGAGATCGTCATCACTTTAAGTTCCGGGGCGTACTGCTTCAGGTACCAGCCGATTCCTTCATAATTATCTGAATGATAGCTGCCATTGAGGTGGAGAAACCTGCGTCCGGCCTGTTTGCGGGCAACAATGAAATGTGCCATGGTGGCGTCCTTGATGGCCTGGGCCATGGGGAAGGTCTCTCCGCCGTGGCCACCGGGCATCATTTCCAACATCTTGACGTAGCCGGGTAGGGTAGCATCGTAGGGAACGGGTAGGGTAGGCAGTAATTTTTTCTCTTCGGCCGACAGCGCCTCCAGTCCGGTAAAACCGTCCTTGAAGACTACGCGGGCGTACCTTCGGGGAACGTTGCTGGCGATAACGGGAACATCGTTTTCTCCCGCCCAGTCCACCAGCGGCTGGTAATCGGTCTTGAAGTTATTCCACAGGCCTTCACCCACCGAATCCAGTGCTTCGGCTTTAATCTCTCCGGCCAGGTAGCGGTCTAGTGCAATCTGCTGATCGGACTCGAACATCTCCATACCGATGCTTAGCGGGCCAGCGGCCCGCAAATCGCGCGCCACTACATTTTGGAGCCAGTGGGCAATAGCGCTGTTGTGGCTTTCCCCGAAGAGTATAATGTCGGCGGCTTTAGCGGCTTTGGCCAGCTTTTTGTACTTGGCCCGTTTGCCCTTGCTGTCAAACAAGGCATAAGGTACCGGGTCAGCCTGAGCGTTGGCAGCGGTGAGGAAGGAGGTGAGCATGATGGTGAGGATTAGTCGGAATAGCATGGGTAGAATTTGACTTTGGCCAAAGGTAGGAAATCGGGAATCAGTATTAAGGGTTCAGTTTTTAGTGAACAGGACTCAGGTTTTAGCGATCAGGATACAGGCCTGGAAAAGATAGTTGCCGGGCCAACACTGGTTTATCCCTTTAATGTTGTCAACTTAACCCTGTACCTGCGGCCGCGCCCCCAATTGCTGACTTCTCCTTACTTTCGCTCCCAGGAAATAAAAACAACCCCATGAGCGAAATAACCACCCTCGGAGTAGGTAGCCGCGTTCGTCATCCGGCATTCGGTGACGGCGTAATTATCAAGCTTTACAAAGCAGCATACGACGTAACTTTCATGCAATACGGCATAAAAACGGTAGGCCGGGAATACGATAAGTGGGAAGTGATCGAAGCAATTGAAGCAGAGGAAGTAGCTTCCTTTAACGAAGCGGAGAAAGCCCTCGTTCGCATCTTACGCACCTACAACGGTATTCAGGAAACTACTAAACTAGGCGATAAGTGGATCGACGGCACCCTGATTCTCCAGCCTGGGGAGGATGGCCTTGCCAATAAAGAAATGCCCATAGACACCTTCTTTCACAAAATTGTGATGGTGCGTGACCGCCTCCGGGTTATGGAACAACGGGTAAACGCCAGCAATTTGTCCGACGAAGAGAAAGTAAACCTGCAGCAATACATTACCCGTATTTATGGCTCGCTCACCTCTTTCAATGTGCTCTTCCAGCGGAAGGAGGATCATTTTAGCGGGCAGAAAAGTTAGGGGCTGGAGGACCAGAAACTAAGAAGCTAAAAACCAGAAGGCCGTCACGCATTGCGCGACGGCCTTCTTAGGTTGAACAGTGGCTCTTGCTTGACCTGGGAGCATTCCTTAGTTTCTAGCTCCTGGTTCCTGACTACTAGCTTCTACTTCTTTAACCACCAGTGTTTTCCCCAGCCGATCATGCAATGCCCTTTTCTGCGAATCAGAAAATATCCACATTACAGAGAAGATCCAAAGGGAATTTATCATCCCAATCAGAAAACTGTTGGACAATGGGTGATTTACCCTGAATTCAAGGAATTGCTCGATGGTCTCCAGCTCCAGCGCTCCCGGTGTTTGAAAGTACCGGATCATGACAAAAATTGCCGCGTAAGCCGCCAGCGCCCAGGGGGTGAACCGGAGAAAACTTTGGTTCCAGGTTATTGGTCCGTGGGTGTGTTGACTGATAACTTTGATCTTCATCACCTTCTTGCCCAGGGTATAGCCATAGACTGCTTCCAAGACTGGCTTGTACGCCGCTTCAGCCACAATGCAAGCCAGTACCAGTGGAAGAGACTTCAGGTAAATCAGAACGTAAATAGCTCCCAACGAAAAGGGAAGCACAAACAGGCGATCTAACAAAAAGGCAATCCCCCGGTCTCGAATGGAAGCCAAATTCTTCGGGCCTTCCGTTGGTGTATTCTGGTCATTCATCTGCACGGCACAAAGGTAAGATTAGTCAGGTAGTCTATAGTCGGTAGAACGTAATATTGAAATATTCTGATCAGCCCTACGGACTACCGACTATGAACTAAAAAAACTACCGACTACTTTCCTGCAGGATCAGCTTCTAAATTAAAGGTCCGGGTAACCGGATTCAGCGGAGCGTCCACCGCAACGCCGTCTTTCATCAGGGTCAGCTCTACGGTATTTTCTCCCATGGGCAGGCCGGTCAGGTAGTAGGGGCGCCATTCATCGATCATGAATTCGTCTTGGCCATTAACTACTGCTTTAACCTGGTATTCGGCACCCAATGGAGCATTTACGGGGAAGAAGTCCAGCATCACATTTTGAGTCTCCTTATTCCCGACGTAGGTTCCTTTCGGGCGGCTGTAAAAGAGCATTGGCGTTTTTATCTCAGCAATTTCGGTAAAATTCCCTTTCATCGTAGTCGCTTTTACGGCTCTGTGGGCCTGACCGTTCTTGATAGACTCGTGGTAGCTCCGGCTAAGGAAGGTTAGGATATGGTGCTCTCCATCCGCAACGGCCTGTTCGAAGGTCGGTTCGTACTTCGCGATGTACGGTTCGTTGTCGATGATCAGGTGAGCGTGCTGGCCTTTACCTGAGTTGGCGCACATGATGGAACCTGCGTCTGGGGTAGGGACGGCAAATTCGTAGCCGCTGGTTTCGTAGGTGAAGGTTCCATCCCTGTATTTCCAGCCATCGATCTTGGCGTCGGGGAAACTCTTGGTGGCGGGCATGGGGGCGAGTGCGACAGCCTTCATGGCCGGTTCCGGAACAGCTTCCGTTGCCGTATCGTCGGTAGTTTCAGTAGTGGCCTCTCCACCGCCGCAAGCGGTGAATAGAAGCACCAGAAAAAGTAAAATGAGTTGGCTAAAGTAACGCATAGCGTGTGTTGGTTGGTTAACTTATTGCGGGGTGTCCGCGTTTAATACTAGTATAAAGTATCAAAACAACATTAGTTCGTGAATAAGCAGCGGGAAATCATAGAAATGAAGGTTGAAGGGATGGATTGCAATAATTGCGCCATGTCTATTCAGCGTTTTCTGGAGCGAAAAGGCCTGTCAGATGTCCTGGTAAATTTCCAGACCAAGGAAGTTCGCTATCGTCAGGATGATGCTGCCCTTGATATGGATGGGGTACGTGCCGGGATCAAGCGACTGGGCTTTACCGTAGTCGATGAGCCCGCACATGGAGAAGACCATCATGGCCACGCCCATGAACACGAAGACAAGGCCCGCCGCCGACTGGTTTTCTGCGCCGTTTTAACCGCGCCCTTGCTGCTCGCCCACTTGCTTATGACCTTCGGCGTACACATTGGTTTGATGCACAATGGCTGGGTACAGTTGGCCCTGGCCGGGCCGGTTTATCTCGTTGGTGGCTTGTACTTCGGTAGGTCTGCGTTTGCCGGACTGCGCGAACGCATGCTCAATATGGACGTGCTGATTTTCCTTGGGTCAACGGCCGCCTTCATCTATAGTCTGGTCGGACTGGCCTGGCAAAACCCCGACTATTACTTCTTCGAAACCGCTGCGACCATCATTACGCTGGTCCTGATCGGCAACTGGCTGGAGGCAAGGGCGGTGGAACGGACCACTACGGCCATTGGGGCACTTTCTGACCTGCAGGAGGAGAACGCCCGGCGGATCACCGCCAGCGGGGCAGTGGTTTCTCTGCCCGTCGAGGAAGTTCAGGTTGGTAATCACTTACGGGTCAATACCGGAGATAAAGTACCACTGGACGGCAAAATATTGGAGGGCACCGTGTCGGTAAACGAAGCAATGCTGACCGGGGAAAGCCTGCCGCAAGAAAAGGGTGTCGGCGATGTGCTCCTTGGGGGGAGCATCATTGTCTCCGGACAAACAACCTATGCAGTATCTGCGGGCTACAAGGATGGTACGCTGGCTAAAATAATCGACCTGGTCAAAACGGCACAGGCAGATAAGCCCAGTTTGCAAAGACTTGCGGATCGTGTGTCCGCGATTTTCGTACCGGTAGTGATCGGCATTTCAGTGCTTACGTTTTTGTTGGGCTGGCTTACTGGTTATGCCACGGCGACCCAGGCCCTGATGAACGCCATTGCCGTATTGCTTATTTCCTGCCCCTGTGCCATGGGGCTAGCAACACCAACTGCTGTAATGGTGGGGGTCGGCCGGCTCGCTCGCCTGGGAGTACTCGTAAGAGGGGGAAGTACGGTGGAAAGGTTTGCGGGCATTGAAAGAATGGTGTTCGATAAGACGGGTACGCTGACTACGGGCGAACTGAAAGTGAACAACTTCGCAGTGGCTTCTGGTGCAGACCAGGGAGCGGTCCGGTCCCTAATCCATGCCATGGAGCAATACTCCAGCCACCCGATTGCCGAAAGTATCCGCAATTTTCTGGAGGAGGAGCCGCTGCCCCCTGTATCGGCCGACCTCGTTGTGGAAGAGACGCCCGGCCTTGGATTGGAAGCCTCGGATAAAACAGGGGACAAGTATTATTTGGGTGCAGTGCGCAAATTACCCGCCGAGGTAGCGGTTCCGGATGGAGCAGACGTCGTGCTCTTGAAGAACGGAGCTTATCTGGCCAGTTTGTCCCTGTCGGATGATTTACGTCCGGGGGCGCGGGCGCTGGTGCAAGGTTTGGTTAAACAAGGCATTGAGACGACCCTGCTGACTGGAGACCGTACCGCAAAAGCAGAGCTCGTTGCCCGTGAACTGGGCATCAACGAAGTTTACGCCGAACAACTCCCCGATCAAAAACTGGAACGGATCGCTGCGTTAAGCGCTGAAAAGCCGACCGCCATGGTCGGCGACGGCATCAACGATGCGGCGGCGCTCAGCCGCGCCGACCTGGGGATCTCGCTTGGCGGCGGCTCCGCCGCCGCGCTGGACGCCGCACAAATCGTCCTGCTCCGCGATGACCTAAGCCTACTCACCGAAGGCCGTAAAGTAGCCAACCTCACCCTTCGTACCATTAAAGAGTCGTTGTTTTGGGCCTTCAGCTACAACATCGTGGCCATTCCGCTGGCGGCGCTGGGCTTCCTCAACCCCATGTGGGCGGCCCTTTTCATGGCCTTTTCTGATGTCGTGGTGATTGGTAATGCCATCCGTTTGAAGACACGAAAGGTTTAGGCGGCAGGAATCAGTGTTCAGCACTTAATGGTCTTTGGACCTAGATGTTGGAAATACACTTTAACCAGCGTGCCCGCCCGCCTTACCGCTGCATTGAAGCTAGGCCCCGTAATCCCTCGGCCAGGGCAATCGCAAGGTCACTCATCCTCCGAGAGACCGGGTGGGGGGCAGTCCTCAACAAATTATTCGCTAGGCGGAGGAATCATGTATTTCCTGCTGCTTCAGCCGACGAGCGAAGACTTCGCTGACCGAGCTTGCCGTTGCTCTGGTCCCACAGTCAAATACCCTTCAACTAAAATGGTTTGACAGTAATCTTACACTATGTGATAGTAAAGCTATCGTCTTGTGTGGTGAGAGTATTGTTCTCTTGGTGTAAAACGATTGATTACTTCAAATCATAGAATTATGTTTAATTGCAAAATAATCATCACCCTGTTCGTATTTATGCTATCAACGGTAAGCCTTATGGCAAGTACGACTTCGGCCTCAATAGTTATTGATTCCCTGCCCAATGGTACGGATCAAGCGAAATTAGAGCAGATCGAAAAGAAACTGACCCGTAGTCCTCACCACAAGAATCCCAATGCTGCTGGTCGGCTTGCGGTATTTAATCGCAATGCGCCTGTCGCTACGGCTAGCAAAAAGGAAACGGTAACCGGTCCTGCGTACAAAAACAAAAAGCGGGTACCGGTTTCGGCAGATACCACGGCTGCGCCAACCACTGCCCGCCGCAAGCTGACGGGCCCACGCTATAAGAACCGGAGAGCCAAAGCCCATCACAACCAGTAAGACAAAAGGCATTAATCAACCAAATTCCGTCATGGCTATTCAGGTAAGAATTCTCCCCCCTCCCGCACTCTACATTTCTGATCCTCAGGGAACGGATCTAGGGAAGAGAATCCTTGCCAACAGCATTCTTTTGATGAACAGGGTTGGGTTGGAAGACTTTACGTTTAAAAAACTAGCCGAAGAGATTGGTTCTGCGGAGGCCAGTGTGTATCGTTACTTCAGCAATAAGAACCAATTACTTTTGTACCTCACAAATTGGTACTGGGATTGGGTGCATCACCTAGTCATTCAGGAGGTGCTTCAGGAACGTGATCCTTGGTTGCGGTTAAAAGCCGCCATCGGAGTGTTGGTCAGGCCCTATTCCCGTAAGTCAGGGGTCGACTACATCGATCAATGGGAACTGCACCAGCTGGTCATTAACGAAGGAACTAAAGCTTATCGGACCAAACTCGTTGACCAGAAAAACCGCAAAGGCCTGTTTCTGGGTTATAAGGGACTTACCGAAGAAATCAGCAAGCTGATCCTTCGGATTCACCCTCAGTTCAAGCATCCAAAGGCTTTAGCTTCTTCCATATTTGAAATGGCGCACGACCATCCGTTTTTTGCCAGACATCTTCCCCGCCTTACGGACCTTGAAAATGATGAGGATATTGGAGATAATCTGGAAGAAATGCTCTGGGTCTGGACGACTAAGCTACTGGGCCAATCTCCGAACAAAAGGTCTGGCAAGGCTACTGCTCCCAGTAAGGTATTCGTCACCAGGAACCTGAAAGCGGACAGTGCCCTCCGGCACTGGGCAACCGTTTCCGGCAACTCAATTACGGGGCGCTCCTTGCTGAAGTTTCAGCAAGTTCCCTTTCAGGTACCCGCCGAAGCTGACTGGTGGTTCTTCTACAGTTCAAAAGCCGCCGAATTCTGCCTTTTCTCAGCAATCTTGCCCGATAACGTTCGCCTGGCGGCGATCGGGGAGGGGACGGCCAAAACCCTGCGGGAGCTCACCGGTAGAGCAGATTTTGTAGGGAAAGGTTCGCCCGCACGGGTAGCCGAACAGTTCAAAGCAGTCGCCGAAGGAGACCGGGTTTTCTTCCCCCGCGCCAGGAACTCCCTGCTTACAATACAACGCCTGCTTGACGAGCACGTCACGGTACTGGATGCCATATGCTACAATAATGAACCCGTACCGGTTAAGGAACCGATTCGGGCAGACGTTTTTATTTTTACCAGCCCGCTGAACGTCGCTGCATACCTGGACCAACAGGAGCTGGCTGCATCCACGCGGGTACTTGCAATTGGTGGACGTACTGCAGCTGCACTATACCAAAGGGGATATTCGGCTAATTTTCCCCAGTCTCCTTCTGAACAAGGGCTGGTCGATTTACTCGAACGCCCTTCTGCGTAGCACCATCTTCTTCTAACCAAATTCAACCATTATGACGCTCTTTAATAAAATAAAATGGATACTTGGTATTGCCCTTGTATTTCTGCTTGTAATAGCGACCAACCTAATTGACCGACAGAACTTCCTGATCATCGAAGCGTCGATCGAAACCATCTACGCTGATCGAATAATCGCACAGGACATCATTTATGATATCTCCAAAGAAGTGGCACAAAAAGAAATAGCCTACGCTAAACTTGGCGTTGATCAGCCGATCGGTAATTACAGTTCTAACAACGAACGGATAGAGGAATACATCGAGCTATTTGCTGCTACCAAGCTAACGGCAAAGGAAAAGATATTCTTTGATAGCCTGAAAAATAGTTTAGAAGACCTTCAATCAACGGAAGCATCCGCTACTCCGGGGCAGGAATCTGCCGGAAAGTTGAAAACTGATCTCATGGCCGTACGCGAACAGCTGGACGAACTGGCCGATATTCAGGTAGAGGAGGGCAAAAGAGAACTCTACGAAAGTAAAAAAGCACTTGGGTCTGCGCACTTGTTTACCCAGTTAGAGATAGGTGCCCTGATTGTCATGGCTATCATTATTCAGTTCATTGTTCTCTACACACCAAAAATTGGTCCGGATGAAAACTCATAGCGTTGTTGCGGTAGCCCTTTTATGCTTATGCTTTTCCGTCGTCAGCTGCGATCCTCCGGCGAAAGCCATACCGGTCACCTCCATTCCGAAACAGGACTGGGAACTGCGCCAGATTGACCTCACACCCCGTGATTCTCTGCTAACGGGCAGCACGTACCTCTCTAGTTATTCTGAAATATACGTGAAGTCTCAGCACAGTAAGATGAAGTTGACGGGCACCATAAGTATGCGCAATATTAACCCGAAGGATTCCATCTTCATCGAGAAAGCTATCTACCACAAAACAGACGGAACCAACATCCGGAGTTATTTCGATAAGCCAGTATTCCTGGCGCCATTAGAAACGCTTGAAATCATCATCGGAGCGAACGATCTGGAAGGAGGTACCGGAGACAACTTTGTCTTTGAGTGGCGGAAGCCTAAAGGCACGCATGATCCCTTTTTCGAGGGTGTCTTTATTACCGATTACGGGCAGCAGGGAATATCATTTACTACCCGGGGCATCCGTATTGAGTAAAATGCCCTATTTTCTTGCCTAAATAGCCTCCAGGCTTGTTTCACTTTGCTTTGGCAACCTTAACCCTGTACCTGCGATCGCGCCGCAATTTTTGTACAATAAGGTGGGCGCGGTCGCAGGTGCCATGTAGAAGTTGAAAAGCAAAGGGGCAGGGAAGTATTGCTCCCGAAGCCTGACTACTAAATTTATCACTATCAAAATTGATTATGACTAATCCCTTTAGCTTCGATTTTTCAAATATAAAAGGTGATTTTCTGGGCGGTCTTACCGCCGGTATCGTAGCACTCCCGCTCGCTCTTGCGTTCGGCGACCAGACGGCCCTGGGCCCTATGGCCGGGCTCTACGGCGCCATAGCTATTGCCATCCTGGCCGCCATGTTCGGAGGTACGGCCACCCAGGTCTCCGGCCCTACCGCCCCCATGACGGTTGTCTCCGCTTCCGTTATCTCCAGTTCGATCATCGAGACCGGGGCAGGGTCCGTCCAGGAAGCGCTGCCGCTTATTCTCGCCACTTTCTTCATCGCGGGGGCCTTAGAAGTATTTTTTGGTATCATTAAGCTGGGCCGTTATATAAAATACATTCCCTATCCGGTCGTCTCCGGCTTTATGTCTGGTATCGGCGTGATCATCATTATTACCCAGCTGTTTCCGCTCCTGGGCTACGATGCGGGAAAGGACGCCCAGCTTGTCAACGAACGTAAGCCACAGGCGGAAGAGCAAATTCTGGAAGGAATCATTCGCGAAGAAGAACAAGATGGCGTTTTTAAGGGAGTAATGGACGGTGCGGTTATCCTGGAAACCGGTGAGCGGTTCAAAGAAGTAACATCAGCCGATATTGAGGACAAAGCCCAGCGCCTCGTCCGTCGTCAGTCCAAGAAAACGGTAGGCGTTTTTCAACTGTTTACCCGGCCATTCTCTACCCCGAACGGCATCAACTGGATGAATTTTTTACTAGCCATGGCCACCATTGGAATCATCTATGGCTTCAAGCGAATTACGAAAATACTCCCCTCCAGTCTGGTGGCACTCGTCATTATATCCGTTGGTGCTTATTTCTTCATGGCGCCGGGAACGGTGCCAGTAATCGGTGAGGTAGAGCAAGGCCTGCCCATGATTCAACTTAGCTTCTTTGCCGCTATGTTTGACTTAGGTAACCTGGGTATCATCCTGAAATTTGGTGCAACGCTTGCCGCCCTTGGCGCTATCGACTCCCTCCTCACTTCCGTTGTTGCGGACAACATTACCAAAACGAAACACGACCCCAACCAGGAACTAATTGGGCAGGGTATCGGCAACATGGGGGCTGCTTTCATCGCCGGGCTTCCAGGTGCGGGCGCTACCATGCGTACCGTCATTAACGTAGAAAGTGGCGGTAAAACCAAGATTTCCGGTATGATCGCGGGGGTTTTCCTGCTTGCTGTATTGTTAGGTCTTAGCGGTATCGTTCAGTTTATTCCCAAGGCGGTTCTGGCCGGTATTCTCCTCACGGTGGGTATTGGAATTATTGATTATAAAGGCTTCCGTCACCTCCGCTCGGTACCCGTTGGCGATGCTGTAGTGAGATGCTGGTGGTTCTCTTCCTGACCGTCTTTGTCGGTCTACTCGAAGCCGTCGCGGTGGGTATGATTATGGCTACCTTGCTCTTTATGAAGAAAAGCGCTGATCAGGCTGAGAAAGGCGCAAGCTCCGAATCAATCAGTGACTTTAGCATAGAAAAGCCCTGGGCGGACGAAGGAGACCTCGTTGACCGCATCGGAGACCGGGTGTTCATCAAGCACCTCGACGGGCCAATTTTTTTCGGCTTTGTCTCTTCGTTCCAAACCATCATTCAGGCACTTCCGAACCTTGAGGTGCTCGTCATCCGTATGGGAAGGGTTCCTTATATCGACCAATCAGGACTCTACGCAATGGAAGATGCCATTCTCGACTTACAAAACAGAGGTGTTGCCGTCGTATTCACCGGCATGAACGACCAGGTACGCTCCATGATGGAACGTATCAACCTCATCCCCGGCCTCGTTGACGACAGTTATATTTTCGATAACTTCAGCCAGTGCCGCAGCTGGCTCAGTCAACGGTTGGAAGAAGGTGATCTTGACCAGGTAAGCCATCGCCAGAGAAACATGCCCACCAAAATAAGTGACAATATTGACGAGATGTAAAGGCGGTGTAGCTGGCTGCTCTCTGGCCTTCAAAAGGTATGATTGGTGAAAAGGTTTTTCCCGTATGTCCTGCTACGCAGCTTCCGGGTAGAATGGACTCATCCGCAACGGCTCGTGCCCGCCAGCTTTCCAGTAGTTACCACCGCATGCCCGCCTTCGGAAAAACCTTCTGTACCACGAGTCTAAACGAGGGCTGGGCCTGGAGCACTATCGTGACATACTTTCAGTATCGGTCCGTAAACCTCCTTAATGGTTACTTTTCTTAGCCTGACTGCTCAGAGCATCAGCGCCTCAGTGGTAAACCCGCCCCCGCCAGTTCAGACGCCCAAAAGACCAACAAACCAATAAACCAACCATCCATTCTAGCTATCTTTGCCGCCCAAAGTTCCAACCTACCAAAGAACCACGCCAATTATGTTCCGTCTATCCCTGATTGCTTGTTGTCTTCTCGTCCTCTGTTCCTGTCGTGATGAATTTACCCTTGAGGGTGATTATCAGGACATTCCGGTGGCTTATGCCTTCCTGAACCCCGACGATGATCGTCATTTCGTTCGGGTCCAAAAGGCTTTTTTGCAGGCAGGCGGTAATGCCGAAGAGAATGCTGCCATCGCTGATTCTATTTACTACGGTAGTGGAGAAGCCAGCGTTTTTCTGGAAAACCTTACCGATAGCAGAATTACCGAACTTGAGCGGGTTAACGGTGAAGACTTTGAGCTGAACCGCGAAGACGGCGTTTTCGCTACTTCTCCCAACATCCTCTATACCGTCCTTGACAGTGAATTTGACCTCGATGGTGGAGACGATGTTCGCCTGTTGATCACCCGACCCGGCCAAACCGACGCGGTAGCGGAAACAAAAATCATTAACTCCATCACCATTAACCGTCCAAACGAAATGGTACGGATAGACGATTACGAGCGTCCCCTGGCGATGACCTGGTCAAAGGAAGTTGGTGCTGCCATCTATGACGTCACCATCTTTATGGATATCCGTGAGTTGTTCCCCGCAGACGCCAGCCGAAACCGGGACGTACGCCTGGAGTGGAACCTCGCTAATAGTTTTGTTCCTGGCGGAGACCAAACGTCCGACAATTTAGTACGCTACGATGTTTTGAACGAAAGCTTCTACCGTTTTATCGGGAATGCCTTGGAGCCCGAAAATGGTGTTGTCCGCCGGTTTCAGAATTTCGATCTTCGGATCTCCGCTTCTGGTCAGGCCGTACTTGACCGTCGCTTGCAGGAAAATGCCAATGCAGGGCTCACTAGCTCGCAGGCACTTTCCCCTTATACCAATTTAACCGGTGGCCTCGGTATGATCACCAGTACGGTTTCTACTTTGCGGGAAGACATCCTTATTGATGGAGGTAGCCTGGATAGCCTCAAGGATGGGATACATACCCGGACGCTTGGGTTTAGGTAGGATTGGATAACGAAAACGAGGGGCTGCGCTTGGTCCTGCGGACCATCGCTTACCCCTCGCTACAAGAGACGGCCCTCCGGGCCTGTGTCTGGGGTTATTCCTTAATAACATATTTCTTTTCGATGAGCCGTTTCCTTACACTTGCGTTAATGCGCGAGCCGAGGGTGTTGTCTTCGGTGCCGGCGGCTGTTTTGCGTGCTTCGGCAACGAAGGCGTCACGTTTATTGGTAAGGTCCTGAATGGAGGTTTGCAGGGCAAGACGTTCTGCCTTCATTTCGGCAATTTTTGCGGTCAGCACCTCATCTGAGAGGGTCCGCAGAGAGTCTGGTAGGGTAGCTTTGTCCTTCATGACCCGTTCCTTGTCTTCCGAATAGGCATCCACTAGATCCCAACTGGCGTTGGTGTAGTTGGCGCTGGCTTTGTACTTAGCCCGGCTGCTCAGGTTGGCTTTTCCATAGCTGGCGGCGTTGGCATCCTGGCGAACCTGGTTTTCCTGAAGCGCAATGCCTTGTTGCCCTACGGGGATGTAGGTGCCGTTCAGCCGAAGGTTACCTTCTTCGATGGCGTCATCGTAGGGAGAGGGGATGAAGACCACTGCTTCGTCCTGGTTGATGGAGAAGAAGTCCCCGTCTTTATCGGTGAGGGCGATGCGCCAGGTTTTGCCGTCGGGCGTGTTGGGGTCGCCGCAGAAAATCGTGTTGACTACGATGCCTTTATTACGGGCTTTCGTCAGGGCATCTTTTGCACTGACGTTGCCCTGGAGGAAGGATTCGTTGCCGGCTATATATATAAGTTTGACGGTGTTGGCGTCTTCGTCCCACTGCAGCTGCTCGGTGCTGGTAAGAATCACGTGGCCGCAAAATTCGTCGCCACCACCAGTTTTAAGGCCGAAAAGCTTTTCACTGAAATTGTCCACATTGGTAGTGAGGGAGGACACTTCACGGATGTATCCTTTTTGGGGTAGCAGACCACTGTTTCCATATTCGAACAGGGCCACTTCAATGGCGGGAGACTGCCCGTCCCGCTCTGCTTTCAGGATTTCGCCGAGGATGTTCCACAGGCGGGCTTTAGCCTGGTCTATGAGGCCATCCATCGAGCTGGAAGTGTCGAGTAGAAAGGCGATTTGGATGCGATTTGCTGAATTTTCCGGAGCAGGCGCGGCCGCAGGAGCAGGCAAAGTACTTTCGGCAGCAGTGGGGGAGAGGGGCGCTGAGATCCAGGTGCCGGAAAACAAATTGGTTAGGGTAAAGACGGCCAGGGTTGCGGTTAGTACGGCAGCGGCAAGCCAGGTAAAGGTGGAAGGGATTTTCATGTCGATGTTTTAGGGAAGCTTTTGGCTTCGGTGAATTGGGTTGACAAGGACAAAAGTCGGTGGTGGAAGCACGCTGCGCCAGCTGGACTTTGTGAACGGGCCGGTTGACTTGGTGAATGGGCCGTTAGGCGCGTAGGTTCCCGATCTGGCGGGTCTTCGGCTGGACCGGGAGGTCCAGAACCCAAAAGCGCTTCGCCAGACTTTGTGAACGAAGCCTACTACTTTGTCAATGCCCCCAATGTGCCCGTGACTATACCTAAAACGGCCTTTTTGTACAGAGAAATCGGGGTTCTCCCAAAAAACAGGCCCTTAGTTTTGCCACCGGACAACGTGGCTTCCAGTAGTTAAAGTCAAGTTTCTGGCGAGTAAAACCTTGCTTTCCAGAAACCTTCCTTGCCCCTGCGGCCGCGCCATCAATTCTTTCTTCTTCAACCATAAATCCCCTGTTTCATGCGCTACCTACTGCTCTTTATTACCTGCCTGGGTACTTTCCATCTATCCGCCCAGGTGATGGGCAATTACCGGAACCAGCGCCCCCAGGCCTTGTCCAATTACCAGCCCGCCTTTCGAAGTGTACAACGAGCGGCTGACCTTAACCCCGACCAGAACATCATCGAAATGACGGTGAATGCGCTAAGTAACCAGCAGGCAGATGCACACATAGCTATCTTTAGTGTCTTTCAGTCAGGCAAGACCGCAAAAGACGTGAATCAGGCCATGAACGAACGACTAAGCGCCGTAACCAAAGCCTTGCAGGCTCTGGGTATTGATGAAGACGATATCTACATCGACATGGTCAATTTTCTGCCAACCTACGCCTATAATGAAGAGAAAAAGATCTTCTCAAAAAAGACCCTGACGGAGGTGCCCACCGGCTTTAATCTTCAAAAGAACCTCCACATCCGCTACCGCAAGGCAGAACTACTGGACCAGATCATAACGGAGGCCGCCGAAGAAGAAATTTACGACATCATTAAAGTTGACTATGCCGTAAATGAGCCGCAAAAAATCTACGAAGAACTGCGTAAAATGGCGTTTGAGTACCTGGACGGCATTAAAGAACAATACGCCAAAAATGGCATCGCCCTGGACACCGCTCTCCAGCATGCCGCCGAAAGTGCCTGGGTGGTTTACCCCGGAGAGCGTTACGAAACCTACTCCGCCCACGCCTCCCAAAAGCTGACGAAGCAGGAAACCGCGAACGCAGTGGTGACTAATGTAGATAAACCAACCCTGAGCTTCTACCAGGCCATCCCCGCAAACGATTACGACCTGGTGATCAATCCAGATCTGTTGGAGCCGGCCGCTCAGTTTACCTACAGCCTCAAGGTCCGGTTTACCCTTCACCCGCCGAAGGCACCGGTGGCACCACAGAAAATCGTAGAAGTTAAAAAGCAGTTCATGTACCTTACGCCTGAGGGGAAAGTGGTGCCGCTGGTGTTGCAGTAGGGTTCGCTTTGCTCATGTTGCAGGGTT